>NZ_JBQVQG010000003.1:0-287061 GCF_052439685.1 Reyranella sp.
GCCCCCACATTGCTATCGACGGCCATCCGAGCAAGACCGGCAAGGCCCGCAAGACGTCCGTCGACCGCCGCGTGACGCGCCACGTCGGCTACGACATCAGCCAGCGCTGCCGCAAGCGGATCGAGGAGGTGTTTGGCTGGATCAAGGCTTCAGCCGGGCTGGCCAAGATCAAGCTGCGAGGACGAGCACGGGTGGACGCCACCTTCACGCTCGCCCTGGCCGCCTACAATCTGGTTCGACTTCCCAAGCTCTTGGCGGCACCGGCATGAGCATGCTGGGTCGATGGCGTGTCGTCGAGACACCTGGCTGGAACATGGCCGGGCCGGGTGCCTACATGCTGTTCGGCAAAGAGGGCGGCGAGTTCGCCTTCGATTGCCTCACCGGCTCGATCCACGGCGCCTGCCACGGCACCGACGTCGAGTTCGACTGGGACGGCAACGACGAGAGTGAAGAAGTCTCCGGCCATGGCTGGGCCGAACTTCAGGCCGATGGCTCCCTTGAAGGCGAGATCTGCCTCGATAATGGCGACGACATACCCTTCATCGCCCATCGCCAGACTTCTTCAACAGCCTGCTAGCGCAATTCATGCCACTCTGACTACTTAAAGACTTAGGTTGACCTTGGAAAATCGATGAGTGCCACACTTTGGCTCATCAGCCCCGCCAAAAGTGATGCCGAGCGGCACCATGCAGAACGAGTGTAGTCGGGAATCTTTTTGCATTTTGGTAAGGGCTTTTTGAAATGGCCTCCTTAAGGGCGTGACATGCGCGAGCGCTGATGAAGACGATACCTATCAAGAGGCTTCGATCGTGGGCTTAGTTTGAACAACGATTGCTTAATCTTTGCGCAATGAACCAGGCCTTTGCTTCACCCGAAGTCGTCCGGCGTGAGTTCGATCGTCTGGCCGTGCGGCGTGCGATCCGCGGCATGGATCCAGGCGCGAACGTAGCGATCGAGGGTTTCCGGCGAGGCGATACTTTTGCGTACCGCCAGACGTTCGAGCGTTGCAAGCCAGTGACAGTAATAAGTCGAGCCGTCGTCGGGATCGCCCTCCGCGAGGGCGGACTTTATCTGGAGACCGAGTTCTTCGGCCCATTCATGCCATGTGAAGACGCCGCGCTGCTGCAGGCTGAGCGCCATGGCGAAGACTTGGGCTTGCCATGGCTCGGCGAAGATCGGCGCCTCGCCCTGGCACGGGATGCCGGGTACGGTTTCCAGCAACGTGCGGACTGAAGCGAGATCCTGCGCCATTACACCGACTCCAGGTATGGCTCGAACGCCTCGATGGAAACGGTGGCGCCGACCTCGGCATCGGGTCCCCATAGTTCCAGCCCTTCGAACACCACCGTGTAGAGCCATTCACCCTGTTTGATATTCTTTTCGACCATGGCGTCGGGATAGGTGTGACAGCCTTGGATGCGCTCGATCGTGCCGAGGTGACCGCGCGTGAAACGCGGCAGGCGCGTGTGCGAACGAGGATGGATGTTGCGCGCGCGCACCTTCTGGCCGACCGCGAACAGGGCCGGCGCGCGCGGCGGCTGATCGTGGTTGGGGCGGCTCACGGCAGCGCCGGCCTCGGGACCCGACAGCGGCTGGCGTTTCAGCGGCCGGCCCGGTCCAGTCGGATGGCCGTTTGCCAATTCGGCTTCCGATACGAGGCCGCGATCGAGGCACAGACGTTCCAGGCGCAGCAACCACTTCCTGTAATAGGAAGAGGAAAGATAGACGGCGGGCGGCAGCGTCTCGATCCAATAGCGGCCGATGTCGATGTTCCATTCGCCGGCCGAGCCCATGACCCGGTTGAGCGCGAAGCAGCGCGCCTGCCAGTCGGCGTGGAAGGGCACTTCGTGCGGATCGGGCGCGACCTTGCCGAACCCGTCCATGCCGCCCATGTCGTGCACGCCGTTCATGGCGCGACCTCGTTCGCGGCCTTCGGGAATCCGGTGCCGATCATCGAATCGCGGGTGACGAGGGAGGCGAGTTTCTCCTCGGACCAGCCCTCGGTCCCGGCGGGCCGCATCGGCAGCACGATGAAACGCGTCTCGGCCGTCGAATCCCACACCCGCACCTTGGTGTCCTCGGGCAGGGTCACACCGAAATCGGCCAGCACCTTGCGCGGCTCCTTGACCGTGCGGGCGCGATAGGGCGCCGACTTGTACCAAGCTGGCGGGAGGCCCAGCAGGTCCCACGGGTAACAGGAGCAAAGGGTGCAGACGATCATGTTGTGGGTGGTGAGTGTGTTCGCCACCGCGATCAGATGGTCGCCAACCTTCTGCTCGAGACCGAGCCGAGCGATTGCCTTGCTGGCGTCGGCGATCAGCGCCGTCCTGAAGTCGGTATCGATCCAGGCCCGCGCCACCACCCGCGCACCGATATGCGGCCCGATCTTCGTTTCATAGGTCTCGATGATCGAATCGAGCGCCGCCGGATCGACATAGCCCTTCTCGGTCAGAATGGTTTCGAGAGCGCGGACCCGAAGCTGCATTTCCGAAAGCTCGGATCCATGCTCGTGGTCATGGTCGTGCTGGTGACTGCCCGACATTGCACCTCCTGACGTAAGGGGCACAGGTTACGTCATAGCGGCGTGGCGATACAGGCGGCGCCATCGCCGCAGGCGCGATCCACTTTGATGTTATAGATTGCACCAGCGGTGCGATAGCTTATCACGCCCTTTGCGCTTGCTGCGTTGCCAAAACCTCTCTGCTGCTACTGACAGTTCTGACGCCACCTCCTAATATTGTGCTTCGACTGCAATATCGTCAGACCAGTGACTTTCATCGCGCTTCTCGCTCCGAGGCGCGCAGGTTTCTTCTTTCGCGAAGCTGCAGTCAGTGCGGCACGACTCCCAGCTCGACGCCGGTCTTGTCGTGAAGTGCGAAACGGTCGACGAGGTCGGCACTGGCCTCGTTGTAGCCGATGACCTTCACCTCCGATCCGTCGCGGCGCAGTCGGGCGACGATCTTGTCGAGCGCGCCGACGCCGGAGATGTCCCAGAAATGTGCCCCGGAGACATCGATGGTCACAGTTTTTCCCCGCTCGGGCAGGAAGGCGCGGGTGAAGCGGTCGACCGAGGCGAAGAAAATTTCGCCGCTGATGCGATAGGTGATCGTGCCGTCGCTTTCGCTGCGTTCGACCGCGAACATGCGGCGGACCTTGCCGGCGAAGAAGATGCCGGACAGCAGCACGCCCGCCAGTACGCCCTGCGCCAGGTCGTGTGTGAAGACGACGACACAGACCGTTACGATCATCACGACGCTGGAGGTCGGCGGATGGCGGCGCAGGTTGGGGATCGAGTTCCAGCTGAAGGTGCCGATCGACACCATGATCATGACGGCGACCAGCGCTGGCATCGGGATGCGCCCGACCAGCGGGCCCAGCACCGCCAGCAGGAACAGGAGTGCGGCGCCCGCGACGAATGTCGAGAGCCGCGTGCGCCCGCCCGAGGTCACGTTGATCACCGATTGCCCAATCATCGCGCAGCCGCCCATGCCGCCCACGAGGGCGGCCGCGATGTTGGCGCCGCCCTGGCCCAGGCACTCGCGGCGCTTGTCGCTGTCCGTATCCGTCATGTCGTCGACGATCTGCGCCGTCAGCATCGATTCGAGCAGGCCAACCGCCGCCATGGTGAGCGAGAAAGGCAGGATGATCCGCAGCGTCTCCCAGGTGAGCGGTACCTGCGGCAGGGCGAGGCTCGGCAGCGCCTCGGGGAGCTTGCCCATGTCACCGACCGTATGGACCGGCAGATCGAGGCCGATGCTGAGCGCCGCCAGCACGACGATGGCCACCAGCGGCGACGGAACGGCGGTGGTGAGGCGGGGCAGCAGGTAGATGATCGCGAGGCCCGCGGCGATCATAGCATAGGTGTGCCACGACACGCCCGTGAGTTGCGGGATCTGCGCCATGAAGATCAGGATGGCGAGCGCATTGACGAAGCCGGTGATCACCGAACGCGAGACGAACTGCATGAGGAGGTCGAGGCGCAGGAAGCCCGCCGCGATCTGGATCACGCCCATCAGGATGGTGGCGGCGAACAGGTAGTCGACACCATGATCGCGCACCAGCGGCGTGACGACGACGGCAACCGCGGCGGTGGCCGCCGAGATCATGCCCGGCCGGCCGCCGAGCAGCGAGATGACGATGGCGATCGCCACCGAAGCCCACAGGCCAACCCGCGGATCGACGCCGGCGATGATCGAGAAGCCGATGGCTTCGGGAATGAGGGCGAGCGCGACGACGAGGCCTGCGAGGAAATCGCGGCGCGCCTGGCCGAGGTTTCCGAACCATTCGGACTTGAAACTGCTGAACATTGGAGATCGCTGCACATACACATGAAGCCACGGAGATTCCTCGCCTGCGGGCGAAGACGGCATGTGGGCGTTCAATGTGAGAGTTGCCCGGCGGATCGGCGGCCGGAATAGCCACCCGGGGTTTCACCGGGTCCATGCGAGTGAGAGCGTGCGTAGACCACGCCCTGGTCTTGAATGCAATGCCGACGGGACGCGCCGACTGCAACTTTTCACAGTCCGGAAACGTTCAACGCCGCACGTCCATTGAGGAGCATACGATGGCTGCGAGGAAGAAGGTCGCGAAGAAGGCGGTGAAGAAAAAGATCGCGAAGAGGAAAGTCGCCAAGAAAAAGGTCGCTAAGAAGAAAGTCGCGACGAAGAAGTCCGCACGCAAGAGTGCGGCCCCGCGCGAGCTGATCGACACCGGCACCAATAAGCTATTCGTGCGCCGCAATGCTCGCGGGACCTCCTTCAAGGAAGTCGAGGATGTGGGGCGTTCGCTGACGGCGGACCGTCGGCGGAAGGCCAAGACGGTCGCCAAACGCGGCCAGGGCGACAAAGGCGACCGGCGCCGCTAGCATCGAAGGAGACGCTTCATGGCTGTTCGAAAGTTCGGACTGAAGGATGCGTCCCTCGAACGATCGCCGGGGCAGGAGGGCGACATCTTCGTCGGCAACGTGATCGACCAGCGCCATGGCGGCTCGATCACGATTGGCTACGGCCGCTACGGTCCCAACCAGCGCCTCGACGAGACCATGGCGGTCGACGACGTCATGCTGATCCTCGAGGGCCGGATCTCGGTCACCAGCCGCGACGGCACCGTGACGGGCGGCGCTGGGGAGTTCATCTACATGCCTAAGGGCGAGGCGGTGACCATCCTCTCCCATGAGGAGGGTGCGTTGACGGCGTACGTCACTTACCCGCACTGGCAGGAAGCCCGCGGCTGACCAGCTCCGGGTTGCGGCTGGACAGGCGGTGCTCGAAAAAAAAGCGCACGAACTCGCGGCTGGCGTCGGGGCCGCGCGGATCGGTGAAGGTGCCGAGCGCGCTGCCGCCCGACCAGGCGTGCCCCAAACCCTCCAGCACCCATTGTTCGCCGATGGCGCGCTCCTGCGCATCGAAGCGGATCGTGCGCGTGAAGGCGATTCCGGTCGCGGTCGCCCCATGTGACAGGCGCGTGCGCACGCCCGGTCCGCCGGACGCCTGTTCGCTCGCCTGGTCGCCATTGACCGGATTGACCGTCGTGTCGCGATCGCCGTGGAAGACGATGGTCGGAACGACGGGGCCAATCCGCACGGGAAGGCGGGCCGCGGGAGCGCCCTGACGCATCGCCGAAAAGGCGGCATGCATGTCCCGCGCGGCGCCGCAGGCGAGGCCGGAATGAATGCCGACTGCGGCGTAGAGATCGGGATAAGTGGCGCCCATAATGGCCGCCGCCGCGCCGCCGGCGGACAGGCCCGCGACATAGACCCGGTCTTCGTCGACCGCATGCTCGAGCAGGATCTGGCGCGTGATCTCGGCGATCAGGTGCGGCTCGCCCAAGTCGCGAATCTGGTCGCCCACCTTGAACCAGTTCCAGCATTTGTTGGGGTTCGCCGATTGGGGCTGCTCGGGATAGGCAACCAGGAACCGCCGCTCGTCGGCGAGTTCGTTCATACGTGTGCCGGCCGCGAAATCGTCGGGCGACTGGCTGCAGCCGTGAAGCATCACGATCAGCGGCAGGGGCCGCCCGTCATGTCCGGCGGGCTTGTAGAGCTTGAAGCGGCGCTCCCCGGCAGCACTCGCCACGATGTGATAGTCAAACGACGAGGGCGGCTCGCGGCGGAGAACCGCGGGCGACGACCCTGACGGAGCTTCCGTCAGCGCGCGCATCGCTTCGACGAGCTTGCCGTCGCGTGCCAGTCGCAGGACTTCGATCACGTCGGCGCGGGATAACAACATCGGGTTACTCTTTATCTGTACGCGTGGCAGAGGACTATTCTAAGCGCGCACGTCCGTCCAATCCGAACGGTCCCCGCGACCTCCGCCGCTTGCAGTTACGCTTCCGGGCGATCCAGGTTCCAGCGCATTTCATGCAACTCAGGGCCCTTCGAGCAGTTGACGGAAGTATCCATCAGGTTCGGGAGGTTGGTGTGCGTTTTTCTTTGGTGGCTGTGATTGCAGGTGTCATCACTTCGACTTCGACCGCCGCCGTCGCCGACTCCTGGCGGGCGAAGCCGGTCCTCGAATCACACTCCCCGTTGCTCTGCCGCCAAGCGGACGTCTCGAAGCTCTTCTTCGCCTTCGCCGACAACGGCAGCGCTCTATCGGTCAAGGCTGGCGAGGGGGATACGTTCATGGTGCCGGTCTCGGCCGATGGTTCCATTGCCCGGACCATCTCGATCCCCGTTGGCCAGAGAACCTTCACGGTCGACCTCACCGGAAATGCCAGAGGCCGCGACCTGCAGGTCTACAATCGAGACTATGCCTGCCTGTTCAAGCTTCAGCCCTTGCCCTGAAGCAGGTCAGCAGAGCGGCAGCTTCGGCACGCGAGGCTTGACGACCGGCATGACGCCTTGCGTGGCTTGCTGCGCGCCACAACGATAGAGCGCAGAACATGCGCCTGAAGGACATGATCACCTTATGAATTTGACGGGTCTTAGATGGCGCGGCCATTGCGTCCATTCGATGCCGGCCCGCGGGCGCGCCTGAGGCAAGGGCTGCGGCAAACGCGCCTTCATTGTTTGTAATTGCGAGGCATTCGCATTTCTAATATTGTCGGAGCGTGCCGTCCGAGACCACCACATTGTATGTCGAGCATCGAGGCTCGCTGGTCGATTATGCGACCGGTATCGTGGGCTCGCGCACTCAGGCCGAAGAGCTGGTGCAGGAAGCCTGGCTGCGCTTCGACGAGGTGGCGCGCCAGCGATTTCTCGACGAACCCTTGGGCTATCTCTATCGCATCGTCCGCAATCTGGCGCTCGACGGCCGCCGCCGCAGCGCGCGCGAGACCGAGGCCTTGGCAAACGGCGTCGCCGAGGCAGTGACGGCGGCCGGCGTTGCGTCCACGCCGGAGATGCTGACGCTCTACCGCGACGAGCTTCGCCTGCTCGAGCTGGCGCTGGGTGAACTGCCGGAGCGCACGCGACGCGCCTTCGAGATGCACCGGCTGGAGGGCTGCAAGCTCCGCGAGATCGCCGAGCGCCTCGGGATCTCCCTGCCGCTGGCGCACAAGCTGGTATCGGATGCCATTGCGCACTGCAAGAAGCGGCTGCGCTGGAAATAATTCCGCCGCTTCGCATTAATCATTAGAAAACCGGACATACCGGGCGTTGGCAGTATGCGGGGTAGGTCTCCGTATGAGGAGGGATGAAGCGCGTGACGGATGCCGACGTCGAACGGGCCTCGAACGAAGCCACCGACTGGCTGATCCTCCTGCAGGAGGAGCCGGACGATGCCGAGCTGCGCCAGCGATTCGACGAATGGCTCAAGGCCCGTCCGGAAAACGTATCGGCCTGGGCCTCGACGCAGAGCTTTTCCGACATGGCGGCCCTGCTGCCCGCCGTACGGGAGGCCGGTGCCGTCACGAAGACGCCGGCAGCCGGTGCGCAGGTCTCGCCAATGAGCCCAAGGACCTCCGCTCGCCGCTGGGCGATGCCCGCGCTGGCTCTCGCGGCCGCCGCCTGTCTCGCTTTGTGGACGGGGCCTGCGATGCTCCTGCAGATGCGCGCCGACCACGTGACTGGCACGGCCGAGCTGCGCCAGGTCGACTTGCCCGACGGCAGCCGCGTGATTCTGGCGCCGGCCAGCGCCATCGCCGTGACCATCGCCGACGACCAGCCGGGACGTCGTGTCGAGCTTCTCTCGGGGGAGGCCTTCTTCCAGGTGCGGCCCGATCCCGCGCGGCCCTTCCGGGTGAGGGCGCGGGACGTCGAGACAACCGTGCTGGGCACGCGTTTCGACGTCCGCCTCGGCAGTGACGATGTCGCCGTGTCGGTCGAGGAGGGGATCGTCGCCGTCGCTACGGCCGGTGCGCCCATCGAGAATGCGGCGAGGCTCGTCGCCGGTCAGTTCGTGCGGGTCGCGAGCGACGGCCTCTCGACTCGGGGCAGCGAGCAGCCCGAACTCGTGGCGGCCTGGCGGCAGGGCCAGCTCTACGCGCAGGAGACTCGACTGGGCGATGCGATCGATCAGCTGCGTCGCTACTTCGGTGGCACGATCGTGCTGACCGATGGCCGGCTGGCCGATCGCCGCATCACCGGCGCCTACAATCTCGCCGACCCCGAGGATGCGCTGCGCGGCATGGCGCGCGTGCATGGCGCCAAGGTGCGCCGCCTGACGCCGTGGCTACTGGTCGTCTCCGCCTCGTGATGTCCGATCACGCGCTCGAACGATTTTCTTAGAAAAGTCGGCGAGCCGCTCGTTGCCCTAGTGAAGGAGCGAATGCGCTGTCCTCCACGAGGGTGGGCAGCGTCCGATGTTCCTGCTCTGCGGGGAGATGTTGCGGCGATGGACAAGCGTTTGGGTTCTCTGAGCGTCACGGCGGTGCTGGGCACGTCTGCGATCACGATGGCACTGGCGACGGGGACGGCACCGACCTTCGCTCAGTCGTCCGAGGTTCAGACCGTCCAGGCGCCGGCACAGCGTGCCTTCAACATCGGACCGCAGCCGTTGGTGAGCGCCCTGCCGCTGTTCGGCCAGCAGTCCGGCCGCCAGATTTCCGCCGATGCCGCGCTCGTGCGCGGCCTCTCGACCGAGGGGGTGCAGGGGGCGATGAGCGTCGACGAGGCACTGCAGCGCCTGCTCGCGGGTACCGGACTCACCTACAGCCTGCTCGGTGGCACGACCATCGCGCTCCAGCGCGTCGGCCAGGCACCGCTCGATCCCTCGACGCTCCAACTCGATCCCGTGCAGGTGCAGGGCATCTTCGCGGTGCCGTCGCAGGCGATGATCGACAACATCCCGCCGGCCTATGCCGGCGGGCAGGTGGCGACGGGCGGCCAGCTCGGACTGCTGGGCAATCGCGACGTCATGGAAACGCCGTTCAACCAGACGAGCTACACCGCGCAGAAGGCACAGGACCAGCAGGCACAGACCATTCGCGACGTACTGATCGACGATCCGTCGGTCCGCATCGTGCGGCCGACCGGCAACAACGGCGCGCAGAACATGATGATCCGCGGCTTCACGGTCGAGGGCACCGACATCGCCTATGGCGGGCTCTACGGCCTGCTGCCTTCCTATTCGATCGGCGTCGAACTGGCCGAACGAATCGAGGTGCTGAAAGGGCCGAGCGCGATGCTGAACGGCATGCCGCCCACCGGCGCGATCGGCGGCACGATCAACGTCGTGCCGAAGCGCGCGCACGACGAGCCGATGAACCGCGTGACCGCCGCCTACAGTTCGGCCGCGCAGTTCGGCGGCGCCGTCGATGTCGGCCGCCGCTTCGGCCCCGACAAGGAACTGGGCGTGCGCCTGAACGGCGCCTATCGCGCCGGCCAGACGCCCGTGATGTGGAATGCCGAGGAGCTGGGACTGGGCACGATCGGGCTCGACTATCGCGGCAACGGTTTCCGCGTCTCCTTCGACGGCGGCTACCAGTCCCAGTACATCAGCGGCGGCGTTGGCTATGTGAGCGTGGCAGCCGGCGCGCCGGTGCCGGGCGTACCGGACCTTAACAGCAACTTCATCCTGCCCTGGACCAAAACCTATTCGCAGGACCTGTTCGGCGCGCTGCGGGCAGAGGTCGATGTCTGGCCGGGCGTCACCCTCTATGGCGCGATCGGCGCGCACGACAATCGCTGGAACTCGCTGTGGTCGGGCGATCCCATTGTTTCGAGCTGGAGCGGGGCCAGCACGCAGACTCCCTACTCGAATACCTCCTACGAAACGAAGTGGACGAGCGAGATCGGCCTGCGCGGAGAGGCCGAAACCGGGCCGGTCGGACACAGCTTCGTCATCAGTGCGGTGCGTTACCAGCAGGTGTTCGGCTTCGGGCGCGGCATCGGCACCGCCTATGCCTCGAACATCTACACGCCGAACGTCATCGCGCAGCCCAACATCACCACCCAGTCGCCGCGCAAGTCGAGCACGCTGCAGCTCAACAGCTTTGCCATCGCCGACACGCTGTCCTTCGCCGAGAAGCGCGTGCAGCTCACGGTCGGCGCGCGCTACCAGCAGATCATGGGCGAGAACTTCAACCTCACGAACGGCGTGCTCACCTCGGCTTACCTGCAGGATGCGATCACCCCCTCGGTGGCGCTGGTCGTGCGCCCGTGGAAGGAGGTCTCGTTCTATGGCAACTTCATCCAGGGTCTGCAGCCCGGCACGGTTGTCGGGCCGACTTTCGCCAATGCCGGCGAGGTGTTCTCGCCTTTCCTGTCGACGCAGTTCGAGGTCGGCACCAAGATCGACTGGGGCAAGTTCACCACGACGCTCAGCGCCTTCCAGATCAGCCAGCCCAGCTCCATCGCCAATGCCGCGACCAATACGCTCACGGAAAACGGCCTGCAGCGCAACCGCGGTATCGAACTCAATGTGTTCGGAACGCCGACCGAGGGCGTGCGGCTGCTGGGTGGCGCGATGTTCCAGGAGGCGATCCTGGTCAGTACGGCGGGCGGAGTGAACGACGGCTGGCAGGCCGCCGGCGCGCCCAACGTGCAGGTGAACCTGGCCGGCGAATGGGACACGCCGTTCGTGCGCGGCCTGACGCTCGACGGAAGGGTGATCTACACCGGTACCCAATATGTCGGTCTGACCAATCCGCGGCAGAGCATTCCCGACTGGGTGCGCTTCGACGTCGGCGCGCGCTATGTGATCGCCGACGCCAAGAGTCCCACGGGCAAGCCGGTGGCGATCCGCTTCAACGTCGAGAACCTTCTCGATACCAATTACTGGTCGATGGTGTCGTTCAACACGCGTCTCAATGTCGGCACGCCGCGCACCTTCCGCCTCGCCCTGACGGCGGACTTCTAGGGCTGGCTGCACGCTGTCGACATGGGCACGGGTTTTCGCGCCTCGATGGACTGGCTTCATACCTGGGCCGGTGTGGTGCTGGGCGGGCTGCTGTTCGCCATCTTCTGGATGGGGACGTTGTCGGTGTTCGATCGCGAGATCGATCGCTGGATGGCGCCGATGACGCGGCTCGCGCCGACCGATGAGGTCGCAGTCGTCGACGCGCTGCGTGTTTCCTATGAGGCGGCGGCGGCCGCCAAGGCAACCTCGTGGTTCGCGCAGCTTCCGACGGAACGGGCTCCGGTGCTCCAGGTCACGTGGCGCGAGGGGACGCGCCAGCTCGTGCGGCTGTTCGATCCTGCGACCGGCGCCGCGCTGCCCGATCCCGGCACATGGGCGGGCACGGGCTTCCTCTATCCCTTTCACTACATGCTGCATGTCCGGCTGGGCTACTGGATCGTCGGCATGGCGGGCATGGCGATGCTGCTGCTCTGCGTTTCGGGCGTGGTGATCCACCGCAAGATCTTCGCCGACTTCTTCACCTTCCGGGCCGACAAACAGCCGCGCCGCCTGGTGCTCGACCTGCACAACGTGACCGGCGTGCTGGGCCTGCCGTTTCATTTCATGATCACCCTGTCGGGCGTGATCATCTTCTATGGCGTGTATTTTCCCGGCACGATCCAGTTCGCCTATGGCGACGAGGCGCGCGCCTTCGCGCGCGAAGCCTACGGAAACTATGACAGACCGAGGCTCGGTCGGCCCGGCGCGCTCGCGTCGCTCGATGCCATGATGGGCGACGCGCGGCAGCTGTGGGACGGCGAGACGCCGCGATACCTGTTCGTCCGCCATCCCGGCGATGCCGCCGCGGTGGTGCAGGTGGCCCGCCACGGCGAGGACCGCGTCGCGGGCCGTTCCGACATTGCCTATTTCGACACGAGCACCGGCGCGCTACTACACCGTCGCATCGCGCCGCAGCCGGTCCTGTCGGCGCAACGCTTCATCGCCGGGCTGCATCTCATCCAGTTCCGCCACTGGACCCTGCGCTGGGTCTATTTCGTCCTGGGCCTCGCGGGCTGTGCGCTGATCGCGACCGGCTATCTCTTCTGGCTGGAGTCGCGGAGGAAGAAGGACGACCGCCTGGGCCCGCGCGGCGTGCGCCTCGTGGAGGCGCTGACCATCGGCTCGGCGAGCGGCATCGTCATCGCCACGCTTTCGTTCTTCGTCGCCAACCGGCTGCTGCCGCTCGGTACGGTCTTCCTCGGCGAGGATCGTGCGTCACTGGAGATGTGGGCGTTCTATCTCGCATGGCTGGCGAGCTTCGCCCATGCCGCGCTGCGGCCGCGGCGTGCGTGGATCGAACAATGCGGGGCGATCGCGGCCCTCGCTCTGGTCGCGGTGCTGCTCAACTGGATCACCACCGGCGATCATCTCGTGCGGAGCCTCGGACACGCGCGTCTCTGGCCAGTGGCCGGCATGGATATCCTCCTGCTCGTCAGCGCCGCGCTGGCTGCGCTGGCGGCCCTGGCCCTGGGCTGGCGATCGGGTGCAACTTCCCCGCACCGGGGCCGTTGATCGCCTCGCCCATCGGGAGGAAGTTGGAGTTCATGAGCAGTCTGCTGGACGCGACCAAGGTCGCCGCCGCCTTGCGCGGCCAGAAGAAATACGGCGAAGCCATCGACCTGCTTGAGCGGGCGCTGGCTGCCGCGCCGCCGGAAGATTTCGCCCGGCTCGATGCCAACCGCGAGGGCCTGCGCGCCGCCGAAGAGGCAGGCCTGCATGCCGTCGCGAAGCGCTTCGCCGATGCGATCTCGCTACGGGAGACCGAGGGCGATCCGGACGAGGATTGAGGTTGCTTCTTCACCTCCGGTGTGACGGGGAGGTGATGTTGATCAAGCGCACGCCGAGGTGAGCGCGACTGGCGAGCCGGTCACCAGCATGGCGCCGGCGCCTGCGAGCGTCGTTGCAAGTGTTACCCGGTTCTCGAAGTCCGACGAGGCCGAACGCACGAGCCGCAGCAGCGCGAGGCACGCGGCGACGAGCACCAGCCAGGTCGCGACCAAGATTCCGCGCAGCAGCGTGGTGCCAAAGAGGGCAACATCCGCCCAGCCATAGGCACAGCCCGTGCCTTGCATCGCGTAGAGGAGCGAGAAGCCGAAGGCCCAGAGAAGGAGCCCGGCGCTGATTCGCGCGAGCAGACTCACGCCGCCACCGCAGGCGCCAAGAGACAGACAAGCACGATCGCGAGCGTCGCCGCCGAGTAGTCGCCGAACAGGCGCGCCACGCGGAGGTCCAGCGTGCGACGCGGCGAGACGTGGCCTGCGGTGATGCGGATACGGCCGAAGCCTGCGCAGAGCAGGGCGATGGCGGCGTGCAGCAGTGCGTAGGCCAGCAGCGCCCAGCTGCCGGCGGCGTAGGCGTGCTCCTGCGGCGCGGGCAACGCCGTGATGCCGAGCGTCACGAGCGCGAGGATGGTAACGAGCTGCGCCGCGGTAGCAGAGAGCGCCATGCGACTGGCCGGCGCCGACAGGCCGTTGGCTCCATCGGCCAGGCAGCGACGCGTGAACAGGCAGCCGGCCAGTCCCGCTGCGGCGGCCACGAGGGCCGCCGCGAGACCACCCTCGATCCGCTCGGGCGGCGGCCAGTTCGGCGCGATGACCCAGAGAAAGGCATAGCCGAACAGCAAAGAGGCCAGAGCGGTGCCATCGGCGACCAGGAGGAAGGCGCTGCCCCACCAGCCGGGCGCGCCGCCGGCCTCGCGATGGATCGGCGCCACCTCGCCGCGGCCGATCGGCAGCGGTCCGAGATCCTGGCGCCAGTCGAGGACCCAGGCCCAGCGCAGGCCGAGCGCCACGACGCCGGCCACGGGCAGGAGCGACAGCCAATAGTGGCCGGCGAGCAGGCAGAGGAAGAAGCACCCCGTCACCGCGGCCGTGACGATCGGCAGGCGCGTGTTGCCGGGCAGGACGACGATGTGGTCGATCGCGCCCGTCGTGGTCTCCACCGCCATCGTCTCACGCCAGCCATCGCGCGGCTCGCCGAGATAGCCTTCGCCGCGCGCCAATGCGGTGGCGAGCGCAGGAGACTGAGTCATGGGCTCGCGATCGGTGACGGTCGGAAGGCTTGCGATGTTGTAGGCGGGCGTCGGGATCGGCATGGCCCATTCGAGTGTGCCGGCGGTCCACGGATTGCGGCGCCGGCGGCGCGCGTAGTAGAGGTGCAATGCGACGTCGATGGCGAACAGCGCAAAGCCGAAGGCCATGACGAAACTGCCGACCGACGAGACCAGGTTCAGCAGCGTCCATCCCGCCTCTTCGGGGTAGGTGTGGACGCGCCGCCGCATGCCGAGCAGGCCCGTCAGGTGCATCATGAAGAAGGTCACGTTGAAGCCGATAAAAATCAGCCAGAACGAGGCCTTGCCCAGCAGGTCGTCGCGGGTCCGGCCGGTGAAATGCGGCAGCCAGTAGTAGGCGCCGGCGAGCATCGGGAAGATGAAGCCGCCGATCAGCACATAGTGCAGATGCGCCACCACGAAGTGCGTGTCGTGCGCCTGCAGGTCGAAGGGCACCATCGCCAGCATCACGCCGGTCATGCCGCCGATCACGAAGATCACGAAGAAGCCCAGCAGGTAGAGCATCGGCAGCTTCAGCTCGGGCCGGCCGTTCCACAGCGTGCCGATCCAGGCGAAGACCTGTACCGCCGTGGGCAGCGCCACCAGCGCCGAGGCGGCCGAGAAGAATCCCAGCGCCATGTGCGGGATGCCGGTGGTGAACATGTGATGCACCCACAGGCCGAAGCTGAGGAAGGCGAGAGAGAGCAACGCGGCCACGATCCAGCCGTAGCCCAGGATGCGGGTGCGGGCGAGCACGGGCAGGACGGTGGAAATCACGCCGGCCGCCGGCAGGAAGATGATGTAGACCTCGGGATGGCCGAACAGCCAGAACAGGTGCTGCCACAGCAGCGGACTGCCGCCGCGCGTCGGATCGAAGAACGGCCAGTCGAACGCGCGCTCCACTTCCAGCAGGATCGAGCCCAGGATCAGCGGCGGAAAGGCCACGATCATCATCAGCGCGGTGATCAGCAGATACCAGGCGAAGAGTGGCATGCGGTCCAGCCGCATGCCCGGCGCGCGCAGCTTCAGAACCGAGACGGCGATCTCGATGGCGGCAGAGATCGCCGAAATCTCGACGAAGGTGATGCCCAGCAGCCAGACGTCGGCGTTGATCCCCGGCGTATAGGCCTTCGAGGACAGCGGCGTGTACATGAACCAGCCACCATCGGGCGCCACGCCAAACACCATCGAGGCGATCAGGATCGTTCCGCCGAACAGGTAGCACCACCAGCCATAGGCGGAGAGGCGGGGGAAGGCCATGTCGCGGCTGCCCAGCATCTTCGGCAGCATGTAGAGCGCCAGCCCTTCGAACATCGGGATGGCGAACAGGAACATCATGATGCTGCCGTGCATCGTGAACAGCTGGTTGTAGATGTCGGGACCGACGAAGGCGCTGCCGGGCGTCGCCAGCTGGGCGCGGATCATCATCGCCAGCACACCGCCGATGGCGAAGAAGACGAAGGCGGCGATCACGAAACGCTTGCCGATGTCGGAGTGGTTGACAGAGACCACTGTGCCGCGCCAACCCGTCGGCGCACCCCAGATGGCGTTGAGCACACGATGGCGTCGCAACGCGTTCATCGGTCCTCTCCGCGCTGGAAGGCGGCCCAACCCGCTTCGTCGTGGACTATCACGCGGAACAGGTGGCCGGAATGGCCGCTGCCGCAGAACTCCGCGCACTGGCCTTCGTACACGCCCGGCTCCACGGCCTGCAGGCGAAGCACGTTCACATGGCCGGGGATGGCGTCCATCTTTCCTGCCAGTCGGGGCACCCAGAAGCTGTGGATCACGTCGACCGCGGCGATACGCAGCACCACCGGCTGGCCGGCGGGCATGTGCAGCTCGTTCTCCGTCACCTGCGTCTCGGTGCCGACGCGATGGCTGAACTCCCAGGACCATTGCCGGCCCGTCGCATCGATGACGACGGTGCCCGAGAGGCCGGGCGCGATGATGCGTTCGCCCAGTATCAGCGCGTAGCCCACCAGCGCCAGCAGCACGATGATGGGCATGGCAACACCAAGCCCACCGATCCACAGGGTCGGGCTGGCAGGGCCCTCACGTCCGCGGCGCACGAACGCCAGCAACAGCAGCACGAAGACCAGCAGAGTGAGCGCCGTCGCGCCGGCCAGCATGGCCCACCAGAAGGCGGCCACCCGCGCCGCCGCCGGGCCGGCCGCGTCGAGCGTCGACAGCGGTCCGGAACATCCACCGACGACCATCGTTACCAGCGCTGCACTCAGCGGATGGAGGAGGGGCCGATGGCTGTTGTTTCCGAAGGTTCCCCGACCGAAGAGGCCGAGGGGCGGGTCGATCCGATCGAGGCGCAGTCCCACTTCCATCGCACCGAATCGCGCATTGCCGTCGCCGGCCATCCTATTCACGCCATGCTGGTCGCCTTTCCCATCGCGCTCACCATGTGCACCCTGGGCGCCGACGGCTTCTTCTGGTGGACGGGCGACGTCTTCTGGGCACGGGCCGCCCTGTGGGCCAGCGGCATGGCGTTCCTGCTGGGCGTGGCCGCCGGTTTCGCCGGCACCGTCGAGCTGCTGCTGGTGCCGGGCATCCGTGCCCGCTCCGCCAGCTGGACGCACTTCGTGCTCGCCGTGATGCTGCTCTCCATCCTCGGTGCCAACTGGGGCTACCGTCTCACGGGCTACGAGCAGGCGGTGCTGCCATGGGGCGCGATGCTCTCGCTGTTGGCGGCGGGCTTCACCGCCATCACCGGGTGGCACGGCGGCAAGCTGGTATTCGACTACCATCTCGGAACCTCGTCTACCGGTAAGCGCTGACCCTGCGGCGCCAGCATCCAGGCTGGCACGATGCGGTCGTCGACGAACGGCTTGCCCAGCACCAGGATCAGGATCACCAGCATCGTGAGGCCGGAGATCAGGAGAAGCGGCGCCGGGTGCGGCACCGCGTAGGCGCCCTGACGTTCGCCGACCTGAAGGGTGAGGTGGCCCAGCCAGGCATGCGCGAGCACAAGCAGGCCGACCAGTGCCACCTTCACGAACATCCAGGGTACGAAGACGTCGCGCAGGAAGATCAGTGCCGTGCCGAGCCCGATCGCGATCACGGCCGCCGGTGTCACGACGCCGACATAGGCCACATGGGTCGCTATCCGGCGTCGCGAGTAGCGGTGCTGGTCGTCAGACGGATCGTGGCGCGCGAGCAGAAGCGGCAGACCGACGAGGCCGGCACACCAGATCGACAGGGCAGCGATGTGGAGGAATTTCAGCGCCGCGATCATGCCGTGCCGGCGGCCCGCGTCCAGATGCGACGCGCGATCAGTGCTGTCACGAGCGCGTAGGGGATCACGCCCGGCACCCACATGACCAGGCCGGCGAGCTGTTGGTCGGCGACCTGCTCCAGCCCCCAGGGCAGTGTGGACGCGGCATGGCTGGCATAAAGCGGCGCGCGCGCGAAGGTGAGCAACGCACCCAGCATGCCCATCTGCGCCATCGCGAGGATCGAGACCATCGAGGCCGTCACCGGCGGTGCGGCGAACAGCTCCCGCCAGAACCAGATCGCGGTGCCCAGCAGGCTGAGCTGCATCAGCCAGTAGGTCGCCGTGTTGCCCAGCGCGCGGTCGTACAACGCGGGCAGGTGCCAGGCCCACAGGGTCGCGGTCGAGATCGCGAAGGCGATTCCGAGATAGCGATATCCGCGTGCAGGAAGGGCGAGAGCGGCGAATGGCGCGGCGACGGCGACCAGCAGCACGTGGTGCACGGCGCGGGCGGAGAAGAGCGCGACGCTCAGCGCGCAGAGCGGCGACACGAACACCACGGCGAGGACGCCGACCGACGCCAGCGCGAGGCGCGGATGCGGCGACCGCAGCGCCATCGCCGCCGCGATGGCGAGCGCGACCAGCAGCACCGGGTCGAGGTTCCAGCGCTCGAGCCAGTCGTAGGGGTGAGGAGGGGCGCCGCAATAACTGGTCATGCTCGTGCGCCGCCATGCGCCAAAGAGAAACCGGAGTTCACACGGAACGCAATTGGAAGGCTGGAGTTCCCTGCTTTCGAGCGCCAGCGCATCGCATGTGATTCAAAGGTCCCTCGCTTGGTTCGGGATGACAGCAATTGGATGCACGGCGCCAATTCCGGCAAAGTTGTCATCCCGAACGCAGTGAGGGACCTTTCGCTTCCTTCACGCAGAGTCCTGTTTCAAGGCGTCATGCCCATAGGCCAAGGCGACGGCGAGCAGGGAGCCACCGACGATATTGCCTGCGGTGCTTAGGGCTAGGTTGAGGACGCCCGCCGACCAGTCATCCGGTATGCCGCTCAGCCATCCCATCGGGATCAGCGACATGTTGGCGACGGAATGCTCGAGGCCCGCCGCCACGAACACCGTGATCGGGCCGACGATCGCCAGGATCTTGGCCGGAAGAGTGTTGGCGTTCATCGACATCCACACGGCGAGGCAGACGAGGGCGTTTGCGAGGACGCCCGAGCAGAAGACAGCCATCGCCGACTTGGCCAGCTTGTCGCCCGCTACGCTTCGCGCCGCATCGCCGACGCCGCCCTCCAGGCCGCCGGCCCCCGCGAAGAGCAGGGCGACGGCCACACTGCTCGCGAGATTGCCCAGCCACACGAGGCACCACGCGGCGATCATCCGCCGGACGGCGAGCGCGCCGGTGACCTCCGGCAGGACCATCATCGTGTTGCCGGTGAAGAGCTCGGCGCCCGCCACCATCACGAGGATGAGGCCGACCGAGAAAGCCAGCCCCGACAGCACCCGGACGGCGCCCGGCGTCTGCCCGTCCGCGAAACCCGACTGGGCGACGAGTGAGATCACCGAGCCGAAGGCAATGAAGGCGCCGGCGAGGACGGCCAGCACCGCCATCCGTGACCAGTCCTGCATGGCCTTGGCGGCCAGCGTTTCCGGCGCCGAGCGGGCGATGGCGTCTCCAACGGGATCCTTGCCGCCGTGATCCATGGCGGCCTAAGCGGCCTCGATGCGGACGGGAACGGCCTTGCTGGCAGGCGTCTTGGACTTGCGGTCGTGGTGGCGCAGCGCGACCAGCGGGTTGAGTTCGGGGAAGTAGCCCGCGAGCGTGCCGTCGGGAAGTTCGAACGGCACGATCTCGAGCCCGTCGACTCGGCGCTGATGGCCGTCACCGGCATCGCCCACCAGGGACACGCGCTGGCCCGCGACCAGTCCGGCGCGTCCCATGTCCGCCGCGTTCATCATGACCACGTCGCGCGTGCCCTCGATCCCGCGCAGCCTGTCGCTGTAGCCGTAGACCGTGGTGTTGAACTGGTCGTTGGACCGCAGCGTGATCAGGCGATAGCGGCCGGGCGCGTCCTCGACATCGGTGGCGGCGAGCATCTGCGGCGCGGTGAACTGCGCGCGTCCGCTCTCGGTTTTCCATTCGCGCTCGCGCGCCGGGTTGCCGCGATAGAACCCGCCCGGTTCGAAGATGCGCTCGTTCATGTCGTGGAACTGCTCGGGATAGGTCTCGGCGATCAGGTCCCGCACCAGCGCATAGTTTGCCGTCCAATCGTCCCAACGCAGCCTCGGGTTCGATGCCAGGGTCGCCTTTGCCATCCCGGCCACGATCGCCGTTTCCGACAGAAGATGCTCGCTCGCGGGCTCGCGGTGGCCGAGCGAGCCGTGGATGTGGCTGAAGCTGTCCTCGATCGTCACCGTCTGCGGACCGGTCGCCTGGATATCCTCCTCGCTGCGGCCGAGGCACGGCAGCAGATAGGCGACCCGCCCGTTGAAGAGATGGCTGCGGTTGAGTTTGGTCGCGATCTGCACGGTGAGCTGCATGCGCTCCCAGGCCGGTTCGATGCGGGATTGGTCGGGAATGGCGCGCACGAAGTTGCCGCCCAGCCCGATGAAGGCCTGCACCTCGCCCGCGAGCAGCCCCTCGCAGACATCGACGGTGCTCATGCCATGGCTGCGCGGCGGGTCGAAGTCGAACATCTTCGCCAGCGTGTCGAGCGGCACCAACTCGGGCTTCTCGGCGATGCCCACGGTGCGCTGGCCCTGCACGTTGGAATGGCCGCGCACCGGGCAGATGCCTGCGCCGTCGCGTCCGATATGGCCGCGCATCAGCAGCAGGTTCACGAGCATGGCGATGTTCTCGAATCCGTGGACATGCTGGGTGAGGCCCATGCCGTAAACGCCGATCACGCGCTCGGCCTCGACATAGACCCGGCCGGCTTCCTCGATGTCGGCGCGGCTGAGGCCGGACTCGCGTTCGATCTGCTCCCAGGAGGTCGCATCCGTCTTGGCGTGGAAGGCCTCGAAGCCGGTGCAGTGCTGGGCGATGAACGCATGGTCGATCACGGTACCACCCTGCCGCTCGTCTTCCGCGAGCACGAACTTGCAGAGACCCATGATCGCGGCGATGTCGCCACCGGCGCGCGGCTGGAGATACTGGCAGCTGATCGGCGTCTCCTGACCCGTCAGCATCTGCAACGGGCGCTGCGGATTGATGAAGGCCGTCAGGCCCTTCTCGCGGAGTGGATTGAAGGTCACCACCTTGCAGCCGCGCTCGACGGCCTTCTGCAACGGATGGAGAAAGCGCGGGCTGTTCGGGCCGGTGTTCTGCCCGAAGAAGAACATCGCGTCGCATTTCTCGAAGTCTTCGAGCACGCAGGTACCAACCGGCGAGCCGATCAGTTCGCTCAGCGCAACCGATGTGGTCTCGTGGCACATGTTGGAGCTGTCGGGCAGATTGTTGTGCCCATAGACACGCGCGAACAGGGCATAGAGATACGAGGTCTCGAGCGAAGCGCGACCCGAAGCGTAGAACACCGTCTTCTTCGGCTCGCTGGCCTTAAGCGACGCGCCGATCGCTGAGAACGCGTGCTGCCAGGTGCAGGGCAGGTAGCGATCAGTGGCGGCGTCGTAGCGCAGCGGGTGGGTGAGGCGGCCCTGCTGCTCTAGGTCGTGGTCCGTCCAGGTCCGCAGCTCGCTCACCGTGTGGCTGGCGAAGAAGTCCGGCGTGCAGCGATGGGTGGTCAATTCCCAGAGGGTCGCCTTCGCGCCGTTTTCGCAGAACTCGAAGGCATGCGGATGCTTGGGCTTGCCCCACGCGCAGCTCACGCACATGAAGCCACCGGTCTTGTTCTGTTGCCGCAGCGTGTCGAGCGCACCCACGGCCGACATCTCGCGGCCCATCGTCTCCGCAATGCCCCGCAGCGAGCCCCAGCCGCCCACGGCGCCGTCGTATTCGGTGTAGTCCGGCTGATCCGTCATGGCCCTTACCCTGCATTTCAGTTGGTATGCAAAGCGAGCGGAGCGCAAAGGTTGCCAACCTTATCGTGGTGGCCGCGGACGACTCGGAACCCGACCCTTTGCGACGCGTTCGGGAGCCACGGTGACACCAGACCAGCGGTCTGCCTCGTGCGCGCGTTCTGCGCTCACTACCTACGCCCGCGCGACTCCTCCCGATGACTGCATAGCCCTCCTCTCTTCGAGGTGGGAGAAAGCATGAAAACAATGACCGGCAGTGGACCAGAAATCACATTCCTCACGAGCCAGATGCTCATGGAAATCTCAGGCATCGAGAACGGCCCGTGCCTCTCGCTCTACCAGCCTACGAGCAGGCGGCATCCCGAGAATCAGGAAGACCCGATTCGCTTTCGCAATCTGATGAAGCAGCTCGAAGCATCCCTGCAACGCAGATCTCCGTCTTCCGAGGCCAAGCAGCTACTCGAGCCGTTCCACGTGCTCGCACGGGATACGGAGTTCTGGAATCACACGCTGGAGGGACTGGCCGTTCTCGGCGCGCCAGGCTTTTTCAGGGCGCTGAGAGTTTCCCAGCCCGTCGACGAACTGGTCGTCGTGGCCGACAGCTTCCACACGAAACCCTTGCGACGCTTCCTGCAGACAGCGGATCGCTACCATGTGCTGGGTGTCAGCCTTCAGGGCGTTCGGCTCTTCGAGGGCAATCGGCGCACGCTCGACGAGGTCGACATGACGAGGTCGGGTCACGACACGGGCGCCCAGACCACCGGCGAGACGCCAGCCGAAGGCGGTGTCGGTATTCCCCTGCATCATGGGACGGGAGGCCGAGGCAGCGAGGCCGACAACGAAGCGGATCGCTACTTCCGGGCGGTCGACCGCGCCGTACTGGAGCGCTTTTCAAGGCCCTCGGGCCTCCCGCTCATCCTGGCGGCGCTGCCAGAGCACCATCATCGCTTCCGCGCGGTCAGCCAGAATCCCTTTCTCCTGGCCGAAGGCATTCGCCTCAATCCGGAGTCGCTGTCGACCGACGACCTGCGCGACCACGCCTGGGAGGTCATCGAACCGCAATATCAGGCGCGCGTCGAGAGCCTTCACGGCGAGTTCGAGCAGGCCAAGGCGCGGGGCACAGGAAGCGACGATCTCACCGAGGTCGCCAAAGCCGCAGCCGCCGGCCGTGTCGCGATGCTGATGATCGAAGCCGGCCGTGAGATCGCAGGTCGTCTCGACGTCGAGACGGGGCGGGTCGAAAAGGCCGAGCTGCGCGCTCCCGATGTAGATGACATGCTCGACGATCTCGGTGAGCTGGTCACGAGGATGGGTGGAACCGTGTTGGTGGTTCCCGCCGAGCGGGTGGCGCTGCCGAGCGGCCTGGCCGCCACCTACCGCTATTGATCGAAGACGACAGGGCGCCTTTCTCGAATAGAGAAGTCATTGCCAAGGCAACCATGGGCGCCGGGAGGCATTCTCCTCAGACACAACAACAAGGAGGCGTTTATGAAGAAACTTCTACTTGCGACCGGTTGCGCCCTGATTGGTATGACGAGCCTGGCCGTTGCTCAGACGGCGAGCCCCTCGACAACACCATCGACTACACCCTCGACCGCGCCGGCCGGCACGCCCAGTGCCACCGGGACGAAGCCGGGGCTGCAGCGCGTCGATAGCTCGGCGCTCGTCATGACATTGTACACGGCCAATCCCGCCGACGTGCGCGCGTCCAAGTTGATGGGCACCAACGTCTACAATCTCAAGGACGAGAATATCGGCGAAGTCAGCGATCTGGTCATCGACAATGGCAAGACGATCAAGGCCGTCGTGGTCAGCGTCGGCGGCTTCCTCGGCATGGGCGAGCGCGACGTCGCCATCTCCCCGGCGTCGATCGTGCTCAGCGAACAGCGCGATGGCTCGTTTCGGCTGGTCGTGAACACGAACAAGGACGACCTGAAGAAGGCAGCGCCCTTCAATCTCGGCGACGTCGACAAGCCCGGCCCGGATGCCGGCAAGGCTGCGGACGCCTCGTCCATGAAGCCCATGAAGAACTAGCGAACGGCGAAGCGCGGGGTCCACACCCCGTGCTTCGCAGCCGCGCTCTCCCGCCGAGAAGAAGGCCCGATGAGCGTGACGGCGCGTAATTTCGCCCAACCGAGGATGGTTTCATGCTGAAATTGGCGCTCGTCTCCCTTCTCGTGTCGCTGGTGGCGGGATTCTTCGGATTCACGAACATTGCTGCCGGAACCGCGACGATCGCGAAATGGCTGTTCGGAATCGCTGTGGTGATTTTCGTGATCCTGCTCGTGCTCGGCCTCATGGCCGGCGAGGTCCTTTTCTGATCGTTCACCATAGGTGGATGTCCTTCGACTGAACAGCGCTGCGACCGATCGCCTTAGCCGATCGGTTGGATGGCAGGGAGGCGAGTATGAGGAGCGTGCTCGCTGCTCTCTTATTCGGATTGATGACCTGGGTGGCTTTCGCCTCCGGGCATACCGCTCAAGCGCAGTCGCTTGGGCGAACGGAAATGGCGGAGCCCGAAGGAACCATCGGCGCTCCCGGTAAAGTCGATGTGCTGCCTGCGGCGCGCGACGATGAAATCCGACGACGTCTTCTGGACATTCTCGAGGCTACGGGCTGGTTTCCGACGTTTGAAGTTGCGGTAAGGGATGGGGTCGTCTTCCTGAGCGGTGAGGCCCAGACGGCCGAGGTGCGGCAGTGGGCCGGGAACCTCGCCCGAAATACGCAGGGCGTCGTCGCCGTTGCGAACCGAATGACGCTTCTGCCCCCGTCGGCGTGGGATTTCGGATCTGCAAGCGATGGACTGTCGCAGCTACGCCAGGACGTTCTTCTCGCTCTTCCGTTCTTTTTTCTCGGCGTTGTCGTCCTTGCCTTCTCGGTGCTTGCCAGCTGGCTGGTGGTGCGCGCGACCCGCCGCCTGCTGAAAGACCGGGTGCGATCGCGGTTGATGCGCGGGGTATTTGCCTGGACAACCGGCACGTTCGTCCTGCTGGCGGGGCTCTACATCGTGCTTCGGGTGTCCGGCCTCACCCAGCTCGCCTTGACCGTTGTCGGCGGCACCGGTCTCGTCGGTCTGGCGCTTGGCATCGCTTTTCGCAACATCACCGAGAACTTCCTCGCGAGTATCTTCCTCAGCATGCAGCGTCCGTTCGAGACGGGCGACCTGATCGAGGTCGCAGGGGAGACCGGGTACGTGCAGCAATTGAACGTACGGGCCACGATCCTCATGACCCTCGACGGCAACGTCGTGCAGGTTCCCAATGCCACGATGTACACGGAGTCCATTCGTAACTTCACTGCCAGCCCAAACAGGCGGGAGGAGTTCACGATCGGGGTCGGGTATGAAGACGCCATAGACAAGGTCCAGGAAATCGCGCTTGCGGTCATGGCCGAGCACCCGGCGGTCCTGCAGGAGCCCGAGCCGCTCGTCCTCGCCGACGCTCTCGGTAAAGCGACCGTCGACATGAAGATCTACTTCTGGTTCAACGGCCGTGAGCACAACATTCTGAAAGTGCGCTCTTCGGTCATTCGCCTCGTGAAACGCGCCTTCCAGATGAACGGCATCACTATGCCGGACGAAGCCCGCGAGGTGATATTTCCCCAAAATGTTCCGGTCGTTCTCCTCGACCAGAAGCAGGCGGGTGCGGAGGCGCCCGTTTCGCGCGACACCCGTCCCGTCGAGCCGAGCGACGCGGTGTCCACGCAAGCCGAAGCTGGCCTGTCCAGCGATGCGGGGACCCTGAGGGCGCAGGCGCGCGGTCTGCCCTCTACAGGGTCCGGCGACAATCTCTTGAAGCCGGAGACGACGAACCGGAGTCGGTGACCTCGCCAAACGGCGCATACGGCGCGCCCACTTGAAGGCGGCTCTTAGAGAAACGGAGGCTGTCCGGTGTTTTTTTCCGATTGGGCGGACTTGGGGCGAATCGTTGCGGTCGGAACGCTCGCCTATGCGGCGCTGATTGTTTTTCTCAGGCTGTCGGGAAAGCGAACCCTGACGAAATTGAATGCGTTCGATCTCGTCGTAACGGTGGCCCTCGGCTCGACTCTGTCGTCGGTTCTGCTCGACAAGTCGATCACTCTTGCCGAGGGGGCGCTGGCATTCGGCCTGTTGGTTCTGCTGCAATATATCCTGACCTGGAGTTCCGTCCGATGGCGACCGTTCGAGAAGGCCGTCAAATCCGAACCGACATTGCTGTTGCATCGCGGTGAGTTCCTGAGCGAAGCGATGCGTCGGCAACGCATTACAGAGAGCGAAGTGCTGTCGGCGGTGCGCTCGAGCGGGAAGGGCGACGTTCGAGGCATACGAGCCGTGGTACTTGAAAATGACGGGTCACTAAGCGTCATTCCGGAATCGTCGAACGAGGGCGGCGTGACGCTGATATGAGGGCTGAAGGCGATAGCGGCGGTTGAACCGGGGCCGGGCGGCGCCGTTGTCCTGCTGAAAGCGCAGGTCGGATACAGGGCAGGAGGTAAGCGGATGTTGCCGATGGCGAGCGTGTGGGGCAATGCGTTGCTGATCGCAGCGGCCGGGGCGGCGTTGATCATGGCCGCCGCCTTCGGGCGCGCCGTGGGGGACTCGCCGGCCGGAAAAAGGCTTCTCCGCTGGTCACCCCTGGGAGTGGCGTTCGTCGTCGTCGCCTATGTGGGCGTCGCGCTGGTCACGACCCCGCTCACGCCGCCGGAATCGTGCATCTACAGCAGTGATCATCCTTCCGGTTGCCAGGAGGGTGTGGAGTCGCCCTCGCGGGGCCCGTCGATCTAGGGCGCGAAGAGCCGGCGCGCGGTTGCCCCGACGATTGAGGCCTGTATGACCACCGAGAACATCACGACGACATAGGTGGCGAGCACGATGACGTGTTTTTCAGGCCCGCCGGGCAATGCGAGCGCGAGCGCAATCGAGATGCCGCCGCGCACGCCGCCGACCACCAGGATCGAATAGGACCCGGGCGGCAGGCTTTTCCCGCGCCTCAGGGCCAGCATGGGAAGGCCTACGGAGATTGCCCGTGCGGCGAGGGTCAACGGCACCGCCACCACGCCGATGAGGAGGAGGCGCCAATCCTCCAGGATGACGATGACTTCGATGCCGATGAGAAGGAACAGCACGGCGTTCAGGGTCTCGTCGATCAGCGACCAGAACTTGTTCACGTGATCGCGCGTGTTGTCGCTCATGGCGAGGCGCCGGCCGTGATTGCCGATGATGAGCCCGGCGACCGCCATGGCGATCGGGCCGTTGACACCGAGACTGTGGGCCAGGGCATAGCCGCCCATCACCAGGGCGAGGGTGATGAGGACCTCGAGATTATGGTCGTCGATCGACCGCAAGGCCAGGAAGGCCGCCCAGCCGGCGATGAAGCCCAGTGCCGCGCCGCCCAGGGCCTCGACGGCGAACAGCCGGCCGGCTCCTGCCGCGCTCACTTCCTCCGCCCCCGTCGCCATGCCCAGAAGCAGGGTGAACACCACGATGCCGACACCGTCGTTGAACAGGCTCTCGCCGGCCACCGTCGCTTCCAGGGCGGCCGGGACTTTGGCCGACTTCAGGATCCCCAGGACGGCAACGGGATCGGTCGGGCTGATCAGCGCGCCGAAGACCAGGCACCAGATCAGCGGCAGGCCCAGTCCGGCCAGCCCGAGCGCCAGCCAGGCCGCGCCGCCGATGAGGGCGGTCGACGCGAGCACGCCGCAAACGGTGATGAGGCCGATCGCCCAGGCCGAGCGCCGCATCGTCTGAAGGTCGATGTGCAGGGCGCCGGCGAACAGCAGGAAGGACAGGAGTCCGTCCATGACCGTCGCGTGGAAATCGATGGACCTGATGCTCTCGATGAGTTCGCGCGCATGTGTGAGCCCGGGCCACAAGGCGTTCACGGCGACGATGGCCAGCGAGGCCAAGGCGCCCATGATGGTCAGGCCGGTCGTCTGGCGCAGTCCGATGAAGCGGTGATTGACGTATCCGAACACGGCCGCACAGACGACGACCGCTGCCGCGAGGTCGAAGGGCCCCAGGGCGCTCACGTGGCGTCGCTCAATCGTTGTCGCAGGGAACGGCGCAGTCCCAGAAGCCGGGCGCGGTCCTTACCCTCCGCAGCCGCAATCACAGCGTCAAGGGCCGAGGCGAGCGCCCTCAGTACATCGGAGTCGGTTCCTGCATAGAGTGCCACGGCACCAAACGCGCCGACTGCAACGGCTTCGAACGAGACAGGCTCGGCCACAATGCGCAGCCGGCCTTCATCGTCATGCCGGCAGCGCGAGGGCGTCCTGCGCTCGGCCAACCGGACCAGGGCCTCGCGCAGCCGGTCGATGCAGTAGAGCGCAGTCGTCGGGTCGTTGATGCCGGGGGAGAGGGCGCGCTGGGCGATCTCCACGATTCTCCGGATCGAGAAGTCGAGGTCCTGATAGGGCGTGCGTTCGATTCCGACGATGACGGTCGAGCGCAGGGCGTCGAGTTTCTCTTCGCCGGGGGCCTTCGTCGCGAGGATCCGCAGCAGCGGATCTCGTTCGGTCACGAAGGTGCCGGGCCGCGCCACGACGTTGATGACGAGATTCTCCTCGGATGCCAGGCGAAGCAGCGAGCTGCTGTCGACGGACTGGGCGTAGCCACTGGCTTGCGGCCGGACGATCAGGCCCGGTTGGAAATCCGGAGGCTCCCCGCCCGTCTCCGGTTCCTCATCCCCCAGGCGCTCGGGAAACAGACGATCGATCGTGGCAGCGGTTTCATCTGCCAGCGATGCGAGCAGCGTCTCGATGCGGATCGAACTGGCAGTGTGGTGGATGAAGTAGATCAGCACGGCGAGACCGGCGACGGCCAGCACGACACCGATCGCCACGGCCAGATGCGGCACGAAGCTCGACCCCTCGACGCCTTTCACGGTGCGCAGGACGAGCAGGCAATAGACGAATGTGCTGATGAAGGTGCCGAGCACGAGCTGATTGCCGCGGTCGCGCATGAAGTTGCGCAGCAGGCGCGGGCCGAACTGCGAGGAGGCGAGCTGCAGGGTCAGCATGGTGATCGAGAAAGTGAGGCCGGCGACCGTGATCATCGAGGTCGCCACCGCCGACAGGATGGCGCGTGCCCCCTCCGGCCCGAACAGATAGATGAAATCGAAGCGGCCGTAGGCGTCGGCCTCCATCGCCGCGTCCAGCTGGACCGCTGCGAATGAAAGGATCACCGCGCCCGCCGCCATGAGGCTGGGGAGGAACCAGAAGCTGCCCCGCAGGAGCTCCCAGATGGAGACAAGCCGGGTGACGGACAGAAATGCGCGCATCGGGATTCAACGCACGAAGCCGATAATTGCTCCCAGGCCGCGAACGCCTTGAAAAGGCGTTTACGCTCGTGCCGGCAGCGCGCCCTTGGCCGCGCGAATCTCGGCGACGGCGCGGTCCCACGCGGCGAGGCGTTCGGGCCCGGCCGGGTGCGTATCGAGCAGGCCGGTGTCCTTGCGTCCAGAGGCACGCGCCATGGTGACGAGCAGCCCGCGCGCCTGGTCGAGGTCGACGTTCGAGCGATAGAGGACCACCGCCGCGAGATAGTCGGCCTCGCGCTCCTGCTCCTTGGAATAGGAGATGCGGCCGATCGTGCCGCCAACCTGGGCGCCGGTGTCCATCGCCGAGCGCGTGATCTGGCCGACATAGGGGCTGCGGTAGGCGGCCGCGGCGCCGGCGGCGCCCAGCAGGATGGCGCCGATCAGCGAGCCGGTCGTCGTGTTGCGCTTGTTCGTGGCGAGGTGGTTCGCGGCCTGATGGCCCATCTCATGGGCGAAGACGAGGCAGACTTCCTCCTCGTTTGATGCATATTCGACGACGCCGCGGTTGATGAAGATCGACCCGTTGGCGCCCGCGCCGGCATTGATCGAGCGGTTCGAAGAGGCGGTCACCCGCCAGTTGCAGATGCCGACGTTCATCTCGCGGCATGTCTGTTCGGCCGTCGGTCGGATGCGGGCGAGCGCCGAGCGCAGGATTTCGTCGATCTGTTCGTCGGTCAGCGCGCGGCGTGCCGGTGGCCCTCCCGCGCTCTGCACCTCGCTCTGTGCCAGGCTGAGATGGCTGTTGCTGACCTGTGGCAACTGATGCACCGCTCCCGCACAGCCGCACACCATGCAGGCGCCCCCGAGCGCGAAGAACGATCGCCGATTCATGGACTCCCCCGAGCGCCGCCCCCGGTTGCAGCGCGCCGGTCGACGCTACCGAGACGTAGGGCGGCGAGTCAACATCGTGGGCGCGCTACCGCCCATGCTCGCCCGCCAGGTTCGCGGGACGCATGATCAGGAAGGCGCCGAGCGCGAGCAGCATGAGGACGGCGACGGCGAGGAACGCCAGGCCCCAGGCCATCGGCGACATGCCGCCCGCGAGGTCGAGGGTCCAGCCGACGACCAGGGGGCCGACGAAGCCGCCCGCGTAGCCCAGGGTCGAATGCACCGCCAGGGTGGCGCCGCGCCGCGCCGGCTCGGCGTTGCCGGCTGCACCCGCGGTGACCGAGGAGGAATCGAGCCACACGACGACGCCATAGGCGATCACCAGGAACACCGCCAGCCAGTAACTGGTCGATCCGGCAAAACCCACGATGGCCGCGAAGCCGATCGACAGGATCATCGCGGTGGCGACCAGGCGGCGGCGGCCGAAGCGGATCGAGGCTTCGTTGCCCAGCACGCTGGCGGCCGTGCCGAGCAGCGCCATCACCGTGACCACCAGCGCCGGCGAGAGCGTGCCTTCGGTGACGTCGGTGCTGCCCGCGACGAAGGCCAGGAACGCCACGCCCCAGCCGCGCAGCGCGCTCATTTCTAGCGTGTGAACGCAGTAGACGACGGAATAGGCGAAGGCCGAGGTGTTGCGGACCACAGGGCGGAAATCGAACAAGGCGCCTTGCGTTTTGGCGCGTGGCGACGGTGTCTTCGGCGGCACCGACAGCGCCACCATCGTCCAGGCGATCGCGGCGGTGAAGGCGGAGAAGGCGAAGGTCCAGCGCCAGCCGAACTGGTCGGCCAGCACGTCGCCCAGCAGGTAAGACACGGCGCCTGAGATGCCGATGCTCGCGGCATGCCCGGTGACGGCGCGCGACATGAGCTTCGAATCCACCTGGTCGGCCAGCAGCTTGAGGCCGGTCATGTAGGTGCCAGCCCAGCCGATGCCGGCGAGCGCGCGCGTGAAGAAGGCCGACCAGAAGCCGTCGGCGAACAGGCCGAACATCAGGTGACCGGCGACGGTGCAGGCGACACCGAACAGATAGACCCGCTTGCCGTCGATCCGGTCGGTGAGTGTGACCAGCACCGGCACCGCCACCATATAGGCGCCGAAGAAGATCGCCGTGATCCAGCCCGCCTCGCTGTTGCTGAGGCTCCAGCGCTGCATCATCTGCGGCAGCAGCGCCGGCCAGAAACCGGCGCCGATCTGCACGAAGATCTGCGCTGCGCAGACGATCGCGACCAGGCGCGCGCCGGACATCGTCTTAGTCGGCATGGCTCGCTGTCGGTTGCGGTACGGGGATCATCCAGAGGGCAGCGAATGCGGTGAGGCAGAGCGCTGAGGAGATGATCAGGACCCCTGCGCCGAGTCGGTCGATCAGCAGGGCGAAGACGAAGGGTGCGCCGGCTGAGAGGAAGCGCGACGGGGCGCCGAGCAGCCCCAGCCGATAGCCGTAGCTCTTGGGTCCATAGAGCGCGAGAGGCACCGTGCCGCGCGCGATGGTGATGATGCCGTTGCCCATCCCGTGCAGCACGGCGAAGATACTGGCCGCGACGCCGCCGCCCAGGCTGAGCAGGATCGCGCTGCCCACCGGATGCGTCGTAGTCGCGAGGCGGCCCGACGTCAGGGGGTGCAGGTGGCGCAGCGGCCCGGCCTCCAGCATGCGCGCTGCCACCTGCGCCGGGCCGATCAGCGCGCCGGCCGCGATGGCCTGCGTGGGCGTGGCACCGGCCGCTTCCATGACGCGTGGGAAGTGCGCCGCCATGCCCGACGAGACGATCCACGCGCCGGAGAAGGCGATGGAAAGCAGCACCATCGTGCGATCGAACGGTACCGGCTCGTCGACCGCCTTCAGGGTGGTGGCGAGATCGGTCGGACGCGGCAGCAGGAAGGAATTGCACGGAAGGCCGATCACGACATGTGCAGCGGCCCACAGCAGGCAGGTCTCGCGCCATCCGATGGTACTGGCACCCCAGGCGGTGAGCGGCCAGGCGACGGTGCTGGCGAAGCCCGCCAGCAAGGTGATGCCGGTGATCGCGCCGCGCGCATCTTTGCCGTAGAGCCTTCCCAGCGCCCCGAAAGCGGCGTCGTACAGGCCGAGCCCCATGCCGATTCCCAGCAGGGTCCAGGCGATGGCGAAAGACAGGAACGACTGCGCCTGCGACAGCAGCACCAGTGCCGCCGCGAACAGCAGACTCGAGGCCGAGAGCACGCCGTTGCCGCCGGCGCGGTCGATCATCCGCCCGACCTTCGGACCGATCACCGCGGAGATGATCAGGGCCGCCGAGAAAGTGCCAAAAAACAGGTTGGTCGAGATGCCGATGTCGCGCGCCATCTGGTCCGCCAGCACCGCCGGCAGATAGTAGGTGGAGCCCCAGGCCAGCGTCTGCGCGGTTCCCAGGACGATGATCGTCGAAAGCCGGCGGCGATCCATCACGAGGCTTTGGGCCCGGCGCAGCAGCCGGTGGCGGCCGGTGCCGCCTTGGCCGGCGCACAGCATCCTGCTGCAGCGGCCGCCAAGGCCGGCGCGCCGTTGCAGACACCGGTCGCCGGCAGCACCAGTTCGACCCGGCAGGCAGCGTCATGGTCGCCCGCCAGCTCGGCCGCGATCGAGCGGACCTGCTCGTAGCCCGTCATCATCAGGAAGGTCGGCGCGCGTCCGTACGACTTCATGCCGGCGAAATAGAAGCCCGCTTCGGGCTGCGCCAGCTCGCGAGCGCCGTGCGGGCGCACCGAGCCGCAGCTATGTTCGTTGGGATCGATCAGCGGCGCCAGCGCCGGCGGGCATTCGAGCGCCGGATCGAGCGACAGCCGGATCTCACGGAGGAAGTCGAGGTCGGGCCGGAAGCCGGTCGAGACGACCAGTTCGTCGACCGCTACGTGGCGGCCCGGGCAGCCCGCGCCCGAGACGACGATCCGGTCTCCGTCGCGGGCGATGCGGTTCACGCGGAAGCCGCTCTCGACCGAGAGATTGCCGCTCGCCACCAGCGCGGAGAAGGCGGTGCCCAGTGCGCCACGCGCCGAGAGCTGGTCGGCCGCGCCGCCGCCGAACGACTTCTCCGGCGCTTCGCCGCGCAGCAGCCAGACGATCTGCGTGGCGGGCTCCTGCTCCTTCAGTTTCGCGAGATCGAGCAGGGTGCCGACGGCGGAGTGGCCGGCGCCCAGTACGGCCACGCAGCGGCCCTCATAGCGCGGCCGGTCGCGGCCCAGCATGTCGGGCATGCCATAGGCAATGCGGTTCTGCGCCTCGCGCTCGCCGATCGCGGGCAGGCCGTTGGCGCCGGCCGGGTTGGGCGTGAACCAGGTGCCGGTCGCATCGATCACGGCGTCGGCGCGCAGCACCTCCGGGCCCTTGCCATTCTGGTAACGGATCTCGAAGGGCGCGGCGTCGCGGCCGCGTGTCTTCACCTTGTCGAAGCCCGCGCGGCCGATCGCCGTCACCAGGCTCCGGGTACGGATATGGTCCTTGAGCGGCGTGCGCGTGGCCAGCGGCTCGAGATACTGCTCCGCCAGCTCGGCACCGGTCGGGTAGTGGTCGGGCTGCGGCCGGTTCCAGCCGGCTTCGGTCAGCAGCCGCTCGGCCGCCTTGTCGATATTGTATTCCCAGGGCGAGAACATGCGGACATGGCCCCACTGGCGCACCGCATGACCGACCGTCGGACCGGCCTCGATCACGACGGGCTCCAGCCCGCGCTCCAGCAGATGCGCCGCCGCGGCGAGGCCCACGGGACCGGCGCCGATCACGGCGACCTTCTTCTTCGGGGTGATCGAATCGGGCATGTTAAATCTCTTATCTTTCTAGAATATTGGAAGGACCAGACGCAACAAATTCGTCATCTAGGCGACGCATGTCTTCCCCGCGGCCGGGCGCACGCCGTCGGCGCAGCATTCCTCGGCCAGGTAGGCGAGGAGCTCGTGCATCAACTCATAGTTGGCGTGGCAGACCAGGGTCGCGCCTTCCCGCACCTGGGTGACGAGGCCGACGATCACAAGAGACTTGATGTGATGCGACAGGGTCGAGGCCGCGACGTCGAGCTTGGTCTGCAGGCGCCCGACCGGCATGCCGTCGGCCCCGGCGCGCACCAGCGCACGGTAGATCTTCAACCGGGTGGGATTGCCCAGCGCTTCGAGGCGGGCGGCGGCATCGTCGAGCTTCATGAGTGAAACATAGGGTATCGCTGGCACGAGTCAACTGTATTTCCAGAAATATAGAAATACCACTGACTCCGAGAGGCATCTCAACCTGTCGTCGCGGGTGTCGGGTCGTTCCGGTGCGGATCGATGTCTTCGAGGAAGCACCCCAGTGTCGCGAGGCTCGTCTCGTATCCGTTCCGGCGGGCATGATCGGCGAACCGGTGCGGGTCGACGTGGATTTCGTGGATGACGTGGCCCGCTTGGCGTTCTTCGGCGGTACGCCCTCGGTACAGCTCCGCCCATGCATGGTGAGTGGCAGGCGCCTCGCGGACGAGTTCCCGAAAAACGTCGTAGTCGTGCGAGGCCACGAGCGGGACATGGTAGACGACTGTCGACATAACGACTCCATCAGGACAAGCGATGGCAATGATCGGCATGATCAGCCGATCGCCGGGCAGGCGTCGTTGATCCAGATCATCCTTTGGTGGGGAAGGTCGTCGACAGGCCGCTAGACCACCAAGCTTGCCAGCGCCGCGAGCCCTTCGGGCGGGGTCGCCTGCCAGGGCAGCATGTAGAGTTGTCGGGCGAGGCCCTGCTGAACCCTCGCGATCTGTGTGCGCTCGCCGCGCAGACGCCTGACGAGCAGCGGATCGTGCGTGCCGCTTCCCACCAAGCTTCGATTGATGACCCACGCAAACGGCTCGATGTGCGCCCGACGCAGATCCTCCTGCAGCGCGGCCGCCTCGGATACCGGCGTGGTTTCCGGGAGCGAGACCAGGATGATGCGCGAGTAGTCGGGATCCTGCAGACGCATGAGCGGCGTCACGACCCGGCCCTGGGCGCGGGTGCGGATGTTCCGTGTCATTTCGCGATGGTAGGCGCCGGCGGCATCCATCAGCAGCAGCGTGTGACCCGTGGGCGCGGTATCGAGCACCACGAAGGCGCTGCGGGCCTCCATCACGATGCGCGAGAAGGCATGGAAGACCGCGACTTCCTCCGTACAGGGCGAGGCCAGATCCTCGCGCAGCAACGCAAGGCCCGCCTCGTCGAGATCCGCGGCGCGGGATGCCATGACCTTGGCAATGTAGCGCTGCGTTTCCTCGCGCGGATCGATCCGGTCAACCCGGAGGCCGTCCATCGCCGCGCCGAGCGTCGACGCGACATGGGCGGCCGGATCGGTGGTGCTGAGGTGAACGCCGTGTCCACGCTTCACCAGGCCCACCGCCAGCGCGGCGGCGATGGTGGTCTTTCCGACGCCGCCCTTGCCCATGACCATGATCAGCCCGCGGCCGGCCGATGCGAGTTCGTCGACCAGCCGGCCCAACCCGGGAATCGCAAGCGACGCCGGCGACTCCTTCGCGACGGCATCGACGGGGCGTTCCGGCTCGCCGCCCAGCACCTGTCGAAGCGCATCTAGTCCGACCATGTCGAAGGACCGCAGCGGTATCCGGTCCTGCGGCAGTGTGCGTAGGGATTCCGGCAGACCGTCGAGGACCTGGCGGCTGAGCGCCTCGATCGATCGCGCCACCGCATCGCCGGGATCGGTCGCCGCAAAGACGCCGTTGATCGCCAGGTACTGGTTGCCGAGCCCGAGCGCCCGAAGCTCGGCACTGGTTCGCGCGGCCTCGCGCATGGCGCCGCGATCGGGACGGCTGACGAGCACGATGGTCGTGCTCTGCGCATTCCCCAGGGTCGCCAGCGACGCCTGGAATCGCTCCTCCTGCATCTTGAGGCCGGAATGCGGGCCGAGGCACGAGGCTCCCCTGTCGTTGCCCTTCAGGAATCCCGTCCAGGCGCGGGGCAGGCTGAGGAGACGTAGCGTGTGCCCGGTGGGCGCGGTGTCGAACACGACGTGATCGAACGCCTCGGCGCGGGTGGCCAGCAAGCCGACGAACTCGTCGAAGGCGGCGATCTCCGTCGTGCAGGCGCCGGAGAGCTGTTCGCGTACCGCGGCACGTTCGGCCTCGGTGGCTCCCGCCCCGAGCTGTTCCAGAACGCGCTGCCGATAGGCCTCTGCCGCGGCTTCCGGATCGATGTTCATCGCCGACAGGCCGCGCGCGCCGGGCACCGGCTGCGGCGCATTCGACAGCGTCGTGGCAAACATCTCGTCGAGGTTCGACGCCGGGTCGGTGCTGATCAGGAGAACCGATCTCCCACGATCGGCGAGCGCGAGGGCCGTGGCGCAGGCGAGCGTCGTCTTCCCGACACCGCCCTTGCCGGTGAAGAACAGGTGGCGTGTGGGCGCCCTGAGGAGTCCGAACGGGATACTGGATGGCATGTCTTCACTCCGGGCATGGCAGCCTGCCGATCGTGAAGAAGGCATGGCGCAGACCGTCGCGCCTTGCGTCAGCGCAAGAGCGCGCCGATTCGATCGGCTCAGGCCGCGCGCCCGACGGTCCGGATGTCGCCCCGGTGGGACGGCAGCAGGAAGGTGATGGCCCAGCAGACGAGCAGCATCGCCGCCGAGCCGCCGAGGCAGAAGCCGATGCCGCCCCACTGGTAGAACAGCCCGGAGAGGAGCGTGCCGGCGAGGCGGCCGCAGGCATTGGCTGCGTAGTAAAAGCCCACGTCCTCGGCCGCCTTCTCCGACCCGGCATAGGCCAGGATCAGGTACGAGTGCAGCGAGGAGTTGACGGCGAAGGGCAGGGCGAAGATCGCCAGTCCCACCACGACGACGAGATCGGGTCGTAGATCGAGCGGACCGTTCAGGACGAGCGCGATCGCCAGCGGCACGGCGAGCAGCAGGCCCGCCCAGAGGCGCGCGCCCGGCACTTCGCGGCTGAGACCGTCGGCGCTGCGCGGCACCAGCGCCGGGGCGATGGCCTGCAGGCCGCCATAGACGATGGTCCAGGCGGCGAGGAACGCGCCCACCTCCACGAACCGCCATCCCGAGGCGTAGAGGAACACCGGCAGGCCGACGACGAACCAGACGTCGCGCGCGCCGAACATGAACACGCGCGCCGCCGCGAGAAGATTGACGCCTGCGGACTTGGCGAACAGCTCGCGTATGGTCTTTGACGCCTTGGCCTTGCCCAGGTCGCGAGGCAGCAGCAGCAAGACGGCCAGGAGGACGAGGAGCAGCGCACCCGCCATCAGCCAGAGCGCCGCGCGGAAGCCTGCCGCCTCGAGCAGCAGACCGCCCACGAAGAAGCCCAGGCCCTTCATGGCGTTCTTCGAGCCGGTGAACCAGGCTACCCACTTGAAGAGGCGGCCCGCCCCGTCGCCCGCCGTCGCCTTGATGGCCGACTTGGAGGCGGTCTTGGTGAAGTCCTTGGCGAGCCCGGCCAGGCCTTGCGCGACGACCACCCAGGCGATGGAGAGGAAGGGGCGCCAGGCCGGATCGAGCGCCGACAGCAGGAACAGGCTGGCGATCTGCAGCAGCTGGCCGGTCATCATCATGCGCGGGATGCCGAAGCGCGTGGCCAGCCAGCCGCCGGCGAGATTGGCGACGATGCCAGCGAACTCGTAGAGCAGGAACAGGAAGGCGAGGGTGAACGGCGAGTAGCCGAGCCTGAAGAAGTGCAGCAGCACGAGCATGCGCAGCGCACCGTCGACCAGGGTGAAGCCCCAGTAAGATGCCGTGACCATCAGATAGTCGCGCGTCTGCGGACTCATCATGCAGCCTTTTCGATCACCATCCGGGCGAGATCGACCATGCGGCAGACATAGCCGACCTCGTTGTCGTACCAGGCATAGACTTTCAGCAGCGTGCCGTCGGTCACCATCGTGCTGGGGGCATCGACGATCGAGCTGCGGGTGTCGTTGCAATAGTCCGCCGACACCAAGGGCCGCGTTTCGTAGCCCAGGATGCCGGCCAGCGGACCCTTGGCCGCTTCCTGAAAGAGCGCGTTGACCTCGGCTTCCGTGGTGGAGCGCTTCAGTTCGAACACGCAGTCGGTCAGGCTGGCGTTGAGGACCGGCGCGCGGACGGCATGGCCGTTCAGCTTGCCCTTGAGTTCGGGATAGATGACCGTGATCGCCGTGGCGCTGCCGGTCGTCGTCGGCTGCAGCGACAGCATGGCCGAGCGCGCCCGGCGCAGGTCCTTATGAGGTGCATCGACGACGACGTTGGTGTTGGTCGGCGCATGGATCGTCGTGATCTGGCCGTGCCGGATGCCGATCGATTCGTGCACGACCTTGACCACCGGCGCCAGGCAGTTCGTGGTGCAGGAGGCCGCCGTCAGCAGGTGATGACGATCGGGCTCGTAGAGATGGTCGTTGACCCCCAACACGAGGTTCAAAGCCCGTTCGTCTTTGACCGGCGCCGCCACGATCACCTTCTTCACGCCGCGGTCGAAGTAGGCCTGCAACTGCTCCGGCTTCAGGAACTTGCCGGTGCATTCGAGCACCACGTCGCAGCCCAGTTCGCCCCAGGGCACGTCTCCCGGCGAGGCCGCGGCGCTGAAGCCCAGATAGGTGCCGCCGACCGCCAGCCCGCGCTCGCCATCGAGTTCGAAAGAGGTGTGCCAGCGGCCGTGCATGCTGTCGAACTCGAGAAGATGCGCGGTGGCCGCGGCACCTCCCTTGATTTCGTTCAGGTGCACGACCTCGAGGCGATTGTCGCGCCGCGGATCGTCGACCGGACGTGGCACGCCGCCGAACGCGGCCCGAAGCGCAAGCCGGCCCATGCGCCCCATGCCGTTGATGCCGACCTTCATGGCCTTCTGCGCCCGCTCACGCGAGCGCTTTGGCGGAGTCGCCGATTTCGTCGAGGCGTTTCTTGAGCGCCATCCGGTCGAGCGATGGATAGGGCAGGTTGACGAAGATCTCGAGGCGCCGGCGGATCATGCCGTAGAGTTCGTTGATCATCGTGGCGCACTCCACCTCCGATCCCATGAATTTGGCGGGATCGGGCAGCGGCCAGGCGCCGGTGACGGGCCGCTCGCCGAAGTCGGGGCACTGCTGCCCATCCAGCACGTCGCACAGCGTGATGACGAAATCCATGCGTGGGGCGTTCGGCCCGGTGAACTCGTCCCACGACTTACAGCGCAGCCCCTCGACCTCGTGCCCGAGGGCGCGAAGCTTGGCGATCACCTCCGGCATCGGCTGCGCCGCCGGGTCGGAGCCAGCGGAGTAGGCGTTGAACCGGCCCTTGGCCACCTGCTCGAGGATGGCCTCGGCCATCAGCGATCGGGCGGAATTGTGCGTACACAGAAACAGGACGTTGAAGGCGGGAGTCATATGAACCTCGGGTGGATCGTCGGGCAGGAGCCGCGCCAGGTCGCCACAGAGGTCCGGTCGTCCGCCACAGCACGTCTCCGTCAGATAGCTGAAGAGCGCGCGCAAACCGGCGAAGCGGACCGCATAGATGATGTTGCGGCCCTGCCGGGTGGACTGGACGAGGCCGGACTGTTCGAGAGCGGCCAGATGGAACGACAGCGTCGAGGGCACCTGCCCAAGCGCGCTGGCGAGTTCGCCGGCCGCCATGCCGGACGCACCCCGGGTTGCCAGGATCCGCATCAGGTTGAGGCGGGTTTCCTGCGAAAGGGCACTGAATCCGGCGGCGGCGTCCGATGATTCCATACTTCTCGAATAGTCAAATTATGTGACATACGTATTACGCAGTTGGCCGTCAGGAGTCGATGGCGAACCTCGGCAGATCGATCCGGAGACGGCCCAGATGTCCCTTTTTGAACGCTATCTGACCCTGTGGGTCGCCCTGTGCATCGTCGTCGGCATCGCGCTGGGGCATTTCTTTCCCGCGCTCTTCCAGGCCGTGGGAGGGGCGGAGGCGGCCCACGTCAACCTGCCGGTCGCGGGGCTGATCTGGCTGATGATCATCCCGATGCTGATCAAGGTCGACTTCGCCGCCATCGCCGAGGTGCGTCGGCACTGGCGCGGCATCGGCGTGACGCTGTTCATCAACTGGGCGGTCAAGCCCTTCTCGATGGCCCTGCTGGCATGGCTGTTCGTCGGCCATCTGTTCAGGCCGTTTCTGCCGGCCGACCAGATCGAGAGCTACATCGCGGGGCTGATCCTGCTGGCCGCCGCGCCCTGCACCGCGATGGTGTTCGTGTGGAGCAACCTGTCGGACGGCGAGCCCGACTTCACGCTGACCCAGGTGGCGCTGAACGACACGATCATGCTGCTGGCCTTCGCGCCCATCGTCGGACTGCTGCTCGGCCTCTCCGCCATCGTCGTGCCGTGGCAGACCCTGCTGCTCTCCGTCGTGCTCTACATCCTGGTCCCCGTGGTGTTCGCCCAGTTGGTGCGTCGTGTGGCACTGGCGAAGGGCGGCCAAGCGGGGCTCGACCGGTTGCTGGCGCGGCTGCAGCCCGCCTCGCTCGTCGCGCTGCTGGCGACGCTCGTCCTGCTGTTCGGCTTCCAGGGCGAGCAGATCATCGCGCAGCCGCTGATCATCGCCCTGCTGGCCGTGCCGATCCTGATCCAGGTCTATTTCAACTCCGGCCTCGCCTATCTGCTCAACCGCGCGGCCGGCGAGGAGCACCGCATCGCCGCCCCCTCGGCGCTGATCGGCGCCAGCAACTTCTTCGAACTCGCGGTGGCCGCCGCCATCAGCCTGTTCGGCTTCTCCTCGGGAGCGGCGCTGGCTACCGTGGTCGGCGTCCTCATCGAAGTGCCGGTCATGCTGTCGGTGGTGAAGATCGTGAATGCCAGCAAGGGCTGGTACGAATCCGGCGCCGCGGTGTCGCGTCGCCGTTGAGGGACGCTGTTGAGAGACACTAAGGCTTCGAGCGCTTCCACGGAAAGAACAGCTGCATCGCAGGCTGGAGCAGACCCCTGCGCGGGAGAAAGAGGCTGGCGACGAGGGCGACGCCCATGCTTCCCAGCCACAGCCAGAAGCCCAAATCGTGACTCACGATGCGACCGCCTGTCCAGCCGTTCGAGTGGAGCTCGACCCGGAGGTGCCAGGGCGCGACCGCCAGACTCGCACCGCACCACAGCAGGCCCGCCCACCGCGCGCTCCGGCACCAGAGCGCGGCCCATCCCATGAAAAGCAGAATGTTCGCCCACCAGGTGAAGAAGCCGTATTCCCCGCCGGTATTGATTTCGGCAGGCCAGAGCAGGGCGCCGAACAACAAGGCTGCGAAGGCCGATTCGCATGTCAGTCGATCGTTGAAATGACAGAAGGCGGTTTGCGTCAGGCATGCCGCATAGAGGACGACGCTCAGGAACAGCAGAGGTCGGACGGCATCGACGGGTTTGGAGTCCATGACAGGTGTGCCGATCATCGTTCTGGCTTGACGTTAACGGACCCCCGTATTGCCCGCTAGGGTATGCGTTGCTCACTGCGGAACCGTCGCCGCACTCGCGGTTTCCCGATGAGCGACGGCTGCTATCCTCCGCCCGCGACAGGGAGCGTAGGAACAAATGGATTTTCAGGAACTGGTGCACAGCCGCCGCAGTACCCGCGGCTTCAAGGATCAGGCGATCCCGAAGTCGGTAATCGCCGAGATCATCGAGGACGCCAAGCGCGCGCCGTCGTCGATGAACAGCCAGCCGTGGCATGTCCATGTCCTCGCCGGCGCGCCGCTCGACGAGGTGCGTCGCCGCAATATGGAAGAGATGGTGGCGGGCAAGCCGTCGAAGCGAGACATCTTCACCCACGGCCCCTACGAGGGCGCCCATCGCGAGCGGCAGGTCGGCGTCGCCAAGCAGCTGTTCGCCGCCATGGGCATCGCGCGCGATGACAAGGCGATGCGCCAGGACTGGGTGCTGCGCGGTTTCCGCCAGTTCGACGCGCCGGTGTCGCTGGTGCTGACCTACGACCGCGTGCTCGATCCCGGCGCCACCTGCCACTTCGATCTCGGCGCGCTGTGCTACGGCATCGTGCTGGCGGCATGGGACCGCGGCATCGGTGCCGTCGTGAACGGCCAAGGCATCGCGCGCTCCGACATCGTGCGCGAGGTGGCGAGCATCCCCGACGACGAGGCGATCATGACCTGCGTCGCCTTGGGCTATCCCGACGAGACGTTCCCCGCCAACGCCGTGAAGTCGGAGCGCACGCCCGCCGAGGCGTTCGTGCGCTACGTCGGGTTCGACTGAAAGCGCGTCTCTAGCTCGAGGCGTTGCTCGTGCAGTTGGAGACGGCCTGGAGGACGGCCTCCATCGACTGGCCGGACAGGTCCCAGGTGTAGGTATTGCCGGCCAACGACACTTCGAGCCGCTTGGCCGCCATGAAGCGGTCGACGGTCGCATAGTCGAGCGGCACCGAAGCGCGATTCTTGTCGGCGGCGTTCGGGACGATCTGGATGGGCGGCTTGCCGTCGAAGCGGATCCGTAACGGCGTCTTGCCGCTGCCGTCGACGCCCGGCACGCTCATGAAATGCTGGCGGTCGGCAGTGAAGGCGATGCGCAGCATGCTGGCGCCGCTGCCCTTGCTGGCGGCACAGCGGTGGAACTTGCCGCCCTGGCTGATCTTGAGGATGGTGAAGGTGCCGACCTTGCCGACCTGCTGTTCGTGCCACTGCGCCGACGCGGTCGAAGCGAAGAAGACGACGGAAACGGCCGCGCAGAAGGCACTCGCGGCCTTCGGCGCATTTGCTCTGAAACGCATGGACTGACGATCTCCCCGAGTTCGTGCGCCCCGCACGCACGCCGGCCGACTCTACAAGGCGGCGAACCGGCCGACAACGATTGCAACCAGGAGGAACGCGCCCTTCATCCGCGGCCCATCGCGTAGAACTCGGGGTTCGGGCGCATGCTGGTGACGTTGGCCATGCGATTGGACAGGCCGAAGAAGGCGGCGATGGCGGCGATGTCCCAGACGTCTTCCTCGTCGAAGCCTTGCTTCTTCAGCATCTCCATGTCGTCGTCGCCGACCTGGTGGGCCGACTGGCTCACCTTCACGGCGAAGTCGAGCATGGCCTTCTGGCGCGCGGAGATGTCGGCCTTGCGATAGTTGATCGCGACTTGGTCGGCGATCAGCGGATCCTTGGCGCGGATGCGCAGGATCGCGCCGTGGGCGATCACGCAATATTGGCACTGGTTGAGGTTCGAGGTCGCCACCACGATCATCTCGCGCTCGGCCTTGCTGAGGTTGCCGGGCTTGTCCATCAGCGCGTCGTGATAGGCGAAGAAGGCGCGGAACTCGTCGGGGCGATGCGCCAGCACTAGGAAGACGTTGGGGATAAAGCCCGACTTCTCCTGCACCTTCTCGATGCGCGCGCGGATGTCAGCCGGCATGTCGGCGAGGGCGGGGACGGGGAAGCGGCTGATGGCGGGCGTCTTGGTGGACATATCGATCTCCGGAATTCTGCGTGCGCACGATGAGCACGCCTGTCTCCTCCTCTTCCTCGCCGCTGTCGAGAGGCTCGACGCCGCCTCTCTTCCTCACGCGACGGGTATCTCCCATTTCGGGTCGTCACGGTCGGCGGGCTTGCTCTTGCGAATGTGCCCGTCGAGTTCGATGTGCAGTTCCGAATAGCGTCCGTTGCGCTTGCCCAGCACCTCGAAGTGCTTGGGCTTGCGGCGCGGTTTCGCGGTCGGCTCGTAGCCCGCCGTCCGTGCGGCGCGCAGCACCACCTCAGGGTCTGCCGGACCATGATGATGTTCATGATGATGGTCGTCGTGGTGGGAATGATGATGAGGCTTGCCGTGCTCGATCGTCACGGTACGGCCGTCCAGGACGAGACGGAACACTTTCAGTTCGGAGGGTTTCATTTCACCCTCGAGCGAGACCGTGTCGCCGACGTTCAGGGCGACCCGGTCGAGCCCCTTCGGGGTGAGGTCGGCGAGAAGGGCGCCGTTTTTCGTCTGGACGACGAAGCGGTGCGAGAAGACGTGCAGGATCCTGCCTGAAACACTGACGTGACGGTCGGGCATTGCGAACTCCAGGACATGAGGGAGAGAGAAACGGCCCGAGCGAGTCCGGCTCGGGCCGCCAGGGGCGAAGGCTCAGCGCGGCGCGGGCGGCGGCGGCGGGCGACGGCCCGGACCGCGATCGGCTTCACGGCCGGGAGGCGGCGGGGGACCGAAGACCTCGCTGCGGCCGTCGGCGCGCGACAGGACCTGCGCGGCGACGAAGCCGCGATCGAAGCGGCCCTGCACCGAGACCTGCTCGCCCTTGGTTACGACGGCACGCTCGTCCCCGCGCGGTCCAAGATCAATCAGCATGCGGCCGCTATCGTCCTCAAGGATGAATTTGTTGCCGTAGATCTCCGCGACGCTGCCCTTCACCGCGATCACGTCGGCCGGCTGCAGCTTGGCGATCGCCACCGGCGCGATCAGCATCACGAGCTGTGGCTGTCGGGGCGCCGCGACCGGCGGCGGGGGCGGAGCGACACCGGCCGCCGGGGGCGATGGCGGGGTCTGGGCGCCGGCAATGCCGCCGATGCCGGCGAGCAGCAGCGCGCCCGCAGCGACGGCCACGGCCCTGCCGCGACTCCTGCGGGATGAGGATAGAACGATGGCGTTGGTGGTCATGATCGCCTCCTGTATGTGTTGCGATGCCGTCAACATAGGAGGCGCCCCTAAATGCACGCTGAACCCCGCAGTTCAGCCTGCGTTCAGCTTCGGTGGCCTAACTCGGAAGGCATGAGCCACTGGCCTGAAGCGGGAATGCCATGAAGGTCCTCCTCGTCGAAGACGACGCGCCGCTCGCCGAACTGATCGCGCGCGCGCTGCGCGCCGAGAACTTCGCCGTCGACATCGCGGCCGACGGGCTCGACGGTCAACATATGGGCGAGACCGAAGCCTATGACGTGGCCGTGCTCGATCTCGGTCTGCCCAAGATACCGGGCGCCACGGTACTGCGCGCCTGGCGCAAGGCCGGCCGCCAGCTGCCGGTGCTGATCCTGACGGCGCGTGGCGGCTGGACCGAGAAGGTCGACGGCTTCAAGGCCGGCGCCGACGACTATCTAACCAAGCCCTTCCGCGTCGAGGAGCTGATCATGCGCCTGCGCGCGCTGGTGCGGCGCTCGACCGGTCACGCGACGCCGCGCATCGAGTGCGGCCCGGTCTCCTTCGACGCGCAGACCGGCGTATTCGAACTCGACGGATTGCCGCTCAAGCTCACGGCGCTGGAATGGCGGGTGCTCGAATGCCTGATCCTGCGCAAGGACGTGGTGGTGGAGCGCGGCGATCTCACCGAGAAGGTCTATCAGGGCGATGTCGGCACGGATTCCAATTCCCTCGAGGTTATCGTCGCGCGCCTACGCCGCAAGATCGGCCGCGACGCGATCGAGACGGTGCGCGGCCGTGGCTATCGTCTGACCGCGGCGACGCCGCCGTGAAGGCCGACGCCTCGCTCGGCCGACGATTACTGCTCGGCGCCGCGGTGTTCGTCGTCCTGGCGCTGGCCATCGCCGCCATCGTCATCGGTTTCGTGGTGCATCGCTTCGTGCAGGGCCAGATTGACCAGCGCCTCGATACGCAAGTCAACTTCCTGGCCTCGACGGTGCGTGTCGCGGCGGACGGCGACCTCTCACTCGACGGCAGCGCCGACGGCCCGCCCTTCGATCGGCCGGGCCGCGGTTGGTACTGGCAGGTGAGCGGCCTGCGCAACCTGCTGCGATCGCGCGCGCTCGGCGACGATACGCTCGACGTCTCGGGCCTGCCGCTGCCCCCACCCCCTCCGCCGCCGCCTGATCGCACGGGATCGCCGCCACCGCCGCCACGCGCGGTACCGCCGCCGCGTCTGGCCGATGGACCCGGTCCGGGCGGCGAGGCACTGCATTACCGGATCCAGCATGTCGTGATCGATGGCGTGCCGGTCGAAATCGTCGCCACCGCACCGCGCGCCGCTGTGATGGGCCCGTTGCGCGAGGCGATGGTGACGCTCGGCCTGTCGCTGCTCGTGCTGGGGGCTGCGCTCCTGCTGGCCATCGTGCTGCAGGTGCGGCTGGGCCTGCGTCCGCTCGACCGGCTGCGCGGCGCCATCGCCGAGGTGCGTACCGGACGGAGGGCGACGGTGCCCGAGGAGCAGCCCGCGGAGGTGCGGCCGCTGGTCTCCGAGCTGAATGCGCTGCTGAAACAGAACGCCGCCAATCTGGAGCGTGCGCGTGCGCATGTCGCCAACCTGGCGCACGGGCTCAAGACGCCGTTGGCGACGCTCGGTGTCGCACTATCGGCCGGCGGCGACGGTGGCAGCGAGGACCGGCGGAAGCTCGCCGAACTCGTCGACCTGATGGAGCGGCGCATCCGCCATCACCTCGGTCGCGCGCGGGCCGCGGCGCTCGCCGGGCCGACGCGTTCGCAGACGCCGCTTGCCCCGGCGATCGCCGACCTGGGCAACGTTCTCGCCAAGGTTCACGCTGGGCGCGCCATCGCCTTCACCGCAGACATTCCGGGCGGACTGGCGGTGGCCTGTGAACCGCAGGATTTCGACGAGATCGCAGGCAACCTGCTCGACAACGCCTTCAAGTGGAGCACGACGTCGGTGACGGCGCGCGCCGTCGCCGAAGGGCGCTGGGTGCTGTTGCAGATCGATGACGATGGGCCGGGCCTGTCACCCGAACAGGTCACGCATCTGTTGAAGCCGGGACAGAGGCTCGACGAGACCGCGCCAGGATTTGGGTTCGGCCTGTCGATCACGCGCGAACTGGTCGACCTCTACGGCGGCAGCCTCAATTTCGCGACGGCGCCCCTCGGCGGCCTGTGCGTCAACCTTCGCCTGCCGAAGGCCGGTGCGGGGGCCGCGCCATGAACGAGGCCGACCGTTACGTGAAGGCATGGGGAGACCGGCGGGCCCGGGTCCTCATGATCGTCGCGCTGACGTCAGGCGCGTGTCTCAGCCTGTTCGTCTGGCATCGTCCGTGGGGCGCGGGCCTGTGCTTCCTCGGCGCGGCGCTCGGCACTTACGGCTATTTCGAGTTCCGTTGCCCGCGCTGCTGCGAGCGCTTCATGTCTTTTTCCCGACGCGAGATTCGGTTCGACCGCGCGAGCTGCCAAACCTGCGGCCTGCCGAAGAACGCCCTGCTCAGACCGAGTCCGCGACCAGCGCGACGCCGGCCGTCGTCATCACCAGAAATCCACCGGGGAACAGCCACATCCACCAAGCGTCGCGAAGATAGGGGCCGGCATGGGCCATGATATGGCCCCAACCCGGCGTCGTATGATCGGTCAGGCCGACGAACGAGAGCGTCGCCTCGGCCAGGACCGCTCCGCTGAACAGCACACCGACTAGCGACAAAGCGAGCGGCAGGATCGCGGGGAGCACATGGCGTAGCGCGATCTTCGCGCGCGAGACGCCGAGCGCCCGGGCGGCCGTGACATGCGGCTGGCCGCGCAGGCCGTAGGCGGCGGCGCGCACGACCCGGGCAACCATCGGCCAACTGCCGATCCCGAGCGCCAGGGCCGTCAGGACGTTGCCGGTGCCGAATAGGCCAACCATGACGATGGCCAGCAGCAGCGGCGGCACCGTCACCGTGAGTTCGGCACTGCGCATCACCAGATCGTCGGCGAGCCGTCCGCCGAATGCTGCTACGAGGCCGAGCGCGATGCCAAGGCCCATCGCGAGCGCGGTCGCGTATCCGCCGACCTCGAAGGAGACGCGTGCGCCCTGCGCCAGCAAGGCGAGCAGGTCGTGGCCGAGATCGTCGGTGCCGAATGGATGGGCGAGGCTCGGGGCGGCGAGCATCGGACCGACCGCGAGCTTGCCGAACAGTGGCGCCAGCACTGCCAGCAGCAACGGTGGCGCCAACAGGGCGAGCCCCCAGCGGGCGGCGTGGCGACTTGACGGGGCGAGTGGCGTTTCAGGCCGCATGGGCCGCTTCGTCGCGGTCGATCGCCATTCGCGGATCGAGGCGGTTCATCATCAGGTCGGTCGCGAGGTTGCCCAGCATCGCCACCGCGCAGACCGAGAGCGCGATGCCGAGCAGCAGCGGATGGTCGCGGTTGATCGCCGCCGAGACGATCAGCCGGCCGAGCCCCGGCAGGGCGAACACCGTCTCGACGGCGATGGCGCCCACGAAGGTCGCGCCGATGCGGCCACCCATAACGGCGAGCACCGGATGCAATGCGTTGACCAGCGCATGACGCCGCCGCGCTGCCGGGAAGCCGAGCCCCTTGGCGAGCGCGGTCGTCATGTAGGGCCGCGCGACTTCCGCCTGCAGCGCCGCGCGCAGGATCAGTGCCATCATCGCGAGCTGGTGGATTACCAGAGTGGTCACCGGCAGCACGAGATGGCGCAACCGGTCGCTCCAGCCCGGAGCCGCGAGGCGCGGATCGTCGAGACCCTGCACCGGGAACCAGCCGAGGTTCAGCGCGAACAGCAGCACCATCCCCTGGGCGATCCAGAAGGTCGGCATCATGTGACCGACCAGCGCCAGCATCGGCGCGAGCAGGTGCCGCTGCGCACCGGGCGGCCGCGTCGACAGGAGGCCGATCGCCCCACCCACCAGCAGCGACAGCAGGGCGGCCGGCAGTACGATCGAGAGGGTGGCGGGCAATCGTTCGAGGATCACGTCGGCGACCGGCGCCTTGTGTAGGTAGGAGCGGCCGAGATCGCCCGCCAGGACCGCACCCGCCCAGGCGAGGTAGCGCTCGCCCAGCGGCCGGTCGAGTCCGTAGCGGTTCTCGATCTCCTGCCGAATCTCGGCCGTCGCATATTCGCCGCTCAACGCCGTCACCGGACCGCCCGGCGCGAGATGGATCAGCAGGAAGGCGAGCGACCCCACCATGGCGAGCCCGACCGGCACCTGCAGGAGGCGCCGCAACAGATAGCGGCCCATCGCGACCCAGCCCCCGCCCTAGCGACGTACCGGTGATGCGGGAGAGGGAGCGAGGAGGAAGGAGGCGGACCAGGAAGAACTCATGCCGACCAGTCTAGTCGATGTCTGCCTGAAATCACCCGGCCCGCTCATCCCCTAGAACCGGGCCTTCAGGCCAGCGAAGATCGAGAAGGGTGTTCCCTGCTGCGGTGGCGCGAAGCCTGAATTGTCGGCGATATAGTAGGCGTTGAACAGGTTCTGGACGTCAACGAACGCCTCGACCCCCTTGAATCGGTAGCCCGCGGAAACGTCGAACACCGTGAAGCTGTCGAGCGGCATGGTGTTGGCGTTGTCGCCCCAGGACTGGCCTATCCAGCGGAAGCGGGCGGCCGCGCGCCAGCCGCGCGGATCGGCATAGCTGAGCGTTGCCGCCGCCTGCTGCGTCGGGATCCCCGCCTGCTCCTTGCCGATGCTCGCAGGGTCGTACTGGTTGTCGACGATGATCGAGCTGACGGTCGTGTAGTTTGCGTCGAGCTTGAGCCCGTCCATGATCTGCCAGGCGGCCTGCAACTCGATGCCCTGCACGACTGCCTTGCCGGCATTGATGTTCTGCGTGCCGAAGAAGAAGCCTGGTGGGAGCTGGGCGGCCGGGAGTGTTCGAAAGGTGATTAGGTTGGTGAGCTCCTGGTAGAAGGCCGTGAACTGACCGCTCACCTTGCCGAACTTGGCGTCGAAGCCTGCCTCGGCACCCTTCAGCCGCTCGGGCGTCAGTTGAGAGTTCGGAAGGAAGATGAGCGAGGTCGTGCTGAAGGCGCGGTAGAGATTGTCGAGGTTGGGCGCGCGGAAGGCGCTGTAGGCTGCGGCCCGGAGGGCGACATTCGGGGTCGCCTTCCACATCACCGACAGCCGGGGGTCAAAGCTGTTCTGCGAGCTGTTGGGCACGACGCCCTGCCCGCTGGGCAGGCCGTCGAAACCGTCGAAGTTTTGGTAGTTCTGGAACCGGGCGCTGAGAAGGACCTCGACCGAGTCGACCGGATAGATGTCGAGCTGGCCGAAGATGCCGAGGAAGCGCTGGCTGCCTGCGCCGATATCGGTGCGAATCTGGCTGCCCGCCTGATTCAGGATGTTGGCGGTGTCGGAGCCCGCGATCTGCTGGAAGTCGACTCCGATACTTGCCTGGCGCACCACATCGTTCACTCGCCCCGACAGTTGCGCCGAGGCACCGGTCGACCAGACGGGCGTGGTGAGGATGCCCTGTGTGTACTCGCCTTGTCCGAAGGCGGTACCAGCCGGCGTCGCGGTGGTGTTGCTGACGAGCCGGCTCTGCTCGTGGAAGGCGGTGACGGTGAGGTCGGCCCATCCCAGCTTCTTGGTCACGTTGCCAGCCAGGTCGTAGACCTGCTGGTTGTTGCTCAGCAGCGACGTGCGCAGGACCTGGTTCTCACTGAACACGTTGACCCTGAAATTGGCGCTTAGCGTGGGATCGGGGTCGAAATAGGCGGCAAACTGGCCGGTCAGCGCATTGAAGGAGGTTGGCACGAAGATCGGGCCGTAGGCCGGCTGAATCTGGTTGAAGCCCGCGGTGCCCCAAGCGTTGAAATTGGCCCTGACCTTGACCTCGTCCGACATCACGATATCGGCCGAGCCGTTGCCGCGATAGGTGCCGTAGCTTCCGCCGCCGCCGCTTGCTGTGTAGGTGCTCTTGTCACCCGGCTTGCGGGTGATGATGTTGACGACGCCGCCCATCGCATAGTTGCCCCACAGGGAGGCGCTGGCGCCGCGCACGACCTCCACGCGCTCGATGTTCTCCATCGGCACGCGACTCCACTGTACGTAGCCGAAGAACGGATCGTTGAGCGGCACGCCGTCCAGCATGACGAGGGCTCGAATGCCGCCCAGGCCGCGCATCGAGAACGAATTCCCGCCGGGATGGATCTGGTAGCTGGCGAGGAACGGCAGGTTGATGCCGACCGTCGTGCGCAGCACGTCGTCGAGGGCGTTGCCCGGCGTCTCCTCGATCTGCTCCTTCTCCACGACGGTGACGCTCATCGGCTGGTCTGCGACCGTGCGCTCCGATCGTGTCGCCGACACGACGACGGGCGGCAGGTCCATGGGAGCGGTTGGCGTCGGGTCTTGGGCACGGGCGAGTTCGGGCGAAAGCACGACGCCCAGGCAGGCGACGGCCGCCGCCTTGCGGATCGACAACATTGAGTTTCCTTCGATTGACAGGGTTCGGCGTGCGGCGGAGGCGCTGCGTGCCGTCGGACCGGATCAATCGAGGAGAGGCGGTGCTCGTGGCTGCTGGGGACCATCGCGAATCGCGCCGGTTGTCGGATGATGATGGTGCAACGCGACCGGGCCGGACTCGGACGCGCGGGCCACGAGGACGGGCGCGACTGTCGGGCCGATCAGGACGGGCGCATGCGCGAGGCCGAAGCAGCACTCGTGGACCTTGGCCGTCGGCCGATCCGACTGGTCGGATCGGCCTTCCGTCCCTGTCTGGCAGATCGCTTCCCAGAGGCCGGGGGTGGCCTCGGGTCCGCCCATCCGCAGCATCACCGCGTGGGAGAGCGGCTGCAGGATCGCCAGGGTCACCGCGAACAGCGCCGCCGCCAAGACGAAGGCGCGGATTCGTGACGGGGATTGCTCCGCGGACATTCGCGCAATTATGGCAATCGCGCCTGTATTCACAAGCTGTGAAATTTTCTTACGGTGCCGCCCTGCGATGGCGAGCGGCAAAATTCCTCAGCGGCGTGCCGCGCGTTCGGCGAACTGGCCGCTCCAGGGGGCGAATCCGATCAGCTCGTTACGCCAAGCGGCGGTGAAGTCCGTCTCCACCAGCCAGACATAGGGAAGGTCCTTCACCACGATGTCCTGCATCGCTCGATAGGAAACAACGCGGCGCTCGCGGTCGATGGTGGCGCCGGCGGCGGCGATGAGCTCGTCGACCTTGGGATTGCGATAGGCCGCGGCGTTGGAGAAGGGGATGTTGCCGATGTTGCTGGAGAGATACATGCGGTTTACGCCGATCTCCGGATCGGTGCCGTTGCAATAGGAGACCAGGGTGAGGTCGAAGGCACGGCGGCGGAACACCGCGTCGACCATCGCCGCCGGATCGACCAGCCGCGGCTGAACCCTTATGCCGACCGCGTCCAACTGCTCGCGCAGCAGATCGGCATAGCGGCCGAAGCTCGCGAACTGCACCAGCTCGACCGAAAGACGTACTCCCTGCGCGTCGGGTTTGAGGCCGGCCTGGTCGAGCAGCGCGCGTGCCCGCGCCGGGTCGAACAATGACGCAGGGAAGCTGCCGGCGGCATGGGCCCACCGAATGCCGCTGGAGATGGGGGCGTCGGCCACCCGGCCATGGTCGAGCAAGATGCGCTCGACGAACTGGCGGCGATCAATCGCGGCGGCGAAGGCTTCGCGGACCTCGCGGGCCTGCAGCGCCGGCCGGTCGAGGTTGAAGCCCAGCGTCATGATGCAGTTGCCGCCGCCCGGACCGAAGCGCACGTCGGCGGTCGTCGCTTTGCCCGAGCGCTGCAACCGCGCGATCTCGTTGGGGGCGACCCGGCCCACGAAATCGACCTCGCCCGCGGCTAGTGCCTGCGCCTGCGTGGCGCCGTCGGGAATGACGCGGAACACCAGCCGGTCGACCTCGGGCAGGCCCGGCTTGAAATAGTCGCCGTTGCGCGCCAACACGATGCGATCGTCCTTGGCGTAGCTCTCGAAGCGATAGGGCCCGGAGCCGACCGGCCTGAGGTTCGCCGGGTTCTTCTCGATCTCGCCCTCGCCATAGACGTGGCGCGGCAGGATGGGCGCCTCGGTGACGTCGAGCTGCTGGATCAGTGCGGGATAGGGTCGCTTCAGTCGGAACTCGAGGCTGGTCGGGCCCAGCACCTCGACCGTGTCGAGCACCGCTCCGAGGCTGCCGCGGGTCCGCGCATGATGTTTCAGCAGGACGTTCTCGAAAGTGAACTTCACGTCGTCAGCCGTCACGGCGCGGCCATCGTGCCACTTTGCATTCGGCGCCAGCTCGAAACGGGCGCGCGTGCCGTCCTCCGAAATCTGCCAGCGGAGCGCAAGGTCGGGCCGCGGCTCGCCTTTCTCGTCGAGCGCGACCAGCCCGTTGAAGAGCGAATCGGCCACCGCATGCGTGGGCGATCCGGTGGTGATCGCGGGATTGAGGTGCCCCGGATCGGCCGACACCGCCGCCACGACGGTGAACGGCTGCTGGGCCCTCGCAAAAACGGCGACGAGGATGAGGCAGAGCAGCAAAAAGGCAAGGCGACGCAGACTCATGAGCAAACTCCCAGAGAACGCAGACCTTATGCGAGCGATGGCGATAAATCATCCGTCACGGCATCGAATGCTAATCGTGCGACGACAGTCCGGTTGACGTCGTCCACACACCTGTATCGATGCTCGCTGCGCTCGCTGCGCTCGCTGCGCTCGCTGCGCTCGCTGCGCTCGCTCTTCTCGCCATTTCGGCCGTGATGGCGTCTCGGGCGTGCCGGTCGACCGGCTGCGGCCCGACGCGCTCGCCATGAACATCGTGGTTGCGTCCTGCACGACGTGGCGACTGCATGCGCTGGGACTGATCGACGGGCACCGGTTGCTGGCGTTGGCCGTAGCGTCGCTGCCGGCAGCCTTCGTCGGCGGGCTGATTGCGTTGCCGGCCGGCCTCTACGCCGCCATGATCCGCGGCGTGCTCATGGCGCCGGCGCTGATCGTGCTGGGCTGGGCGACTCGATCACGGGTCTCGCCGGCGCGTTGCTGGCGGGCCAGCAGCTTGCGCCGCAATTCCCGCTCTATGCCGCCGTCGCGCTTCTGGGGGCGGCGGTCGCCATCGTCTTCACGCAACGCTTTTCCGACCGCGCGATCCGCTTGGTCCAAGGAGGAATCGTATCGATCGCGGGGGTACGACTTCCTGTCGAGGTGAACGGCGCCAATGGAACGGCCGTGACCTTCAGCCGTTGGCGTTGATGGACATCAAGGATTTTGACGGCACCTCGCCGGAATTGCTTCCCGAAACCTATCTCGCCGGCGATCTGGAAGGTTGGGGCGTAGTCGAGCGCGTGACGGGCGGCCTGCAGCAGCGCTTCACCGTCAAGGCGCGTGGCACGTGGGACGAGACGGCGCAGGTTCTCACCTTTCTCGAAACCTGGACCTTCGACGATGGACGACAGGACACGCTCACCTGGCGCATCGTGAAGCTCGCCTCGGGTCGTTACTCGGGACATGAGCCGCAGGTCGAAGGCGAAGCCGAGGGCGACCGGGCGGGCTGTGCGTTTCATTGGCGCTACACACGCGACACGCCCCAGAGCGGAGGTGGCGACAAGTCGATGCTGCTCAACTTCAACGACTGGTTCTACCGCATCGACGAACGGGTGGTGATGGTGCGTGGCAGTGCAGGTCGCGCGGGCATCCCCTTCTCGATCCTCCACGCCACTTATCGACGGATCTGACGGTCAGCCCTGGGCCAGCGCCGCCCGCGTGTAGTGCGCGATCATGCGTTCCTCGTCGGTCGGCACGATCCAGGCGGACACCGCCGATCCGTCTGCGCTTATTCGCTCCCCGCCGACGCCGTTGCGTGCAGAGTCGAGCGTTACGCCGAGCCAGCGGCAGCCCTCGACGATCTCGGCCCGCGTGGCCGCATCGTTCTCGCCGATGCCGGCCGTGAACACGATGCCGTCGATGCCGCCCAGGGCGGCGGCGAGGGAGCCGATCTCGCGGACGATGCGATAGACGAAAAGGTCGATGGCCTCGCGCGCCATAGGCTCGGTCGAGGCGCGCAGGGTCCGCATGTCGGAGGAGATGCCCGACACGCCGAGCAGGCCCGATTTGCGATAGAGGAGATCCTCGATCGCCGCAAAGCTCATGCCGCGCTGTTGTGCCAGATAGAGAATTACGCCGGGGTCGAGCGCGCCGGCGCGGGTTCCCATCATCAGCCCGTCGAGCGCCGTGAAGCCCATCGTGCTGGCGACGCTGCGCCCGTCCCTTGTGGCGCACAGGCTGGCGCCATTACCGAGGTGGGCGATGATGAGGCGGCCCTGCGCCAGCGCCGGTTGGGTGGCGCGCAGGCGGCTCGTGACGAAGTCGTAGGACAGCCCATGAAACCCATAGCGCCGCACGCCGCCCGCGGTCAGCTCGCGCGGCAGGGCGAATTCCTGTGCGAGCATCGGCTGGGTGCGGTGGAACGCGGTGTCGAAACAGGCGATCTGCGGCAGGTGCGGCGCCGCCTCCATGATCGCCTCGATCGGCGCCAGATTGTGCGGCTGGTGCAACGGCGCCAGCGGCACCAGCGCCTCGAGCTCCGACACGATGGCCCGGTCGATGCGGACGGGGGTCGCAAACTTCGTGCCGCCATGCACCACGCGATGGCCGAAGGCGAGGACCGGCCGGCCGGCGAGCAGTTCCTGGCCGTGCGCCATGATCTCGGTGGTGGCGCCGTGATGGTCGAGCGCGTCGTCCGACCATCTCTTCTCGGCCACGACCTTGCCCGCGGCGTCTCGGACCTCGAGGTGGGGGCCGACGCCGATGCGCTCGATTTGTCCGCGATAGAGCAGGGCACCGTCGGCGCCGGAGTCGTAGAGCGCGAACTTGATGCTGGAAGAGCCAGCGTTCAGGACGGCGATGCAGCCGGTCTCGCTCATGGGGTTTCGCTCATGGGTTGGGCTCAGGCGACGATGCTGGCGCCGCCGTCGACATAGACGGTGCCGCCGGTCACGCGATGGGCGAAGGGCGTTGCGAGATAGGCGCAGGTGTAGCCGACATCCATGATGTCCACGAGCTCGCCCAGCGGTGCCTTGTGGGCGGCCTCGTTCAGCAGCAGCTCGAAATCCTTCAGTCCTGAGGCGGCGCGGGTCTTGAGCGGGCCGGGCGAGATTGCATGGACGCGGATGCGCCGGGGCCCGAGCTCGTAGGCGAGGTAGCGGCAGGCCGCCTCGAGCGCGGCCTTTACTGGTCCCATGACGTTATAGTTCGGCACGACCCGGTTGGCGCCGTAATAGCTCATGGCGAACATGGTGCCGCCCTCCTTCATGAGCGGCGCCGCGAGGCGCGCCATCCGGATGAAGGAATGGCAGGAAATGTCCATCGCCTTGGCGAAGCCTTCGGCCGAACAGTCGAGCAGGCCGCCGCGCAGATCGGCCATCGGAGCGAAGGCGATCGAATGGACCATGATGTCGAGTTGCCCCCAGCGGCTGGCGACATCGTCGAACACCGCCTCTAGCTGGCCCGGCACCGCGACGTCGAGCGGGCCGGTGATCTCCGCGGCGAGATCGTGCGCCAGCGGCTCGACATGGGGCCGCGCCTTCTCGTTCAGCCAGGTGACGGCGAGATCGGCGCCGGCCTCGCGGAACGCCCGGGCGCAGCCATAGGCGATGGACTGGTCGTTGGCGATGCCGACGATGAGGGCCTTCTTGCCCGAGAGGACGGGCCGGATCTGCTCGGTCATGGAAATCCTCAGGCGATCGCCGTGGCCGCACTGGCCCGGCGCGCGGCCGCGACCAGCGACGCGACGGCACAGGAGGCGAGTCGCGTGGTCAGCGAATCGGCGCGGCTGGTCAGGATGATCGGCACGCGCGCGCCGAGCACGATCCCGGCGGCGTCGGCCCCGGCCAGGAAGGTGAGACTCTTGGCCAGCATGTTGCCGGCTTCGAGATTGGGAACGATCAGCACGTCGGCGCGGCCGGCGACCGGCGAGGCGATGTTCTTGATGGATGCCGCTTGGAGGCTGATCGCATTGTCGAGCGCGAGGGGGCCGTCGAGGACACCGCCGGTGATCTGACCGCGATCGGCCATCTTGCACAAAGCGGCGGCTTCGATGGTCGAGCCGACCTTGGGGTTCACCGTCTCCATGGCGCTCAGGATTGCGACGCGCGGCTGGGCGATGCCGAGGGCATGCGCGAGGTCGATGGCGTTCTGCACGATGTCGACTTTATCCTCGAGCGTCGGTGCGATGTTCACGGCGGCGTCGGAGATGATCAGCGCTTGCTGGTGCCGCGGCACGTCCATGACGAAGCAGTGGCTGATGCGCCGCGCCGTGCGGATGCCCGTCGCACCCGAAACGACGGCGCCCATCAGCTCGTCGGTGTGGAGGCTGCCCTTCATCAGTGCCTCGGCGCGGCCGCAGCGCACGAGCTCGACCGCCTTGGCAGCCGAATCGTGACTGTGGGCCGATTCGACGATCTCGAAGGCATCGATGTCGAGCGATGCCTTGGCAGCGACGGCATGGATGCGGGCGGGCGGGCCGACCAGGATGGGGGCGAGCAGGCCTTCGCGCGCCGCCTCGACGGCGCTCTCCAGCGAGACCTCGTCGCAGGGATGGACCACGGCCGTGGCCAGCGGCGGATGGGCGCGTGCGACCGCGATCAGCCGGTCGTATTTCTCGCGCGGACCCTCGGTCGGCGGCGTGGCGTCAGGCATCCTGATTCTCCTGCGGCAGCGTGCGTGCGCCAACGAACATGGGCTCCAACCGCTGCATGAGGCTTTGCTCCTCCGGCGTCAGGCTGCCGGAGGCCGATAGGATGTCCTGAACGACCTGCCACGCGGCAGCCCTCAGCTCCGGGTCGTCGGGGAGCAGCTTGGGGATGGCGCGAATTGCGCGCTCCTCGTCGAGCCGCACCAGCAGATACTGGTCGCGGAAGAGCTGCTTCAGTTCGTCGAAGCCGATGCGGCGATTGGCGGGCAGGATCTGCCGCACCGCCTGCAGCACCGCGAAGCCACGCTCATCGACCGTCCGGCTCGGCAGGCGGACATGCATCAGGGCACGTACCACGGCCTCTGGCAGGCCGCCGACTTCGAAACGAGTCTCCAGTTCGGCGCGCCAGCGGCCGGCGATGACTTCGCGCGCGAGATCGCGGCCGATCTGCCGGCGGGCCGGCGCGGTGCCTGCCGCAAGCCCGACCGCCGCCTGCAGGCCCGGCGATCCGTAAGTCCCGAGGAACATGGCCTCGGTCATCGCGTCACGGGCGAGCCGGTAGCTTTCAAGGCATGTCGAAATCCAGGTGGAGGTCACCTTCTCCAGGGTGAGCAGTGGATTGGCCGGCGACACGGGTTCGCGGTGAGCACGCACATAGTCGGCCAGAGGCTTGACTGGCGCCATCGCGGGATTGCGATCGGAGAAGGCTGCGAAGCGCAGGCGATGGGCGTTGGTGGCGCGCAGTAATTCGGCCGATTGTGGTGTGGTCATTGCTCGCACCGCTGGCTGGGCGAAGGTCCGGTAGAGGCCGTGAGTGACCTCCGAAACGCGCGAGACGGTGGCAAAGCGCTGCTCGTCCTCCTCGCTGTTGCCGCCCAACTTGCAGATGTCGTCTAGCGTCCGCGCCTCTAACTGGAACAGGTACTTGCCGTGGATCAGGCCGGGATTGGCCGTCGTGGCGTCGATCTCGGAGATCACCGCCTCGTAGAGGCCCGGCGGCAACAGATCGATCATCTGCATGCAGGAGGCGAACTCGGCATGCTCCTTGGTCGCGACCTTGCCCGAGACGAAGATGCCGAGATGCCCGATCGTCTGGTGCAACGTGTAGACGATCGTCTGGCCGTTAGCGACGATCTCGTCCTCGTGGCGGTAGAGGTCGGTGATCCAACCCAGCGCCTGCTGCGGCGGTGTGATGTTGTCGCCCCATGAGCACAGCACGATGATCGGCGAGCGGATGTTGCGCAGGTCGACCCGGGTGCCGTCCGAGGTGCCGATCTCGCCCGACGTGAGCTTGTTGCCGACGAAGAGATTGTCGGCGATCCACTGCATCTCACCGGCATTGAGCAGGACGGGGCTGCCCCACCAGGTCTCGAAGTCGAGGAAGCGCGTCGTTTCCGTATCGACCTTCGAGTAGAGATTGAAGGGCTTGTCCCAGTACGTGTTGGCGGGATTCAGCGATTCGAAATTGCCGACCAGGTAGGCGCCGTCGAAGATGCCGTTGCCGAGGTCGCCCGCCAGCGCAGTCAGCCAGGTCCCGCCCAGAGTGCCGCCGAGGTAGCGCATCGGATTGCGGCCATGCACGCCGGCCCAGTAGGAAAGCGGCGATCCCGCCAGCAGGATGGGTCCGAATAGGTCGGGGCAGATGGCTGCCGTCATCATGATCTGCCAGCCGGCCTGGCAGTTGGCGACGACGACCGGCTTGCCTTCGGCCTCGGGATGGCGCGCGGCGACGGCCTCAAGGAAAGCCGCCTCGGCTCGGCAGACATCCTCGATCGTCTGCTGCGGCTCGGGTTCGGGCCGGAAGCCCACGAAGTAGGCGGCGTGGCCAGCTGCCAGGGCGACGCCGATCTCGCTGTCCTGCTTCATGCCGCCAATGCCCGGGCCGTGCCCTGCGCGCGGATCGACGACCACGAATGGCGGCTTGGCGGGATCGATGATCGTGCCCTCGGGTGGCACGATCCTGATGAGAAAATAGTTCACGGGTCGCGGAAGGCTGCGGCCATCGAGGATCGGTTCGAAGGCGAAGCCCAGCACATGCGGGACGTCCGCCGCACTGCGCTCGACGAAGGTGTTCCCGCGCTCGCGCAGGGCCTCCAGTGTCAGGACGGATCGCTGCCAGGCATCGATCCAGTATTCCTGGAAGAAGTTGAACGGCGATCCGACCGACACTGGGCTCTCCCCGAGACAGGTCCCCATATTCGGGCCGGGCGCGTGCCCGAGCCTTGATCTTCATCAAGCTTCGTGGCGGCGGAATGACGCTCGTTCGGTACGGGTCAGGTCGGCGTCAGCCCGCGAGCAGGTCTGCCACCGCCGCCTTTTGCGCCTCTGTCAGCGCGACACTCTTACGCGTGGCGGCATCGACATAGACATGGACGAAGTGACCCACGGCAGCCGGCGCCTCGCTGTCGCGCGCGAAGATCGCGAGTTCGTAGCGCAGCGAGCTGTTGCCGATGCGCCCGAGGCGGATGCCGACATCCACCGTCTGGGGAAAGTCGACCGGCGCGAGGAACTCACAGCCGCTGGCGATGCAGAGCCCGATCGAGGTCTGGCCCGGCGCGCGCAGGATGCCTCGCTCGATGGCGAGTGTGGTGAGCGACGTGTCGAACCAGTTGTAGTAGACGGCGTTGTTGACGTGGCCGTAGGCGTCGCAGTCCGACCAGCGGCTCGAGACCGGCATCCACCATCCATAGTCGCCGCGCCGCTCGACCTTCGCCGCCTTCACACCCGTCATGCCGTTTCCCTGATTTTTGCTGCGGGCCCTTGTAGCGGCTGTGGGGGAGGTGGGGCAATCCGGAGGCAGCCGGCCGGCATTCGTGGCGTGCGTCCTAGAATTCCGCTTTGACCGGCATCCTGAAGAGTAACGTTGTCGCCTCCGGTGTGGAGGAGGCGGTGAGGGTGCCGCCATGCGCACGGGCGATTTCGCTGCAGATGTAGAGGCCAAGGCCCAGACCCTGCTGGCTGGGGCGGGCTTCGCCGCGGAAAAAGGGCTGAAACAGCTTGGCCAGGGCCGCGTCGGGAATCGGGTCGCCGGCATTGCGCACGCTGAGTTCGAAGGTGCCGTCCTTCACCTTCGCCTCGACGTCGATCGGCGTTCCGGGTGCGCCATGGACGACGGCGTTGCCGAGCAGGTTGGAGAGAAGCTGACCGATGCGACCGGGGTCGCAGAAGACGCTCTCGCTCATCGCGATGTTGGCGGCTATACGGCGGTCGGGTGCCGCGGCGCGCAACTCGTCGACCACCTGCGTCAGAGTGGGCGTGAGCAGGACCTCGGTGCGTGCGAGGTCGATACCGGTGCCCAGCCGGCCCCGCGCAAAGTCGAGGATGTTGTCGATCAAGGCCGACATGCGCGAGATGCTGCCTTGGGTGAGCTGCAGCATCTCGTCGAGCGTGAGCTTGCCGCGCTTGACCAACTGGGCGCCGGCCTGGATCGAGGCCAGCGGGTTGCGCAGGTCGTGCCCCAGCACGGCGATGAACTGTTCACGCAAATCCGACTCACGGTTGGCATGCGCCAGCCGGGCGGTGGTCGCCTCAGCGTGGGTCTCGGCCCGCTCGCGCGCGATGCGTTCCGCCGCATTCAGGCGGCGCAATTCCATCATCTTCATGATCTGCCGCGCGGTCAGGCGCAGCAGTGCCTTCTGGTTCTCGTCGAGATCGCGCGGCTTGTAGTCGAGGACACAGATCGTGCCGAGCGGCAGACCTTCCGGCGTTTTGAGGAGCGCGCCAGCGTAGAAGCGCAGGCGAGGATCGCCGGTCACCAGCGGATTGTCGGAAAATCTCTGATCCGCCAGCGTGTCGGGCACAATGAACAGGTCAGGCTGCAGGATCGCGTGCGAGCAGATCGACGCGGGCAGGGGCGTCTCGCGCACGCCGAGGCCGATCTCGGCCTTGAACCATTGTCGCTCGCTGTCGATCAGGTTGATGACCGAGATCGGCGTGCCACAGATCGCGCTGACGACGCGGACGACCTCGTCGAACTCTTCCTCGCGCGGTGTGTCCAGAATGTCGTACGCCCGGAGGGCGGCGACGCGCCGGCCTTCATCGGAGTGTCGACGTGCTTCCATCAGCCCTTGTATCAGGCCTTGCCGCTGCCGTCCCCTCCGCCGGCGCCGGTTCGCCGATCAGTTCGTAGACGGCCCGCGCCACCGCCTCGAGTGTGTATGGCTTCTGCACCACGATACGGCTGCGATGTTCCATCGGGAGCTGTGCCTGTTCGCCGTAGCCGGTGGCGAAGAACAGCGGGATGCCGAGATCGTGCAGGCGGTGGGCGATCGGGAAGCTGTTGCGGTCGCCCAGATTGATGTCGAGCAGGGCGAGCGCGGGGCACGCGTGCTCGATGGCGTCGAGCGCCGCCTCGATGGTCGCTGCGGTCACCACGCTGTCGGCACCCAGCCGGTAGAGGATGTCCTCGGCATCGAGGGCGATGATCAGGCTGTCCTCGACCAGCAAGACCGACTGGCCCTTCAGGATCTGGCTGGGAGGCGCCTGGGGATGGCCCGGTGCCGAGCGCTTGTAGCGGGCGGGCCCCGCGTAGCCCGGCTTGGGCTCGACGACATGGCGCGCCGGGATTCGAAAGGTGGCGGTAATACCTTTGAGGGCATAATTCACCTCGGCTGCACCGCCGAGATCGTAAGCGATCGAGCGTTCGATAATCGTCGTGCCGAAGCCTTTGCGGCGTGGCTGTTTCACCGGGGGGCCGTCGCTCTCGGACCATTGGAGAATGAGGTCGCCCCGTGGATCGAGGTGCCAGCCGAGTCGCGTGCGACCGGTCGGCACGGAGAGGCTGCCGTACTTGGTCGAATTGGTGACGAGCTCGTGCAGCAGCAGTGCCAGGGTCGAATAGGCCTGCGGCTTGAGCAGAAGAGGCTTGCCCTCCGAGGTCAGACGTTCCTTGTCGCCGACGATCGCTGCCGTCTCGGCATCGATGAGTGCCTGCATCGGTGCCGGTCCCCAATGATCGTCGGTGATCTGGTTGTGGGCACGGGCAAGGGCGTGGATGCGGCCGTCGACCAGTCGCACGAAGTCGCGGATCGCCTGCGCCCCAGCCGGATCCTCGGGCGGCTGAGACTGACGAATCAGGCCGCGGATAACGCCCAATATGTTGCGTACCCGGTGGTTCAGTTCGGCGATCAACAGCTCCTGCCGGGCGCTGGCCTGCTGGCGCTCGGCCGTTGCCTCGTCTGCCAGGCGCAGCACCACTTCGATCAGGGTCGCGCGCAGCGTCTCCGCGACACGCAGCTCGGCCGGACTGAAGGGTTGCGACTTGCCCTGCACCAGCTCCTTCCACTCCTCGAAGCTCTGGCGCGGGGTCAGCCGGGGTCCGTTCGGCCCGAACTCGACCGGTTTGTGCGGGTCTCCTCCCCATCGTACGGCGCGGACCAGTTCGGAGCGGAACAGCACGACATAGTCCCGCGGCGAGCGGGAGATCGGGATCGCGAGCAGTCCGGCCGCCGTCGAGGCGAACGAGCCGGCACCGTCGAGAATAGAGCCGATGTGGTCGGTCGCGAAAACCTTGCCGGCCGCGGTGCCGTTCAACGCCCGGATAATGCGGCGGAACTCGTCGGTGGGCGGGGTGACGCCAGAAAAGGCATAGGAACCGGCGATCCAGACGCCCATGCCGTCAGCCGGAAGGGCGCGCATCAGGATGTCGGCCAGCCAGTCTGGATCCTGCAGGAGCGTCTCGTTCGAGGCGATGGCGCCCAGGAGCTGGTCCGATACGTCGCGCGCCCGCCGCTCGTAGGCCACGTGTTCTTGCCGTTCCCGCCGCTCCAGCCGCATGGAGAACATCTGCGAGAAGAGTTCGCTGACGGCACGACGTTCGAAACTCGGGCAGCGCGGCGAATAATGGTGGCAGGCAAAAAGGCCCCACAGGCGACCGTCGACGATGATCGAGATCGACAGGGAGGCACGAACGCCCATGTTGCGGAGATACTCGATGTGGATCGGCGACACCGAGCGCAGCATCGAGAGCGACAGGTCGAGCGGCCGGCCCGTCGGATCGAGCGAGGGCAGGATCGGCACCGAACTTGCGTCCACATCGGCGATGACGCGCAGCAGGTTGCGCTTGTAGAGCTCGCGTGCCTGCTGGGGGATGTCGCTCGCCGGATAGCGGAGGCCCAGGAAGGTTCCGATCCCGTGTTTGGACGCCTCACCTACAACCTCGCCCGAGCCATCGGGCGCGAAGCGATAGACCATCACCCGGTCGAACTCAGTGAGGCCGCGCACCTGGCGCGCGCCTTCCCGGAAGAAGGCCGGCAGATCGGCGCACTGGTCGAGGCGGGCGATCATGGAGCGCACGACGCCTGTGGACTCCCGATGCTCTCCCGACGATGGTTCGGCCTCGATCACCACGTTGCCTTCGGAGAGGTGGATGGCGACGTCGAAGTTCGGTCGTCCGGCCACAAGTTCCAGATCGAACAGCCTCTCCACGGCATCGACCCCCCGGAGCATGATGGTCCGGTTGCGCAGGTCGTGGATGGCCTGACCCGCGAACAGGGCGTTCAGGGGCTTGCCGAGAAGCGCGTCAGGCTCTCTGCCGACATGGTCTGCGATGTTGGCCGAGACACGGGCAATCATCCAGTCGGAGGTCAACGCGATCAGAAAGCCGATGGGCTGGATCGCACCGAGAATGTGAATGGGCTCACGGTCACAGTTCGTGAGATCGACACTTCGCACCGGCTCGTTCAACCCAAGCTCCAGACTTTACACTTCGGGCACCCGGCCAGTTCGTCCGGTGTCGAGGTTTATCAACGCGCTTGCCCACCGCTGGTTGCAGCGGAGGGCGGGCTGGTATAGGGACTTTGCTGCGGAGCCAAGCCAGCGGGCGTCGCCGTCCGGCCGCTCCTCGACACCCCGTGAACCAGACCCCATGCCTCTATTCTGGACCATCGACTCGCGCCGGCAGTTTTTCACCGTCACCTGCGACGGCAAGGTCGATCTCGCCGACGTGAAAGAGATGGTCGATGCTTTGGTGGGGGCGAATGGACTTCCCTATCGCAAGCTCTTCGATGGCACCCGTGGCTGCACAGACATGAGCGAGCAGGAGATGCTGGGTATCGGCGTAAGGATGCGTGAATTGCACGTCCTGCAACGTGACCACGGCGCGCTGGCGGTCGTGTTGCCGGACGACAAGTACGAGCAGATCTCGCGGGTGCTCGGCATCCTGGCTGCCGCAAAGCGGCCAATGCGTGTCTTCAAGGATGGCGACAAGGCGCGAAAATGGCTCGATTCTCCGCCGATCCGCGGTAGCCTCCCACCACTGGAGCCGGCCGAGGCATCCTCCGAGGCATCGGCCTAGGCGGCGGACGCGGACCGGTTCTGCATATTGTCGCGTTGCGGATGCGCCGCCGCGGTCCTATCTCCCGCCCGCATGGGAATCGAAATCGAGCGCAAGTTTCTCGTCATCGGCGAGGAATGGCGCGCCAGCGTCGTTCGCGAGCAGCATCTGAGGGACGGTTTGGTCGCCATGACCGGCGGCCGCAAGGTCCGGGTGCGCATCTGCGACGGGCAGGCGACCCTTACCGTCAAGGCGCGCGAGGCGCCGGGCGTGAATGCGGAGTTTGAATATCCCATTCCTCTCGCGGATGCGGAGGAATTGCTGACCCGTCATTGCGACGGCAATGTCCTGAGCAAGACCAGATCCTTCGTGCCATACCGCGACTTCACTTGGCAGGTCGACGCCTACGATGGCGTAATGGCGGACGTGATCCTGGCCGAGGTCGAACTCCCCCGTCTCGACTGCGATGTCCCGCTACCGCCCTGGGTCGGACGGGAAGTCACCGGCGATCCGGCCTATCGCAAGATCAACCTGTTTGGTGCCCGCACCGGCCAGACTGCGGTGCGGTGAGGGGTAGGCGGCTCATCCAGGGGCGGTCCTTGCGAGTATGCTCTCTCCCTCCGCCACGAGTTGCCGGCATGATTGTTCGAACCAGCCGATACGTTCCTCGAGGGCGGCGAGGTAGGGCGCGCGCTCGATCTGGTGCGCGACCGCCTGAACGCCCTCGCAGATCGTGTTGTCTTCGCGGATGACCCGGCGGGAATAGCGCAGGACCAGGCGATTGCGAACGGGATCGCTTGCGTGGCGCCACAAGCGCGCGTGCCAGGGTCCTTCCACCGGAAAGGGCGCGGGATAGACCCAGGCGTGCAGGAGAGATCGGTCGTGCGCGACAGGGACGAATTGCTGGATGCAGCACTGAAAGATGTCGCCGTCCGATCGGAACAGCGCCACGAGGAAGTTCGGCAGGATCTGCAGGATGCAATAGCAGGTCGGACGAAACGAGCCGTCCGCACAAGCCGCCGAAATCTTCTCGAAGACCTGCGGCCGGTCGCTGTTGACCAGAGCGCTGTGGGCGCCGAAACGGGCATAGGTGAGCTTCTCGCGGTCGAGATAGCCGGTCTTGCCGAAGGTCGTCGGATGGACGGTAACCGTGTGGTAATCGTCGAAGGTGATCTGGAGCCCGAGTTTCCAGTTGGCCGCGAGCTCATGAGAAAGCGCAAGCGGCTTGTGGGTGGAGCGGGACAGGGTTTCGAGGATCGGGAACCCGGGGCCGAGGAAGTCCGCGAGCGAGCAGCGCTTCTCCGGGGCGGGGAAGCGGCCGAAGACGAGCGTGCCGCAGGTCGCGACCTCGATGGGCTTGAGACGCGCGCCCAGTGCGCGCGCCACGGTGCCGAAATTCTCCTGGCATTTCGGGATGCCGATGGCGGCGCCGTCGTTGTCGTATCGCCAGTGATGAAAGCCGCAAACGATGGGTCCGTTGCCCTTGTCCTTCGTGCGCAGCGGATAGAAGCGATGGGCGCAGACATTCTCGAAGCCCTTCAGCTCGGCGCCGAACCGCTGCACGAAGACCGATCGCGTCGCCAGAGAGGCGCGGAACCAGTCGCCGTCCTGCGCGAGATCCGTGGTGAAACCAAGGAACGTCCAAGCGTAGGCAAGGCAGCGCTGCTCGTGGGCGAATGCCTGAGGGTCGATCAGAGTTCGCGCCCAATCCGGGGCAAAGGCGGCATCACCGCGACGGACCATTGTGCCTGCAGGCTGCCATCTCGCGGACGCGCCGTCCATCCGTGGCCTCAGAACTTCACCTGGCCCGATTTGCCGGTGGCGTTCTTCAACACCAGCGTGACGGTGGCGCCGGCGGGGATGGCAGACCTGGCCTCGCCCTTCAGGGCATTGTCGCCTGATGCGGCGAGCGGGACGGATTCGCGCGCGCTGCCCGAGACGATCAGCACCGAGCCCGAAAAACCCTTGGCGGCGGCGGGCCTGTTGTTCTCGTCGAGGATGTTGATGGTGACGGTGTTGCCTGCCATGACCAACTCGGCATGGACGCCCGCCACGTCCTGCACGACGCCGCCGTTCGGCCCCTTGGTGCTGCCATGAGTGTGCTGCGCCGTCGCGGCGCCGGCCCAGAGGATAGCAAAAGCCAGGATCAGGATCTTCTTCATATGCTCTCTCCTTGTTGTCGAGCGGGGATGCGGTCTCGATGGAACAGCGCGTAGAGCGCCGGCAGTACGACCAGGGTGAGGAGGGTGGAGGACAGGATGCCGCCGATGACCACCGTGGCGAGCGGCCGCTGCACCTCCGCGCCGGCGCCGGTCGCCAGCGCCATCGGCACGAAGCCCAGTGAGGCGACCAGCGCCGTCATCAGGACGGGACGCAGCCGCTTGGTCGCGCCGGTGCGCACGGCCTGGTCGATCGTCAGGCCCTCGGCGCGCAGGCGCTGGATGAACGAGATGATCACCAGCCCGTTCAGCACCGCGACGCCGCTCAGCGCGATGAAGCCGACGCCGGCGCTGATCGACAGCGGAATGTCGCGCAGCGCAAGCGCCGCGATGCCTCCCGTCAGCGCCAGCGGCACGCCGCTGAACACCAGCGTGGCATCGCCCATCGAGCCGAGGCTCATGCAGAGCAGGGCAAAGATCAGCAGGAGCGCTACCGGCACCACCACGGCCAGCCGCTGCGAGGCACCGACCAGCTGCTCGAACTGGCCGCCCCAGCCGATCCAGTAGCCGGGCGGCAGCTTCACCTGCTCGGTCACCTGGCGCTGCACTTCGCTCACGAAGGAACCGAGGTCGCGGTCGCGCACATTGGCGCTGACGACGACCCGGCGCTTGCCGTCCTCGCGGCTGATCTGGTTGGGACCGGGCGCCGCCTCGATCGCGGCGACCGCCGCCAGCGGCACGTAGGGCGCGGCCGCGCCACTGCCGGTCTGCACGATCGCGCGACGGCCGGTGTCTCCGGCCGTCGCCGCCGCCAGCGGCACGGGAATGGGCAGCGAGGCCAGCGCTTCGAGGTCGACGCGCAGATGCTCGGGCAGGCGCACCACGATGTCGAAGCGCCGGTCGCCCTCGAAGATCAGGCCGGCCTCCTTGCCGCCAACCGCGATCTCGACGACCTCCTGCAACTCGGCCAGGGTGACGCCGTATCGGGCCAGTGCGGCGCGGCTGGGCTTCACGGTTAGCATCGGCAGGCCACTCACCTGTTCGGCGCGCACGTCGGCGGCGCCTGGAACCCGTTGGACCACCGACTGCACCTTGTTGGCGAGGCTCAGCAGCGTGTCGAGATCGTCGCCGAAGATTTTTATGCCGAGGTCGCTGCGCACGCCTGAGATCAGCTCGTTGAAACGCATCTGGATCGGCTGTGTGAACTCGTAGTTGTTGCCAGGCACATCCGAGACGCGTTTCTCGATCGCCGCCACCAGGTCGGCCTTGGGCCGGTTCGGATCGGGCCATTGGCTTTTCGGCTTCAGGAGGATGAAGGTGTCGGCGACGTTGGGCGGCATCGGATCGGTGGCGACCTCGGCCGTGCCAATCTTTCCCGCAACTTCCTTCACCTCCGGGAATTCGAGGACTGCCTTCTCGACCGCCTCCTGCATCTGCACCGACTGGCTGAGGCTGGTCCCGGGAATGCGCATCGCATGCATGGCGATGTCGCCCTCGTCGAGCGAGGGGATGAACTCGCCGCCCATGCGCGAGGTCGCTACGCCGCTCATCGCGACAAGGAGGAGCGCGAGCCCGACCACGGCGACGCGCAGCCGGATCGCCTGGTCGAGCACCGGCGCATAGAGGCGCAGCGCGGCGCGCATGAACAGGTTCTCCTTTTCCGCCACCTTGCCGGTGACCAGCAGCGCCACCGCGGCCGGTACGAGCGTCATCGAGGCGATGGCGGCGCCTGTGAGCGCCAGCAGGACGGTAAGCGCCATCGGTGTGAACATCTTGCCTTCGACGCCGGTCAGTGTAAGCACCGGGAGGTAGACGACACCTATGATCAGGGTGCCGAACAGGCTCGGTTTGATGACTTCGCGCGAGCCGGCGAGGATCGCGGCGAAGCGTTCCTGGCGATTGAGCACGCGGCCGCGCCGGTGCTGTTCCTCCGCCAGCAGGCGCAGGCAGTTCTCGACCACGATCACGGCGCCGTCGACGATGATGCCGAAGTCGATGGCGCCGAGGCTCATTAGGTTGGCGCTGATATGGTTCTCCACCATGCCGGTGATGGTGAAGAGCATCGACAGCGGGATGACGCAGGCCGTGACGAAGGCCGCGCGGAAGTTGCCCAAGATCAGGAACAGCACGACCACGACCAGCAACGCGCCTTCCAGCAGGTTCTTCTCGACCGTCCGGATCGTGGCGTCCACGAGCTTGGTACGGTCGTAGAAGGCGCGCGCGACCACACCCTCGGGCAGGGAGCGTTCAATCTCGGCGAGCCGCGCTGCGACGCGCTGGGCCGCGGTCCGGCTGTTCTCGCCGATCAGCAACATGGCGGTGCCGATCACCGCTTCCTTGCCATCGATCGTCGCAGCCCCTGTTCGCAGCTCGGGGCCTTCCTTCACTTCGGCTATGTCGTCGATGCGGATCGGCACGCCGCCGCGTGAACCCACGACGATGCCCCGGATGCCCTCGAGGTCGTTGACCTGGCCCGGCGTGCGCACGAGATACTGCTCGCCGTTGCGCTCGATGTAGCCCGCGCCGACATTGGCGTTGTGGGTGGCGAGTGCCGCCATCACGTCGCGGAAGGTGAGCCTGTAGGCTATCAGCTTCGCGGGTTCGGGCAGGACGTGGAACTGCCGCTCGAAGCCGCCGATCGTGTTGACCTCGACGATGCCCGGCACTGTGCGGAGCTGCGGCTTGATGATCCAGTCCTGGATCGTCCGCAGTTCGGTGGCGGAGTAGGGCGAACCGTCCGGCCGCTTCGCACCGGGCTTGGCCTCGACCGAGTACATGTAGATCTCGCCGAGGCCGGTCGAGACCGGTCCCATCGAGGTCTCGACGCCGGGCGGCAGCTTGTCCTTCGCTTGCTGGATGCGCTCGTTCACGAGCTGGCGGGCGAAGTAGATGTCGGTCCCGTCCTTGAACACGACGGTGATTTGGCTCAAGCCGTAGCGCGACAGCGAGCGCGTATGGTCGAGCTTCGGCAGGCCGCCCATTGCCGTTTCCAGCGGGAAGGTGATGCGCTGCTCGACCTCCAGCGGCGAGTAGCCTGGCACCACGGTGTTGACCTGCACCTGCACGTTGGTGATGTCGGGCACCGCGTCGATCGGCAGCCGCGTGAAGTTCCAGGCGCCAAGCGTACCGACGGCGATGGCGACGAAGATCACCAGCCAGTGGTTCTGGATCGAGAAGGAGAGGATGCGGTCGATCATGGGGCGCATCCCACGAGGAGCCGCAAAGATCCTTCGCTTCGCTCATGCTGATTTTTCTTGCGCCGGACGCCCTGCGTGGCCGCCACACACATTGTCATCCCGAGCGGAGCGAGGGACCTTTCCCGTTTCTTCACGCGCGCCTCAATGCTCATGCGCCGCTCCCGCCTTGCCGATTTCGGCCTTGATCACGAAGCTGTTCTTTGCGGCGTAGGTGTCGCCGGCGAGCAGGCCGAAAACCACCTCGACCCAGTCGGCGTCGCGCGCGCCGAGCTCGACTTCTCGGGAGGCGAATGTGTCGCTCTCGCGTACGAAGACCACTGTCTTGCCTTCCAGCATCTGCAGTGCACCGGTGCGGATTGCGACGTCGACCGGCTTGGCCGATAGAACGACCTTGCCGTCGACGAACAGGCCCGGCCGCAGCCGGTTGTCACCGTTCCTCACGATCGCCCGGGCGATCGAGGTCTGCGTGTCGGTGGCGCCGAGCGGCGACAGATAGTCGATGCGGGCCTCGACCGGCGGGCCGCCGTCGCCGACATCGACCGTCACGGCATCGCCTGTCCGGACGCGGCTGAAGTCTCGGCGGAACACGGCGAAGTCGATCCACATGGTCGACAGATCGGCGATCGTGAAGAGCGGCTTCGCTTCCGAGGCGAATTCGCCCAGCGTGCCGTCTCGGTCGATGACGGTGCCGTCGATCGGGGCCTTCAGCTCGTAGCTGGTGAGGCTCTGGTTGCTCTCGACCGTCGCGAGCACTTCGTCCTTCTTCACCCTGTCACCCAGCCGCTTGCGCATACTGCGGATCACCCCGGGAAAGCGCGGCGTCACCTTGACCAGTGTCTCCTGGTTGGGCTGGATAATGCCGTTGAGACGCAGAGTGTCGTGCAGTTCGCGCGGGCCGGCCTGGAGCAGTTCGATGCCCGCGGCCGCGACCTGCGCGTCGGTCAGCTTCACGCCCTCGTCGTGGGCATGGTCCCCTTCCTTCTCATCGCCGTGCCCGTGTCCACCCTTGGCGGGCGCGGGAGGGCGCGCAAACCGCGGATCGAAGGCGTACCAGCCGGCGGCTGCGACCGCGCCGGCACAGACCAGTGCGATGGCAAGGTATCTCAGATATCGCATCATTTTCCTCGTGCCAGCTTGACCGCGCTGCCGGTAAGGCCCTCGATGGTGGCGATCGAAGTGTGGAAGCTCGCCAGTGCCTCGTGTTCCTGCAGTTCCGCGTCGGCGACGGTGCGGTAGGCGTCCAGGATCTCGAGCAGCGTGTAGCGGCCCTGTCCGTAGCCCGCTTCGACGGTCGACAGGGAGGCGCGCGCCGCGGGAATCACCGTCCGGCGCAGCAGCTCGACCTGGGCCAGGGCGCCGGTCGCGGTGTCATGGGCCTTGCCCACGATGGCGATCAGCGTGAGCCGGTTCACCGCCCGCTCGGCGCCGGTCTTCTGGGCGGCCTCCTGGGCTTCGCGGATGGCGCCGGTGTTGCGGTCGATGACGTTGATCGGCACCGAGACGCCGAGGCGCAGGGCGTTCTGGCTGGTCTCCGCATAGTGGCGCCAGGCGATGTTGGCCGTGATGTCGGGCAGCGGCTTGAGACGCGCCGATAGGAGCTCGGCATCGCGCCGGGCGCGCACAACCGTCCAGCGCATGAGCTGCGGATTCTCCTCGATCGCCTTGATGGCGGCGTCCAGCGGCGCCGGGCGGGAGATGCGACCGAAATCCCCGGCCACGGCGGCGAAGGTCGGCCGGTCGAGGCCCATCAACGCCGCAAGCTCGCGCCGTGCGACGTTGAGCGCGATGCGCGCCCGCTCGCGGTCGAGCCGAACGAGGCCCGCGGCGGCCTGCATGCGCGAGACCTCCGCGGGAGATGAGGCGCCGGCCTCGACCCTCTTCTGCATCTGCGGCACGAGCTTCTCCAGGGCCGCAGCGTGGCGTTCGAGGAGGGCGATCTTGCGCTGTACCGACAGCGCTTCGACGAAGGCGATGGCCGTTTCCGACAGGAGCTCCAGCCGCGTCGCCTCGCGCTCCCAGCGGGCGGCGTCGTAGTCGCCGAGGGCGGCCTGGACGCGCGCGTCGCGCTTGCCGCCCAGCTCGAAGAGCTGGCTGATCTGCAGCGTATATTCGGCGCCGCTCGTCAACCCGTTCTCGCCGTAGGCGAAATTGTCGACCTCGACGCCGACGGTCGGATTGGGCAGGGCGCCGGCCTGCTCGCGCCGCCCGTCCGCCATGTTGATGGTCCGGTCGGCGACGGACAGGCGGGGATTTGTCGAGATGACGGTGCGCAGCGCCTGGGGCAGCAGCAGAGCGGCGGCGCGCTGCGCCGACACCTGGCCGGTCTGGGCCAACGACGGATGAACTGCAGCGACGGCAAGCGTCGCGCAGAGCCATAAACGGGGAGACATGTGAACTCCGATCGCAGGAACGGGAACGACCCGAAGCGTTCAGGCTTCAGGCGGACGACGTGCGGCGATCAGGCTCTGGGAGGAGGCGGCGCGAGGGACGTGTGGTAGGAGACGAGGTCTCGCACCGGCGCCTGCCGAACCGCGATCCGGTCGGGCGATGCGTCCTCGACCGGCGTCGGCACCGGCAGTGAGACGGTGGCGCAGACGTGACACTTCTCGCCCGCTGGGCTTCCTTCGTCCTGCGGGGAATCGTCTGCCGTCGGCGCGTGGATGGAGGCCGCCAGCGTGGCGTTCGCCGTGGCAATGCCGCAGACATGGAAGGTCGTGACGAAGGCCACCGCCAGCGCGCAGAACAGTCCGAACAGTCGCGAGGGAAGGTGACGCGTCACGGCGCGGAGTGAACAACACGCGGTCCCGGCGGTCAACGGCGTGCGACGATCTTGGTCAACCGCACCGTTTGGCTGGCAATCTCACCCTCGATGCCCGCGAAGCGGCTCGTAGCCCTTGATGCGGGAGCGCGGATCGTGCCCAATCCCGCCGCTTCTGAGACTCTTGGACGAATGAAAGGTCCGGCCATGCGAAAGAACAAGATCAAGGAAATCTGGGCCGCGGGGAAATGCGCGACACTGGGGTGGCTCTCGGTGCCGAACACCTTCACGGCGGAAGTCATGGCGCGCCAGGGCTTCGACGCGCTGTGCGTAGACCTGCAGCATGGGTTGTCGGAGATGAAGGACGTGGCGCCGATGCTGCAGGCGATCTCGCAGACCGACACGGTGCCGGTGGTGCGCGTGGCATGGAACGAGCCGGCCGCCATCATGAAGGCGCTCGACCTCGGCGCCTACGGCATCATCGTGCCGCTGGTAAACAATGCCGAGGAGGCTGCCAAGGCGGTGGCAGCCTGCCGGTATCCGCCGGTGGGCATGCGCTCCTCGGGACCGGTGCGCGCGGTTCACTATGGTGGTGCCGACTACGTGGCGAACGCCAACGACGAGATCATCGTCATGGCGATGATCGAGACCAAGGAAGGGCTGGAGAACCTCGAGTCGATCTGCGCGACGCCCGGCCTCGATGCCGTCTATATCGGCCCCGCCGACCTCTCGTTCGCCCTAGGCCTGCCGCCGCGCGGCGACAATCCCGATCCGCTTCACATCGCGACCTGCGATAAAATTCGCGAGGCCGCCCACAAGGCCGGCATCAAGTGCGTCATGCACTGCGCGGCCGCGCCCTTCGCGGCCGGCGCCGTCAAGCGCGGCTTCGACATGGTGATGCTGACGGCCGATCTCTCCTGCATGATCGCCGGCGCCCGCCAGCAGCTCGAGGAACTGAAGGCCAAGTCCGCCTGAGGCCGGGGTCGGCTCGACCGTTCTGCTACGTCAAGGGTCGCTGCCAAACGGTCAGCGAAGCTAACGCTGTCATTCGAGGGTGCCGAGGGCCTGCCTGATCTGGCTCTCGGCGCGCGGCCAGCGCTCGATCGCCTGTTCGGGTTTGAGCACTTCCGTCTGCAGGCCCGACTTCGTGTACACGAGTTCGCCGTCCTCATTGACTTCCAGCGTGCCGTCAATGCCTGCAATCGTGATTGGCTTGGCCATATCCTATCTCCAAATGTTTACCTGGAGGCACTACGCATCGTTGGGTGATCTGTTGCATGGCCGACGCGGTGGCTCGCCGTTTCGGAATTAAGCCAGAATATTCATGTAGAATGCTTAAACACTAGATTGCCATACAAACAGTATGCCGAAGCCCGGCCTTCCATATTTGATGATCGGCATATCATCGAGATGCATCGTAGCGCTTGGATGCTCACCCTTGTTGAGATAGTGGTGAGGTCATGACGGATTTGGCGGACGCGACACGTCTCACTCTTTGCCAGCGTATCCACCGTTTCGTGCTGGTGCTGGAGCGCTTCAAGCGCAATCCGAACCGGCGAGAGGCCTATCACGCACTCTCCGCGATCGAGGCCCTGCGTGAGGGGCGCTACGAGGCCGGGCTAGAATGTATTCGTGCCGCGGAGTTCGTGGCGCCCATTCCCGAAGGACTCGCTCTCCTGCGGGGACTGCACGATGACATGACCGCCACCGAATTGCGTCAGGCGTTGCGTGCTCTGATTCGTCCTGTCGACACGGACGTGCCGGCCAACGGCATCGCCGAGGCGAGCGGTCCGGCAGCGACCGGCGGCGACGCGACCAACTAGTCGCCGGCGATCCGGAACCGTTTGGGCCCCACACTGGCGGGACCCGCCACGGTCGCATCACGAATTTATCACACGTCATTGCGCAACCGCCCTCGTGTTGCCCCGTTTGCAAGACGGCCCGGCTTGAGCCGAGAGTTTTGCCAGCGTGAGGAGGGGAAGTTGCCGACCAACATCATCCATAGGGGATTGGGCTCCGAAGTCGCCTCTCTGCGGGCCTTAGGCGAGGGACGACGCCGCCAGTCGCTCATAGACCGTCTGTTGCGCGAGCGTCGCGAGACCCTGGCGCCTTCCGATCGTCGCCCGATCCGGAGAATGAGGCCCGTTACGCCTCTCTTGGCCGTGCCCCGACGCGATCCCTAGCCACTTTATGCGAGGAGCCATTGCCGATGCCGCGTCTCGCCTGGAACGATCTTGCCAATTCTCCCGGGACCGCCTTTCTGATCGTCGGCGAACTCGCACCGTGTTTCGCAGGCGGACCTCGTGAGGACGATCCCTTCGACAGTGCGCGTCTCCGGTTTGCCGCCAACCTGGTGGTTCGCACCTGTAGTCACCTCAAACTCAAAGGCCCTTTCGCCGTGCAGCCGTCGCGCGAAGGAAACAGCCTGCTGATCCAGTGCGTGGTCACGGAGCCGGAAGATTTCATGCGTCTCGGCGAAGTGACGGGGGGCCAGGAAATAGAAGCCTCCCTCTGGTGCGGGCACCGGCATTTCCTGCTCGACAATGCCACGCATGAAGCGCTGCTCGCCATTGCCGGTCAACCCGACGGCCGCGGCGCCGGCCGGCGCGCCCGAGCTGCGTCCCGGGAGGCTGAGGAGCAGCGTCATCGATGGGGACACGACTGAAAGGCTGCGACTTTCCTCTGGAAGGCGATGCGGTTCTGCATCTCTGCATCGACATGCAGCGTGTGTTCGCCGACGAAACTGCCTGGCACGTACCTTGGCTGCCGCGCGTCCTGCCGGCCGTGGTCGAGATCGCTTCCCGACATGCCGCGCGGACGATCTTCACCCGCTTCGCACCGCCCGCTGGTCCGGACGCCGCACCGGGAGCCTGGCAGTCCTACTATGAGCGCTGGCCGGAAATGACGCGGGAGGAGCTGGATCCCGGCCTGCTCGAGCTCGTCGAACCGTTGGCACGTCTCGTACCGCCGGCCCGCCAAGTGGAGAAGCCCGCAAACTCCGCCTTCAGCCGTCCCGGCTTCGCGTCGGCCCTCAAGCGGCGAGGTATCTCGACACTGGTCGTGACAGGCGGGGAAACAGACGTCTGCGTGCTTGCCACCGTGATGCAGGCGATCGACCTCGGATTCCGCGTCGTGCTTCCCACTGACGCGCTGTGCAGCACCAGCGATGGCGCACACGACACCGTCGTCGACCTGTTCGGTGCTCGCTTTTCCTCGCAGGTCGAGGCCCTCACGACCGAGGATTTGCTGCGCCGCTGGCAATAGCGTTCGCCGCCGGACGGCAGGGCGCGGACGAGCCTGCCATCCTTCCTGGCATATTGTCCCCGCCGGGAGAACCGCTTTGCCGAAAGTCCAGTGGGCAGACCTCGCATGCGATCCGGGCAAGGCCCATCTGCTCGTTGCAGAACTCGACCCGTCTTTCTTCGGCGGCAGGATCCCAAGCGACCCGTTCGACTCGCAGCGCTTGCGCGAAGGCGTGAATCTGATGAGTCGCGTGTGCACCAAGCTGAGGCTCGGTGCGACACATTCGGCGACGACTTCTCGTGCCGGCAACGCCAGCATGGTGCTCTGCGCTTTCGCGGCCAAAGAGGATCGAGATAGGGTTGCCGCTCTCTTCGACTCAGAAGTGAACGCGCAGGGGCCGGGCGAATGGGCCAGTCGCCGCCGCTTTGCGCTTACGGGCGCGACCCACGAGCGCCTCGTTTCGGTCGGTGGCGAAACCGACAACCGCTATGCTGGCCGACGGCGCCGGGACCGCGAGCGCAGCGACGCTGAACAAACCCTGCGCTGGGGTGACGTCTAGTGGACCGTTCACGGCGCGGGCGTACGTCCGGCTTGGAGATGTGGATCATGAGGCGCGTAAAGATATAGTCATCGTTTCGGGTACGAAGGCAGACCGAACGCGCGGTCGTGGAAGCGTAGAGGCTGGTCCTCTCTCTCATGCGAGGACACGATGCGATCGATGATGCGTTCACTGACGGCGCTCGCGGCGGCCGCGGCCGCCGCGCTTTCCATCACGACTGCCGGCGCCGCCACGATCGGCGGCACGTTCTATGCGGTCCAATACGACTTCCAGGAATTCTGGACGGCCACCGACGGCAAGTACTTCTGCGTCGTCCTCGCCGGCAATCCGTTCCCGGCCCTGGCGCCCGAGCAGGCGGCGGCCGGGTTGTTGCCGGTGATGCAAGCCTCAAAGCCGCGGCCCGCCCTCACCTTCATCTATGACGCGCCACCCGAGGCGGCCCGTCCGGACTATCGTCTGGTGCTGGTGTCCAATGCCGCAAACGACCTGAACGGCGACAGCGTCTGCCGGGGCACGACCCGCTTCAAGTCCGGGCGTCCCGGCGTCGTCAATCTCTTTGCCGTCTACTGCCGGAACGACATGGCGATGTCGATGACCACCGCCACAACGCCGGCGGCAACGCCTGCCGATCCGAACGTGGCGAAGCTCTTTCGCGAACTCTTCATGGTCGTGTTCAGCGACTCCCCCGCGTTGAAGCCCAATGTGGGGGGAAGCGACCGCCGATAGCGCAACCGTTCCACGGGACACCCGTTGCAGGCGAGTTCTCCACGCACAACTGAACGGAATCCCTGATGGCCAAAAAGCCTGTATCGCCAACGATGGCGCCTCCTTCTCCGCGCACGGCCGGGCAGGATACCCCCCTCGACAATGTCGACGCGGGGAGACAGGAAACGGCCAAAACCAGCTCTATCCAGCCCGACACGATGCCGCCAGGCAGCGTGCTCACGACCAACCAGGGCGTCGCGGTGAGCGACGACCAGAACTCGTTGAAAGCCGGCGTGCGCGGGCCGACGCTGCTCGAAGACATACTAATGCGTGAGAAGATCACGCATTTCGACCACGAGCGCATTCCGGAACGCGTTGTGCATGCCCGCGGCGCGGCCGCTCATGGTGTGTTCCAGGTCTACGAAGACCTGTCCGAGATCACCTGCGCGCAGCTGCTCCGCGATCCCAAGGTCCAGACACCGGTCTTCGTTCGCTTCTCGACCGTAGCCGGCTCGCGCGGGTCGGCCGATACGCCGCGTGACGTGCGCGGCTTTGCGGTGAAGTTCTACACCCAGGAGGGCGTGTGGGATCTGGTCGGCAACAACATGCCCGTGTTCTTCATCCAGGACGCCAACAAGTTCCCTGACCTCATCCATGCGGTGAAACCCGAGCCCAACAACGAGATTCCGCAGGCACAGTCGGCCCACGACACCTTCTGGGACTTCGTCTCGCTGACGCCCGAGAGCGCCCACATGCTGATGTGGGTCATGAGCGACCGGGCGCTGCCGCGCAGTTACGCAACGATGGAAGGTTTCGGCGTTCATACCTTCCGTCTGGTCGATGCCGCGGGCGGATGGCGTTTCGTCAAGTTCCACTGGAAGCCTTTGAAGGGCGTGTGCTCGCTCGTCTGGGACGAGGCAAACCTCCTGGGTGGTCGCGACCCAGACTTCAACCGGCGCGACTTGTGGGAGGCGATCGAGCGCGGCGATTTTCCCGAGTGGGAGTTGGGATTGCAGATCGTCGAGCCGGCGGATGAGCATAAGTTCGACTTCGACCTGCTCGACGCTACCAAGATCATCCCCGAGGAGCTCGTGCCGATTCGCAAGGTCGGCAAGATGACGCTCAACCGGAACCCGGACAACTTTTTCGCGGAGACCGAGCAGGTGGCCTTCCATACCGGTCATGTCGTGCCAGGCGTCGACTTTACCAACGATCCGCTCCTCCAGGGCCGACTCTTTTCCTACATCGACACCCAACTCCGGCGTGTCGGGCCCAACTTCCACGAACTGCCGATCAACCGTTCACTGCGCCCGGTCGACAACAACCAGCGCGACGGCTTCGGTCGCATGACGATCAACCCCGGCAAGGTCGCCTATTTCCCCAACAGCCTGGGGGGCGGCTGCCCGATGCATTCGCCCACGGCCGCGGCGGCCTTCCATTCGGTCACGGTCCAGGAGGCGGGGGCCAAGCTGCGTCAGCGCAGCGAAAGCTTCAGCGACCATTTCAGCCAGGCGACTTTGTTCTGGAACAGCATGAGCGACTGGGAGAAGGATCATATCGCCGCGGCGTTCTCTTTCGAGCTGAACATGGTCGTGGACCAGGGCGTTCGGAACCGCGTCATGAATGAACTTCTATGCAACATCGCCCCGCAGCTGGCTGACATGGTTTCCGGTGCGACCGGCATCGAAGTCGCGCCGGCCGGCACGCCCGACGCGCCCACTCCCTCGGCGCCGACGCCGTCCGGGCCGCTCAATCCGAAGGCGGCAGAGCTGCACTCGCCGGCCCTTTCCATGGACAAGGCACCGCCGATGGTGCGGGGCCGCAAGATCGCGATCCTGGTTGGTGACGGCGTCGACTCTGCCCTCATCAAGACTATGGTCGCCGAACTCACCAAGGCTGGCCAGGTGCCGGAGCTGATCGGTCCGACCGCCGGCGCGGTCATCGACTCGACGGCCAAGCCGCTGCCCGTGAACCGCGCGGCGCCGAATGCGCCGTCTGTGATTTATGACGCCGTACTGATCCCGCCGGGTGTAGCGGAAGGACTGATGGCGATGCCGATGGCCCAGCGTTTCATCGACGAAGCCTTCCGTCACGGCAAACCGATCGCGGCGGCCGAGGATGTACGGGCATTGTTCAAGGTGATCGGCATCCCCGAGACGGACGGAGTGGTGATCGGAGGCACAAAATTGTCGACCTCGCTTCTCGACAATCTCGCCCAGCATCGCTTTCCAAGGCGCGTGTCCAACCTCGCGCCGAACTGAAGACCAACACACATTCTGGATTGAGAGGCATACCATGGCTACGAACGATAATGCGGTCGCGCTGCTCAAGGCTGACCATCGCAAGGTTGAAGAGTTATTCGAAGCTTTCGAAAAGGCGCGGACCGAAGATCGCAAGAAGGCGCTGGTGGAACAGATCTGCACTGAGCTGATGGTGCATGCGACCATCGAAGAAGAGGTTTTCTATCCGGCCTGCAAAGGTAAGATCGAGGACGAGGATCTGCTGGACGAAGCCTATGTAGAGCATGACGGTGCGAAGGTATTGATCGCCGAGCTGCTGCAGGGCTCGCCCTCGCATGAGTTTTACGACGCGAAGGTCAAGGTCCTTTCCGAAATGATCAAGCATCACGTCAAGGAAGAGGAGATGCGTTCCGAAGGCCTGTTCGCCGAGGCTCGCGACGCCGGTGTCGACCTCGACGATCTGGGCGAAAGGTTGAAAACCCGCAAGGCTCAGCTCCTCGCCAAGTTCAAGGAGGCCGGCAAGCTGCCGCCGCCGCAGACCCGTTCGTTTACGGGTCATAAGCTCTCCCAGAGCGAACCCGTAGTGGCGCAGTAGAGCTTACCCGCTGCAACCCGATCCTTCCGTGCCCCTTGGAGTAAACGTCAACCTCAAGGAGCGCGGAATGGCCGGCGCGGCGGAGAAGACGACCAGTCAGCCACCCAACGCAGCGACAGCAGATGTCGGGCGTGACCCGCGCGACGCAGCCCCGTGCGACGATTGCCGTCACCGGAGGCAAGCCTTTCCTCCATGAATAAGGGCCGGGTCGATGAGACCCGGCCTTTTTCTGTGTGCGACCGATCAGCGCCGATCGTTCTTGTGATGCTGGTCGCCGGGCTTCACCGGCGCCGCCTCGATAAAGGAGACCGGATCGCTGCCCGGGAAGCTGTCCTTCAAGGCCGCATCGAGCTTCTTCTCCAACTTATCGTCTGCGGACTGGGGCTTGCCCTTCTCCTTCGCCTCGGGGGGGCTGCTTTCCACGCGTGCGATGCGCTGCTCGAGCGCGAGCAACTCCTGCTCCATCATCTTGAGATCGGACGTCTCGCGTTCCGACCCACCTTTGGCCTTGTGCGCACTTGCGATCTTCGCCTGTAGGTCGTCGCGTTCCTGCATCAATTGTTCGGTCTTGGTCATGGGAATCTCCGGGCTGAAGGTTCGAGTACAACGTGCGCGGGAGCTTTCGAGTTGCCGACGACATTCCAGCGGCAGCCGCAACCATTCTCTGCGAGCCCGTTGTGCAGGCGGTTGAAATGCTCAGCTCCCAATTGAGAGGAATGAAAATGAAGAAGATGTTTGCCCTCGCGGCCGCCTCGGTAATGATCGCCGGCGCCCCGGCCTTTGCAGCTACCGATGCCGAGTGTCAGGAGATGTGGAAGAAGGCCGACGCGAACAGCGACGGCAACGTCTCGGGCGGCGAAGCCATCCGCTACATATCGTTCATGCGGGTCGCGGGCATGACGGTCGCCACCGAGGGCACGATCACCCAGACCGAGTTCATGAACGCCTGCAAGGCCGATGCCTACAAGACCAGGCAGGCCGATGCGGGGGCGCCGCTGAAGGGTTCGAATTCCTTCACCGAGGCCCAGGCCAAGGACCGCATCATTGCGCAGGGCATGGACAATGTGACCGGCCTTAAGAAGGACGACGACGGCATCTGGCGCGGCACGGCGCAGCAGGCCGGCAAGCCTGTGCAGGTGGCGGTCGACTACAAGGGCAACGTCGTGATGGCCAACCAGTAACGCACACAAGAAAAAGGAACATTCACATGAAGACCGTTAGTCGAGCTTATGACAGCTACGCCCAGGCCCGCGCGGCCGTCGACGCCGTCGAGAAGGCAGGCGTGCCGAGCAGCGACGTCAGCATCGTCGCGAACAAGTACGTCAGCGCCGAATACGAAGAAGTCGATGATGTGAACAAAGCGGCCGCCGGTGCGGGCATTGGCGGAGCAGTCGGCGCTGGCGCCGGACTGCTTGCGGGCCTCGGCCTGCTGGCCATTCCGGGCCTCGGCCCGGTCGTGGCCGCGGGCTGGCTCGCCTCGACGGCCGCTGTCGCGGCCGGCGGCGCAGCCGCGGGCGGCATCGTCGGCGCAATGGTTGAGGCGGGCACCGACAAGGATCATGCAGAGGTCTATTCGGAGGCCGTTCGTCGCGGAGGCACGCTGGTCACGGCGCGGGTTCCCGATGGTGATGCGACGCGCATCGAATCCATCCTCTCTGCCTCCAGTCCGATCGATCCGGTCGCCCGTGGCGCCGAGTACCGTGCGGCCGGATGGAAGAACTTCGATCCCAAGGCGCCGCCGTACCGCCCGAGCCAGACCGAAATCGACCGCATGCGCGCGAATTGGCCGGGTTGATCAGGTAACTGCGAAAGGAAGGGCCCGCTTGACGGGCCCTTTTTTGCGCGCCTGCCCCAGCCATCGTGATGTTTTGTCGAGGCGAAATTGCCCAGTTACGCAACAAACACAGCGCTCGGGCATTGATTGTCCAAAGGAAAGGAGGAGCAGGACATGGAGACGGCCCGTACCCTTCTGGAAGACATCGCCCAATATTTCGCCGCTCCCGCCTCGCCGCGCGACCAACTCGATATGCTGCGGCGTGACAGGCTCGATGCCGAGGCCGAAATTCGCTCCGTACTCGATCGCCTGGCGAGCAAATATGACCTGCCTAGCGAGGACGTCGAGGAGACGATGAGCGGCATCGGCGCCGCCATCGGCGACATGACCTACGACCCAGAAACAGAGTATCTCGAGGAAATCGACAGCAAGCTCTAGCCGCGGCGCACTGTAGGGACCATCGGCAGGTGCCGTGTCGAGATCGCGCCGCCTCGTTTTTTGCCAGTCTGGCACAGACAAAGCGATTTTCCTTGCTCGTGCGATGTCCGGTTCACCAGCAACTGTGCCGTGGCCGACCCATCGCAGCTTCAGCCTTCGCCAGCCCTCAACCCGCTAGGCATCGAGGCCGGAACCTATGCGCACGATCCGCTGGGATTCGTGCTTTTCGCGTTCCCTTGGGGCGAGGCGGGGACTGTGCTGGAGAGGGATCCCGGGCCCGAGCTCTGGCAGCGCGAGGTCCTGCTGCATATAGGCCGATCGCTCGGCAGTGTCTCCGACGCGATCCGCATTGCCGTCGCTTCGGGGCATGGCGTCGGCAAGTCGGCGCTCGTGGCGTGGATCATTGTCTGGGCGCTCGCGACCTTCCGCGACACGCGCGGCATCGTGACGGCCAATACGGCGACGCAGCTCAAAACCAAGACCTGGCCCGAACTCACCAAGTGGCTGCGGCTCGCCGTCTGCGCTGACTGGTTCGATATATCCGCCACCGCGATCGCCAGCACCGAGCCTGTGCACGAGCGGACCTGGCGCATCGATGCGGTGCCATGGAGCCTCCGCACCACCGAGGCCTTCGCCGGGCTGCACAATCAGGGCCGCCGCCTGATCGTCGCCTTCGACGAGGCCTCGGCCATTCCCGACCCTGTCTGGGAAACGATCGAAGGCGCGCTGACTGACCGCGACACCGAGATCCTGTGGCTGGCCACCGGCAATCCGACACGAAACACCGGCCGCTTTCGCGAATGCTTTGGTCGCTTTCGCCATCGCTGGCTGCGCCACCAGGTCGATGGCCGCAAGGTTTCGCTCACCGACAAGGGCGAGATCGCGCGTTGGGCGGCGGACTATGGCGACGACAGCGATTTCTTCCGTGTCCGCGTGAAGGGCGAGTTCCCAAGGGGAGGGGCCATGCAGTTCATCGACAGCGAAACGGTCGAGGAGGCGGCATCCCGTCCCGCCGAAGGTCACCTACGCCAACCGCTCGTCATGGGCGTCGATTGCGCGCGCGGCGGTGACGACCAGAGCACGATCTGGTTTCGCCGCGGCCGCGACGCGCGGACCGTGCCCGCGATCAAGCTACGGGTCGGCGACCTGATGGTGCTGTCGGGCAAGGTGGCGGAACAGGCGCTACGCCATCGAGCGGCCGCGGTGTTCATCGACGAGGGCGGCATCGGTGCCGGCGTGGTCGACCGCGTGCGCCAGATGCTGGCGGGCCATCTCATCGTCGGCGTCAACTTTGGCGGCCGCGCCGATCGCTACACATTGGGCGACGGCATGCCGCTCACCGCCAACAAGGCCGCCGAGATGTGGGCCTCGATGCGCGCCTGGCTCAAGACCGGCGCCATCCCCGACGATGTCGAGCTGAAGGCCGAGCTGACGGCGCGCGAATACGGCTTCGACCTGCACAACGCGTTGCGGCTCGAAAAGAAGGAGGACATGAAGAAGCGCGGCCTTTCCTCGCCCGACAATGCCGACGGGCTGGCGCTCACCTTTGCCTATCCGGTGGCGGATCTGCCGGAGAACACGCGGTTCGAGGACGGTGCCGGACGGGGCGTCGTCGGCGTCACCTCGACCGAATCCGACTACGACCCGCACGCGGACCTATAAGCACTGGACTCACACGCGCTGCATTGTCATGGTCGAATCAATCGCCCGCAGAGGCGATTGGGAGGCATCCTGGGCGACCGGTCGATCGGCCGACACGATGTCTGGAGGTCCGCTGTTCCTCTCATCTCCGAGGGAGCGGCGGACCTTTCGCCTTGGACCGGCGGTGCGCCAACACGCCCCTCCTATGTTGACGCCGCGGAAGCCCACCTCGATCATTGCCAGTGACCTCAACGCGATGGTGATGCCAATCCACCGCGATCCGGGCGCCGTCCTCGCCACCTGTAGACGAGGACGTGGATTCGGCATTCCCGCATCGAATCCGCATTATGTAATCTCCCGCTGACGTCGTTGCGCGGTCACCGCAGAACACGCCGCGATGAACCACCACTGCGAGCATGACGGCGCCTCCACCATGGGAAACCTCTCCAGGCGATATCTTCTTGTATGTAGTTCGCCGGAGAGAGCAGCCGCTTAGAAGGTGGTTAGGCTCACTTTCTCAAATTCCCGCTTGCATCTTCAAAATCCGGTTCATCAGTAACTTAAGGGCTCGCTTCTCACAGGAGAAACGCCCTTGGGTATTTTTGGTGGCGGCCAAGCCGCTTATCCTCCGATGTCGCCGCCGGCTTTGCCCCCGGCGCCAGCACCCGTCCCTTCGATGGCCGACCCATCGGTTCGCGAGGCGCGGGATGCGCAGAAGAAGCGCGCGGCCGCCATGGCGGGTTACGCTTCGACGATCACGACTGGTGGGCTCGGCCTCACCGGTGCCGCATCGACCACTGCCGCGCGCGGCAAGACGATGCTGGGGGCCTGAGCGATGGCCCACGATCCCGCCCTCCGCCGCCACATCGATGCCCGCCTCAACGTCCTAAAGCGCCAGCGCCAGTCCTGGGAACCCAGCTGGCGCGAGCTGTCGCGCCTCGTCAATCCGCGGCGCGGGCAGTTCTTCTCGTCGCCCAACCAAGGCGGCCGGGGCGCGCAGGCTAATACCGCCATCCTCGATCCGACCGCGCTCTTCGCATTGCGCACCTTGGTGGCCGGGCTGATGTCGGGCGTGACCTCGCCGGCGCGGCCGTGGTTCCGGCTGTCCATTCCTGACCGCCGCGTGGCGTCGCTGGCGCCGGTGAAGGTCTGGCTCGACGAGTGCGTGGAGCGCATGCGCATGGTGTTCAATGCCGGCAATCTCTATTCGGCGCTGCCGCTGATCTACGAGGAGCTGGGCCAGTTCGGCACCGGCTGCGCGATCGTCGAGTTCGACCGCGAGGACGTGATCCGCCTCTATACCCTGTCGACCGGCGAATACTGGCTGGGTCTCGACTGGCGCGGCAGGGTCGACACGCTGGCGCGGCGTTTCATGTATTCCTACCGCCAGATCGAGGCGCGCTGGCCCGAGCACGGCATTGCCGAGATCTCCGAGCGGGCGCGCGGCGCTGATGCCGACACCGAGATCGCCGTCCTGCACATGATCGAGCCCAACACGGGCTACGAGAAGGGGCGGCTCGACCAGACGGGCAAGAGATTCCGTTCGGTCTACTGGCGAGAGGGCGGTGGCCAGTCGGCTGGAGATATGGATGGCGAGTTCATCCATTGCGGTGGCTATTCGCAGTTCCCGGCACTGACGCCGCGCTGGTCGCCGATCGGCAACGATGCCTACTCGAAAGGGCCTGGCCACGACGCGCTGCCCGACGTGAAGTCGCTGCAGATACTGAAGAAGCGCGAGCACAACGCGGTCGACAAGCATGTGAACCCGCCGATGGGCGCGCATGTCAGCCTGCGCGGCTCGGCCTCTTCGGTGCTGCCCGGCGCCATCAACTACTTCACCACCCAGGAGAGGGGAGCGGGGATGTGGCCGCTCTACCAGACCGCTCCCGGCGCCATCGCGGAGGTCGAGCGTCTCGTCTCGCGCACCCAGGCCACTATCAAGTCGGCCTTCTTCGCGGACCTCTTCCTGATGATCTCCGACATGGACGGCGTGCAGCCGCGCAGCCAGCTCGAGATCAGCGCCCGCCGCGAGGAGAAGATGCAGATGCTGGGGCCAGTGCTCGAGAACCTGCACGACGACCTGTTGCAGCCGCTGGTCCAGCGCACCTTCGGCATCATGGCCGAGCACGGGCTGTTCAGCCCTCCGCCGCCGGAGCTGCACGGCTATCCACTCGACGTGGAGCTGATCTCGATCCTCGCGCAGGCGCAGAAAGCGGCCGACCTCGGCACCGTCGAGCGTTTGTGGGCCTTCGCCGGCAGTATCTCCGCCACCCGGCCCGAGGTTCTCGACAAGCTGAACGCCGACGAAAGCATCGACGTCTATGCCGACAAACTCGGCGCACCGGCGTCGATCACTCTGGCCGACGACGTCGTGGCCCAGCTCCGTGCAGCCCGCGCGCTCCGGGCCGAAACCACGCAGGCTCTGCAAGCGGCCAGCGCGCTGGCCGAAGGTGCCAAGACCTTGAGCGAGACCGAGGTCGGCGGCGGCCGCAACGCCCTTCAATCCGTCCTGGGAGCCTGAGCGATGCACGATCCGAACGAAGCAAGGCAGGTCCGCGAGGCCGAGCGGCTGGCGAAGGAGGCGCAGGAGCGCGTCGCCGACGACCTCTGCTCGGTGATGGCCACCGAGGCGGGCCGCCGCTTCATGCACGGGCTGCTCGGCCTCTGCGACATCCGCAGCGACGGATATGTGCCGGGCGGCCTCGAGGCCCAGCGCCACCAGGATTATCGCGCCGGTCGCCGCAGCATCGGCATCGAGCTGCTGGGCGAACTCGAACGGCACACACCGGACATGACCGAGCTGATGAGCGTTGAAGCCCGGTTCAACCATTTGGAAGCCGAATTGGCGGCTTGTGCCGCGGAGGAGCAGAGCGATGGCTGACACGATCGACAGCACCACGACAGTGGCGCAGCAGGGCGCGGCGCCCGAGATGGCCGGCAGCCTGGAGGGCGAGGTTGCGGCCGCGCAGCGCGCTCCGGAGGCCGACGCCGGCAACGCAACGACCGACGTGCTCGTCGACTATTCGGGACTCACCCTGCCCGAGGGCTACCGCGCCGACGATCCGGTGTTCGCCGATGCCGTAAAGCTGTTCGATGCCGAGAAGATCGCACCGGAGACGGCGCAGCGCCTGATCGACTTCACGCTCGAGCGCGACAAGGAGATCGCGCGAGCGGTCAATGAGCATTCCATGTCTACGTGGACGAAGCAGACGACCGAATGGCGCGCGAGCTCGGAGAAGGAATTCTCGCCCGAGGCGCTGGGTGAAGCCAAGACGGCGCTTTCGCGGGTCTTCGACCGCCAGACCATCGCCTATCTCGAAGGGCTGGGCTTCACAAATCATCCCGGACTGATCCGGGGAATGGTGAAGGTCGCCCGCAGCATAAAGGACGACTCGTTCGTGGGCGGCAATGCCGGCCGCGGCCGCGGCGGGCTAGACCCCAAGTCCCTCTACCCCAACTCCTAGCACAACTAGGAACCACGCCCCATGGCAACGCTTTCCGTAACCAATCCGACCCTGGCCGACTGGTCCAAGGTCATCGACCCCAATGGTAGCATCGCGCAGGTGATCGGCCTGCTGTCGCAGATGAACGAGATCACCGACGACATGGTGTGGAACGAAGGGAACCTGCCGACCGGCCACCGCACCAGCGTGCAGACCTCGCTGCCGACCGGCACCTGGCGCCGCTTCAACGAGGGTATCGTGCCGACCAAGAGCACGAGCACGCAGATCACCGATTCCTGCGGCATGCTCGAGACCTACTCGGAGATCGACAAGGCGCTGGCGGACCTCAACGGCAATACCGCGGCCTATCGCCTGTCCGAGGATCGCGCCTTTCTCGAGGGGCTGACGCAGCAGCTCGCGGGCGTGCTGTTCTACGGCAACACCGCGACCAATCCCGAGCGCTTCATGGGGTTCGCGCCGCGCTACAATACGACGTCCACGGCGACGTCGCAGACCGCCAACAACTTCATCCCGGGCGGCGGTTCGGGCTCGGACAACACGTCGATCTGGCTGGTCGGCTGGGGCGATCTCACCGTCCACGGCATCTTCCCCAAGGGCAGCAAAGCCGGCCTGTCGATGAAGGACCTGGGCGAGCAGACGCTGCTCGACGCCTCGGGCAATCGCTACCAGGGCTATCGCACCCACTACAAGTGGGATGCCGGCCTCACCGTGCGCGATTGGCGCTATGTCGTGCGCATCGGCAACATCGACGTGTCGGATCTCGCGGGCTCGACCCCGGCCGACCTGGTCAAGCTGATGATGCGGGCGATGAACAAGATCCCCAACATCAAGATGTGCCGGCCGGCCTGGTACATGAACCGCACGACCAAGCAGTGGCTGGATATCCAACGCAACCTTGGCGCCTCGGTCTCCAACACGACCAGCAACACCAACATCCGGCGCACGCTCGACGAGAGCGACGGCCGCCTGTTCGACAGCTTCGGCGGCATCCCGATCCGCAAGTGCGACCAGATCACCTTGGCCGAAGCGACCGTGTCGTAGGCGGCAGGGCAGGAAAGGACACAGACATCATGATGTACGACAAGCTCAACACCTTCGGCACCGACCAGGCGGTAACCGCGTCCGCCGCCTCGACCGACATCGTGGACCTCGGTGCCGCCCGTGACATGGGAAACGGCGAGCCGCTGGAACTGGTGATCCTGGTCACGCAGAGCGTGACGGCCGCCGGCGCCGCGACCGTCACCTTCACGCTGGAGACCGATGACAATGCGGGCTTCTCCTCGCCGGCCGTGCTCGCGAATTCCGGGGCGATCGGCAAGGCCGCGCTGGCGGCGGGAACCGAGGTGCTGCGGGTGAGGGTGCCGCTCGATGCCGAGCGCTACCTGCGCACCAACTACACGGTGGCCACCGGCCCGCTGACCGCGGGCACATTCACCGCGTTCCTCGCCCACGACCGTCAGGCCAGCCGGGCCTACGCGTCGGGCTTCACCGTAAGCTGAGTGGAGACATCGATATGGCCAGGCAAGAGAAGAACGAGAAGTCCGCCGAATACGTCGTCGTCGACAATCCCTTCTACGACGGCGTGCAGCTCCATCCGATCGGGGCGCGCATCCTGTGGTCCGGCCCGCCGGGCCTCTCGCTGGTCCCGATCGACGCGCCGCGCCGCCGCAGCGCGGGCGATACGCCGATCTTCGGCGATCCGCTGGCCGGCCGCGGAGACGGCGCGCCGGTCAAGGCCGCGCGGCCCGGCGACCAGGTCGTCCTCGTTCAGTGATCGCCGGGCAGTGACTGTCGATCTGTAGCCGCAGATGGGACCGGCCACCGGGTCGGTCCCGCCACCGCGAGGAGAAGTTTCATGGCTCAAGACATCGCCTATCAATCCGGTGCGCGACGCAGTGCCGTGCCCGTCTCGGAGGCAAGCCCATTGCCGGTCGTGCTGACCACCCTCACCGGGACGGCGCTGGTGAAGTCGAGCGTCACCATGTCCGGTGCCTCGGCGGAACTGGTCCCGGCCGACGCCAGCCGGCGCCTCGTCATCGTAAGCAGCACGAGGACCAACGCCGATGCAGCCATCGATCCGACGGGAGGCAGCTGCGCCCTGGACGCCGGCATATCCCTGTCGGGCGGCGACACGGTGCAGATCACGGGGAAGGAGGCGCAGAGCGCCATGACCCAGTTCGGCGCCAGCGGCCAGAAGCTCACCGTCTACGTCGGGGGCTGAGCATGCCCATCACTGTTCTGAACAGGATGCGCGGCGGATCCCGTGCCTTCGACGCCGACCTTCTGTCTTGGCGAGACGCGGTTGTCGCCAATGGCGGCTCGGTTTCCCTCGCGAGACTGATCATCATTGATCAGTTCGTGTTCAGTGAGAAGGCCGTAGGCAACTGGGCGCTGACCGACGACTATTTCGGCTTGTGGGCCGAGAATGCCCCCCAGGCGCTCACGTCGTTGAAACAGAGGCGGCTCGCGGTGGCGGTCAATTCGCCCGCCTTCACGCCTGACCGCGACTACACGTTCAACGGGACCACGTCCTACATCGACACGGGCTTCGTCGCGAACAGCCATGCTGTCGTGATGGGAATAAGCAACGTCCATATCGAGTCGTACGAGCGGACGAACATCAGTGGGGTGACCACGGCGATCGGCGTGAATTCCGGATCGGGTCGCGCCCTTTCGCTTTATCCCCGCAATGGCAACGCCCTGCTTCCGGCTCCCAATATGGTCGGCGCCTCCTATAGCCTAAACACGCCATATACCAGCGTAGGGCTCTCTCAGGCGGGCCGCACAGGGGCGACCACAGGCGATATCTACTGCGCCAGAAATGGCGTCGACCTGACGCAATCGCTGTCTCCAACGAACTTGGGCGCGGCGCTCCCCGTTCACAGCCTCTTTGTCGGTGCCTCGAACAACAACGGTACTCCGGCGCAGTTCCGGCCGGCCTCGCTGGGCTTCGTCGCGTACGGCGCCGCACTGGACGCGACACAGCGGCAAGCGCGCTTCAACAACGTCCAGGCGTGGGCTACCTCCGTGGGAGCACAGGTCTGATGGCGATGTTCATCCTCCTGACAGCCGGCCAGGCTGACCATGTGCGCGGTCCTTCGATCTCGACGCTGGCAGCAGCGCTGAACCCTGTCGAGAGAGAGGGCGGCGTCTTCGTGCTGGGCATCGATGTACTGGTTGATCCGTCACACGAGACGCACCGGGATTTCCTCCTGGCACTCCCGCGGCTCGACGGCAGCGATCCGTCGTTTCCCGAGACAACCGTCTGGGCCGGCGCATGAGCCGCGACGAACTCCCGAACGGGAACGTCGCCAACGGTAAGGCCGGCTTCGGCGTGCAGGCTTATCGCTGGCTGGTCGGTGGCGGCGTGGCTCTGCTCGTCCTGCTTTCGCAGCGTACGCTCTCGACCCTGGACGATACGACGGCTGCGGTTCGCAGCCTGCAGTCCCAGGTGGCCGCCATGCAGGGCGTGAGCGAAAGCCGATTCAGTGCGCATGGACAGCGGCTCGACAGCATGGACCGACGCAATGACGCGCAGGACGTGAAGATCGACGGCCTGTGGCAGCGCCTGTGGTCAATCGTTCCCAACACGAGGGCGCCATGAGTCATCCCGTAAACCTGCTGCTGGCCACGTCGGGCGCCGGGCTCGCGATGATCAAGGCTTCGGAAGGCCTGGAGACGGAGGCCTATCCCGACCCGGGCAACGGCGAGACCGGCGAGCCCTGGACCATCGGCTACGGCCATACGCGCGGCGTGCGGCGGGGCGACACGTGCAGTGAAGAGCAGGCCACCGCCTGGCTGCGCGAGGATCTCGGCATGGCGGAGCATGCCGTGCAACGGCTCGTCGACGTGCCGCTGTCGCAAGGGCAGTTCGATGCGCTGACGAGCTTCGTCTTCAACGTCGGACGGTCGGCCTTCGCCAGTTCGACCCTGCTGCGGCTGCTGAATGCCGGCGACGTGGCCGGGGCGGCTGAACAGTTCAAACGCTGGAACCGCGGCGCCTACGGGCCTCTGCCAGGCCTCGTCATACGCCGTGCCGCCGAACGCTCACTCTTCCTCTCGCAGGAGCCTGCCTGATGCCGTTCCTTCCCCTGCTGCTCAGCCTCGCGCCGACCGTCGCCTCCTGGATCATGGGCGACAGGACGGGCGCCGCCGTCGCCAAGGTCTCCGGTATCGCCCAGGAGATTCTGGGCGCGTCCGATGCTGCCGGCATCGAGCGGGCCATCGCGGCCGACCCCAATCTCGCGCTACAGTTCAGAATGGCGGTGATCCAGGCCGAGGCCGACGCCCGCCGGCAGGAATTCGACACGCTGCAGGCGCAGCTCGCCGACGTGGCGAGCGCCCGAAGCCAGACCGTCGAGCTTGCGAAGGCCGGCTCGGCGATCGCCTGGGGTGCCGTCGCCGTCAGCCTGCTGGTCACGGCGGCGTTCATGGCGGCCCTCTGGTTCGTCGTGCGCCAGGAGATCCCGGCCGCCTCGCGCGAGATCGCCTACATCCTGCTGGGCACGCTCGGTGCCAAGTTCGGCGATATCGTCGCCTATTGGGTCGGTTCGAGTTCGGGCTCGGCGCAGAAGTCGGCGGCGCTCGAGAAAGCCGTTGTGACGGGAGGAGGGCGCTAGATGCCGGCTGACACCGACATCGGCAACATGGCGCTGAGCCGGCTCGGCACGCGTGCCACCATCGCCGACCTGACCGAGAACAGCACCGAGGCCCGCCAGATCAATCTCTGGTACACGACCGTTCGCGACGAGCTGCAGTCGCTCGTCGACTGGAACTTTAACCGGGTGACCCAGGCGCTCGCCCCGTCCGGGAGTCCGCCGGCGCGCTGGGCCGCCAGCTACGCTTACCCGTCGGACTGTCTGCGCATGCGGCGGCTCGAGTTCGGCGCCTCGACCTGGATGTGGGGCGAGCCCGCCCGCGGCTTCGAAATCGCCTCGAACGGCAGTGGCACTTTCCTCTACTGCAATGAGGAGCGCGTTGCGGCGGTTTTCGCGCAGCGTGTGGTCGATCCGGCCCGCTTCACACCTGGTTTCATCCTTGCCTTCGTCGACTGCCTTGCGGCCGCGATCGCGCACGCGATTACGCAGAAGGCCGATCTCGCCGAACGTCTGGCCCTGCAGGCCCAGCAGCGGATCGAGCGCGCCATGGCCGACAGCGCAAACGAGGGTGTAATCGCCGGTGACGCGGGCCGGATGGCGCAAAGCCTCGCAGTGCGTGGCTTCGACGGAAGCGCGCCATGACCATGCCCATCCTTCTGCCAAGCTTCGCCGCCGGCGAATTGGCGCCGGCGCTGCAGGGGCGGGTCGACCTCGCCAAGTATCAGGTGGGTCTCGCGACATGTCTCAACTGGTTCGTCCATCCGTTCGGCGGGGTCAGCACCCGCGCCGGAACGGCCTTCGTGGGCGAGACCTGCGACGCGACGGTGCGTAGCCGGCTGATCCCGTTCAGCTTCAACACGCAGCAGACCTATGTGCTCGAGTTCGGCGACCGCAGGATGCGCGTCGTCAAGGAGGGCGGTTACGTGCTCGAGCCGCCCATCTCGATCGTCGGCATCACGCGCACCAGTCCCGGCATCGTGACGACCGCCATGCCGCACGGCCTGTCGAACGGCGATGCGATCTGGCTCGACGGGATCGAGGGCATGCGCGAACTCAACCGTCGCCGCTTCGCGGTGACGGTGCTGGGCGGCTCGACCTTCGCCATAGGGATCGACACATCGGGTTATGGCGATTGGACCGCTGGCGGCACGGTGGCCCGCGTCTACACGATCCCAACACCATACCCCGAATCCGACCTGGCGCTGCTGAAGTACGTGCAGAGCGCCGATACCATGACGCTGACGCACCCGTCCCATGCGCCGCGCAACCTCACCCGCACCGGCCATGCTGTCTGGTCTCTCGCCACCATCACCTACGCCCCGACCCAGCGGCCGCCGACCTCGCTGGCTTCCAGTTCGGCCGGCTCGGGCTTCGACTATGTCGTGACCGCAGTCGCAGAGGAAACCGGTGAGGAAAGCGTCGCCTCGGCATCCACGAGCGCCACGACGCAGACGTCGAAGATCACCTGGACCAATGCTGCCGGTGCGAACTCCTACAACGTCTACAAGGGCAAGAACGGGGTCTATGGCTTCATCGGCCGGGCAGGGGACGGCACCACGGGCTTCACCGATACGACGGTGGCGCCGGACACGTCCGACACGCCGCCGGAGGACAAGAACCCGTTCGACGCCGCGGATAAGTATCCCGGCTGCTCGACTTACCACGAGGGGCGGCAATGGTACGCCCGCACCAACCAGAAGCCACAGACGCTCTATTCGTCGGCCTCGGCGGCGTTCAACAACATGAATACCAGTTCGCCGTCGAAGGATAGCGACGCCATCACCCGCACCATTGCCAGCCGCGAGGTGAACGAGATCCGCCACCTGCTGAGCCTCAACGTGCTGCTGGTCTGGACCTCGGGCGCGGTGTGGAAGGCATGGGCCGGCGCGCAGGCCGACGTCATGACGCCGGCCAATTGTGCCGTTAAGCCGCAGAGCTACGAGGGTATCGCCGAGATCCCGCCGATCGCCACCGAGAGTGCGGCTCTTTACGTCACGGCGTCCGCCAAGAAGGTTCGCGATGTGGCCTATGATTTCGGCTCCGACAGCTGGGCTGGCCGCAACGTGTCGATCCTCGCTGGCCACCTGTTCGAGACACACGGCATCGCAGAATGGGCCTATGCGCGCGATCCGCACGGCATTGTCTGGTGCGTCCGCGCCGACGGCGTGCTGCTGGCCTTCACTTACCTCAAGGAACATGACGTCTATGCCTGGTCGCGGCACGTTACCGATGGCTTCGTCGAGAGCGTCGCGACGGTGCAGGAGTTGGACGAGACGATTCTATATTTTTCCGTGAAGCGCACCGTCGGCGGTGAGACGAAGCGTTTCGTCGAGCGCATGGCAAGCCGCGGTTTCAAGGATGTGCAGGCCGCCTGGTGCGTCGATTGCGGCATCCGCCACGACGGCTGGAACGGCGAAGCGGGTCGCACGCTCGCGATCACGGGGACCGCCTATGGCGCGGGGGACGAGGTGACCCTTACGGCCGCGGGCCATGCCCCGTTCAGCGCCGCCTCGGTGGGCGGCAACTACATTCTGCGAGACGGTCAGAACCAGGTGACTGCGACGGTCGTGTCGTACATCGATACGAGCCATGTCAGCGCCACGCTCGACATCGCGCCGCATGCCAGCCTGCAGGGTCGTGCGACCGGGAATTGGGCGCTGGCCTCGCGCACTCTGGGCGGGCTCTGGCACCTCGAGGGACGCGAGCTCGCGGTGCTGGCCGATGGATCGGTGCAGCCCAACGCGACCGTGACCAACGGCACGATCGTCCTGCCGCGGGCCTCCGGCTCGATCGTCGCTGGCCTTCCGTATGTCTGCGACCTCGAAACACTGAATCTAGAGGCCGGGCCGCCGACCCTGCAGGGCCGTCAGAAGGTGGTGAACGAGGTGGTGCTGAGGGTGAAGGATACACGCGGCCTCAGCGCCGGCCCGACCCGCGACCGTCTCGTCGAAATCAAGGAGCGCTCCGGCGAGCAGCCGGGATACCCCACGCTGCTGACGACGGGCGACGAGCGCGTGCTGATCGATCCTGACTGGAACGCGGCCGGCCGGGTCTTCGTGCGCCAGGGTCACCCGCTGCCCGCGACTGTCCTCGCCATCATTCCCCGCCTCGAAACCGGAGCCTGAGCCATGGCCCTCACGAATACCGACCGCAAGGTGACCTATGCCGGAAACGGCAGTGCCACGGTCTTTCCCTACGGCTTCCCGGTCCTCAGCGACGCCCATCTCTCGGTCATCCTGACCGATGGCGCGGGCGTCGAGACGACCCTGTCCTCGTCGCTCTATGCCGCCACCGGTATCGGCAGACTGGGCGGTGGCTCGGTCACCTACCCGCTCGGCGGGCCCGCCCTCGGCACCGGCACGAAGCTCACCATCGTTCGCACTGTGCCCTATACGCAGACGACGGTGCTCTCGAACCAGGGAGGCTATTATCCCGAGGTGGTGGAGCGCCGCTTCGACGAGATCTACATGGCAATCCAGCAGCTCGCCGAGATCGTCGGACGCACGACCGTGAGCAGCATCAGCGACCCGGCGACCGAGCAGAACAACTATGCGCTGATCCAGTCCCTGCAGGCCTTCCGCGGCGGCATCGACAGGCTGACCATGCCGGGCGATCTGCTGACGCGCGATGGCGGCGGGTACAAGCGGCTGCCGCGCGGCACGTCGGGCCAGTTCCTGGGCATAAGCGGCGCCGACGCGGCCTGGCAGACCCCTTCCTATCCCGTCTTCTCGGGCCGCCGCCAGACGGTGAGCGCCGGTCCCGTGACCGCTGCCGGCCTGCCCAACTTCCTGCCAGCCACATCGGGCACGCTTACGTTGCAGACGACCAATGTGTCATCGACCTATCCGCTTGTCGCGACCGCGGCCGCCGGCTGGTCGGCTGCGACGGGCGCTCCGGTCGACGTGATCGGTGTCGCCACTGGCCCTCTCACCTGGACGGGCCTCGCCGCCAATCGCGCGGCCGCGGCGCCGAACTTCCTCTATGTGACCGTTGCGGGCGGCGTCCTGACGACCGGCAGCACGCTCCTGACGCCAATCTACCAGTTCGGCGGTACGCCCTCCGTCGCGAACGGTCAGTTCACCTTCAACATAGCGGAAATGCGCGGCTATCTCGGTAACGGCACGAGCGCGCCCCAGGTGAACCTCGTCATGGTAGGCGAGGCGGCGACCGATAGTGCGACCGTCATCAACATCATCGCATTCGCCTACAACGCGCGATATGACTCAGGATACATAGCGACCCTGCCTCCGGCTAATACAGCTACCACCAAGAGCCACTCGATTGGTGTGGTTCCGCAACTCAGCGACTTCCGGATTCAATGCACTGTGACGGACGCCGGGTATGCGGTCGGCGACGAAATCGGCGGCGGTTCCCTTTGGATCGACGACGGCTCGGTGAATACGGCATTAACGCACCGAGTTGCTCGGAACGATATGGGAGTAATTGTTAGCACTAACGTCGTTGTATTGCACAAGACGACCGGCGCGCGCACCGTGATAACCCGAAGTAAGTGGCAGTGGCGGCTGATTGCGGAGCGCGGGTGGTGATGATCATCCGCCATGCCGTCCCGGGGGATGCCGCCGAGCTAGCGCCGGCGCTGCGCCTGGAGGATCGGGCGGAAGTCCTGGCCCTGCTCGGGCCTGTCGACCCGATCGCCGGACCAGCGGAGAGCCTTCTTCACGGACTTGCAACGGCGCGCGAGGCCTGGACGGCGCGCGATCGTGCCGGCCGCATCATCTGCATGGCCGGTGTGTCGCCGTTCAGCCTGGTCGGTTCCACCGGTGTGCCATGGCTCCTCGGGTCGGATCTGGTGAGCCGCCATCGGCGTGTGTTCCTGGCCGAAAGTCGCCGTCTGGTCGCGCACTGGCTCACCTGGTTCGATTCGCTGCGCAACGTCGTCGACGCACGGCATGGCGCCGCGATCCGCTGGCTGCGCTGGCTCGGCTTCGAGATCGGGCCGGTCTTCGCTCTATCGCATGGCCGGTTCCATCGCATCTGTAAGGAGGCGCCATGAACGTGCAGCGGAGCAGCGTCGCAGCCTTGGAGCGGGACCCGGACCTGAGAGCTCTCCTGGCCGAATATGCCGCCGAATCAGCCATCACAGGCCTGCCTGCCCCCGCCGCCAGGATGGACAGCTACCGTGAACTCGAGGGTCGCGGCTTGCTTCAGGTGTTGAGTGCTACCCATGAGGGGCGGCTGGTCGGCTTCCTGACCCTGCTTGCGCCGGTACTGCCTCACTATGGGGTCGCCGTGGCAGTGAGCGAGAGTTTCTTTGTCGCCCGGGCGCATCGTGGGACGGGCGCGGGATTGAAGCTCCTGAGGGCCGCCGAAGATATGGCGCGTCACGCGGGATCGCCGGGTCTGCTGGTCAGCGCTCCGTTCGAGGGGGATCTCTTCAAGGTGTTGCCCCGCGTCGGCTATGCGGAGACCAGCCGGGTATTCTTCAAGAAGGTTGGCGATGCCTGACCTCGCTCCCGTGCGCCCCCATATCGCGGCGATGAGTGCCGCGGCGATCGACCGGGTACGGCAACTCGAGACCCTGGCCTCGGCACTCCCGCAGGTGTCCATCGGCACCGACCATGTCCTCCATGCGGGCCTCTATGCTCGGACCGTCCGGGTGCCGGCCGGCGTGATGATCACCGGTGTGCTGATCAAGATCCCGACACTGTTGATCGTGAATGGCGACGCCATCGTGCATGTCGAGGGCGGACCGCTCGAGTTACACGGCTACAATGTCCTGCCGGCCAGCGCCGGCCGCAAGCAGGCCTTCGTCGCGCTGACTGACACCCAGCTGACGATGATCTTCGCCACCGCGGCGTGCGACGTCGACGCCGCCGAGCGTGAATTTACCGACGAGCTCGACAAACTCATGACACGCAGGAAGACCACGACATGTCAGGCATGAGCACGGCCACCATTCTCTCACTCGGCCTGTCGGCCGCCGGTACGGCTGTGGGCTTCGCCGGCCAGCTTCAGCAGCAGCAGACAAAACAGCAGGCGGTGGCGGCCACCGCCGCGCAGGCGGTCTACCAGTCCCAGGTCGCGCGCCAGAACGAGGAGGTGATGAAAAGGCGAGCCGACGAGGCGCTCCGGCAGGGGCGGGCCGCCGAGGAGAACAGCCGCCGGCTCACCAACCAAAGGATCGGAGCGCAGACCGCCCGCCTCGCCGCGCAGGGAACGGACCTCGAGGGAAGCCCGGCGGACATCCTGGGGGACACGGCCGCCGCCGGTGAAGTCGATTCGCTGGCCTTGCGCGCCAAGGCGGCGCGCGAGGCCTACGACTATCAGGTGGCCGCCGTCGGCTACGGCAATACGGGCGTCCTGGAGACCACCCGTGCGCTTAACACAGCCGACAGTTCTCCCTATCTCGGCGCTGGTGCATCGCTTCTATCGGGTGCGTCGATGCTTGCTGATAAGTGGCGGAACTTCGAGCTGAACAATGGTCGAGCGCTGTAATGCTGAGTAAACATGCAGCCATGGTAACGCCGCGCTCCAACGTGGTATCTTAGCTATTAGTGTGAGCGGCTCTTGTCGGTGCTGCTGTCCTTTTCGGTCTCGACGGCGTTCGGCTGCAGTTGCGCTATCCGCATCAAGACATTGCCAATCCGCCGTGAGTGCTCCGTGGCGCCGGCCGATTTAAGATGCCCGCGTTCCGCGAGGACACCTGGATCAGCCTCCCGGTAAGAAGCGGAGCGGGATCACAGCGGTGGGGTAGTCGCGTCTGAAGTTAGAGAGCTGGCGCTCGATATCATGATCGATGGCGTCATGTCGGACGACACAAGGCAGTGGATTGGTGATTAGGACGAATCGGCCGTCGTGACGTTGTGCCAATTTGGCGAAGCGGGCGAAGTAGCGATAGGTCGTCGTCATGGGCTAAGCCAAGCAAGACGCCCTCCGATTAGGCTGCCTCGATTGTGCAAGGCTGCACCGTGGTCGCCGTCAAGTAAGCAGCGTCAATCGCTCACGGCAGTGGCACCCAGCCCGAGTCTGCTCTGACTATACGCGCTAAGCTTACGGTACCTTCCGATCAAACTCCATCAGCAGGCGGTTGACGTATCGATCACGAGGTGTGCCTTGGAGCTTTGTTGGCACAAACCGAATTCCTAGAGGGCCTCTCTCAAGGTCTGCCGAATTCGTGTTGGGGCCGAGTCCATATCGAGCCCATACCACAAGCCTGTCCGTACGGGTCGGGACAATGCCGCGATGTAGGGCGAGCGTATTGACGACGTGCATCGATCCGGCAGGCCCGACAAGTTGCGCTGCCGCATTCTTGAAATGCAGCTCGCAGGTGCGCGAAAACTCTTCGCCCATATCGTCTACGAAGCTGCGCTCAGTGTCCATTTTCGGGCGCCAGAACCGGATGCCCTTGATCAACTTATTCATGCCGTCGAGGGAGTGCGATTCGGGCACGACCTCATGCGGTCCTCCATCCGCGGCAACGTCCGTGAGATAGATGAAAAGTGTTAGGAATCGCCAGTCGTCGGTATCGCGATGAAAAAATTGAACGTTCGTCATTTCTGGCTTGGGCGCAACGAACGACCACCACGCATTGACGGAATACAGCGTGGGCACGCATCCGAGATAAGATTCGATTAGGTGGAGTAGGCGCGGGTCGTTCATAACGTCGATCAGGCCCGGAGCCCGAATGACCGACTCGGCGGAATAGGCCGCCAGCGGAAAATCTCGGCGGGCGGCCGCGAGGGACTTTGCCCGCCCATCGAAGGAGAGAGCATTCGCGCCTTTGTGAACCGGCTGATCGTCGAAGTACCGGCGCAACTCCTCAACATTGGTCAGTGTGATCGGGATCTGAACGTGCGAGCGACCTCGCAAGTCTGCCAGCAGGTCATTGAAGTGGCCCAACGGTGGTTCTTCCCGAAGGTGCCCTTCTATGTCATGACGGTCGCGTACGATCTTTTCGGCGAACTGGTCCCACTGATGTTTCGGCAGGCTGCGCCGGATAACCGTCAGGGCGCGCCCGGTGAGGTCGGTATAAACGGTCATGTGAAGACCTCAGCTAAAGAAAGTGCTCACAGGGCCGCCCCCCAGTTCGCTCGCGTAAGGAATGGTGCGGACATTCGCAGGAATCGGCTGAATCTGCTCTGGATCGAAAACATAGTTGTGTCGGACTAGTCGATCACAACCAGAAATATGAAGGTAGCAATTGATGGACCAGAACACTCGCATTTCGAATGCTGGATAGTACATCTTATCGATGTCATTATCACTGATCCCCAGCTTTCCGAAGAGATCGCAACGGACGAAGATGGCGTTCCAGTTCGTTGCTGCAGCGAGTTCGTAGCCCAGCGCTGTCCCGAGTTCGATCAGGGCCCTGAGGGAGGCGCCGTCGTTCTTGAGGGTGCTGTCTTCCTGGACGAAAAGCACATCATTTGGGATCGTCGGATTGAAGTCGATCATGACGACACGTGGGTGATATCCACGCAAATTCGCCCATAAATGATAGTCGTTGCCTTCCACATCGAGGCAAAGGAAATCGATCTCACTCGGTGCCGAGGACGTCGAAAGCAGATGGCCGAGGCTGTTGGGGCCGGTCGAGGAAACGGTGGCGTTCACCGTGCGGACGCGTTCGGAACCCTCATAGGTGCTCTGAAGTTTGCGATAGGCGGCACTATCGCTCTCTATCATGAGCCCGCTCCAGCCTCGATCACGTATGAGAGCAAAGGTATTAGAAAAGCGTACTCCGTCGTTTGCGCCCACTTCGACGCAGTAGCTACTGGCGGCGCCCAGCCTGTCGAACAGATGTGAGAGGATTCCGTCTTCGCCACATTCGGATGAGACGTTCTGCTGGAAATCCAACAATCGATTAGCCGGGATTCTGGACCTGTCGAAGCGACCGGCATTCTCGTCTAGGAAAGAGTTGCTGTACGTCAGCCGAGGGCGGAACACGCGAAGGCCCTGTGGCAAGACTTGGATGTCCGAGTCCGATACGTGGATCCGCTTGATCTCCCCGTTTCCGTCGCGCTGATGGCGCCAGATCAGTTCTCGATTGCCGGCTAGGAAGAGTGTTCCGTCGTAGCTTTGAAACAGTCGAGTGTTAGCAAACGACCGGAACATGCCTTGAGGGGAATTGTCGCGGATCTCGAATAGCGATGAGTATTCGTGGAGTACGAAGATGGCGTTCCCGCCAACCACGGCTATAAGGTTGTAGCCCTTCTGTTTAGCGAGATCGCAGACTGCGGAAAGGGAAGCCGACGAGGGCCCTGGCGCGAGCGGATCTTTCACATAGTAGATGTCGGGTGGGCAGAACTCGCTGAACTCGATCATCACGATCTTTGGTCGATAGCCTTGCAATGATCGCCATATATGCCAGTCATTGCTGTCAATATCGATTACAAGTAAATCGAAATCTCGGGGCAGGGGCGTTCTTGCGAGCAGCGCGTCGAGAGATTTAGGGCCCTCGATCTCGATGAATTCGTTGAGGCAGTAGACGTCCGGCAACGCCGACGAATTTGCCGAGAGCTTGGCGTAAGCCGTTTCGTTGGCTTCGATATATACGGCTTTCCAGCTGTGATTGTGCACAAGGTCCCACGTATTGGCGTTGAACTTGCCGTCCCAGGCGCCGAACTCGACGCACCAGCCACCGGTGATCTGCAGCTGCTCAAGTATGCGGGCGATCACGCCATCTTCGCCGGCCTGCGACGTGATAGACTTCGCATAGCGTATCAGGGGATTGTTGTTTTCGATGCGTGCACGTTCGGCGGCTTCGTCTGGGTGAACGATTTCCAATCGCCGCTCACCGGAACGGAAGCGCACAAGGCTCGGCCGAAGGAAACGATCTGTCCACCGCAATACACTATCGATCACGCCAACTTTCTCCCTGATGGCAGCAGCCTCAAGCTCGACAGATGTGACGAGTCCTGTTGCGCGGTCAAAGACCCCACGGGCATGCCACTTTTGGCCCTTTTCGTACAGCGCAGGATACGGTTTGGCCGGAGGGAACGTGTGAGGTCAGCAGCCTAAAGAACTCCTCGTGATCGCTTGCCGGTAGGTCGGGTGCAATACGGTTTAGGGTCTTTCTGGATCTGGCGGAATCGGAAGGGATTCCCCAATCGAGAGGACTGTGATTCAAACTGCTGATTGATAGGAGGTCAGCAGGATGACCCGAGCCTATTCGATGGACCTGCGGGAGCGCGTGGTTGCGGCGGTCGGTGACGGTCAGTCCCGTCAGGTCTCGGCGCTGTTCCGGATGAGCGTGTCGAGCGTCGTGAAGTGGGTACAACTGGCGCGCTCGACCGGCAGTCCGGCGCCCAGGCCAATGGGCGGCCGCCGGGGTTGCAAGCTGGATAGCGAGCGGGACTGGCTGTTGGGGCGGCTGGAGGAGAAGCCGGATCTGACGCTGCATGCGCTGCTGGCGGAGATGCGCGACCGGGGCGTGACGGTGTCGTGCGACACGCTGTGGCGGTTCCTGCGTGCGGCTGGGATCAGCTTCAAAAAAACCGTGTTCGCCAGCGAGCAGGATCGGCCTGACATTGCCCGGCGGCGGGCTTGGTGGCGGAAGTACCAGGGCCGGATCGATCCCCGGCGGCTGGTCTTCATCGACGAGACCTGGGCCAAGACCAACATGGCCCGAACCCATGGCTGGACCCAGCGCGGCACACCGCTGACGGCCAAATGCCTCACGGGCACTGGAAGACGCTGACCTTCCTGGCAGCCCTGCGACACGACCGCATCGCCGCTCCCTGCGTCTTCGACGGTCCGACCAACGGCACAAGCTTCCTTGCCCACGTCCGCCAGTTCTTGGTACCGACCCTCAAGCTAGGTGACGTCGTCATCATGGACAATCTGGGCAGCCACAAAAGCTGGTCCGTCCGCGCCGCCATACGCGCCGCTGGCGCCTGCGCAAAGCTGAGGAACGCACTGTTGAGTATTGGTGGCCTCCTTAGTCACGCTTCGGTTGCGCGCGCCTGCGATAGTCGCCGAGCGCCTCGGACGCGGCCTGCCACAGGGAATGCGCTGCTTCCCGGATTTCATCGGGATAGCCGGCGAGCCGGTCGTAGCGCTCGCGGGCCCGGCGTTCGGCGTCCAACAGTTTGTCCAACTCGGAGGCTGGGGGCTTGGTCGACTTGGCCATGCGGGGCCAACGACCTTCCCCATTGGGGCGTTGCTCGCGGCTTGCATTCGTTGCGCAGGAGAGGCGGCAGTCCTGAACTGCAGTTCGTGTGTATCGCGATCACGCTCCGGATCAGATCGGGCGTGTCGCCTCTGCGAGCCAGGCAAGGGTTGCCTCGTCGACGGTGGAGCCGACGGTCTCGCGCACCCGGCGGTGATAGTCGTTGAGCCACTGGCGCTCCGCCTCGGTCAGCAGGCGGTGCTCGACGCAGGTGAGGTCGATGGGTGCCAGGGTCAGCGTCTCGAACTCGAGGTAGCGGCGGTCGGCGCCCGCGATCTCGACCTCCCTCACAGCGACCAGATTCTCGATGCGGATGCCGTAGGCGCCGGTCTTGTAGTAGCCGGGCTCGTTGCTGACGATCATGCCGGGCTGCAGGGCGACCGAATTCGGCATCTTGGAGATGCGATGCGGCCCCTCGTGGACCGAGAGATAGGCGCCGACGCCGTGCCCGGTGCCGTGATCGTAATCGAGGCCGACCTGCCACAGCGCATGGCGCGCCAGCACGTCGAGCTGCGAACCGGTGGTGCCGACCGGAAAGCGGGCGCTGGCCAGGGCAATGTGGCCCTTGAGGACGCGCGTGAAGCGATCCTTCATCTCTGGCGACGGGGTGCCGACCGCAACCGTGCGGGTGATGTCGGTCGTGCCGTCGCGATACTGCCCGCCCGAGTCCACGAGGTAGAGGCTGCCGGGCTCGAGCCTGCGCTGGCTGGCCTCGGAAGCGCGGTAATGAACGATCGCGCCATTGGCGCCTGCGCCCGAGATCGTGTCGAAGCTGAGGTCGCGCAGCTTGCCGGTTTCCTCGCGCAGCGCCTGCAGCCGGTCGGACACCTCGATTTCGCGCAAAGTGCCGGAGCCGGACTCGCGATCGAGCCATCCCAGGAAGCGGCTGACGGCGGTGCCGTCACGGCGATGGGCGGTCCGGATGCCTTCGAGCTCGACCGCGTTCTTGCAGGCCTTGGGGAGGGAGACGGGATCGGCGTCACGGACCAGGGTCGCGCCCGCGCCCTGCAGCCGGGTCGCAGCCCAGTAGGGCGCCGTCGAGGTCTCGACCAGCACGCGCTTGCCGAGCTTGCCCAGCATGTCCAGCGCACCGCCCAGCTCGTCGGGCGGCGCCAGCGTCACGGCATTGCCCAGCCAGGCGACGGTCCGATCGGGGATCTTGCGGCGGTCCATGTAGAGATCGACGTGCCCGTCGCTATGGATCAGTGCGAATCCGAGCGCGAACGGGGTGCGCGGGACGTCGCCGCCCCGCACGTTGAGCAGCCAGGCGATCGAATCGGGGGCGGTGATCAGTGCCACATCGGCGTTCCGGCCGGCCACGATCGAGGCGATGCGGGCACGTTTGCTCTCGCTGGTCTCGCCGGCGAACTCCACCGGATGCGGCAGGACCGGCGCCAGCGGCGCCGGCGGCCGTTCGCGCCACACCGAATCGACCGGATTGGACTCGACGGCGAGGAAACTGCCGCCCGCCCGCTGGCAGGCGCGGGCGAAGCGGTCGTAGCCATCGACGGTCTGCAGCCAGGGATCGAAGCCCAGCCGGCCGCCCTTGGGCAGGTTCTCGGCGATCCACTGTTCGGCCGACTGCTCGGGAATCTGGCGCGGCACGAAGGCCGCGACGTCGACCTGGTCGCGCACGGCGAGGGTGTAGCGGCCATCGACGAAGATGGCCGCACGGTCCGCCAGCACGATCGCGAGGCCCGCTGACCCGCTGAAGCCGGTGAGCCATCCCAGGCGCTGCGAGCGGCGGGGCACGTATTCGCCCTGATGTTCGTCCGCCCGAGGCACGACGAAACCGTCCAGCCCGCGACGCTTCAGCTCGGCCCGCAGGTCGGCCAGGCGTGCGACCGGCGCCGGGCTTGCCTGCAGCCCGTCGTCGGCGGCCGCCAGCTCTGCCCGCCACTTGGACAAGGCGGTGGTCAATTCGGCGTCAGCTGCCGGATCGATGAGCTCTACCCATTCCGGGCCGGAGAGGCTTTCGGGGGCGGCGGCGACTCCGCGCATCAGGTCGCCGAGGGAAGCGGCATCCGTGCCGCGGCCACGGCGGCGGAGCAGGGCGAGTACGTCGTCAGGAGCGGTCGTCATGATGAGGCGAACCCTACGCGGGGTGGTGGGGCCAATCAAACCGAGCAATAATATTTCGCTCGCAAGTGCGAAATGCTCAAATAAGCTCGCCATGCGTCAAGCGCATATCGACCCTTCAGACTCCGCACTTATTGTTGCAACTCAAGGCTCTATATTTGCTGGGTGCAGTGCAGCATCGCCTATCGCGCCGCACAATAGAAGGAGAGACTCATGATGACCCAGCCGATTCGGACCTTTAAGGATCTGACCAGCGAAACTGCGCCGGCGGGGGGAAACGCAAATACCAAGATCAGCTTCACCCTCGACGATCGCCGCCTGCTCGAGCTGCGCGCCCGCTACGCGCGTGCCGAATGGCTGGCGAATGCGTTGGGTGAGGCGGTCCTGTGGGCAGGCCGCGTGTATGATCGCGCCGTCGGCGGGATCAAGGCCGACCTCAAGCTGCGCGCCGCCGAGGCCCAGCTCCACCGCATGACCGACCGCGAACTGTCCGACCTCGGCCTGTGCCGGGCCGACATCACCTTCGCGATCCGTGAGGCCGCCGAGGGTGTGGCTCCGCGGTTCGACGATGTCGGCGGGCAGGTCACTGCCGCAAACCAGAATCTGCGCCGCGCGGCGTAGCCGACTGTTGAGTAGCGTAAGCGTAAGCGTAAGGGGGCCGGCGTAAGCCGGCCCTTTCGTTTTGGGCGTCAGCTCCGGCGCAGGATCAGGCTGCGCCACCAGGCGCCGCCCGTCTCCAGGTCGATGCGGCGTTCGAAGGTGAAGCCGTATCGTTCATAGCCGGTGAGGATGCCCGCCGCCTGCTCGACCAGCAGGCCGCTCAGCAGCACGCGCCCGCCGGGGCGCACCGCCGCGCCGAATTCCTCCGCGAGGTCGAGCAATGGCCCCGCCAGGATGTTCGCCACGACCAGGTCGTAGCGCCCGCGGCCCGCCAGCTCGGCGGCCTGCAGGCCCGAGGAGACGAAGAAGGAGCAGAACTCCGGCACACCATTCAGTGCCGCGTTCTCCCGGGCGACTTCCACCGCCTCGGCATCGTTGTCGCCGCCGGTCACCGGCCGCTTCCAGAGCTTGGCCATGGCGATGGCGAGGATGCCGCTGCCGCAGCCCACGTCGACGGCGTTGACCGTCTCGGTCGGATCGAGCGTCGCCAACATCTCCAGGCAGCCGCGGGTGGTGGCATGGGTGCCGGTACCGAACGCCAGGCCGGCGTCGATGCGCAGCGCCAGCAGGCTCGCGGGCCGGCCCTCCGTCACGTGCGACGGGTGCACCCAGAAGGGACCGACGGCGAAGGGCCGGAAGGAACGCTGGTTCTCGGCCAGCCAGTCGATGTCGGGCAGCTCCTCCCACGCCCAGCGGGGCACGTCGAGACCGAGGGCCCGGGCGGAAGCCTCGATGGCCGCCTCGACCAGCGCCTCGTCACCCTCGCCGAAAATGTCGATGCGCCAGGGACCGTCGCGCGAGACCTCGCAGCTCGCGACGATGAAGCCTTCCTCGCCCAGCCGTTCCTCCAGCAGGGTTTCCCAGTCGGCGCGGTGCGGGGCGGGCGCGACGAAGCCGGCCTTGCGTACTTTGCTCATGTTCATGCCGGAAGGAAGAGCATGCGCCGGGGCGGCAAGTCCACGCCGACAGTGTCGCCGACGGCGCGCAACTCGCCGCCGGACTGGAATGGCGTCTCGATCAGGACCTCGCTGTCGCCGATGTGCACGGCGTAACGGACGGTCGCGCCCAGGAATTCGCGATGCGTGACCGGCCCGCGCAGGGCGGCACCTTCGGGTGACGTGAGGGCGGCATGCTGGGGCCGGAACACCAGGCGCTTGCCGGCGGGGATCGGCACGCCGGCGCGCTCGTCCAGAATGTTGGCCGAGCCCAGGAAATTGGCGACGAACAGGTTCGCCGGGTTCTCGTAGAGCTCCATCGGCGTGCCGACCTGCTGGACCCGGCCGGCGTCCATCACGGCGATGCGGTCGCAGATCGTGTTGGCCTCCTCTTGGTCGTGGGTCACGAAGATCGTCGTGAGTCCCAGCCGTTGCTGCAGTGAGCGCAGTTCGCGCCGGACACTGACCCGCATCTTGGCGTCGAGGTTGGACAGCGGCTCGTCGAGCAGCAGCACCTTGGGCTCGATGGCGATGGTGCGCGCCACGGCGACGCGCTGCTGCTGACCGCCCGAGAGCTGCGCCGGTCGCCGCTCGGCATAGGCGGAGAGACCGACCAGTTCCAGCGCCTGCGAAACGCGGCGGTCGATCTCGGCGCGCGGCAGGCGGCGTTCCTCCAGCCCGAAGGCGACGTTCTTCGCGACGGTCATGTGCGGCCACAGCGCGTAGCTCTGGAACACCATGCCGACGTCGCGCTTCCAAGGCGGCAGCGGCGCCACATCCTGTCCGTCCAGCAGCACCTTGCCGGTCTGCGCCTGGGCAAAGCCCGCGATCAGCCGCAGCAGGGTGGTCTTGCCGCATCCTGAGGGGCCGAGGAAGGCGAAGAACTCGCCGGGACGGATCGAGAGGGCGACATCCCTCAGCACATGGGTCGCGCCGTAGGAAAGGTTCACGCCCGTGATCTCTATGCCCACGGCGCGAGCCGGCTTCGACAGGGTCATCTCCGTCATATATCGAGGCCCCTAGCCCGTTGCGAGCGGTCGACGGCGAGCTGCGACAGTCCCATGCAGATCGCCACGATGAGGACGGCGATCACGCCCAGTGCGGCGCCGGCGCCGCGTCCGGCCGGAGTCTGCATCAGCACGTAGAGCCCGTAGGCCAGCGGCGCATCCGAGTTGGATTGCACCAGGATCAGCACAGCCGACAGTTCGACCGCGGCCGTGGCGAAACTGGTGACGAAGCCGGCCAGCAATCCGCCAGTCATCAGCGGGATCACGACCCGCCGAACCGTGCGCGCCTTGGTGGCCCCGAGATTCTCCGCCGCCTCCTCCAGCGAGACCGAGATCTGCTGCAGGGCAGCATAGGCGGCACGCAGCGCGTAGGGCAGGCGGCGGATGGCGATGGCCAGCACGATCACGATCCACAGGGTCGCGAGCGGCGTGCCGTCGGGCAGGCTGACGCCATAGAAGGCGCGCAGATAGCCGATGCCCAGGACGACGCCAGGCACCGCGAGCGCGGTGCTGGCGGCCCAGTCGAGCCACTGCCGTCCCGGCAGTCGTGTGCGCAGGACGAGATAGGCGATGGCGCCGCCGATCGCGACGTCGATGGTCGCGGCGAGGCCCGAATAGAGCAGTGTGTTCTTGATGTAGACCGAGCTGTCGCCCAGTACGCGCGTGTAGTGGGCCAGCGTATAGCCGTCGGGCAGGGGGCTGTAGGACCAGACCGTGGCAAAGGACAGCAGCACCAGCCCGACATGCGGCGCCAGCACCAGCGCCAGGATCAGGATCACGACGCCATAGGCCAGCGCCTGTTCGCGTGGCCGCAACTGCCGGCGGGCGAGGCCGCCGCCGCCGCGCTGGGTCGTGGCGTAGTCCTTGCCCTTCATGACCAGCGCCGTCGCCCACATGGTCGCCACCGCGACGAGGATCAGCACGACGGAGATGACGTAGCCCATCGGGTCGTCGATGCCGATCGAGGTGATGCGCAGATAGGCCTGCGGCGCCAGCATCTCCTTGACGTTAAGCAGCAGTGGCGTCGCCACGTCGTCGAACACCTTCACGAACACCAGGCTGGCGCCGGCGACGTAGCCCGGCAGCGCCAGCGGCAGTGCGATGCGGCGGAACAGCCGCAGCCCGTGCGAGCCCAGGTTCTGCGCGGCTTCTTCCATGCTGCGGTCGATGTTGCGCAGCGCCGCCGAGAGGTTGACCAGGATGAACGGGAAATAGTGGATGGCCTGCAGGAAGATGACGCCGTTCAGCCCTTCCATGAAGCCGATCTTGAAGTCGAACCACTCGTCGAGCAGCAGGTTCACCGAGCCGTTTCGGCCGAACAGCAGTTGCATCGCCACCGCGCCGACGAAGGGCGGCATGATCAGCGGCAGGAAGCCCAGCGTCTGCACCAGCATGGCGCCGCGGAACTCGAAGCGCGTCGTCAGATAGGCGAGCGGCAGCGCCAGCACCGACGCCCACACGACCGTCATCGCCGACACGTAGACCGAGTTCCAGAACGAGCGGACGAACAGGTCGGTGCGCCCGAAGTCGAGGAAGTTCACGAGCGTCAGTCCGCCGCCGCCCTTCTCGGTGAAGGCGACATAGACGACAGTCGCCACCGGCACGATCAGGAAGACGCCGAGGAACAGCGCGATCGCGAGTGCCAGCGCGACCTGGCCGGGCGACCGAACCGACGTCATTCGCTTCGACCATCAACGAAAGAAAGGTCCTTCGCTGCGCTCAGGATGACAACTTTTCTGTGCTTGGCGCAGTGCGTCGATGCAGAAGACGCTGTCATCCTGAGCGCAGCGAAGGACCCTTGAGTCATATCCGACGCACTAGCGCGCCAGCTTCAGCGCCTCGTCGGCCTTGGCCTTGGCGGCGGCGTACTTCTCCTTGGCGAAGGCGGCCCACTGCTGTTCCAGCTCGGCCTGGCGCGAAGACTTTACCTTTCCCCCGGTGAAGGCGGCCTTGATCTCGGGCGAGGCGGCCTGCGCTTCGGTGATCGGCATGGCGGCGATCAGGTCACGGGCTTCCTTGGCCAGCGCGCGGGCCTGGGCATTGTCCTTCTTCTTCAAGGCGGCATCGACCTCGTGCAGCACCTTGGTCACGGCCTTGAGCGGCTCGAGTTGGAAGGTGATGAGCTGGTCGAACAAGGTGTCGACCGCCGCCGTCCGCTTCTCGGACACCTCGGCGTTGAAGGTCAGCAGACCCTGGAGGTTCTTGTCCTTGAACGGGTTGGGATAGCCGGCCGGCGCCTTGGCGTAGGTATCGGGGCGCACCGGCAGGCGGCGGATCGTCGGCTCCAGCAGGACCTCCTGGCCGGTGGGCGACAGAAGGAACTCGATGAAGGCCTCGGCGCCGGCCTTGTTCGGGGCGTTGGCGACGACGCCGACATTGGCCGGGACCAGCGTCGTCACCGACGGGTACACGAACTTCACAGGAAAGCCCGCGCCCTGCGAGGAGAAGGCGAAGAAGTCGATGACGATGCCATAGCCGACCTGACCCGAGTTCACCGCCTCCGGCACGCCGAACGAACGGTCGGTGACGGTGCGCAGGTTGCCGGCGATGTCCTTGGTCGTGCGCCAGCCCTTGTCCCAGCCTTCGCCCTGCAGGATCGTCTCGATCGTGAGATGCGTCGTGCCCGAGCGTGATGGCGCCGAGATCGACACATGGTCGAAGTAGGGCGCCTGCGCGAGGTCCTGCCACTCCTTCGGCGTCGGCAACTTGTTGGCCTTCACGTAGCGCTCGTTCCACATGATGCCGTAGCCCGAGGCCGCGAAGCCGGAATAGAAGCCGTCCTTGTGGTTGACCGGATAAGAGCCGACCTTGTCGGCGATGCCGGTGGCCTTGGGCTTGTAGGGGCTGAGCAGCTTCTTGCCCTTCAGCACCTCGAACGCGTCGGGCGCGGAGGCCCAGAAGAGATCGACCTGGTTGTTGCCCTTGGTCTCCTCGATGAACTTAACGCCGGCATTGGTGTTGCGGTTCTGCACTTCCAGCGTGGCGCCCGGCACGGCCTTCTCGAAGGCCTTCTTGATCGGGTCGGTGACATCCTTGGAGAACGAGGTGACGATCGTTACCTTGCCGGTCTGCGCGAAGCCGGCGCCGGAGGCGAGCACGACGGAAAGGGCGGAGCCGAGGGCAAGGGCGGAGCGGCGGAACATGGTGTTTCTCTCCTGTAGCTTCTGATCAGGCGGCTTCGATGAAACTGTCGAGCACCTTCTTGGGGCCGGCCTTCTCGAATTCGATGTCGAGCTTGTTGCCGTCGACGGCGACGATGAGACCGTAGCCGAACTTCTGGTGGAAGACGCGCTGGCCGATGCTGAGATCGACCCGGTCGCCCTCGGTCGCGCGCCGGTCGTCGATTGTCTCGTCGCGATAGCGGCCGCGGCGGCCGGGAACGCCCAGGCTCTCGTATTCGAAACCGCTGGCCTGATCGCGCAGCCCGCCATGATGGCCGGCGGAGTAGGTGGCGTAGAGGCCGGCATCGCTGCTTTGTGCCAGTTGGGCGGGTGGCAGTTCGCGCAGGAAACGCGACGGGATGGCCGCCTGCCACTGGTTGAACACGCGACGGTTGGCGGCGAAGGAAACATAGCCCCGCTTGCGCGCCCGCGTCAGCCCGACATAGGCCAGCCGCCGTTCTTCCTCGAGACCGGACTGGCCCTTGTCGTCGAGGGCGCGCTGGTTGGGGAACAGGCCTTCCTCCCAGCCCGGCAGGAACACCGTGTCGAACTCAAGCCCCTTGGCAGCGTGCAGGGTCATCACGCTCACCATGTCGGTGTCGTCGCGCGATGCCATGTCGGTGAGCAGGGCCACGTGCTCCATGAATGCCGGCAGCGAATCGAATTCCTGCAGGGCGTTGACGAGCTCTTTCAGGTTCTCGAGCCGGCCTTCCGCCTCGGGCGACCGGTCCAGCCGCAGCATGTCGGTATAGCCGGACTCGTCGAGCATGGTTTCGACCACTTCGACATGACTCATGCCGTCGAGCATGGTGCGCCAGCGCTCGAAGTTCCGGATCAGGTCGCCCAGCGACTTGCGCGGGCGGGCCTTCAGCTCGTCGGTCTCGAGCGCCCGCCGCGTCGCCTCGAACAGCGAGATCTTTTGCGTGCGCTGGATCAGCCGCAGCGTGCGCAGGGCCGATTCGCCCAGGCCGCGGCGCGGCGTGTTGTAGATGCGCTCGAAGGCGAGGTCGTCGTCGTGCTGGATGGTGACTCGGCAATAGGCCAGCGCGTCGCGGATCTCCTGGCGTTCGTAGAAGCGCGGCCCGCCGATCACGCGGTAGGGCAGGCCCATCGTGATGAACCGTTCCTCGAACTCGCGGGTCTGGAAGCCGGCGCGCACCAGGATCGCGATCTGCGCGAGTTTGTGCTTGTCGCGCTGCAGCGCCTCGATCTCCTCACCGATGGTCCGCGCTTCCTCGTCGCCGTCCCAGACGCCGCGCAGCGAGATGCGCTCGCCCTCCTTGGTGTCGGTCCACAGCGTCTTCCCGAGCCGTCCCTCGTTGTGGGAGATCAGGTGCGAGGCGGCGGCCAGGATGTGCGGCGTCGAACGGTAGTTGCGTTCCAGCCGGACGATGGTGGCGCCGGGGAAATCCTTCTCGAAGCGCAGGATGTTGCCCACCTCGGCGCCGCGCCAGCCATAGATCGACTGATCGTCGTCGCCGACGCAGCAGACGTTCTCCGTGCCCTGCGCCAGCAGTCGCAGCCAGAGATACTGGGCGACGTTGGTGTCCTGGTATTCGTCGACGAGGATGTGCCGGAAGCGGTTGTGATAGATCGCCAGGATGTCGGGATGCTTCTGCCAAAGCGTGACGCAATGCATCACCAGGTCGCCGAAATCGACGGCGTTCACCTCGGCGAGACGCTCCTGGTACTGGCGGTAGATGTCGGCGGCCTTGCCGTTGGCGAAGTCGCCGGCTTCGGCACCCGATACCTTGTCGGGCGTCAGCGCGCGATCCTTCCAGCGCTGGATGATCCCTGACAGGATCCGCGCCGGCCATTTCTTGTCGTCGATGCCCTCGGCCTGCAGCAGCTGCTTGATCAGTCGCGTCTGGTCGTCGGTGTCGAGGATGGTGAAATTGCTCTTGAGCCCGATCAGCTCGGCGTGACGGCGCAGCACCCGCACGCCGATCGCGTGGAAGGTCCCCAGCCACATTCCATCCGCCGCGCCGCCGATCAGCTTCGCCACGCGATCCAGCATTTCGCGCGCGGCCTTGTTGGTGAAGGTGACCGCCAGAATCTGCGATGTCCGGGTCTGGCCGGTAAGCAGCAGATGGGCGATCCGGGTGGTGAGCACGCGGGTCTTGCCGGTGCCGGCGCCGGCCAGGACCAGCAAAGGGCCGCCGGCATGGGTGACGGCCTGGCGCTGCTCGTCGTTCAGCCCTTCGAGATGGGCCGTGGGCGCGAGGGCACGCCTCGCCGGGACCGGATCGGCCGGAGCGGGGTCATCGGTGATTTCGAACGGATCGGCGGGGGGCGCCATGCACCGTCATATAGCAATCGCGACGGCGGACGCCTATCTTTGAGACTGTGGACGCGCATGGTGCGCGGCGGAGGTGTGCGGATGGCCCGAGGGTTGAACGGTTCCGCAAACGGGTCGGGCCATTGGCCTCCTCCCGGCGACGAGGGCGTGGTCGCCCGCACCCCCGGCGGCGGCTCTAGCCTGCCGCCTCCGGTCGCGGCGGCGCTGCCCGCTGTGGTCGGCGTCAAGACCACCATTCCGGAGAGCCGTCGCTCGGCCCAGACTTTGGGCACGGAGCGTGAAGGTCACGGCATCCTGGTCGACGACGACGGCTTGGTTCTCACCATCGGCTATCTCATCATGGAAGCCGACACGGTCACGATCACCGACATCGAGGGCAACGAGACGGCCGCCCGCATCGTCGGCTACGATTATGAGAGCGGTTTCGGACTCGTGCGGACGGAGTCTCCGCTCCCGCTGAAGCCGATGCCGTTCGGCGATTCCGATTCCCTCACCCTGCGCGGCGAGGCCTTTGTCGCGGGCCTGGGCGGCGAGAAGGCCGCCCTCAAGGTCAAGGTCGCGGGTCGGCGGGAGTTCGCCGGCTACTGGGAGTACCTGCTCGACAGCGCCATCTTCACGGTTCCGGCCTATCCGCTATGGGGTGGCTCGGCGCTGATCGGCCAGGACGGTGCGCTGCTCGGTGTCGGCTCGCTGCTGGTGCAGGAGGCGCTGGGCCCGGGATCGCCGGCCTTCCCGGGCAACATGTATGTGCCGATCAACCGGTTGAAGCCGATCTTCGAGGAGCTGGTCGCCACCGGACGCCTGTCGACGCCGTCGCGCCCCTGGCTCGGCATCTATACGGTCGAGCATCTGGGCCAGCTCGTGGTCGGCGGCATCTCGGATGGCGGGCCTGCCGACCGCGCCGGCCTGCAACGGGGCGACATCCTGCATGCGCTGAATGGCGAGGTGCTGGACGATGTCGGCGACTTCTATCGCAAGCTCTGGGCGGTCGGACCAGCCGGCTCCGTCGTCAAGCTGCGGATGGAGCGCGACGGCGACGCGTTCGATGTCAGCGTCCGCACCGGCGATCGCTCGACCTATCACAGGTACGGCAGCGAGTGACCCGCCTGTGAATAGCCACGCTTTGACTCCGGCCCCGCGCGCTGCATAGGTTCCCGTTCAAGCGATAACGGGGGAGACATCGATGGCCAAGGCGTTCGCCTCTCAGGCGGATATGACGGACAAGAAGATCACCTTCAGCCGCCTGTCCGAACACGCCTACGCCTTCACCGCGGAGGGTGATCCCAATACCGGCATCGTGATCGGCGACGACGCGGTCATGGTGATCGATGCCCAGGCGACGCCGAAAATGGCGGAGCAGGTGATCGAACGCATCCGCACCGTCACCGACAAGCCGATCAAGTACGTGGTGCTGTCGCACTACCATGCCGTGCGCGTCCTGGGCGCCAGCGGCTATGCGCCAGAGCACATCATCTGCAGCGAAGCCACGCGCGATATGATCGTCGAGCGCGGCGCGCAGGACTACAAGTCCGAGCTGCAGCGCTTCCCGCGCCTGTTCCAGGCGGCCGAGACGATTCCGGGGCTCACCTGGCCCACCATCACCTTCAAGGATCGCATGACCCTGTGGCTGGGCAAGCTGCAGGTCGACATCATCCATGCCGGCCGTGGGCATACCAAGGGCGACACGATCGTCTGGCTGCCCGAGGAACGCACCCTGTTCAGCGGCGATCTCGTCGAATACGGCGCCACGCCCTATTGCGGCGACGCGCACTACAAGGATTGGCCGGAGACCCTGCAGAAGCTGCGCGACCTCAGGGCCGAGGCGCTGGTGCCGGGCCGCGGCGACGCGCTGATCGGCGAGGGGCCGGTCGAGGAAGGCATCGCCGGAACGCAGGCCTTCCTGAGCGATCTCTACAAGGTCGTGGAGAAGAGCGCCGAGGCTGGCGACTCGCTGAAGGCGGCCTACGACAAGGCGATGGCGGCGCTGCAGCCGCGCTACGGCAACTGGGTCATCTTCGAGCATTGCATGCCGTTCGACGTCAGCCGCGCCTACGACGAGGCCAAGGGGCTCGACCATCCGCGCATCTGGACCGCCGAGCGCGACATCGAGATGTGGGCGGCGCTCGAAAAGGCCGAGTGACGATGCCGGCTTTGGAGCGCGCCACTCCAGTGGTGCATCATGAGCGCCACTGGAGTGGCGCGCTCCGATGAGTTCCTACACCTATCGCCGCTACGAGTACCGGAAGCCGGCAGAGCTGGACGGCAAAGGCGGGCGCCGGCCGGTCGTGATCGTGGGGGCCGGCCTGGCCGGTCCGACCCTGGCGCTGGCGCTCGCCCGGCGCGGTGTGCCGTCGGTCGTGCTCGACGAGGACGATACGGTGAGCCTCGGCAGCCGCTCGATCTGCCAGGCCAAGCACAGTCTCGAAACCTGGGACCGGTTCGGCGTCGCCGGCCGCATGGTGGAGAAGGGAATCACCTGGGAGCAGGGCGAGCTCTATCTCCACGACAAGCCGGTCTTCCGCTTCAACCTGCAGCCCGAGCCCGGCCACAAGTTCCCGGCTTTCGTGAACCTGCAGCAATATTACGTCGAGGAGTATCTCTTCGAGCGCTGCCTCGCCGAGCCGCTGATCGAGATGCGGTTCCGCAACAAGGTCGTGGGAGTCACGCCAGGCCCTGACGGCGTCACGGTCGAGATCGAGACGCCGGACGGGCGCTACACGCTCGACGCCGACTGGCTGGTCGCCTGCGACGGCGTGCGCAGCACCGTGCGGCACCTCCTGGACCTGCCCTATCCCGGCGAGGTCTTCCACGACCGGTTCCTGATCTCCGACATCCGCCTCCTGAGCGAGTTGCCCAAGGAACGGCGCTTCTGGTTCTACCCACCGTTCCATCCGACCAACTCCGTCCTGCTGCACCGCCAGGCCGACAACGTGCTGCGGGTCGATTTCCAGCTCGGTCCCGATGCCGATCCGGAGGAGGAGAAGAAGCCGGAGAACATCGACCGGCGCCTGCGCCAGATGTTCGGCCCGGAGGCGCGCTGGGAGCATGAGTGGACCAGCGTCTACACCTTCACTTGCCGCATGATGGAGCGCTTCGTCCACGACCGTGTGGTCTTCGCCGGCGATGCCGCGCATGTCGTTTCGCCCTTCGGCGCGCGCGGCGGCAACGCAGCCATCGCCGATGTCGACAACCTCGCCTGGAAGCTGGCGATGGTCCTGGCGAGGACCGCGCCGGTGTCGCTGCTCGACAGCTATTGCAGCGAGCGGCGTGCCGCGGCGCAGGAAAACATCCTGAACTCGACGCGCAGCACCGACTTCATCACGCCGAAGTTCGCCGCGTCGCGCGTCTTTCGCGATGCCACGCTGTCGCTGGCACGCGACTTTCCCTTCGCCCGGGCGCTGATCAACAGCGGCCGGTTGTCGGTGCCGACGGCGCAGCCGGGCTCGCCGCTCGATACGCCGGACGGCGACGCCGACTGGCTGCGTGGGCCGGGCCCCGGCCGGGCGATGCTCGATGCACCGGTCGGACGGGACGGCAGCGGATGGCTGATCGACCGGCTGGGGCCGGGCTTCACCCTGCTGACCTTCGGCGACACGGATGTGCCGATCGGCGACCTGCCGTCCGGGGTGATCTGCGTCCGCATTGCGGGCGACGGGCTTGCCCGCCAGCGCTACGATGGGCGGCCGGGCACGACTTACCTGGTCCGGCCGGACCGATACGTCGCCGCCCGCTGGCGTCGCTTTGATGCAGCCGCGATTGCTGCGGCGATCAGACGGGCGACTGGAAACGGCTGAGGAGACCGCGATGGCCGACATCACGACCGGCGCGCTGCGCCGCACGTTGAATCTTGCGCGCCCCGACGATGTCTACAACGCGATCGTCGACGCGCATCGGGATCTGAGCGACGAGCAGTGTCGCGCCTTCGACGCGCGGCTGATCCTCCTGCTGGCCAATCATGTGGGCGACGAGGCGGTGCTGCGCGAGGCGCTGAGGGCCGCGCGCGAGACGATGGAGGAAGCATGAAGGACACGCTCAAGGGCCGGCTGGCGCTGGTCACCGGTGCGGGCCGCGGCAACGGCGCCGCCATCGCGCGCGGTCTTGCGGCGGCGGGTGCGCGCGTCATCGTCACCGACATCGACCTCGAGGCGGCACGCGCGATCGCCGACAGCATCGTCAAGGCGGGCGGCGAGGCGCGCGGCCATGCGCTCGACGTCACCGACGAGGAGAGCTGTACCAAGCTGGCACAGGACGTCTCGCTGCTGGTCGGCCCGATCAGCATCCTGGTCAACAATGCCGGCATCTTCCTGCGCGGCGGCCTGACGGAGCCGGACGGCCGGGCGCGCTGGGAGCGCACAATGGAGGTGAACGTCCAGGGACCGTTCAACGTCACCATGGCCTTCATCGAGCAGCTCAAGCACACCAAGGGCAGCATCGTGAACATCGCCTCGATCAACTCCTTCGTCGCGCCCGCCGGCAGCGGTGTTTATCCCGTCTCGAAGGGCGCCCTGGCCCAGTTCACGCGGGCGCTCGCGACCGAGTTGGCGCCCGACGGCGTGCGGGTGAACGCGCTGGCGCCGGGCATCATCGCCACCGCGATGACCGAGGTAACGCGCGCCGACTCGAAGAAGCTGGACGGCTTCCTCGCCCACGTGCCGATGAAGCGCGTCGGGCAGCCGGAGGAACTGGCCGGGCCTGTGGTGTTCCTGTGCTCGGAGGCGGCGAGCTACATCACCGGCGCCATCCTCCCGGTCGATGGAGGCTATCTTGCCGTCTGATCTCGAAAAGCTCGTCGTGCGGGCGGCCACGGTCGCGGACGTCGACACGCTGCATCGTTTCTCGGTCGATCTCGCGACTTTCGAGGACGAGCCCGACGCCGTCCGCTCGACGCCCGAGACCCTGGCGCGCGACGGGTTCGGCGACAACCCGCAATTCGCCGCCCTGATCGGCGAGCGCGGCGCGACGCCGGTGGGCTTCGTCCTCTACACGTTCAATTATTCGGTCTGGACCGCGGCCCGCGGCATCTTCATCGAGGACATCTGGGTCGTGCCCGATGAGCGCCGCGGCGGCGTGGCCCGCGCGCTGATGCAGGGCCTCGCCCGCGAATGCGCCGACAAGGGCTACAAGCGCATCGACCTCAACGTGCTCGACTGGAACCCGGCGCGCGGCTTCTACGAGCGCCTGGGCTATCGCTGGATCCGCAACTGGCTGCCCTATCGCCTGAGCGGCGAGGCGCTGGCGAAGCTTGCGGGCGACTAGCGGGTTGCTGAAATAGGCCTTTGTGAAGCGCCGGTGCGCAACATTGTTGCGGCGACGGTCTGCCCCGACACGTGTACAGGGGTGCGACACTGGTTTCGTTTGTTTCGGATATTTCGTCTATTTCGTTTGTGAACCCGCTTCGGAGGGCCAGGCGAGGCGTGGTCAGGATCGCCTCGCCAACCATCATCGCTTGGCGAGACCCATGACCCGGCCGGCCTTGGCCGGCTTGGGCAGAGGCTTGTGGGTCTCCCAGATCGCGTCGAGGCGCTCTGTCACCGGCACCGGCCACGGTGCGGAGCGGCGCGAGGTGTAGTCGATGTTCATCAGGATCGTCTCGTTGGTCGCCGCCAGATAATCCTGCTCGGCATGATACATCTCGTGGAAAAGATGGACCTTCTTGGCGTCGCGCGCGAGGAGCTGGGTGGTGAAGCGCAGCGGCGCACCTTCCCGGAGCTCGCGATCGTAGGTGACATGGGTTTCCAGCACGAAGGTCATGCCGAGCTTGCCGTCGACGTAGCGGCGGCCCAGCCCCATGTTGCGCATGAACGCGCCTGACGCCTGGTCGAAGGCGGTGACGTAGAAGGCCACGTTCATGTGGCCGTTCCAGTCGACCCATTCGGGAACGACCGTGGAACGGTGGGTGTCGAGCGGGGCGCGGGTGATCAGTTCGGGAAGTTCGTACGGCAGGGACTGAAGCATGGACGCTGTTACTTCTTCTTGATTCCGATGAGGCGGCCGGCCTGGGCCGGGCGGGGGAGGACGGCATGCGCCGCGGCGAGCTTCTCGATACGCTCCATGGCGAAGTCGGGCCACGGCGCCGAGCGGCGGGTCTTGTAGTCGATGTTCATCAGCATGAGTTCGTTGGTGGCGGCGAGATAGCCTTCCGTCGCATGATACATCATGTGGATGTAGTGGATGCGTTTGGCGTCGTGGTCGAGGATCTGCGTGGTGATGCGAAGGGGATCGCCTTCCTTGACCTCGCGGTCGTAAGTCACGTGCGCCTCGAGCACGAAGGTCATACCGATTTCATCGCGCGTATATTCGAAGCCGCAGGCGAATTGCTGGCACAGCGTGTCGGTCGCCTTGTCGAAGGCCACGACGTAGTAGCCCACGTTCATGTGGCCGTTCCAGTCGATCCAGTCGGGCAGCACGGTGGCAGGATGGCGATCGAGCGGCGCCGCGAGGTCGAGATCGATCATGGGGTACGGAGCTAATTTCATGCGATCGACCGTAGCGAAGGGGCCTGAGGCACCGCAAGTTCTGCGCAACAGCGTTGCGAGGAGCGAACATGGCGAAGAAGACGAAGGCGGTGGTGCTGGGCGTGGGCGCCGAGCGCGGCCTGGGCGCGGCGGCGAGCGGCCGCTTTGCGAAAGAAGGCTATCACGTGCTGGTCGCCGGTCGCACCGAACGGAAGATCGACAAGGTGGTGCAGGGAATCCGCGAGGCCGGCGGCTCGGCGACGGCGGTCGTGGTCGACGGCACGAAGGAGGACGAGGTCGTCGCGCTGTTCGACAAGGCGATGGAAGATGATGCGGACGGCGCGCCGGCCGACCTGCTGGTGTTCAACATGGGCAACAACGCCGCCGTCGATTTCCGCGAGATGACGGCGCAGCATTTCGAGGAGTCGTGGCGGGTCGGCTGCTTTGCCGGCTTCCTGTTCGGCCGGGAAGCCATGCGCCGGCTGGCGCCGCTCGGGCGCGGCACCGTGATCTTCACCGGCGCCTCGGGCTCGCTGCGCGGCCGGCCGCGCTTCGCCGCCTTCAACGCGACCAAGGGCGGACTTAGGCTGCTGGTGCAGTCGATGGCGCGCGAGTTCGGTCCTCAGGGCATCCATGTCGCGCATGCCATCATCGACGGCGGCATCGAGGGCGAACGTCTGCTCTCGCGCATGCCCGACCGCGTCGAGAAGGCCGGGCCGGACGGGCTGCTGAACATCGACGCGATTGCCGACAGCTACTGGCATCTCCACCGCCAGCACCGCAGCGCCTGGACCCACGAGATCGACCTGCGCCCGTACAAGGAGCCGTTTTAGCGGCCCCTGCTAACGCGGAATCGCCAGCAACTCGGCGGCCACCAGGTCCGGGGCCGAGAGGATGCAGTTGTGGCCGGCCTCGATGGACCGATAGCGGACATGCGGCATCGCCTGGACCTTCTCGTGCATGCCGGCCGACACGGGATAGCGCGGCTTGGTGCAGGCGACGTAGGTCATCGGGCGGCCGTTGCCGGCGGGATGATGCAGCGTGATCGGCTTGGTGTAGCAGGCGAGCGGATGCGGCGTGAGATGGCTGTGGGTCCAGGCCGCCAGTTCCGGATCGTCGATGATCAGGCTGCCGACCGGCGCGAAGGGCAGCACCTCGGTGCCGTTCACGATCTTTATCAGCTTCTTCCGCTTGGCCACGATCTCGGGCGGGATGCGTCCGAAGATCGACTGGCCGTCGGTCGCGATGCCGCCGTCGATGATGACGAGATGGCCGATCCGGTCGGGAATACGATCGGTGACCATCGTGGCGATCAGGCTGCCGAAACTGTGGCCGACCAGCACGATGTCGCGCAGGTCTTCCTGCTCCAGGGTGGCGATCGTGTCGGCGAGGAACACGTCGTTGTCGAGTTCGGGCGACAGTTCCGCCGCGCGCTCGCCGACGCCGCGAAAGGGCAGCGCGCGGGCGTCATGGCCCGCCGCAGTCAGGCGTTCGATCACGAACTTCCAGGTCCAGGCGCCCATCCAGGCGCCGGGGAGGCAGACATAGGTACGCATCGCTAGGGCCTTGTTGGTTGGGCAATGTTCGCGGACGAAGGAAGATAAACCTCGGCTTTCATGAAGGTCGTCACCTTGCCGGTGATGAGCACCCGGTCGTCCTTCAACTCGCAAAGCAGGCGCCCGCCACGAGCGGATGCCTGGAACGCCGACATCTTGTTCTTGCCGAGCTTGTTTGCCCAGAACGGAACGAGAGTGGCATGGATCGAACCTGTCACCGGATCCTCGGAAATCCCCGCACCGGGAGCGAAGTAGCGCGACACGAAGTCATCGGTGTTGCCTCGCGCCGTGACGACTAGTCCGACGGGTCCCAGCTTTGCGATCCGATGAAGGTCCGGAACAAAGGAGCGGACCGCGGCTTCGTCCGCGAGCTCCACATACAGGTTTTCGAAGTTCCGGAACCGTTGCCCGCGCACATCCGAAAAAAGCGCTTCCACTGCCTCTGGCAGTTCGGCGAGAAATTCGGGGGCAAGGCACGGAATGTCGAGACGATAGCCGTCGGCCAGGGGCAGAACGCGCAGCTCGCCGACGCGCGTGAAAAACACCATCTCGCCGCGCACATCATGCTCGGATGCGAGGATATGGGCCGTCGCAAGAGTCGCGTGACCGCAGAAATCGACCTCGACGGTGGGGGTGAACCACCTCAAGTCCCATCCGGCGCAATGCGGCTGGGCGAACGCCGTTTCCGCCAGATTATTTTCCGCGGCGATGGCCTGCATGAGATCGTCGGATAGAAAACGATCGAGGAGAAGAACGGCCGCCGGATTTCCGCCAAACACTCGATCGGAAAACGCATCCGCCTGATACATCGTCAGAGTGTTCCTGTCGGTCATTCAGCGCCCGCCGGCGGCCTCCAGGATCGAGGCGATCTCGCGCTGGCCGCGCTGTCTTGCGTGACCGAGCGGTGTGACGCCCTGGTTGTCGGGAAGATTGACGTCGGCGCCGTGCGCGAGCAGCAGGCGCGTGATTTCGACATAGGCCGGTCCGCCGTCGCCCAGGATCACCACCTCGAGCAGGGCAGTCCAGCCGAGCCGGTTCACGTGGTTCACGTCGATCGCGGTCTTCAGCAATTCCCGCACCGTCTCGACATGGCCGTGATGGCAGGCCGGGATCAGCGCCGTGCCGCCATAGCGGTTGGTGCTCGCGAGGTCGGCGCCGGCCTGCAGGGTGAGCTTCAGGATTTCGAGGCGTCCCTCGGCGCCGGCCAGCAGGAAGGCGCTGTCGCGCTTCTCGTCCTGGGCGTTGACGCTGGTGCCGGCGGCGATCAATCGGCGCGCCCTCTCGACGTCGTTGCGCTCGGTCGCCTCGATCAGGGCGCGTTCGTCTTCGGTGAGGGTGTGGGCTGTCACGGCGCCACTCCATAGCAGAAGGAGCACGGCCAGGACGAGGCGCAGCGTTTCGCGGGCTTTCATCGGCATGATAGCGTGCCGCAAACCAACGGAGGATTCCATGGCCACCAATCGTCGCGTGCTGCTGAAGTCGCGTCCGCAGGGCGAACCGACGCCCGCCAATTTCGACGTCGTCGACCAGCCGATCCCCGAGCCGAAGGACGGCGAGTATCTGTCGCGCACGATCTGGCTGTCGCTCGATCCTTACATGCGCGGCCGCATGGCGGAGACGAAAGGCTACGCGTCGAACGTCAATCTCGGCGACGCGATGGTCGGTGGCACGGTGGGCCAGGTCGTGAAGTCGAAGAACCCGCGCTTCAAGGAAGGCGACTATGTCGTCGAGTATGCCGGCTGGCAGAGCTACGCCGTGTCGACGGGCGACATGTCGATGAAGCTCGATCCCGATGCCGCGCCGCTCTCGACCGCGCTGTCGGTGCTGGGCATGCCCGGCATGACGGCCTGGTGGGGGCTGATGGAGATCGGCAAGCCCAAGGCGGGCGAGACCGTCGTGGTGTCGGCAGCGTCCGGCGCCGTCGGCTCGGTGGTCGGCCAGCTTGCCAAGCTTCGGGGCTGTCGCGCGGTCGGCATCGCCGGCGGCAAGGAGAAGTGCGACTACGTCGTGAACGAGCTGGGCTTCGATGCCTGCGTCGACTATCGCGCGGCCGGGGGCAACCTGTTCAAGGAGCTGCGGGCCGCGGCGCCCAAGGGCATCGACGTCTATTTCGAGAATGTCGGCGGGGCAGTGCAGGCGGCCGTGGTGCCACAACTCAACGACTTCGCGCGGGTGCCGCTCTGTGGCCTGATCTCGCAATACAACGAGATGCAGATGAACCCCGGTCCCGACTGGCGCCTGCTGCTGATCAAGCGCGCCACCGTGACTGGGTTCATCGTCTCCGATCACTTCGGCCAGATGGCCGACTTCTGGAAGGAAGTGCCGGCCGCAGTGAAGGCCGGCACGATCAAGTATCGCGAGGATATCGTGAAGGGCATCGAGAACGCGCCCGAGGCCTTCATCGGCCTCCTGAAGGGCCGGAACTTCGGCAAGCTGCTGGTGCAGGTGGCCGAGGATCCGACCCGGAAGTAGGCCTCAGGCGGCGGGGCGGTTCTTCAGCGCCAGGCCCATCGTCACCCAGCCCGACCCGATGAAGATCAGGTCGATGCCGAGGAAGATGCCGAGCACGAAGAAGCTGGAGGCCGGCCACTGGGCGATGATCATAGCGCCCAGCAGGAGGGTCACGAGACCGGACACGACGACCCAGCCCCACGGCTTGCCGGCAGACTTCATGCTGAAGGCGAGGAAGATGCGCAGCACGCCGCCGGCCACGAGAGCCGCGCCCAGCATGAGCGTCAGGATGGTGGCCGCGGCGAAGGGGTTGCCGATGGCGATGATGCCGGCGCCGACATAGAGCGCGCCCAGCAGCATCCAGACGATGAACTTGCCCCAGCCCTTGACGCTGAAGGCGGCGAAGATTTCCGCGACGCCGCCCATGATCATCATGATGCCGACGATCATCACGGCCGAGGCGGTTGCGGCGACGGCACTGCCCAGCGCGATGAAGCCGGCGATCAGGAATACGACGCCCAGGGCCACGATCCATCCCCACTTGGCGCGCAGGACCTTGAGGCCCTCTGCGAGATTGGGAGGAAGCTGAGTGTTGGTGGACATTGTCATGGCGATGCTCCTTCAGAGCGGAATGGACAATGTCAGGATACACCCGCGCAATGGCACTGTCGCCGGTTGTATGGGACATTGAAGTGTCACAGGAATGCAGGAAGAGATGACCGAACCCAAGAAAGAGGGCGCCGCGCCGCGGCCCGCCACCACCGTGTTGCTGCTGCGGCCGTCCCAGCCGGGCGACGCCGGATCGCCGCTCGAAGTGTTCATGGTGGTCCGTCATCACCAGATCGATTCGTTCTCCGGTGCACTCGTTTTTCCCGGCGGCAAGCTGGAGGAGGCCGACGGCGCCCCGTCTCTTCGGGCGCGCTGCGGCGGGGCCGACAAGATCGACGATGGCGAGCTCAAGTTCCGGGTCGCCGGCGTGCGCGAGGCCTTCGAGGAATGCGGCGTCCTGCTGGCCCGCAAGCGCGGCCAGCGCGCGCTGATCGGGGCCGCTGACCTCAAGGGCATCGAGGAGCGCTGGCGCGCCAAGCTCGCCAAGGACGAGGCGAGCATTGTCGACATGGTCGAGGCCGAGGATCTCGAGATCGCGACCGAGCTGATGACGCCCTACGCGCACTGGATCACGCCGACCTTCGTGCCGAAGCGCTTCGACACCTGGTTCTTCCTTGCCGAGGCGCCGGAGGATCAGATCGCCCTGCACGACGGGTCGGAATCGACGGACTCTGTCTGGATCGGCCCTCAGGAAGCGATCGAGGAGGCGAAGGCCGGCAAGCGGACGCTGGTCCACGCCACGACGAAGAATCTCGAGCTGCTGGCCGAGGGCAAGACGGTCGCTGGCGCGATCGCGGCGGCTGGGGCGCGCAAGATCGTCACCGTCCAGCCCTGGGTCGAAGAGAAGGACGGCAAGAAGTTCCTGCATATCCCGGAGGGCGCCGGGTACCGTAATCTCATCCGCGAAATGCCGGCTGGCGGCGGAGTTCCGCAGACCGGAAGATAATTCCGCAGAATACGCCACGATTTGGAAAAGCGGCTCGCCCGGCCGGGGCGAGCGCGCTAAGAGCGACGGCATAAACGCTCGTTCATGAACCGACTTCGGTCGGACCAGGTGGAGGAAGAAGAACGATGGTCGGAATCGTGGCCTATGGCGCCTATGTGCCGCGCCTTCGTCTCAACCGTCAGGCCGTCTATGACGCCAACAAGTGGTTCGCCGCCGGCCTGCGCGGCCTCGCCAAGGGCGAGCGCTCGATGGCCAACTGGGACGAGGATTCGATCACCATGGCGGTCGAGGCGTCGCGCGACTGCCTGACCAGCCACAAGGCCGAAGACGTCCGCAACATCTACTTCGCCTCGACCACGCATCCCTTCAAGGATCGCCAGAATGCCGGCGTGATCAGCACGGCGCTGAACGTCGAGCAGAACCTCTCGGCCACCGACATCGGCGGCTCGCTGAAGGCCGGCACCTCGGCCCTCATCGCCGGCCTCAACGCCTCCAAGGACGGTGCGCCGTCTCTGGTGGCCGCCGCCGACAAGCGGATGGCCCGCGTCGCTTCGGCCAACGAACTCAACTACGGCGATGGCGCGGCGGCGCTGCTCTGCGGCACCGAGAACGTGATCGCCAAGCTGGTCGGCCACCATTCCGTGTCGATGGACTTCGTCGATCACTTCCGCGGTGAGGACGCCGAGTTCGATTACGGTTGGGAAGAGCGCTGGATCCGCGACGAGGGCTACTCGAAGATCGTGCCGCCCGCGATCAAGGCGGCACTTGTGGCCTGCAAGCTCACCGGCGGCGACATCACCCACTTCATCATGCCCAGCCTGATGCCGGCGGTGCCCAAGCTGATGGCCAAGATGGCGGGTATCGGCGAGAGCACGGTGCGTGACCTGATGGGCGCTTCGCTGGGCGATACCGGCGCGGCGCATGCGCTCGTCATGCTGGTCGATGCGCTGGAAAGCGCCAAGGCGGGCGACAAGATCATGGTCGTGGCCTTCGGCCAGGGCGTCGATACGCTGGTCTTCGAGGTCACGGCCGAGAACGACAAGCTGCCCAAGCGCAAGGGCCTGTCCGGCTGGATGGCGCGCCGGAAGGAAGAGAAGAACTACATGAAGTTCCTCGCCTTCAACGACATGCTGCCGATCGACAAGGGCATGCGCGCGGAGTTCGACAAGAAAACCGCGCTGTCGGTCCTGTGGCGCAAGCGCGACATGATCTACGGTCTGGTCGGCGGCAAATGCAGGGTGTGCGGCACCGTGCAGTTCCCGCGCAGTCAGGTCTGCGTCAATCCGAACTGCCATGCGATGGACAGCCAGGATCCCTATGGGATGGCCGGACTGGAATGTTCGGTGATGTCGTTCACTGCCGACTCGCTCACCTATTCGCCGGACCCGCCGGCGTACTACGGCATGATCACCTTCCCCGAGGGCGGGCGGTTCATGGCCGACTTTACGGACAGCGACAAGGATCAGGTGAAGGTCGGCGCCAAGATGCGCATGACCTTCCGCATCCGCGACAACGACCAGATGCGCGGTGGCTTCAAGCGTTACTTCTGGAAGGCGACTCCGGTTTGAGCCTGTCGGCTCGGATCGCTTTCCCGGTTCAAGAGTTTCGTTAGTTTCAAGAGTTCAACTTCACCACCAAGGAGACCTGCAATGGCTCGTGGTATCAAGGACAAGGTCGCAATTCTCGGCATGGGCTGCTCGAAGTTCGGCGAACGCTGGGACAGCGGCGCCGAAGAGCTGATGCTCGAAGCCTACAAGGAATGCCTGAAGGACGCCGGCATCGACCAGAACCAGCTGCAGGCGGCGTGGTTCTCGACCGCCATCGACGAGGTCCATGTCGGCAAGTCGGGCATCCCGCTCAGCATGACGCTGCGCCTGCCCAACATCCCGGTGACGCATGTCGAAAACATGTGCGCCTCCGGCACCGAGGCCTTCCGCGGTGCCTGTTATGCGGTGGCCTCCGGCGCCGCCGACTTCGCCCTGGCGCTCGGCGTCGAGAAGCTGAAGGACACCGGCTACGGCGGCCTCCCCGGCGGTCGCGGCGGTCCGCTGCAGGCCCTGTGGAACGCCAACGGCACCGCGCCCGGCAACTTCGCCCAGCTCGCCACCGCCTACATGACGGCGCATGGCGTGAGCGGCGAGGACCTCAAGAAGGCGATCGGCCACGTCTCGTGGAAGAGCCACCAGAACGGCGCGAAGAATGCGAAGGCCCATCTCCAGAAGGCCGTCGAGATGGACACCATCCTCAACGCGCCGATGATCGCCTCGCCGCTCGGCCTGTTCGACTGCTGCGGCGTGTCGGACGGCGCGGCCGCGGCCATCGTGACCACGCCGGAGATCGCCAAGGCGCTCGGCAAGCACGACATCGTCAGCGTCAAGGCGCTGCAGCTCTCGGTCTCGAACGGCTCCGAGTCGGGCCACAATTCGTGGGACGGCAGCTACTTCCACACGACCCGCATCGCTTCCAAGAAGGCCTACGAAGAGGCCGGCATCAAGAACCCGCGCGACGAAGTGTCGATGTTCGAGGTCCATGACTGCTTCTCGGTCACGGAGCTGGTGACCATGGAAGACCTGCACATTTCCGAAACGGGCAAGGGCTGGAAGGACGTGCTCGACGGCTTCTACGACGCCGACGGCAAGATCCCCTGCCAGATCGACGGCGGTCTCAAGTGCTTCGGCCATCCGATCGGCGCCTCGGGCCTGCGCATGCTCTACGAGATGTACCTGCAGATTCAGGGCAAGGCTGGCCCCCGCCAGCTCAAGGACCCGCGCATCGGCATGACGCACAATCTTGGCGGTGCACCGCGCGAGAACATCGCGAGCGTGGCCATCGTCGGCCGCTACGAGTAGTCGCGAATCGCGAAGCCCTCTCTCTGACTCGCATTAGCAGTCGGGGAGAGGGCTTTTCTTTGCATCGGATCAGGAGGAGACATCCATGGAGCTCGACAAGAAGCTCATCGGCCACGAGTTCGAGCCGTTCACCGCCACCGTCGAGGCGGGCAAGATCAAGCTGTTCTGCAAGGCCATCGGCGAGGAAGACCCGATCTATTCCGACGAGGCCGCGGCCAAGGCGGCGGGCTATCGCGGCATCACCGCGCCGCTCACCTTCCTGCGCGCCCTGCAAGCCGACGATCCCAACAAGGGCGGGCTCCTGCGCCTGCTCAACGTCGATATCGGCCTGATCCTCCACGGCGAGCAGCACTTCGAATACTACGCACCGGTCGTGGTGGGCGACGTCGTCACCTGCCAGGAGAAGGTCGTCGACATCTACGACAAGAAGGGCGGCGCCTTGTGGTTCGTCGTCCAGGAGATGGAGATGAAGGACCAGGCGGGCAAGCAGCTGGCCAAGGGCCGCGGCGTCACCGTCGTTCGCAACCCCGACGCGGCGAAGAAGTAAGGGAGGCACTCATGGCAACTGCGACCGCTCCGAAATTTGCCGACGTCAAGGTCGGCGACGCACTCAAGCCGCTGGTGCTGCCGCCGATCAGCCGCCACCAGCTCGCCCTCTACTGCGGTGGCTCCGGCGACCACAATCCGATCCATGTCGATCTCGACTTCGCCAAGAAGTTCGGTTTCAAGGACGTGTTCGCCCACGGCATGCTGTCGATGGCCTTCCTCGGCCGCCTCGTCACCTCCTGGGTCCCGCAGAAGCAGGTCCGAGGCCTCGGCACCCGTTTCACCTCGATCACCTGGGTGGGCGACGTCATCACCGTTTCCGGCAAGGTCACGGGCAAGCGCGAGAAGGACGGCGAGACGCTGGTCGATCTCGAGATCAAGTGCACCAACCAGAACGGCCAGGACACGCTTCAGGGCAACGCAACGGTCGCGCTGAATTAGCGTAGGGCAGCGGGAGAACGACATGGGTCAGATGGATGGCAAGGTGGCGATCGTCACCGGTTCGGGGCGCGGCATCGGCAAGGAGATCGCGCTGCGCCTGGTGCGCGACGGCGCGAGCGTGGTGATCAACGACATCGACGACGCGCCGGCGGAGGAGACCGTCGCCGAGATCATCAAGATGGGCGGCAAGGCGGTCGCGTGCAACGGCGACGTTGCCAAGCCGGACTTCGGCGACCGCATCGTCAAGACCGCCGTCGATGCTTTCGGCGATTGTCACGTCGTCGTGAACAATGCCGGCTACACTTGGGACTCGGTCATCCAGAAGATGAGCGACGAGCAGTGGTATGCCATCCTCGACGTCCACCTGACCGCGCCGTTCCGCATCCTGCGGGCCTTCCAGCTGCACTTCAAGGATGCGGTCGAGAAGGAGCGGGCCGAGGGCAAGCGCATCGTGCGCAAGGTCGTGAACATCTCCTCGACCTCGGGCGTCAACGGCAATGCCGGCCAGTCGAACTACTCGGCGGGCAAGGCGGGCATCGTCGGCCTGACCAAGACCCTGGCCAAGGAGTTCGGCCGCTACGACGTCACGGTGAACGCCGTGGCCTTCGGCTACATCCAGACCCGTCTCACCAAGCCGCTGGCCCAGGGCGAGTCCGGCGAGATCGAGGTCCAGGGCCGCACGGTCAAGATCGGCGTCCAGGGCGGCCGTCTCGCCGCGCTGAACCAGATGATCCCGCTCGGTCGCGGCGGCCTGCCGGAGGAAGCGGCTGGTTCGGTTTATCTTTTCTGCAGCCCCGATAGCGATTATGTCAGCGGACAGTGCCTCGTGGTGAACGGCGGCCTCTGAGCGCCGCTCGACGACAAACGGATCGAAGGGTGGCCCACCCTTTTTCGTTGTATGGGGTACCCGGACTATGAGGGTGGATGGCGTTGGGGTCTCTTGAGATCGGTATCGTGGGCTGCGGCATCGCCGGGCAGGCCGCGGCAGGCTTTCTTGCCGATGCCGGACATGTCGTCACTCTGCTGGAACGCTTCGAGCAGCCGCAAGCGGTCGGCGCCGGGCTTTTGCTGCAGCCCACCGGCCTTTCGGTCCTGCGCGCGCTGGGGCTCGAGCAGGAGGCGGTCGCCGCCGGCGCGCGGATCGACGGAATCCTGGGTGAGAACCAGTGGGGTGTCCGGGTCATCGACCTCGCCTATGGCGACCTGCACCCGGCGGCCTTCGCGCTGGGCATCGGACGGTCGCCGCTGTTCGACCTGCTTCACCGCCGGGCGCTCGCCGCGGGGGCGCGGCTGGTCACCGGCGTCGAGATCGTGGACGTCGAGCGCGACGGTGCCCGGGCGGTCGCCCTTGACCGCAAGGCCCGCCGGCATGGTCCCTTCGACCTCCTGGTGGTCGCGGATGGGACGAACTCCGCGCTGAGGCCACGCGTTTTCCCGCGTGCCAAGGCGCCCGTTTATCCGTGGGGCTGCATCTGGGCGACCGTGCCCGACGCCCATGCTTTCGGCGCCACCGGCCTGCTGCGCCAGCGCTTCTTCGGCACGTCGGCGATGCTGGGCCTTCTTCCAATCGCGTCCGACCGGCTCACCCTGTTCTGGAGCCTGCCCACGTCCGATCTGGAGGCCGACCGGCCGCTCGATCTCGCGGCGCTGCGGCGCGACGCCCTGGCGCTCTGGCCGGACGCAGCCCCCATCGTCGAGCGTGCGGTGGATGCTGGCGCCTTCGCGCGCGCGACCTACCGGCATGTCTCGCTGCCGCGCTGCAACGAGGGGCCGGTCCTGTTCATCGGCGATGCCGCGCACGGGACCAGCCCGCAGCTCGGCCAGGGCGCCAATCTCGGCCTGCTCGACGCCCATGCGCTGGGCCGCAGCCTCGCCGAGGCGGGCGACGTGCCCCAGGCGCTGGAGCGTTTCGCCGCGCGGCGGGAACCGTCCAATCGGTTCTATGGAAGCGCCAGCCACCTGCTAACGCCGTTCTTCCAGTCGCATCACGATCTGCTCGCGATCCCGCGCGACCTTATTCTGCATCGTGCCTGCTTAATTCCGCCGGTCCGGCGTATGTTGGCGGGCGCGTTGGCGGGCCTGCGCCGCGGCTGGTGGTCGTCCGACAGTCTCGACGCCGACGGCCGGTATCCTCTCTAACGTCGTCGCGACAGCGCGGCCCAACGGCCCGGCGTGACGCCGAAGCGGGCGGAGAAATGTCGCGTGAGATGGCTCTGATCGGCGAAGCCCGCGGCGGCCGCGGCGTCGGACAGGGGACTGCCCTCGGCGATCAGGGCCTGGGCGCGCATCAGGCGCCGGCCGACCTGGTAACGATGCGGCGAAGTGCCGAGCACGGATCGGAAATGGCGGGCGAGGGTGAAGCGGTCGAGCCCGCTCACCCTCTCCAACTCGTCGGAGCCCACGACCCGATGGGACTCGGCCACCAGGAAGTCGCGCGCCAGCCGAACGGCGCGAAGCGCAAGGCTGCTGCGTCCGCGGCGCGGGCCGCCATCGCCGCGCCGTGCGAGCAGGTCGGCGAGGCGGCCGATCGTGGCATCGATCGCCAGCGGCTCGAGCGGCTGCGGGAAATCGACGAAGGCTTCCTCGATGACCCTCGCCGTCGCCGGATCGTGCGCGACGGCTTCCGCGACATGGGGCGGGCTGGCGCCGTCCAGTGCCTGAGAGACGGAGGCGGGGTCGAGGTACAGCATGCGATAGGCGAAGGCGCCGCCCTCGCCGGCATGGCCGTCATGGGCCTCGTCGGGATGGAGCACCAGCACCTGCCGCGCCCGGCTGGCCCGCAGGCTGCCACGATAATGGAACTGCTGCACGCCGTAGAGCGTGAGGCCGACCCCGTAGGTCTCGTGCCGGTGCAGGTCATAGGCATGGCCGCCGAAGCGCCCTTCGAGGCGCTGCAGGCCGGCGGCCGGTCGGTCGAGGCGGATCTGGTCGAGGGTCATGCACGAACGTTCAAGACGGTGGCGGCACCATGCCCCATATCGGAGGCATGATCTACGAAACCAAGACGGCTCTCGTGCTGCGCAAGGATCTCGCTGCCTGGCAGGTGGCCAATGTCGCGGCCTTTCTGGCGGGCGGCCTCGCCGGCACCCACGCCCATATGATGGGCGAGGCCTATCGCGACGGCAGCGGGCAGGCCTACACGGCCCTGATTCGCGAGCCGGTCTTCGTCTATGGCGCGACCCTGGAGGAGCTGCGGCGGACGCACCAGCGGGCGCTGTCGCGCGAGCTGGTGCCCGCCATCTACATCGAGCCGATGTTCACCACGACCAACGACGCCGACAATCGCGCCGCCGTGGCCGCGGCGCCGGTCGATGCGCTGGACTTCGTCGGCATCGGCGTGCATGGGCCGCGCAAGGCCATCGACAAGGTGGTGAACGGGCTGAAGTTCCTGGCCTAGGCCGGGCGCCGCGCGCGCATCAGGATCAGGGCGGAGGCCGCGAGGTTGAGGCCCATGCAGACCGCCAGTGGTATGCCGTACCCGCCCGAGGCGTCGCGCAGGAGGCCCAGCAGGCCGGGCCCGAAGGCGTAGAGGGTCTGCATGACCGCCGTGGAAAGGGCGACGATCGCGGGGAACCGATCGGCTGTGAATTCACGCTGCACGATCATCGGCGACAGGGTGATGATATTGCCCACCGCGAGCCCATAGGCGGCGCAGGCGCCGTAGACCGCAAGCGGTGTTTCGACGAATTCCAGTACCGCGATGGCGCCGGCCTGCACCAGGAAGCAGATCGCCGAGGCGCGGCGTGGTTCGAGGCGGTCGATGACCAGACCCAGCACGATCCGACCAACCAGCGCCGTCACGGCGTTGATGCCGACGGCGAGGGCCGGATCGATCACGGCGCCGCTGGCGGCCGAGCGGGACGTCACGAGCGGCACGAGATGGGTGAGGAAGCCGACCTGGGACGTCAGCACGATGGCGAACGGCGCGGCGATGCTCCAGAAATGCCACTCCCGCAGGGGCGCCAGCCGATTAAGCCGCACCGTCGTCGGCCTGGCGGACAGAGGTCCCCTGCGAACGAACAAGGCGACGGTACCCGCGGCTAGGATAATGCCGGCGGCTACCAGCAGTCGTTCGGCCGTCGCGAAACCCAGCGCCGGAATCGCCGCCAACAGAACAGGCGTGACCACCAGGCCCGCCAGGGTGGCGCCGCTCAGCGCAAGATTGAGCGCGAGGCCGCGCTTGCGGTCGAACCATTGCCCGACGGTGGCGGCGATCGGCGCCACGCTGGTCGCGTTCCAGCCGGGTGCCATCACGATGTAGAGTACGATCAGCTGCCAAGGTTCGGTCACAGACGGGAGCAGCATCAAGGCCGCGGCACTGGTCGACAGGCCCACCAGGAATACAGTGCGCGGCCCGAATCGGCCGATCGCTTCGGCAATGCGCGGGAGCAGCAGGGCGCCCAGCAGATAGTGCGCGGTCACGACCGATGAGATGAAACCCGTCGACCAGCCGCGGGCGCGCTGCAGTTCGACGAGATAGATGCCGTGGGCATAGAAGCCGAAGCCCCAGGCGAATACGGCCGTCACGAAGCAGGCGAAGACGACGCGCCAGGCGGCCGGCGATGTGTCCGCAGCCGTGTTCAACGACATGACGGCCGCACGTTCAGGAACGGCTGACGTGGGCCGAAACGCAGCGCCAGCCCTCCGGCCGCAGCTGCCAGTCGTCGGTGTACCAGCCGGCGCCCGGGCTGCCGTCGGGCTTCGTGTAACTGGTCCGCGCATGGATGATGGCGAAGCCGCCCAGCAGGCGGATCTTCGCGTCGTGCTGGCGCAGGTCCTTCACCGCCGAGCCGCGGCCGATCTGCGCCAGGAAGGCGGCGCGCTCGATCAGGGTGCCGTCGGGATTGGTGTTGTGGAAATCGTCCGACAGGTGCCGGTCGAACCATTCGACATCGGCTTCGGCGACGGAGCGCACGTAGTCATGGTTGAGTTGCTTCAGGGTCTTGAGATGCCGTGCCGTCGCCTCGTCCGCCATGACGTGTCCTTCCCCTGTCCGTTGGGTCCTCACGATACGAAGAGACGCACGCCGACCGGCAGCGTGCGCGCCTTCTCGAGCCCCTCCATCGTGGTGCGGTAGCCGAGTTCGATCGCCGCGTCGAAACTGGTCCAGTCGAGCAGGTCGATATGGGTCATCGGCGGCACGATCAGCAGCTCGGCGGCCGCGCGATCCTCGGCCGCGCGCGACGTACTGGCGACCAGCGCGGAGCGCAGCAGGATGCGCACGATCGACGGGATGGGCAGCGTTTCGTTGCGCTTCCAGACGAGGCGCCGGAAGAACTGCCAGGCCGACCAGGGTTCCATGACGCCCTCGCCGGCGGACAGCGCGCCGCCGGTGTCGATGTCGACGCCGATGGTCACGCCGCGCCCCAACCTCTGCATGGCGCGCACGGGAAAATTGTCGATGACGCCGCCATCGACATGAACTTCGCCCGCCTCGTTGAAGGGCGGCATGACGCCGGGAATCGACACCGACGCGCGCAACCACCGCCACAGACGCCCGACCGTATGGATGTCGGCCTTGGACGCCGTGAGGTTCGCGGTCATGCAGTAGTAGGGGAGGATCAGGTCCTCGATGTCCTTCTCGCCGAAAGCCATGCGCAGGAGGCGCGTGACCCGGCGTCCGGCAAACAGCGAGATCAGCGGGACCGTGTAGTCACTGAGCGGATTGTTGTCGACGAAGGCGCGGCGGAAACGCGCGTCGAGCTCCTGGTCGCTCCAGCGCGAGGCGACGCCCGCCGCGACGATGGCGCCCATGCTGGTGCCGCCCACCAGGTCGATCGGCACGCCGCACTCGCGCAACGCCTTGACCACGCCGATATGGGTGAAGGCGCGCGCGCCGCCGCCGGCCATGACGACGCCCACCGCATGACCGGTCAGGGTGCGCGCCAGGCGGTCGATGTCGGCATGGATGTCGAGGCGCACGTGATGGTGGTTGCCGTAGAGACCGCCCGCCAGCAGCGGCGCGGTGGAACCGGCCTTGGGGTCGTGACCCTCGTGCAGCAGCACCAGCTCGCGGCGCCGATGGAACACCGCGCCGCTCTGCGCCGTCTCGATCTCGAAGGGTACCTTGGTGGGTGCGTCGTTGTCGGCATTGCGGATCACGACCAGGCAATCGGCCTGGCGCAGGCAGAGCTCGGTCCACGGCGTCAGGGTCGGATCGGCGCGGTAGAGGACGAACGACGATTCCATCTCGCAGCGCGCGAACCATTCCGGTTCCTGGTCGAGCGATTCCGATCCCAACATCTGCACCTGGGTGCCGATGCGGCCGAGCGCGTTGGCCAGCATCACGGCGAAGCGCGCCGAGGGAACGTCGGGGCCGCTCGGCAGCAGCGCGAAGGTGCGCGGCTGGCGGCGCGCGCCTGCCGCGTCCTGCGCATTGCGCGCCACGACGCTGCGCATCAGCGCCGGCAGGACCTCGGGATGGTTCGAGGTGAGGGCGTGGAAGCTGGTCTGGGGCAGCCGCCAGACCTCGCTGTCGCGGAGCGCCGCGACGCTGCGCGTGCGCTTGCCCTGCGACAGCAGCGACATCTCGCCGACGAGATTGCCCGGCGGGATTTCGGCGATCAGCACGGGCTCGCGGGAATCGCCGGCCTCGTAATGACGAAAGACGCCGAGCGAGCCGCTCGTCACGACATAGACGGCGTCGGCCGGCTCGCCCTGGCGGAACAGCGGCGCGCCGCCGGGCAGCACCAGCAAGGTCAACTGATGCTCGACGGCTGCCAGGGCTTCGGGGGCGAGGTCGGCGAACAGAGGGGTCTGCTGCAACACCTTCTGCAGCCGCAGCCGGGCGGTATCCTCGCTCGGCACGGCGAGACTCATCCCCCGGTCATCCCCTTGAGGGCCCAGCCGATCGTCTGGTCGGCGCGCGCCCAGACCATCTCCCGCCATTTGTCGCCGGCCGGGAAGAAACGCTCCTTCATGTCGGCCTTGAGGGCGCGGCCCTGCGGCGAGCCGAGGTCGCCGCGATGATGTAGCCAGTTGTCGGCGCGTACCGCGTTCAGCACTTCCGGGACCGTATAGGTGCCGTATTCCAGCGCGACCGGCGTCACCTCGGCATCGGGCAGCTCCTGCGGGAAGGCGTCGGTCATGACACCCACGACGACTGCCGAGGTCGAGGTGCCGCTTTCCGGCGAAGTCATCTCGTCGCCATACCAGGCCTTGGCGCGGGTGAACGACTTGGCGGCAGGTGACACCGCGCAGATCAGTTCGCCATGGCCGAACGGGCCGAGGCCGGTATGGAAATCGATGATGCCGACGCGCTTCGCCTGCGACAGCTCCTCGCGCGCGACGGCGCGGATCGTGCGGTTGCTCCAGCCGGGCATGGTGCCGCCGAAGAAGATCCCGTCAGGGTGCGTGTACTGGCCGCCGCTGATCGCGCTCTGCAGCCCGAAGGCGCCGTGCTTCTGGGCAAAGGCTTCGAACACGCGTCCGGTTTCGGCCGCACTCGCGTCGTTCCACTCGAGCGGCAGGACCGCGTCGGCGATCTCGAGATAGCCGTCGTTCTTCGGATAGCCCTTGTCGTGATCGACGAAGTTGCGGTTGAGATCGACATTGTCCTCGGTGACGCGGCGCGTCCACGCGAATCCGTAGGGATTGAGCGCATGGATCAGCAGCGCTCCCGTGTCGGGCGGCAATTTCGAAGGCCCGCCCGAACGCAGCCACGCGATCTCGGCGCCCGAACCGCAATGGCCCTCGACACCGTGCGTGCCGGCAATCAGCACCAGCATGTTCTTGGCATCGGCCGCCCCGAAGCGCGCCGTATCGAGGAACAGCCTTTCGCCGTTCGGCCCGCGCGCCTTCGGATTCAGCCAGGAGCGGAGGGAACCGCCGGCTTCGGCGGCGGCGCCACAGAACTTCGCGCGCGCCTCGGCATAGGTTTCAGAGAAGCACTCGGACACTGAGAACATGCATTTCCTCCGACCGTCATCGTAGCCGGTTTGGCGACGAGGCGGAAAGCATGTCGGACAACAATGCCTCACCCTGAGGAGCGGTCCGCAGGACCGCGTCTCGAAGGATGAGGACTCTAGCTGTCGTACTGCAGCAGCGTTTCGACCGGCGGTGTCAGCCTCTTGCGGCCTTCGAGGAAGGTGAGTTCGATGATGACCGCCGTTGCCGGCACCACGGCGCCGACGGTTTCGAGCAGGTTCACGGCGGCGGCCATGGTGCCGCCGGTCGCCAGCAGGTCGTCGACCAGCACGACGCGCGCGCCCTTGTGCACGGCGTCCTGCTGGATCTCGATCGTGTCGGTTCCATATTCCAGCGCGTAGGTGTGACGCACCGTCGTGCCGGGCAGCTTGCCCTGCTTGCGCATCATCACGAAGCCGGTGCCGAGCGCCAGCGCGAGCGGCGCGGCCAGCAGGAAGCCGCGCGATTCGATGCCCGCCAGCATGTCGGGCTTGTGCGGTCGGATCAGGTCGGCCAGCCGCTCGATGGCCGTATGCCAAGCCTTGGCATGCGCCAGCAGCGTCGAGATGTCGTAGAAGAGGATACCCGGCTTGGGAAAGTCGGGGATCGAGCGAATGTGCTTCTTGAGGTCTATATCCTTGGACATTCTGGCTCCTGAGCTCAGCTGTAGGCCGGCGGCGGCACGAAGCCGCGATATTCCTTCTCGAGCAGCTTGGCGAACTGGATGCACTCGTAGTCGCCATACTGCCGGCCGATGATCTGCACGCCGATCGGCAGGCCTTCCTTGCTCTGGCCGATCGGGGCTGCCGTCGAGGGCAGCCAGGTGACACCCGAGTAGCCGGCCCAGAAGATCTGGTCGACCACCGGCACCTGCTTGTTGTTCACGACGATCGTGCGCTTGTGGCGCAGGCCCGCCTGGTCGTGCGGGAAGGCCGCCGTCACCGCGACCGGGCACAGCATCAGGTCATAGTCCTGGAAGAAGGCGTCCCAGGCGAGCCGCATCCTGTGGCGCTTCTCGTTCAGCCCCAGCCAGGCACGATGCGACAGCGAGTTGCCCCGCTGCATCTGCGCGAAGTAGCTCATGTCGTCGGCCGGCAGGCTGGCCGCGTCCTTGACGGCCTGCTCGTGCACCGCGTCGCTCATGCGGCCCGAGGTCGCCGCGCGCAGCAGGCGGATGTAGACGTCGTTCAGCTCGACCGTGTCGATTTCCGGTCGCGCCTTGTCGCTCACCTTGACCTTGTTCTTGGCGAGGAACGAGGCGAGCTTGGAAATCTGCTCCTGCACAGAATCGTCGACTTCGGCGTTCGGGTCGGTCAGCAGCACCGCCACCTTGAAGTCGCGCAGCGTGGTCTTCTTCGAGCGCGGCAAAGTGAGCGTCCAGCCGCGGCCGTCGATCGCATCGGGACCCGCCATCGCCGTCAGCGCAATCTCCAGATCCTCCGCACCGCGGGCCAGCGGACCCACGACGCCGATATCGCCGTAGGCAACCGCCCCCGCCAGGGCATGGCCCTTCGGCGAGACGACGCCCCAGCTCGGCTTGTGGCCCCACACGCCGCAATAGTGGGCGGGATTGCGGATCGAGGCGCCGATGTCGCTGCCGGCCTCGATACCGGTGAGACCGGCGGCCAGCGCCGCGCCCGACCCGCCCGAGGAGCCGCCCGGCGTCCGGCCGAGATCCCACGGATTGTTGGTCGAGCCGTAGACCTCATTGTAGCTCTGCCAGTCGGCGAGGTTCAGCGGCACGTTGGTCTTGCCGAACAGGGTGACGCCGGCGTCCATCATGCGCTGGGTGACCAGCGAATTCTGCGTCGCGACCGTGTCCTTGAAGGCGGGATCGCCCCAGGTCGTGGGCAAGCCCGCGACGTCGAAGGACTCCTTGATGGTCATCGGCACGCCGTGCAGCGGCCCGAGCTTCTTGCCGGCCTTGATCGCGCGGTCGGCCGCCTTGGCGCGCTTGCGGGCGCCTTCGATATCGGTCGCGATGATGGCGTTGAGCTCGGGGTTATAGGCCTCGACCCGCTTCAGGTAGAGGTCGAGCAGTTCGAGGCAGCCGATCTTCTTCTTCCGGACCGCAGCGGCGAGCTGCTTGGCGGTCTGGAACGGGAGGGCGAGGGACATGGGGGAGGGTTCCGCAACGGGGATGGACGAGGCCCAAGCCCGTACCATATTGTCCGGCCCGCCGTGAAGAAACTCCCCGCCCGAACGATGCATCTCGCCATGCCGCTGGCGCTGACCTTCGTCATGACCTTCATCGTCTCCGGCATCGCCACCTTCCGGGCGATCGGCCTGGAACCGGGCATGACCGCGCGCTGGATGGAATCGTGGATGGCGTCCTGGATGGTCGCCTTCCCGACCATGCTGTTCCTGATGCCGCTGATGCGGCGTCTGCTGTCGTCCCTGATCGAGACCCGCTAACGCTCAGCGCGGTCTGGGACGCGCCCTTGCCGTCGGTTCGGCGATGAGCGGATCGTCGGGCCAGTAGTGGCGCGGGTAGCGGCCCTTCAGTTCGGATTTCACGGCCTTGTAACCATTGGCCCAGAAGCTCGCGAGATCGCGCGTCACCTGGACCGGCCGGCGCGCGGGCGAGAGCAGGTGAATGGTGAGCGGCACCTTGCCGCCGGCGATGCGCGGCGTCTCGGTGAGGCCGAACATCTCCTGCAGGCGCACCGACAGCGTCGGCTCGTCGGGATTGGCATAGTCGATCGCCACCCGCGATCCGCTCGGCACCTCGACATGGGTCGGCACCAGCCGTTCGACCTCGCGCTGCTTCTCCCAGGGCACCAGGGCCTTCAGTGCCGCCGTTAGGTCGATGCGCGCGAGATGGTCCCGGCGCGAGACGCCTTCGAGATAGGGGCCGAGCCAGTCGGCGAGCGAGGCGAGCAAGGCTGCATCCGAAAGATCGGGCCAGTCCTCGCCGGCATGGCGGCGCAGGAAGCCGATGCGCTCGCGCCAGCGCACGAGATCGTCGGTCCAGGGCAGGGCGCCGAGCCCGAGTTGCCGCACGCCGTCGAGCATTGCGGCCAGCACCTTGTCGGGATCGGGTCGGCCGAGCGGCTTGTCCTCCAGCGCGAGCGCGCCCAGCCGGCGGCGACGTCGCGCCAGCACCGCGCCGTCGCGCGCGCTCCACTGCACGAGCTGCTCGTCGACGATGCGATCGGCGTAAAGCTCCTCGATCTCCGCGACCGTGATCGGGGCGGCGAGGAAGATGCGCGATTCCTGTGCCGAGCCGTCGAGATCGGCGACCACCAGGAATTCCTCGTTGGCCATCGGATCGCCTTCGGGCAGCGCGGCACCGCGGCCGCCCGACAGGAGGTAGCGCCCGGCCGTGCCGGGGCGGCGTCGGCCGATCCGGTCGGGATAGGCCAGCGCCAGCAGGGGACCCGTCATGGCGATATCGGCGCGTTCCTCGTCGCCGCCGCGTGGCATCAGGCGCCGCGCCGCTTCCTGGATCAGCCGCAAGGTGCCGTCGCGTCGACCGCTCAGCGCGATATCGACCCGGTGTCGCAGATCGGCGTCGCGCTGGCCCGGCGGCAGGCGCAGGAAATCGCGTTCGCCAAGGATCGCGGCGAGCAGCGCGGCGATCTTGCCCTGTCCCAACGCTCGGCCCTTGAGCACGAGATGGGCGATGCGGGGATGCTGGCCGAGGCGCGCCATCGCGCGGCCATGGGCCGTGATCGCGCCCTGGGCATCGATGGCGCCGAGATCGGCCAGCAGCACGCGCGCCGTGGCGAGCGAAGCGGCGGGCGGCGGCGTCAGCCAGGGCAGGCTCGCGGCATCGCTGGTGCCCCAGGCGGCGAGTTCGAGCGCCAGCGGCGCCAGGTCGGCATCGAGGATCTCGGGCGGCGTGAAGGGCAGCAGCCCGCGCTGTGCCTGTTCCGGCCACAGGCGATAGCAGATGCCGGGTTCGAGGCGTCCGGCGCGGCCGCGCCGCTGGTCTGCGGAGGCCTGGCTGACACGCACGGTTTCGAGCCGCGTCATGCCCGAGCGGGGCGAGAACTTCGGCACGCGCATCTGGCCGCTGTCGATCACGATGCGCACGCCTTCGATGGTGAGGCTGGTCTCGGCGATCGAGGTCGCCAGCACGATTTTACGCCGGCCCGGCGGCGACGGCGCGATGGCGCGGTCCTGGTCGGCAGGCGACAGGTCGCCATAGAGCGGCGCCACGTCGACGTTGGCGCCGATGCCGTGCAGCCGTTCCTCGACGCGGCGGATCTCGCCGACGCCCGGCAGGAACACGAGCGCACTGCCGCTTTCCTCGGTGAGTGCGCGGCGGACGGCAGCGGCGACATTGTCTTCGACGCGGCCCGCGGCTTCCCGGTCGAGATAGCGCGTGTCGACGGGGAACATGCGGCCGGCGCTCTCGATCACGGACGCCCCGCCCAGCCGCGCCGATACCGGGCCGGGATCGAGCGTCGCCGACATGGCCACCACCCGCAGATCCTCGCGCAGCGCGGCCTGCGCCTCGCATACAAGGGCAAAGGACAGGTCGGTTTCGAGGCCGCGTTCGTGCAACTCGTCGAAGATCACGCAGCCAATCGACTCGAGCGATGGATCGTCCTGCAGCAGGCGCAGGAACAATCCATCGGTGACGACCTCGATGCGGGTGCGAGGCCCGACCTTGGTGTCGAAGCGCACGCGATATCCCACGGTCTCGCCGACCGCTTCGCCCAGGCTCGCGGCCATGCGGCGCGCGGCGGCGCGCGCGGCCAGTCGTCGCGGCTCCTGCATGACGATCTTGCGCGCGCCGAGCCAGGATGCGTCGAGCAGCGCCAGCGGCACGCGCGTCGTCTTGCCGGCGCCCGGTGGTGCCACAAGCACCGCAGCGTTGCGCTCTTCCAGGGTGGCGCGCAACCGCGGCAATGCCTCGTCGACGGGAAGCGGCTCCATTGATCTGGTCACGGCGCGGGTGGATGGACGGAGGGAAGAGGCGGGTTCACTCTGGGTTCTTACGCTTGAGGTCGTGCCATGTCTGTCGTCGTCGAAGCCTTGGATCATATCGTCATCAACGTGCGCGACGTAGAGGTCGCGGCCGCCTGGTATGAGCGCCTGCTGGGCATGACGCGCAGGGACACCGAGCCCCGGCCCGGCCATCGCGTCACGTCGATGCATTTCGGCCGCCAGAAGATCAATCTTCGGCCCGAGGCCGCCACACAGAAGCAATGGTTCACGGGCAGGACGGTGGCGCCGGGCAGTGACGATCTGTGTTTCCTGACGCAGTCGACGCCGCAGGCGGTGGCCGACCATTTCAGGAGCTGCGGCGTGGAGATCGAACAGGGACCGGGTGAGAAGAGCGGGGCGATGGGCACGATCGTCTCGGTCTATTGCCGAGATCCCGACGGCAACCTGATCGAGGTGTCTTCCTACAAATAGGCGGAAAATGACCGCGCCGTTCGAAACCTTCGCCCGCTCGCTGCGATCGCCGCCGCCGTTGCGCGCCGCGATCACCGCAGCCTATCGCCGGCCCGAGCCCGCCTGCGTGCCGCCGCTGCTCGATCTCGCAACCCTGAGCCCGGCCGCGACCGCGAAGGCGCGCGCGCTGGCGCGGCGTCTGGTCGAGGCGCTGCGGGCCAAAGTGCCCTCTGGCGGCGTCGAGGGGCTGATCCACGAATATGCACTCTCCAGCCAGGAGGGCGTGGCACTGATGTGTCTCGCGGAGGCGCTGCTGCGCATTCCCGACGACGAGACGCGCGACGCGCTGATCCGCGACAAGATCGGCGGCGGCGACTGGCGCGCCCATCTCGGACGCAGCCCGTCGCTGTTCGTGAACGCCGCGACCTGGGGCCTGATGCTGACTGGCCGATTGACAGCGACCAGCAGCGAGACCGGCCTGTCGGCCGCGCTGACGCGGCTGATCGCGAAGGGCGGCGAGCCGCTGATCCGCGGCGGCGTGAACATTGCCATGCGCCTGATGGGCGAGCAGTTCGTCGCCGGCCAGACGATCGGCGAGGCGCTGGCCAATGGCCGCCGCTTCGAGGCAGAGGGCTTCCGCTATTCCTATGACATGCTGGGCGAGGCGGCGATCACCGCGGCCCAGGCCGAGCATTACCGCCTGGCCTACGAGCGGGCGATCCACGCCATCGGCCGCGCCTCGGCAGGGCGGGGCATCTACGAGGGCCCCGGCATCTCGCTGAAACTCTCGGCGCTGCATCCGCGCTACAGCCGCTCGCAGGTCGAGCGCGTCCACGCCGAACTCTATCCGCGCCTGCGCGACCTCGCCGTGCTCGCGCGCCGCTACGACATCGGCGTGAACATCGATGCGGAGGAGGCGGACCGGCTGGAAATCTCGCTCGACCTGCTGGAGCGGCTCTGCTTCGAGCCCGCGCTCGAAGGCTGGAACGGCATCGGCTTCGTCGTGCAGGCCTACAAGAAGCGCGCCGCCTTCGTGATCGACCATCTCATCGACCTCGGTCGCCGCAGCCGCCATCGGCTGATGATCCGGCTGGTCAAGGGCGCCTACTGGGACAGCGAGATCAAGCGCGCGCAGGTCGACGGGCTGGAGGATTTCCCGGTCTTCACGCGCAAGATCCACACCGACGTTTCCTATCTCGCCTGCGCCCGCAAGCTGCTGGCGGCGCCCGATGCGGCCTTCCCACAATTCGCCACGCACAATGCGCTGACCCTGGCCTCCATTCACGCCATGGCCGGCGAGAATTTCTACGCCGGCCAGTACGAATTCCAGTGTCTGCATGGCATGGGAGAACCGCTCTATGAGGAGGTGGTCGGACGGGAGAAGCTCAACCGCCCGTGCCGCATCTACGCCCCGGTCGGCACGCACGAGACGTTGCTGGCGTATCTCGTCCGCCGCCTGCTGGAGAACGGCGCCAACACCTCCTTCGTGAACCAGGTCGCTGATCCCGAGGTGGCGATCGACAGCCTGCTCGCCGATCCGGTCGAACGCGCCCGCAGGCTCTCGCCGATCGGCGCGCCGCATCCGCTCATCAAGTTGCCGCGCGACCTGTTCGGGCCGACCCGGGCCAATTCCCGCGGCCTAGATCTGGTCAACGAAAGTGTGCTCGCTGCGCTGGCGCGCGAGCTGGTGGCCGGCGCGCCGACTCCTTTGTCGACGACGCCGGTGCTGGTCGATGGTCCGTGCGACGGCATCGAACGAGAGGTGTGCAATCCCGCGGACAAGAACGATCTGGTCGGCACCGTCATCGAAGCGACGCCGGACCTCGTCGACGAAGCCTGTGCCAAGGCCGAGCCGTGGTCGGCGGCGCCCGCCGGTCGCGCCGCGACCCTGCGCCGGGCGGCCGATCTGATGGAAGCCCGTACGGAGAAGCTGCTGGGCCCCATCGTGCGTGAGGCCGGCAAGACGCTGGGCAATGCCGTCGGCGAGGTGAGGGAAGCCGTCGATTTCCTGCGCTACTACGCGGTTTGCATCGAGGGCTTCGACAACGAGGCCCACCGGCCACTGGGCGTCGTCGCCTGTATCAGCCCGTGGAACTTCCCACTCTCGATCTTCACCGGACAGGTTGCGGGCGCGCTGGCGGCGGGCAATGGGGTGATCGCCAAGCCCGCGGAAGAGACGCCGCTGATCGCTGCCCTCGCGGTCGAGCTGCTGCACGAGGCGGGTGTCCCGCGTGCCGTGCTGCAGTTCCTGCCGGGCGATGGCGAGATCGGCAAGCGGCTGGTCGCCAACGCCGCCGTGGCAGGCGTGGTCTTCACCGGCTCGACCGAGGCGGCGCAATCGATCAATCGCAGCCTAGCGCGACGTCTCGGCGCCGATGGCCGGCCCGTGCCGCTGATCGCCGAGACCGGCGGCCAGAACGCGCTGGTGGCGGATTCCTCGGCGCTGCCCGAGCAACTCGTGATCGACGCGCTCACGTCGGCTTTCGACTCGGCCGGCCAGCGCTGCTCGGCGCTGCGCGTGCTGTGCCTGCAGGACGACATCGCGGACAAGGTCGTGCCGATGCTCGAGGGGGCGATGGCGGAGCTGGGGATCGGCAATCCGGACCGGCTTTCGGTCGATGTCGGTCCCGTCATCTCGACCGAGGCGCAGAAGCGCCTGCTCGACCATGTAGAGCGCATGCGCGCGGCCGGCCATCGCGTCCACCAGGTGGCGCTTCCCGACGAAGCGGCGCGCGGGACGTTCGTGCCGCCAACCCTGATCGAGATCGGCTCGATCGTGGACCTGCCGGGCGAAGTCTTCGGGCCGGTGCTCCACGTCCTGCGCTATCCCCGCGAGGCAGTGGAGGAGGTGATCCGCGCGGTGAACGCGACCGGCTTTGGCCTGACTTTCGGCGTGCACAGCCGCATCGACGAGACGATCGAGCGGGCGACGGCGGCCAGCGCTGCCGGCAACCAGTACGTCAACCGCAACATGATCGGCGCCGTCGTCGGCGTGCAGCCCTTCGGCGGGCATGGCCTGTCGGGCACGGGACCGAAGGCGGGCGGGCCGCTCTATGTCGGTCGCCTGCTGGCGAGCGGACCGGCAGCCGAGGTGGCGACGGGCGAACTTGTCGGCCCGGTCGGCGAGCGCAACGGTTACGCCCTTCGGTCCAAGGGCGCGATCCTGTGCGTTGCGTCGGATCCGGCCGAACTCACGGCACAGCGCGAGCTGGTGCGGGCGACCGGCAACCGCGTTGCGTCGGGCGAGGCGGATGACATCGCCGCCGTCCTGTTCTCCGGCAGCGAAAGTGACCTGATCGATCTCGCCCATCGCCTGGCCGACCGGCCGGGCCGCATCGTCCCGGTCCATGTCGCGCCCTATTCGCGCGCGCTCCTGTTCGATGAGGTGTCGCTCAGCGTCAACACCGCCGCGGCGGGCGGCAACGCCAGCCTGATGGCGATCGGTTAGCGGTGCGCTGCAGCTCAGTACAGGCCGTATTTCTTCGGCGGGCCGGGATGGTTCACGCAGAGCATCTCGGGCGAGGTGATCGGCCCCATCTTGATGCGCTCTTCCTCGCACTTCTCGTAGGTGAAGGGCCCGCCGAACACCCTGGGGCCACCGCCGACGATGATGTAGGACTTTTCGATGTACCAGCCGGGGCCGGTATAGGCCTGACTCGCGCCGGGCCCGGTGCAGGCACCGAGGGAGGCAGCCAGCGCGGGAGCCGCGAGCAGGGTCGTCCAGCGACCGATCGAACGTTCCGACATCAGCTCAGTCTCTCCCCCGGGCAATGAACGCTGCCCACGTACGGCGGGCAAATTAGGCCATGGGCGCGATGTCTTCAATGCATGGAGAACGACGGCTAGGATGCGGCACATGCGCCTCTTCCCGTCCTTGCCAATCTTCATGGCCATCGCTTCGTGGCCGGGAAGCCTGTTCGCACTCGATTGCGCGGCCCTCACCGACACCGACATTCCCTTCGCCCTTGCCTCCGAGGTCACTACTCGGCGGACGGGTGAGGCGCCCACGACGCGACTCCAGCAGATGCAGGTGTTCCGAAAGGGCGGGGAGGTCACCACCTTCACTGTTGAGTCGCCGGCGATCTATCTCAGGACCCGCGGCGCCAACTCTCTGTTCCCGGTGGATGCGTTCTATTCGACCGAGCCCACCGACCCGCGCAAATGGAGCTATTCGATCGGTCCCACGGTCTATCTCGCGCGCGGCAGGCCCGTGAGCTACAGCGCCGACATGAAGCGCGCCGATGGAAAGCTCCAGCTGGCGGCCAGGATGACCCTGGAATTACTCGAAGCCGGGACCCTCGAGCTGAGTGGGTGCCGCTTCAAGGTCTTGAAGTACCGGCGAACGCTCGACGGCCTGGCGGACCGCCATCCGGTTTCCAACAGCGAGGAACTCACGTTCGCGCCCGCCCTGCGCACCACGCTCGCCTCCATCCTGCGGACCGGCGACATCGAGGTTGTCAGCAATCCGACGGAAATATCGTTGAATTTCAAACGCATGCAGTAACTTCCTCGCGTCTGCATTTGTGGCGTAACGAGGGCTTTCGTTTGCAGGGGCGACCGGGCTAATAATGCCCGGATTAAGCAAACGCATCCGGGGGGATGCTGGGCCAGCTCGCGCGCCAGCAGGATTGATCATGGGATTGCCTGAGAAGCAGGGACTGTACGACCCACGCAACGAACACGATTCGTGCGGCGTGGGCTTCGTGGCCGACATCAAGGGCCGGAGAACGCACGCCATCGTGCGCCAGGGTCTGCAGATTCTGGTCAACCTCGACCATCGCGGCGCCGTCGGGGCCGATCCGCTGATGGGCGACGGCGCGGGCGCGATGATCCAGATCCCGGACGCGTTGCTGCGCGACTGGGCGCGTAAGGAGGGCGTCGACCTGCCGGAGCCCGGCCACTACGCCGTGGCGATGTGCTTCCTGCCACGGGACGAAAAGGCAAGAGCGTTTTCAATCAAGCGCTTCGAGCATTTTATTAAGGTGGAAAATCAGAAGCTGGTAGGCTGGCGCGACGTGCCGACCGACCTGACGGGACTCGGCAAGGCCGTCATCGAATCGATGCCGGTCATCCGCATGGCGATCGTCGGCCGGGGCGCCAAAGTCGCCGACCAGGACGCGTTCGAGCGCAAGGTCCTGGCGATCCGCAAGCAGACGCAGAACCCGCTGTCGGACCTCGAGAAGAAGCACAAGCTGCCGGGCCTGTCGCAGCTCTACATGCCGTCCTTCTCGTCACGCACCGTGGTCTACAAAGGCCTGTTGCTCGCGCACCAGGTTGAGAGCTTCTATGAGGATCTGAGAAATCCTCTTTGCGAATCAGCGCTTTGCCTCGTTCATCAGAGATTCTCCACGAACACGTTCCCGTCGTGGAAGCTGGCGCACCCTTACCGCTTCATCGCCCATAACGGCGAGATCAACACGGTCCGCGGCAACGTCAACTGGATGTACGCCCGCCGGCGCACGATGGAATCCGACCTGATCGGCGCCGACCTCGACAAGATGTGGCCGATCATCCCGCACGGCCAGTCGGACACGGCTTGCCTCGACAATGCGCTCGAACTGCTGGTCGCCGGCGGCTATTCGCTGAGTCACGCCATGATGATGCTGATTCCGGAGGCCTGGGCCGGCAATCCGCTGATGGATGGCAGCCGCAAGGCGTTCTACGAATATCACGCGGCGCTGATGGAGCCGTGGGACGGCCCGGCCTCGATCGCCTTCACCGACGGCCGCCAGATCGGCGCCACGCTCGACCGCAACGGCCTGCGGCCGGCGCGCTTCCTCATCACCGAGGACGATCTCGTGGTGATGTCGTCGGAGTCGGGCGTGCTGCCGATCCCCGACGAGAAGATCGTGCGCAAGTGGCGCCTGCAGCCCGGCAAGATGCTGCTGATCGACCTCGAACAGGGCCGCATCGTCGAGGACGAGGAGCTGAAGCGCACCCTGGCCGAGGCCGAGCCCTACGAGGAGTGGCTGCGCGAGACGCAGCACAAGCTCGAAGAGCTGTCGGAGATCCCCGATGCGCCGTCGCCGGTCGCGTCGAACGATCCCTCGACCCTGCTCGATCGCCAGCAGGCCTTCGGCTACACGCAGGAGGACATCCAGTTCTTCCTCGAGCCGATGGCCAGCGTGGCCGACGACCCGATCGGTTCGATGGGCACCGACACGCCCATCGCCGTGCTCTCGAAGAAGCCGAAGCTGCTCTACAACTACTTCAAGCAGAACTTCGCGCAGGTCACCAACCCGCCGATCGATCCGATCCGCGAAGAGCTGGTGATGTCGCTGGTCTCGATGATCGGCCCGCGTCCGAACCTGCTCGGCCGCCATGCCGGCATGCACAAGCGACTCGAAGTGGCCCAGCCGGTGCTGACCAATGCCGAACTGGAGAAGATCCGCTCGATCGAGGACCTGCTCGACGGCTCGTTCCGCACCGCCACCATCGACACGACCTGGCTCGCCTCCGAAGGTGCGGCCGGACTCGAGAAGGCGCTGGACCGGGTCTGTGCCGAGGCGACCGACCTTGTGCTGGCCGACCGCAACATCCTGATCCTGTCGGATCGCGCGATGTCGGCCGAGCGCGTGCCGATCCCGGCGCTGCTGGCCACCGCCGCCGTGCACCACAGCCTGATCCGTCGCGGCCTGCGCACCCAGACCGGCCTCGTGGTCGAGACCGGCGAGGCGCGCGAGGTTCATCACTTCTGCTGCTTGGCCGGCTACGGCGCCGAGGCGGTGAATCCCTATCTCGCCTTCGAGACGCTGGAGACGCTGCGCGTCCAGAACGGCCTGCCGTTGAAGCCCTATGAGGTTCAGAAGAACTTCATCAAGGCGATCGGCAAGGGCCTGCTCAAGGTCATGTCCAAGATGGGCATCTCGACCTACCAGTCCTATTGCGGCGCGCAGATATTCGACGCGGTTGGTCTCCACTCGGGCTTCGTCGAGAAGTACTTCACCGGCACCGCCACCACGATCGAGGGCGCGGGCTGGCAGGAGATCGCCGAGGAGACGGTGCGCCGTCATCGCAACGCCTATGGCGACAATCCGGTCTATCGCACCATGCTCGATGTCGGCGGCGACTATGCCTTCCGGCTGCGTGGCGAGGACCATGCCTGGACGCCCGAGAGCGTGTCACGCCTGCAGCATGCAGTGCGGGGCAACTCGTCGGACGACTACAAGGCCTTTGCGACCTCGATCAACGAGCAGAACGAGCGGCTGCTGACGATCCGCGGCCTGATGCAGTTCAAGTGGGCGGACAAGCCCATTCCGGTCGATGAGGTCGAGCCGGCCGCCAACATCGTGAAGCGCTTTGCCACCGGCGCGATGAGCTTCGGCTCGATCAGCCGCGAGGCGCACACCACGCTCGCCATCGCCATGAACCGGATCGGCGGCAAGTCGAACACCGGCGAGGGCGGCGAGGAGGCCGATCGCTTCAAGCGGATGGCCAATGGCGATTCGATGCGCTCGGCCATCAAGCAGGTCGCGTCCGGACGCTTCGGGGTCACGGCCGAGTATCTGGTCAATGCCGACGACATCCAGATCAAGATGGCGCAGGGCGCCAAGCCCGGCGAGGGCGGCCAGCTGCCCGGCCACAAGGTCGACGAGAACATCGCCCGCGTGCGCCGCTCGACGGCCGGCGTCGGCCTGATCTCGCCGCCGCCGCATCACGACATCTATTCAATCGAGGATCTGGCGCAGCTCATCCACGACCTCAAGAACGTGAACACCGCGGCCCGAGTCTCGGTGAAGCTCGTCTCCGAGGTCGGCGTCGGCACGGTCGCCGCGGGCGTCAGCAAGGCGCGCGCCGACCATGTGACGATCTCCGGCTACGAGGGCGGTACCGGCGCGTCGCCGCTCACCTCGCTCACCCATGCCGGCTCGCCGTGGGAAATCGGCCTCGCCGAGACGCAGCAGACGCTGGTGCTGAACGGATTGCGCGGCCGCATCGCCGTGCAGGTCGACGGCGGCTTGCGCACCGGCCGCGACGTCGCCATCGGCGCGCTGCTGGGCGCCGACGAGTTCGGCTTCGCCACCGCACCGCTGATCGCGGCCGGCTGCATCATGATGCGCAAATGCCACCTCAACACCTGTCCGGTGGGCGTGGCGACGCAGGATCCGGTGCTGCGCAAGCGCTTCACCGGCCAGCCCGAGCACGTCATCAATTACTTCTTCTTCGTGGCCGAGGAATTGCGCGAGATCATGGCGCGGCTGGGCTTCCGCACGCTGAACGAGATGATCGGCCACGTCGACCGGCTCGACATGCGCAAGGCCATCGACCACTGGAAGGCGGGCGGCGTCGACCTGTCGAAGCTGCTCTACCAGGCGCCGGCGCGCCTCGGTGTCGCGATCTGGAACGCCGAGCGGCAGGACCATGGTCTCGACAAGGCGCTGGACCACAAGCTCATGGAGGCGGCGCGGCCGGCGCTCGAGAGGGGCGAGCCGGTACAGATCGAGCTTCCGGTCACCAACGTGAACCGCACCGTCGGGGCCATGCTGTCGGGCGAGGTCGCCAAGCGTACCGGCCATGCCGGACTGCCCGAGGACACGATCTCCGTGCGGCTCACCGGCACGGCCGGCCAGAGCTTCGGCGCCTTCCTGGCTCGCGGCGTGTCGCTCGAACTGTCGGGCGACGGCAACGACTATGTCGGCAAGGGCCTGTCGGGTGGCAGGGTCGTCGTGCGCCAGCCGAAGGATTGCGCGCGTGATCCCCTGAAGAACATCATCGTCGGCAACACCGTTCTCTACGGCGCCATTGGCGGCGAGGCTTACTTCGAAGGCGTGGCGGGCGAGCGCTTCGCCGTCCGCAACTCGGGCGCGGTCTGCGTCGTCGAGGGCACGGGCGACCATGGTTGCGAGTACATGACCGGCGGCGTGGTGGTCGTGCTGGGCGATACGGGCCGCAACTTTGCGGCCGGCATGTCCGGCGGCATCGCCTACGTCTACGATCCGAGGGCCCGCTTCAAGGATCTGTGCAATCCCGCGATGGTCGACCTGGAGAAGGTCGGGCCGGCGTCGGACGAGGGTGACGAGGCCGGGCGGCCGCGCCAGCGCGCGACCGACGTCGAGGACAACGGCATGGGCGACGTGCTGCGCTTCGACGCCGAACGGCTGCGCATCCTCGTCGAACGCCATCATCTCCATACCGGCAGCGCGCAGGCGCGTGCGCTTCTGGAGGATTGGGACAATGCGCTGCAGAGCTTCGTGAAGGTGACGCCGCGCGACTACAAGCAGGTCCTCCTGCGCGCGCGCGAGCGGGCGGCGGCGAAAGCGGTCGCGGCGGAGTGACGGCCATCGGCCGTCATCCCTGGCCCTCGCGGGCATCTGCAAAGATTTGAGCGGGAGTTACTGATATGGGCCTAGCCACGGGCTTCCTCGAGATCGAGCGCAAGGACCGCTCTTACGAACCGGTCGAGCAGCGCCTGAAGAACTACAAGGAATTCGTCCTGCCGATGCCGCCGGCCGAGGTTTCTCGGCAGGGAGCGCGCTGCATGGATTGCGGCATCCCGTATTGTCACAACGGATGCCCGGTCAATAACATCATCCCGCAGTTCAACGAGCTGGTGCGGCGCGACCGATGGAAGGATGCGCTCGAGGTCCTGCACTCGACCAACAACTTCCCGGAATTCACCGGCCGCATCTGCCCCGCCCCCTGCGAGGCCTCGTGCACGCTGAACATCGACGACAACCCGGTGACCATCAAGTCGATCGAATGCTCGATCGTCGATCGTGGCTGGCAGGAGGGCTGGATCCAGCCGCTCGTGCCCGTCCAGAAGACCGGCAAGCGCGTCGCCGTCATCGGTTCCGGACCAGCGGGTCTTTCGTGCGCCCAGCAGCTCGCGCGCGCCGGTCATTCGGTGACCCTGTTCGAGAAGGCCGACCGGGTCGGCGGCCTGCTGCGCTACGGGATTCCCGACTTCAAGATGGAGAAGCACCATATCGACCGGCGCATGCGGCAGATGGAGGCCGAGGGCGTCGAGTTCCGGACCGGCGTCGAGGTCGGTGCCACCCTGTCGATCAAGTCGCTGCTCGAAGGCTATGACGCCGTCGCCCTGACCGGCGGCGCCGAGCTGCCGCGCGATCTCGAAGTGCCGGGGCGCGAGCTGAACGGCATCCATTTCGCGATGGATTTCCTGACGCAACAGAACAAGCGCAATGCCGGCGACGACGAGGCGCGTGCCGCGCCGCGCGGCACGCTCACCGCCAAGGGCAAGCATGTCATCGTGATCGGCGGCGGCGACACCGGGTCCGATTGCGTGGGCACGTCGAACCGCCATGGTGCGGCTTCGGTGACGCAGCTTGAAGTCATGCCGCAGCCGCCGGTGCGTGAGAACAAGGCGCTGACCTGGCCCGACTGGCCGCTCAAGCTGCGCAGCTCGTCGAGCCACGAGGAAGGCGCCGCCCGCGATTTCGCGGTGCTGACCAAGCGGGCGGTGGGCAGCAACGGCAAGGTCGAGGCGCTGGAGTGCGTGCGCGTCGAATGGATGAAGGGCGCCGACGGCCGCATGGGCATGCAGGAGGTCGCGGGCAGCAACTTCGAACTCCGGGCCGATCTGGTGTTGCTGGCCATGGGGTTCCTCGGTCCGCGCCGGCCGGGCCTCGTGGAGCAGGCGGGCGTCGCGCTCGATCCGCGCGGCAATGTCGCGGCCAACGTGAAGGACTACCAGACGTCGGTGGCGAGACTGTTCGCCGCCGGCGACATGCGTCGCGGCCAGTCGCTGGTCGTCTGGGCGATCCGCGAGGGTCGTCAGTGCGCGCGCGCCATCGACGAAAGCTTGATGGGGACCTCGACGCTGCCGCGTTGACTTGCGGAACGGGTTTCGTTCGCTCATGGACGAAATTGCAGTAAGGTTCGCCTGATGAACCTGCTGCTGATTCAGGGCGCGAACATGGAGTATCTGGGCCGCCGACAGCCCGAGCTCTATGGGACGACCACCGCCAAGGAACTCGACGCCGCGATCAGGCGCCGGGCCAAGGATCTCGGCGTCTCGGTCGAGATCGTCTACACCAACGCCGAGGGCGAGGCGGTGTCGGCCATCTACAAGGCCGATCGCGCCAAGTTCGACGGGTTGCTGTTCAATCCCGCCGGCTTTCTCCATGGCGGCCACGCGCTGCGCGACTGCCTGCGCTCGATTTCGATGCCGGCGATCGAGATCCATATGACCAACATCGAGAAGCGCGGCTTCGGGTCGATCACCTCGGAGGCGGCGGTCGGCATGATCGCAGGCTTTGGGGTTGATTCCTATCTGCTGGCGCTCGAGGCCATGGTGGCGCGGCTGCGGTCCGCCGCAGCCTGAGACGAGCTCCCTACCAGACGCCGGTGTGCAATGTGCTCGGCGCGTAGCTGCCGAACGTCGAGCGATAGGGAAAGGCGGAGGGCGTGCGCCCCGCGCGCTCGACCTCGACGCGCCACAGCCGCTCGGCGCCGTCCGGACGCGCCTCGCCGGGGTGCCAGTCGACGGTGACCTTGCCCTGGAGCTGCAGCAACTCGCCGGTGTCAAAGTTCACGAACAGCAGCCCGGCCCGTGGGTCGCCCAGCAGGTTACCCAGCGTGTTGAAGAATCGGTTGCCACGGAAGTCGGGGATGACGAGCGTGTCGCGCCGCGCGCCGACGAAGCCCGGGCGGCCGCCGCGATGGGACATGTCGAATCCACCCTCCTCGCCGAGTTCGGCGCGCGCCCGGCTGGCGACGAAGAACGTGTCGGCCGATTCGATGAGATCGCGCGCCGCCTCGTCGAGCGCTGACAGGGTCTCGACCGGCCCTGCCTCTTTCGCGGTGGGAGCAACACTGCGCGTCTGGATGTACTGCGGACAATTGCCGAAGCTCTGGGCGACATGGACCGTGAGCCCGCGGTCGCGCTCGACGATGCGGCCGTTGGCGCGGTTGCGCCGTCGCGTCGCCAGATCGATTCCCAGCAGCCCGATCCCGGCCCCGGCCACAAAGCCCGGGCCCGCGGGATCGCCGTCGCGCGGCAGGGCATCGATCGCCAGGGTGAAGGGATCGGGTGACCCGACGAAGCCCGGCGGACCGGTCAGCACCGACGCCATCGGCCAGCCCGTGGCGTCGGGCGTCGCCGTGAACAGGTAGGGCAGCTGCGAGAAGAAGGCGCGATGCTGCTCCGGCAGGAAGGGGCGGATCGGCGCGAGACCGGTTCGCTGCCCAGCGAGCCTCTGCGCCGCCTGCTCGTCGGCGTGGAACGGCAGGAAGTCCATCGTGTCGGGGGGCATCAAAAACCCTCCTGCTTCTCGGGCAAGCCGATCTTGGGGTCGTACCAGGCGGCCGCATCGGATCGCCAGATATGGAGCTGCGGCACGTTCTGAACCTCTGTGTCGAGGCAGCCCAAACGCAACAGAACGACCGGCTGCGCCACGCGTTCGGCCATCACGTGCGAACCGCACTTGCTGCAGAAGCGGCGGAACTTGCCGGGAGACGATTCGATGGCACCGAGCATTTCCGTGCCGCGCAGCCAACGGAATTTGTCGCGCGGGACCGCGGTGACCGACGAGAAGGCGGTGCCATGTGTCTTGCGGCAGGTGTGGCAATGGCAGTGTACGATCCGCTCCACGGGAGCATCGGCTTCGTAGGCGACGGCGCCGCAGAGACAACTTCCGTTCAACATTCGCGCGTCCTCCTTGGTCGACCCCAACATAAGACTTGCCGTTTTCTGCGATAACGGCACGAATGATAAAATCATAATTCCAAATTCTGGAAGAATGCATGGACCGGCTGGACGAGTTCGCGATCTTCGTGCGCATCGTGGAGGAGGGGAGCCTGGTGCGTGCAGCCCAGCGGCTGCGCCGTTCGGCGCCGGCGGTGACGCGGGCCCTGGCGGCGCTCGAGGACCGGATCGGCGTGCGCCTGATCGATCGCACGACGCGGCGCCTCGCGCCGACCGAGGCCGGCCGCGCGCTCTATGAGCGGGCGCGAAGTGTGATCGAGGCGTACGAAGCCGCCACGACGGGCGCCCTCGACGCGCCGGTACGCGGGTTGTTGCGCATCGCCGCGCCGGTGCAGTTCGGCCGGCGGCATGTCGCCCCGCTGGCGGCGCGCTTCCTCGACAGCCATGACGGTGTCGAGATCGAACTGCTGCTGAACGATCGCAACGTCGATCTCATCGAGGAAGGGATCGACGTGGCGGTGCGCATCGGCGCCCTCACCGATTCGGGCCTCGTGGCGCGACCGGCTGGGCATGTGCGGCGGCAGTGGGTGGCGAGCCCTACCTATCTCGCCCGGCACGGCACTCCGAAAGCACCGGCCGACTTTGCAATGCACGAGGCGCTGCTGGGCACGTCCCGCGGGGCGATGGAATGGACTTTCGGCCGCCGCCGCCGCGGTGCACCCGCCCATCTCGCGGGGCGCCTGCGTGTCGACGACATCGAAACCCGCCTACGCCTGGCACGCGAGGGCCGCGGAATCGCTCAGTTTCTCTCTTATCAGGTCGCCGAGGATCTCGCGGCCGGACGTCTGGTGCGCCTGTTGCGGGCCTTCGAACCTCCGCCGCTGCCCGTGCAACTGGTTACCAAGGGCCGCGCCCATCGTGCGCCGAAGATCGATGCCTTCCTCGACTTCGCGGCCAGGAAATTGTCGGCCTTGCCCATACTCCGGCTCGATTGACACACGTTGTGCAATTCCCGTAGCCCATGTGCACAAGCAAATAGAGGAGCGCTCGATGTCATATGTCGATGGATTCGTCCTCGTCGTGCCCAAGAAGAAGATGGCCGCCTACGCAAAGATCGCCCGTCTGGCCGGCAAGGTCTGGCGAGAACACGGAGCGCTCGACTATCGCGAGTGCGTCGGTGACGACCTCAAAGTGAAGTTCGGCATGCCGTTCACGACGCTCGTCAAGACCAAGCCCGGCGAGACCATCGTCTTCTCCTACATTCTCTACAGATCCAGGGCTCATCGCGACAGGGTCAATGCGAAGGTGATGGCCGATCCGCGCATGCAGAAGCAACCGCCCGGCATGCCGTTCGATCCCAAGCGCATGGCCTGGGGCGGCTTCAAGACCATCGTCGCGGCATAGGGGCTGCAGGCAGCGCAGCCTCTGCACAATTTGCGAATCGTTCGCAATTGGGATAAAGTAGCCGGGATGGCCGAGGTTTGTCGTTACGTCCTCCTGCAGAGCTTCGCCGAGCACCGTCAGGCGCTGATGCGCTTCCTGACGCGTCGTCTCGGAAATCCGTCGTTGGCGGCGGATCTTGCGCAGGAGACCTGGCTTCGCATAGCCCACAAGCGAGGCTGTGCGGTGCGGGGTAGTCCCCGCAGCCATCTGTTCGACATTGCTGCCAGCGTCGCGATCGATCATCAGCGCCAGACCGAGTCGGACGATCCTTCCCGAGCCACACCGCAACCCGCTTCCGGGAACGTCGTGTTTTACCGGAGCGAGTTCGCACGAATGGCCCGCGCCATCGATGGGCTGCCGTCGCGTTGCCGGGAGATCTTTCTGCTTTGCCGCTTCAAAGGCGTGTCGCACGCCGACATCGCGTTACGGCTGGGCATCAGCCGTAACGCCGTCGTAAGCCACATGGTGAATGCTCTGGCCGCGATAGAGCGCGAGATGGCCGCCCCCCCGCTAGAGCGGGCGTGGAAGACATCGCCGCACGGAGCGTCATGCGGGAAGAAATCCAGGATCCATTGCTCGAGGAGGCGTTGCACTGGCTCGTGGTCCTGAAGGACCGAGATGCGAGCGCGGCCGATCGCGAAGCTTTTCATGACTGGCTGAATCTCGATCCCAGCCATGGCGCCGCCTGGCGTCGTGCGCAGCAGGTTTGGATGCGCTTGCGGAGAGTGGCGCCAGCCTTCGGAGACCGGCCACCGCAGCGACCCCGATCCTTCGGGCCGCCACGTCTCGTCGAGGATCTGCCGGTCCGTCCCGCGCGTTCAACGCCGGCACCGATGCGCGCGGGTCGCCGACGGTTCTTCCACGCAGCGGGCGCCGTTGCCGTCCTTGCGATACCGACGGCCCTGCTGCCCATGCGGGCGAGTCTGTTCGCCACACACGCCACCGCCGTCGGTGAACGCCGTAGGATCGTTCTGGAGGACGGATCGGGAATCGAGCTGGCCGGCGCGTCGTCTCTATCGGTCGATTTTGCCGGTGACCTGCGTCGGATCGTGCTGCACGAGGGCGAAGCCGCTTTCGACGTCGTGCAGGATCTAGCTCGTCCCCTGGTGGTGCATGCCGCTTCGGGTCAGACCCGGGCGCTGGGCATGGGATTCGACATAAAGATGAGCGATGGGCTCGTGGCGGTCGCGGTGACGGAGCATTCCGTTCTGGTGTCGGCCAACGGCGTCGAGCCGGTGACCGTGAACGAAGGCCAGCTGGTGCGTTATGGTCCCAACAGGACGGGCACGGTGCGGGATGCCGATCTTGATCAGGTGGAGGCGTGGCGGCGCGACCGGTTGGTTTTCCGAAACACGCCGCTCGGAGAAGTCATCGACGATCTGGAGCGCTATCGCGGTGGCCGTATTGTCCTGACCGATGCGCGCCTCCGCACATTTCCGGTGACGGGTTCTTTCGATGCGCGCGGGGCCGATGCGGCGCTCGACGCTATTGCGAAAGCGCTTCCGCTTCGTGTGACCCGCCTCGGCAGCCTGCTGGTCGTGCTTTCGTCGCGGGGCTGACGCGCCCGACAGAGAATGTTGCTCGTGGTGCGATGAAACATCGTCGGCCGCTCGATGGGGATGGGGACGGCCGCACCCGCGTAGCCAGTCCATGCAGATCAAGCGCGGCGCGCTCCTCGTGGGTGCAACAATCCTGGCTTTGCCGCTGGTGGCGGGTGCGTCCCGTTCGGCGATCGCCCAAAGGATCGGGATCACGTCGGCGGTCACGGGTGATCCGACCGGGAAGCCTCCGGACGAGATCGAGCGCATTCTCCATGTCGGGATCGACGTGCAGGCCGGCGAGGTCGTGACCACGGGCGATGCGGATCGCGCCCATCTCCTGTTCCTCGACGGAACCGCCCTGACGATCAGCAACCAGGCGCAGGTCACCCTCGACAGGTTCGTCTACGATGCCGACCAGAAGCTGGGCGAACTCGCGCTCACCGCGACGAAAGGCGTGTTTCGCCTCGTCGGCGGCAGGATCAGCAAGAAAACGCCGGTCGTCGTCGTGACGCCCTCGGCCACACTCACCATTCGCGGCGGCATCGCGATGTTCAGCGTCGAGCCGACGAAGACCACCGCTACCTTCATGTTCGGATACGAAATGACGATGACAGGGCAGGGACGGACGCAGAGTGTGACGGTGCCCGGCTTTCAGGTCAGCACGCTCCTTGGCCAGGCGCCAGGGCCGGCAATGCGGCCTCCGTCGGGGAGCCTCGCCAACAACATGAGCAGGCTCGAAGCGGCCGGCGGCAGGCCCGATGCGGGTCCCGACAGAGCGGCGAAGGCAACCGGCTTCTCCGACGCCAATTCCGGCAAGGGCCCGAACGCCTCCGGACCGATCCAGGGCGGACCGGCGCCGCGCGGTCCAGGGGGAGCGACGGGCCCGGGCGGACCGCCGCGGATGGGCGGACCGAGAATCGGCGGCGGTGGCTTCGATCCCGGCCTCGGCCCGGCGCAGCTCAATCCTCTTGGCGGAGGAAGCGCCCCGCACCCCGGGCCCTAGTCCGGTTTCAGCGCGATCAGCCGGATGCCGCCGAGGTCGCGCCGCAGGATCAGTTCGACGAAGCGGATGTAGGAGTCGTGGAAGGCGTCGTGGCCCATCGGCGTTCCGGCCAGGCGCGCTTCCTCGCGCAGCTGCTGGTACATCGCAAGCCGCTGCTGGAGAATCGGCCCCCATTCGTCAGTGAGGTCTGTGGCCGACTGCACGTGAAAGCCGGCTTCCCTTGCGATGTCGCCGTACGACGACATCGTCTCCAGGGGCTGGATGGCCATGCCGTCCCACATCAGCTTCGCGTCCTGTGGCGAAAGCGGCGCGTTGGCGATCCAGTCGGTCATTGCGAGCCGTCCGCCCGGCCGCAGCACCCGGAAGGCTTCCGCCAGAGTCTTCCGCCGGTCCGGCACGTGGCAGAGCGCCTCCTGGCTCACGATGACGTCCACGGCGCCGTTCGACAGCGGCGCCTCCATCACGTTGCCCTGCCGGACCCGCGCGCTACCCTTGAGGCCGACCAGCGCGATGAGTTCCTGAGCGGCGGCGACCCGTGACGGTGTCAGTTCGATGCCGGTGACGTCCGCGCCGTAGCGATGGGCGAGGTAGCGCACGGTGCCACCCAGGCCGGCGCAGAAATCGGCGACCACCGTGCCGGGGCCGATCGACGCCGCCTGCGCGATCGCATCGGTGGCGGCGAGGCCGCCATAGTGATCCTGGTCGTGTGGCCAGAGTTCCTCCGGCGTCACGCCATCCAGATGGCCGCGCGCGGCCCGCAGCTTCGCCTTGATGATGTCGCCCGACATCGGATGGCGGTCGTAGAAATAGACCGCCTGGGCGGTAGCGTCGGTCACGGGCTCCCCTCGGTCGGAATGCCCCGACCCTTGTTGCTTCGTTGGGGACATCATCCGGATCGAGCCCGAATCGGTCAAACCGCCTCAGTCGGGCGTGACGCCGAACCGCCGTTGCCAAAAATCGCGCGAGCGGCGCTCGCCGACGTCGCAGCCCAGCTCGTACTCCGGCCGGACGAACCGCGTGTAGTCGTCGTCGGCCTTGACCGGACGGCGTGCGCCGCTGCCCGATTGCGCGAGCTGCAGGCCGTCACGCGCCGCGCCGAGCTCACCGATGTCGAAGTCGTTCAGAGGGCCGATGTCGGCCACCTCCTGCAGCAGCTTCTTGCGGATGGCGCGGGGGAAATCCTCGAAGCTGCGCGCCACTTCGACGAAGGAACGCGGCCCGCCGGTGACGCAGTGCAGGTAGTACTTGTCGAGGTCGTCCTCGGCCGGGAAGCCGAACGGGTTGGGGCGGCCGTTCATGATCGGCAGGCCGTTGATGATGATGCGCTCCTTCAGCGCGTCGTGGCGGATCTCGGTGACCAGGCCGCCATCGTTGTTCGATCCGTCGCCCGAAATGTCGAGCACCTTGCGGTCGGCGTCGTAGGGGCTGCGACCGTACATGGGAATGGCGTAGCGGATGGCGCCGCTGATCGAGGTGCGGCGCGAGATCGAGATCGGGGCGTCGGACAGGCGCTGGCGGAAGTCCGCGATGGCGGCTTCCGAATCAAGCAGGGTCCAGTCGATCAGCAGTTTCTGGATCCACGAGTCGGACCATTCGAAGTAGGCGACGGCGATACGGCCGTGATTGCCGCCGAGGATTGCCCTGACGATGACCGGGTCGCCGAAGGCCTCGACATAGCCCTCGCGCTGCAACCTGGCCTCGTCCGGATCGATGCTGCCCGAGATGTCGATCGCCAGCACCAGGGCGAGGTCGACTTCCTTGCGCTCCTGGGCCGTCGCCGGCAGCGCGAGGAAGAGAAGGGCGATCAGACCAACCAGTCGGGCCACGGCGACCTCCGCGTTCGATACGCTCCTGAGGCAAGAACCATACCGCCCGTCCTGCGCCCGTGTCAGCCCGCCACTGGACGAACGGTGCCAGGGGTCGCTAGCCTTCACGGAAAGATGAACCGGAGGAAAGCATGGATCTGGCGCTCAGCAGGGAAGACGAGAACTTCCGCACCGAAGTCCGGCATTTTCTCGACGAGAATCTGACCGAAGACCTGCGCGAGGCCGGGCGCAAGACGGCCGGTGTGTTCGCGGATTATGCGGCCGGGATGCGGTGGCACAGGATCCTGGCCCGCCGCGGCTGGTCGGCGCCGAGCTGGCCGAAGGAATATGGCGGCACCGGCTGGAGCGCGACCCAACGCTACATCTTCAGCCGCGAATGCATTGCGGCCGACGCACCGCGCATCTTCTCCATGGGGCTGCGCATGGTCGGGCCGGTGATCATGAAGTTCGGCACGCCGGAGCAGAAGGAGAAGTACCTGCCGCGCATCGTGTCGGGCGACATAACCTTCTGCCAGGGCTATTCCGAGCCGGGCTCCGGCTCCGACCTTGCGAGCCTCAAGACGCGGGCCGAGCGGGACGGCGACGACTATGTCATCAACGGCACCAAGATCTGGACGACCGGCGCGCACGTCGCCGATCACATGTTCTGCCTGGTTCGGACCTCCGCCGAGGGCAAGCCGCAGGACGGCATCTCCTTCGTTCTGATCGATTCGATGACGGCGCCGGGCCTCAGCGTTGCCCCGATCCTGACCCTGGCCGGCGATCACGAGGTCAACCAGGTATTCTTAGACAATGTCCGCACACCCATAGCCAACCGCATCGGGCCCGAGAATGCCGGCTGGACGGTCGCCAAGTATCTGCTCGAATTCGAGCGCGGTGGCGATGCCTACACGCCCAATCTCTACGCTCGTCTCGACGACGTGAAGCGCATCGCGAGGGAGGAGGCGGCCGACGGGACGGGCCGTCTGATCGCCGAGCGTGGCTTCATCGAGCGGCTGGCGGAGGCCGAGATGGACATCCAGGCGCTGGAGATGATCGAGATGCAGGTCCTGTCGGACCTCAGCCGCGGCCGCAATCCCGGTGCCGTCTCCTCGTCGATGAAGATCAGGGGCAGCGAGACGCTGCAGAAGCTCGACCATCTCGGTGTCGAGGCGCTGGCCTGGTATGCCGCGCCGTTCGAGCCGGAGGCGCGCGAGCTCGGCCACAACGAGCCGACCGTGACGCCCGAGTGGGGCGTGAGCGCGATGCCGCTCTACCTCAACAACCGGGCCTCGACGATCTATGCCGGCTCCAACGAGATCCAGCGCAACATCATCGCCAAGGCGGTGCTGGGACTGTGAGCGCCTGTCACAAAGCTCTTGTAAGCTCGCAATACACGTCACATCTGTAGGGCTATGACAGATCCTTATTCCGTCTTGGGTGTGCCGAGGACCGCCTCCGAGGACGACATCCGCAAGGCGTTCCGCAAGCTCGCCAAGAAGCACCATCCCGACCTGAATCCTGGCGACAAGGCGGCAGAAGCCAAGTTCAAGGAGATCGGCCAGGCCAACGACATTCTCTCCGACCCGGAGAAGCGCCGGCGCTTCGACGCGGGCGAGATCGATGGCACCGGCCAGGAAATGCCGCCGCGCGGCTTCTACCGCGATCAGGCGGGTGGCCGCGGCGGCAAGTACGAACATGCCGCCGGCCACGAATCGTTCGTCGATATGGGCGGCATCTTCTCCGAGATGTTCGGCCAGCGCCGTGGCGGTGGTGGTGGCTTCGGTGGCGAGGGCTTCGACATGGGCGGCATGCCCGTCACCTACAGTCTGCGCGTGCCTTTCCTCGTCGCCGCGCGCGGCGGTAAACAGCGCGTGACGCTGCCCGACGGCAAGACGCTTGACATCGACGTGCCCGAGGGCACGACCGACGGGCAGACCCTGCGTCTCAAGGGCCAGGGCATGCCGGGATCGCAGGGCCGTCCGGCCGGCGATGCCTATGTCGAGATCCATGTCGACCCGCACGCCTTCTTCCAGCCGAGGGACAACGACATCCATGTCGATCTGCCGGTGACGCTCACTGAGGCCACCTTGGGCGGCAAGGTGAAGGTGCCGACGGTGGGCGGCGCGGTGATGCTCAACGTGCCGGCCGGTTCCAACACCGGCACGTCGCTTCGGCTCAAAGGCCGCGGCCTGCTCGACCGCAAGTCGGGCCAGCGCGGCGACCAGTATGTAAAGCTGAAGGTCGTCCTTCCCGAGACGCCGGACGCCAAGCTCAAGGAATTCCTCGAGGGCTGGGAAGCCGGGCGTGCCTACGATCCACGCAAGGAGATGGAGCAGTTCACATGACGACGTTGGACGAACTGCTGCGCCAGCACGGTCAGCTGACGGAAGTCCATGTCGAGCGCTGGGTGTCGCGTGGCCTGCTGCGACCGGCCGGCAGCGGCGACGCTTGGCACTTCGAGCAGATCGACGTCGCGCGTGCGCGCCTGTTGGGCGAGCTGGTCGACGAGCTGGGCTTCGACGACGAGTCGGTGGAGACGGTGGTCGACCTGGTCGACCAGGTGCACACGCTGCGCCGCCAGCTCGACCTCCTGGGCCATGCCATCGCCGAGCAGCCCGCTTCGACACGCGAGGCGATCGCGGTGGCGCTCGACCGCCTGTCGCGGCGCTAGCTCAGCGCGCGGCCCGGCCGAGGGCGCGCATGGTCTCGAAATGACGGGCCATGGCGGCTGGCTTCGCGGTAGCGACGCCGCCTACGATCGTGTCGCGCACCGGCCCGTAACCCACGAAGCCCAGGATGTTGCGCTTCAGGTTCTTGACCGCGTGTGCACGGAAGTACCAGCGGTACAGGATCTCCGGCATGCCCATGGTGACGACGATCCGCGCGCTGCGCCCGGCGAGATGCTTCTCCGGGAAGCCGTTGGGGCGATAGGCGAAGGCGAAACCCGGCCGCAGCGCCTGTTCGAAGAAGCCCTTGAGCAAGGCCGGCATGTCACCCAGCCACAGGGGGAAGAGGACCACCAGGTGTTCGGCGCGCCGGATCGCCTCCTGGGCCGCCGCGATGTCGGGCGGCGCGGTGCCGTTCTCGAATTCGCTCTGGGAGCGCAGCAGGTCGAACTGCAACGCTCCGATGTCGAGCCGTTCGACCGTGTGGCCGCCCGAGGTGGCGCCCTCCGCATAGGCATCGGCGAGGGCCCCGCACAGGCCCTTGCGGGTCGTGTCGGGATGGCCGTTCAGGATCAGGATGCGCTTCCCCATGCGCGCAACGCTCGCATGGGGAGGTCTTCCGGTCCTTGATGTGGATCAGGCCCCATCGCTCATTCGGGCTCAACGCCGGCACGCTTCACGGCGTCGCCCCAGGCGGCGCAACCGGTCTTCATGATCTCGGTCATGTCCGCGGGCGTCGTACCGGTGGCAATCAGGCCCATGTCGAGCAGTTTTTCCTTGCCCTCGGGAGTCTGCACCAGCTTGCGGATCTCCGCGCTCACCCGTTCGACGATTTCCTTGGGCGTGCCGGCCGGTGCCATGACGCCGTTCCAGCCGGTCAGGTTGATCTTGTAGCCGGCCTCCTCGAAGGTCGGCACGTTGGGCAGGCGCGGCCAGCGCTGGGCAGACGTGACCGCGAGCGGCGTCAGCTTGCCACCGTTGATCGCGCCGCCGCTGGCGGCGAGGTCCTGGATGGTCATCGGGATATGGCCGGCGATGACGTCCTGGACGGCCGGCCCGGCGCCCTTGTAGGGCACGTGCGTCATGTCGAGCTTCTCGGCCTGGTTCAGCATCTCGCCCCAGATGTGCGAAGAGGAGCCGTTGCCGAACGAGGCGAAGTTCACCTTGCCCTTGCGCTCTTTGGCCCAGGCGACGAATTCCTTTACCGATTTGATGCCCAGCGAGGGCGGCACGACCATGGCGAGCGGCGCGAGCCCGTGCTGCGTCACCGGCATGAAGTCCTTGAACCCGTCATAGGGGATCTTCTTGTAGACGTAGGGATTGATGCACATCATCGACGAGTTCACGTAGACGAACGTGTAACCGTCGCCGGGCGCATTCTTGACGATCTCCATGCCGACCATGCCGTTTGCGCCGGGCTTGTTGTCGACGATCACCTGCTGGCCCAGCACGCCGGAGAGCTTCTCGGCGAAGTAGCGTGACACGACATCGGTCTGGCCGCCCGGCGGATAGGGCGCGACCAGCCTGATGGGTTTGTTGGGCCATGCCGCCTGGGCGAAAGCCGACGAGGCGAACAGGACCAGCGCGCCCGCGAGCGCGAGGACGGTTTTCTTGGACATGATGCGTTTCTTCTCCCTTGGGCGCGAGCCTAACGGGAGCGAAGCGCGCTGCCAATCGTCATGCCGCGACGAGCGTCACCGGAATCTTGAGGTAGCTCTGGCCGTTCTCGTCCGGCGGCGGAAGATGACCCGCCCGGATGTTCACCTGCACCGAGGGCAGGAGCAGTACGGGCGCCGCCAGCGTGGCGTCGCGCTTGGTGCGCATCGCGACGAAATCGGACTCGGGCACGCCGTCATGCACATGGACGTTGCGCGCCCGCTCCTCGGCAACGGTCGTCTCCCAGGCATACTGGTCGCGGCCGGGCGCCTTGTAGTCGTGGCACATGAACAGGCGCGTCTCCGGCGGCAGGGCGAGCAAGCGCCGGATCGAGCGGTAGAGCGTGGGCGCGTCGCCACCGGGGAAGTCGGCGCGGGCGGTGCCGTAGTCGGGCATGAAGATCGTGTCGCCCACGAACACGGCGTCGCCGATCCGGTAGGCGACGTCCGCCGGCGTGTGGCCGGGCAGGTGCAGCACCTCGATGCGGAGCTTGCCGAGCGTCAGAACCTCGCCGTCCTTGACCAGCCGGTCGAACTCGCTTCCGTCTTCGCTCACGTCCGCCGCGTTGAAGACCTTCTTGAAGATCTTCTGCACGTCGCGGATGTGCTCGCCGATGACGACCTTCGCACCGATGCGCGCCTTCAACAGCGGCGCGGCCGTCAGATGATCAGCGTGGGCATGGGTTTCCAGAATCCATTCGACCGAGGCTTGCCGTTCCGCCGCTTTGGCGAGGACGCGTTCGGCGGATCTGGTCGAGGCCTTTCCCGACTTGTGGTCGTAGTCGAGCACCGGGTCGACGATTGCCGCGCGGCGGGTCTCCGGATCGGTCACCAGATAGGTCACCGTGTAAGTCGCCTCGTCGAAGAAGGCGTCGATGATGGGATGGCTCATGAATTCCTCCGTTCTCTCATTGACATATATATTAGTGATATCTAAATTAGCAATACCTAAAATGAAAACGAAACAGAACATCGACCCCAGGGCGCTTCAGGCGAAAGCCGGCGAAGTGGCCGGCATCCTCTCGGCGCTCGCGAACGACCGCCGCCTGCTCATCCTCTGCAAGCTCGTGGAGGTGGGGGAGGCGACCGTCGGCACGCTCGCGGCCGAGGTCGGCCTGTCGCAGTCGGCGCTGTCCCAGCATCTCGCACGCATGCGGGAGGAGGGGATCGTCGCCTTCCGGCGCGAGGCGCAGACCGTCTGGTACCGGATCGGCGACGCCCGGATCGAGACGCTGCTGTCGACGCTTCATCGACTCTATTGCGCGGACTGAACGGCCGCGCGGAAAGGATCCATCATGTCCCTGCCAGTCATCGATGCCGCCAAGGCGCGGCAGCTCATCGCCGAAGGCGCCGTCCTGGTCGACGTGCGCGAGGCCGACGAAAGGGCGCGCGAGCACATCCCGGGCACGCAGCATGCGCCGCTCTCCACGCTGCGGAGCGTGGAAGCGCCCGGCGCGAAGGCGGTCATCTTTCATTGCCGCTCGGGCGCCCGCACCGGCGCCAACGCTGCCCGCCTCGGCGAGGCGGCGGGATGCGAGGCCTATCTGCTCGAAGGCGGGCTCGAAGCCTGGAAGCGCGCCGGTCTGCCGGTCTCGGCCGACCGGAGCCAGCCGATCGAGATCATGCGGCAGGTCCAGATCGTCGCCGGCAGCCTCGTCGTGCTGGGTGTCGTCCTCAGCCTGTGGGTGGCGCCCGCGTTCCTCGCCGTCTCGGCCTTCGTCGGCGCCGGGCTGGTGTTCGCCGGCAGCACGGGATGGTGCGGCATGGCCAAGCTGCTGGCGCTGATGCCGTGGAACCGGACGGTGCGGAAGGCGCTGGCCTGATGTTCGCCCCGGTCGCCGCGCTTGCCTCGGGCGGAGTGGTCGGCCTCGTCCTCGGACTCATCGGGGGCGGGGGCTCGATCCTCGCCGTGCCGCTGCTGCTCTACGCCGTTGGCCTGCCGTCGGCCCATGTCGCGATCGGCACCGCCGCCTTCGCCGTTGCCATCAATGCCGCGGCGGGGCTGGCGATGCATGCGCGCAAGGCGCCGATCCGCTGGCCCTGCGCCATCGTGTTCAGCCTCGCGGGTGTCGGTGGCGCCTTCGCCGGCGCGGCGCTCGGCAAGGCGATGGACGGGCAGAAGCTCGTGGCGCTGTTCGGCGTCCTGATGATCGTCGTCGGCCTGATGATGCTGCGCCCGAAGGATCGAGGCGGCGCCCGGTCTGCCTGGCTGACGCGCGAGAACGCCCGGCAGCTCCTGCCGCGTCTCATTGTGCTGGGTGCGGGCGTCGGCCTGCTGTCGGGCTTCTTCGGCATCGGCGGCGGCTTCCTGATCGTGCCGGGCCTGATCCTCGCCGCCGACATGAAGCTGGAGGAGGCGACCAGCGCCTCGCTCGTCGCGGTGACCGCCTTCGGCATCACGGCAGCCGGCAGCTATGCCTGGTCCGGGCTGGTGGACTGGCAGGTGGCAGCCCTGCTGATCGCGGGCGGTGTCGCCGGTGCGCTGGCCGGCACCAAGGCCAATGCCGTGCTGGCCAGGCGCAAGGGCGCCCTGACGAGGATCTTCGCGCTCTTCGTGATCGCGGCCGGCCTCTATGTCGGCGGCCGCGGCCTCTTCGACCTGCTGTCGGCCTGATCAGCCCTTCTGCAGGGCCGCCCAGACCTTGGCGGCGGTCAACGGCATGTCGATGTGACGGATGCCGAGCGGCCGCAGTGCGTCGAGGACGGCATTGGCCAGCGCCGCCGGCGCGCCGTTGGTCGGCAGTTCGCCGACGCCCTTGAAGCCCAGCATGTTGTTGGGCGAAGGCGTCGCGATCGTCTCGATCCCGAACGAGGGCACGTCGTCGGCCCGCGGCAAGGCATAGTCCATCAGGGTGCCCGTGAGCAGCTGCCCGCTGTCCTCGTCGTACAGGGCCTCTTCCATCAGCGCGTTGCCGAGACCGTGCACGATGCCGCCATGCATCTGGCCCGCGAGCAGGCGCGGGTTCACGACCTGGCCGCAATCGGCGACGGCCAGGAAGCGGTCGATGCGCGTCTCGCCGGTCTCGGGATCGACTTCGACCTCGCAGACCATGACGCCGGTCGGGAAGGACTCGATCTTGTCGGCGAACACCGCATCGCCGTCGAACGGCTTCCAGGCCGCCAGTTCGAACAGGCCGACCCGCCGGTCCGTGCCCACGATTTCGAAGGCGCCGTCGCGATAGGCGATGTCGGCGGGCGATGTCTCGAGCCGTTCGGCGGCGAGATCGCGACCGCGCTCGATCAGCACGTCGGCCGCGCGCTTCAGCGTCGTGCCGCTGATGATGGTCGAGGAGGAGCCCCCGGTGCCGCCGCCGTGCGGGATGCTGCGCGTGTCCCCTTGCTGGATTTCGATTCGCTCGACGGGGACGCCGAGCGTGGCCGCCAGGATCTGCGCGAACACCGTCTCGTGGCCCTGGCCCTGGCTCTGCGAGCCGACCCGCGCGACCAGCCTGCCGGCCTCGGCATTCACCACGACATGCTCGTCGGCGATGCCGCCGGTGCCGTGCAGGTGGCAGGACAGGCCAAGCCCGCGCCGCTTGCCCGCGGCTTCGCTGGCCGCGCGCCGGGAGTTGAAGCCCGCTTCGTCGGCGGCCGACAGCGCCGTCTCGAACAGCCGGGTGCAATCGGCGGCGTCGTAGGTGTAGCCGCTCGCCGCCGCGTAGGGCATCTCGTCGGCACGCAGCAGGTTGAGACGCCGCAGCTCGACCGGCGTGCGGCCGGTCTCGTACGCCGCCAGATCGACCAGGCGCTCCAGCAGGAACAGCGCCTCGGGCTTGCCCGCGCCACGGATGGCATCGACCGGCACGGTGTTGCTGAAGACGCAGTCGAAATCGACCCGGATCGCGGGAATGCGGTAGAGGCCCGAAATGACTTTGGCGAGGCCGGTGGTCGGGATGGTCGGCGCGAACATCGAGACATAGGCGCCATAGTTGGCCTCTGCCTTCACGCGCAGGCCGATGAAGCGGCCGTCGGCGTCGAGGGCGAGATCCGCCGTGGCAACGAGGTCGCGGGCATGGCTGTCGGCCAGCGCGAGCTCACCGCGCTCGCAGGTCCAGCGCAGGCCGCGGGCGATCTTGCGAGTCGCCCAGGCGATCAGCGTCGATTCGGCATAGATGGGATATTTCGGCCCGAAGCCGCCGCCGACATCCTGGGTGACGAGACGCAGTTTTTCCTTCGGGACGTGAAGGACGCGCTCGCACATCAGCCGGTGCGGGATCTGCACGCCCTGAGAGGAGAAGGTGACGGTGACGAGATCCTCGCCGGCCTCGTAGCGCGACCAGGCGGACCGCGTCTCCATGTAATGCACGATCTGGCGCGGCGAGCGGATCGAGAGCGTCGTGACATGGGCGGCACGCGCAAACGCGGCCTCGGTTGCCGCTCCATCGCCCTTACCCCACCGGCACATCAGGTTGCCGGGCACGTCGTCATGCACGAGCGGCGCATCCGCGGCCAGCGCCTGCGCCGCCGTCACGACGGCGGGCAATTCCTCGTAGTCGACCTGGAGCAGTTCGGCGGCGTCGCGCGCCTGGTCGATCGTGCCCGCCACGATCATCGCCACGATGTCGCCGACATGGCGCACCTTGCCGACCGGCATGGGGAGATGCTCCGGTTCGCGATGGCGATTTCCCGCCGCATCCTTGATCTCGCTGATGGCCGGCAGGTGACCGACCTTGTCGGCCACCAGATCCTGCGCCGTATAGACGGCCTCGACCCCGGGAGAGGCGAGTGCGGCCGCCGTGTCGATGCCCAGGATACGCGCATGCGCATGCGGCGAACGTACGAACAGCACGGCGAGTGCATCGGCCGGCGCCGTATTATCGGCATAGCGGCCGCGGCCGGTCAGGAATCGCTGGTCCTCGCGACGGGCGATCGAACGACCGAGCTGGAGTGGCGCGTTCATCGAGTTCCGTCGCTCCGACCCGGAGTGCGATGCCGACGCGCGCAGGTTGTCGTAGTCTTTGCCACCGAATACTCTCAGTCGTTCGTTAGCGATCTTTATACACTGGTTAACGCGCCCGGCATCGACGATGAAATCTAGGCTTTGGATCAAATCTGCCTTGGCGATGACCCTGTCGCTGTTCTTCGCCGCTCCCGTGGCGCATGCGCAATCGTCGACTGGTCGGACGACGCTCAGCCGGGCGATCGAGCTGATCGACGCGCATCTCGAGAAGGCGCAGCGCGAGACGGATGCCGACCTGAAACGGCGGATGCAGATCGAAGCCTATGTCGCGCTGCTGTCGCTCCCGTCGACGCACCGGCAGTACGAGGCGGCGGACAGGTTGCGGGTGATACATGAGCCGCTCAAACCGCTGTCTGGCGACAATCACGTGCTGGAAACGGGCATCGACGAGGCGATAGTCCTGGCGGGGGAGCGGGGCCACCTGCAGCGGGTCTACCTCATCGATCGGCAGTATTACGGATCGTCGTCCGGCAAGGGCGTAGACCGCCAGTATTTCTGGCAGGTCATGCGCGCGAACGATCCGGACGCGATGACCTGGCTTTTTCAGTCGATGCAGCCAGCCCTTGGCGAGCGTGGGAGTGCAACCAATCGCGGCATTGTCCTCAACTGGCTGTGCCAGCGAGGCTACAGGTCGCTTGCCCGGGAAGTCGCGATCCGGCTCACGGAGCCTGAAGTCGACGGCGTGATGGGCCTCGCGCTAGCTGACCTTGGCGCGACGGCCGAGGCCGAGCAGCGGGCGGACCGGGTCATGATGCAGACGGCGCAACATGCGCCGGCGGGACCCGAGATCCTGGCGCGTCTTGCCATCGTGGCGAGCCGCCGCGGCGACGGTGCCGAGGTCGAACGCCTCGTCCGAAAGTTCGTCAGCGTGGTCGCGCCGGGCCAAATCTTGCCGGATCGCAGAGTTTCGACCGACTACGGCGATTGTGACTGGACCCTCGACCGCGGATACTGGTTCCGTTGGGGAGCGCGCAGCATCTATTGGTCGACCGCCTTCAAGGTGCACGGCGAGTCTCGCCCTTACTCGTCACCATGGCCGTCGCAACTCGTCGCCTTGGCAGAGTCGATCGCCGGCACGAGTACAGGCGCCCGGTCGATTGATCTGATAGACCAACTGATCGTCGTCTTCGACAAAAGCGCACGCGAGAACGGCATCGACATGATCAATGCCGCGATTCTGGCGGCTGCCCCGCAAACCGAACTCGCGATGCTCAATGGGCCCATGATCTCCTGGTATGTGGCAAGGCAATCGTTGGTCCTTGCCCGCGTGATGGCAGTTGGCGCGATCGATGACCAGGCCGCCAGGCTTCTGAGCTTGGATCGGATCATGGAATTTCTGATTTCCTATCCGCATTCGGGCCTGGTCCCGCGACTGGCCGATCTTCCCGAGCCCGAACGCAAGATCCTCGGTCAGGCAGCTCCGAGATTGCCGGCGACGCTCCGGTTCATCGCGTTGATTCTCGAGGGCAGGGGAGCGGATGCTCAGGCGCTCAGGGCGTCGGATCCATCTGCGATCTGGCTTGATAACTGGCGCCTCACGTACCTCATCGACATTCTGGAAAATGCCGGCTTGCGCGCTCGGGCCGTCGCGGCGCTCGATGCCTATCTCCTGGTTTTTCCCGAGAAGCAATTCGCGGTCGTCTGGCTATTGATACTGCAAGGACAGGTCGACAAGGCCAGGACGATGCTGCGCGATTTCGCCGCCAGTAGCGTGAGCGGCGGCGGAGGGTTCTTGGACGTCTTCACGAGTGTCATGCTGTTGCAAGAGATGGGCGACGACACCGACATTTCGTCCTTCATGCGCCTTCGCAAGAGCGACGACGTGGAAGAGGCATCGAGACGCCTGATCGAGATCGTGGATGCGTTTGCATGGGCTGCCAGGGCGGATCAGATCGAAGCTGCATTGCGTGATCTTCCATCGGAGGTGGCACAATTGCCGCCGAGGGACGCTTCCTGCCTGCGTGACACGCTTGAGGGGCTTCTGGCGGTCGCGCTGTCGCGGCGCGGCGATCTTGAGGCGGGCATTCGCTTGGTCGCCGACCGTAACCTGGAGCAGCGAAAGCTCTGCTGGCCGGGCGAGGGACGCTCTAAGGGCTATCACAGCGAGCCGGTTTTCGACATCCGGTTCCTGGTGCAGGAATGGGCTCGACGCGGACATGACGGCCCTTAGCGGTTAAGCCGAACTGCCCGGATTGCCGCCGTTCTTGCCATCAAATGCGCTCAGTCGTTCGTTAAAGATCTCCAGGGACGGTTCCGGCGACCAGCATTGACGATGAAAATTCGGGTTTGGATCAAGTCTGTCTTGGCTGCGGCCTTGGGAGTGTGCTGCCTTGCTTCGCTTGGCCAGGCGCAATCCCCTGCCGATCGCACGACGCTCGCCCGGGCAACTGAGCTGGTCGATGCGCATCTCGACAAGGCGCAGCGCGAGACGAATGTCGATCTGAAGCGGCGGATGCAGGTCGAGGCCTATCTGGCATTGCTCTCCCTGCCGTCGACCCACCGTCCGTATGAGGCCGCCGACCGGCTGAGGGTGATCGACGAGGCGCTGGCGGAGAAAGCCGCGTCGACCGATCGCGAAGTCATCGAAGTGGGCCTCGGCGCGGCCAGGACGCTGGCCGAGGAGCGCGACGACCTGCAGCGCATCTTCCTGCTCGACCGGCAGTATTCCGGCCTGTCGTCCGGTGAGGGCGTCAACAAGCAGTATTTCCTGCAGCTCATGCGCGCGAACGACGCTGAGGCCATGAGCTGGTTCTTCCAGTCGATGCAGCCCGGCGTCGGCGAGGTGGCGGGGATCGTCAATCGCAGCGTCGCGATCGACTGGCTGTGCCAGCGCGGCCACCGGTCGCTGGCGCGGCAGGTGGCAATACGGCTGACCGCGCCCGAACTCGACGCCGCCATGGGGCTGAGGCTGGCCGATCTCGGGGCTGCAGCCGAGGCCGAGCAGCGCGCGTCGGGCAGCATGACACAGACCACGCGCCGCGCCCCGCCCGGTCCGGAGATCCTGGCACGGCTCGCCGTCATGGCCAGCCGGCGCGGGGACAGTGCAGAAGTCGAGCGCCTGGTCCGCAAGGTCGTCGAGGCGGTCGAGCCGCGGCAACTGTCGCCCGACCGCCGCGTGTCGGTCGACTATGGCGACTGCGACTGGACTCTGGATCGCGGCTTCGCGCGACGCTGGCAGGCGCGCAGCGTTTACTGGCAATCGGCTTTCAAGCTGTCGGCGCAACCCGGCGGCACGCCGCTCGGGCAGCCCTATCTCGTTGCGCTCGCGGACTCGGTGGCCGGGGCGACCGAGGGGCCTGCTTCGGTCGAACTGATCGAACAGCTTATCGCCATCTTTGACAAGAGCGCGCGCGAGAACAGCATCGATCTCACCAATGCCGCGATCCTGGCGGCCGATGCCCAGACCGATCTCGCGCGCCGCAACAATGCGCCGGCGCTCGCCTGGTACGGGGCGCGGCAGTCGCTGATCCTCGCGCGCGTGGCGGCGGGCGCTCCGATCGACGAGGCGGCGGCCAAGGCGCTGGGCGTGGACTGGGCGGCTTCCTTCCTGGCGATCTATCCGCGATCTCCGCTCGCGCGGAGACTGGCCGGGCTCACCGGGCCCGACCGGGAGATCCTGGATCGCATCAATCCCAAGCTGCGGGCGCAACTCCAGTTGATCGGCCTGGCGCTCGAAGGCAATGCGGTCGACGCCCGGGCACTGATGGACTCGGAACCGGCCGCGGCCGACCTCGACGCCGGCCCCGTCCTCCGCATCATCGAGGCGCAGCAGAATGCCGGTCTGACGGACCGGGCCGCGGCTGCACTCGATGCTTATCTGCACGTCTTCCCGGGCAAGGACCTTCCGGCGCTGCGGCTCCTGTTGCTGCAGGGGCGGGTCGACAGGGCGAAGATGCTGCTGCGGGAATTCGTGGCCGGCAGCGCGGGCGCCTTCGGCGTCTCGGACATCTTCGTGGGCGTCATGCTGCTGCGCGAGCTGGGTGATCGGAGCGATGTCTCGACGCTCGTGGGCCTGCGGCAGGGCGCCGACGCGCAGGAAGCGAGCCGCCGACTGGTCGAGGTGGCCGATGCGCTGGCCTGGGACGGCGCTGCGGGCGAAATCGAAGCCGCGGCCCGCCAGCTTCCGCGCGAGCTGGCGCAGCTTCCGGCTAAAGACGCCGCCTGCCTGCGCGATACATTGCAGGGATTGCAGGCTGTTGCCCTCGCGCGGCGCGGCGAGCTGGAGGCAGGCGTTCGCCTGGTCGAAGGTCGCAGCCTCGAGCAGCGCCAGTTCTGCTGGGTCGGCAAGGGCTACGACAGCAAGCCGATTTTCGACGTCCGTTTCCTGGTTCAGGAGTGGGTCCGCCGTGGCTACGCCGCGCCGTAGCTTCTGCCGCAGACTTACGCCGCCAGCGCGTCGCTGATCACCTTCAGCGCGCTGTCGATGTCGACCTTGTTGACGTCGAGATGGGTGACGGCGCGGATGCGGTTGCCGGCGGCGGTGCCCATGCCGACGCCGCGCTCCTTACAGGCCTCGACCAGTCGCAGCGGCGTCCAGCCGGGCTTGGTGACCTCGAAGAAGACCAGGTTGGTCTCCATGCGCGGCACATCGATCTTCAGGCCCTTGATGTTGGCGATGCCCTCCGAGAGATGGCGGGCATTGTCGTGGTCCTCGGCGAGGCGGTCCCAGTTGTGTTCGAGGGCGTAGAGCGCGGCGGCGGCGATGATGCCGGACTGCCGCATCGAGCCGCCCAGCATCTGCTTCTGGCGCCACGCCTCGTGGATGAATTCCTTCGAGCCCGCGAGACTCGCGCCGACCGGCGCGCCCAGGCCCTTGGTGTAGTCGAGCCACAGCGAGTCGACGCAGGCGGCGTAGTCGCTGGCCTTCGTTCCCGATTTGACGACCGCGTTGCAGAGGCGGGCGCCGTCCATGTGCAGGCTGAGGCCGGCCTCGCGCGCCACCTTGGTCACGCCCTGCATGGTGGCGAGCGGCCACACGGTGCCGCAGCCGCCGTTCGAGGTGTTCTCGATCGACACGAGGCGCGAGCGCGGCGCGTTGCGGCTGTTGGGGTCGCGGATGGCTTCCTTGACCTGCTCGCCGGTGAAGACGCCCTGGGGGCCGTCGAGCATGCGGATCATGACGCCGGCATTCGCGGCGGTGCCGCCCGTTTCGGCGTTGATGATGTGCGCCGTGCGGTCGGCGATCACCTCGTCGCCCAGCCGGCAATGGACGCGGATGGCGATCTGGTTGCCCATGGTGCCGCTGGGCAGGAACACGGCGTCTTCCTTGCCCAGCAGCTCGCAGACGCGGTCACGCAGGCGGTTGACGGTGGGATCTTCCATCTTCTGCTCGTCGCCGACCTCGGCGTCGGCCATGGCCTTCCGCATGCCGGGGGAGGGCTTGGTCTTGGTGTCGCTGTAAAGGTCGATGAAACGGTTTTGCATGGCGTGTCCTGATCTCCTGCGCCACCATACCGGCAATAGACAGGAGGAGGAAACATGAGCCAGTTTGCGGCCGCATCCACAGATTCGGTCATGCCAGAGGAGCTGCTCTCCGCCGTCGACGGCGCCATCGCGACGATCACGCTCAATGCGCCGCAGCGCATGAACACCATCTCCGGACCGATGCTCAGGCAGCTCACAGACGCCTTGGTCAAGGCGAACGAGGACCGGGCCGTGCGCGTGGTGATCCTGACGGGAACGGGCCGCGCCTTCTGCGCCGGGTTGAACCTCGAGGCGCAGAACAAGGGTACCGACAATCTGAGTGTCGGTTCGGGCGCGACGCCGACCAACATCGATCTGCGCAACACGCCGCCGCCCGTCATGCACGCGATGGACAAGCCGGTGATCTGCGCCCTCAACGGATCCGCGGCCGGCTACGGGCTCGACTTGGCACTTGGCGCCGACATTAGGGTGATGGCCCAATCGGCCAAGCTCGCCGCCTCCTATGCCAAGCGTGGCGTCCTGCCGGAATCCGGTGGCACCTGGTACCTGCCACGCATGCTGGGCTGGGCGAAGGCCGCGGAGCTGATCTTCACCGGCCGGACGCTGAGCGCCGCGCAATCTCTGGAGATCGGCCTGGTGAACAAGGTCGTGCCGGATGGCGACGTCATGCGTGCCGCCCGCGAGCTGGCGCTGGAGATCGCCGCGAACGCGCCGCTCGCCATCCAGGCGGCCAAGCGCATGATGCGCATGGCGTGGAACGAGCCGTTCAACGAGCACGTCCATCACGTCTTCCTGCAGCTCCTGCCGCTGATGCAGACCGACGACATGAAAGAGGGCATCAGGGCCTTTCTCGAGAAGCGCGAGCCCAACTTCACCGGCCGGTGACGGATGCAGCGTCGCTGAAATCGCCCGGGATGCGCGTTACGCGATGCCGAGATCAACATGCACGCTTAAGTCGTTGACAGCACATGGGGCGATAGTCTCCACTGGTTGAGAGATCGGGGGAGAGACTATCGATGGTAGCTGTGCGTATTCTCGCAGTGGCGAGTCTTGTCTGCGTTTTGGTTTCGGCCTGTGCCGAACCACCTGTCAAACCGATACCTGAAGCCACGCTGCGGACGATTACGTCGGTATCGGGCGATGTGTCCGGGATAAAGAGTTCAGACACTTCGAAGATCGGTGCGCGCGGCAGCGACGAAGGTGCCAGGCGTGGGGCCAATCAAGGTGCTGCGGCGACCATTGGTAGCGGCACGCTTCTGGGCCTGCTGATCGCGCCTGTGGGCGCAGCCATAGGCGGCGCCAAAGGCGCCGCGGAAGCGCAGTCGGAGACCGTAGTGGACGACACGCGCACCGAACTGCGGCTCGCCATGCAGGATACCGACTTCGCGGAAGATCTGAGGACGCGTCTCGCGGCTTCCAACGTCGCCGGCAACATCGTTGTTTCGAGCGTCACGGCAGGCGCTTCGACGGCAGCTCAACAAAGCGCGACCAATGTTTCGGCGGGTGGTGCGCCGTCGCACATCATCGCCGTCGAATACAGGCTCGCCATCTTTCATCAGGCGCACGTCAACCCGAAGATCGCGCTCATCGCCCAGGTCACGGCTCAGGTCCAGTCGCCCGATCGCAAGCAGATGCTCCACAAGGCGACCTGGACCTATTGCGGTCTGCCCACCGACTTCGTGCAGATGGGCGCCAACAACGCCGCTCTCCTGCGCGGACAGATCAATACGGCGGCGGCGGTGCTCGCGGAGGCCATTCCCTATGACCTCTTCGTCAGCAAGGTGCCGCGACCGCTGAAGGGCTATTGCATGGACTTCAGCGACCTGCCGAGTGGAATCGGCACCAAGGCGCCAGGCCTGCTCTAGGCGGCAGACCCGTCCATCACGATCGCGACGCGGCCGGTGACGCTGCGCTCGAGGAGCGCGCGCATCGCCTGCGCAGCGTCGGGCAGGGCGAAAGTCCGGTCGACATGCGGACGGCAGAGCCCTTGTTCGCACCAGTCGCGAATCCGCTCCGCCAGGGCGAAGGTGCGCGGCGCTTCCTCGAAGCGCGCATCGTGCGGGCTCCAGCCGACATAGTAGCCGTAGTTGAAGCCCATCACGGCCAGCGTCTTGACCAGCAGAATGTTGGCCGGGATCTGGGGAATCGTGCCGCTGGCGAAGCCGATGGGACAGATGCGGCCGCCCACGGCCATGCAGCGCAGGGACTGGGTGAAGACGTCGCCGCCGACAGGATCGTAGACCCGGTCGACACCGCGCCCGCCGGTGACCTTCAGCACCTCTTCGCGGAAATCCGTCGCGCTGTAGTCGATCACATGGTCCGCGCCATGCGCTTTGGCGAAGTCTGTCTTGCGCGGGCCGCCGGCGGTCGCGATCACCGTCGCGCCGAGGACCTTGCCGATCTCGACCGCTGCCATGCCCACGCCGCCCGCCGCCGCATGGACCAGCAAGGTGTGGCCCGGCTGCACGTCGAGCGCCTCGGGCCACGTGAGCGCGCCGGCCGAGGTCGGATAGGAGATGGCGAGCTGGATCGCCTCGACAAAGCCCACGTTGCGAGGCTTCGGGAAGACGTTGACCTCATGGGCCACGACTTCCTCCGCAAGCCCGCCCCAGTCGAGCACGGCCACGACCTCGTCGCCGACCTTGACCCGCGTGCAGGCGGGATCGACCTCCGTGACCACACCCGCCGCCTCGGTGCCGGGCGCAAAGGGGAAGGGCGGGCGCCGCTGATATTTGCCCGCGATGACGAGCGTCGTGGCGAAGCTGACTCCCGCTGCGCGGATCCGTATGCGCACCTGGCCGGCCTTGAGCGGCGGCGATTCGACCTCTTCCAGTCGCAAGTCCTCAGGCCCGCCCCATTGGCGGCAGATCATCGCGCGCATGTCTCTCCCCGGCTCCACTCGACGGGCGGGACCATACGATCTGCAATCGCCATTCGCAAAAGGGCGGACGAGGGCCATGTCTCTTGAAATCGCAGGGCGACCGGTCATATCGATTCCCATGGCTCAGAAGACCAACGTCCGGGAACGGTTGCTCGCGGCAGCCTTGGAGACCCTGCACAAGAACGGCTTCAATGCGACCGGCGTGCAGGACATCACCGAGGCCGCGATGGTCCCTAAGGGATCGTTCTACAATCACTTCGAGAGCAAGGACGCGCTCGGCGTCGAGGTGGTCGAGCAATATGCCGCCAAGGGGGCTGAGCGGCGGCAGACGCTCATCGCCGGGGCGGGCGCGCCGCTCGCGCGGTTGAAGGCCTACTTCAAGTCCCTCAACCAACTCGGGCCGGCGAGCGGCTTCAGTCGCGGATGCCTGCTCGGCAATTTCAGCGCCGAACTCTCGAGCCAAAGCCCCGACATCAAAGGGGCGGTTGCCGACGCACTGGCGGACTGGACGAAGGACATTGCGCAGGTCGTGGCCGAAGCCCAGCAGGCGGGCGAGGTCGGCCGGGACATCCCTGCCGCCACGCTGGCGGCCTTCCTGCTCAATGCCTGGGAGGGTGCCGTCCTGCGCACCCGGGTCGACCGGAGCGCGGCGCCGCTCGACGCCTTCATGAAGGTCGCCTTCAACAAAATTCTGACCTGACGCAGGAAAACTCGCTCGAAGAGTGGACCCGGTACGCCCAGTTTAAGACGACCGGTCATCTTGACCTATCGGAGACGTGTCGTGAAAATCCAGAACTCAGTTGCCCTTGTGACCGGCGCCAATCGCGGCCTCGGCCTCGCATTCACCCAGGCGCTGCTCGCCGGGGGCGCCCGCAAGGTCTATGCGGCCGCCCGCGACCCGGCCTCGGTGAAGCAGCCGGGCGTCCAGCCGGTGCGCCTCGACGTAACGAACGCCGAACAAGTCGCGGCTGTAGCCGCCGAGCTGGGCGACGTCACTCTTGTGATCAACAATGCCGGCGTCATCCGCGGTTCGGGCTTTCTCGGCGAAAAGGGAGTCGAATCGGCGCGGGCGGAGCTCGAAACCAACTTCTTTGGACCGGTGAACGTCAGCCGCGCCTTCGCGCCCATCCTCGCACGAAACGGTGGCGGCGCGATCGTGAACGTGCTCTCGGCGCTGAGCTGGGTCGCCTTTCCGGCTTCGTCGACCTACTCCGCCTCCAAGGCGGCGGCCTGGTCGTTCAGCAACGGGTTGCGCAACGAGCTGCGCGGGCAGGGCACGCAGGTCCTGGCTCTGCATGTCGGATACATGGACACCGACATGGTGCGCGAGGTCGCGGCGCCGAAGTCGAAGCCCGAGGATGTGGCGCGGCAGGTGCTCGAGGCGCTGGAGGCCGGCAAGTCCGAGATCCTGGCCGACGAGGTCAGCCGGCGCATCAAGCAGAATCTGTCGGCCGAGCCCGGCGTCTACCTGCTGCCGCCCGCGGGCTGAGCCCACGGCCCGAAGGGCGGCATGTCCTTCGAGGGCTTCAACGGGAAGACGGGCGCGCGCTTGTCGAAGAACGACTTGATGCCTTCCTGCGCATCGGCGCCGGCCGCGAGATGGCCGACGCATTGCAGGTCAAGCGTCACGGCGTCGAGCGGATCCTGCGCGCCCCACATGCTCCACATCAGCCGACGGTTGACCGCCGCTGCCACCGCGGAGGAGGTCGAGGCGGCGAACTTCACGGCCAGCGCCTGCGCCGCCGGCAGCAGCTCCTCCGGCGCATGAACGGACCGGACGAGGCCGCCCCTCAGCGCCTCGTCCGCGCCGAACAACTCGGCGGTCATCACCCATTCCTGCGCCTGCTGCATGCCGACGAGGCGGGGCAGGAACCAGCAGCTCCCCGCCTCCATTGCCATGCCGCGCTTGTTGAAGACGAAGCCGATCCGCGCGCTGCTCGACATCATGCGGATGTCCATCGGCAGGCACATGGTGATGCCGACCCCGACGGCGGGGCCGTTGATCGCCGCCACGATGGGCTTCAGGCAATTGAAGATGGCGAGCGTGATCGAATCGCTCGCCTCGCGCTTCTCGGGTTTGCTGCCGTCGTTCCACACCTGGAAGGCGGCGGTGCCGCCCGAAATGTCGGCGCCGGCGCAGAAGGCGCGGCCGGCCCCGGTGACGACGATCGCGCGGACCTCGTCCATCGCGTTTACGCGCTGGAAGAAGTCGATCAGCTCGCGGCTCATCGTGGTCGAGAAGGCGTTGAGCTTGTCGGGCCGGTTGAGCGTCACGGTCATCACGCCGCCGTTCAGCTCGCTCAGCAGGGTCTCGTAGTTCATGGTCGCAATCCCCTCCCGGTTTGGTTCCGCCCAGCAAGACGGAATGTCGTTGCGTGGCTCATTGGTTTGGGAAACATTCGCCGCAACACCTGCCAACCGCAATCCCGGAGGAAGTCGAATGTCCCATCTGATCAAGACCGTCGAAGACGGCGTCATGAAGATCGTGCTCAACCGTCCCGACGCCATGAACGCGCTGAGCCGCGACATGATGCAGGCGCTTTCCGATTCGCTCGAGGAAGCGGCGGGCAGCCGCGCCATCGGCTGCGTCGTGGTGCGTGGCGCCGGCGACAAGGCCTTCTGCGCCGGCGGCGACGTGAAGTCGATGGCTGCGGGCCGCGACCAGGACAAGACCTACGAGGACAAGGTCCACGACATCCGCGAACGCATGAAGGTCTCCGAGCTGCTGCACGAAATGGGCAAGCCGACGATCGCCATGGTGAACGGCGTCGCGGCCGGCGCCGGCCTGTCGCTGGCGCTCGCCGCCGACATGCGCTTCGCCGGCAAGAGCGCGCGCATGACGACGGCGTTTGCCAAGGTCGGCTTCTCGGGCGACTTCGGCTCGCACTATTTCCTGCACAAGCTGGTCGGCACGTCGAAGGCGCGTGAGCTGTACTTCACGGCCGAGATCCTGAATGCCGAGCAGATCGAGAAGCTCGGCCTCGCGACCCGCATCGTCGACGATGCCAATCTCGATGCCGAGACGATGGCCTTTGCGAAGAAGCTGGCGGCCGGTCCGCGCGTCGCCTGGTGGCACGCCAAGAAGAACATGAAGGTCGCGGAAGAGGGCACGCTCTCCGAGGCACTCGACAGCGAGGCCGCGCGCATGATCCGCACCGGCGAGACGGAAGACCACAAGGAAGCGGCGCGCGCCTTCGTCGAGAAGCGTGCCCCGAACTTCAAGGGCCTCTGAGCTTGAGCCGCGCGGCGAGGCGGGCCAGCGCGCCCGCCACGCCTTGGGGCATCGCCACCATGGCGGCGATCAGCAACACGCCGTAGAGCAGGGCCGAGTAGCCCTTGCCCAGCCCCGCCGTCACGTCGGGGAAGAACTGCAGGAAGAGCCCGCCCAGGATCGCGCCGCCGGCCGAGTGCATGCCGCCGATCACCAGGCCGAACAGCATCTGGACCGACAGCGCGAAATTGTAGCTGCCCGGTCCTACGAATCCGAACTGCCAGGCCGACAGGCAACCGGCGACGGCGAGATAGGCCCCGGCGATCCCGGAGGCCGCGGCACGCGCCTGCGGCACGCGGATGCCTTGAGCCGTGGCCGCGAAGTCCTGATCGCGCGCCGCCTTCAGGGCGCGGCCGGCGCGGCTGTGGATCAGATTGTGCGCGAGCCACATGCCGACGGCCAGGAGCGTCAGCGCCATCAGGAAGGCCCAGCGATCGTTGCTGAGCAGGTGGGTGGGGGGTGCCGGGAAGTCGAGATAGAGTCCTTGGACACCGCCTGTCCAATGCTCGATCAACCGCCAGCGCAGGAGCTGCGGGAAGGCGATGACGACGGCGTAGGTGACGAGGGCCTGCGTCCACAGCGTCTGGGAACCGGCCACTCGGCCGATGCCATAGCCTGCGGCGAAGCCCAGCAGCGGGGCGAGGGCGACGCCGGCATAAAGCGAGAGCGACGTCTGTGCTGCCAGCATCGCCGCACCGTAGCCGCCCAGGCCGAACAGAGCCGCCTGGGCCAGCGAGAACTGCCCGCTGACGCCGCACAGGATCACCAGGCCCGTCAACGCGATCGACCAGATCGCCGCCTGGGTGAAGCGGAAGACGACGAAATCCGGGAAGCAGAATGAGAGCGCGGCCGCCGCCACGAAGCCCATGGTCCATACGGTCCGCATGGCGTTACGATAGACCCTGCAACAAAGGAATGGGAGCGAAGCGATGAGACTGAGGCAATGCGTCTTCGTCTGCAAAGACCTTGAGAGCTCCGCCGAGGAGCTGTGCGACATTCTCGGCATCGAGGTCGCCTATCGCGATCCCGGCGTCGCCAAGTGGGGCCTGGCCAACGTCGTCTGCCCGACCGGCAACGACTTCCTCGAGATCGTGTCGCCCATGAAGGACGGTACGTCGGCCGGCCGCTACATCGAGCGTCGCCACGGCGATGGCGGCTACATGGTGATCCTGCAGGTGCCTGACGCGGTGGCCGAGCGCCAGCGGGTCACCTCGCTCGGCGTGCGCGCCGTGGCCGAGAAGGACCTGCCCGAGTATCAGTACACCCACTTCCATCCCTCGGACACGAGCGGGGTACTGTTGTCGATCGACACGACCTTTGCGCCTCCCGGCATCGATCCCGCTTTGTGGTGGCCGCCGGCCGAGAAGGACTGGACGAAGCACGCGCGCTCGGACGTCACGAACGGCCTCGCAGGCGTGGAGATCCAGCATGACGATCCCGACGGCGCCGCCGCCTCCTGGTCGCGAATCCTGAACCGGCCCGCCGTCGACAACATCATCCGGCTCGACGGATCGCAGATCCGTTTCGTGCCGGTCGTCGACGGGCGCGGCCCTGGCGTATCGGCCTACGACGTGACCGTCGTGGATCGCGAGCGCGTGCTGGCCGCCGCCGAGAAGCGCGGCCGCCGGCACGGAGTCGGTCAGGTCGAGGTCTGCGGCTGTCGCATCAACCTGGTGTGACAGCGCGCTCTCAGACACAGGCAACAGGATCGTGCTCCGCATCCGTCCCTTCGTCATGGGCCACTTGGTCGCCGCCCTTCTCGTCGGGGCGGGGGCGGGCGCCTTCCTGGCGGCCGAGGCCATGCTGATCGGCGGCCTCGGCATGCTGGCCGGCGCGGTCGTGAGTTCGCTGGTGTGCCAATGGAAACCCGGCGTGGAGGCCCCGGCCTGGCAGCTCTGGCCGGTCGCCACCCTCGTCAATCCGGTCTTTCCGGCCGCGCTCTTCTTCATGTCCCTCGACTGGGACTGCGTCGTGGGCCTTCGGTGGGGCTGGGGTTGCCTCGTCGCGGTGATGGCCATCATCGTCGCCGGTCTGTGTTTCGTGCCGCCGCTCGGCGGCCTCTTGTGGCGAAGCTGGAAGCGCCACCGCGCGCGACCGCGTTAGAGCCTTCGTCTCAGGTCAACCACACCAGCTCATCCTGAGCGGCTGGCCGGAAATGTTTGAATCGATTCACGCACTTAACTCATCCTGAGGAGCGCCGCGCAGCGGCGCGCCTCGAAGGATGGGCAACAGGCAAGGTGCGTGTTCCCATCCTTCGAGACGGCTGCTGCGCAGCCTCCGCAGGATGAGGTTATTGGGAAATCGACGCAGATTCTATTTCTGCTCGAAATGGCCTCAAGCCGCGAGCGACTTCGCGAGGCGGCCGCGGATCATCTCCTCGGCTTCGCTGACGATACGCTCGACCAGCTCCTTGCAGGACGGGATGTCATTGATCAGGCCCATGCAGGTGCCGGCCGACCAGATGCCGTGTTCCATGTCGCCGGTTTCGTAGACGACCTTGCCCTTGGCGCCGGCGACGATCGGGCCGATCTCCTGGATGGTCTTGCCCTCGCCTTCCATCTCGATCGCCTTCTTGGCGATGCTGTTGCCGTAGACGCGGCTGGTGTTGCGCAGGGTGCGCAGGATGAGCGAGGTGCTGCGCTCGTCGGAGGAGACGATCTTCTCCTTCACGTTCTGGTGGATCGGCGCTTCCTTGGTCGCCATGAAGCGGGTGCCCATGTTGATGCCCTCGCAGCCCAGCGCCAGCGCCGCCACCAGACCGCGCGCGTCGGCGAAGCCGCCCGAGGCGATCATCGGGATCTTGATGACGTTGGCGGCTGCCGGCAGCAGCACGAGGTTCGGCACGTCGTCCTCGCCGGGATGACCGGCGCACTCGAAGCCGTCCATCGAGATGGCATCGACGCCGGCCTTTTCGGCCGAGAGACCGTGGCGGACCGCGGTGCACTTGTGGATGACCTTGACGCCTGCTTCCTTGAGCTTGGGCAGGAAGGGCTTGGGATTGTTGCCGGCCGTCTCGACGATCTTGACGCCCGAATCGATGATGGCGTCGATGTACTCGCCGTAGGGGCGCGGCACGAGCGTCGGCAGGATGGTGAGGTTCACGCCGAACGGCTGGTCCGTCATCTCGCGGCAGCGCTTGATCTCCTTGCGCAGATCCTCGGGCGTCGGCTGCGTGAGGCCGGTGAGGATGCCCAGCGCGCCGGCGTTGGAAACGGCCGAGGCGAGCTCGGCGCGGCCGACCCACTGCATGCCACCCTGCACGATCGGGTGCTTGATGCCGAACATCTCGGTGAAGCGCGTCTTGATCATATGGACTTTTCCCCCTGGGTAAGTTCCCCAAGCATTAGCGAACCGGAACGCCGGGGGCCAGCCCACGGGTCGCACCGTGGACTTTCCGTCCGCGATGCGGATCAAGTCCGGTCGATGAAGGAGATGGTGTCGTCGAGCGTCGGCGCGCGCTTGCGCAGCAGCGCGGAGAAGGAGCCGACGATGTCGATATGGTCGACCTCGGGATAGAGCTTCAGTTCGGCTGTGCCGCCGGCCTTGCGCCACGCCGCCGCCAGGCGTTCGCTGTTGAAGGGCTTCACCGTCGTGTCGGCGGTGCCGTGCAGCAGAAGGAGCGGCGGCAGGGGCGCACGGGCATATTCGATCGGCTGCGTCTCGCGCCGATCGCCGCCGAAGATCTCCCTCAGCCGTCGCGAGGTGAGCGGCAGGAAATCATAAGGTCCCGCGATGCCTATACCGCCCGGCAGCTTCATGCGGTCGACGCCTGCGGCCGCGAGATAGGGCGTGTTGGCGACCATCATGATCGCGATGTAGGCCCCCGCCGAATGCCCGGCGACGAAGAGCTTGTCGGTGTCAACCTTGTTGACCGCCCAGGCCGTCGCCGCCGCGCCGTCGTCGAGGAAGGCGGGATAGCGCACTTCGGGATAGACGCGGTAGTCGGGAATGATCGTCGTGATGCCCAGCGCTGCCAGCGCCTGCCCGACGAAGAGATAATCGCCCTTGGCGCCCGAATCCCACGAGCCTCCATAGAAGAAGATCACCGACTTGCCGTCGGCGCGCGGCTGCTCGGGCGTGTAGACGTCGAGCTTCTGGCGCGGAAGGCTGCCGTAGGGAATGTCGGCGTCGAGCCTGTAGCCCGAGCGCGAGACGGTCGTGTTCAGGAGGGCCGCGGGAGAGCAGCCGCCGAGCAGGCCGAGAACGCTGGCAAGGAGGCCTCGGCGAGCCAAAATCATGCAGATCGCGCGAGGTCGCGCACCTGCTCGGCCAGCGCCAGCGACGCGGTAAGGCCGGGCGATTCGATGCCGAACAGGTTGATGAGGCCGGTCACGCCATGGTCGGACGGCCCCGTGATGGTGAAATCCTGCGCCGGCGCGCCTTGCGGCACGATCTTCGGCCGGATGCCGGCATAGCCGGCCTGCAGCGCGCCGTCCTTGAGGCCGGGCCAGTAGCGACGGACCGCGTTATAGAATTTGTCGGCGCGGTGCGGGTCGACCGTGTACTCGATGCCGTCGATCCATTCGACGTCGGGACCGAACTTCGCCTGGCCGCCCATGTCGACGGTGATGTGCACGCCCAGCCCGCCCGGCACCGGAACCGGGTAGATGAGGCGGGAGAAGGGGGAACGGCCGATCAAAGTGAAATAGTTTCCTTTGGCGTAATACGCGGTCGGGATGTGCCCGGATGGCATCCCGACGATTTTTCTCGCGAGCGTCGGTGCATGCAGGCCGGCCGAATTGATCAGCAGCCTGCAACGCAGGTTCATCGGCTCGGTTCCGCCGACTTCGATCTCGACACCGCCCTCGACCACGCGGCCGCCTTTCACCGGACTGTTGAAGGCGAACATCGCGCCGTGCGCCTCGGCGTCGCCCTGCAGCGCCAGCATGTAGGAATGGCTGTCGACGATGCCGGTGCTCGGCGAGAACAGGGCCGCCGTGCACTGGAGATTGGGCTCCATCACCATCGCCTCGGCGGCGCTCAGGAAGCGCATGCCTTCGACACCGTTCGCTTCCGCACGACCCTTGATCTCCGCGAGCTTCTCGCTCTCGGCCTCGTTGGTCGCCACGATCAGCTTGCCGCAATTGAGATGCGGCACACCGTGGTCCTTGCAATAGGCATAGAGCATGCGACGGCCGGCGACGCAGGAGCGCGCCATCAGGCTGCCCTTGGGGTAGTAGATGCCGGCGTGGATGACCTCGGAGTTGCGCGAGCTGGTCTCGGTGCCGATGGCATCGGCCGCCTCCACGACGATGACCTCACGGCCGGCAAGGGCCAGGGCACGGGCGACGGCAAGGCCGACAACACCTGCGCCAATGACAACGCAGTCGACGGTTTCGAACGGGGACGAATTCATGGTCGCATGCTAGAACCGCCGCCTCTTTCAGTCACCAAGGGCGGGTGTCGCATCATGAAAGGCGCGTTGGTCACGGGGGCGGGATTGCGAATCGGCCGCGCCCTGGCGCTCGCGCTGGCGGCCGATGGCTTCTTCGTCTTCGTGCACTACAAGGAATCGGTGGCCGGGGCGAAAGAGACCGTGGCGACGATCCGCGAGGCGGGCGGCAAGGCAATGGCGGTTCGCGCCGATCTCGCGTCCGCGCGGCAGGCCGAGGGGCTGGTGGCCAAGTGCCGGGCGCGCGACGTTCACCTCACCTGCCTGGTGAACAGCGCTTCCTTGTTCAAGCTCGACCGGGCGCCGACCGCGACGGCCGCCGACTTCGACCTGCACATGGCCATCAACCTGCGGGCACCGCTGCTGCTTGCCCAGGCTCTGGCGCGGCAGCTGCCGGCGGACGAGACGGGCCTCGTCGTCAACGTGCTCGACCAGAAGCTCTACAACCTCAATCCCGACTTTCTCACCTACACGCTCTCCAAGATCGGGCTGCAGGGGCTGACGACCCTGCTGGCGCAATCCTTCGCGCCGCGGCTGCGGGTGGCTGGCATCGCGCCGGGCCTGACCCTGCGCAGCGGCAGCCAGACGGATGCGCGCTTCGCCGAGCAGCATGCCGCCAATCCGTTGGAGGTGGGCGTGACGGTCGACGATCTCGTCCGCGCGCTGCGCTTCATCGTGGCGACGCCGAGCTTCACGGGCGACACGATCGTCGTCGATGGCGGAGAGCACCTGATCGGCCGGCCGCGCGACATCGCCTTCGACATGAAGAAGAAGAAATGATCATGGTCACCTCCCAGCGCCGCATCTTCATCCGTGACATGCGGCTGCCGGTGTCGATCGGCATCTACGACTTCGAACTGGCCAAGCCGCAGGCGGTGGTCATCAACGTCGAGCTGCTCCTGGCGGATCCCGACCGCGCCCACGGCGACAGCATCGTCAACGTTCTGAACTACGACCTGATCCACGATGGCATCGCCGAACTCGCGGCAAGCCGTCACTTCAATCTGCAGGAGACGCTGGTCGAGGGCATTCTCGATCTGTGCCTTGCGCAGTCGCAGGTCGTCGAGGCGCGCGTCTCGACCGAGAAGCCCGACGTCTACGACGATTGTCGCGTCGGCTACGAGGCGGTCCGCCGTCGCGCGACGGGTTGAGCGGCAGGCTCGATGTCTCCCTCCGTCGGTGCGCTGCGGCGCGCCAGTCTGGTCTTGCTGCTCGCCGCCATGATCTGGGGATCGATGATTCCCGTGCTCGCGGCGCTGGCCGAGCATTACGACAACTGGCTGCTGTCCTGGTCGCGCTACATCCTGGGCCTGCCCGTGCTCTGGCTCGCCGTGCTGCTGAGCACCAGGCCGGCAGCGGCGCCGCGGCCGCTCGACTGGACGAAGCTGCTGAAGCTGGGGACGGCCATGACGGCCTTCTCTGTGCTCTATACGTTCGGCGTGGCCCATGCCCATCCCGCAACGTCGGCGATCGTGCTGATGTGCGGTCCGATCTGGGCGACGTTGCTCGCACGCGCGATGCTGGGGGCCACCACGCCTCCCGGCTTCGGTCTCACCTTGGTGCTGGTCGTTGCCGGCGGCATCGTCGTGGTGCTGGGCACGCCCGGCCGCGCGGCGGGCTCCTTCGGCCTGGAAGGCGGCGAGGGGTTGCTGGTGATCGCCCAGCTCTGCTGGAGCTGGTACTCGATCCGCGCCCAGCAATGGCTGGCCGACCGCGGCCAGATCGCCCTGTCGGCCTTGACCTCGACGGTGGCCAGTGTGTTGCTGGGCCTGGTCTGCGCGGTGGTCTGGGCGCTGGGCGGCATCGCCTGGCCGACACGACCGCCGACGCCGGTGGAGTGGGGCATGGTCGCCTGGATTGGCATCCTGGGCGTCGCGGTGGCGGTCCTTCTCTGGAATACCGGCGTTTCCCTGGTGGGCGTTCCCGTCGCTTCCCTGTTCGCCAACTCGGCCCCGGTCTTCGCGATCGGTCTTGCCGCCCTGATGGGGCGCGAGCCGAGCTGGCTGCAGGTTGCCGGGGGCGTCGTCGTGCTGGCGGGCATTGCCCAGCTGCAGATCCGCCAGACGCGGGCGGCGCGGCGATGATCGGAGGTCCGGCGCCAGGACGCGGCCGGCATCACATGCTGGGCGCCTTCGCGGCCATGGTCTTCGTGGGCGTGAGCTGGGGCGCCAACGTGCCCGTCTCCAAGGTCATGCTGGAGCACTTCGACGTGGTGCCCATGCTTGCCATCCGCACCCTGGCGGCGGTGGCGACCCTCGGTGTGCTGCTGGTGTTGGCGGAGGGTGTCCGCAATCTGCGGATCGAGATCGGCCTCAAGCGCTTCCTGCTGATCGGACTGATGATGAGCGGCTTCTTCACGATCTTCATCGTGGGCATCCGGTTCAGCAATCCGATCTCGGCGGCCGCCGTCCAGGTGGCGGGACCGTTGGTCTCCGCGGCGACCGTGCGGCTGGTGACCGGCGCGCGCTTCGATCCCGGCTTCGGGGCCGCGCTGGCGTTGACCCTGACGGGAGGTGCCATCCTGGCCGCCGGCAGCCTGCTCGGCCGGGGCGCACTGACCCTGGGCGGTGGGGAGATAATCGTGCTGCTCTCCAACGCGCTCTGGACGCTCTACAGCCTGAAGGCGCAGGCCTGGTTCGACCGGGCGAGCCAGCTCCACCGGGCCTATGTCGCGTCGCTGTCGGCCCTCGGCTGGATGGCGGTCCTGAGCCTGGTGCTGATCGGCGTCGGCTGGGCGAATTCGCCGTTCGCGGTCACCGACGGCTGGGTGTGGAGCCAGCTCCTGCTCGTCGCCGTCTTCTCCAGCGGCATGGGCGCCTATCTCTGGAATGTCGGCGCGAGCAGACTAGGGGTTGCAATTGCGTCGCTCTGGGTCAATCTCGTGCCGTTTTTCGCCGTATTATGGTCAATGACCTATGGATTCATCCCCAACGCCTACCAGATCGCCGGTGGGCTCGTCGCCTTAAGTGGCGTCGTCTACATGCAATGGCGAAGGCTACAAACGACTAAACGATAAGACAGGCTCTGCCATGCCCGACATGTCTCTTCCCCAGCTCAACGTCTCCAACTGCCGCTGGCTCTCCGTCCCCGGACGCGGCGACGTCCGCGGCAAGATCAACTTCCTCGAGTTCGACCAGCAGCTGGGCTTCACGGTCCGGCGCCTGTTCTGGCTCCACGACATCGCCTCCGACCAATGGCGCGGCCGACACGGGCATCGCGAGTCGCACCTCGTGACGCTGGTGATGAACGGCTCGTGCCAGCTGCATCTCGACGACGGCAAGGTGAAGGAGACGGTCGTCCTCAACGATCCGGGGCGGGCGCTTCATATCGGGCCGATGGTCTGGCACGAGCTCGACAACTTCGCGCCGCAGACCGTCATCCTGGTCATCGCCTCGACCCTGTACGACGAGAGCGAGTATCTTCGGGACTACGCGGCGTTCAAGCGCGAAGCCGAGGCGGCGAGCCGCGCATGATCCCCTTCCTCGACATGAAGTCCGTCTACACCGAGCTCAAGCCGGAGCTCGATGCCGCCTACGCGCGCGTGATGGAGTCCGGCTGGTTCGTTCTGGGTAAGGAGGTCGAAGCCTTCGAGGCCGAGTACGCCGCCTTCTGCGGGACGAAGCATTGCGTCGGGTTGGGCAACGGTCTCGAGGCGCTCGAACTGGCGCTGCGCGGCTGGGACATTGGCGCCGGCGACGAGGTGATCGTGCCGTCCAATACCTATATCGCGACCTGGCTCGCTGTGACGGCGGTCGGCGCCAAGGTGGTTCCCGTGGAGCCGACTCCGGGCGGCCCCAACATCGATCCCGATCGCATCGCATCGGCCATCACGCCGCGTACACGCGCGATCATGCCCGTCCATCTTTACGGCCAGCCGGCCGACATGGACGCCCTCATGGCGCTTGCCGCCAAGCACGGCTTGAAGGTCGTGGAGGACGTGGCCCAGGCGCAGGGCGCGAAGGTGCGGGGCCGCCGCACCGGATCGCTCGGTGACGCTGGCGCCCACAGTTTCTTCCCGAGCAAGAACATCGGCGCCTTCGGCGATGGCGGGGCGGTCACCACGGACGACCCAAAGCTCGCCGAGCGCCTGCGGACACTGCGCAACTACGGCAGCCGGGTGAAGTACGTGAACCTGGAGAAGGGCTTGAACTCACGCCTCGACGAGCTTCAGGCGGCCTTCCTGCGCGTGAAGCTCGCCAAGCTCGACGAATGGAACGATCGCCGACGGAAAGTCGCGGCGCGCTACGACGACCGGCTGTCCGACATCACGAGTCTCGCCGTGCCGAACGTGCCGCAATGGGCCGACCCGGTATGGCATCTGTACGTCGTGCGGACCAACCGTCGCGCCGACATCGTGAAAGCACTTGAGCAGGCCGGAATCGGATCGCTGATCCATTATCCGATCCCGCCGCACCTTCAGGAGGCCTACGCGGAACTGGGCCAGGGGAAGGGGACTTATCCCCTCGCCGAGAAGCTTGCCGAGACAGTCCTCAGTCTGCCGATGGGGCCGCACATGCCGCTCGAGTCCGTCGACCAGGTTTGCGACGTGATCCGCAAGGCTCTCGCCTAGAGTTCCGGCGCGGAATGGATGCCGCGGTAGTTGCGCTGGTAGTCCCAGTAACCGTCGTAGCCACCGCGCCGCGGCGAATAGGCGGGTTGGGCGTAACTGTACTGAGTGGTCGTCGTCCGATAGGCCGGGGCCGAATAATAGCCCGGCGACGGCGTGTAGGCTGGCGCATAGGCCTGTGAACGATACGGGTAGCTGCTGCTGGGTCCGTAATAGGATTCCGAGGCGCAGCCCGCCACGGTCGCGGCCATCAGGGCCGCCGCGATGATGCCTGTTGCTCGCATGGCGCTCTCCTTTGTGCCGTACTCAACTCGGCAGAGCGCATGCGGTTGCGGCTGCAATCCCTTGATCGAGCACAATGGTCGAGGCGGCGGCCAGGCGCCTGCGGCTAGTGGTTATGCAGGATCTGGCCGAGGAACAGCTTGGTGCGCTCGTTCCGGGGATTGGCGAAGAACTCCTCCGGCTCGTTCTGTTCGACGATCTCGCCGCGATCCATGAAGATGACGCGGTCGGCGACGGCCCGGGCGAATCCCATTTCGTGGGTCACGCAGAGCATGGTCATGCCTTCGCGCGCCAGCTCGATCATGACGTCGAGTACTTCCTTCACCATCTCGGGGTCGAGGGCCGATGTCGGTTCGTCGAACAGCATGATCTTGGGCCGCATGCACAGCGCCCGGGCGATCGCCACGCGCTGCTGCTGGCCGCCGGAGAGCTGGCCGGGATATTTCAGCGCCTGCTCGGGAATTCGCACCCGGGTCAGCAGGCTCATGGCGATCTCCTCGGCTTCCTTCTTCGGCGTCTTCTTCACCCAGATCGGCGCCAGGGTGAGATTGTCGAGGATGGTGAGGTGCGGGAACAGGTTGAACGACTGGAAGACCATGCCGACTTCGCGGCGGATCGCCTCGATATTCTTGACGTCGTTGGACAGCGTGACGCCGTGCACCACGATGTCGCCGCGTTGATGCTCTTCCAGGCGGTTGATGCAGCGGATCAGCGTCGACTTGCCCGATCCCGACGGTCCGCAGATGACGATCTTCTCGCCTTCCTTGACGTCGAGATTGATGTCGGACAGCACGTGGAACTGTCCGTACCACTTGTTGACGCCTTTGAGCTGGATCACCGATTCGACCTTCGAAAGGTCGCGAGCGGATGCGGCCATGACTTGCTCCCCTGACGGCACCTAGCGGTGCGTGCCTTTGTTGAGCTCGAACTCGAGATACTTGCTGTACCGCGACATCGAGAAACAGAAGATGAAGTAGATAAAGGCGGCGAACAGGTAGACCTCGCCCGGGAAGCCCGCCCAGTTGGGATCGACCAGCGCCTGGTTGGCGGTGTTGAGGAAGTCGAAGATACCGATGATCAGCACCAGCGACGTGTCCTTGAAGAAGCCGATGAAGGTGTTGATCAGCGGCGGGATCACGACGCGCAGGGCCTGCGGCAGGATGATCAGCAGCGTCTTCTGCGGATAGTTGAGGCCCATCGCGTCGGCGGCCTCGAACTGGCCCTTGGGCAGCGACTGAAGGCCGCCGCGGATCACCTCGGCGATGTAGGCGCCGGCGAACAGGATGACGGCGACCTGGGCCCGCAGGAACTTGTCGATCGTCGTGCCCGAGGGCAGGAACAGCGGCAGCATGACCGAGGCCATGATCAGCAGGCTGATCAGCGGCACGCCGCGGATCAGCTCGATGAAGCCGACGCACAGGCCCTTGATGAGCGGCAGGTTGGACCGCCGCCCCAGCGCCAGCAGGACGCCATAGGGAAAGGCGAAGACCAGCCCATAGGTCGCCAGGATCAAGGTCACCGGCAGGCCGCCCCACAGGCTCGTCTCGACGTAGCTGAGCGGCGCGATGGCGATGCTCCAGGCGGGTAACACGCCCACGATGCGCAGGACGAGGCCCACCGCCCCGATCGCCACCAGGGCGTAGTAGGCCATCCGCTCCGACGGCGTCGCCAGTACGCTGCGGAGGCTGAGGCCGATGCCGCCGCCGACCAGGGCGACGAACAGGATGAGGCTGAGCGGAATGTGGATCTGGCCGAACATCAGCAGGAAGGTGATGAACGAGCCGAGACCCCAGATGACGAGCAGGCGCCAGTTCCACATCCGGCGGTCGGCGCTCAGCACCAGCATGGCCAGCATGGTGATGACGGCGAACAGCGGCCGCCAGTGCTGTTCGTAGGGGAAGGAGCCGAAGAAGATGTAGCGGAACTTCTCGCGGATCAGCGCCCAGCAGGCGCCGCCGCCGCGGCACTCCGCGCCGGTCGAGGCCGTGAAGTTGGCGGTGAACAGCGCCCATTCGAGGAACCAGGAGAGCACCCAGACGACGAACGCGATCAGCACGATCGTCGTGATGCCGTTGCCCCAGCTGGAGAACAGGTTCTTGCGGGCCCAGCCGAGGGCGCCGGTCTCGTCGACGGGAGGGGCGAGCGGCTTGCGGTCGCCGACAGGCATGGCGTCGGTCATGCTCAGCGCTCCCTCAGGGCGATGCGTTTGTTGTACCAGTTCATGAACGCCGAGATCGACAGGCTGACCGACAGATAGGCCGCCATGATGATCAGGATGTTCTCGATCGCCTGGCCGGTCTGGTTGATGGTCACGTTGATCGAGGCGACGAGGTCGGGGTAGCCGATTGCGATCGCGAGCGAGCTGTTCTTGGTGATGTTGAGATACTGGCTGGTCATCGGCGGGACGATGACCCGCAGCGCCTGCGGCAGCAGCACGAGGCGCATTGATTGGGCGCGCGACAGGCCGAGTGCCGCCGCCGCCTCGCTCTGGCCCTTGTGCAGGGCCAGGATGCCGGATCGCACGATCTCGGCCACGAACGCCGAGGTGTAGAGCACGAGGCCGATCAGGAGGGCGGTGAACTCGGGCTGGATGACGGTGCCGCCGGCGAAGTTGAAGCCCTTGAGTTCGGGCCAGCTCATATTGTGCGGCGCGCCGCCGGCCAGCCAGACGAGGGCCGGGAGGCCGATGATGATGGCGAGGCCCACGGAAATACCGGGGAACGGCTGGCCCGTCGCCTCCTGGCGCTTCTTGCCCCAGCGGTTGGCGAACCAGGCGCCGGCGATGCCGACCAGGAAGGCAACGCCCATCCATGTGTGGATCGGGTCAGCCATGGGCACCGGGAAGTAGACGCCGCGGTTGCTCAGGAACACGCTGTTCCACAGCGAGATCGCCTGCCGCGGACCGGGAAAGGCTTCGCTGATCAGCTTGTAGAAGAGGAAGAGCCACAGCAGCAGCGGCACGTTGCGGAAAGCCTCGACATACCAGGCGCAGATCCGGCTGAGCAGCCAGTTGGGTGACAGCCGTCCCACGCCGACCATTGTGCCGAGAAGGGTGCTGAGCAGGATGCCGAGGACGGCGACGCGCAGCGTGTTCAGGATGCCGACCCAGATGGCGCGGGCGTAGGTGCTGGCCGGCGAATACTCGATCATCGTGTCGCCGATTTCGAAGCCGGCTTCGCGTTCGAGATAGTGGAAGCCGCTGGCGATCTTCTGGCGTTGCAGATTGTCGATCGTGTTGCTGACCAGGTACCAGGCCAGGAAACCGACGAGACTGACGACGACGATCTGGAAGACCCAGCCTCGAATGATCGGATCGTTCCACGGTGCGACTTTCACACGTGGCGTAGAGCCGAGAGCCTCGACCGCCATACGCTATTCCCCCTGCCTGGTGCGGTTTTTCCGCTCGGGCGTTATATGCCCGGTATTGCCCTCAGTGTATGTGGGAATTGCCCCCGCGCAACGGGGCAATTCCCACCATCTCCGGCCTCGCCGTCTCCGCATCAGCGGATCGGCGGGGAGTATTGAAGGCCGCCCTGGGTCCAGAGCGCGTTCTGGCCGCGGGCGATCTTGAGGGGCGAGCCCATGCCGACGTTGCGGTCGAAGCTCTCGCCGTAGTTACCGACCTGCTTCACGATGTTGTAGACCCACTTCTCGTCGACCCCGAGCGCCTTGCCCATGCCCGGCGTGACGCCGAGGATGCGCTTGATCGACGGGTTGTCGCTCTTCAGCATCTCATCGACGTTCTTCGAGGTGATGCCGGCCTCCTCGGCCTCGACCATCGCGTAGAAGGCCCAGCGCACGATGTCCGCGAACTGGTTGTCGCCCTGGCGCACCGCCGGTCCCAGCGGCTCCTTGGAGATGATCTCCGGCAGGATGATGAAGTCGTCCGGCTTGGCCGGCGCCGGGGTGTTGGCGGCGCGGGTCGAGTAGAGGCCAGAGGCGTCGGTCGTGTAGACGTCGCAGCGGCCGGCGTAGAAGGCGGCGCGGATTTCCTCGACCTTTTCGATGACGACCGGCTTGAAGGTCATCTTGTTGGCGCGGAAATAGTCGGCGAGGTTGAGTTCGGTGGTCGTGCCCGGCTGGACGCAGACGGTGGCGCCGTTCAGCTCCTTGGCGCTCTTCACGCCGAGCTTCTTCGGCACCATGAAGCCCTGGCCGTCATAGTAATTGATGCCGGTGAACTCGAGGCCGAGCGCGGTATCGCGGGTCAGCGTGTAGGTCGTGTTGCGCGAGAGCACGTCGACCTCGCCCGACTGCAGGGCCGTGAAGCGCTGCTGGGCCGTGGTCGGGACGTACTTGACCTTTTCGGAGTCGCCGAAGATCGCGGCCGAGACCGCGCGGCAGACATCGACGTCGAGGCCCATCCACTTGCCCTTGTCGTCCTGCTGCGCGAAGCCCGCGACGCCCGTGTTGATGCCGCAGACCAGCTGACCGCGCGCCTTAACCGCATCGAGATCCTTGCCGGCATGCGCCGTGCCGGCGACACCGACCAGACCGGTGGCGACGACGCCGGCCATCATTTTCTTGAACATTTTTGTCATCCCTCGTGGTTGCCTCGGACGTTCCCGTCGGTCGCCTGTCGCGATCGTTCAGGATCGATGACGCAATTCGTAGGCGAACCGCCGGATCGGCGCAACGGCAGTGCGCCTGCTATCGCCGGAGGTCAGAGGCGGTCGGCGGTGCGCGACGAGAACGGGTTGGACGACCACGGATCCGCGCCCTGCAGGCCCTGGAAACGGCTGTCGCTGCTGCCGCGGCTGCGCTCGGAGGCGCGCTTGATCTCCTGCTGCCACTGCCGATAGGAGACGAGCTGCTCGCCCGCCAGGTTGCCGTTGCCGCCCTTGTCCGAGATGTAGGGCTGCGGGTCGACGAACTGGCCGTTCACGATCACCGAGAAGTGCAGGTGTGCGCCGGTGGAGCGGCCGGTCGAGCCGACATAGCCGATCAGGTCGCCCTTGCGGACGCGCGTACCGGGGCCCATGCCCTCCGCGAAGCGCGACATATGGGCATAGAGTGTCTCGAAACTGTCGGCGTGGCTCAACTTCACCGTGCGTCCGTAGTTGAAGTACCAGCCCTGGTGATTGATGACGCCGTCGGCGGCCGCGTAGATGGGGTCGCCGGTCTTGCCCTCGAAATCGATGCCATTGTGGAAGCCGCTGCCGCTCTTGCGGCCGTAGTAGCGCCGCGTGCCGAACGGCGAGGACTGCCGCGCTTCCGGCCGCGGATTGGTGAGGGCGGTGCCGCCGAGCCGTCGGCCCTGGTCGTCGAACCAGCCTTCCGGCTGGTTCTGGGGAGCGAACCACCAGAAAGACTGTCTCGCCGCGCCGTCGCCCAGGCTGGCCACGAGAACGCGCGGCGTACCGTCGACCGTCCGGCCCTGGACGACGTCGATGCGAGCGGCAGCCGGTGCGAAGCCGGCAAGCGCCTGGGTCAGTTCCTTGAGCGCGGCCGGATTGGCGCCGGTCGGAGCCAGGGCGGTGGCCAGGGTGGCGCTGCTGGTCTTCACCGTCTTGACCGAATCGGCCACGACCGAGCGCGCGCTCGGTCCGACGGTCGCCGGGGCCGAGCCCGGCAAGCTCGAGACGCGCTCATCATCATCTTCGGTGGCGCCGGGAGCGAGCTTGAAGCCAAACGTGCCGTCGGCGCCCCGCGAGAGGTCGACGGCCAGTGATTTGTTTGAATAGAGCTGGAGCGAGACAAGGCGCTTGGGCTGGCCGCCGCCCTGCGGGGCAAGCACGGCGCGGCCGGAGCTGGCGGCCTTGACCTCGGGCTGGCTCAAGGCCTTGCCGACGGCGTCGGCGGCAGCCTGCGCATCGTTGGGATCGACCTGCAGGAGGATGAGCTGCTGCGCGACCGAGCTTTCGGTCGCGATGGAGAAGGCCTGGACGTCTTCGCTGGGGACGGGCGCCGGGGCCGAACGGGCCACAGGCTTCTTGAGGTGGCTCTTGGAGGGGGCCTTTACCTGGGCCATGGCGCCCGCGGCGCAAAAGAGAGAGGAGACTGCAAGGGTCGCTGCCGTGAGGCTGCGGATGTTTCGCCAGCTATAGGCGCGTTGGAGACGCGTCATGTTGGACGTCATCGTGAGGCCGCTCCCGTTCCATTGAACGCTACTAATTGACGGTTGGGGCTACTGAACGATCCACCGACTCCCCCAGTCGATGCTCCTGCGTGCCCCGCTTGAACGGCACTTTGGCCACGGAGCATCCACAAGTCCATAAAAAGTTGCAAAAATGCAACACCCGTGAAAACTGCCTAACACCTTGGAAATGTTAGGATTTTAGACTCGGCTTCCTCAAGGTCTGCAAAGGTCACAGGGGAAGGGGGCCGGTTTTTGCTGCGTTGCGAATAAGCCTGGACCACGCAAGGAATCCTGCGGCGGTGCCAGAGTTCTTTACGTCGGCCCCGCAGGGATTGACCGGCACGATCCTTCCGCATAACCGGCATGACTGAGCATCCGGATCACCGCGCCACCAGAAGAGGTGGCCAGCATACGCGTAGGAGGAGAACGAAATGACCGATCCGATCGAGCTTCTGATCCAGGGACGGGCGCATGATCTGGGAGGTGGTTTCGCGGTCCGCCGTGTCCTGCCGAGCGTGAAGCGGCGCACCGTCGGGCCCTTCATCTTCCTCGACCATTTCGGGCCGATGGACGTGCCGCCGGGCGGCGGCATGGAAGTCCGGCCGCATCCACATATCGGCCTGGCCACCGTCACCTACCTGTTCGACGGCGGCATCTACCATCGCGACAGCCTGGGTTATTCGCAGGCGATCCGGCCGGGCGACGTGAATTGGATGACCGCCGGCAGCGGTATCGTGCACAGCGAGCGCACCGAGCCCGAAATGCGGGCTACCGGCTTCCGTATGCACGGCGTCCAGACCTGGGTGGCGCTGCCCAAGACGCATGAGGAGACGGCACCGGCCTTCGAGCATGTCGAGGCGGCCCGGCTGCCGGCCTGGACCGAGGGCGGCGCCTCGCTGCGGCTCATCGTCGGCACCTATGCTGGCCGTACCGCACCGACGACCCATTTCTCGCCGATCTTCTATGTCGGCGTCGAGATGGCGGCCGGCGCCTCGCTGGCAGTCACGCCCGATCACGAGGAGCGCGCGATCTATGTCGCCGAAGGCATGATCGTGGTGGGCGAAAGTCAGTTCGGCGTCGGCGACCTCGCGGTGCTGGCGCCCGGCCAGACCGTCGAGATGCTGGCCGGGCCGGAGGGCGCCAAGGCGATGCTGCTGGGCGGCGCCGCCATCGACGGCCCGCGTCACATCTGGTGGAACTTCGTCTCCTCGAGCAAGGAGCGGATCGAGAAGGCCAAGGAAGACTGGCGCGAGAAGCGCTTCGCCATGGTGGCAGGGGACCCCGAGTTCATCCCGCTGCCCGACCGGTAGGAGGAACGGTAGGCGAAACGACGGCAGCCAACTTTGTCATCGCGGGCGTAGGTCTTTCGCTTCGCTCAAGACGACAACCGCCTACTTCTTTTCGACGTTCCAGAACACCGTGACGGGCGATTCGATGTTGCCCGTCACGCCCTTGCGCCGGGCCATGGGCTGCAGGAACTGGCCGAGCGGGACGGTGACGCCGCCGTCCAGGATGCGCTTCTGGACCTGCTCGGCGATCTCGAACTGTTTCTTCGGGTCGCCTTCGCCGACGAAGGCCAGGCGAAGCCGCTCGATCTCCTCGTCGAGTGGCCAGCCGAACTGGGCGCGGTCGCCGCTCGCCTCGGCATAGTGGTTGTTGACCGGATCTATCAGCAGAACGGCAGCGGCCGCCGTCATCGCGATGTTCCATCCGCCCTCGGCCACCGGCACCTTCTTGGCCCGCCGGGCAACCAGCGTCTGCCAGTCCATCGACTGCATGTCGACCTTGAAGCCGCCGCGCTCGAGCAGCGTCTTGGCGACCGGCGCGAGGTTGGTCAGGACGGCGAGGTCGGTCGACTGCAGCAGCACGATGGGCGTGCCGTCATAGCCGGCCTCCTTCAGGATCTTCTTCGATTCGTCGAAGCGCGATTCCAGGATGCCTTCGGTGCCGGCCGCATTCTCGAGCGGGGTGCCGCAGCCGAACATGGCCTTGCAGACCTTGTAGTAGCGCGGATCGCCGATGACGGCCTGCAGGAAGTCCTTCTGGTTGAAGGCCATCATCGCGGCGCGCCGGTAGCGCACGTCGTTGAACGGCGGCTGCTTCCAGTTGAAGCGCAGGATGTAGGTCGAGCCGAGCTGGTCGGGAATGACGATCTCGACGTTCTTGTCCTTCTCGATGACCGGGAGCAGGTCGTGCGACGGCTGCTCGATCATGTCGATTTCGCCCTGCTGCAGGGCGTTGATCGCCGTCTGCGCGTCGGGGATCGAGACCCATTCGACCCGGTCGACCTTGGCCACCTTGCCACCGGCGAGGCCTGACGGCGGCTCGGCGCGCGGCTTGTAGTCGGGATTGCGCAGATAGACGACCTTCTCGCCGGGCTTCCATTCGTCCTTCTTGAAGATGAACGGCCCCGAGCCCGTCGTGTCGGAGATCTGCTGGGTGACCGGCGTCTCGGCGACCCGCTTGGGCATGATGAAGGGCGGAATCGAGGAGGGCTTGGCCAGCGTCTTCAGCATCATGCCGTAGGGCTTCTTCAGCACGATCTGGAAGGTGCGGTCGTCGAGCGCCTTCATCTCCTGGGTCTGCTTGCCCAGCAGGCCGCCCAGCGTATCCTTGTCGGTGAAGCGCTTGATCGACGGCAGGACGTCCGCCGTCGTCACCGGCTGGCCGTCATGCCACTTCAGCCCCTCGCGCAGCTTGAAGGTCCAGGTGAGCTTGTCGTCGCTCACCGTCCAGCTCTCGACCATCTGCGGTCGCGGTTCGAGCTTGGCGTCGAGCGCGAACAGCGTGTCGTAGATGAGATAGCCGTGATTGCGGACGATGTAGGCCGTCGTCCAGACCGGATCGATGATCTTGAGATCCGACTGCATGACGACCTTGAGCGTCTTGCTCGGCTGGGCATAAGCAGGCGCTGCGGCGAGCAGCGCGACGGCGGCGAACAGGGCACGACGCAACATGAAGGACTCCCTTAATTGGACGCCGGAGGAGTCCAACTCGTTTCTTCGTCGAGCGGATAGACGGGCCTCGGCAGTTTGGTCCAAGTGAAGTTCGCCAGTACCGGCGAGGTCAGGCCCGGACAATCGACTTCGTAAATCTGTTCCGGCTGGAAGAACTCGTCGAAGCCGCCACGGAAGTGGCCGCGACTCTTCACGACCACGGTGCGGGCCTGAGCAATGTCCAGGCCAAACATCTCGAACTGGCGCGGGTCCATGCACTGGCAGCGGATGCTGATGACCACGATGAGGATGCCGCCGAGATCGAGCAGCGCAGAGGGGCCCATGTCGGCCGAGACGTTCCTGAGCACGCCGCGGCGGCCGACGAACTGGCCGTCAGACAGCTTCACCACCTTGGCTTCGCAGTCGAAGGGCAGGGAGAATTCCTGGTGCTCCTGTGTGTTGAACGAGGCGTTGAAGATCGCGCCTTCGCCGAGCGCGTGCGCCTGGGCGGCAAGCGCGGCATCGTTGAACACGCCGAAATAGACGCCCTGCGCCCGCGCGCCCTTGAGCGCCCGCAGCAGATAGGTGGTGTTGCCGCGCCCGCCGCCGCCGGGATTGTCGGCGACGTCGGCCAGGATGATCGGCTTGCGGCGCTTGTCGCGGCCGATGGCGGTGGAGAGCTGCACCGCATCCGCCAGGGTCATCATCTCCCGCTTGAACCGCTCCCTCGTTCCCCAGGCGCGCTGGGCGATGTCGAGCGCAAGGTCGGCCGCCGCCTTGGCGTTGCCGTTGCGCGCCGTGACGACGGCGGTGAGGCCGTTCTTGGGACTGTCGCTGTAGGCGAAGCCCGCCATCACCGAGACATTGAGGATGTCGCCGCCTACCTTGGTCTGGCCGTAGTTGATCAGGTCGGCATAGGGGCCGCGTGCCGTCAGCAGCGCGATCTGCGGCGGCACCAGCGGGATCTTGACCATCTCGACGGCGGTGCGCGTGCCGGAGAGCAGTTCGCGCATGTGCTTGGCCGCCTCGACGCCGCGCTCGTAGATGTCGACATGCGGGTTCTCGAGATAGCCGACGAAGACGCTGAGATTGTCGGTCATGCGGCGCGAGACGTTGGCGTGCAGGTCGAACACCGAGACGATGGGCACGTCGGGGCCGGCGACGCGCCGCAGCATTTCGAACAGGTCGCCGTCGGGATCGTCGGTGCCCTGTGCCAGCGCGGCACCGTGGCAAGAGACGAAGATCGCATCGACCGGCAGGATCGACTTCAGGCCGGACTCGATCTCGGCGAGATAGGCCTTGAAGAACTGTTCCTCGACCGGACCACCTGGCTGCGCCAGCGACACGCGCAGCGGCACCGGCGTCCAGTTGCCGGTGCGATCCATCTCGTCGAAGAAGCCCGGCAGGTCGGGCATGGTGATCGACTTGCCGGAGCGCGCCTCGCTCACGATGCGGTTCCCGCGGATGTCGACGTCGTGTTCGAAATCCTCCGCCGTCGTCACCGGCGCGAATCGGTTGCACTCGATGGCGAAGCCGAGAACGGCGATACGCGGATTGTCCTGGGACACGAAAACCTCCTAGCGCTGTCGCGCGAGGAACGCGTCGACCAGCGCGTTGAATTTAGCGGCCTGCTCGAAATAGGGCGAGTGCCCGGCATCGGCAATCGTCTGGGCTTCGCCGCAGGGCAGGCTTGCCGCGATGGCGCTTGCCAGGAACGGCGGGAAGACGACGTCCTCTGCGCCGGCGATCAGCAGCGTCGGCACGCGAAACGTCGCGAACTCGGCCAACGTACGCGTCGCGGTGCGGCGCAGGCCGGCGCGCAGCTTGTCCTTGTCGAGGGCGCCCGCCATCTCGTCGATGCTGCGATAGAGGAGATGCAGCGCGGGAAAGCGCTCCGCGGCGCGTTCTCCCATCGCCGGATGGATGCCGTGCGCCATGCCGGCCGCGATCGTGGCTTCGGCCGCCGCGAACCAGGCGTCGTATGCGGCGCCGCCGGAAGGATCGCTGCCCCGCCGGTCGAGGGTACCGGAGGTCGAGCTCAGCACCAGCGCCTTTACGCGGTCCGGGTGGGCGAGCGCGTATTCCAGCATCGTCCAGCCGCCCATCGACTGTGCGACGAGGCGCACGTCGGAAAGGGCGAGGTCATCGATCAGTGCGGCGATATCACCGGCATAGTCGGCGGGATCGACTCCCTCCGCGACCGGATCCGACGGCGCGAAGCCACGATGCGCAAAGGCCACGCAGGTATAGTTGGGCGCGAAGTGCGCCACCTGCTGCCACCAGCTCAGGTGATTTCCGCCCAGCCCGTGCGCGAACAGCAGCGCGGGTCCGCTGCCCGAGACCTCGTAGTAGAGATTGCCGAACGGGCGCTTCAGCCGACCGACGGTGCGGGATGGCGCGGCGTAGGAACTCATGCGGAGCGTCTCCTCTCAGAAGAAGATCAACCTAGGGCCCACGATGCCGAGCGGCCAGCGTCCCGCCGCGAAGACGAAACGCGCTTCCGAGGGGCGAGCGGCGAGGCGATGGCCGTTCCCCGTGGACTGCTCTCCTCAGACGAGGGGCTCGGTATTGAAGGCTTCGAGATCGGTCGAGAGATCGGCGAACTGGCCGCCGAACTGGCCGACGATGTCGTGGGCGAGCGCGTCCGGCGCACCGGCTTCGAGGTGTGCGACCGGCCGCGGCTGGCCGAACAGGAAGACCTCGCGCCCGCGCACGCCCAGCAGCTGGCCAGTGATGGCCTTGCCCGCCGGGGAGCAGAGCGCCGTCACTAGGTTGGCGACGTGGTGTGCGCTGATCTTGAGCGCGCGTTCCCTGTCGGCCGTCTGCGCGTCGTACGCTGGCTGAAGGCTGTCGGTGACGCGCGCGTGGGCAAACGGTGCCACGGCATTCGCGGTGATCTGCGCCGGCGCGAGATCCATAGCCGTGACCCGCGTCAGGCCGAACAGGCCGGCCTTGGCGCTGGCATAGGCGGCCTGGCCCAGGTTGCCGTAGAGGCCGGCCGAGGAGACGATGTTGACGATGCGCCCCCAGTCGTAGCCCTCCTTGCCGCCGCGGCCCGACTTGCCCTGATCGCGCATGACGATGGAAGCCGCGTTGATGAGATAGAAGGCCGCGGAGAGGTTAGTCCGGATCACGGCATCCCAGTCGGCCGGAGCGGCGCGGAAGACGGGGGCGTCGCGCAGGATGGCGGCATTGTTCACGACGATGTCGATGCCGCCGAACGTCCTGACCGCGAGGTCGACGAGCTGTTTGCCGACGCCGGGCGAGGCGACGCTTTCGGTGAAGGCGAGAGCCCTCTTGGCGCCTGCCTTGTCGTTCAGTTCCGTGACGGCGGCGCGCGCCACTTCGGGATCTCCGCCGTCACCCGTGATCGAGGTGCCATTGTCGGCCACGACAACCTGTGCGCCCTCGGCAATAAGCGATTCCGCGATGGCACGGCCGATGCCGCGGCCGCCGCCGGTGACGATGGCGACGCGTCCTTGCAGGAGAGCGCTCACTGTTCCGCCCCGGTTTTCTTTCCCGCGCTCGCCATCTCGGCGGCCGTGTAGAAGGCATCGGCATGGATATCGACGCGCCGCATGCCGCGCTGTTCCAGCAGCAGGGTGGCGGCCTCGACCATCACCGGCGGGCCGGCGAGATAGGCCTTGCAGCCATCGACCTCGTCGAAGTCCTGCGCCACGGCCTCGTGCACGAGCCCCTGGCGCAAGCTCGAACCGCCGCCTTCGCTCAGTACTGGAATGAAGTGCAGGTTCGCGTGCTTCCCGGCCAGCGCGGCGAAATGGTCGTGCAGGTAGAGGTCGCGTTCACCGCGGACGCCGAAGTAGAGATAGATGTGCTGCGGCAGTTGCTTCTGCAGCGCGCGCTCGACGATGGATTTGATCGGAGCCATGCCCGACCCGCCCGCGACCGCGATGATCGGGCCACGGTGGCTCTCGCGCAGGTAGGACGGGCCGAACGGCCCCTCGACCCTGACGCTGTCGCCGACCTTCAGCTTTTCCCACACATGGGCGCTGGTGGCGCCACCGGCCGTGCGGCGGATATGGAATTCGAGGATCGGATCGCCGGGGACGTTGGCCATCGAATAGTCGCGCGGTGGACAACCCTCGAAGGTCACCGACGCGAACTGGCCAGCGGAGAAGTCGAAAGGACCGCCCGAGGCGATTTCCAGCCGCACCCGCTTGATGTCGTGCGTGGCGTCGTCGAGCGCCACGACCTTGCAGGCGAGGAGGCGGCGCGGATGGACGATCAGGTCGTCCTCCTCCAGCCAGGCGACTTCGCACGCGTCGCGCGGCACGGCGCGGCAGGCGAGGATCAGGCCGCGCGCCTTCTCCTCGTCGGACAGCGCGAACTCGGAATAGCCCCCCATCGTCACCTCGCCCTTCACGAGCTGCGACTTGCAGGCGCCGCAGTTTCCGGACTGGCAGCCGAATGGATAGGAAATGCCGGCGTCGAGCGCGGCATCCAGGATGGTGGCGCCGGCCGGCACGTCGATCGTGCGGTCGGCGGAGGTGATGCGAACCTTGAAGCTCATCTGGTACGGCGGCGAATGGGTCTGCTCCCGAAACAATCCGCGTCTAGCGCTCCGGCGGAGAGCCGTCCACCTGCCATGCTCCGCCGGCCGTCCTTTCGACCGCCGAAACCCGGAGCCTGATCGATCTTCCGGAAAAGGTGCGGGCTTCCGCCCGTCCGCTATAGTCCCCGCCCCATGAGCTCAGCCCATCCAGACTTCCAGAACTTTCCCAAGGATCTCATGCACGATTCGGAGATGCTCGAGATCCTGCGTGCCAACCCGCCCGAGGCGTTGAAGACGCTGAACGGCGAACTGCTCGATATCGATTCGACGCGCGGCTATGCGCGGTTCCGCTTCGAAGTCGTGCCGGCCTTCTGCCATTCGCAAGGTCGCATCTGCCAGGGCGGCTTCCTGACCGGCATGGTCGACACCGCCATGGCCAATGCCGCCATCGTCAAGGGCAAGCTCGGCGTCGCCGTGCCGACCCTCGAACTCAAGATCAGCTTCTTCGAGGCGATGGGGCCGGGTATCGTCTATGCCGAAGGCCGCGTGATGCGCTGGGGCGGTTCGGTCGGCTTCCTTGACGGCGACCTCAAGGACGAGAAGGGCCGCCTGATCGTCCACTCGACCTCGACGATCAAGATCGTACGGCCGAAGGTGAAGGCATGAGTTAATATCCGGTCGAGACGACGGTTTTTTGAATTACCCGAAGCGAGCCTGCCAGTGCTCGGCGATCTGGCGGCGCGTCGCGAACCAAGCGCCGCCTTTCTGCTTCATGTGCGACACGATCCGGTCGAGCGCGGCGATGCGGCCGGGGCGGCCGATCATCCGCAGGTGCAGGCCGATCGACATCATCTTCGGGAACCGCTCGCCCTCGGTCCATAGCGTGTCGAAAGCGTCGGTCGTGTAGTCGGCGAAGTCGCGCGCCGACACGAAGCGATGAAAGCCCTGGTGATAGTGCATGTCGTTGGTGTCGAAGCTGTAGGGCAGGACCAGGTGCCGCTTGCCGGCGACCTCGACATGGAACGGCAGGTCGTCGGAATAATCGTCGCTGTCGTAGAGGAAGCCGCCTTCCTCGACGAGCAGCCGGCGCGTGTTGGGCGAGGGCGTGGAGCGGGTGTGCCAGCCGACGGGCCGGGTGCCGGCGATCTCGGTCAGCGCCTTGACGGTGCGGGCGATGATCTCGCGCTCGGTCGCCTCCTCCATATGGGCGTGCTTTTCCCAGCGCCAGCCATGGCAGGAGATTTCATGGCCGCGCGCCACGGCGTCGTGAATCAGCCAAGGCGAGAGTTCGGCGGCGAGGCCGCAGGTGCTCACCGTGGCCGGCACGCCCAGCCGCTCCAGCGAATCGGCGATGCGCCACCACGCGGCCTTGGTGCCATACTCGAAATGCGATTCCATGCACCGGTCGGGGACGCCCAAGACCTCGTCGGTGACCTCGTAGACCTTCTCGTTGTGGGCGTCGCCCGCCGACAACGACATCTCCGCGCCTTCCTCGAAGTTGATGACGAAGGAGACGGCGACCCGCGCGCTGCCGGGCCATTGCGGATCGGGCGGCGTGCGGCCATAGCCCTTGAGGTCGCGCAGCACGGTCACGATTCCCGATGGCCGATCACGTCGGCCAGGGGACCGGCGAGGCCCTTGGAGTCCTTGGCGGCGGGGCGGCGATAGGTGCCGAGCGTCGCCTTGCGCGGATTGAGCCGCACCAGGCCCTCGGCCATCGTCACCGCGGCCTGGATGCCGTCGACCAGCGGCACGGGCACGCGGTCACGGATCGTGTTGGCGAGGCCGGCGAGCGGCGCGCCGGCCAGGATCACGACGTCGGCGCCGTCGTTCTTCACGGTGCTGAGGGCAAGGTCGATCAGCACTTGCTCCTTCTCGTGTTGTACGTCGTCGATCGAGCGGAAGCCTTCGTCGGGCGTGCGGATGGCGGCGCAGCGGCCGGACATGCCGTGCCACTCGACGATCTCGGCGAACCACGGTTCGAGCGCCTTGGCAAAGCTCACGATCGCGAATTTACGGCCCAGCGTGCAGGCGACCAGCATCGCCGCTTCCGCCATGCCGACCAAGGGGAAGTCGAACAGTTCGCGTGCGCCGCCGAGGCCGGGATCGCCGAAGGCCGCGACGATGGCTGCATCGAAGGTGCCGCGCCGCTCGGCCAGCATCTCAAGCATCATGGCGCTGCCGATCGCGGCTTCGGCGCGGGTGGCGATGTAAGGCACGCCGCGCGGCGCGGTCATGGGCAGCAATTCGGTGCCGGGGCTCACGACGAGGCGGCCCGCGGTCACGAGACGATCGGTGACGCCCGTGGACGTGTTGGGATTGGCGACGAGGATTTTCATGGCAGGACCTTATCCGATGGGGGCGCGACCCGCGCGCTGCCACAGCCGGTCGGCGACGGCCTGGGCCCGGGTGACGATCTCGGCGCCGTCGACGCGCACCGGCTGGCCGCCAGCCAGGACAATGCGGCCGTCGACGATCACCGTGTCGACGTCGCGGCCCGAGGCGCTGTGGACCAGCACGCCGTAGCCGTCGACCAGCGGTGCCAGGGACGGCGAGCGGTTGTCGAGCAGTACGATGTCGGCGCGCTTGCCGATCTCCAGCGAGCCGATCTCGCTGCCCATCCCGAGGGCGGCCGCGCCTTCGCGAGTCCCCCAGTCGAGCACGGTGCGGGCGTCGAGCACGTTGCCCTGTCGATCGATGCGCTGCATGGCGATCGACCAGCGCATCGCCTCGATCAGGTCGCCGGAGAAGGTGTCGGTGCACAGCGCGATGCGGGCGCCGGCGTCGCGCAGCTCGACGATCGGCGCGATGCGGCCGCCCTTGGCGTTGCCGATCGGAGCGTGCGCCACCGTGATCCCGGCCTTGCCGCACAGCTCGATGTCGGCGCGCTCCATGTGGATGCAGTGGGCGGCGATCAGCCGCTCGTTCAGCAGGCCGAGCTTGTCGAGCAGGCGCGCCGGGGTCAGTCCGCTGCGCGCCTGCACGGCCTCGACCTCGATCGGCAGCTGCGCCAGGTGGGTGTGCAGGTTGCCGCCATGGGCCTCGGCCAGCCGGCCGACTTCGCGCAGCAGGTCGTCGGAGCAGGTGTCCGGCGCGTGCGGGGCCCAATCGCAGCGGATGCGGCCGCCGTCGTGGCCGTTCCAGCGCTCGATCAGCTCGGCGTTCTCCCGCAGGCTGGCCTGGCCGACCTCGGTCTTGTGCTCGTAGCGGCCGACCGCAAGGGCCGCCGGGTCGGCGTCGTGCACGCGCCCCGCGATCACGGCGCGCAGGCCGAGCTCGGCGGCGGCGCGAGCGCACGACGACGGATAGCGATAGTAGTCGACCACGGTGGTACAGCCGGCACGCAGCAGCTCGTACATGCCGAGGCACGACAGGGCATAAGCGTCGTCGGCGTCGAGCCAGTGGCCCTGCGGGATGCCCGGCGTGTACATCGGCGCGAAGCCGATGTCCTCGATCATGCCGCGCGTGATCATCAGCGGCGTGTGGTTGTGCACGTTGACGAGGCCCGGAATCACCAGCCGGCCCTTGCCGTCGAGATGCTTCGTCGCCGACCAGCGTGCCTCGAGCGCTGCGGCCGGGCCGATGTCGACAATCCTCCCGCCGCTCACCGCCAGGGCGCCGTTGCGGAGGACGCGGCCCTGCTCGTCGAGGGTCAGCACGAGGTCGCCGCCGACGAGCAGGTCGCAGGGTTGGAGATCGATATCGTTCATCTAGAAATCCGCCATCTTGCGCAGGCCGACCAGCCGGTCGCCGATGATCAGGGCGAGGATCGCCAGCAACACGAGGCCGGCGGAGATGGCGGCGATGGTCGGGTCCGGCCGCTCCTCGACATATTGCAGCATCTGGATAGGCAGCGTCTTGGTCCAGGCATCGGTGAAGAACATCGAGATCGGATAATTGTCCATCGAGGCCAGGAACGCGAACATGCCCGAGGTCAGGAAGGCCGGCGCGAGGGACGGCACCAGCACCCGCGTGAGCGCCGCCGGGTAGGAGCAGCCCAAGGTGCGGGCGGCGTCGATCAGCGAGAAGTCGAACAGCGAGAGGGCGCCGACCACGGTGCGCACGATGTAGGGCAGGGTGATGACGACGTGCGCGACCAGCAGGCTGGCATAGACGTCGCGCAGCCCCATCGCCTTGAAGCCCTGCAGCATGGCGATGCCGATCACCAGGCCCGGCAGCATCAGCGGCGAGACGAGGAAGGTCGAGATCGTCTCGCGGCCGGGAAAGCGACCGCGCACCAGGGCGATGGCGCACAGGGTGCCCAGCACCATCGCGACGGCCGTGGAGACGGCGGCGATCTGCAGTGAAACCACGAGGGCGGGCAGCAGGCCGCGCATGCCGGCCAGGCGCTCGTACCAGCGCAGCGACCAGTCGGGTGGCGGCAGGGTGAAGACCGTCGAGGAGCCGAACGAGACGGCGATGGTGACCACGAGCGGCGTCATCAGGAAGACGACGGTGAAGCCCGCGATGGCACAGACGAAATACCGCGTGGCGCGTTCGAGGGTGGTCATGTGGGGGCGGTCATGTCTGGCTGCCTCCGATGCGGCGCGCCAGCCAGGTCGAACCGACGACGATCGACACCGCCAGCACCAGCAGGACGACGGCGGTGGTCGAGCCGAGCTGCTCGTTGCGCATCAGCAGGAAGGAGCGGCCGGTCAAGGTGGCGAGCGTCTGGAAGCGGTCGCCGATCAGCAGCGAGGGGATGACGAACATCGAGACGCTCATCGAGAAGACGAAGGCGACGCCCGAGACGATGCCCGGCAGGGTGAGCGGCAGGGTCACGTGCGTGAAGCGGTAGAGCGGCGTGGCGCCCAGCGTCGCCCCGGCCTCGCTGAGGCGCGGATCGATCAGCTTCACCACGGAATAGATCGGCAGGATCATGAAGGGCAGGAAGATGTTGGCGGCGCCCAGCACCAGCCCGGTCTCGGTGAAGAGCAGGCGCTGCGGCTCGTCCCAGAGACCGAGACCGACCAGTATCTGAGAGACGATGCCGTCGCGGCGCAGCACGATCTGCCAGGCGAAGGCCTTGACGACTGCGCCAACCGAGAGCGGCAGGATGATCGAGACAAGCATCACGATCTGGACGACGGCGCCGGCCCGCGCCAGCGCGAAGGCAGCGGGATATCCGATCGCGAAGCAGACGAGCGTGACCCAGGCGGCGACGCGCAGCGTGTTGCCGACGACCCGCCAGTTGAAGGGATCGCTCAGGAAGGCGACGTAGGGCTGGATCGTCAGCCCGCCCGGTCCCATCAGGCTCTTCATGAAGAGCCAGAGCAGGGGGAAGGCGTAAACGACCAGCAGATAGAGAACCGCCGGCGCCGCGAGGAGGGCGACGGGATCCCGCCACGGCGAGGGCGCGCTCCTGGTCGTCATGGCGCCGGGTAGATCAGCGTGTCGGCGACGGCCCAACCCAGTCGCATCTCGGTGCCCGGCGCGGGCAGTCCGTCGGAAAGGTCCGCCGTCTCGACCATGAGATGGTCGCCATCACGCGCCTCGAAATGGAGCTGGACCTTCGATCCCTGGAACACCGCGTCGCGCAGGCGAGCGACCAGCGCGTAGTCGCCGGGCGCGTTCACCGTGATCCGTTCGGGCCGCACCGCGAGCACGACGGAGGCGCCGACCACGAAGCTGCCGGGCGCGCGCAGCGGGCCGAAAGCGGTGTCGACGATGACCTGGCCGTAATCCTGGCCGACGACCGTACCGGCGAGGCGAGAGGAGAGGCCCACGAATTCAAGCACGAAGGCGGTGGCAGGCGTGCAGTAGATCATGGCCGGCGCGGCAAGCTGCTCGATGGCGCCCTTGTTCATCACCGCGATGCGGTCGGACATGGTGAGCGCTTCGTCCTGATCGTGCGTCACGAATACGGCGGTGATGCCCAGTTCGCGCAGCAGCCTGCGCAGCTCGATCTGCATGTTTTCGCGCAGTTTGCGGTCCAGCGCGGAGAAGGGCTCGTCGAGCAGCAGCAGCTTGGGCTGCACGGCCAGCGCGCGGGCCACCGCGACCCGCTGCTGCTGGCCGCCCGACAAAGCGCGCACCGAACGGTCGGCGAAGTCGGTCAGGTGCACCAGCGACAGGAAGCGTCGCACCGTCGGGCCGATTTCGCCGGCGGGATGCTTCCGCGCCTTGAGGCCGAAGGCGATGTTCTCGGCGACGGTCAGGTGCGGGAAGAGCGCATAATTCTGGAAGACGACGCCGACGTCGCGTCGGTGCGGCGGCCGCGACCCGATCTCCTCGCCGTCGAGCCGGATGGCGCCACGGTCGGCCGCCAGCAGGCCGGCGACGATGCGCAGCAAGGTGGTCTTGCCGCACCCCGAGGGGCCCAGCAGCGAGATGAACTCGCCGGCGGCGACCTTCAGGTCGACGCCACCGAGCACGGTGACGCCGCCGAAGGCCTTTTCGGCGCCGGCGACATCGAGGAACGAATCGGAAGTCACGACGCGGCTGCGACTACATCGCCATGTCGCGGTCCCAGCGTTTCACCCAGTCGGCGCGATTGTCGGCGACGAACTTCCAGTCGATGCCGAAGATGGTCGCGTTGGTCGGTGCCCCGGCCGGCACCGGCGTATCCTTGTTGGTCGGCAGCGAGTAGGTCGCGGCCGAGAGCTTGGCCTGGACCTCCGGCCCGATCATCTCGTTGATGTAGCCCGCGGCCAGTTCCGGTTGCGGCCCGCCCTTCACCAGCGCGACGCCCGACGGCATGGCGAAGATACCTTCCTTCGGCACGGCGATCTCGACCGGCGCGCCGGCGGCCTTGCGCTCCAGCGCGACCTGCGAGATTGCGCTCGAGATCATGAAGCCCTCGCCCTGTTCCAGCAGATTGTAGGCCTGCGGCATCTGGGTGTAGGCGGTCAGCAGGTTGGGCTTGATCGTCACCAGCTTCTTGAATCCGGCATCGATGTCCTTCTGCGCCTCGGCCATCGGCTTCCCGGTGGCGAGGAAGGCCGCCATGAAGAGGTTGGCGAGGCCTTCCGTGTTCTGCAGCGACGGCAGGATCACGCGGCCCTTGTACTTGGGATCGTAGGCGTCGGCCCACGACGTCGGCGCCGTCTTCATGGCCTTGGGGTTGTAGGCGATGCCCAGCCAGGGCTGCAGGTAGTTGCACCACATCCCGTCCATGTGGATCGTGCCCGGCTTCAGCATGGCGAGGTTGGGGACCTTGGCGGCGGTCAGCGGATCGAGCAGGCCCTCGGCGACGGCCGGGATCATGACGGGATCGTCCATCATGACGACCGACAGATACTGCCTGTCCTTGTTCTTCTGCATCTTCTCGAGGTTGACCAGGGAGCGCGAGCCCTCGAACACGACCTTGCAGGAGAATTTCTTCTCGACGACAGGCGCGATGATGGTCTCGACGAAGCCCTTGTGGCTGGCGGCGCCGCCCACCACGAGTTCCTTGCCCTGCGCGCGCAGGATGCGCGGAGCGGCGAGTGCCGCCGTGGCGGCACCGGCAGCTGCAAGAACGGTGCGGCGGTTGAGGACGGCGATCTTTGACTTGTTCATAGGCAATTCCCCCTGCTCGAAGCGGGGGAAGCAAGGACCGTGCCTAATGCAAGACACCGTCATCTCGACCGGAGCCGAGCATAGCGAGGCGGAGTGACGGCGGTGACGCCGTCGGCCACCGCCCGGCTTTCAAGCCAGTCCGGCTCGGCGAGATTGAGCATTGCCAATGAAGGGACCGCCGCGATAATCGCGGCGTGCAGGGGCAAGGGGACAGGTTCGCGACACCGAATTTCGGATTCCTCGCAGAGGAGGAGCCGAGGCTGGTGCAACTGGGCGCGTTGGCGGAGCAATATTTCCGCGACGATCCCTCGACGTGCCTCGTCAAGATGCGCCAGTTCGCGGAACTGCTGGCCAAGCTGATCGCGGCGCGGCACCGGCTCTACGAAGGTGAGGAGACCTTCGAGCGGACGCTCGGGCGCCTGCGCGCCGAGCGTATCCTGCCGCGCGAAGTCTCCGACGTGTTCCACCGGCTGCGGCTGGTCGGCAATGCTGCCGTCCACGAGGCCGCCGGCACGCATGCCGAGGCGCTGGCCGCGCTCAAACTGTCGCGCCAGCTCGCCGTCTGGTTCCACCGGACCTTCGGCGGGGTGCCCGACTTCAGGCCTGGCCCCTTCGTGCCGCCGCGCGAGCCGGTCGATGCCACGGTGGCGCTGCAGGCCGAGATCGAGGCGCTGCGGCAGAAGATGGCGGAGAGCACCCGCGAGGCCGAGGAATTCGCCTCGGCGCGCGCGGAGAGCGAACGCCGCGTGCTGCAGCTCAGCGAGGAGCGCGCCGTCTGGGAGCATCTCGCGCTGGAGACCGAGGCCGAGAAGCTCTCGTTGTCGGCGCGGCTGGCCGAGCTGCAGGCGATGGCGGTCAAGGCGCCGAAGGAAGAGGCCGCCGCGCTGCTGGAGGCGGGCCTCGAAGCGGCCGCCCATATCGACCTCGACGAGGCGGGCACGCGCGAGCGGATCGACCAGCAACTGCGTGACCGCGGCTGGGAGGCCGACAGCGTGACGCTGCGCTTCTCCGAAGGCACCCGGCCCGCCAAGGGCCGCAACCGGGCCATCGCCGAATGGCCGACCGCCAGCGGGCCCGCCGACTACGCGCTGTTCGCCGGTCTCGACCTCGTCGGGCTGGTCGAGGCCAAGCGCCGGCGCAAGAACGTCTCGGCGGCGATCGACCAGTCGGAACGCTATGCGCGGAGCATCGCCCCGCCCGACGGCGGCGCCTTCTGCGGCGGGCCGTGGGGCGACCACCGCGTGCCCTTCGTGTTCGCCAGCAACGGCCGCGCCTACCTCAAGCAGATCGAGACCGAGAGCGGCATCTGGTTCCGCGACACGCGCCGCGACGCCAACCACCGCCGCGCGCTGGTCGACTGGCCGACGCCGCAGGGCCTGGTCGAACAGTTGCAGGTCGACCGCGACGCCGCGACCAAGGCGCTCGACGAACTACCCTTCGATTTCGGCTTTGCCCTGCGCGACTACCAGCAGGAGGCGATCCGGCGGGTCGAGGCGGCGCTGGCCGACGACCGGCGCACGATGCTGCTGGCCATGGCGACCGGTACGGGCAAGACCCGGCTGGCCATCGCCATGCTCTATCGCCTGCTGACGACCAGGCGGTTCCGGCGCATCTGCTTCGTGGTCGACCGCTCGGCGCTGGGCGAGCAGGCGGCGGGCGAGTTCACGACCACCAAGGTCGTGTCGGGCAAGGCCTTCGCCGACATCTTCGGCCTCAAGAAGCTGCAGGACGTCGAGCCGGAGGCCGACACCAGGGTCCATATCTGCACCATCCAGGGGCTGGTGAAGCGCGTGCTCTATGCCGCCGATCCCGCGCAGGCGCCGCCGGTCGACCAGTACGATCTGGTGGTGGTCGACGAATGCCATCGCGGCTACCTGCTCGACCGCGAGCTGAGCGATTCCGAACTCGGTTTCCGCGGCCAGGACGACTACATCTCGAAGTATCGCCGCGTGCTCGACTATTTCGATGCGGTGAAGATCGGCCTCACCGCGACGCCGGCGCTGCATACGACCGAGATCTTCGGCGACCCGATCTACAAATATTCCTACCGCGACGCCGTGATCGACGGCTTCCTGATCGACCACGAGCCGCCGTTCCGCATCACCACGGCGCTGGCCCAGGCCGGCATCACCTTCGCCCGCGACGCGCAGCTCGAGCTGCTCAATACGAAGACGGGCGAGATCGACCTCGCCCATGCGCCGGACGATCTCACCTTCGACGTCGAGTCGTTCAACCGCAAGGTCGTCACCACCGAGTTCAACCGCGTGGTGGCCGAGGAGCTGGCGCGCCACATCGATCCGGCGCTGCCCGACAAGACGCTGATCTTCGCCGCGACCGACGCCCATGCCGACATCGTCGTGGCCGAGGTCAAGAAGGCCTTTGCTGCCGCCTATGGCGGGATCGACGATGCGGCGGTGAAGAAGATCACCGGCAGCGTCGACAGGGTGCAGACGCTGATCCGCTCGTTCCGCAACGACGCCCATCCGCGGATCGCCGTCACGGTCGACCTGCTGACCACCGGCATCGACGTGCCGAAGATCACGAACCTCGTGTTCCTGCGGCGGGTCAACAGCCGCATACTCTACGAGCAGATGATCGGCCGGGCGACGCGGCTCTGCCCCGAGATCGGCAAGGAGGTGTTCCGCATCTTCGACGCGGTCGATCTCTATCCGCACCTGCAGAACCTGACCGAGATGCGGCCCGTCGTCGTCAATCCCTCGATCCCGTTCGCGCAGCTCGTCGACGAACTCACCAAGGCCGGCGACGACGCGGGCCGCGAGACCGTCCGCGAGCAGATCGCCGTCAAGCTGCGGCGCCGGGCGAACAAGCTCGCGCCCGAGGCGCGCGCCCGCTTCGAGGCGGTGGCCGGCGAGACGCCAGAGGAAACGCTGCAGCGGCTGCTGGAGACGCCGCCGGCCGAGCTGGCCGCATGGTTCGCCGACCGAAAGGAACTGGGTCCGATCCTCGACTGGCAGGCGGACGGCGATGCGCCCCGCTACATGCCGATCTCGCAGCATCCCGACCGGCTGGTCGATGTGTCGCGCGGCTACGGCACGGCGACCCGGCCGGAGGATTTCCTCGACGGCTTCACCGCCTTCGTCCGCGACAATCTCAACACCATCGCCGCGCTCAAGCTCGTGGTACAGCGCCCGCGCGACCTGACGCGGGCCGACCTGCAGGCGCTGCGGCGGGCCTTCGACCTGAAAGGCTATTCCGAGGCGAACCTGCGCACCGCCTGGTCGCAGGCGCGCAACGAGGACATTGTGGCGCCGCTCATCGCCTACATCCGGCAGGCGGCGCTGGGCGATCCGCTGGTGCCCTATGCGCGGCGGGTGCAGGACGCGATGGACCGCATCCGGCGCAGCACGGCCTGGAGCGAGCCGCAGAAGCGCTGGCTGCAGCGCATCGGCGAGCAGGTGGCGAAGGAGATCGTGGTCGACCGCGAGGCGCTCGACCGGGAGCCGTTCCGCAAGGATGGCGGCTTCGCACGACTGAACAAGGTGTTCGACGGCGAGCTCGCCCTCGTGCTCGCGAACATCAATGAGGAACTGTGGAGAGAGGCAGGCTGATGGCCACCACCACCGACATCGTCGCCAAGCTGTGGGCGCTGTGCAACGTGCTGCGCGACGACGGCGTCACCTACAACGAATACGTCACCGAACTCACCTACCTGCTGTTCCTCAAGATGCTGCAGGAAACCGGCCGTGAGGAGCGGCTGGCGAAGGAGTATCGCTGGGCCGAGTTGGCGCGGCGCGAGGGGCTGGACCAGCTCGACCATTACAAGCGCCTGCTGCTCGACCTCGGCAGCACCGGAACGAAGGACGCGCTGGTGCGCACCATCTTCACCGATGCCCAGACCAGGCTGCGCAAGCCGACCAACCTTAAGGCGCTGACCGCCAGCATCGACCAGCTCGACTGGTATTCGGCGCGCGAGGAGGGGCTGGGCAATCTCTACGAGGGGCTGCTGGAGAAGAACGCCGCCGACAAGAAATCCGGCGCCGGCCAGTATTTCACGCCGCGCCCGCTGATCGACTGCATCGTGCGGCTGGTCCAGCCGCGGCCGGGCGAGACGGTGCAGGATCCGGCCGCCGGCACGGCCGGCTTCCTCGTCGCCGCCGACCGCTACATCAAGGACCGCACCGACGATCTCTATACGCTGGGCGAGAAGAGCGACTTCCAGGTCCACCACGCCTTCGGCGGCGCCGAGCTGGTGCCCGATACGCACCGGCTCTGCCTGATGAACCTGCTGCTGCACGGCATCGAGGGCGGCGTCCAGCTCGCCGACACGCTGTCGCCCGACGGCGAGGGCCTGCCGCCGGCCGACCTCGTCCTGACCAACCCGCCCTTCGGCACCAAGAAGGGCGGCGGCCGGCCGACCCGGTCGGACTTCTCGGTGACCGCCGGCTCCTCGAACAAGCAGCTCGCCTTCGTCGAGCACATCGTGCGGACGCTGAAGCCCGGCGGCCGCTGCGCCGTGGTGCTGCCCGACAACGTGCTGTTCGAGGACAATACCGGCCGCGCCCTGCGAACTTGGCTGATGGAGCTGTGCGACCTGCACACCATCCTGCGCCTGCCGACCGGCATCTTCTATGCGCAGGGCGTCAAGACCAACGTGCTGTTCTTCCGGCGCGGCACGACCGACACGGGGAACACGAAGGCCGTGTGGATCTACGACCTGCGCTCCAACATGCCGGCCTTCGGCAAGACCCGGCCGCTGACGCTCGCCGACTTCGCCCCCTTCGAGGCGGCCTACGGCGCCGATCCCAAGGGCGCCGCCCGGCGCAGCGACGAGGGCGAGACGGGCCGCTGGCGCCGCTTCACGCGCGAGCAGATCAAGACGCGCAATGACAATCTCGACATCGCCTGGCTGCGCGACACCGAGGTCGAAGCCGAGGAACAACTCTCGGACCCCGATGACATCGCCGCCGCGATCATCGGCCATCTCAAGGCGGCGCTGGAGGACATCGAGACGCTGGCGGAAGAGCTGGAGCCGGAAGAAGTGCCTGCGCCTGTCGCGGAGGCGGCGGAGTGAGTGACGTGCCGCTAGGTTGGGCGGAAACTTCAATTGGCGATATTTGCCATCTAGTGAATGGAAGGGCCTTCAAGCCATCGGATTGGGAAGAAGTCGGACTTCCGATTATCCGGATTCAGAATCTCAATCGACCTGATGCCAAATTCAACTTCTACTCCAAAGAGGTCGATGCGCGATTCCTCGTGGAAAGTGGCGACCTACTGTTCGCTTGGTCCGGAACGCCCGGCACGTCTTTTGGCGCTCACGTCTGGCAGGGCTCAAAGGCGATTCTGAATCAGCACATCTTTAACGTGCATTTTGATCGGGCGTATTTTGATCGCGACTTTCTAAGACACGCGATCAACCAGACCCTGGACGAACAGATTGCAAAGGCGCATGGCGGGGTCGGATTGCGTCACGTAACCAAGGGGAAGTTCGAAGAAACTGTCATCTCGATACCTCCGCTCGCCGAACAACGCCGCATCGTGGCGAAGATCAACAGCCTGTCGAGCAAGTCGAAGCGCGCGCGCGAGCACCTCGATCACATTCCTCGCCTCGTCGAGAAATACAAGCAGGCGGTGCTGGCGGCGGTGTTCAATGCACCTGACAATCGCCCAACGCCTCTTTCAAATCTCGTATCCGATGGCCCTACGAACGGTTACTCGCCACAGACTTCGGCAGATGATACCGGAACGCTCAGCCTGCGATTGAGCGCGACCACTCGTGGTGTTCTCGATCTTTCCGCAAAAGCCGTAAAGCGCCTTAGCGAAACGATCCCGGTTGGCTCTCGGTATTGGTTGCAGCCGGGCGATTTGCTGATCCAACGGGCGAACTCTCTGGAACATTTGGGCGCCGCAGCCATCTTCGACGGTCCTCCTGCGACGTACATCTATCTTGATCTCATGATGAGGGTGAGGATTGCGGATCCCGAAGTTCGACGCCTGGTTTGGCGCTTTCTCAACAGTCGCCAAGGACGCTCCTACTTCGTCTCGAAGGCTACGGGGACTGCGGGAAATATGCCGAAGATCAATGGCGCCGTTGTCCGCGGCATGCTCATACCCATGCCATCCGCAGCACGAGTCTCTGACATCAACAGGTCCGTCGACCACGCCTTCGCCTGGATCAACCGCCTCGCCGCGGAGGCGACGAGCGCGCGGACGCTGATCGACCGGCTCGACCAAGCGGTGCTGGCCAAGGCGTTTCGCGGCGAGCTGGTGCCCCAGGATCCGAACGACGAGCCGGCGAGCGTGCTGCTGGAGCGGATCCGGGCGGAGCGGGAGACGGCGCCGGCGGCGAAGCCGCGACGCGGTCGGGTCAGGCGATCATAGAGGTCGGCAGACGGTTCCGAAACATGCCTCTGCAGAACCGGGTGACGCCGAACGGTGACATCGTCTTCTCCTCGGAGCGCGGCCGATCTCGACCGCTCCCTGCGTGGCGCGCGGGTCGACCGGCGGCGCGGCACGGTCACCTACCCGACCTGCTTCGGCGATCTTCCCGACGGCGCCCTGTTCGTGGCCGACGAAGGGACGTTCCTGAAGTGGCAGGGGACGGCGCGGCCGTGGTCGCTCGACGGCACGGGCCGGCGGTCGTCCGGGCGCCGGGGAGCGAGGTCACGGTGCTGACGCCGCGTCCGAACGCCGAGGAATCTCGCGTGTGATATGCGTCAAGATTGCACGCGACGGCCGGCGTGCGCCCAAGTCCTTGAAAAGGCTTGAGAAGTTCTGCAAACAAACGAAACAAACGAAATAAACGAAACATTCGAAAGGAAGGTCGCACCTCCCCGATCAGGTATCATGATACCGCAGGGACATCCCCGCGACCTTGAAACCGGCACGCCGCGTCTCCTGCGGCCGGTCCGGCGCGTCTACTCGCCCTTCAGCCGCGCCACTTCTTCTTCCAGTTCCTTGATCCGCCGGGCGAGGCTGTCGACGGCGGGAGCGATGTCAGCCTCGGTGTAGCGGGGGACGATGTGTTGCCGGCAGTTGACGTCCCAGGCCTCGATCGTGAAGGCGATCGCCCTTTGGGGCCGTGCGCGGTAGGCCGGGTCGACCAGCCGTTCCATCAGCTCGAGATCGCCTTCGACGATCCGCGCCCGGCCCCAGAGCTTCAGCCGCTGCTGGGTGGCGAAATGCAGGACGAAGATGTGGGCGCGGTCGTTCTCTCGCAGATGACCGAGCGTGATGTACTGGTGGTTGCCCGCGAAGTCGGCGAAGGCCAGCGTGTGGGTGCCGATGGGCTTCAGGAGCCCCGGCGGCCCGCCGCGGTGCTGTATATAAGGTCTGCCGTCGGCGCTGGCTGTCGCGAAGAAGAACGTGTCGATGATGCCGAGGAACTGGCGGAGATCGTCGGTGATCTCCGTGTTCCAGGTTCGGCCCGCGAACTGAGGTCGCGATCCGAGACGTGTCTGCTCCGCCTTCACCCCGGCTGAGAACATGACGTCTTCGGGATCGCTCATCCCAGCCGCTCCATCGTTACCCCAGCTTCTTGCCGAGCTCGCCGGCGATTTCCTGGATGAACTGCCAGGCGACGCGGCCTGACCGCGATCCGCGCGTGATCGACCACTCGACCGCCCGCTTGCGCAGCTCGTCCTTCGGGATGTCGAGTCCGTAGAACTCGCAATAGCCCTCGATCATCGTGAAGAACGTGTCCTGGTCTGCATTGTGGAAGCCGAGCCACAGGCCGAAACGGTCCGACAGCGAGACCTTCTCCTCGACCGCCTCGGACGGGTTGATGGCCGTCGAGCGCTCGTTCTCGATCATGTCGCGCGGCATCAGGTGGCGCCGGTTCGACGTCGCGTAGAAGACGACGTTCTCCGGCCGGCCCTCGATGCCGCCGTCGAGCACCGCCTTCAGCGACTTGTAGGCGGCATCCTGCCCGTCGAAGGAGAGGTCGTCGCAGAACACGATGAAGCGACGGCTCGAGTCGCGGATCATGGTGAGCAGTGCGGGCAGGGACGGGATGTCCTCGCGATGGATCTCGATCAGGGCGAGCGGGCCCGGCGGGCCGCCCATCTCGCGGTTCACGTGGGCATGCACGGCCTTGACGATCGAGCTCTTGCCGGCGCCGCGCGAGCCCCAGAGCAGCGCGTTGTTGGCCGGCAGGCCCTTGGCAAAGCGGCGCGTGTTCTCGACCAGGGTCTCCTTCTGGCGGTCGATGCCGACCAGCAGGTCGAGGTTTACGCGATTGACCTTGGGGACCGCTTCGAGGCGGTGACCGGCGGCGTGCCAGACATAGGCCTCCGCCCCGTTGATGTCCGCGCCGGCAGGCGTGGGAGGCGCCAGACGGTCGAGGGCTGCCGCAATGCGTGAGATAGTGGCTTTAAGGTCTTGATCCATTGTCGCCAGCCGCTGAAAAGGGGGGCGACCATATCGCCCCCGGCCTGCGTTGCAAAGCGGGGGGAGACCGCTATAGTCCGCGCGCTTTTTCGACGGCCGGAAGACTCGGGAGCAGAAGATGTTCATTTCACAGGCGTGGGCGCAGGGTGCAGGCGGTGGCGGCGGGGATTTCCTCGTTCAGCTCTTTCCGCTGGTCCTCATCTTCGTCGTCTTCTACTTCCTGTTGATCCGTCCGCAGCAGGCAAAGGCGCGCGCCCAGCGCGAGATGCTGGCCGGGGTGAAGCGCGGCGACCGGGTCGTTACCGGCGGCGGCATCATCGGCCTTGTGACCAAGGTGATCTCCGACAACGAGGTCCAGGTGGAACTTGCCGAAGGCGTGCGGGTTCGCATCATCAAGCAGACCATCACCGACATCCTGACGCGCGGCGAATCGGTGCGCGGTCCAAAGGACAGCAGCGAAGAGGACGACAAGCCCATGCTGCCGCCGCCGGCCCCCGCACCGGAGCGCAAGAGCCTGCTGGGCAGCCTGTTCGGCGGCGGCAAGAAGTAACGGCCGCAGAAGGGCTTAGGTCGGGATGCTCAACCTTCCGCGCTGGCAGACGATCGTCATTGCCGGCATCACGCTCCTGTCGGTGCTGTTCGCCCTGCCGAACCTGCTGCCGGCCAGCGTGCTCCAGCACCTGCCACAATGGTATGCGACCAGCCGGATCAATCTCGGCCTCGACCTGCGCGGCGGCGCCCATTTCCTGCTGGAAGCCGACCTTCGCTCGGTACTGACCGAGCGCCTGACCAACCTGTCGGACGCCGTGCGCGCGGAGCTGCGCAAGCAGCAGGTGCCTTTCAAGGACGTGACGGTCGAGGCCGGCAAGAACCTGGTGGTTACCCTGCGTGACGAGGCGAACCGCTCCAAGGCCCTGGACGCGATCCGCGCGGTCGATCCTGCGCTGGCCCTGTCGGGCAGTGGCGATACGATCCGGGTGGCCTATTCCGAGCAGGAGCTCGCGAAGCGCAAGAAGGAAGTGATCGACCAGTCGATCGAGATCCTCCGGCGCCGCGTTGACGAGACCGGCACGCTCGAGCCCACCATCACCCGCCAGGGCGACGAACGTATCCTCTTGCAGGTCCCAGGCATCAAGGACACCAGCGACCTCAAGCGCAAGATCAACCAGACCGCGAAGCTGACCTTCCATCTGGTCAACGAGGACCTCGCGGCGACCGGCCAGAACATCCCGCAGACCGTGCCGCCCACCACCTTCCTGGTGCCGACGCGCGAGGGCATGCTCGAGCTGCGCCGCACCAATCCCAAGGCCTGGGAGGATATCCAGGCCGCCAACCCGCGTCTGTCGCCTGAGCAGATCTGCCGGCGCTACCAGCCGCAGTGCCTGCCGGTTCTGAAGCGCGTGGTCGTCGGCGGCGAGGATCTCGACGATTCGAAGGCCACCTTCGAACAGCAGCAGGGCGGCCGACCGATCATCAGCTTCACCTTCAACTCGGCCGGCGGCCGCGCCTTCTGCAACGCCACCCGCACCAACATCGGCAAGCGGCTGGCGATCCAGCTCGACGGCGAGATCATCAGCGCCCCGGTCGTGCAGAGCGCAATCTGCGGCGGCAGCGGCATCATCACCGGCAGCTTCACGACCCAGCAGACGCAGGAGCAGTCGCTGCTGCTGCGCTCCGGCGCGCTGCCGGCAACGCTCAGCATCATCCAGGAGAGCACCGTCGGTGCCGACCTTGGCGCGGACGCCATCCAGGCAGGAACCGTCGCGGCGCTGGCCGGCACCCTGCTGGTGGCGATCTTCATGTTCGTGGCCTACGGGCCGGTGTTCGGCGGCTTCGCCAATCTTGCCATGCTGGTGAATCTCCTGATGGTGTTCGCCGGCATGTCGATCCTGGGCGCCTCGCTGACCCTGCCCGGCATTGCAGGCCTCGTCCTCACGGCAGGCCTCGCGGTCGACGCCAACGTGCTGATCTACGAGCGTGTACGCGAGGAGAAGGCGCTCGGCCGGTCTCCGTTCAGCGCGCTCGCCACCGGCTACGAGAAGGCAATGTCGGCCATCATCGACGCCAACCTCACGACCCTGATCGCCGGCGTTCTGCTGTTCGGTTTCGGCTCGGGGCCAATCCGCGGCTTCGCGACGACGCTGACGCTCGGCATCATCACCTCGATGTTCAGCTCGACGATCTTCACGCGCATGCTCCTCGCGGTCTGGGTGCGCTGGCGCCGCCCCGCCGAACTCGTGATCTGAGGCGAAGCCATGTGGAAGCCTGTCCGCCTTTTCGCCTTCAAGAAGAAGTTCGACTTTCTCGGTCAGCGCCGCGCCGCACTGATCATCTCGACCCTGATCAACGTCGTGTCGATCGTCGGCGTCCTGACGATCGGCCTGAACTTCGGCATCGACTTCAAGGGTGGCATCGCCATCCAGGCCAAGGCCAAGGACGGCAAGGCCGAGCTCGACCAATTGCGCAACACGGTGGGGGCACTTGGCGTCGGCGAGGTTTCGCTGCAGGAATTCGGCGATCCGAGCACCGTCCTGATCCGCGTCCAGCGGCAGGAGGGCGACAACCAGTGCGTCGCAGGTGCCCAGCGCGTGATGCAGAAGACCGCCGGCCAGGGTTGGCTGGTCAAACCCGGCCCGGTCGGAACAGGCGATGTCCAGTTCACCTCGCCGTCCGCGCTCGACTCCGCCAACTGGCGGGATGCGGTGAGCCGCGCCGGCCTCACGCTGCAGGAGCGCCAGCTTCCGCGCGGCTCGACCAACACGGCCAATATCGACATGTCGATCGAGCAGCGCGCCGAATGGTGCCAGCAGGTCGCGATCAAGCTGGTCGAGGATGCGATCGGCAGCAACTACGAGCTGCGCGGCACCGAATCGGTCGGTCCGAAGATCGGCGATGAGCTGATGCGGAGCGGCATCTACGCCGTGATCGCCACCATGTTCGCGATCGCGATCTATGTCTGGGTACGCTTCGAATGGCAGTTCGCTGTCGGCGCACTGATCGCGATGCTGCACGACGTCATCTCGACGATCGGTGTCTTCGTGCTATTCCAGCTCGACTTCAGCCTGACGGCCCTGGCGGCGGTGCTGACGATCGCCGGCTACTCGATCAACGACACGGTCGTGATCTTCGACCGCGTGCGCGAGAACATGCGTCGCTACAAGAAGATGCCGCTTCTGGATCTGCTGAACCACAGCATCAACGAGACCCTGTCGCGTACCTTGATGACCTCGGCAACGGTGTTCGTGGCCGTCGGCGCGCTGGTGCTGTTCGGCGGGCCTGTCCTGCACAGCTTCTCGGTCGCCATGCTGTGGGGCGTCATCGTCGGCACCTATTCCTCGGTCTGGGTCGCCTGCGCCGGCCTCGTCTATCTCGGCCTGCGCGCCGACCAGCTCCGCCCGGCCGACGACAAGGCTGACAAAGGCGGCGATACGGAGAAGGCGGGGGCGTGAAGCCGCCGTCCCCGGGACCCGCCGACAAGACCCTGCCGACCCCGGACCCGGCCCAGGTCCAGTACATCCGCAGCTACGGTCCCGGTCGCTTCATGATCAGTGACAGGGAATGGCGGTCGCCGGTCCTGGTGACGCCGACGGTCACCCATCCGTGGATGGTCGACCGCGTCGAGGATCTTTCCCTCGACAGCCTGGCACCGCTGCGCGAGGCCGCCGTGCCGACGGAGATCCTGGTGCTGGGCTGCGGCCCGCGCGCCGTATTCGTTCCGCCGGACCTGCGGGCGGCCCTGAAAGCCGCCGGCATGGGCCTCGAGGTGGTCGATACGGGATCCGCCTGCCGCATTTACAACGTGCTGCTGGCCGAGAGCCGGAGGGTGGCGGCAGCGCTCATTCCGCTGTAGCGAAAGCGGGACGATCCGATGAAAACGCGGCCCGTGGGTTCCCGTTTCTCCTGTTCGTCCCGACGTCCGTCAAATCGGGGCGTTCTGCTGGGCCAGCATGCAATAGAGCATACCGATGGAGAACATTGTGTTGAAGCGGCTGGCATGGAGCGCCCTCGGAGCCGCTGCAGCCTTCTCTTCCGCCGTGGCTTCGACCAGGCCCAGGATCTTCTGCTGGTTCGGCCAGATGATGAACCAGACGTTGAAAGCCATCACCAGCGCCATCCACATGCCGACGCCGATCATGATGAACCCGGGACGCAGCGTCAGTGCCTCGACGATGTACCTGTTCATGGCGGCGACCAGAAGGCCGGTGACGACCGTCGCGAGAGCGGCGTAGCGGAACCACCACAACACCGTCGGTGTGATGAACTTGGTGAGGGCGGTCCGGCTTTCCACCGGCTGGATCTTCGGCATGGTGGGCACCTGCACGAAGTTCAGGTACCAGAGGAGGCCGATCCACATGACGCCGCAAACCACGTGCACCCAGCGCATGATGACCGTCGCATAGGCATGGTCGATCCGGATCGACTGTCCGGTCGCCGCGCCGGCGATCACGACGATCAGGATCAGGAGCACGACACCGGCGGAAACGGTTCGTCCAAGCGAGGCAAACAAGGCACCCATGTTGAACTTCCCCCTTTATCTTATTGAAGGGATTGATGAATCCCCGATCGGTACACTCTAATCCGGAGCCATTCTGCGTACAAGTGTCGCACCCCAGCTTTGATCCCCTCATGACCGGCTTTCAGCCCGACAGCTCCCGCGCTGCCGAAGCTTCGCACCGCTACGTGCTCGACCTGGTGCGCGCTGCCGACCGGGAGCGCTTCCTCGGCGCCCTGTTCGCGCCGGAGCCCCGGCGCAGCGGTTTGCTGGCGCTACTCGCTTTCGATCACGAGCTGGCGCGCACCCGCAGCGTCACCAGGGAACCGATGCTGGCGCGCATCCGGCTGGAATGGTGGCGTCAGGCGATGGCGGAAGCCGCCGGGAGCGGCAAACCACGCGCGCAGCCCATCGTCGAGGCGCTGGCGGAGACGATCCGCCGGCACGGGCTTGTGCTCGAAAGCCTGGTCGAGCTGATCGACGCGCGCGAGGAGGAGATCGAGGGGCCGCTCGACGTCATGCGCGCCGGCCATGCGCTGGCCGACCTCGAACTCGGCGTCCTGGGGGTCGAGGATGCGGCGTCGCGGCAGGCGGCCCATGCGGTCGGCGCGGCCTGGCTGATGGGCGAAGGCCCGGAGCGCGACCAGCTCGTGGGTGATGCGCGGGCGCTGCGCCGGAAGGTCGATCCCGCCGCCCTGCCGATCCTGTTGCCGGCGCTTTCCCTCGGCCGCCCCCTGGGGCCGCTGCGGCGGCCGCTGGCCTATTGGTGGGCGGCGAGACGCGGGCGATACTGAGGGACAACCCGGGAGGAAGCGTGGCACGCGCGAAGGCAAACGGTATCGAGATCGAGTACGAGACGTTCGGCAACCGGAAGGATCCGGCGCTGCTGCTGATCATGGGCCTGGGCGCGCAGCTCACGCTCTGGCCGGAGACAATTTGCGAGGGGCTGGCCGCCCAAGGTTTCTTCGTCGTGCGCTACGACAACCGCGACGTCGGCCTCTCGACCGACTTCGATGAATGGGGCGTGCCCGACGTGATGGGCGCCTTCGCCAAACTCATGAAGGGCGAGAAGGTCGAGACTCCGTATTTGCTTTCCGACATGGCGGCCGATGCGGCCGGCCTGCTCGACGCGCTGGAGCTCGATCGCGCGCACATGGTCGGTGGCTCGATGGGCGGCATGATCGCCCAGGTGATCGCCGCCACCTATCCGCAGCGCACGCGCTCCCTCGTCTCCATCATGTCGACCAGTGGCCGTCCGGGCCTGCCGATGGGCAAGCCCGAGGCCGTGGCGATGCTTTCGGCGCAGCCCGAGGGAACGGAGCGCGAGCAGCTGATCGCCCATGGTATCAAGTTGCGCACGGTCATCAGTGGCCCCGGCTATCCGACGGAGCCTGCTGCAATGCGCGCCCTGGTCGAACGCAACATCGACCGGCGCTACTATCCGCCGGGCGCGGCGCGCCAGTATCTGGCGATCATGGCCTCGGGTCCGCGCGTCGATCTCCTGAAGACGGTGAAGGTGCCGACGCTGGTCTTGCACGGCGAGGACGATCCGCTGCTGCCGGTCGAGTGCGGGCGGGACGTGGCCGCCCTCGTGCCGGGCGCGAAGATCGAGACGTTTCCCGGCTGGGGACACGACGTGCCCGAGCAGATGGTGCCCAAGCTGGTCTCGAGCATCTCGAGCTTCTGCAAGACAGTCTGAGGAATCACGTCCATGAAGTTCGGCATCTTCTACGAGCATCAGCTGCCCCGGCCGTGGGGCGAGAAGAGCGAGTATCAGCTCCTGCAGGACTCGCTCACCCAGATCGAGCTCGCCGACCGGCTGGGCTACGACTATGCGTGGGAAGTCGAGCATCACTTTCTCGAGGAGTATTCGCACTCCTCGGCGCCGGAAGTGTTCCTCGGCGCCGCCAGCCAGCGCACCAAACGCATCCGGCTGGGCCATGGCGTGATCCAGCTCACGACCAACAACCCGCATCGCGTCGCCGAGAAGGTGTCGACGCTCGACCTGCTCTCGGGCGGCCGGGTCGAGCTCGGCATGGGCGAGGCCGCGGGGCCGGCCGAGCTGCACCCGTTCAACATCCGGGTGCGCGACAAGCGCGAGCGCTGGGAGGAGGCCGTGAAGGCCATCGTCCCGATGTTCACCAAGGAGAGCTGGGAGTTCCACGGCGAGTATTACGACTTCCCGGCACGCAACGTGATTCCCAAGCCGTTCCAGAAGCCGCATCCGCCGCTGTGGGTCGCCTGCTCGAACATCGCCACCATCGGCAAGGCGGGCGAATGGGGCATGGGGGCGCTGGGCTTCACCTTCGTCACGCCCGAAGCGGCACGCGCCTGGGTGCATAAATACTACAACAACCTTCTCAACAACTCGAAGAAGCTCGCCGACTATCCCAGCAATCCCAACGTGGCGATGGTCTCGGGCTTCATGTGCGCGGCCACCGACGAGGAGGCCGAGGCCAAGGCCGCCGGCTGGACTTTCTTCATCTTCGCGCTCTCCTACTATGGCCGCAAAGGCGTCGATGCGCCGGGGACCTCCAACCTGTGGGACGAGTACCAGGCCTGGCGTGGCGGACCGGAGGAGAAGAAGGCCCTCGAATCGGGGCTGATCGGCTCGCCGGAAACGATCCGCAGGAAGTTGCGCCAGTTCCAGGCCAGCAGGGTGGATCAGGTGATCCTGCTCAACCAGGCCGGCAAGACCAGCCACCAGGACATCTGCGACTCGCTCGACCTCTTCGCCCGCGAGGTGATGCCGGAATTCCATGCCGCCGAAGCCGAGCATGCGATCTGGAAGCAGAAGGTGCTCGACCGCGAGATCGTGCTCGAGGACCTCGACGTCGCGAAGTACGACATCTTCAGCCACCAGAACGAACACATCGTCCGCCTGACGCCCGAGCAGCTGAAGCAGAAGATGGCCGAGAAGGAAGCCGCCGCGAAGCGCGCCTGAGCGCTCTTCGAGCAGCGACGTCAGCGACGAACGGGCGGCCCCGCGTCGTCCAGACGGGTGCAGTTGGTCGCTTTGGTCATCAGGCAATCCTGGAGCTGGGATGTCCTGCGCAGTTCGTGCGTCAGGACCACGCCCCCGATCAGGAGCAAGACCATGACGACGAGCGCGATCAGGCTCTTGCGACGTCCAACTGCTTCGCGTTCCTCTGCTTCCCGTTCGGAAGGTTCCCGGTCGTCGGACATTCGCGACCTACTCGGCCGGATGCAGGCCGGCGGTTGTCGGCGGTGTTTCGACGGCCGGCCGCCGCTTGCGCGCATTCAGTCTCTGCTGGAGGCGGTCGAGATAGAGGTAGATGACGGGCGTCGTGTAGAGCGTCAGCCATTGCGAGACGAGGAGACCCCCCACGATCGCGATACCGAGCGGGCGGCGCAGTTCGGAGCCGGCGCCCTGGCCGATGGCGAGCGGCAGGCCTCCGCCGATCGCCGCGAAGGTCGTCATCATGATTGGCCGGAAGCGCAGCAGGCAGGCCTCGTGGATCGCCTCCAACGGCGTCTTGCCCCGCTCGCGTTCGGCCTCCAGCGCGAAGTCGATCATCATGATGGCGTTCTTCTTCACGATGCCAATGAGCAGGATGATGCCGATCAACGCGATGACGCTGAGGTCGTAGTGGAAGAGCATCAGCATCGCCAGCGCGCCGACGCCGGCAGATGGCAGTGCCGAGAGAATGGTGATGGGGTGCACATAGCTCTCGTAGAGCATGCCCAGCACGATATAGACGGCCAGGATCGCCGCGGCGATCAGGAGTGGCGTCGAGGCGAGTGACGACTGGAAGGCCTGCGCCGTTCCCTGGAACGCGCCGTCCAGGGTGATCGGCGTATGCAGGTCGGCCTGCATCTGCTTGATCTTCTCGACCGCGTCGCCCAGCGCCACTCCGGGTGCAAGGTTGAACGACACGGTGACGGCGGGAAACTGGCCCTGGTGACTGACGGTGAGGGGCGCGACCCGGTTGGTGAAGCGCGCCAGCGTGCCCAGCGGTACCTGCGTACCGGTATTGCTCGCCACATAGATGCGCGACAGCGCGGTCGGGTCGGACCGGAATGACGGCAGGACTTCGAGCACGACCTTGTACTGCGTGCTGGACGTGTAGATCGTCGCCACCTGGCGCTGGCCGAAGGCGTCGTAGAGCGTCTGGTCGATGAGAGCGAGGCTGACGCCCAGTCGCGAGGCGATGTCGCGATCGATGTCGATCGAGATATGGGGCGCCGCGATCTGCTGATCGGATGTGACGTCCTGCAGTTCCGGCAGCTTGGCCATGTTCTGCTCGATGATCGGCGCCCAGTGGTTCAGCTCCGCGACGTCGGTCGAGGTGAGCGTGTACTGGAATTCGGTCTTGCTGAGGCGGCCGCCGACATTGATGTCCTGGCCGGCCTGCATGAAGAATTTAACCCCTTGGACGGCCGCCACCTTGGGCCTCAGGCGCTGGATGATCTCCTGTGCAGAGGCGTCGCGCTCGCTGAAGGGTTTCAGCTGAATGAACATGCGGGCGGTATTTTCCGACGAGTTGCCGCCGGTCGATCCCACGAAGCCGACGACGCCCGAAACCGCGGGATCCTGCTGGATGATGGCGGAAAGCTGGGTCTCCAGATCGGCCATGGCGGCGAAGGAGATGTCCTGTCGCGCCTCACCCTGGGCGAAGATGAAGCCGGTGTCCTGCTCGGGGAAGAAGCCCTTGGGAATGATCACGTACAGGTAGCCCGTGACGGCGATCAGGACGAGGGTGGAGAGCAGCATCAGCGGCTGGTGGCGGAACACCCATTGCAGGCCGCGGTCGTAGCCGCGCATGACGGACTCGAATACGTCCTCGCACATCTGGTCGAGCCGGCCGCGCTTGTGCCCGGCCTTCTCGCGCTTGAGGAATCGCGCGCACATGACCGGCGTGAGCGTGAGCGACACGAAGGCCGACATGATGACCGCCACCGTGACGGTGACGGCGAACTCGCGGAACAGGCGGCCGACGATGCCGCCCATGAACAGCAGGGGAATGAACACAGCGATCAGGGAGAAGGTGATCGAGATGATCGTGAAGCCGATCTGGCCCGCGCCCTTGAGCGCGGCGTTGAACGGTGTCTCGCCCTCCTCGATGTAGCGCACGATGTTCTCGATCATGACGATCGCGTCATCGACGACGAAGCCCACGGCGATCGTGAGGCCCATCAGCGAGAGATTGTCGATGCTGTAGCCGAGCACGTACATGACGCCGAAGGTACCCACCAGCGACAGGGGCACGGTGATGCTGGGGATGATCGTAGCCCACAGGTGGCGCAGGAAGATGAAGATCACCATCACCACCAGGCCGATGGTCAGCACCAGGGTGAACTGCACGTCCGCCACCGAATCGCGGATCGATTGCGAGCGGTCGGAGACCAGGTCGACTTTCACGCCCTTGGGTGCGGAAGCGAGAAGGCGAGGCAGCTGCGCCTTGATCGTGTCGACGATTTCCACGGTGTTGGCGCCGGGCTGGCGGAACACCAGGAGAAGCTCGGAACGCTTGCCGTTGAACCAGGCGCCGCTGCGCGGAGCCTTGGTGGCGTCGATCACTTCGCCGATGTCGGTGAGCTTGACCGGGGCGCCGTTGCGGTAGGCGACGATGATCTGCTTGTAGGTCGAGGCCTGGAAGAGCTGGTCGTTCGTGTCGATGGTGAACGACTGGTGTTCGTTCTCGAAATTGCCCTTGGCCTGGTTCAGCGTGGCATTGTTGATGGCCAGCCGCACGTCCTCGAGGCCGATCCCATGCGCGGCGAGGGCAGAGGGATTGGCCTGGATGCGGACCGCGAAGTCCTGCTGGCCGCCCACCAGCACCTGCGACACGCCGGGGATCGCCGAGATTTTCTGGGCGAGGATCGTGAAAGCATAGTCGTCGACCTTGTAGATCGGCATGTCGTCGGACCGAACGGCATAGATGAGGACGGCGCGGTCGGCGGGATTGACCTTTCTATAGGTCGGCGGATTCGGCAGGTCTTTCGGCAGGAGACCGCTGGCCGCGTTGATGGCGGTCTGGACGTCGGTCGCGGCGCCGTCAATGTTGCGGCCGAGATTGAACTGCAGGGCGATCGACGTGGTGCCGAGGCCGCTCGTCGAATTCATCGAGGCGAGGCCGGGGATTGCGGCGAACTGCTGTTCGAGCGGCGTCGCGACCGACGACGCCATGGTTTCCGGACTGGCGCCAGGCAGGGTCGCCGAGACGGTGATGGTCGGGAAATCGACATTGGGAAGCGCCGCCACGGGCAGCAGGCTGTAGGTTGCCGCGCCGAACACGAGCAGGCCGAGCATCAGCAGGGACGTGGCGATCGGCCGGCGGATGTAGGTTTCCGAAATATTCATGGCGTCAGCCCGCCTGGGGCGTCGGCGCCGCGACCGCGGCCGGCGGCTTTGCCGAAGGCTCCGCTGCGGGCGTTGCCGGGTCGACTTTGATGCGTGTGCCGTTGGACAGCCGGTACTGGCCGTCGACCACGATCTTCTCGCCGGCCGTTAGGCCCTTTTCGATGATCGCGATGTCATCCTGCATGCCGGAGGTCTCGACGTCGCGCCGCTCCACGGTGCTGTCGGGGCGGATGACATAGGCATAGTAGCCCGACGGGCCCTGCATGATGGCGCGTTGCGGCACGGTCACCGCGCCATTCTTCATGGACAGGACCAGCCGCACGTTCACGAACTCACCCGGCCAAAGGGCCTCGTCGCCGTTGCGAAAGGTGGCCTTCATGCGCAGCGTACCGGTCGCGACATCGATCTGGTTGTCGATCAGCGAGACCTCGCCTTTGGCCAGCACCTTCCTGTCGTCGCTGGCATAGGCATAGACGGCCAGTGGGGCAGCGGCCTGGTTGTGGCGGATCGCCTCCGCATAATCCTGTGGGACGGTGAAGTTCACGAAGATGGGTTTGATCTGGGTGATGCTGACCAGGCTCGTGCTCTGGGAGGACTGGACGAGATTGCCGAGGTCGACGAGAAGCTGGCCGGTGCGGCCGTCGATCGGCGCGCGAATGTCGGCATAGGAGAGGTTCAGCCTGGCAGTGTCGATCGCCGCCTGATCGACGGCGATCGATCCCTTCAATCCGTCGACGGTGGCCTGTTGCTGGTCGACGCTCTGGCGCGACTGGAAGCCCGAGCCTGTCAGCTTGCTGTAGCGCTCGAGGTCGAGCTGTGCGCCGAGAAGCAGCGCTTCGTTGCGCGCCTTGGCGGCGGTCGCCGAATCGAGCGTCGCCTGGTAGGGGCGGGGATCGATCTGGAAGAGGGGGGTGCCGGCGGTGACGTCCTGGCCTTCCTTGAACAGGACCTTGACGATCTGGCCGTCAACGCGCGCTTTGATGGTGACCGTCTTGAAGGCCTGCACGGTGCCCAATCCGCGTACGAGAACCGGAACGTCCTTCGTCTCGGCGACGCCTGCCGACACCGGGACGAGAGGAGGCGAGGCAGATGCCCTTGCGCTGGTATTGCCGGACTGATGGAGGAACAGATAACCCGAAACGGCCAAGATGATCGCGAAGCCTGTGCCCGCGAGCTTGGTCAGTGTCGATTTCTTCATCTCTGAACGGCCTTCCCTCGTCACTCACAGGAGAGAGCGAGATTGGGAGTCGGCGCCGCAAAGAGGGCTACAGCACGACGTTTCGCTTACAGGAAGCTGACGCGCCTGTGCTCATTGACGCAGGGACGAGCGTCGATGCCTTGTTCGCGGTCGATCTGATAAGCGCAGCCTATCTGCCGGCCGGCACCTGGGTGCGATACCAGTCGAGGATTTCCGCGCCGGTCCACAGGACGACGCCTTCGTGGCCGAGGATGTAGTCGTAGAGCATCTCGAGATACTTGATCCGGTGCGGCACGCCGGTGAGATAGGGGTGGATCGAGATGGCCATCACGCGCGGCGCGGTCTTGCCGTCGAGGTAGAGCCGGTCGAACTGGTCGCGGCCGCGGCGGAAGATCTCGTCGGAAGGCTGCTGTTGCACGGCGCTCATGACGACGTCGTTGATCTCGACCGTGTAGGGTACCGAGACGATCTCGCCGTGCGCGGTCTTCAGGGACAGCGGCTGCTCGTCCATGACCCAGTCGGCGACATATTCGATGCCGGCCTCGGCGAGCAGGTCGAGCGTTTCGTCGGTCTCGGTGAGGCCGGGACTCTCCCAGCCGCGCGGCGGCTTTCCGGTGAGGTCCTTGATCGCGCGGATCGTGTCGGCGATGGCGCTCTTCTGGTCCTCGACCTTGTGCATCGGCTTTTGCACCCAGCCGTGACCCATGAAGTCCCAGCCGGCCTCGTGCGCCGCCTCGCAGGCCTCGGGATAGAGTTCGCAGGCCGTGCCGTTCACCGCGAAGCTCGCCTTGAGCTTGCGCGTGCTGAGCGTCTCGAGGAAGCGCCAGAAGCCGACCCGCATGCCGTACTCGTGCCATGCCCAATTGGGCACGTCGGGCAGCAGGGGCACGCCCATCGGCGGCGGCAGGACGGTGCGAGGCATCGCACCGGCCGGACTCCAGTTCTCGACATTCACGATCGTCCAGACGGCGACTCTTGCATCGCCCGGCAGGACCAGCTTCGGCCGCTTGTGGATCGGCAGGTACGGCGTGCGACCGCGGACGCTACTGCCAGTTTCTGAAGTCATCGCTTTGAGCTTTCCGGTGAACGAGCCCGTATTTCACGCAAGGCCGCAGCAAAATCCGCGCCGTTACCCGTTCGTCGTGGCTATTTCTGCGCCGGTATGAACTTCGTCTGCTGCCCCGGCTTCATGGGTACCCCTGCCGTGGGCGGAGGCATGTACCAGTTTTCAACCCAAAGCCCCGCGACGTTGCCCTCCATCCTGAACGTCAGGGTACAACCGTCGTGGTTGTTGTCGGTCCTGAGTTGGTCTCCTGGCGTCGCCTCGACACTTTTAGCGCGAGGAATCTGTCTGTCCGACAGCCCTCCCTCCGGTTTGCTCTGATCCACGTCGAAGGCGCCGGATCTGGCCGCCCCTCGGATGAAAACCACACGAGGTTCGCTGAAGAAGACCCTCACACCGGCGGTCGTTCGTTCGACACGATCGATCCAGCAGATGTCGCGCGCTTCGGCGGAGGCTGCTGCGGCCAGAAGGCTTGCCAGAGCCACAGCAGCATGACGAAGCGACCTCATCGTAATGTCATTCGAGACGGCGAGTGCATCACTTGTTGGGGTTGATCAGGAACTTCTCGCCCGTCGCGCGCTTGGCGTAGGCGGTGAGGTTCTGGAGATCGAGCGCTTCCTGCAGCGAGATGGTCTTCGTGTAGTGGCTCACGAAGGTCGTCTTGAGCGAGTTCACGACCCGCTCGCGCAGGCGCAGCTGGTCGGGCCGGCCGATCTTCTGCAGGAACGGCGTGAGCAGCCAGCCGCCGACGCCCCAGGCCATGCCGTAGTTGCGCGTCAGCTCGACCGGGGCGGTGTTGAGGCTGCCATAGACATAGACCTGCTTGTGCACCGAGGAGCCGTAGCGGTTGTAGGTCGTCGCGGTCTTGTTGATGGCGATTTCCATGGCCGTGAGGATCTGGCTGGCGAGCTTGCCGCCGCCGATCGCATCGAAGGCGATGGTGGCGCCGGTCTCGACCAGCGCCTGCACGAGATCGTCCTGGAAGCTCGCGGTGCTGGAATCGACCACGTGCTTGGCGCCGATGCCCTTGAGCAGCTTCGCCTGCTCTGTGCTGCGCACGATGTTGACGAGACCAATCCCGTCCTCGTTGCAGATCTTGACCAGCATCTGGCCGAGATTGGAGGCCGCCGCCGTGTGCACCAGTGCCTTGTGGCCCTCGCGCTTCATGGTCTCGGTCATGCCGAGCGCCGTCAGCGGATTGACGAACCACGAGGCGCCCTCGGCCGCCGTGGTGCCGGCGGGCAGCGGCTGGCAGTCGCGCGCGTTCAGCACCCGGTACTGGGCGTACATCGAGCCGCCGACCATGGAGACGAGCTTGCCCTTGAGTGCCTGCGCGGCGTCGGACGAGCCGGCCTTGATCACGGTACCGGCGCCTTCGTTGCCGACCGGGAGCGACTCGCCCAGGCGCGTCGCCAGGAACGGCAGGGCGGCTGCGGACACCGGTGCCGTCACCTTGACGTCATCGCCGCTGCCGGTCGACGTGGCCTTCGAGAGATCGGCGGGACCGGTCAGCAGGCCGAGATCGGACGGGTTGATCGGCGTCGCCTCGACCTTGACCACGACCTGGTCGGGGCCGGGCTCCGGCACGTCGACCCGCGCCAGCGACAGTTCGAGCTGACCCTCGGTGGAGATCAGGGAGCGAAGCTGCAGTCCCGATAGTTTGTTGGCGTCGCTCATTTCGATCTCCTGATTTTTTGAAGGCGCGCACGATGCCAAGCGTCGCGGGGGTGAACAAGCGTCAATCGCGTCGCAAAGGGCGTCAGCCGGTCCAGGCCCGCCGGGTCGTCGAGAAGGCCAGCACGGCGGAGAAGGCCACGATGCCCAGCGCCACGCAGGTATAGAGGCCCGAGACGCCCCAGCCGAAATGGTCGAGGGCCAGCAGGCTGCCGCCGCCCGCGATGGTGATGCGAGTGAGGTTGGCGGCGACCGGCCAGACCATCTCGCCGGTGCCCTGCGAGGCGAAGTAGAGCGCCATGGCCAGGCCGAAGAAGCCGTAGGCCGGGCCGACGATGCTGAGATAGTGGCGGCCCGAGGCCAGTGCGGCCGGATTGGTGGTGAAGAGGCCGAGCCACAGGTCGGGCCAGAGTGCGACGATGATGCCGATGGTGGCGGCAACGGCACCCGCCATGAAGGCGCCCGTCCAGGCCATGCGCTGGGCGCGGGCATATTGTTTGGCGCCGATGTTGGTGCCGACCAGCGCGGTGAGCGTCGCGCCGATGCCGAAACTGATCGGTATCAGCATGTATTCCAGCCGCGAGCCGATTCCATAGCCCGCAATGGCGGCGTCGCCTTCGCGACCGATCAGGCCGGTGACGACCAGCACGGTGCCATTGGTCAGGATGACCACGAGGCAGGCGATCAGGCCGACCTTCAGGATGTCGCGGAAAGCGCGCCAGCGGAATCCGTCGACCGGCCAGCGCAGCCTGAGCGGCGCCTTCGCGCCGGTGAGCTTCGAGAGCATCCAGAGGGCAGCGAGGGCGAAGGCGACCACCGCGGCGATCGCAGGACCGCGGATCCCGAAGGCGGGCAGGCCGAACCAGCCGAGGGTCAGGGCGCCGGTGAGCGGGATCTGGATGCCGGCGGTCACGACCAGCGCCAGGCCGGGCGTCTTCATGTCGCCGGTGCCGCGCAGGACGGAAGCCATCGAGTTGGCGACCCAGTGGGCGACGCAGCCCGAGAACAGGATGGTGGCGAAGGCCTCTGCGCGGTCGAGCGCCGCGCCGCTGCCGCCCAGCGCGCCGTAGATCTGGCGGCCGAAGCCGACGAACAGGATTCCGAACAGCGCCGCCATGCCAATGGCGATGGCCAGCGCGTGAGCTGCCGCAGCCTCCGCAGCCGCCTTGTTGCCCGAGCCGAGGGCGCGCGCCACCGAGGAGGAGATGCCGCCGCCCATGGCGCCCGCCGACATCATGCCGAGCGTCATCTGGGTCGGGAACACCAGCGCGAGCGCGGCGAGGTCGACGACGCCGAGCTGGCCGATGAAATAGCCGTCGGTGATGCTGACGAGGCTCTGCATCGCCACGTTCAGCACGTTCGGGGTGGCGAGGGTGAGGATGGTGGGCACGATCGGCCCGGCCAGCATCATCTGCCGGCGTTCTGCGGGAGTCATTGCAGGCGATGTAGCACGCGCCGCGCCACCGGCTCGCGAGCTTATCTCATGGGGTGGGGAGTTTTGTCAGCGCCGCGCGCGCTGCGAAACGACGGCCTCGGCGAGCTGGTCGATGGTCACGATGTCGGCAACGACGTTCATCGGGATGGTGACGTCGAAGCGATCCTCGAGCTCCATGATCACGTCCATGATCGTGAGCGAATCGACGGTCAGTCCCTTGGAGATCACGGTCTGCGGCGTGATCGGCTTGCCGCCGGCATTGTACGGTCCGAGAAGGGCGAAAATCTCGCGCATCACGTCGTACTGCAGCGAGATCGTGTTCGGGGCGACCAGTTCCTGGATGGCCTGCATGACTCACTCCGTCGAAGGGGGTGAGCCCATTTCATCCCGATGCGGGTCGGAAGTGAAATAACGTTTGGTTACCCACTGTTGCGGGACGTTACGGAATGTTTCCGCCGTTCAGACGGTGTGAACGATTTGTCGGCCTCACTCCGCCGCGAGAGGCGTCGGGTTCAGCCAGTCGTCAAAATCGCGCAGTGCCCGCACCGCCATCGCCTGCTTGCGTTCCTTGCCCTTGAAGCTGCCGGCGATCGGCGGGAACAGGCCGAAATTGATGTTCATCGGCTGGAAGGTCATGGCATCGGCGCCGCCGGTGATGTGGCCGAGCAGGGCGCCCATCGCCGTGGTCGGCGGCGGCGGAGTCTGCACTCGGCCCAGCCGCTCGGCCGCCGCGAACCTTCCGGTCATCAGGCCGACGGCGGCGCTCTCGACATAGCCTTCGCAACCGGTGATCTGGCCAGCGAAGCGCAGCCGCGGCATCGCCTTGAGCCGTAACGTGCCGTCGAGCAGGCGCGGACTGTTGAGGAAGGTGTTGCGGTGCAGGCCGCCCAGCCGGGCGAACTCGGCATTCTGCAGGCCGGGGATGGTGCGGAAGATGCGCGTCTGCTCGCCGTGTTTCAGCTTGGTCTGGAAACCCACGATGTTCCAAAGCGTGCCCAGCGCGTTGTCCTGGCGCAGCTGCACCACGGCCCAGGGACGATGGCCAGTGCGCGGATCGCGCAGGCCGACTGGCTTCATCGGGCCGAAGCGCAGGCTCTGCGGCCCGGTCGAGGCGATGACCTCGATCGGCTGGCAGCCCTGGAAGTAGGGTGTGTTGTGCTCCCACTGCTTGAACTCGGTCTTCTCGCCGGCCAGCAGCGCCGCGACGAACGCCTCGTACTGCGGCTTGTCCATCGGGCAGTTGAAGTAGTCGGCGCCGTCGCTGCCTTCGACATTGCCGGGGCCGACCTTGTCGTAGCGCGATTGCTTCCAGGCGATCGACTGGTCGATGCTCTCGTGATGGACGATCGGCGCGATGGCGTCGAAGAAGGCGAGCGAGTCCTCGCCGGTGAGCTTGGCGATGGCCTCGGCGAGCGACGGCGAGGTGAGGGGACCGGTCGCTACGATCACGCTGTCCCAGTTCTCGGGCGGCAGGCCGGCCACCTCTTCGCGCGCGAGGGTCACCAGTGGATGGGCGAGCAAGGTTTCCTGCACGGCGGCGGAGAAGCCATGCCGGTCGACCGCGAGCGCACCACCGGCGGGCAGCTTGTGCGCGTCGGCCGAACGCATGATCAGCGAGCCGGCGCGGCGCATCTCCTCATGAATCACGCCGACGGCGTTATTGGCCGCATCGTCGGAACGGAAGGAATTCGAGCAGACGAGTTCCGCAAGCGTTTCGGTGAGATGCGCCTCGGTGCCGCGCAGCGGACGCATCTCGTGCAGCACCACCGGCACGCCCGCCTGAGCAAGCTGCCAGGCCGCCTCGCTGCCTGCGAGACCGCCGCCGACGACGTGTACGGGCTTGGTGCTTGACGTCATGCTCTCCGACCTGAAACCTGCGCCTCCTTACAATGGAGGGTCTGACATGGCCATCAAGTTCCACAATCCCAAGTCCGTCTCCGTGGCCGGCAAATACAGTCTCGGCGTTGAGGTCCCGCCTGAGGCGCGTGTGCTCTACGTTTCGGGGCAGGTCGGCGTGGATTCTGCGGGCAAGCTGCAGGACGGAATCGAAGCGCAGAGCGAACAGGTCTGGAAGAACATCGGCGAGGTGCTGAAGGCCGGCGGCATGGACTTCCGCGACATCGTCAAGCTCACCGTCTTCCTGACCGACAGCCGCTTCATTCCGGCGTTCCGCGAGGTGCGCGGCCAGTATGTCGGGCAGGAGCCCTATCCCGCATCCACCCTGCTGGTCGTGGCCGGCCTCGCGGATCCCTCGATGCTGGTCGAGGTCGAAGTGGTCGCCGCGAAGGCCTAGCCAAAGGGAGGCGGGGTTGCTGCGCCTCGAAGCCGTCGCGCGGGATGCCTTTCATGTCAGCGTGAACGCGGCGTCGCAGGCGATCACGCGGGCGGGTGGCTGGGTCTCCGGCCACTCGCTGCTCTCGGACGCAATGGCGGTCCTGCAGTTCGAAATCCCCGGCGACCGCCTGCATGAGCTGGTGAGCGAGCTTGGCGCCTGCGGGCTGAAAGTGGAGCTTCCTCTCGAAGCGTCGAATCGTGCGAAGGACGTCGTCGGACGTCTGACGCTCTACTTCACTCAGGGAAGCGGCGACCTGCGACGTGACGTGCCGCCGTTTCAGTGAAAGCGATCGCCTTGACAGCGTGGAAAAAGTGATTGGTCGTTGGGAAGGGAACGCCGGGAGCGGCCTGGTCGGGGTCTTGCCCAACTGATGCGACCCGCAGGGGCCGCTCCCGCCGTGCCGTTCGCGTCCGCCGCTATGCCGATGCCCGAACGATTGCCTCGACAATCACCGCGGCACGTTGCTTGGGTGGATTCATCAAAACCTCCCGGCTGCACGTGACGTTTGAATTCACGCACCGGCGGGCGCGGCTGTCAATGGCGTTTCACGATGGCGGACTCGCCCGGCGCGGGATGCGGTGCCATTATTGCCGCTTCGAAGTCGAGGCAGGCGCGCGTTGGTTCCCAGTATCAAGAAACCCGTGGTCGGAGTGATCGGCAACTCCGGCGTGATCAATGACCGGCACAACGTCCAACTCGTGGGACAGCGCAACATGCGGGCGGTGGCCGACGTCGCCGGAGCGCTGCCCCTGATGTTTGCCGGCACCCCCGACATCACCGACATCGAGGCGCTGCTGGACGCGGTTGACGGCATCCTGCTCACCGGGGCCCGCGCCAACGTCCATCCCACGCGCTTCGGGGCCGAACCGCATCCGGCCCACGAACCCTACGATCAGGAGCGCGACGCGATGGCTCTGTCGCTGATCGACGCCTGTGTCGAGCGCGGCGTGCCGATCTTCGGCATCTGCCGCGGCTTCCAGGAGATGAACGTGGCTTTCGGCGGCTCGCTACATCCCGAGATCCGCGAGATTCCGGGCCGTATGAATCATCGCATGCCGCGGCTCGAGAACGGCGAAGTCCATCCCGATCCCACCGTGGTATTCGCCGACCGGCACGAGGTGCAGCTCGTGAAGGATGGCTATTTCGCGAGGCTGCTCGGCTGCGAGTGCATTCGCGTGAACTCGCTTCATGGCCAGGGCATTCTCGATCCCGGCAAGCGCGTCGCCATCGAGGGCGTGGCGGAGGACGGCACGATCGAGGCGATCTGCATCTCGGAGGCCCCGGCCTTTGCGGTCGGCGTCCAGTGGCACGCGGAATACGATCCGCACAGCAACCCGATCAACCGCGCCCTGTTCCAGGCCTTCGGCCAAGCTCTCCGCGAGCGCATGCACTCCTCCTGAGGCTTTACGATGACGGACAAACTCAGAGTGGGATTGGCGCAGCTCAATCCCAAGGTCGGCGACGTGGCGGGCAATCTCGCCAAGGTGCGGGCCGCCCGCGCGGAGGCGGCCCGGCAAGGTGCCGACCTCGTGCTCACCACGGAACTGGTGCTGGCGGGGTACTCGCCTGAAGACCTGGTGCTGAAGCCCTCGTTCCAGCAGGCCTGTCACGACGCCGTCGAGACCCTGCGCGCCGACACCACCGACGGCGGGCCGGCGCTGTTCGTCACGACGCCGTGGCGGGAGGGCGAGAAGCTTCACAATGCGATCATCGCGCTCGACAAGGGCGAGATCATCGGCAAGCGCTTCAAGGTCGATCTCCCGAACTACGGCGTGTTCGACGACAAGCGCATATTCGCACCGGGTCCGATGCCCGGACCGCTGGTCTTTCGGGGTGTCCGCATCGGCGTGCCGATCTGCGAGGATGTCTGGACACCCGATGTCGTCGAATGCATCGCCGAGACCGGCGGCGAAATCCTGCTCGTGCCGAACGGTTCCCCCTACGAAGCCGGCAAGGCCGACGTTCGCGTGCAGCTCGGCGTCAAGCGCGTGGTCGAGAGCGGGCTGCCCTTCGTCTATCTCAATCAGGTCGGCGGGCAGGACGAGGTCGTCTATGACGGCGCGTCCTTCGCGCTGGGTGCCGACCGCTCGCTCAAGGCCAAGCTTGCCTCCTTCGCCGAGGAGGTCGCCACGATCGAGTTTCGGCGCGGCGCCGGCGGCTGGGAGTGCGAGCCCGGTCCGATCGCGGCCGAGCTGGACCAACTCGAGTCCATCTATCAGGCGATGGTGCTCGGCTTGCGCGATTACGTGAACAAGACGGGCTTCCCCTCCGTCGTCATCGGCCTCTCGGGCGGCGTGGATTCGGCGATCACGGCCGCGGTGGCGGCCGACGCGCTGGGCCCCGAACGCGTGCACGCGATCATGATGCCGTCCCCTTATACCAGCCGGGATTCGCTGGAGGACGCCGAGGCCTGCGCGCGGGCGATCGGCGTACGCTACGACACCGTCGACATCGGCCCGGCGATGGAGGCGTTCCGCGGCATGTTGGCGCCGCTGTTCGGCAACCGGCCCGAAGACGTCACAGAGGAGAACATCCAGAGCCGCGCCCGCGGCGTCACCCTGATGGCGGTGTCGAACAAGCTCGGCAGCATGGTGGTGACGACGGGCAACAAGTCGGAGATGGCGGTCGGCTACGCCACGCTGTACGGCGATATGTGCGGCGGCTTCAACGTGCTGAAGGACGTCTACAAGACCACGGTCTTCGAACTCTGCCGCTGGCGCAACGCGCATCTGCCGGTGGGTGCACTGGGCCGTCCGGGCGTGGTGATTCCGCCGCGCATCGTCGACAAGCCGCCCTCCGCCGAATTGCGCCCCGACCAGAAGGATTCCGACTCGCTGCCGCCCTATCCCACGCTCGACGCCATCCTGAAGGGCCTGATCGAGCGCGACCTCGATACGTCGGCACTGGCGAAGGAAGGCCATGATCCGGGCACTGTCGACCGCGTGTGGCGCCTGCTCGAAGGCGCCGAATACAAGCGACGCCAGGCACCGCCCGGCGTGAAGATCACCTCCCGCAGCATCAGCCGCGAGCGCCGCTATCCGATCGTGAATGGCTTCCGGGGGCCGAGCCCGGGAGTCGCGACATGAGCGACGAACTCGGGCGTCTGGCGACCCGCGAATACGACGTGACTCTGCCGGACGGCACGCGGGGAAGGCTGGCCTTCGCGCTGTGCGACCTGACCCGGGACAATGCGCTCGCCCAGCATGCCCGTCGGCGGAAGGCCGTCGCCTTCGGCCTGCTGAGTTTCGCGGAGCTGCCCGATGCCCCGCGCAGCGCGCTGCTCTGGGTGCGGACGCGGGACGGTATGGAGATGACGACGGCGGATGGCGACGACCAGCCCGCCGGCGACCTGCAGCGCCTCGTCGCGCGCCACTTCATCGTGTTCTTCGACGAGATCAAGGACCTGGTGCCCGAGCTCGCGACGCTGCCCTTCCATCTCAAGGATGCGTCGTGATGCTGATCGTCCAGATCTCGGACCCGCATGTGAAGGGCGAGGGCGATCTGCTCTACGGTCGCATCGATACGCAGGGCTTTCTCGAACGCGCGGTGGCGCACGTCAACGGACTCGATCCGAGACCCGATATCGCCCTTCTGACGGGTGATCTGGTCGACAAGGGCGCGCCTGAGGAATACGCGAACCTGAAGCGCCTTCTCTCGAAGCTCGATATTCCAAGCTACCTGATACCCGGCAATCACGATGCCCGGGACGCGTTGCGCGAGGCGTTTCCGGATCATGCCTATCTGCCGAAGACCGGCTTCCTGCAGTATGTCGTGGACGACCAGCCGCTTCGACTGATCGCGCTGGACACGCTGGTGCCTGGAAAAGGACATGGCGTGCTGTGCAGCGAACGCCTCGACTGGCTCGAAGCCCGGTTGGGCGAGAGCGACCGTACGACGCTGCTCTTCATGCATCATCCGCCGTTCGACGTCGGCATCGTGCCGTTCGATGCGGCGCGGCTGCTGGAAGGGGGCGACCGTCTGGAGGCGCTGGTCCGCGCACATGGCAACGTCGAGCGCGTGCTCTGTGGCCACGTGCACCGGCCGATCCAGGTCCGCTGGGCGGGCACGATGGCTTCCATCGCGCCCAGCACGGCGCATCAGGCGTCACTCGACCTGCGCGAGGGCGCCAAGCTCACCATGACCATGGACCCGCCGGGCGTGGCGCTGCATCTGTGGCGGCCCGTCATGGGCCTCATCACCCATGTGAGTTATGTCGGTTCCTACGAGGGGCCGCGTCCGTTCCGCTGACGATCTGCGGGAGCGAACCCTTCGCAGCCGGAACTCGCGCAGGGCATATCCGTTTCGGGGACAAGATGGTCGAATCCAATACACAGGGACTGATCAAGAGACTCGGTCCCGGCGTGATCACGGGCGCCGCTGACGACGATCCCAGCGGCATCGCGACCTATTCCCAGGCGGGCGCCCATGCGGGCTTCGGACTTCTCTGGACGGTCGTTCTGACCTGGCCGCTGATGGTTGCGGTCCAGTCGGTCAGCGCCCGCATCGGTCGCGTCACCGGCCGCGGTTTGGCCGCCAACATGTGCCGGGCCTTCCCGCGGCCGGTGGTTCTGGGGTTGGTCCTGCTCCTGTTCGTGGCGAACACGATCAATATCGGCGCCGATCTCGCCGCCATGGGCGCTGCATTGGCGATGGTCTTGGGAGGAGGGCAGATCGTCATCACCTTCGCCTTTGCGATCGCCTCGGTGCTGGCCATCGTGTTCATTCCCTACAGTCGCTATGTCGGCTTCCTGAAGTATCTGACCTTCTCGCTGTTCGCCTATGTCGGCGTCGTTTTCACGGCCCATATCGACTGGCGCGCCGTCGGCATGGGCGCGCTGGTGCCGACGTTCGCCTTCGACAAGGATACTTTGATGCTGATCGTCGCGATCCTTGGCACGACGATCAGCCCCTATCTCTTCTTCTGGCAGAGTTCGCAGGAAGTAGAGGACGAGGAGGGCGATGACGAGGCGGGGCCGCTTGCCGACAAGCCGGAGCAGGCGCCGCGCGAGCTGACGCGCATCGGCTGGGAGACGGCCATCGGCATGGGGATGTCGAACCTCGTCGCCTTCTTCATCATCCTGACGACGGCAGCCACGCTCAACGCCAATGGAAAGACCGACATCGAAAGCACTCAGCAGGCCGCCGAGGCGTTGAAGCCGATCGCAGGCGACGCGGCCTTCCTACTGTTCAGCCTGGGTGTGATTGGTACGGGCCTGCTCGCGGTACCCGTGCTTGCAGGATCGGCTGCCTACGCGCTGGGCGAGGTCCGGGGGTGGCGGATTGGACTGGAGCACGAATTCGGTGAGGCGCGGCCCTTCTACATCACCATCGCGGTGGCGATCCTGGCGGGTCTCGGCGTGGTGCTGCTGCCGATCGCCCCGTTCAAGGCGCTGATCTGGAGTGCGGTCCTGAACGGCGTGATCGTGGTCCCGATAATCGGTGCCATGATGATCGTGGCCGCCCGTCGCGAGATCATGGGCGATTTCACGGCGAACGGCTGGCAGCGGGTGCTGGGCTGGCTCACCCTGGTTCTGATGGCGGCGGCCGCTATCGGCATGTTCGTGTTGATGTAGAATGGCGCCAGCGTAAGCTCGTCGCCATGAAACTCTATTCCGGGCCGCTGAGCATGTTCGGCGCCAAGGCCGAGATCGCCTTGCACGAGAAGGGGATCGACTTCGATCTCGAGATGGTGCCTTTCGAGATGAAGGTGCTTTATGAGCCGAAGCATCCCGAGGTCGTGCGCATCAATCCCAAGCGCCAGGTCCCGATCTTGATCGACGGCGACCTCGAGCTGTTCGATTCGACCCAGATCTTCGAGTACCTCGAAACCCTGAAGCGTGATCCCGCACTGTGGCCCGCGGAGCCTAGGGCCCGCGCACGGGCGCGCCTGCTCGAACACAAGTCCGACGAGGTCTATTTCCCGCACATTGTCCGTCTGATGAGCGATTCCGCGGCGCCGGGCGCGCACGATGCGGCGGCGCTCTTCTACCAGGAGATGGAACGCACGATCGGCGGGCAGGAGTGGATCGCCGGCGCCTACAGCTATGTCGACATCGCCTTTTACATGGCGCAGCTTTTCGGTGAGCGAATGGGGGCGCCTGTCCCGCCCACGCTGCCGCGGCTGCACGCCTGGCGTGACCGGATGAGCGATCGTCCGGCGGTCCGGCAGGTGGCGGGCGCCATGGGCCGCTATCTCCTGTCGATCGGCCGCACCCTGCCGCCGTTCATGGGCAAACTCGGGCTGACTGCATGACCAGACCGCGTATCCTCTTCCTGCCAGGCGCGGGCGGCTCGCCCCAATTCTGGAAGCCCGTCGCCGAGGCTCTGCCTGCGACCTGGCCCAAGGAGCATTTCGGCTGGCCGGGTCTCGGCGCTCAGCCGCACGATCCGGCAATCCGCAGCGTCGACGACCTGAAGCGCCTGGTTACGGAAAGGATGGACGAGCCGGTCGATCTGGTGGCGCAGTCGATGGGCGGCGTCATCGCGGCGCGGATCGCGTTGGAGCATCCGGAACGGGTGCGCCGCCTCGTTCTCTGCGTCACCTCGGGCGGCGTCGACATGGCAGGCCTCGGCGCCTCGGAGTGGCGCGCCGACTACCGTCGCTCCTTCCCCAAGGCCGTTTCGTGGATCACGGATGGCACGCCGCCGCCGCCGCTACCGGTGGAGAAGATCGCGGTACCCACGCTGTTGATCTGGGGCGACGCGGACCCGATCAGCCCCGTCGCCGTCGGGCGCCATCTCGCAGAACGTCTGCCGCAGGCCCGGCTCGAGATCGTGCCGGGCGGCGATCACGACGTGGCCAGCACCCATGCCGACCTCGTCGCGCGCCTGATCGCCAAGCACCTGTCTTAGGGTTTGACGGTCTTCTTCAGCACCGACTCGTAGACCTGCAGGATCGCCGAGCTGTCGTCGTTGCCGAGACCCATGCGGCGGGCCATGCGTTGCAGGTTGTGGGTGGCCGATCCCTGCGGCAGCGGCACGTCGAGTTCGTCGGCCAGTTCCAGGGCAAGGTGCAGGTCTTTGTGCGCGAGGTTGAGCGCGAAAGACGGCGGCGAGAACCGGCCCGCAAGGGCGCGTTCCGAGAACGATTTGAATGCCGAGGAATTGCCGCTGGAGGAGGCGATCACCTGCACGAGCTTCTGCGGGTCGAGGCCGGCGGTGACGCCCAGCATCAGCCCCTCCGCGGCGGCGGCCATGTTGCAGAAGGCCATCATGTTGTTGACCAGCTTCGCCACCGTGCCGGAGCCGAGCTCGCCCATGTGGATCACGTTGGCGCTGAACGACTGCAGCACCGGCAGCGCGTCGTCGAACACCTTCTTGTCGCCGCCGACCATGATGGCGATGGTCGCGGCCTCGGCGCCGACCGTGCCACCGCTCACCGGCGCGTCGAGCATGGCGATGCCCTTGGCGGCCATGGCGGCGCCGATCTTCTTCACCATCGACGGCGCATTGGTGCTGAGGTCGATATAGGTCTGGCCCTTGCCGAGATTGGCCAGGATGCCGTTGTCGCCCAAGGTCACGGCCTCGACGTCGCGCGGCATCGGGAGCGAGGTCATGACGATGTCGGCGCCCTTGGTCACCTCGGCCACGGACTTCGCGGCGCTGGCACCGAGATCGGTGCAGGTCTTCACGGCCTCCGGGTTCAGGTCGAACACCGTGACCGAATGGTTGCTGCGCTTGATGAGGTTGCGGCACATGGGGCCGCCCATGTTTCCGACACCGATATAACCGACCTTCATGGCTTCTTCCTCCCGGGACAACGGTGGCGGGAGTATAGGGCAGAAACATCACCCTCTTGCCACAGCGACCGGGCCGCAGGCAGGAGTGACGCCTCATGCCGCGAAACTGCATCCTGCGGGTCGCGTTCGTGTGGCGGACATGTTGAGGGAGGGCCTGTGAGCGAGCCATTGAACCGCGATGCCGATCGCGCGCGGTCCCTGCGACGGGTCAAGCTCGCGGCGACGTTGCTGCTGGTGGCGACGGCTGCGCTGTTCGTGGTCGCCCGGCATTATGAGCCGGTGCACTGGGCCTGGGGGTATGTCGCGGCGTTTGCCGCGGCGGCGACGGTGGGCGGGCTGGCCGACTGGTACGCCGTCGTGGCCCTGTTCCGCCGGCCGCTCGGCCTGCCGTTCCCGCACACCGAGATCGTGCCGCGCAATCACCATCGCATCGCCGAGAATCTCGGCGAGTTCATCGAAACGAACTTCCTCGCGCCCGAGCCGGTGGAGGCGCGCCTGCGCGAGGTCGACTTCGCCGCCCTCGTGGCCGAGTGGCTGAGCGATCGCGCGCGCAGCGCTGCCCTCGCGGGCTTCATGGTGCGACTGGCGCCGCAGGCGCTGGCTGCGGTCGAACAATCGGGACTGAAGGGGTTTCTCGGCAAGCGCGCCATGGCCGAGCTGGAGAGGATCGAGCTCGCGCCGCTGGCCGCGGGTCTGCTGAGCGCCGTCACCGAGAAGGGGCGGCACCAGCGCGTGCTCGACGAGCTGCTGGTGGCGCTGGAAAAGGTGCTGGCCGACGAGGAGACGCTGGCGGCATTGCGCGAGAAGATCCGCCAGGAGCTGCCGGCGCTGTTCAATCTCTACCGCGCCGATGCCTATCTGCTGCGCAAGATCGTGGCCTCGACCACGGCCTTCATCAAGGAGGCGCGCGGAGACGCCGACCATCCGCTGCGCAAGGAGTTCAACGGCTTCGTCGCGAACTTCGTCGAGAGGTTGCGCACTTCCGAGGACTTCGCCCGCCGCGCCGAGCGCCTGAAGCGGGACCTGCTGGCCCGCCCGGAAATCGCGACCCTGGCGGAGGGGGCCTGGGAAAGCGTGCGGTCCTTTCTGGAACAGGACGCGCGCGCCGAGGACAGCCAGGTTCGCCGGCAGATGGAGGCGATGCTGGTCGATGTCGGTGGCCAGCTGGCGCGCGATCCCGCGATCCGGGCCGAGATCAACCGCGGCATGGTGCGGCTGCTTGCGGATTTCGTGCAGGGCCAGAAGAGCGGTGTCGGCCGGTTCATCGCCGATCAGGTGAAGTCCTGGGACATCGATGTGCTGATCGGCCGCATCGAGCTGACGGTCGGGCGCGACCTGCAATTCATCCGGTTCAACGGCGCGATGGTCGGTGGACTGGCCGGATTGGCCTTGCACGCGCTGGAGCAGGGGTTGAAGCTGTACCTGTAACCACAGGAGGTCCTGATGGCCGATCAAGCGCAAGCCTTCACCGACATGTTCAAGAAGTTCGGCGAGCAGCTCAAGGTGACGCCCTTCGACATGACGAAGATCATGGAGCACCACCAGAAGAACCTCGATGCCATGGGCAAGTCGTGGCAGGCGATGGCCGAAGGCGCGAGCGGGATCGCGCACAAGCAGAAGGAAATCTTCGAGGCCGCGATGAAGGACATGGCCGAGATGGCGCAGTCCTACAAGCCGGGCGGCAATCCCCAGGACGTCATGGCAAAGCAGGCCGAGTTCGCGAAGAAGGCGATGGAGGCGGCGATCGCCAACACCCGCGACATCGCCGAGCTGGTCCAGAAGTCGAGCACCGAAGCCTTCAAGATCGTCCAGGACCGGATGAAGGAATCCTACGAAGAAATCCGGACGTCGATCGACAAGAAGCCCTAAGACCAGCGAACGCAGACTGAGGTGGTGCAACGCGTACGGGACCGCGCCGCCTCACGGGTGACGGAGAGGTTCTGGAGAGGCGACGTGGAACGGTTTTGGCTCAAGAGTTATCCGCCGGGTATGCCGGCAGACATCGATCCGTCGGCCTATCCGAGCCTCGTGGCGCTCTTCGAGGAAAGCTTCTCCAAATATCGCGACAAGCCGGCCTATGTCTGCATGGACAAGGCCCTGACTTTCGGTGAGATCGACGCACTGTCGATGGCGCTCGGGGCGTGGTTGCAGGGACGCGGGCTGAAACGTGGCGCGCGCGTGGCGATCATGATGCCGAACGTCCTGCAGTACCCCGTGGCGGTCGCGGCGGTGCTGCGGGCGGGATTCGTCGCCGTCAACGTGAACCCGCTCTATACGGCACGCGAGCTTGAGCATCAGCTCCGGGACTCAGGTGCCGAAGCCATCATCATCCTCGAGAACTTCGCGACGACCCTGCAGCGGGTCGTTGCCCAGACGGGCGTCAAGCATGTCGTGGTCGCCTCCATGGGCGACCTGCTGGGCTTTCCCAAAGGGCTGATCGTGAACTTCGTCGTGCGCACCATGCGCAAGATGGTGCCCGCCTGGTCGCTGCCAGGGCATGTGAAATTCAACGACGCGTTGCGGGCCGGACGCAGCGGGGCGCTGGCAAAACCCCTGCTGGGGCCGGACGATGTCGCGGTTCTGCAGTACACGGGCGGCACGACCGGGGTTTCCAAGGGCGCGACCCTGCTGCACCACACCTTGGTTGCAAATCTGCTGGCGTCGGAGGCCTGGATGCAGCCCGGCCTGAACCGCCGCAGGATCAGCGGCCAACTCACGATCGCCTGCGCCTTGCCGCTGTATCACGTCTTCGCCTTCGTGACCTGCGGCCTGCTGGGGCTGCGCACCGGCGCGCTGAATGTCCTGATTCCGAACCCGCGCGATCTCGCGAGCACCATCAAGGACCTCTCCAAGTACAGGATCAACGTCTTCCCGGCGGTGAACACGCTGTTCAACGGGTTGGCCAACAATCCGGACTTCGCGAAGCTCGATTTCTCGGAGCTGGTGATCTCCAACGGCGGCGGCATGGCGGTGCAGGAAGCCGTTGCGAAGAAGTGGCTGGCCATCACGGGCTGTCCGATCTGCGAAGGGTATGGACTCAGCGAGACTTCCGCCGGCGTCACCTGCAATCCCACGGACTCGGAGACCTACACGGGCACGATCGGGCTGCCCCTGCCGAACGTCGAGATTCGCATCCTCGACGACAGCGGCAAGGAGGTCCCGGTCGGGCAGGCGGGAGAGATCGCGATCCGCGGTCCGCAGGTCATGCGGGACTATTGGCAGCAGCCCGAAGAGACCGCGAAGGTCATGACGCCGGACGGCTTCTTCAAGTCCGGCGACATCGGGATCATGGACACGCGCGGCTACACCCGGATCGTGGATCGCAAGAAGGACATGATCCTGGTCTCGGGATTCAACGTCTATCCCAACGAGGTCGAAGAGGTCGTCGCAGCCCATCCCGGCGTGCTCGAATGCGCGGCGATCGGCGTGCCTGATGCCAACTCGGGCGAGGCGGTGATGCTGTTCGTGGTGAAGAAGGACCCGGGCCTCACAAAAGAGGCCCTCGACGCCTATTGCCACCAGGAACTTACCGGCTACAAGCGGCCGAAATACATCGAGTTCCGGGCCGAACTTCCGAAGACCAATGTGGGCAAGATCCTGCGCCGGGAACTGCGGGACGGCGCGACCAAAACTGCGTGAGGCGCGCAGGAGAGCGGCAACCGGCGGCCCGAAGCCACGTTCTCTCCCCAGGATATGTCCTGGAGGAGGAACCCTCGATGAGCGCTCCGAAGATTTTGGCCGTGACCACGCTCGGTCTCCTGGCCGCCGCCTGCAGCAGCAGCACCTATGAAACCCGGACGGCGCGCACTTATGCGGTGACGGGCTCGGAGCAGGCTTGCCTCGACTACGGCTTCCGGGCCGGGACCGACAGCTACAATCGCTGCGTTTCCCGCGAGGCTTCTGCCCGTGCCCAGGGGCGGATGCCGGTGAGCTATACCGTCGCGAACCTCGACGCCGACGCCCGCAATGCCTGCTATTCCTACGGCCTGACGCCCGGCACCAGCATGTACGACCGATGCGTGGGCCGGGAAGTCGACGCCCGTCGCTATCGGGATCAGGCCACTGTCACCCCGGTTCCGGCGCCGGCTGGGCCCTATTCGACGACCACCTACTACACGACCCCGCCGGCCGCTCCGACCTATTACGGGCCCACGACGACGGTCTCGACCACCACCTACAGCACCCCGATGGTCGCTCCCCAGCCGACGCCGCCGGCCGGCGTTGAGGCCTTCCGCGACGAGTATGGTTTCCGCTATGATGGCCAGGGAAACCGGCTCGACCGCAACGGCAACATCATCAGCCCGCAGTCGACCACACGATGAGGGGGCTAGATGGCTGCGAGACGTTTTATGGCCGCGACGTTCGGCGTGTCGCTGCTCGCGGCCTGCGATCCGCTGCCCCAGCCGCTCTATAGCGAAACGACGCCGCCGCCGGCCTATCGCGTTCAGCCCGGCGGCCTGCGTGTCGACAACGAAGGCTTCCAGATGGATCCGGAAGGCTACCGGATCGACAAGAGCGGCGCCCGCGTCGGCATCATCGACGTGCCTGCCAAGACGGCGGGCGACAATTCCAATGCCGTCGCCGGCTACTACATCAGCAACATCGGCTCGGATGCCCCCGGTCGCGTGGCTTCCCCCAGCGAGGGTGCGGGGGCGGGCGTAGGAACGGGCCCTGGCGCGGCGAACGTCCCGACGCCTGCCCAGATGCCGCAGCAGGCGCCGATCACGCCGGCGCCCGGCAACGTGCCGCCGCCGGCGGGCTACCGGTAAGGGGTCTCCCTACTCGATCCTGATGCCGGCCTCGCGGATCACCGGGGCCCATTTCGCGATCTCGTCCTTGATGAATTTCGCCGTGACTTCGGGCGAGGTTTCGGTCGTCGGCACCGCGGCGATATCCTCCAGGAACTTGATGGTGGCGGGGTCCTTCATCATCTGCCGCGCGGCCTGGTCGAGAACGTCGACCACCGGTTTCGGCACGTTGGCCGGGCCCAGAATCAGGTTGAACGTGTAGGCCTCGTAGCCCTTCACACCGGCTTCGATCATCGTCGGGATCTCGGGCGCGATCGGCGCACGCTTGGAGTAGGCGTAGGCGAGAATACGGACCTTGCCGGCCTTGTGGAGCTGGAGCGTCGTGCTGAAGGTCTCGAACATCCAGGCGGTCTGGCCGCCCATCATGTCCTGCAGCGCCGGCATCGATCCCTTGTAGGGAATATGCTCGACGTCCATGCCGCCGACCTCGCGCTTGAAGTATTCGCCGGCCAGATTGATGATCGAGCCCGCGCCCGAGGAACCGTACGAGTATTTGCCGGGATTCTTCTTCATCAGCTCGACCAGACCCATCACCGTGTCGGGCATGTCGGGTCGGGCCACCAGCACCAGCGGGTTGACGCAGATCGAGGCGATCGGCGTGAAATCCTTCACCGCATCGTAGGCCGGCTTCGCGAAGGCCGTCGGGTTGATGGCATGGGTGGAGGAGGGCGCGCAGAGCAGCGTGTAGCCGTCGGGCTTGGCGTTCTTCACGTCCACCGCGCCGATCGAGCCGGCTGCGCCTGCTTTGTTGTCGACGATGACCTGCTGGCCGAGGATCGCGGTGAGCTTCTCCGCGGCCATGCGGCCGATGATGTCGGTGGGCCCCGCCGGCGCGAAGGGGATGACGAAGCGGATCGTCTTGTCGGGATACTTGCCCTGGGCACGGGCGATGGAGGGGGCGGCAAGCGCCGCCGCCCCGACGACGATCAGTTGGCGGCGTTTCATATTCTTTCCTCTCTGGTCGTTCTCGTTTTTAGTTCAGCGTCTCGTCGAACAGCTCGATCATGGCGTTCCATGAGCGGCGGTCGGTGGCGTCATGATAGAAGAAGCCCTTCATGCCCCGCGAGTCGGCGGCCGGGTTGGTGAAGCTGTGACCGGCGCCGCCATAGAGCTGGAGCCGCCAGTCGATCGCGCCCGACTTCATTTCCTTCTCGAAGGCCAGACGCTGCTCGGGCGGGATGATCGGATCGTCGGCGCCGATGCAGACCAGGATCCTGGCCTTGATGTTCGCCGCGTCCTGCGGCCGGGCGGTCGCGAGGCCGGAATGGAAGCCGACCACGGCCTTCACGTCGGCGCCGCTGCGCGCGATCTCGAGCGCGGTGGTGCCGCCGAAGCAGTAGCCGATGGCCGCGAGGCGCGCCGGATCGACTTCCTTCTGCCCCCTGAGCACGTCGAGCGCCGCCAGGGCGCGGGTGCGGATGCCGGCCGGGTCGGCCATCCAGGGCTGCAGCCGCGCCATCGTCTGGCTGGGATCGGCGAGCGGCTTGCCGTCGCCGTGATAGTCCATTGCAAAGGCGGCGTAGCCCAGGCCGGCGAGGCGGGCGGCAATCTTTTTCGTGTGGTCTGTGAGGCCGGGCCCCTCGTGGCAGACCAGCACCCCGGCGCGACGGCCGGGCTTGCCGTCGTCGACCACGTATTGTCCGACCATGCGGACGCCGTCGGCGCGGTACTCGATATCCTCGGTGCGCATGTTGTTTGGTTTCCTCCGATGGGAACGGAGACTAGCGGGTCCGGCTTGACCCGCCAACGACCCGCCGCCACAAGTCGCGGCCACGCCCGCTTTCCTGCCTGTCGTCCGTTTCGCGCCGAGCCCGACAGGGCTGCTGCATGTCGGCAACATCCGGGCGGCCTTGTTCAACTGGCTCCATGCGCGGCAACAGGGTGGAACCTTCATCCTGCGTCTCGGCGATACCGCGTGACGCGCAGCCGGCCCGAGTTCGAGGCGGCGATCGAACGCGACCGCGCGTGGCTCGGCCTCGACTGGGCGCTGAAGGAGAAGCAGTCGGAGCGGCTCGCGCACTATGCCGCGCGTGACCGGCTGATTGCCTCCTGGCGGAAGCGGCCGCGAAGCTGCCGGCCGAGCCGTGGGAGGAGACGATAGGGAAGGGTTGGACCTCGGGCCTCGGGCGTAAGAGCCGCGCCCTGTTCCACCCGCTGCGACTGGCGCTCACCGGCCAGGAGAAGGGACTGGAGATGGCGAAGCTGCTGCCGCTGATCGGCCGAAGCCGGGCGATGGAGAGGCTGTTGGGACGCAAGGCCTGAAAAGGCCTGTCCCGGGCGTTCAATTGCGCGGCAGGAACCGGTCGTATAGATTACCCCCATGACGCAGTTCTTTCTTCCCGGCGCGCCCTTGGCGCGATGTATCGAGGCCTGAGGCCCAGCGGGCCGCGTCAGGTTTCGTTCGTTTTTGGATCGGGAGAAGGGGCGATGTCCCTCGTCGTTTACAACACGCTGTCGCGCGAAAAAGAGCCGTTCGTGCCGCTCGATCCGTCGCATGTCCGCCTCTATGTCTGCGGTCCGACGGTCTACGACTATGTCCATATCGGCAATGCGCGTCCGGTCGTCGTCTTCGACGTTCTCTACCGGCTCCTGAAACGGCGCTATCCGCGCGTCACCTATGTCCGCAACATCACGGACATCGACGACAAGATCATGGTGCGCGCCGCCGAGAACAAGGAGTCGATCGATGCGCTGACGGAGCGCACGGCGGCGGCCTACCAGAGCGACATGAGCCGGCTCGGGGCGCTGCCGCCCGACATCGAGCCGCGCGCCACCAAGTATGTGGGCGAGATGATCGGCCTGATCGAGCGACTGGTGGCACGCGGCCATGCCTATGAAGCGGAAGGCCATGTGCTGTTCGACGTGCCCAGCATGGCGGACTATGGCCGGCTGTCGCGTCGCTCTCATGACGAGCTGATCGCGGGCGCCCGCGTCGAGGTCGCACCCTACAAGAAGGACGCCGCCGACTTCGTGCTTTGGAAGCCCTCGACCGACGCGCAGGCGGGCTGGCCGAGCCCGTGGGGCCGTGGCCGTCCCGGCTGGCATATCGAGTGCTCGGCCATGAGCGGTGCGCTGCTCGGCGAGACGTTCGATATCCATGCCGGCGGTCTCGACCTGATCTTCCCGCACCACGAGAATGAGATCGCGCAGAGCCGCAGCGCCTTCGGTCACGCCATCATGGCGAAGTACTGGATGCACAACGGCTTCCTGAACATCTCCGGCGAGAAGATGAGCAAGTCGCTCGGCAACTTCTTCACCGTGCACGAGCTGCTCGACCAGTATCCCGGCGAGGTTATCCGCCTGCTGCTCCTGTCGGCGCAGTACCGCCAGCCGCTCGACTTCACGCCCGAGGGGCTGGCCCAGGCCAAGGGCACGCTCGATCGCTGGTACGGTCTGTTGCGCGGCAAGGCGCTGGAGGAGAGGCCCATACCGGCTTCGGTCGAGGAGGCGCTGACGGACGATCTCAACACGCCGCTCGCGATCAGCGCGCTGCACCAGTTGCGCGATCCTTCGGAACTCAAGGCGGGAGCCTCCGCGCTCGGCCTGCTACAGCAGGATCCCGAAGCCTGGTTCCGCTGGGCGCCGGCCGGCGCGGCCGACGCAGGCCCGTCCGACGCCGAGATCGAGGCCGCAATTGCGGCGCGTCAAGCCGCGCGCAAGGCCAAGGACTTCAAGGAGTCCGACCGCATTCGCGACGACCTGAAGGCCAAGGGCGTTATCCTCGAGGACGGCCCGAAGGGCACGACCTGGAAACGAGGGTAGTCGTCAGCGCTTCTCGAAGATGATGCTCTGCACGGCGCGGCCGAAATAACCCTGCCGGTCGGCGAGCCGCGCGGCGGCGATGCCGACCGAGTCCGGGCCGATCCAGGTCTCGGCGTCGAGCAGCACCCATTCGCCGACCGGCTCGCGGCCAAGGCTGACGGTCAGGTCGGCGTTGATGAACGTCCAGTCGTTCATGTCGAAGACCGAAGACGTCCCGTTGCAGAAATCCGCGGCGATGACCGCCCGCATCAGCGGCGAGATGTCGGCACCCTCCACGATGGGCCGCGTCGCGCGATACCAGACGGCGGCGGGTCCGGGGATGCGGAAGCCGCCCTTGGCCGTGCGCATCTCGATGCCCTTGAGGAACGGTGTCTCGGTCGCGAAGAAGTCGGGCGGGCTGCATTGTTCAGGCATCGGCAACTCGACCGGCGGCCCGTTGGCGATTGCCGGCATCTCCTTCGGATCGACGCGGATGCGCAGTGCGCTCGCACGCACGACCTCGGCGCCATCGGCCAGCAGCCGCACCGATACGAGCTGGATCTTGCGGCCCTCGCGGACGATCTCGGTCGCGATCGTGAGCGGCGCCACCGGCACCGGTCGCATCAGGTCGACGGTGAGGCGTGCGACGCGCATCGGCACCGGTGACGGCATGTGCTCGACGGCCCAGCAGATCAGTGAGGAGGGGGCTGCCCCGTGCTGGAGTTTCGGGCTCCACGGCCCGCCGGCGAACGCGCTGGTTTCGGCAATGGCACCTTCGACGCGATAGATAGACTCCATTTGCTTCAACTCCGTGTGGGGGGCGCTTTCATATGTGCCGCCGCCACGGCCTGCAATCTCGGGCCGCAGTCGGTTGACGATCCATCGTATTTAACATATATGTTAAATATGGATGCTCTCTCCCAGACCTTCTCGGCCCTCGCGGATCCAACACGCCGCGCCATCCTCGCGCGGCTCGCGAGCGGAGGCGCAACGGTCGGCGAACTGGCCGAACCGTTCGACATGTCGCTGCCGGCGGTGTCGCGTCATCTCAAGGTGCTGACTGAGGCCGGGCTCATCGAACGCCACACCGAGGCGCAGTGGCGCCGCTGCGAACTGCGCGGCGAGGGGTTGCGCGCGGCGGCGGACTGGATCGACCACTACCGCAAGTTCTGGGAGGCGAGCTTCGACCGGCTCGACGCGTTCCTGAAGAGTACCGAAACCGATCCCAAGCCGACGAAAGGAAAGTCAGATGCACGACGCAAGGCTCGATAACAACACGCTGCACCTCAGCCGGATCTTCGACGCCCCGCGCGAAAGGGTGTTCGACGCCTGGGTGAATCGCGACCAGTTCGTGCGCTGGATGTGCCCGCCGGGCGTGGAGATCACGCTGTGCGAAGTCGATGCGAGGCGTGGCGGCGCCTGGCGCATCGATGGACGCAACGAGCAGGGGGTCTTCGCCTCGTCGGGCGTCTATCTCGAGGTCGCGCGGCCCGAGCGGTTGGTCTTCACCTGGGCCCATCATGCCGATGGAGATTACAGCCGCACGCGCGGGCACGAGACGACGGTAAGGGTCGAACTGCGCGCCCTCGGCGAGCGCACCGAACTCACCCTGATCCACGGTCCGTTCACGGATGCCGAAGACTTCGCCTGCCACGATGAGGGCTGGGTCGGCAGCTTCGACAAGCTAATCGCTTTTCTCGGGAGGGCGGCATGACTGCTCGTCCCGTCGTCTCACATCAGGAATGGCTCGCTGCCAGCCGCGACTTCCTGGCGAAGGAGAAGGAGTTCACCCGGCTGCGGGACGTGCTCGCGCGCGAGCGACGGGCGCTGCCCTGGGAGCGGGTCGAGAAGGAGTATTCCTTCGAGGCGCCTGAAGGCCGCGTGGCTCTGGCCGACCTGTTCGACGGTCGCGGCCAACTCCTCGTCTATCACCTCATGTTTGGTGCCGACTGGAACGAGGCCTGCAAGAACTGTTCTTTCTGGGCCGACAACTTCAACGGCGTCGACGTGCATCTCGCCCATCGCGACACGGCGCTGGTCGCCGTCTCGCGGGCGCCCGTCGGCAGGCTCGATGCGTACGCCAAGCGGATGGGATGGACCTTCCGATGGGTGTCGTCCGGAGAAGGCGACTTCAATTTCGACTACGGGGTGAGTTCACGGCCCGGCGAAGTTGGGATGGACTACAATTTCGGGACGATGAAGGTCGGCCCGGGCGAGATGCCGGGCTTCAGCGCCTTCCGCCGCGGCGATGACGGCGCCGTCTATCACACCTATTCGACCTACGCGCGCGGCGTTGACATGCTGAACGGCGTTTACCACTTGCTGGATCTGACCTCGAAGGGCCGGGACGAGTCGGATCTTCCCTTCACGATGAGCTGGGTGAAGCGGCACGATCAGTATTGAGAAAGGAAAGGTAGCCATGAAGGCCGTGTGGCAGGACAAGGTGATCGCCGAGAGCGACCGCACGCTCGAAGTCGACGGTTATCGCTATTTTCCGCGCGACTCGGTGCGGATGGACCTGCTCGAGAGCGCGCCGAAGACGGACGGCGACCTGAAATGTCCGCACGGCGTCCAATTCTACGACGTCGTGGAAGGGACGGCGCGCAGTCCGAGGGCTGCCTGGTCCTATGAAGCGCCGCAGGAGAAAATGGCACCGGTCGATCACTGGATCGGCTTCTGGAAAGACGTCGGCGTCAGCTGACACCCAAAAGAAAACGGCCGGCGGATGCCGGCCGTTTGAATTTCAGTCCGGAAGCGTTTCAGCGCGCCGGCGAGATGGAGGTGATCATCAGCGGGGTGGTCATGCCAATCACGACGTCGCCCACCTTGATCTTCTTCAGCATGTCCTGCTTGGCGATCGAGTTGGCCTTATAGGTGCGGACCGGGCCGCCGCGGCCGTCGATCACGGAGACCATGTTCTTGGTGAGGTCGACGCCGACCACCGTCAGAGTAAAGCGGCCGGCCTCGACATCGGTCTGGTTCGGGGTCTGGCCCATCTGGTCCTTGCGGGCGAGCTGGGAGCCCGGGCCCTTCTGGCGCAGGTTCAGCATGGTCACCACCTCGGAATAGGTGACGGTGGCCATCGACCCATCATCGATCGCATCCAGGTTCTTGACGCTGTCGGCGACCGGCAGGATCAGCAGCTGGCCGTTCGGCAGGGTGAAAGCCACAGTCCGGCTCTCGGTGTCGGCCGACTCGATCTTGACCCGCTGGGTGACCACGTCGTTGAAGGCCACTCCCTCGCGCGGCACAGGCCTCACCTGGGCCGATGCCTGCCGCTCGGGCAGGCTCGCGCCGATCGCCAGAACCGCCGCGAACAGGGAAGCGCCTGCGGTCATCTTCATCGAACGGATCGTCATTGCCGTTTACCTCGCAAAACCCCTAACGCGCCGGACAATAGCGATCCGAACTGGCGAAGCAACCACCAAGGGCGTGAGACTCTCAGGCAAAATGGGCCAATACCGCCCTCGCCACGGCATCCGGCTGGTCGAGATAGGCCAGATGACCGGCATCGGCCACGGTTTCGACCCGGGGCGCGCCGTTGGTACCCTTGTTGATTCCCTCGGCGAATTTCCCGGCGTAGCGGGACGGCAGGATCGAATCGCGCTCCCCCCACAGGATCAGGGTCGGCGCAGAGATCAGTCCCAGGCGCTTTTCCAGGCGCGTGTTGCCGAGCGGCCAGAAGGCCCGGGCGGCGGCCTCGGACGCCCGGGTCATCTCGATCGGCCATTCCACGGAGTTCGCCCCCTCCGGTGCCGCCACCAGGTCCGTCCAGTTGGCGGGATCGGCACACATCAGGCCGGGCAGCACGTCCTTGCGCTGCGCCCAGGGGTCCGCCGCCGGGTCCTTGTCGTCGAACAGGCCGAACGGAGCGATCAGGGCGAGCCTGCCGACATGACCGGGAAAGATCGCCGCTAGTTCGGCGGCAAAGGCGCCACCGACCGACGCGCCCACGAGATCGGCGCCGGCGAGGCCCGCCTTTTCGACGATCTGACGCACGGCCAGGACCCAGTCGAGATGCGTGTCGAGTTCGGTGTGACCCGTCGCGCCGGGGTAGCCAGGCAGCGAGGGAGCGACGACCGTCCGGCTCTCGGCGAGCCGGTCGAGAAAGGGCAGCCAACGCGGCAGGCCACCCAGACCCGCGAGGAAGCCGAGCTTCGGGCCTTTGCCCTTGGTCCAGACGCGGCAGGGATGGCCGTTGACGTCGACCGTCGTGGTCATGGGTTCGGACAAGGCTCTACTCCGCGGCGACGGTCTGCGGGCGGAAGGCGGGAACCGCGGCGCGCTGACCCCTGGCCATGGGCTTCGGCCACCACTTGTCCTCCCATTCGCCGAACAGGTCCTTGACCTTGGGCATCACCTTCTCGGCGAACAGGCGCGTGTTGTACTTGGTCGTATCCTTGCTCATGTTGCCGTACTGCAGCAGCAGCATGAGATGGCCGACGTTCAGGCTTTTGGCGACGTGGCGGATCTGCTCCACCACTTCGTCCGGCGAGCCGACGATGACGTAGCCGCCATCCACGATGTCCTTCATGTTGGTGGCCTTCATGCTGAGCTTGCTCGAATAGCTCGCGGTGTTGGCCGCCTTGCTCACCATGCTCTGGATGCCGGCGCGCTGCGTCGCCTCGGTCGTATAGCCGGGCGGCGTCGCGAACCGCGCATCGACATGCAGGCAGCGGCCGTAGAAATACTCGGCCGGCTCGGTGTAGAGATCGAGCGCCTGCTGGCGGCTCTCGGCCACGCCGACGAACTGCAGGAAGCCCGCACGGTAGGGATTGCGGTCCTTGCCGAGCTTCTCCATTTCGTTCCAGAAGCCCTGCATCGTTGTGAGGCCGGCCTTGTAGCCGTAGTACGAGAGGTAGCAGTAGACGTAGTCCATCTCGGCGCACCAGCGCCACGTTTCGACCGAGCCGCCGCCGGGAATCCAGATCGGTGGATGCGGCTCGTTCTGGATCGGGCGCGGCCAGATGTTGACGTAGCGCTGCTGGTTGTAGCGGCCGTTGAAGGCGAAGGTGTCCTTCTCGGTCCACGCCCTTTTCACGAGGTCATGCGCCTCGAGATAGCGCTCGCGCAGCAGGCTCGGATTCTGGCCATAGGCGTAACAGGTGTCCATCGGCGAGCCGACCGGGAAGCCTGCGATCAGCCGGCCGCCCGAGATGCAGTCGATCATCGCGAACTCTTCGGCGACGCGGGTCGGCGGATTGTAGAGGGCCAGGGAGTTGCCCATCACGCAGAGCGCCGTGTCGGTGGTGCGGCGCGCCAGCGACGAGGCGATCAGGTTGGGCGAGGGCATCAGCCCGTAGCCATTGGAATGGTGCTCGTTGACGCAGACCGCGTCGTAGCCGAGCTCGGCAGCGTATTCGAGCTCGTCCATGAAGTCGTTGTACATGTGATGCGCGCGCTTGGGGTCGAACAGCGAGGAATGAATGTCGACCCACACCGAAGGGTGCTTCCGGTTGAAGTCTTCCGGAAGCTCCGTGTACGGCATCAGATGGAACCACATGAGTTTCATGGTGCGCTCTCCCTAAACTCGAGCTGCTTGGTAAACGACCGTTTACCTTGCAACCGTGCCGCGACTTCAGGTTGCCGGCAATGCGGAATTTCCGCAGGGCGTGGGTAATTTTGTTGTTTTTCCCCTGTGCCAACCGTTCCGAATCGTATTTGTGCATTGCACTCTCGCGAATGCAGCAATAGTTTCGCTGCAACGCAGGAGGATTTGCCATGTCCGTCGTCGCTTTCGCGGCTCGCCCTCATCCCACGGCCAACCAGCCGAAGAAGGATCTTTACGAAGTCGGGGAGATTCCGCCGCTCGGACATGTGCCGAAGAACATGTACGCCTGGGTCATCCGGCGCGACCGTCACGGCCCGCCGGAACAGTCCATGCAGCTGGAGGTCGTGCCGACCCACACGATCGGCGAGGACGAGGTACTGGTCCTCGTGATGGCCGCCGGCGTGAACTACAATGGCGTGTGGGCGGGTCTCGGCCTGCCGATCTCGCCGTTCGACGTGCACAAGCAACCCTTCCACATCGCCGGCTCCGATGCCTCGGGCATCGTCTGGGCGGTCGGCGCCAAGGTGAAGCGCTGGAAGGTCGGTGACGAGGTCGTCATCCACTGTAACCAGGACGATGGCGACGACGAGGAGTGCAACGGCGGCGACCCGATGTTCTCCACCAGCCAGCGGATCTGGGGCTACGAGACGCCCGACGGCTCGTTCGCCCAGTTCTGCAAGGTGCAGGCGCGGCAGCTCATGAAGCGCCCGGCGCATCTCACCTGGGAGGAGAGCGCCTCCTACACGCTCACCCTCGCGACCGCCTATCGCATGCTGTTCGGCCATCGCCCGCACATCCTGCGGCCCGGCCACAACGTGCTGGTGTGGGGCGCGGCCGGCGGCCTCGGCTCGATGGCGATCCAGCTGATCGCAACGGCCGGCGCCAACGCCATCGGCGTGATCTCCGATCCGTCGAAGAAGGATTTCGTGATGTCGCTCGGCGCGCGCGGCGTCATCAACCGCAACGACTTCGACTGCTGGGGCCAGCTACCCGACGTCGACGACCAGAAGACCTATGCCGAGTACATGAAGAAGGTGCGGAAGTTCGGCGCCGCGATCTGGGAACATACCGGCAAGGGCAACGACGTCGACTTCGTGTTCGAGCATCCCGGCGAGCAGACCTTCCCGGTGTCGTGCAACATCGTGAAGCGCGGCGGCATGGTGGTGTTCTGCGCCGGCACGACCGGATTCAACCTGACCATGGACGCGCGTTTCGTGTGGATGCGCCAGAAGCGCATCCAGGGCAGCCACTTCGCCAACCTGCTGCAGGCCAGCCAGGCCAACCAGCTGGTGATCGAGCGCCGCATCGATCCGTGCATGAGCGAAGTCTTCGAATGGGCCGACATTCCCAAGGCCCACACCAAGATGTGGAAGAACCAGCACAAGCCCGGAAACATGGCGGTGCTGGTCTCCGCCAAGCGCCCCGGCCTGCGCACCCTCGAGGACGCGCTCGACGAGTAGTCGGACTTACTCCCCCGTCCTACGGGGGAGGTGGCCGAAGGCCGGAGGGGGAGAGCCCCACTCCGGCTTGTTGCTTTCCCCCTCCGCCCCTCCGGGGCACCTCCCCCGTAGGACGGGGGAGGAGATGATTTCGAGTCCGCCATGTCTCTGATTCTTCCTGACCTTCTTTCCCTCTGCGCCGAAGCCGAGGGTGCCGCCGGCCGCCATGAGACCGCCGCGCGCGAAGCGGTGCGGGCGCTGGTGGCGCCGCAGGGCAAGGTCGATCCGAAGCTGCTCGAGCGCGAGCAGTTCGCGGCGCACGGCTTCGCCTGGATCGCGACCTACGTGGCGGCGCTGCGCCAGATGCGGCGCTGGGCCGAGGCGGGCGCGGGCGGCGAACTCGAAAGCCTGATCCTGCAGTCGGCCTATGGCGAATATCTGGCGCAGCTCAAGGGCGGCATCGCCATCAGCCAGGTCGAGATCGTGCGGCCGGGCGACTTCGGCCTCGATGGTTCGGCGCTCGAGACGCCGGCCGTCGCGAAGCTGATCGCCGGCAACACGCCGGCAGTGCGCGGCCGCATCGCCGAGCTGATTGCGGACGGTCTCGACACCGGCGGCTTCGGGTCGCTCGAACTGGGCGACGAGGCGCTCGAAGAGGTGCGCCGTCAGTTCCGCCGCTTCGTCGACACCGAGGTGGCGCCGCACGCCCATGGCTGGCATCTGCGCGACGAGTTGATCCCGCTGCCCGTGGTGCAGCAGATGGCCGATCTCGGCGTCTTCGGCCTCACCGTCCCGGAGGAGTGGGGCGGGCTGGGCATGGGCAAGCTCGCCATGTGTGTCGTCACCGAGGAGCTGTCGCGCGGCTATATCGGCGTCGGCTCGCTGGGCACCCGCTCGGAGATCGCGGCCGAGCTGATCCGTTCCGGCGGCACCGAGGCGCAGAAGAAGAAGTACCTGTCGCGCATCGCCTCGGGCGAGCTGCTGCCGACCGCGGTCTTCACCGAGCCCAACACCGGCTCCGACCTGGCCAGCCTGCGCACGCGCGCCGTGCTCGATGGCGAGACGTACAAAATCAACGGCAACAAGACCTGGATCACCCACGCCGCGCGCGCCGACATCATGACCCTGCTGGCGCGCAGCGATGCCTCCAAGCCCGGTTATCAGGGCCTGTCGATGTTCCTCGCGGAGAAGCCGCGTGGCACCGACGCCGATCCATTCCCGGCCAAGGGTATGAGCGGCGGCGAGATCAGGGTGCTCGGCTATCGCGGCATGAAGGAATACGAGATCGGCTTCGACGGGTTCGAGGTGCCGGCCGCCAACCTGCTGGGCGAGAAGGAAGGGCAGGGCTTCAAGCAGCTGATGGCGACCTTCGAAAGCGCCCGTATCCAGACGGCGGCCCGCGCCGTCGGCGTGGCCCAGAACGCGCTCGAACTCGGCCTGCGTTATGCGAAGGACCGCATCCAGTTCGCCAAGCCGCTCTACGCCTTCCCCCGCGTTGCGGGAAAGATCGCCTGGATGGCGGTAGAGACCATGATCGCCCGCCAGCTCACCTACTTCGCCGCGCGCGAGAAGGATTCCGACCGGCGTTGTGACATCGAGGCCGGCATGGCCAAGCTGCTGGCCGCCCGCGTCGCCTGGAGCAATGCCGACAATGCGCTGCAGATCCACGGCGGCAACGGCTACGCGATGGAATACCCCGTCAGCCGGGTCCTCTGCGACGCCCGCATCCTCAACATCTTCGAGGGTGCAGCTGAGATCCAGGCCCAGGTCGTCTGCCGCGGCCTGATCGAGGGCCGCAACTAGGATTTTGACTATCCCACCTCATTCCGAGGAGCATTCCTGGGAATGAGGTGGGATTGGTGATTCCATCTCGCCGGACAAGGACTCTGGAGCCGCCGTCCAGCGTGGCTGGTTCAGGCCAGGTTCTCTGTCCGGAGTGCGGATTTGATGCCGAGACGATCGAGCAGCTCGGCGTCACGATTGCGCTGCGGATTCCTCGTTGTCAGCAACACGTCGCCGATGAAGATCGAGTTGGCGCCGGCCAGGAAGCACAGCGCTTGCATCTCGTCCGTCATGTACTGACGGCCCGCCGACAGGCGCACGACGCTCCTGGGCATCATGATCCGTGCGACCGCAATCAGGCGGACCAGGGCGATCGGATCGGGGCGGTCGGCCGTCTCGTTCACCGGCACGCCCTTCACCTCGTTCCAGAGGTTGATCGGCACGCTTTCGGGATGGCTCGGCAGGTTCGCGAGCAGCAGGAGCATGCCCAGCCGGTCCTCGACCTGTTCGCCCATGCCGACGATCCCGCCGCAACACACTTTGAGGCCAGCATCGCGCGCGCGGGCGAGAGTATCGATGCGGTCCTGCATCGTGCGCGTGGTGATGATCTGGCCGTAGAACTCCGGTGAGGTGTCGACGTTGTGATTGTAGAAGTCGAGGCCGGCCTGCCGTAGCCGGGCCGCCTGCTCGGGCTTCAGCATGCCGAGCGTCGCGCAGGTCTCCAGGCCGAGTTCCTTGACTGCGCTCACGATGTTGCACACCCGATCGAGATCGCGATCCTTCGGATTGCGCCAGGCGGCGGCCATGCAGAAGCGGCTGGCACCGGCCTCCTTCGCGCGGCGCGCTGTCTCGACGACGCTGTCATGCTCCATGAGGCGCGTCGCCTTCACGTCGGTGTCGTAGTGGGCGCTCTGCGAACAGTAGCCGCAATCCTCCGGGCAGCCCCCCGTCTTGATACTGAGCAGGCTGGCCGTCTCGACGTGATTGGGATCGAAATTCCGGCGATGGATCGTTTGCGCCTCGAACATCAGGTCGGCGAAGGGTAGCGCATAGAGACGCTCGGCCTCGCTGCGGGACCAATCGTGCCGGATGCCCGTCGTACGGTCGTCGCCGGCGGCCGGGTGGCGGGCGAACATGTCCATGACCAATCCTCTCACTCACGCGGAACTCTTGTCGGGCACTTTAATAACGATGACCGGTTCGGCGGGATACCGCTCGAAGATGCCGCAAAAAAGACTCCGATCCTTGTTGCGTTATGGGCGAGAAACTATTTGCGGGCGAAATCATGAAGTGGTTCGTTGTCGTAGTCGTGTTCGGCGTTGCGCCTGCTTGGGCGCAAACCATGACGCAGAGCGTTTGCCAGCAGAACTTCGTCGTCGAGGGAACGGCTCGGGTCACGGCGATGAACTTCCGCTCCTGGCGCGAATTCCCCAACCTGCCGCAACCAACGGCGCTGAAGAACTTGCGTGCGGCCATGCTGGCGGAGGGTTTTAGCAATATCGGGGTCGATGCCGAGGCGGGCGCGCTGACGACCGTGCGGGAGACCAGTGGCTCCGGCCGTCCGCAGGCCCTGCGTGTCACGGCCCGGAAATCCGGCAACGGCACGCGTGTCGATGCCGTATTCATGATCCAGGCCGGCCAGACTGCGGACTCGAACTATGTTCGCAGTGCCCTCTGCCGGGTGATCGACGCCGCCAACCTCTGAATACAAGAGATTGCCCGGCCGTCAGTCGCGCTTGTCCGCCACCTTGATGCCCATGATCTTCTTGGCGGGGTACTTCTTGAAGGTGCCCAGGTGGTTGCGCATGCCGAGCTGGAAGGCCTCGATGTAGGCCAGCTTGCGCGTCAGGTAATTGTGCTGCTCCTTCGGGTCGAGATAGAGGTTGAACAGCTTCGGATAGGTGTAGCGCTCCAGCACGCCGGTGAAGCCGCCGGTGCCGAAGGCGTCGGTCGCGTTGTCGCTCGTGGCCGACAGCACCATCTTGTATTCGCCGCAGCGCATGCCCGAGAAGGTCTGGCTCAGCCAATAGTAGTGGTACTTGCGGTTGGAGAGTCCGTCCGGCGCCAGCAGGAACGAGCTCTGGTCGACGCCGTCGATGTAGCGGTCGGATGGCAGGAGCTCCGAGGCGCCGGCCAGGCCGAGCGCGGTCGGCACGATGTCGTTGAAGTCGAACAGCCCGTCGCTCTGGCGGCCGGCCTCGATCGTGCCTGGCCAGTACATCAGGCCGGGGACGCGCACGCCGCCTTCCCAGGTCGAGCCCTTGGCGCAGCGGAACGGCGTGAAGGCGGCGTCCGGCCAGGTCTCCATGTGCGGTCCGTTGTCGGACGAGATGAAGATCAGCGTGTCCTCGAGCTGGCCCGACTTGCGCAGCGCCTCGACCAGGCGGCCCATGATCTCGTCGAGTTCGAGCAGCGTGTCCTTGTAGGGATGCTTGGCCGGCGACTTGCCGAGGAACTTCTCGCCCGGATAATTGTCGAAGTGGGCGCCGCGTGTGCAGTGGTAGAGCAGCCACGGCTTGTCCGACTTGGCCTGCTTCTCGATGAACGCCTCGGAATACTTGCACCACTTCTCGTCGAGCTCGGAGAGGACGGGGATTGTCACCTCCTCGACGTTGGTCAGTTCCTTGCCCTTGGTCGCGTGCACGAAGCAGCGGTTGAAGGGCATGTTCTTGATCCACTCGGTGCGCGCGTCCGAGTAGACGATCTCGGGGAAGAAGTGCGGGTCGCGCCATTCCGTGTACATGTCGGAGACGGAGAGAAAGCCGTAGAAATCGTCATAGCCAACATGCTGCGGCTGGCTTTCGACATTCTCGCCGAGATGCCACTTGCCGACCGCCTGTGTCGTGTAGCCGGCCTGGCCGAGCAGCATCGGCAAGGTGATCTCGCCCTGCAGGCCGCCGGGTTCGCCGTACATCGGCGGGCGATGCAGCCCGTGGCGGTTGGGGACGCGGCCGGTGTGAAGCGTGGCGCGCGACGGCGAACAGGAAGGCTCGGAGTAACACGAGGTGAGTTGCAGGCCGCCGCGCGCGATCCTGTCGAAATTGGGCGTCGGCGCGCCGACGGCCACGCCACCGCCGTAGCAACCGAAATCGCCCCAGCCGACATCGTCCATCAGGTAGATCAGGATGTTGGGCTTCTTGTTCCGGGCGGCGAGTTTCCGCGCTGCGGCTTCGACGTTTTCCTTATGCACGAACGCGGGTTCGAGATGGTTTGCCTTGCGCACGGTCTGCGTTGCGATGGCGTCGAATGCCGACATGTTTCCTCCGTTGAATTGCGCGCAAACTACCCGCTTGCGGCGTCGATGGCGATGGCCTGTGCGAGCGCGGTCAACGGTGCGCCATAGCGTATGCCGGCCTCGGATTCGTTCATTGCCGAGCGCGTGAAGCGCATCGAAATGCACCCAAGAACACGATCGTTGCTTTGAATGGCGACGGCGATGCCCTGCAGCCGGGCGGTGCGCGTCACGGCCGAGAAGGCATGGCCCTGACGGCGGATTCGCGCAAAGGCCGCTGCCAGTTTCGCATCGTAGCGGACGCCGAGGTCGCGCAGGATCGCGCGCCGTTCCTCGTCCGTCGAGAAGGCGAGCCACGCACGACCGAGCGCGCCCGAGAGGATCGGGCTGCGGCGCTGCAGCGCCGTCCGCTCGAACGACATCGGGCTCTCGGCCGCGGTCGAATAGCGGATGGTGATGGCGTGGTGGCTGATCGAGCCGAGATAGAGCGGCCAGCCATGATCCTGCGTGAAGCGCTGCATGTGCGGCGCGGCGATGTCGACCAGATGATCGATGAAACGGATGCCCTGCGCGAGCGCGAGAACGCGATCGGTGAGGCGATAGCCCAGCGTCCGGGAGACCTGGGTCGCATATCCCAGTTCGACCAGCGTCCCGAGCAGGCGCACGATCGTGGGGCGGGGCAGGCTCGTTTCGCCCGCCAGGGCCGCGATGGTTGCATGCGGCCGCCGGCTCAGCGCCTCGAGGATTGCGAAACTGCGGCGAACGGGCTCGATGGCCATGGCGCGAGGCTATTCCGTAATACGGACTCTGTCGACTTGATCGAGGCGGCACCCGTCAAACGCGTTTAACTTCGTCGTAACAAGAAAAGACGAGGAAGCATGATCGGTAGACGACAGTTCGGGATGGGGCTGGGCGCGGCGACCTTTGCGGCGCCGGCGATCGTACAGGCGCAGAAGTATCCCGCGGGACGCGTGACGATGGTCGTGCCGTTTCCGGCCGGCGCGGCGACCGACATCAGCGCCCGCGTTTATGCCGAGCGCCTCTCGGCGCTGTGGGGCCAGCCCGTCGTGATCGACAACAAGGGCGGCGGCAATGGCATTCCGGCGGCCGAGTCGGTCGCGCGAGCGAAGCCCGACGGGCTGACGCTCTTCGCCACCTCGGCGATGACGCAGGTCGTCAATCCCGCGATCTACGACAAGCTGCCCTATGACCCCATCGCCGACTTTGCGCCGATCTCGCGCATGGGCACGTCGCCCTTCGTGCTGCTGGTGGACAGGAACAGCCCGATCAACAGTGCGGCGGAGCTGACGGCGAAGCTGAAGGCCGAGCCCGGCAAGCACAACTATGGGGCGGGGGCGCTGCCGGCGCGTGTCGCCTCGGAACTCTACAAGATGGGGGCGGGAGTCGATGCGGTCTATGTCGGCTACAAGAGCAATCCGCAGGCGATACCCGACGTGCAGAGCGGCCTGCTCACCTTCATGATGATCGACACGGTCAACGCCAAGATCGCGATGGACCGCGGCGCGCTGAAGGGACTGTTCGTCACCGACAGCGAACGCTATGCGGCCGTGCCCACCATGCCGACGGCGGCGGAGGCGGGTCTTCCCGAAGTCCTGCTGACGACCTGGACGGGCTTCTATGCGCCGAAGGGAACGCCGGCCGAGATCGTCGACCGCATCAATGCCGGCCTCTACACCGTGTCGGCGATGCCGGAAGTCGTGGAGCGCCTGGCAGCCCTGGGCGGCACGCCGAAGCTCATGCGTCCGGCCGAGTTCGCAGCCTTCGCCAGCGCCGAGAAGGAGCGCTGGGGCCAGATCATCCGTCGAGCCAACATCAAGGTTGAATAGGAGAGACCCATGGCAGGATCGCTGAACGCCAATGCCGGCCCGCGCTACCGGCACACCACCGACGAAAGTGCACCGTACGAGACGATCACCCTCGATAAGCTGACGCCGATCCTCGGCGCCGAGATCGGCGGCATCGACCTCAGCCAGCCGCTGTCCAACCGGCAGCAGGATGAGATCCATCGCGCTCTGGCAGAAAATCTGGTCATCTTCTTTCGCGACCAGCATATCAGCCAGGACCAGCATCTGGCCTTCGGCCGCCTGTTCGGCGATCTGCACACCCATCCCGCGGCGCCGAGCGAACCCGGCAAGCCGGAGCTGATGATCATCCATGCCGACAAGGATTCGCCGCGTGCCAACGGCGAGGGCTGGCACACCGACGTGAGCTGCGATCTCGAGCCGCCGATGGGCAGCATCCTCTACATCAAGAAGTGCCCGCCTAAGGGCGGCGACACGCTGTTTGCCAGCATGTACGCGGCCTACGAGGCGCTGTCGGACCGCATGAAGACCTATCTCGACGGCCTGACCGCCGTGCATGACGGCGAGTCGGTCTATCGCGGCCTCTACAAGAACTACAATGTCGTCGACAAGCCGGAGTATCCGCGGGCCATCCACCCTGTGGTGCGCACCCACCCCGTGACCGGCAAGAAGGGCCTCTACGTCAATCGCGGTTTCACCCGCTCGCTGGTCGGCCTGCCGCGAGACGAGAGCGACGCGATCCTGCGCTATCTCTACGAACACATGGAAAACCCGCTCTTCCAGTGCCGCTTCCGCTGGCAGGAGAATTCCATCGCCTTCTGGGACAATCGCTGCGTCCAGCATCGCGCGATGTGGGACTACTGGCCGCACACCCGCAGCGGCAACCGGGTCACGGTGGCAGGCGACAAGCCTTACTGATACTCCTGGGGCGTGCTGGTCATATTCGATTGCGACGGGGTGCTGGTCGACAGCGAGCCCCTCGCCAACACCTGCTTTGCCCGCGCGCTCCGGCGCGAGGGCCTCGACTGGAACGTCGAGGAGACGATGCGGCGCCTGATGGGCCGCTCGATGAAGTCCTGCGTGGAGATCGTCGAGGGCGAACTCGGCCGCGCCTTGCCTGACGATTTCGTCGACCGCCTGCAGGCGGACACCTTGCAGGCCTTTCGCGACGCCCCTTTGACGACCGTGCCGGGCGTCGTCGAGGCGATCGATGCGATCGAGGCGGCGGGCATCGCGACCTGTGTCGCGAGCTCGGGCGGTCTCGACAAGATGCGGGTCACGCTCGGCATCACCGGCCTGTGGTCGCGCTTCGAGGGCCGCATCTTCAGTTCGAGCCAGGTGCCGCGCGGAAAGCCGTTTCCGGATCTTTTCCTCCACGCGGCGATACAGATGAACGAGCAGCCCTTCGACTGCACGGTCGTCGAGGACTCGTTGCCGGGCATCCAGGCGGCGCGGGCCGCTGGTATGCGCGCACTGGCCTATGTCGGGGCGACCCACAGCGACGCCGCAGCGTTGCAGGCGGCGGGCGGCCGGACCTTCGGGTCGATGTCGTCGCTGCCGATGCTGGCATGGGCCGGACGGTGAGCCGCACCGGCTCCTGGTCGATGGGGGCGGCTAACGGTGAGCGCGTCATCGTCGTCGGGGCCGGCATGGCGGGGCTGGTTGCCGCCAGACTGCTTCACGATTCGGGCTTCACCGTCACCGTGCTCGAAGCGCGTGGGCGTATCGGCGGCCGGACCTGGACGGACGATCGCGTCGGCGCGCCGGTCGATCTCGGCGGCTCCTGGGTTCACGGTGTCGACGGCAATCCGCTCACCCTCTGGTGCGAAAAGCTCGGCATCGACCTGGTCGAATCGCAGGGAGAGCGTCTGCTGATCGACAAGCGGGCGACCTCGCCGACGCGCGAGGGCCAGCGCCGGCGTGCCGTGATGGGGCGGATGGCCTTCAAGGCCGCCATCGAATGGGCCAGCTGGAAAAGCAAGGCGCTGACCCGTGTTCGCGGTCCGCGCTCGATCTCCGTGCGCGAAGCCGTCGAGCCGCTGCTCTCGGCGTCATGGTTGCCGGAGATCGACCGGCTGGTGGTCGCGACCTTCGTCGAGATGAGCGAGGGCGTGCAGAGCGCGCCCTGGGAAGCGGTGGCGGCCGAGGAGTGGTTTCCGACCGAAGGTCTCGAGCGCAACGCCCAGCCGAAGGGCGGCTACCGGTCTCTCGTCGAGGACGTCGCGCAGGGACTGACCATCCGCCAGGGTGCGGCGGTCGAACGGGTCGTCTGGACGGGTGGCGGAGTGACCGCGATCCTGCAGGGCGGCGAGCGAGTCGAGGCGGACCGTGCGGTCATTGCCGTGCCCGTCGGACTACTCCGTGCCGGACTGCCGGTGCTCGATCCTGCTCCTCCGGAAGCGCAGCGCACAGCGATCGGTCGCATCGGTTACGGGGCGGGCGTCCTCGGCAAGATCTACCTGCGCTTCCCGCGCCGCTTCTGGCCGGAGTCGCCGAAGTGGTTCGGGCGGCTTCCCGACTCGCCGGAGCGGCGCGGTGGTTTCAACACCTTCGTCAGCCACCAGCAGGAGACCGGCCTGCCGATCCTCCTCAGTTTCTGCAACGGTCATACCGCGATTCATCTCGACCGCGAGGCGAGCGACGCGGAGGTGACGGGCGTGGCCATGCGATCCCTGCGCGCGATGTTCGGCGAGAACGTTCCCGAGCCGGAGGCGATGGTCTTCCCGCGCTGGCTGAGCGATCCCTGGTCGCGCGGCGGCTATTCCTATCCTGGTGTCGGCAGCGATCCCGACGACTGTACTGCCCACGCCCGCCCGTTGGGAAATCGCGTGTTCTTCGCCGGCGAGGCGACGGAGCCGGTCGAGTACGGCACGGTCCATGCGGCGCTGTGGTCGGCCGAGCAGACCGCGGAGACGATCTTTCGCCTCGCCACCGGCACGCCCGCGTCGCGCGATGCACGGCCTTGGGCTGGCGCCCGTACTGGCGCGGGCCGGCACAATGCGGGATAAGCCCTCATGACCCTCGCCAATGTTCTTTTCGTTCTCGTGCTGGTGTCTGCGTTTGCGACGCTCGGAACGCTGTTCGCCGGCCTGATCAACATGAGCCGCAACCAGGACGGCAACATCGAGGGCAGTCGCCGCAGCAACCGCATGATGTGGTGGCGCGTGCGCCTGCAGCTCCTCACCGTGGTGCTGATCCTCCTTTGGTATTTCGCGAGCAGGAGCTAGGCGATGGCCGTCACCCTCAACCGCATCTATACGCGCGGCGGCGACACCGGCATGACGTCGCTCGGCCGCGGCGAACGCGTGGCCAAGCACGATATCCGCGTCGACGCCTATGGCACGACCGACGAGGCCAATTCGGTGATCGGACTGGCGCGTAGCGCCATCACGCGCGCCGGCGGCAGCGATCCACGGCTCGCCGAGGCCGATGCGATGCTGGCCCGGATCCAGAACGACCTTTTCGATCTCGGCGCCGATCTCTGCACACCCGAGGGCAAGACCAAGCGCGACGAGCAGGCCCTGCGTATCGTGGCCTCCCAGGTCGAACGTCTCGAGCACGAAATCGATGCGATGAACGCCGAGTTGCAGCCGCTCAAGTCTTTCATTCTGCCGGGCGGCAGCGAGACCGCGTCGTGGCTGCATCTCGCCCGGACGGTGGCGCGGCGGGCCGAGCGCTGCATGACGCATCTGGCGGCCGAGCAGGAGATCAACCCGGAGGCGATCAAGTACATCAACCGGCTGTCGGATCACCTGTTCGTGCTGGCCCGCCGGCTCAACGACAATGGCGCAGCAGATGTGTTGTGGGTGCCGGGCGGGGCGCGCTAGCCGGCAACCTGTTGAAAAGCCGGGAAAAAAGCTTCCACCCTGCGGTCTTGTGCAGTGCGCCATAGCCTTGACATGATCGGCTCAACACCCCTACACGAAAACCCCTTCGCCGGACGGGTCGGTCCGGCCTCAACTCACCGATAGGCGCAACGCGATGAAAGTGCTGGTCGCGGTCAAGCGGGTCATCGACTACAACGTCAAGATCCGCGTCAAGGCCGATAACACGGGTGTCGAGACGGCTAACGTCAAGATGTCGATGAACCCCTTCGATGAGATCGCCGTTGAAGAGGCGATCCGCATGAAAGAGAAGGGCGCCGCGACCGAAGTCATCGCCTTTTCCGCCGGCCCGGCACAGTGCCAGGAGACGATCCGCACGGCGCTCGCCATGGGCGCGGACCGCGGCGTGCTGGTGCAGACCGATACCGAACTGCAGCCGCTGGCCGTCGCCAAGCTGCTGAAGGCCGTGGTCGACAAGGAACAGCCCGGCCTCGTCATCGTCGGCAAGCAGGCGATCGACGACGACTCCAACCAGACCGGCCAGATGCTGGCCGCGCTGCTGGGGTGGTCGCAGGGCACCTTCGCCAACAAGCTGAACGTCGCCGACGGCTCGGTCGAGGTGAAGCGCGAGGTCGATGGCGGCCTCGAGAACATCAAGATCAAGATGCCGGCCGTGATCACGACCGACCTGCGCCTCAACGAGCCGCGCTACGCGTCGCTGCCGAACATCATGAAGGCGAAGAAGAAGCCGATCGAGACGCTGGCGCCGGACGCGCTGGGCGTCGATGTCGCGCCGCGCCTCAAGACCCTGAAGGTCGAGGAGCCGCCGAAGCGCAAGTCCGGCATCAAGGTGAAGACCGTCGCCGAACTCGTCGACAAGCTGAAGAACGAAGCGGGAGTGATCTGATCATGGGCGTTCTCGTCGTCGCCGCGCATGACGGCAAAGCTGTCCGGGCCAACGTCGCCAACGCCGTCACCGCGGCGGGCCAGATGGATCCGGACGTCACGGTCCTCGTGGCCGGCAGCAACTGCGACGAGGCGGCCAAGTCGGCTGCGTCGATCGCCGGCGTCACCAAGGTGCTGCAGGCCGACGATGCGGCCTATGCCAACTGGCTGGCCGAGGACATCGCGCCGCTGGTCGTGAAGCTCGCGCCGAACTACAGCCACGTCGTGATGGCCGCCGATTCGGTCGGCAAGAACATCGCGCCGCGCGTTGCCGCGCTGCTCGACGTCGCGCAGGTCTCCGAGGCGATCCAGGTCGTGTCGCCCGACACGTTCGTGCGGCCGATCTACGCTGGCAACGCGATGGCCACTGTCCAGACGGCCGACAAGATCAAGATCGTCACCGTGCGCCCGACCAACTTCAAGGCGGCAGCGGGCGGCGGTTCGGCGGCGATCGAGAAGATCGGCGGCGAGGGCGCCAAGGGCCTGTCTTCCTACGTCGGTGCCGAACTCTCCAAGAGCGAGCGCCCCGAACTGACCAGCGCCAAGATCGTTGTCAGCGGCGGTCGCGGCCTGCAGAGCGGCGAGAACTTCAAGATGCTCGAGACCCTGGCCGACAAGCTCGGCGCCGGCCTCGGCGCCAGCCGCGCGGCGGTCGATGCGGGCTACGTGCCGAACGATTATCAGGTCGGCCAGACCGGCAAGGTGGTCGCGCCCGACCTCTACATCGCCATCGGCATCTCCGGCGCCATCCAGCATCTCGCCGGCATGAAGGACAGCAAGACGATCGTGGCGATCAACAAGGACGAGGAAGCCCCGATCTTCCAGGTGGCCGACTACGGTCTCGTGGGCGATCTCTTCCAGATCGTTCCCGAGCTCACCGCCGCGATCGAGAAAAAGTAAAGTAACCCGAGGGTACCCATCATGATCAAGCGCATCGGAGTCATCGGTGCCGGCCAGATGGGCAGCGGCATCGCCCATGTCTGCGCGTTGAAGGGCTTCGACATCCGTCTCGCGGATGTCGACCAGGCCCATCTCGACAAGGGCCTCGATGCAATCGGACGCAACATGGACCGGCAGATCGGCCGTGGCATGATCCGTCCGGAAGACAAGGATTCGGCGCTCAACCGCATCTCGACCGCCACCGACTACAAGGCGTTCGCCGATTGCGACCTGATCGTCGAGGCGGCGACCGAAAACGAGGCGGTGAAGCGGGAGATCTTCAAGAAGGTCTGCGAGGGCCTGCCGGCCAACGTCCTGCTCGCCACCAACACCTCGTCGATCTCGGTGACGAGGCTCGCCGCCGTCACCGACCGGCCCGGCAAGTTCATGGGCATGCACTTCATGAACCCGGTCCCCCTGATGGGGCTGGTCGAGTTGATCCGCGGCATCGCCACGGAGGAGGAGACCTTCCGCACGGTGCGCGAGGTCGTGGTCAAGCTCGACAAGAAGCCGGTCAATGCCGAGGATTTCCCGGCCTTCATCGTGAACCGCATCCTGCTGCCGATGATCAACGAGGCGGTCTATGCGCTCTACGAGGGCGTCGGCAACGTCGAGGCGATCGACACCGGCATGAAGCTGGGTGCCAACCATCCGATGGGCCCGCTCGAGCTGGCCGACTTCATCGGCCTCGATACCTGCCTCTCGGTCATGCAGGTGCTGCACGAGGGTCTGGCCGATTCCAAGTACCGGCCGTGCCCGCTGCTCGTGAAGTATGTCGAGGCTGGCTGGATCGGCCGCAAGGTCAAGCGCGGCTTTTACGACTATTCCGGCGAGCGCCCGGTCCCGACGCGCTGACGGGGCGGGCGGCGCGATGCGTATCGCCGTCCTGCAGTTCGCCCACGAGACGGTGACGTTCCTCCCGAACGACACCACGCTCGCCGATTTCACCTATCCCGGCTCGCCGGCCAGCGGCGAAGCGCTGCTGGCGCACGATCCCAGGTCCTACATGGGCGGGTTCGTGAAGGTGGCGCGCGAGTATGACGGTGTCGAACTGGTCGGCATCGAATCGCCGCTGTGGCCGCGCACCGGCACCGGCTCGGGCTGGATCACGGAAGAAGCCTACGAGACCTTTGTCGGCCGGATGGTCGCCGGCCTGAAGGAGCAGGGGCCGTTCGACGGCGTCTATCTCAGCCTGCACGGGGCGATGGGCGTGCGCGGCGTCGCGCGACCGGAGGCCGACATCGCGCGGCGCGTGCGCGAGGTGGTCGGGCGCAAGGCCTTCATCGTCGGCACCTTCGATCCGCACGGCAACGAGGATGCGGCGTTCCTGGCCGAGGCCGACATGGCCTTCACGGTCAAATACTTCCCGCACTACGACAGCCACCTGCAGGGCGAGCGCGCGGCGCGCATGCTGGTGCGCGCGATCCGCGGCGACTACGTGCCCGCCACGGTAACGGTGAAGGTGCCGATCATCACGCCGACCGTGCTGCAATGGACCGGCGCCTCGCCGTGGATGGACCTGGTGCAGCGCGCCCTCGTCTGGGAAGCCCGCGAGCCCGACGTTTACGTGAATGTCTTCTTCGGCTTCCCCTTCGCCGACGTGCCGGACGTCGGCCTTTGCTTCCAGGTCATGACCAACGGCAATGCGGCGCTGGCCCAGAGGGTGGCCGACGACATGTCGTCCTGGGCCTGGCGCCGTCGTGACGCGCTGCTGAACACCGCGAAGGTCCATCCGATTCCCGAGGGCGTCCGGCTCGCCAAGGAAGCCATGGCGCGTGGCGAGACGCCGGTGGTGCTGGCGGACCATAGCGACCGGTCGGGCTACGCGACCTGGATCCTGAAGGAAGTGATCGATCAGGATCTGTCGGACGTGCTGATCGCCACGATCGCGGATGCGAAGGTCATCGATGCGCTGAAGGTCGAGGGCGTGAAGGTGGGCGACCCCTTTGATCGTGAGATCGGCGGCCTTGTCGACGAATCGGCCGGCCAGCCGGTGCGCGTCACCGGCAAGGTCGTAGGCGCGGTGGAAGCGTATGGCTCACTCTGGGTGAGCGTCGGCTTCGGCCGCGGCAATGTCGTGCTGATCAGCCGCTATCTCACGCAGATCATGGAACCGTCGGATCTCGTCTGGTTCGATCTCGCGCAGTTCAAGGCGATCGCCATCAAGTCGCGGGTGCACTTCCGGCGTGGCTTCGACGATAGCGGCTTCGCCCGGACCATCCTTCTCGTCGAGCCTGTGGAGCCCTTCCTCGGCACCGTGCGGCTCGACGGATTGCCCTATCGCAACGTCGACCTGAAGAAATTCTATCCCTACGGCGACGTAGATTTCCTGCAAGCGAGACATCCATGACCAGCCCGCTCTTCCGACCCTTCGCGACCAAGTCGCTGTCGCTGCCCAACCGTCTGGTGATGGCGCCGATGACGCGCTCCAAGAGTCCCGACAGTATCCCTGGCGCCGACGTCGCGGCCTATTATCGCCGCCGCGCCGAAGGCGGCGTCGGTCTCATCATTACCGAAGGCACCACGGTCGACCGGCCGGCTGCCTCCAACGACACCAACGTGCCGGACTTTCATTCCCCGGCAAGCCTTGCCGGCTGGCGGCGGGTGGTCGAGGAAGTGCATGCCGCCGGCGGCAAGATCGCGCCGCAGCTCTGGCACCAGGGCATGATGCGCAAGACCGGCACCGGCCATCATCCCGAGGCACCGTCGGACGGTCCGTCCGGCCTGTCCGCGTCCGGCAAGCCGGTCGGTCCGGCAATGAGCGAGGCCGACATCGCCGACACGATCGATGCCTTCGCGCGGGCCGCCGGTGCCGCCCAGGAGATCGGTTTCGATGCCGTCGAGATCCACGGCGCGCATGGCTACCTGATCGACCAGTTCTTCTGGGAGGGCGCGAACAAGCGCGACGACGTCTGGGGCGGGGACTTCGTCCAGCGCACGCGCTTCGCCGCCGAGATCGTGAGGGCGATCCGGGCGCGGGTCGGTGCCGACTATCCGATCATCTTCCGCTTCTCGCAGTGGAAGCAGCAGGACTTCACGGCGCGGCTGGCGCTGACGCCCGACGAGCTGGCGCGTTTCCTCGAGCCGCTGACCGAGGCGGGCACCGACATCTATCACTGCTCGACGCGCCGCTTCTGGGAGCCCGAGTTCGAGGGATCGACCCTCAACCTTGCGGGCTGGACCAAGAAGCTCACCGGCAAGCCCACGATCACCGTGGGCTCGGTCGGCCTCAAGGGCGCGGATTTCGTGCAGACGTTCCGGACGCGCGAGGATTCCGAGATTGGCGATCTCGGCGAACTGGAGGCCCGGCTGGAGCAGGGCGAGTTCGATCTCGTGGCGGTCGGCCGCGCCTTGCTGGCCGATCCGCAGTGGGCGGCCAAGGTGCGTGCGGGCCGCTTCTCCGAACTGGCGCCGTTCTCGGCGTCGTCGCTGGCGACGCTCGCTTAAGATACCGCGCCAATCAGGGAGACGTCGCATGCCTCCGTTTTTCAAGCCTCTCCTCGCGACCGCCATGCTCGCCAGCCTGGCGCTGCCGTTTGCGCCGGCCGAGGCGCAATGGGTGTTCGTGGCCCGCAAGGCGCTGGGCCGCATCCACCAGATGACCGAAGGTGGCCAGCCGGACGGCCGGCCCGGCTACGATTTCGCGACGGTCCTGCTCGATGCCCACGCCGACAAGATCTTCTCGACCGCGCTCGACCTCGCGCGGAAGAATCCCTCGGTTCGCATCCTGATGCAGGACCCGGGGGCACGCCGCCTCCAGATCGCCGAGGGCGACCGCACCGCCACGCTGAACGTCGTCCCGTTCAACGACGACGTCTCCCAGCTCATGATCGCGGGCCATGCCGCCGCGGGCGAAGGCTCGACCGCGTCGCTGGTCGTCCAGGCGGTACTGCGGGTCTGCAAGGAAATGGGCAAGCACTGCGAAGTGAGTAACTGACGTCACGCGGCCCAGTCGAGGCCGATGTCGAGGACGCTGGCGCTGTGGGTGAGCCAGCCGGCTGATATCAGGTCGACGCCGCTGGCCGCGATGGCGGGTGCGGTCTGCGGCGTGATGCGGCCGGACGCCTCGGCGATGGCGCGGCCGTCGATCATCTGGACCGCTGTGGCGAGCTGGTCGGGGGTCATGTTGTCGAGCAGGACGGCGTCGACGCCGGTCGCCAGCGCTTCTTCGAGCTGACCCAGCGTATCGACCTCTACCTCGATCTTCACGAGATGACCGACGCCACGGCGGGCCGCGAGGATCGCCGGCCGGATGCCGCCGGCCACGGCGACATGGTTGTCCTTGATGAGGACGCCATCGTCGAGGCCGAAGCGGTGGTTCATGCCGCCGCCCACGCGAACGGCGTACTTCTGCAGGGCGCGCAGTCCCGGCATCGTCTTGCGGGTGCAGCAGATGCGTGCCTTGTGACCGCTCACCGCCTCGACCAGCGTGGCGGCGCCACTGGCCACGCCGCTCAGATGTCCGAGGAAGTTCAGGGCGACCCGCTCGGCGGTCAGCATGCCGCGCGCCGGACCGGCAATGGTGGCGATGCGGTCGCCCGGCGCGAGCGGCGTGCCGTCGGGCCGTTCGATGGCGATCTCGATCGACGGGTCGACCAGCCGGAAGGCCGTGACCGCTGCGCCGAGCCCTGCCACGACGCCCCGCTGGCGCGCGACCAGGGCCGTCTTCGCCCGTGCCGTCGCCGGCACGATCGCGTCGGTGGTGAGGTCGCCGGCGCGGCCGAGATCCTCGAGGAGGGCAGCGCGCACCACCGGTTCGACCATGAGATGCGGAAGGGAGGGGATCATGGTCATGGCCTCAGATTTCCAGCATGCGTTCGACGGCCCGCCGCGCCGGCGCGGCGACGCTGGGGTCGATCGTTACTTCGTGTTGCATCGTTTCGAGCGTCCGGCGGATTTTCGGCAGGGTGATCTGCTTCATGTGCGGGCAGAGATTGCACGGTCGGATGAACTCGACCTTGGGATGCTGCACGGCGACGTTGTCGCTCATCGAGCATTCGGTCACGAGGACGACCCGCGCCGGTTGCTTCGCATCGACATATTCGATCATCGCCGCGGTCGAGCCGGTGAAGTCCGATTCGCCCACCACCTCGGGCGGGCACTCCGGATGGGCGAGCACGACGATGCCGGGGTGGCCAGCGCGCAGCTGACGGATATCCTGCGCCGTGAACCGTTCGTGCACCTCGCAGTGGCCGGCCCAGGTGACGATCTCGACGCCGGTTTCGGCGGCGATGTTCTGCGCCAGATACTCGTCGGGCAGCATTATGACCTTCGGGACGCCGAGGCTCTCGACGATCTTGCGGGCATTGCCAGAGGTGCAGCAGACGTCGCTCTCGGCCTTCACCGCGGCCGACGTATTCACATAGGTCACGACGGGCACGCCGGGATAGCGCTGGCGCAGCAGCCGGACGTCGGCGGCGGTGATCGAGGCGGCGAGCGAGCAGCCGGCGTCGAGGTCGGGGATCAGCACCCGCTTGGCCGGATTGAGGAGCTTGGCGGTCTCGGCCATGAAATGGACGCCGGCCAGGACGATCGTCCCGGCATCCACCTTCATGGCCTCGCGGGCCAGCGCCAGGCTGTCGCCCACGATGTCGGCCACGCAGTGGAAGATCTCGGGCGTCTGGTAGTTGTGCGCGAGGATCACGGCGTCCCGTTCCCGTTTCAGGGCCAGAATGGCATCGATGTCCTCGGCGAAGGCCGGCCATTCGATCGAGGGGATCACCGATTTCACGCGGTCATAGAGCGGTGCGGTGCGGGCCATCAGGTCCGGCGAAAAGGCTAACGACATCTGACACCTCATTATGCTCAATGGGAGCATTAATTATTTATACTAAGAATGAGCATTAATGGCGTCAAGTTTTCAGATCGGGCGGGAGAGGGGGAGCTTGCTGCCGAGGACAGCGCGTTCGAGGACGACCTCGCCGCGGAAGCGGAACAGCTTGGCCGGGCGGCCACGCGCCTCCGCGGTCGACGCGCCCGTCGGTTCGACCAGCCCCTGCGCGTCGATGAGCCGGCGGAAATTCTGCTTGTGCATCGGCCGTCCCGCCAGCGCCTCGACGGCACGCTGGAGCTGCAGCAGGGTGAATTCGGGCGGCATCAGCTCGAAGAAGACCGGCCGGTATTTGATCTTGGCCCGCAGCCGCGCGATACCGGTGGCGAGGATCCGGCGATGGTCGTGGCGCATCGGCATGCCCGGCACGGGATCGGTTTCGGAGTGTCTCGCTTCCGGCACCAGACCGGCCTCGTAGAGCAGCTCGTAGCGCTGCAGGACCATGTCCTCGTTCCAGGTCTCGGCGCTGTCGCCAAAGCTCACGTCGACCCGCTGCTGCCGCTCCCGTCGGCTCGCCGCGACGCCCCCGGCCTCAACCCACGTCGCGAGCTTCGGCAGGATGGTTTCCGCGATCAGCGGCGAGGGGCCCGCTCGCCAATCCTCCCAGGGAAAATAGCGATACCAGCTGCGCCATTCCGGATCGCGCGCGCCGGCCGACAGGCGCTCGCGGGTGAGGCCGAGATAGCTGATCGACACGACGCGCCGGCGCCCGTCCGAGGCCGGCCGGTCGCGGTCGGCGAAGGTGTAGAGCTGCTCGACATAGCCCAGCGGATGGTTGGTCTGCCGTTCGACCCAGGCGCGCACGCCGCTCTGCAAGGTAGGATGCTCGGTCGCAAAGGGGCCGGACGGCAGGAGCGTGCCGTCCTCCAGGGTGAGCACCAGCGGCTGGTTCGCCGTCAGGGCGACCAGCACGGCATTGAGTTCGATGGCAACGGCGTCGGAAGGCGCGGGAGGCGGCGTCATGTCCGCCGCATTATGCACGAACCCGGCGCGACCGGGCGTTCCGTCAGCCCTTGTCCTTGGCCTTGCCCATCGCCGCCTTCATCAGGGCGATCGATTCGGGCATGTCCCAGTCGGCGTCGCCCTCGATGCGGCCGAGTTCGCGGCCCTGGGCATCGACCAGGATCGAGGTCGGCAGCAGGGTGACGTCGAGACCCTGCATGGTCTTGCGGCCCTTGTCGAAATAGATGCCGAGATTGGCGAGCTTCTGGTCCTTGTAGAAAGGCGCGACCTTGGGCTTGGTCGGGCCGTCGATCGACAGCGGCACGATCAGGAACTTGTCCTTCGGGAAAGCCGCCTGCAGGCGGTCGAGGCTGGGCATTTCCTTCACGCAGGGCGCGCACCAGGTCGCCCAGAAGTTCAGAAGCACGACCTTGCCTTTGAAGTCGCCGAGCTTCATCGGCTTGTCGTCGGCGTTCTGGATCTCGAGGTCGGGCAGGGGCTTCGGCGTCCTGGCGATCTTGAAGCGCTCCATGGCGCCCTTGGCCATGTCCGGCTTGACGCCGGCGAATGCTTGTCCCGCGAAGACGGGCAAAGCGAGGGCGGCCAGGCCGCCTGCCAGGACCGACCGTCTGCCGGGGAGGAAATCTCGCTGGGGATGTGCCATAAGCCGCGTTCCTAAAAGGATATATGGCTGAATTCATGGCACGGAAGAACACGACTGCGCGAGCGGCCAAGGGTGGCTCCAATCGTCGCTCCAACACGATGTGGGGCGGCCGCTACAAGCTCGGGCCCGCGGAAATCATGGAGAAGATCAACGCCTCCATCGGTTTCGACCGGCGGCTCTACGCGCAGGATATCGCGGGCTCCGTGGCGCACTGTGACATGCTGGTGGCCCAGGGGATCCTGACGGCCAAGGACGGCCGCGACATCAAGCGCGGCCTCGCCCAGGTCAAGGCCGAGATCGAGAGCGGCAAGTTCAAGTTCTCGACCAAGCTCGAGGACATTCATTTCAACGTCGAGCAGCGGCTGACCGACATCATCGGGCCGACCGGCGGGCGGTTGCATACCGCCCGCTCGCGCAACGACCAGATCGCGCTCGACGTGCGCCTCTGGGTGCGCGACACGATCGACAAGTTCGAGGAGATGCTGCGCGACCTGCAGTCCGCCCTGATCGACCGTGCCGACGAGTATTCGGCCACCATCATGCCGGGCTTCACCCACCTGCAGACGGCCCAGCCGATCACCTTCGGCCATCACCTGATGGCCTATGTCGAGATGATCGGCCGCGACCGCAGCCGGTTCGCCGATTGCCGCGCGCGTCTCAACGAATCGCCGCTGGGCGCCGCAGCCCTGGCGGGCTCGCCGCATCCGATCGATCCGCGCAAGACCGCGAAGGCGCTGGGCTTCGACCGGCCGATGGCCAACTCGCTCGATGCGGTGTCCGACCGCGACTATGTCGTCGAGTTCATCGCCGCCGCCTCGACGACCGCCGTGCACCTGTCGCGCCTCTCCGAGGAGATCGTGATCTGGTGCTCGGCGCCGTTCCGCTTCATCTCCCTGTCGGATGCCTTCACCACCGGCAGCTCGATCATGCCGCAGAAGCGCAATCCCGACGCCGCCGAGCTGACGCGCGCCAAGGTCGGCCGCATCGTCGGCAGCTTCGTCGCTCTCTGCACCATCCTGAAGGGCCTGCCGCTGACCTACGGCAAGGACATGCAGGAGGACAAGGAACCGCTGTTCGACGCCGCCGATTCGCTGGAACTGGGCATCGCGGCGATGACCGGCATGATCCGCGACCTCAAGGCCAATCCGGAGCGCATGCGCGCCGTGGCGTCCGCCGACTATTCCGTGGCCACCGATCTCGCCGACTGGCTGGTGCGCAAGGTTGGCCTGCCGTTCCGTCAGGCCCATCACGTGACCGGCCGTCTGGTCGGCATCGCCGCCGACAAGGGCATCGACCTCGACAAGCTGTCGCTCGAGGAGATGCAGGCGGTCGAGCCCAAGATCGACCGCAGCGTCTATCGCGTGCTGACCGTCGAGGCCTCGGTCAACGCCCGCAAGAGCCTGGGCGGTACCGCGCCGGCCAATGTCGAGCGCGCCGTCGCCGACGCGCGGCGTCGCTTCCTGGGCAAGGCCGGGGGACGCGCACGATGAGCTTCTTCGCTTACAAGGAGGGCGAGATGCACGCCGAGGGCGTCGCGCTCGCCGCCATCGCGGCCCAGGTCGGCACGCCCTTCTACTGCTATTCCGCCAGCGCCCTGCGCGCCGCGTGGAAGGAGTTCGCCGACGGCATCAAGGGCATGAACGCAAGCGTCGCCTACGCGATGAAGGCCAACAGCAACCTGGCCGTCATCCGCCTGTTCGGCGAGATGGGCGCCGGCGCCGACATCGTCTCCGTGGGCGAGATGAAGCGGGCGTTGGCGGCCGGCATTCCTGCGCATCGCATCATCTATTCCGGCGTCGGCAAGAAGGCGTCGGAACTGATGGCGGCACTCGAAGCCGGCGTTGGCCAGATCAATGTCGAGAGTTCGGCCGAACTGGAGACGCTGAATGCGGTGGCGGGCCAGCTCGGGCTCAAGGCCGACATCACCATCCGCGTGAATCCCGACGTCGACGCCAAGACGCACGCCAAGATCACGACGGGCCGCAAGGAGAACAAGTTCGGCATCGACATCGACCTGGCGCGCGAGGCTTTCGCGCTGGCCGGCCGGCTGCCGAACCTCAATGTCGTGGGCGTGGCCATGCATATCGGCTCGCAGCTCACGTCGCTCACGCCCTACCGGGATGCCATCGTGCGGGTGCGCGAGCTGATCGGGCAACTGCGCGCGGACGGCCACACGATCGACCGTTTCGACATCGGCGGCGGGCTGGGGATCGTCTATGCCGACGAGAAGCCGCCCTCGATTGCCGAGCTCATGGCCGTCGTGGCGCGCGAGACCGAGGGGCTGGGCTGCGAACTGGCCTTCGAGCCAGGTCGCCGGCTGGTCGGCGAGGCGGGCGTGCTGGTGGGGGAGGTCATCCTCGTGAAGCCCGGCTCCGCCAAGACTTTCGTCATCGTGGATGCGGCGATGAACGACCTCATCCGTCCGACCCTGTACGAAGCGTGGCACGATATTCTGCCGGTGCGCGAGCCGCGCCGCGATGCCGCCACGATCCGTTGCGACATTGTCGGTCCCATCTGTGAATCCGGTGACTTCCTGGCGCAGAATCGTGATCTGCCGCCGCTGGCGGCGGGCGACCTCGTGATGGTACGGTCAGCGGGCGCATATGGGGCGGTCATGGCTTCCAGCTACAACAGCCGTCCGCTGGCGCCCGAGGTGATGGTGGATGGCACGAGGTTTGCGGTTACGCGACCGAGGCCCACCGTCGAAGAGATGATCTCCGCCGAGCGGTTCCCGCCCTGGATGGAGCCGAAAAAGGCTTAACGAAAGGACGTCGATGGACGCCAGCCAGACCACCCCGACGATCCAGGCCCCCGGGCTGGGACGCAAGATCGGTTTGGCGCGGGCGGCTCTGGCATGGGAAGGCCTGTGGCCCCGGTTCGTGCCGCTGCTTTCGTTCGTGGCGCTCTTCGTTGCCGCCGCCCATCTCGACCTTTTCGCCGGTCTGGATCCCTGGGTGCATACCGGCATCCTCGCCGCCCTCGCGATCGCCTTCGCCGGCCTCGCCTGGTGGCACCTGCGTGATTTTGCCTGGCCGACGCGGGAAGCCTCGATCCGGCGGCTCGAGCGCGACAGCAACATTCCGCACCGCCCGCTGGTGGCTGTGCAGGACCATCTGGCCGCGGGCACGGCCGACCCGATGGCCAAGGCCCTGTGGGAGGCTCATCGCCGCCGCGAGGCTGAGCGCCTCGCCAGCCTGAGCAACCGGCCAGCCCATCCCGGCCTCGCCAGCCTCGACAAGTGGGCCCTGCGCTTCGTGCCGCTGCTGGCGCTCGTCGTCGCGATCGCCGTCGCGGGCGGCTGGCGCAGCGATCGCATGGCGGCCGCGGTGACGCCTGCCTTTCCGCCGCCGCCGCCGGTCGTCGCCAATCTGTGGATCGCACCGCCAGCCTACACCGGTAAGCCGCCCGTCTATCTGGACATGGCCGATCCCGACAAGGTGCTGCGCGTGCCTGTCGGGAGCAAGATCGCGGGCTTCGTCGACGATGTGCGCGGCCGCAAGCCGCCCCAGCTCCTGATCGACGGCAAGGCCACCGAATTCTCGACCGTCAGCAAGGGCAAGTACCAGGTCGAGGAGGTCATCACCGAGGGCAAGCAGATTACCCTGCAGGCGCGCGGCGACGAGCAGGCGCGCTGGAAGCTCCACGTCATTCCCGACCTCGCCCCGACCATCGAATTCACGCGGCCGATCGGCGTCGACAAATGGTCGACCAAGATCGAGTACCTGGCCGGCGACGATTTCGGCATCACGGGCGTCCAGCTTCAGATGCGCCTGCACGGCAGCGTGCTGGGCGACGACGCGCTGAGCAGCGACGAGGAGCCCGAGGTGTTGCGCGTCGACCTGCCGGTCGCCGGCAATGCCAAGAAGATTTCTGACACCTTCGTGCGCGATCTCACCAGCCATCCCTGGGCCGGCCTCAAGGTCACGGTGATGCTGTTCGCGACCGATGCGCTGGGCCAGAAGGGCCGCAGCTCGGTCGAGACCTTCCTTCTGCCCGAGCGGGTGTTCAACGACCCGACGGCGCGCGCCCTGATCGTGCTGCGCAAGGCGCTGACCCGCGATCCCAAGGGCTACCGTATCGACGTCGCCGACGGTATGCGCATGATCCATGGCAACCCGTCGAGCTACCGGGAGGATCCGGTCGTCCAGCTCGGCCTGCGCATCGGCTCGGTGCGGCTCGCGCAGAACGACAACAAGGAGACGATCACCGACACGCAGAAGCTGCTCTGGGACCTCGCGATGCGCCTCGAAGGCGGCGCCACGTCCGACGCCGAGCGCGCCGTCGAGCAGGCGCGGCAGCAGCTGCAGGATGCCATGCAGCGCCAGGCCGGCGACGAGGAGATCGAGAAGCTGATCCAGCAGCTTTACGACGCCATGGCACGCTGGCAGCGCGAGCTCGCTGAAAAGATGAAGGATCCCGACGAGCGCCGCCGCATGGAAGAGCAGGCGGAAAAGATGGATCCCAACAACACCATCACCGGCGACGATCTTCAGAAGATGCTCGACAAGATTCGCG
>NZ_JBQVQG010000004.1:0-2500 GCF_052439685.1 Reyranella sp.
CGTTTTGTCGGAATGTGTACCTTAGCGTTCGGAAGATCCGGCAGCGACCTACTCTCCCGTGCCTTGAGACACAGTACCATTGGCGCTGAGAGTTTTCACGTCCGAGTTCGGAATGGGATCGGGTGTACACCTCTCGCTAGAGCCACCGGATCGTCCGAACGCAAAGGAATGAGGTCAAAGTCTGTGCACAAGGCCGGCAGCGGGTGTCGACCGCTGCACGGAACGAATGAAAATCAAGCCGATCGAGCTATTAGTACCGCTAAGCTGAATGCATCACTGCACTTGCACATGCGGCCTATCAACGTGGTGGTCTACCACGGCTCTCAGCGAGACCTAGTTTTGAGGCGGGTTTCACGCTTAGATGCTTTCAGCGTTTATCCCTTCACTACATAGCTACCCGGCGCTACGGCTGGCGCCATAACCGGTACACCAGAGGTAAGTCCATCCCGGTCCTCTCGTACTAAGGACGGCTCCTCTCAAGTCTCGAACACCCACAGCAGATAGGGACCAAACTGTCTCACGACGTTTTGAACCCAACTCACGTACCACTTTAATCGGCGAACAGCCGAACCCTTGGGACCTGCTCCAGCCCCAGGATGTGATGAGTCGACATCGAGGTGCCAAACACCACCGTCGCTGTGGACGCTTGGGTGGTATCAGCCTGTTATCCCCGGCGTACCTTTTATCCGTTGAGCGATGGCCCACTCACGCGGAACCACCGGATCACTATGGCCGACTTTCGTCCCTGCTCGACTTGTCAGTCTCGCAGTCAGGCGGGCTTGTGCCATTGCACTCAGCAGCCGATTTCCGACCGGCCTGAGCCCACCATCGCGCGCCTCCGTTACTCTTTGGGAGGCGACCGCCCCAGTCAAACTACCCACCATGCAGGGTCCCGGATCTGGATGACAGACCGCGGTTAGACATCAAAGAACAAAAGGGCGGTATTTCAAGGTTGCCTCCACCCGAGCTAGCGCCCAGGTTTCAAAGGCTCCCGCCTATCCTACACATCCATTCTCTAATGCCACTGCAAAGTTGTAGTAAAGGTGCACGGGGTCTTTCCGTCTAACTGCGGGTACCCCGCATCTTCACGGGGAATTCAATTTCGCCGAGCCCATGTTGGAGACAGCGGGGAAGTCGTTACGCCATTCGTGCAGGTCGGAACTTACCCGACAAGGAATTTCGCTACCTTAGGACCGTTATAGTTACGGCCGCCGTTTACCGGGGCTTCAATTCAAGGCTTGCACCTCTCCTCTTAACCTTCCGGCACCGGGCAGGCGTCAGACCCTATACTTCGCCTCACGGCTTAGCAGAGCCCTGTGTTTTTGGTAAACAGTCGCCACCCCCTAGTCTGTGCCCCTCTGACGAGACCGTCAGAGGCCCCCTTATCCCGAAGTTACGGGGGTAAATTGCCTAGTTCCTTCAACATGGTTCCCTCAAGCGCCTTGGTATACTCTACCAGTCCACCTGTGTCGGTTTAGGGTACGGTCTATACGCTGGGGCTATTTCCTGGAACCCTTGGGCCGCCCGAGCATTCGCCAACGAGCTCGGGCCACTTTTCGGATCCGTCACCACCAGCAGGCCCACGAATATTGACGTGGTTCCCATCGTCTACGGCTGTCGCCCTCGACTTAGGGGCCGGCTAACCCTGCGCGGATTGACCTTGCGCAGGAACCCTTGGACTTACGGCGAAAGCGTCTCTCACGCTTTTTATCGCTACTTATGTCAGCATTCTCACTTCCGATACCTCCAGGAGCCCTCACGGGTCTCCCTTCGCAGGCTTACGGAACGCTCCGCTACCACTCTTTCGAGTCCGCAGCTTCGGTGCATGGCTTGAGCCCCGGTACATCTTCGGCGCAGGATTGCTTATTTAGACCAGTGAGCTATTACGCTTTCTTTAAAGGATGGCTGCTTCTAAGCCAACCTCCTGGTTGTTTTGGCCTTCCCACATCCTTTCCCACTTAGCCATGACTTAGGGACCTTAGCTGGCGGTCTGGGCTGTTTCCCTCTCGACGACGGACCTTAGCACCCGCCGTCTGTCTGCCGCGCTGTACTCGCCGGTATTCGGAGTTTGGTTAGGTTTGGTAAGACTTTGGATCCCCCTAGCCCATCCAGTGCTCTACCCCCGACGGTAATCACACGACGCACTACCTAAATAGTTTTCGCGGAGAACCAGCTATTTCCGAGTTTGGTTGGCCTTTCACCCCTAATCACAGGTCATCCGATACCTTTGCAACGGTAACCGGTTCGGTCCTCCAGTGCGTGTTACCGCACCTTCAACCTGCCCATGACTAGATCACCCGGTTTCGGGTCTACTCCGTGCAACTAAGCGCCCTATTCAGACTCGCTTTCGCTGCGCCTACACCTATCGGCTTAAGCTTGCTGCACAGAGTAAGTCGCTGACCCATTATACAAAAGGTACGCCGTTAGCCTTGCGGCCTCCGACTGTTTGTAGGCGTTCGGTTTCAGGTCTATTTCACTCCCCTTGTCGGGGTGCTTTTCA
>NZ_JBQVQG010000004.1:5000-285936 GCF_052439685.1 Reyranella sp.
CGACTTGCATGTGTTAAGCCTGCCGCCAGCGTTCGTTCTGAGCCAGGATCAAACTCTCAAGTTTAACGTGCTCTTCATCGTTCCGAAGAACTAGAAGAGCATAGATCCCGTCACTAATTACTCTATCCAACTTACGTCGAATTTCCGAACTAGCGACGACGAAAACAATCCATGCCGAAGCACGTCATGTTCGCCGCCGCCGGCGTATCCCTTTCCTAACAAACAATGCATAGAACACACGACCCAGAGGTCGGGACCTTCTTCAAGCGGCGCTTCCGGTGGGTCTCTCGACCCCGCCACCTCAGCGTCTGAGGCGGTTCCGGCGGCCCCGCTCGTCGTCGGGAGCCGGGCTTATATGGGTACCCCCGATGACCGTCAACGGGAAATTTACGAATCCGTAACGTTGACTCGGAATCGCCGAAACGCCCGTCGAACCTATTGTATTGTTGTGCCCAAGAAGCGTTTCCGGCATCAATATGTAGCGACCCGCCGGCGAGCATAGATTTTCCGGACCGGCACCATCCCTAACCCGAGGCCTGGACCTACCGGGCCCGCAATAGGTCAGCGGTCATGACGGATTTCCCCTCTCCGTCGGACCGGCCGAAGAGCCCCCGAACACGGGCTTTTGGGCTGTTCCGGCCTGTCCTCTTCGCAATCGGCGTCATGGGCCTCGCGATGGGAGGGCTCATCCTCAGCCAGCGATCCACCCCCCAGATCGCTTCCTTGCCGCCCACGGCCGAGCCTCCCGCACCCGCCGCCTTGCAACAGGCACAGGCTCCCTCCGTTCCCATGATCCTCGCGGATTCCCAACCCGCGCCCCCCGTGACTGCGGCCGATTTCGGCAGATCGGCCCCGCTCGATCTCCGCGGCTTCCAGATGAAGCCGCCGGAATCGCCCACTGCCGATGCCGAGCCCCCGGCCAGCGACATCTACGAACTCACCTTGCGGCTGGAGAAGGGCGACACGGTCGAGAAGATGCTGGCCGACATCGACGTGGCGGAGGCCGAGCGCAAGCAGGTCGCGGAGAAGCTCCGCTCTCTTCTGAAGAAGCGGCGGCTCGCGGTCGGGGAGACGATCGAGCTCACGATGCAGACGATTCCCGAGCAGCCCGATACACCCCGGGTGCTGGCATTGTCCGTCCGGCCTCAACCCGAGCGGGAGTATATCGTCAGCCGCAAGGACGACGGCACCTACGAGGCCGAGGAGAAAATCTACAAGGTCAGCCCGCGCATCGTGAGGGTCGAGGGCGAGCGCGAGGGCTCACTGCAGCAAAGCGGCATCAAGGCCGGTGCCCCCTCCGCCGCCATGGTCGAGTTCGTACGCGCGCTCTCCTACGACGTCGATTTCCAGCGTGAGTTGAAGCAGGGGCAGAAGTTCACGGTGCTGCTGGAACAGCTGGTGACGAGCGACGGCAAGGTCACCCATCCCGGACGCCTGCTGGCGGGCGAGCTTCGTCTGATGAAGCGCACGGTCGTCGTCATGCGCTATCGCCCGCAGGGTGGCGCCGATGGCTTCTTCAACCCGAAAGGCGAGAGCGTCGTGCGGTCGTTCCTGCGCACGCCGATGGATGCCTCGCGCATCACCTCGCGCTTCGGCATGCGTGAGCATCCGATCCTGGGCTTCAGCGCATTGCATGCCGGCGTGGATTTTGCCGCTCCCCCGGGCACGCCGATCCTTGCCGCCGGCAACGGCAAGGTCGTTTCGGCCGGACCCAACGGCGGCTACGGTCTCTACGTGAAGTTGCAGCACACCCAGGATGTGGCGACCGCCTATGCCCATATGTCGCGCGTCGGACCGGGCATCAAGCCGGGCGTCCAGGTGCGCCAGGGCCAGGTGATCGGCTTCGTCGGATCGACCGGCATGTCGACCGGCCCGCACCTCCACTACGAGTTCCTGAAGGCCGGCAAGCACGTCAATCCGCTCACCCAGAAGTTCGCCATGCGCGGCACGGTGGGCGGCAAGGACGCGGCGCGCTTCCACGCGCTGGCAAAGCAGTATCTTGCCCAACTGAAGAGCGCGCCGGTGGCTGGCGAGCCGGCGAAACCCGCTGATACCAAGCCCGCACCAAAGAAAACGGCGCAGGCTCCGAAGGAACCCGCGCCGTCACTGGTCGCCAGGAACAACTAGCGTTCGTCAGTCTGCAGCGTCGCTCATCACGCGCTCGCCGCCGACCGTCAGCTCTCCGTTCTCGACGCCGACCTCGACGGTGTCGCCGTCGTGGATCCTGCCTTCGAGAAGCTGCGTCGCCAGCGGATTCTGCAGGCTGCGCTGGATCACCCGCTTCAGCGGCCGCGCCCCGTAGACCGGGTCGTAACCGCGATTGGCCAGCCACTGCAGCGCCTTGCCGTCGATCTTCAGCTCGATCTTGCGATCGGCCAGCAGCTTCAGCAGCTTCTGCATCTGCACTTCGACGATGTCCGTCATGTGCGCCCGGCTCAGCCGGTTGAACAGCAGGATCTCGTCGAGACGGTTCAGGAACTCCGGACGGAACGCCCGGCGCACCTCTTCCATGACCTGCTCGCGCACCGACTCGGTGGACTCACCGTCCTTCAGGGCGGCCAGATGCGAACTGCCAAGGTTGGACGTCAGGATGATCAACGTGTTCTTGAAGTCGACCGTGCGGCCCTGCCCATCGGTCAGGCGACCGTCGTCCAGCACCTGCAGCAGCACGTTGAACACATCCGGATGCGCCTTCTCGACCTCGTCGAACAGGATCACCTGGTAGGGCCGCCGACGCACCGCCTCGGTGAGCACACCGCCCTCGTCGTATCCGACATAGCCCGGGGGCGCGCCGATCAGCCGGCTCACGGAGTGCTTCTCCATGAACTCGCTCATGTCGATGCGCACCATGGCGTTGTCGTCGTCGAACAGGAATGCCGCGATCGCCTTGGTGAGCTCGGTCTTGCCGACACCCGTCGGACCCAGGAACAGGAACGAACCGATCGGACGGTTCGGGTCCTGCAGGCCCGCGCGGGCGCGACGCACCGCATTCGCCACCGCGACGACGGCCTCGTCCTGGCCGATCACCCGCTTGTGGATCTCCTCCTCCATGCGCAGGAGCTTGGAGCGCTCGCCTTCCAGCATCTTGTCGACGGGCACGCCGGTCCACCGCGACACGACGGCCGCGATGTCCTCGGGCATGACCTCTTCCTTGACGCCCTTGCCGCCGGCGACCTCATGGGTCTCGGCTTCCTTGAGCTTCTTCTCAAGGTCGGGGATGACGCCGTAGGCCAGCTCGCCCGCCTTGGCGAGTTCGCCGCGGCGCTGCGCGATGTCGAGCTCGGAGCGCGCCTTGTCGAGCTGCTCCTTCACCTTCTGGGAATCGGCCAGCTTATCCTTCGCCGAAGTCCACTGCGCCGTCAGCGCCGCCGACTTCTGCTCGAGCTCGGACAATTCCTTCTCGAGGCGCTCGAGACGGTCACGCGACGCCTGGTCGCTTTCCTTCTTGAGCGCTTCCTTCTCGATCTTGAGCTGCATGATGCGCCGGTCGAGTTCGTCCAGCGCCTCGGGCTTGCTGTCGACCTGCATGCGGATGCGGCTGGCCGCCTCGTCCATCAGGTCGATCGCCTTGTCCGGCAGGAACCGGTCGGCGATGTAGCGGTTGGACAGGGTCGCCGCGGCCACGATCGAGGAGTCCGCGATCCGGACGCCGTGATGCAGCTCGTACTTCTCCTTCAGGCCACGCAGGATCGAGATCGTGTCCTCGACCGTCGGCTCGGCCACGAAGACGGGCTGGAAGCGCCGCGCGAGAGCGGCATCCTTCTCGATGTGCTTGCGGTACTCGTCGAGCGTCGTGGCGCCCACGCAATGCAGCTCGCCGCGCGCCAGGGCGGGCTTCAGCATGTTGGAGGCATCCATCGCACCGTCGGCCTTGCCGGCGCCGATCAGCGTGTGCAGCTCGTCGATGAAGACGATGATCTCGCCTTCCGCCGACGAGATCTCCGACAGCACGGCCTTCAGGCGCTCCTCGAACTCGCCGCGGAACTTGGCGCCCGCGACCATCGAGCCGAGGTCGAGCGACATCAGCTTCTTGTTCTTGAGCGATTCCGGCACGTCGTCGTTGACGATGCGCAGCGCGAGGCCCTCGGCGATGGCCGTCTTGCCGACGCCCGGCTCGCCGATCAGCACCGGATTGTTCTTGGTGCGGCGGCTCAGAACCTGGATGGTGCGGCGGATTTCCTCGTCGCGACCGATCACCGGGTCGAGCTTGCCGTCGCGCGCCGCCTGCGTGAGGTCGCGCGCATATTTCTTCAGCGCGTCGTAGCTGTCCTCGGCAGAAGCCGAGTCGGCCGTCCGGCCCTTACGCAGCTCCTGCACGGCCTTTTCGAGGGCCTGCGCCTTCACGCCGCCCGCGGCCAGCGCCTCGGCGGCCGGCGTGCCCTTGGCGAGCACCAGCGCGATCAGCATGCGCTCGACCGTGACGAAGGAGTCGCCCGCCTTCTCGGCGATCGCCTCGGCCTGCTCGAACAGGCGCGCGGTTTCCGGTGCGAGATAAATCTGCCCGGCACCCTGGCCTTCGACCTTGGGCTGCTTGGCGAGGTTGGCCTCCACGGCGCGATAGACCGCGCGCGAATCGCCACCCGCCGAGCCGATCAGATTGGCCGCGAGGCCTTCCGGATCGTCGAGCAGGACCTTGAGAATATGGTCGGGAATAAGCCGCTGGTGGCCTTCACGCAGCGCCATCATCTGGGCGCTCTGGAGGAAGCCCCGCATGCGCTCGGTGTATTTTTCCTGGTTCATCACTAACCCTTTCCTTTACGCCCCCGTCGAGCGGCGGGCGGAAGAGCGGACCCTCGAAAGATGAAGCATCCTGCAGGCGATATGGGATCGGATTGGCCGGCTGCAAGACCTCATCACCCGTACGGCTTTCGCCGAAATCAGGCCTGAGCTAGAACGCCGGTCCTTACTACCGCGGAGCTAAGAATGTCAGGCGGACACGGCCACGTCGAAGGTTCGAACAAGAAGATCGCACTCTTGGTTGCCATCCTGGCGGCGTTGCTCGCGGTCTCGGAAATGGGCGGCAAGAGTTCACAGACCAACTCCCTGGCCAGCCACATCGACGCGTCGAACCTGTGGTCCTTCTTCCAGTCCAAGACCATCCGGCAGACGACCCTGCGCACCGCCGCCGAGGAGGTCGAGGCCGCCTACAAGGACGGGCCGGCGCCGATGCCGTCGGCGCTGCAGGCCCAAGCCGAGCGCTGGCGCCAGACGGCGCAGCGCTACGATACCGAGCCGGAGACCGGGGAAGGCCGCAAGGAGCTGGCGGCCCGTGCCAAGGTCAAGGAGACACAGCGCGACCGCTCGCTCTCCGCCTATCACATGTTCGAATATGGCTCGGCCTGCTTCCAGCTCGCGATCGTGCTGGCAGGCGCCGCCGCCCTCACCTCGGTGATCTGGCTCACCTTCCTGTCGATCGGCCTCGGCGCGCTGGGTTTCGCCTTCACGGTCCTGGCTTTCGTCGCCCCGACGCTGATCCACCTGTAGGGGCCAACGAAAACGCCCGCAGGCGACGACCTGCGGGCGATTTAGGACGCTGGAGCGGGATCAGCCGATCAGGCGCGCCGACCGGTCGCAGGCACGAATTCCGGAACCTCGGGCTGCTCCTCGGCCGACGGGTCGCTGCTCACCGGCGCAGAGCGCCCCGCCTGCAGAAAAGCCACCCCGTTGAGGCCCGGCTCGTCCTCGCTACGATCCTGCTCGCGGTCGCGGTCGCGATCCCGGTCGCGATCGTTCTGGCGGCGATCGCTCTGCCGATTACCGCCGCCCTGCCGATGCTCGCCCTGGCGTGCCTCGGACGGACGATGCTCAGAGGAACGCTGCTCGGCGGGGCCTTGCTCGCCACGCTCGCCGGACGAGGCATCGCCTCCTTCGGCCGCCTGCGCACCGCCCTGTCCCTGATGGGACATGCCGGGCTGCTGGCCCTGCTGACCGGGCTGGCCCGGCTGCGGACCGTCCTCACCGCCTTCCCAGCCCTGATTGCGCGGCACGAAGCCGCCCATGGACTGGATCACGCGGTAATAATGGTCGGCGTACTGGTAATAGGCTTCGGCGAGAATGCGATCGCCGGAAGAGGCCGCCTCACGGGCCAGCGACTGATACTTGTCGAAAACCTGGTGGGCATTGCCGCGGACCCGAACGTCGGGGCCGCTGCTGTCGAAAATCTGGTTTCGATTGGGCGGGCGGTTAGGGTTGTGGTGCTGGGGCTTGTGATGGTGGTTGTTGCCACCGCCGCCGCCACCGCCGCCACTGCGACCGCCGCGCGACCGCTGACGATTGTTTGGTCTCATTAACCTAGGGCCAGTTACACGCCGGACGGATGTTGTTGTTAGTTCCCCTCTGCCCTTCCCGGGCGCCGTCACGGCTGAATTCAGGGGCTTTGGTGTCCGCCGCCACAGACCGGTCGGACCAATGTCCCCCAAGGGGTAGTGAGAACCTAGTCTCATTCCCTTGGGTTGCCAACCTCTTAATGCTGGGCCGGCACGACCCGGTCGACGCCCCCCAGATCCTGCCGGGGAGACCGCGGGGAGAAGCCTGCCGCCGCAAAAAGCGCGGCGATATCAGCCGCTTGTCCCTCGCCACCCTCGACGACCGCCCAGCCGCCGGCAGTGACCAGCCGGGGTGCGGCCGCCGCGATGATGCGATACGCCGCAAGCCCATCGGCGCCGCCGTCGAGCGCCAGCCTCGGCTCGTGGGCGGACACTTCCGGCATCAGCCCCTCGACGGCGGCACTCTCGATATAGGGCGGGTTCGACACCAGCAGATCGAAAGGCCCCTCCAGCGACGACGTCCAGCCTTCCTGCCGCCAGTCCGCCGCCCGCAGGCGCGCCCGGGACGCCACGCCGAGCGTCTCTGCATTGGCCCGCGCGACGGCCAGCGCCGCCTCGGAGGCGTCGATCCCGACGCCGGTCGCCTGCGGATACTCCCGCAGCAAGGTGAGGAGCAGGCAGCCCGATCCGAGGCCGAGGTCGAGGATTCGCAGCTTGCGACTGCGGTCGGGCAGCAGGTCGAGGACCGTCTCGATCACCGTCTCACTGTCGGGGCGGGGAATCAGGACCGCCGGCGAGACCGTGAACGGCAGCCCCCAGAATTCGCGTTCGCCCAGGATGTAGGCCATCGGCTCGCGCCGCACGCGCCGCGCCGTGAGCTCGCGCAAGAGGGTCGCCACCGCTGCCGGCGCCGCGTCCGGGCCGCGGGCGATCAGTTGCTCGATCGTCAGCCCGGCCGCGCGGCTGAGCAGAAGCCGCGCCTCGAAGCGGACATTGTCGATTCCGGCCGCCGTCAGGGCGACGGCGGTATCGCGCAGCAGGGCATCGTAGGAGGCGTTCTCCGCCACCGGTCAGGCCGCGAGCTCCGCCAGGCGCGAGGCTTCGTCTTCGGCGGTCAGGGCATCGATGATCGCGTCCAGCCCGCGCCCGTCCAGGACCTCGGCGAGATTGTAGAGGGTGAGGTTGATCCGGTGATCGGTCACCCGGCTCTGCGGAAAATTGTAGGTGCGGATGCGCTCGCTGCGGTCGCCGCTGCCGACCTGCCCCTTGCGGTCGGCAGACCGCAGATCGTCGAGCCGCTGGCGCTCGGCATCGTAAAGACGGGCGCGCAGGATCTTCATCGCCTTGGCCCGGTTCTTGTGCTGGCTCTTCTCGTCCTGCTGGCTGACCACCACCCCGGTCGGAAGATGGGTGATCCGGACGGCCGAATCGGTCGTGTTGACCGACTGGCCACCCGGCCCCGAGGCACGGAACACGTCGATGCGCAGGTCCTTCTCGTCGATCTTGATGTCGACCTCCTCTGCTTCCGGCAGCACCGCGACCGTCGCGGCGGAGGTGTGAATGCGGCCCTGGGCCTCGGTCGCCGGGACACGCTGCACGCGATGCACGCCGGACTCGAACTTGAGGCGTGCGAACACGCTGCGGCCGGTCACTGTGGCGACTGCCTCGCGGTAACCGCCGATGCCGGTGTCCGACAGCTCCATGACTTCGAACTTCCAGCCCTTTTCGGCGGCATAGCGCTGGTACATGCGGAACAGGTCGGCGGCGAAAAGCGCCGCCTCGTCGCCGCCGGTGCCGGCGCGGATTTCCAGGATGGCGTTCTTCTCGTCCGCCGCATCCTTGGGCAGCAGCATCCGCTTCACGGTGCGCTCGAGCTCGGGCAGGCGCTTGCGGATCTCCGCCGCCTCCTCCTCCGCCATCGCCTTCATGTCGGGATCGGAGGCCATCGCCTCGGCATCCTTCAAATCGCGCTCGGCCTTGTGCCATTCGTTGACCGCGTCGACGAGCGGGCCGAGGTCGGCATATTCCTTCGAGGCCGCGACGAACTTCTGCGAATCGAGCGTACCGGCGGACAGTGCCGCCTGCAGCTCGGCATGCCGCGTCACGACCTGGTTGAGTTTCAATAACAGCGACATCTCAGACCTTCAGGGCTTCAGCAAGGCTCTCGAATGACACTTCGCGCTGCGCGCCGCTGTCGAGATCCTTGAGCTGGGCCACGCCCTTGGCCAGCTCGTCGTCGCCGATGATCAGTGCGGCGCGGGCATTGAGCTTGTTGGCCCTCTGCATGCGTCGCTTCATGTTGCCGCGATAGTCCTGCTCGACGGCGATACCCTGCTTGCGCAGGCTGCGCGCGATGCCCAGGGCCTTTGCCTCGGCCGCCGCGCCCAGAGGCGCAATGACGACGGGTCGCGGCAGGGGCTTCGGTTCGTCGGCCAGCATCATCAGCCGCTCGATGCCACCCGCCCAGCCGATGCCGGCCGTCGGCGGCCCACCCAGCTCGGCGATCAGCCCGTCGTAGCGACCGCCGCCCAGCACGGTGCCCTGGGCGCCGAGATGCGTGGTCACGAACTCGAAGGCGGTGTGGGTATAGTAGTCGAGGCCGCGCACCAGCGCCGGATCGACCTCGAAGGCGATGCCGGCGGCCGTGAGCCCGTCCTGCACCGACTTGAAGAAGTCGCGGCTGGCCCCGTTCAGGTGATCGCTGAAGCTCGGGGCACCGGCGTTGATCGCCTTGTCGCCCTCGTCCTTGCTGTCGAGGATGCGCAGCGGATTGCGCGCCAGCCGATTGCGCGAATCCTCGGAGAGCTTGTCCACGTGACCTGAATAGTAGTCGGTCAGGACCTTGCGATAGCCCGCCCGGCTCTCCGGGTCGCCGAGCGAATTGATCTTGAGCACGCAGCGGTCGAGGATCGTCAGCCTGTCGAGGATGTCAGCCGCGACGGAAATCACTTCGATGTCGGCCCCCGGCTCGGGCGCGCCCAGCACTTCGAGATCGATCTGGTGAAACTGGCGCTGCCGTCCCTTCTGAGGACGCTCGTAGCGGAACATCGGGCCCGCGGCGAAGACCTTGAGCGGCAGATGCTGCGCCAGCTCGCCGTTCGACACGAAGGCGCGGCAGATGCCGGCCGTGTACTCCGGCCGCAGGGTCAGCGATTCGTCGCCGCGATCCTTGAAGGTGTACATCTCCTTCGACACCACGTCGGTCGTCTCGCCGATGCCGCGGGCGAACAGCTCGGTGAATTCGAAGATCGGCGTCGCCATCTCGCGATAGCCGTAGAGGCGCGCCACGTCGCGCGCGGTGTCGACGACATGCGCGAAGCGCCGGTAGTCGTCAGGGAGGATATCGTGCGTGCCACGCACGGGTTGCATCTTGCTCACGGAGAATCGCCTCGAAAGATCGTCGGGAAAGGAAGGGCCTGGGACTGCTACTCGGCAGCGGCGCGATGTCGCTCGGCTTCTTCCGCCTTGGCAGCCTCGATCTCGGCCGCCTTCTTCTCGATCAGCCCGACCAGATGGTCGACGACGTTGCCGTCCTTCAGCCGATGATGCGGAACGCCGGCGATATAGACTTGGTGGGTATTGGAGCCGCCACCGGTGAAGCCGATGTCGGTTTCCCGCGCCTCGCCGGGTCCGTTCACGACGCAGCCGATCACCGACACCGTCATCGGCGTGGTGATGTGGGCGACACGCTTCTCCAGCGCCTCGACGGTGCGGATGACGTCGTACTGCTGACGCGCGCAGGACGGGCAGGAAATGACGTTCACGCCGCGATGCCGCAGGTTCAACGCCTTCAGCATCTCGAAGCCGACGCGGACTTCTTCCTCGGGCTCGGCCGAGAGCGAGACCCGGATCGTGTCGCCGATGCCGGCCCACAGGAGCGAACCCATGCCGATCGACGACTTCACCGTGCCGGTGCGCGTGCCGCCCGCCTCGGTGACGCCGACATGCAGCGGGTAGTCGCAGGCGTCGGCGAGCTGCTGGTAGGCGGCGACCGCCAGGAAGACGTCGGACGCCTTCACGCTGATCTTGAATTCGTGGAAGTCGTGGTCCTGCAGGATGCGCGCATGGTCGAGCGCGCTCTCGACCATCGCCTCCGGGCAGGGCTCGCCGTACTTCTCCAGCAGGTCCTTCTCCAGCGAACCGGCATTGACGCCGATGCGCATGGAACAGCCGTGGTCCTTGGCAGCCCTGACGACCTCGCGCACCCGCTCGGCGCTGCCGATGTTTCCCGGGTTGATGCGCAGGCAGGCGGCGCCCGCCTCGGCCGCCTCGATGGCGCGCTTATAGTGAAAGTGGATGTCGGCCACGATCGGGACCTTCGCGGCCCGCACGATCCTGGGCAGCGCCGCCGTCGACTCCTCGTCGGGGCAGGACACACGGATGATGTCCACACCCACCTCTTCGCAGCGGCGGATCTGGGCGATGGTCGCCTCGGCGTCCGCGGTCAGCGTGTTGGTCATGGTCTGCACGGTGATCGGCGAATCGCCGCCCACCGGCACGGACCCGACCATCACGCGCCGCGACTTGCGGCGCTGTATGTCGCGGTACGGTCTGATGCTCATGGGGACAATGTAGCGGCGGCGCCCCGCCTCCGCCAGCCGGAGGCCGCTACAAAGGCGCGACGCGGATTATCGGGCCTCGGTGATGCGGTAGGCGATGCCCGCGGGAACGACATAGCTTTCGCCGGCGCGGACGTAGGTCTGCGTCAGCACGTCTCCATTGGGAGCACGAAGCTCGACCCAGCTGTTGCTCTTCACGCTGATCGGCGTGTTGACGCGGACCGGAATCGGCGGCGGCAGGGCAGGCGTCGCCTCGGCCGGACGGGCGGTGGCTTCCTCGACGGGAGCGCGCGGCTGGTCGATCCGCGGCGGGTCGATGGGGGCGGGCGGCTGCGCGGCCTGCGCTTGGCCGATCGACGGCACGGCCATCACGACCGGCGGCGGCGCAGGAACGGCGACCACGACCGGCGGCGGCGCCAGCGTCGCAGCGGGAGCGCTGCTGTCCTGCCGCTGGGCGGGCCAGACCTGCGCGGGCAGCGAACCACCGAGGGTGCGCGTGTCCGGTGCAGGGCGAGACGGCAATTGAGCAACGAACGGGTTGGGCGCGGCGGCCGGCGGGCTCGGCCGCTCGGAGAGCAGACGATCCGGCACGGGCGGAACCTTCTGCGCAACGACGGCCTGATCGCGGGGCATGTAGTTCCACACGCCATACCCCGCCCCGACGACGAGCAGAACGGTGAGAACCGCGAGACCGATCGGCGCGCGCCGCTCCATCACCGGGAAATTCGCCGGCAGCGTTACGGGACGCTTGATCGGCACGGCACCGGACAGCTGGTAGGCGGTCATGACCTTCTCGGCGTCGAGACCGAGATGGGTTGCGTAAGCCCGCAGGAAGGCGGGAATGTAAGCGGCGCCGGGGAGCTGGTCGTAGCGACCATCCTCGATCGCTTCGAGATGAGAACGCCGGATCCGAATGCTCTTCTCGATTTGAGTCAGGTCCAGACCGCGTGCCTCGCGTTGATCGCGTAGGAGTCGACCGACCGCTTGGCCCGGTCCGGCCTCGCGCTCAATCGCCCGCCAGTCAACCTGATCCGGCATTGAAATTCCCTGCTTGTCCCCTCGTCGCGACTCTTAGCAGAGGCCCCATGACAGGGCAAAAGCGATTCGACTTTCCGCTGTTAAATTTCGATGGAGTGATCGGCGGCGAAGAGACGCAACGTCTCACGCAACGGGCGATCGGGTTGCGTAAGCGCAGTTGTCATGAAACCTGCCGCGTCGTTGAGATCGAGCGAACGGATCATCGCCTTCACCGGGCCGATCGCGCCCGGCGACATCGAGAGAGAGCGTATGCCGATCGAGAGTAAGGCCAGTGCCTCGACCGGCCGGCCGGCCATCTCTCCGCACACGGCAACGTCCACACCGGCAGGACGCACTTTGTTCACTACAAAATGTAGCAGTCGAAGGAGCGCCGGCGACAAGCTGTCGTAACGACCGGCGAGACGTGTGTTGCCACGATCGGCGGCGTAGAGAAACTGCAGGAGATCGTTTGTGCCGATCGAAATGAAATCGACATGTGGCATCAGACTGTCGAGCTGCCACGCCAGCGCAGGCACCTCGAACATGACGCCGACACGCAAGCTCTCGGGCACCGGCTGACCACGCCTGCGCGAACGATCGAGTTCGAGATCGAGAAGATGACGTGCCCGTAGCAATTCGGTGACCTCGGCGATCATGGGGAACATGACCGACAGGGGACGTCCGTTGGCAGCGAGAATCATCGCGCGCAGCTGACGGCGCAGCATCGCCGGACGATCGAGCCCGATGCGGATGGCGCGCCAGCCCATTGCGGGATTCTCGTCACCGAAGGCACCGATATAAGGGAGGACCTTGTCGCCGCCGACATCGAGTGTACGAAAAACCACGGGCCGCCCATCCGCCAGGTCGAGCACGCGTCCGTAGAGCCAGGCCTGTGCGTCGACGTCGGGAAACTCCGAACGCACCATGAACGGAATCTCTGTCCGATAGAGGCCGACGCCATCGGCGCCCGTATCGTCGAGATGCTGCATGTCGATCAGCAGGCCGGCATTCATGTTGAGCGAGATGCGCGCCTGGTCGCGCGTTGCTGGCGGGAAGTCGCGCAGGGCCGCGTATTTGCGACGGCGCTCGGCGCGCGCGTCGAGTGCGAGATGGACCGTCTGGAGAATGTCCTCGGCCGGTCGCACGAGGACCTGGGCATTGTCGCCGTCGACCACGATCGGATCGCCCGCCTCGACCCTCGCCAGCACATTCGGCGCGCGACCGACCACCGGAATGTCGAGGGCGCGCGCCACGATCGCCACGTGGCTGAGCGCCGAGCCTTCCTCCAGCACGACACCGCGCAGACGGTTGCGGTCGTAATCGAGCAGCTCGGCCGGCCCCATGTCGCGGGCGACCACGATCATGTCGTCCGGCAAGGTGCTGGGATCGGTCGCGACGCGACCGGTCAGCCGCAGCAGCAACCGGTTGCTGAGATCCTGCAGATCGCTCAGCCGCTCACGGATATAGGGATCGGTCGACTGGCCGAGGCGGGTGCGGACATCGTCGAAGGCGCGCTGGACGCCGGCCTCGGCAGTGAGGCCGGAGCCGATGGCCTCACGCACCCTCTCTGCCCAGCCGCGATCGTCGACGAACATGCGGAAGGTCTCGAGAATTTCGCGCTGCTCGCCCGACTGCATGTCGTGCGCTTCGAGCATGCGATCGACGTCCTCGCGGACGCCGCGTAGTGCCTCGAGGAAGCGGATCTGCTCCTGTTCGACATCTTCCGCGACGACACGCTGAATGACGATTCGGGGTTCATGCAGCACGGCGCGGCCGATCGCGACGCCGGGCGTGAGTTGCACGCCGTCGACGCGCAACGGCAGCAGACCGATGCCATCGACCTGCTGGACCTCGTTGGGACTGACGACGTGGCTGGCCGAGACCAGTTCCGCCAGCACCATGGCGATGGTCTGCAGAGTCTCGACCTCTTCCTCGTCGTACTGTCGACGGGTGCGATTCTGCACGACCAGGACGCCCAGCACCCGGCCGGCGCGCACGATCGGCACACCCGCCAGCGAGTGATAGATTTCCTCACCAGTCTCGGGGCGGTAGGCGAATTGTGGATGATGCTGGGCGTCGTCGAGCGCCAGCGGCCTTCCGTGGGCGGCGATGTCGCCGACCAGGCCCTCGCCGACCCGCAGGCGCGTCGTGTGGACGGCCGAAGGATTGAGGCCCTGGGTTGCGAACAGTTCCAGCACTTCGCCCGCGCGCAGCAGGTAGATCGAGCAGACCTCGGCCACCATTTCGTTGGCGACCAGGCGCACGACCTCGCCCAGCGTCACTTCGACGGACTCGGCACGCGCCATCGTGTCCCGGAGCCGCTTGAGGAGCATTCGCGGTCCGGCCAGGGGAGTCGATCTCTCCATGGTCAGACCGCTAGATGCTTGAGTCGAATGACGACAAAGCTGCGGTCGATGACGCAGGCGCAAACTCGCCAGGCCGCGGCCGCCGAATTGCTCGGTCGGGCGTTGCAGCAAGACATCTGAGCGAGCGCGGCGTCCATGCGCCGCTTATAGCAAGACCCGCGCCGGACTGCCTACCGGCTAATTCGCAGAGTCCAGCCGCGAATTAGGGGCGTTCCAATACCCTGCCGGGACGCTCAGGCGGCATCCAACTCATAGGCCGTGTGAAGCGCCCGCACCGCCAGTTCTGTGTATTCGGCAGCCACCAGCACGCTGATCTTGATCTCCGACGTGGAGATGACCTGGATGTTTATGCCCTTGGCGGCAAGGGTTTCGAACATCTTGAGCGCGACGCCGGCATGGCTGCGCATGCCGACGCCGATCACCGAGACCTTGGAGACGTTGAGGTCGGACTTGACCTCGGCGAACTTCAGCTCCTCCTTCGCGCGCTCGAGCTGCTGCACCGCACGCGCCAGGTCGGGCTTGGGCACCGTGAAGGTCATGTCGGTCGAGCTGCCGTCGACCGAGACGTTCTGCACGATCATGTCGACGTTGATGTTCGCCGCGGCCAGCGGGCCGAAGATGGCGGCCGCGACGCCGGGCCGGTCGGGCACCTGGGTCACGGTGATCTTCGCCTCGTCCTTGGCGAAGGCGATGCCGCTCACGACGGACTTCTCGAGGCCCTGGGCCATGATCTCTTCCTCGTCCACAACCAGAGTTCCGGGCAGGTCGCTGCCGAGCGCCTCGTCGAACGACGACAGCACCTGCACGCGCACATGATGGTTCATCGCCAGCTCGACCGAGCGCGTCTGCAGCACCTTCGAGCCGAGCGACGCCATTTCGAGCATTTCCTCGTAGGTCACGCGGTCGATCTTCTGGGCCTTCTCGACGATGCGCGGATCGGTCGTATAGACGCCGTCGACGTCGGTGTAGATGTCGCAGCGATCGGCCTTGAGCGCCGCCGCCAGCGCCACCGCGGACGTATCGGACCCGCCACGCCCCAGCGTCGTGATGCGGCCTTCCGGCGAAATGCCCTGGAATCCCGGCACCACAGGAACCTCGCCCGCCGCCATGGTCCTCGCCATCTCGACCGTGTCGATCTCGACGATCCGTGCCTTTGCGTAGGCGTCGTCCGTCTTGATCGGCAGCTGCCAACCGACCCAGGAACGCGACTTGACCCCTTCCTGCTGCAGCGCCATCGCCAGCAGGCCGATCGTGACCTGCTCGCCCGTCGCCACCACGACGTCGTATTCGCGCGGATCGTGCAGAGGGGAGATCTCGTTCACCCACTTGACGAGCTGGTTGGTGGCGCCGGACATGGCCGAGACAACGACCGCGACCTCATTGCCGCGCGCGACTTCGGCCTTCACCTTGCGCGCGACGTTCTTGATTCGATCCGTGTCGCCGACCGATGTGCCGCCAAATTTCAGTACGATGCGCGCCATGAACCCACTCGAAGGGCAAGCCCCTGCCCGGAAAGCGGGCTATAGACACCGATGCTGCCATATGGGTCAAGAGAACCATGGTTGAAACCGCGCATATCCCCCTCGTCGGAACGGTCGATCCCGCCGACGTCGAACGCTTTTCCCGCATCGCAGACGAGTGGTGGGACCCCACCGGCAAGTTCGCCCCCCTGCACCGGCTGAACCCGGTACGGATCGGCTATGTCCGCGACCGGGTCGCCGCCCACTGGCAGCGCGATCCCCTGGGCGGCGATCCGATGCAGGGCCTCTCGCTGCTCGACATCGGCTGCGGCGGCGGGCTGCTCAGCGAGCCGATGACCCGCCTCGGCGCCTCGGTAACGGGCGTGGACGCCTCCGAGCGCAATATCGCCGTGGCGGGGCTTCATGCCGAAAGTGTGGGACTGGACATCGACTACCGCCAGGGTACCGCTGAAGCGCTGGCCGAAAGCGGCGCGCAATTCGACGTCGTGCTGGCCCTCGAGATCGTCGAGCACGTGGCCGATGTCGATCTGTTCCTGCGGTCCTGCGGTCGCATGGTGAAGCCCGGCGGACTGCTCTTCCTGTCGACGCTCAACCGCACCGCAAAAGCCTGGGCGCTCGCCATCGCCGGCGCGGAATATGTGCTGGGCTGGCTGCCCCGCGGCACCCACGACTGGAAGAAGTTCCTCAAACCGTCCGAGGTGGCGCGCGGCCTGCGCGCCGGTGGCATCGAAACCCAGGAGATCGTCGGCGTCGTCTACGCCCCGCTCAGCCGCAAATGGTCGCTCAATCGGAACGACCTCGACGTGAACTACATGCTGTACGGGGTGGCGGGGCCGAAATAGCGATCCGGCGACCGGATCAGTTGCCGCGCGGGATCCAGGGAAGGCGGCCGAACTCGATACCTTCCTCGGCCAGGGCCTCGGCTTCCTCGTCGCTGGTCTCGCCGTAAATGCCGCGCTTGTCGCTCTCGCCATAGTGAATCTTGCGGGCCTCGTCGGCGAACTTGTCGCCGACATGCTCGCAGTTCTTCTCGACCTCGGCGCGGACCGCGAGAAGGGCCTCGCGCAGTTCCTTGGGCATGTGTCGGGCGAGCGCCGCCATCTGCTGCTGTTGCTCAGGGGACGGCGCGGCGGGCGTCTCCGCGCCAGAAGCTTCGACGGCCACCGGGAGCGTGGCGTCCTTGCCCTTCTTGCCGATGCGGGGCGCCATCAGGGCACGCTCGACCTTGTCCGTGCCGCACACGGCACAGCCGATCAGGGATTTCTTCTCCTGACGTTCATAGGTCTTGCTGTCCTTGAACCAGCTGTCGAACTCGTGGCCATTGGCGCAGCGCAAGCGATACAAAATCATGACAAGTCGAAAAATGGTGGCTTGTCGCGACGGACGCAAGGCCCGATTGTCGCGCCCCCGCCCCTGAGGCCAGCAACAGCAGCCGTCGATGTCCCCGCAACCCTCGAATTTCAAAGCCGCCTTCTGGATGGCCGGCTGGCTCACGGCCATGCTCGTCATGGCGATCGCCGGCCGCGAGACGACGCGCGAACTCGACGTCTTCCAGATCATGGAGATGCGCTCGGTCATCGGCCTCGCCATGCTCTATCCGCTGATCCACCTGGCGGGCGGGTTCGGCAAGCTGAAGACGGCGCGGCCGTGGCAGCAGGTCGGCCGCAACATCGCCCACTACGGCGCGCAATTCGCCTGGTTCAAGGCGCTGACCCTGATCCCGCTGGCCCAGGTCATCTCCATCGAGTTCACCATGCCGATCTGGACCGCGATCCTGGCGGTCGCCTTCCTCGGCGAGCGGATGGGGCTGTGGAAGAACCTCGCGGTGGCGCTCGGGATTGTCGGCGTCATCATCATCGTGCGGCCAGGGACCAATGAGATCGTGCCCGGCCAGATCATCGCGCTGGCGGCCGCCGTCGGCTTCGCCATCTCCGTGACCATGGTGAAGTCGCTCACGCGCAGCGACAGCGTCGTCACCATCCTGTTCTGGATGCTGTTCATCCAGTCGATCATCGGCCTGGTGCCGGCGCTCGACGTGTGGCGCTGGCCCTCGGCCTATGCCTGGGCGTGGATCATCGTCATCGCCTTCTGCGGTACCTTCTCCCACTACTGCCTGACGCGCGCCATGCTGCACGCCGATGCCACCGTCGTCGTACCGATGGATTTCCTGCGCGTTCCGTTGGCCGCCCTCGCCGGCTGGCTGCTCTACGGCGAGCGGCTCGACACGCTGACGATCCTGGGCGCTGCCCTGATCCTGTCGGGCAATCTGCTGAACCTCAAGGGAACGGGAGCGCGCAGGAGATGATCCCTTCCTCCTGGATCGCGACCTGGGCCGGCCTGATACCGCCCGGCGCCCCGATCCTCGATCTCGCAGCCGGCAACGGCCGCCACACCGCCTACTTCGCCAGCCGCGGCCACCGCGTGACCGCGGTCGATCGCGACGTGAGCGCCCTGGTCGCGTCCGACACGGTCGAGGTGGTCGCCGCCGATCTCGAGGATGGCTCCCCCTGGCCGCTGGCCGGCCGCCGCTTCGGCGCGATCGTCGTCACCAACTACCTGCACCGACCACTGTTCCCGGCACTCTTCGCCGCGCTGCAGCCCGGCGGCATCCTGCTCTACGAGACCTTCATGGAAGGCAACGAACGCTTCGGAAAACCGAGCCGGCCGGACTTCCTGCTGAAGGATGGCGAGCTGCTCGACCTCGTGCGCGGGCGCTTCTCGGTGACCGCCTACGAGGCGCGCATGATCAGCCAGCCGAAGATGGCCATGGTGCAGAGGATTGCCGCCCGCCGTCTCTAGAGGCGGGACTCACGCACCGCGCGCGCCGCGCACCAGGCGGCCCGGCAGCGCACCGGTCGCTTCGCCCTGCCGATAGACGATCGCGCCCGACACGATGGTCGCGTCGAAGCCCTCGGTCCGCTGGATCAGGCGCTTTCCGCCGGCCGGCAGGTCGTAGACGATCTCGGGCCGGCGCAGCCGCATATTGTCGTAATCGAGCACGTTGATGTCGGCCTTGCGGCCGACCTTGAGCAGGCCACGGTCGCGCAAGCCGATCTCGGCCGCATTGTCGGCGGTCAGCCGCTTGATGGCCCATGATACCGGCAACAGCGAGCCGCGTCGGCGATCGCGCGTCCAGTGGGTCAGCGTATAGCTGGTGGCCGTCGCGTCGCACATGATGCCGACATGAGCGCCGCCGTCGCCCAGCCCGAGCAGCGTGTTGGGCCGGTCGATCATCTCGCGCACGACGTCGAGATTGCCGGCGACGAAGTTGGTGACCGGCAGATAGAAGATCTGCTTCCCGTCATGCTCGAGCATCAGGTCGTAGGCGACCTCGGCTGCGGGACGGCGCTGCCGTTCGGCCATCGCGGCGATGCTGCGGTCAGCCGTCGGCTCGTAATCCGGCGGATCTCCCAAGGGGAACATGCGATCCCAGCGATCGACCAGCCGGTTGCGCCGGTCGCCTTCGAAGGATTCGCCGAGGACGCGGGCGCGAAACGACGGATCGCGCCACTGCGCCAGACGCTCGGCGAACGGCAAACGCGCAATCCGGTCGACGCTCGGCCGACCCGAGAAAGCGTTCTGCGACAGTTCGAGGCCGAGCAGCACGCTGGTCGGCCGCGACCGGACCTGGGCCGTGATGCGCAGGCCTTCGGCATTGGCCTCGTCGATCTCCGCCATGGTCTCGCGCCAGCCTTCGGGTCGGGCGTTGGACTGCAGCAGCGTGATGGTGACGGGCCGCCCGGATTCCTGCGCCAGGCGGCGGAACAGGCCGATCTCGCCCTCCTGGAAATCCGACACGATCTGCAGCCAGCCGGCATCGGCCCGGCGCATCGCACGGGCAATGGCCGTGAGCTCCGCTTCCTCGGCGCGCAGGGTCGGGATGTGCTTGCCGTCGGCCGAACGGTGATTGAGCGTGCGCGACGTCGAGAAGCCCAGCGCGCCGGCGCGCAGCCCTTCGACGGTGAGTTCGGCCATCCGCTGGCGATCCTGTTCGGTCGCGGGCTCCCGGTCGGCGCCGCGTTGACCCATCACGTAGACGCGCAACGCCGCGTGCGGCACCTGCGTCGCCACATCGGCATCGTAGGACCGCGCGGCGATGGCATCCATGAAATCCGGAAAGCTGTGCCAGTTCCACGGCAGGCCTTCCGACAGCACGACCTCGGGAATGTCCTCGACGCCTTCCATCAGGTTGATCAGCATCGCGTGCTGATCCTCGTGGCAGGGCGCGAAGCCGACGCCGCAATTGCCGAGCACGACCGTGGTCGCGCCGTTCCACGATGACGGCGACAGCCGCTCGCTCCACGTGACCTGCGCATCGTAGTGGGTGTGGACGTCGACGAAGCCCGGCGTCACCAGCCTGCCGCGCGCGTCGATCTCCTCCTCGCCTTTCGCGATGCCGCTGCCGATCGCCGCGATCTTGCCATCTACGATGGACAGGTCGGCCTCATAGGGATCGCCGCCCGAGCCATCGACGATCGTTCCGTTTCGTATCACCAGGCTGGGAGAGGACATCGGGCGCTCCACGGTGGATGAGCGAGAGTGGCGCGATTCGGCCTGGCGGTCGAGCCGCCCGTGCCGCAATTCCCCCATGATGCGACGCAAGAGTTTCGCATGCAGAACGACCAGATCCTGCGGCGATGGCGCCGTGTCGATGAGCCTGGCCTCGAACTCATGGCGCTCTCCCGCAGTCGGTCAGGCATCGACGTGTGCTCGACGGTGATCCATGCCGGCGCCGAAAGCTTCGGCCTCCGTTACCGCTGGGAGCTGGATGCCTCGTGGCAAACCCGAAGACTGCGCATCGACCGAACCGACGCACTCGGAAAGTCGCTTCTGATCGAACGGGCAGGCGACAGGGGTTGGCGCGTCGATGGCGAGGAGCGCCCCGACCTCGCGGCCTGTCACGAGGTCGACGTTTCCGCGACACCCTTCTGCAACAGCCTGGCGATCCGGCGGCTCGGCAATGCGGGCGGCGAACTGCTGGCGCTCTTCTTCGACGCCTCCTCGCTCACCTGCCAGCCGTCACGTCAACGCTACGAGCCGCTCGGTCCGCGCGCGTGGCGTTATGTCGACAAAGGCGTGTCCGACGGCTTCACGGCGCGAATCGATCTCGACGAAGAGGGGTTCGTCGCGAAGTACGAGCATCTGTTCGAGGCTTTTTAGGATTCTGTCGTCCTTCGCTGTGCTCAGGACGACAGGGAGTTACTCCGCCGCCTTCGCGACTTCAGCCTTGTGCAGCACCGGCGCCGCATACTTGCGGTCGTGGGTCAGCGACGGGACCATCTTCCGGGCTTCCTCGATCTTCGCCATGTCGATGTCGGCGACCACGAAGCCCGCCTTCTCTCCCCCGGCATCGGCCAGCACTTCGCCCCACGGAGCGATGGCGACCGAGTGGCCGTAGGTCTTGCGGTTGGAGCCCTTGTGCGTGCCGACCTGTGCCGGCGCGAAGACGAAGCAGCCGGTCTCGATGGCGCGGGCGCGCATCAGCGTGTGCCAGTGCGCCTGCCCGGTCGGCACCGTGAACGAGGACGGGATCGCCAGCATCGTGGCGCCGGCATGTGCCAGCTCGCGATAGAGATAGGGGAAGCGCAGGTCGTAGCAGATCGTCATGCCGAGCACGCCCCACGGCGTCTCGGCCAGCACCGCTCTCTCGCCCGGCTTGAACGTCGACGATTCGCGATAGCTCTCGCCGCCGGCGAGCTGGACGTCGAACATGTGGATCTTGTCGTAGCTCGCCACGATGCCGCCCGACGAATCGATCAGGTAGGAGCGATTGCGGATCTGCTCTTCGCCCGGCACACGCACATGGATCGAGCCCAGCAGGAACCACGCCCCGGTGTCGCGCGCCGCCGCGCGGCAGGCCGCGAGCATCGCGTGCTCTTCCTCGGTCTGCGCCTTGGCCAGCGTCTCGGTGCGGTTGGCGCCGATCAGGCCGGTATTCTCCGGCGTCATGATGAAGTCCGCGCCGGCGTCGCGCGCGCGCTTCGCCTGCTCGCGCAGCCAGGCCACGTTCTCGGCCATGTCGTTGCTGACGTTGGTCTGGATCAGGCCGGCCTTGAACGCGGTCATGATGGAAGCCCTCAGCTCGTCTGTGCGAGCAGGGGATCGAGCTTGCCTGCCCGTTCGAGGGCGGCGAGATCGTCGGAGCCGCCGATATGCTGCCCGTTGATGAAGATCTGCGGCACGGTCGTGCGATTGGCGCGGCTGCGCATCTCGGTGCGCTTCTTGTCGTCCATCATCACGTCGGTCTCTTCGTACTCGACGCCCTTGCTGTCGAGCAGGCTCTTGGCCCGCGCGCAGTAGCCGCAGAACGGCGTCGTGTAGATCTCGATCTTGGCCATTGGTGAACCTCTTTGCCGAAACTATAGCGCCGGCCGGACGACCCGCGCCAGTGTCAGGACATCAACCCCTTTGGCCCCGGCGCGTTGCAGCGCCCGGGCGCAGGCCTCGACCGTCGCGCCGGTCGTCAGCACGTCGTCGACCAGAAGGATGGTCTTGCCGGCCACCATCGGCCGCCATTTCGGATGCACGTCGAAGGCCTCGCGCACGTTGCGCCGCCGTTCCTTCGCCCTGAGACCCGCCTGCGAACCGGTCCAGCGCTGCCGTCGCAGGAGGTCCGGCGCCAGCTGCAGAGTCCGGCCGGGTCCCGCCACCCGCACCACCATGCGGGCCAGCAGCATCGCCTGGTTGTAGCGGCGCATGAACAGACGCCGCCAATGAAGCGGCACCGGCGCCACCAGGTCGGCCGAGGCGACGAGATCGCCACCCGCCCGCGCCATCCAGCCGCCACAGGCACGCGCGATATCCGTGCGGTCCCCGTGCTTGAAGGGCAGGACGAGCCGGCGGCTCTGATCGTCATAGACCAGCGCCGCCCGGGCCCGCTGATAGCGCGGGCGATGCACGAGGCAGCCGGCACAGAGCGCTTCGGGCCCCAGATCCTCCGCGAACGGCGTACCGCAACAGGCGCAGTGCGGCGCGGAGATGAAGGAAAAGCCCTGCCAGCAGCTCGCGCACAGGGATCCTGGCGCGCTGACGATCTCGTTGCAGCCGAGACACAGCGGCGGCAACACCGCGTCCAGCACGGCCCGGCCCGCCCCGGCAACGGCGCCTCGCACTCCCCTCGAGAACATGTGGCGGATTGGGGCGGGCAAATGCGCCCACAGGATGGCGCTCCCCTACCCGCCGCCGCCCTTTTTCCCTACATACCCACTGTGACTGGTCCCGACCCCCTGCTGGTGTTCGACCGCGCCCTGTTGCGCCAGCGTCGAGAGCGCGCCGCCCGCGACTGGGACAGTCACGCCTTCCTGAAACGCGAGATCGCCGACAGGCTGGTCGATCGGCTGGCCGATGTGCGCCGCACCTTCCCTCTCGCCCTCGACCTCGGCAGTCACGGCGACGAAGTGGCGGCCGCCCTGGGGGGGCGCCCGATCGTCGGGCAGCTGGTGCGCGCCGATCTCAGCCGCGGCTTCGCGCTGAGGGCACGCGGACCGGCCATCGTGGCGGACGAGGAATTCCTGCCGTTCGCCGCCGGCTGCTTCGACCTGGTGCTGAGCGCGATGGACCTGCATTGGGTGAACGACCTCCCAGGCACCCTGATCCAGATCGCCCGGATCCTGAAGCCGGACGGCCTGTTCCTCGGTGCCCTCCTGGGAGGCGCCACCCTGTGGCAGCTGCGCCAGGCGCTGGCGGCGGCCGAGAGCGAGATCGACGGCGGCCTGAGCCCGCGCGTCTCGCCCTTCGCCGACCTGCGCGACGCGGCGGGCCTGCTGCAGCGGGCGGGGTTCGCCCTGCCGGTGGCCGACGGCGAGACGATCGAGGTCGAATATGAGAGCGCGCTCGCGCTGATGCGCGACCTGAGCCGCATGGGCGAGGGCAATCTCGTGGTCGGTCGACGCCGTACCGTCACGAGACGCGCCGTCCTGCTGCGCGCCGCCGAACTCTACGGCGAGCGCTTTACAGGGCCCGGCGGCCGCGTGTCCGCGAGCTTCGAGGTGCTGTTCCTGCACGGCTGGTCGCCGCACGCGTCCCAGCCCAAGGCCCTCAAGCCCGGCAGCGCCGCCCGGCGGCTGGCCGACGCGCTGGGAACTTCGGAAATCAGTGCCGGCGAAAAAGTGGATCGGAGCTAGACGGTGCCCGTGGTGAAACTCTCGTTCGGTGGCCTGGTCGCCCAAAGCTTCGGCTTCGTCTTCGCCAATCTCGGACTGTTCTTCCATCTCGTGACCATTCCGTGGATCGCCTCGCTCGCGATCCGGCTGCTGGGCTCGACGATGCCCCGCGACTCGCTGATGCCGATGCTGATCGAGAAGGCCGTCGATATCGTGCCGACGGTGATGTTCATGGTGGCCTGGCAGCGCGTCGTGCTGCTGGGGCCAAATCGCGTCGGCCGCTTGCCGGGGCTCGGCTGGTCGCCGCGGGAGACGGCCTTCCTGCTCCACCTCATCAAGATCGGCGGCTTCACCTTCGTCCTGCTGGCAGCCTTCGTGCTGATGCTGGGCAACATCGATCCCGAGGCGCTGGCCGCCGGCGCCGCGATCGATCCCGAGGTTGCGCGCAAGCAGGCGCTGGCCGCCCCGATCGGGGCGGGCTTCACCGTCTCGATCATCCTGGCGCTGCGTGTCAGCTACGGGCTTGCTGCGACCTCGGTCGACGAGCCCTTCTCGCCCCGGCTTTCATGGGCCCACAGCCGCGGCAATGCCTGGACGATCATCGGCGTGCTGTTCCTGATCTTCCTCACGGGCGCGCTCGCCACGACGATGGCGACCTTGGTCGTGCTCGGCCTGACGCGCGGTGTAATGGGCGCCGCCGACTCGGCCGCCGTGATCACTTGGACCGCGGCCATCCTGGTCTCCTATGGCGGCACGGCCGTCGCGGCGACGGCCCAGGCGCTGATCTTCCGCGACCTGCTCGGCTGGCGCGAAGGCGCGCCGTTGCGGACGCTCTCGGCTTAGAGCAGGTCGCGCAGCAGGCCGACCAGCGGCAGGTCGGCCGGTGGCATCGGATATCTGGTGAGTTCCATGGGCGCGACCCATTTCAGGACCTGGCCCTCGCGCGGCTGCGGCGTGCCGTTCCATTTGCGGCAGGCGAAGACCGGCATCAGGAGATGGAACTTCTCGTAGCCGTGGCTGGCGAAGGCGATCGGCGCCAGGCAGCTCGTCGCCGTCTCGATGCCGAGTTCCTCATTGAGTTCACGCACCAGCGCCTGTTCCGGGGTCTCGCCGGGATCGACCTTGCCGCCGGGAAATTCCCAGAGGCCGGCCATCGACTTGCCCGGGGGGCGCTGTGCGATGAGGACGCGGCTGTCGATGTCGACCAGCGCGACGGCCGCCACCAGCACGAGCGGTCGCTCGCCGAGCGGCGGCGGGCCGCCCGGACACGCGTCTTCGAAGCCGTCCATCAGGAGCGGTAGCTGCCGTTGATGTCGATGTAGCCGTGGGTGAGATCGCAGGTCCAGACCGTGGCGCGGCCGCGGCCGATGCCCAGGTCGATGTCGATCACCACGTCGGATCCCTTGATGTGCTGGGCGACCGGCGCCTCGTCGTAGTTCGGCACGACCTGGCCCTGATCGGTGATGCGCACGCCGCCGATCGAGATGCGCAGCTTGTCGCGGTCCGCGCGCTCGCCCGACTTGCCGACCGCCATGACGATCCGGCCCCAGTTGGCGTCCTCGCCCGCGATCGCGGTCTTGACCAGCGGCGAGTTGGCGACCGCGAGGCCGATCTTGCGCGCGGCGCCATTCGACGAGGCTCCGCCCACGTTGATGGTCACGAACTTGGTGGCGCCCTCGCCGTCGCGCGCGAGCAGCTGCGCCAGTTCGATCATCACCTCGTCCAGCGCGCGCTTGAAATCGACCAGCACGGGGTCGTCGGCCTCCTCGATCGGCGCGTGGCGCGCCGCACCGGTGGCGACCATCAGGAAGGTGTCGCTGGTCGAGGTGTCGCCGTCGACGGTGACGCAATTCAGGGACTTGTCGGCGGCGTCGGAGAGCAGCTTCTGCAGCACGGCGCCGGGAACCTTGGCGTCGGTGAAGGCGAAGCCCAGCATCGTCGCCATGTCCGGCGCGATCATGCCCGAGCCCTTGAGGAAGGCGTTCACCGTCACCGTGCGCTCGCCGATCTTGGCCTGGCGCGTGGCCAGCTTCGGAAAGGTGTCGGTGGTCATGATGGCGCCCGCGGCGGCCGACCAGGCATCTTCCTTGCCCGACTTGATGAGGGCCGGCACGACGGCGGCGATCTTCTCCCACTCGAGCGGCTGGCCGATCACGCCGGTCGAGGCCATGAAGACCTCGTTGCGCGGGCAGCCCAGCGCCTGGGCGATGGCCCGGGTCGTCTCCTCGACCGCCTTGTCGCCCAGCTTGCCGGTGAAGGCATTGGCGTTGCCGGCATTGACCACGATGGCGCGGACCTTGCCGCGGGCCAGGTTCTTGCGGCACCAGTCGACCGGCGCCGAGCAGGTCTTGGACTTGGTCAGGACACCCGCGATGGTCGCCCCGGCCGGCACGACCGCCAGCAGGACGTCGTCACGGTCGATGTATCGCACGCCCGAATGCGCAACGCCGAGCTTTACGCCCGCGATGCGGGGCAGCGTCGGAATCGACTTGGGTGCGAGCGGCGATACGGCGTGCTTGGCGGACATGGTTCTCCCCTCAGGCACGGCCACAGATACGTGGCCGGCCAGCGGCGGAGACTACACCAGAAACGCCGCAAAAGGTGAGTTCTACTTGAGGCGAGGCCGTTACTTCGGCGGCTGGGCCGGCGCAGCGGGCTTGGCCGGGGTGGCGGCGGGAGCGGCCGGCGCAGCCGGAGCCGCCTCGACCTTGGTCCCGTCGATGTTGAACTTCTCGATCTTCGAGCCGGCCCGGATCTTGTCGAGCTGGGCGGTCACCGCCTCGCGCGCCAGTTCCTCGCGGATCTGGTCGGAAAGCTCCTCCAGCGCCGGCGGCGGTGCGGTGCGACGATCGTCGATCTTGATCACGTGGTAGCCGAACTGGGTCTTGATCGGCGCCTCCGAGAGTTCACCCTTCTTCAGGGCGAAGGCGGCATCGGCGAATTCCTTCACCATGTCGGACTTCTTGAACCAGCCGAGATCGCCGCCTTCGGCGCCCGAGGCCTTGTCGGTCGACTTCTCCTTGGCGATCTTGTCGAACGGCGTGCCCTTCTTCAGGTCGGCGATGATCGCCTTGGCCTCGTCCTCGGTGGCCACCAGGATGTGGCGCGCATGCACCTCTTCTTCCGGCGGCATCGACTTCAGGCGCTCCTGGTAGCGCGCCTGGATCTTCTCCAGGGTGACGAGGCGGGAAATCTCGCGCTGGATCCAGAAATCCTGCAGGACCTGCTCCTCGACGAAGGCCATGCGCTTCTTGAAGGCCGGGTCGTCGTTGGTCTTGGTCTTCTTGCCTTCCTGAACGACCAGCTTGCTGTCGATGATGCGCTCGAGGAGCGCCGGGAACACCGCCTGCAGCGGCATCGAGCGGTACTGCTGCGGCAGCGACTGCTGGGCGATCTCGAGTTCGGACAGGCGGATCTGCTGGCCGTTCACGATGGCGACGACCGGGTCCTTGATCGTGGCCGGGGCGGCGGCGGCGGGCGGCTTTGCGGCCGGGGCCGGGGGCTTCGCGGGCTGGCCGGCCGGCGGGGTCTGGGCCAGGACAGGACCCGCGATGAGCGCAACCGCGCCACTCAGGAGGGCGAGGCGCAAGGAACGCAGGTCATGACTCATGGCGGACTCCAGCAGATTCATTCGTTTTCGAAAGGCGCAGACCGTTTACACAGGGCCCATCGGGCCAAGCAAGCGCCGCCTCCCCGGTAAGATGCGTGATGGCGTTGAATTGCGGCACTTTTTCGTGAGTACGGCGTCCATGTCGGGGCGATGACACTTTATGGGGTGCTGTTCGGCATGGGGTGCTGTTCGGCGCGCCTGCGGTGGTCCGCTGCGTTGACACTCTACCGGGCGCTCTCTATCTCTCACAGGAAGGGCGGGCCACTGTGCCCGCCTAAGTCATTAGAATATCGAGGTTTTCATGCTTGGCGCGCTTGCCCGGACGCTCTTCGGGACGGCCAACGACCGGATCGTCAAAGGCTTCGACAAGACGGTGGCGAAGATCAACGCCCTCGAGCCGGAGTTCGTCGCTCTTTCCGACGAGCAGCTGCAAGGCAAGACCGTCGAATTCCGCGAACGCCTGGCCAAGGGCGAAACGCTCGACAATCTGCTGCCCGAAGCCTTCGCCACGGTGCGCGAGGCGGCCAAGCGGACGCTCGGCCAACGCCACTTCGACGTCCAGCTCAAGGGCGGCATGGTCCTGCACCAGGGCAAGATCGCCGAAATGAAGACCGGCGAAGGCAAGACGCTGGTCGCAACGCTCGCCGTCTATCTCAATGCCCTCCCCGGCAAGGGCGTGCACGTCGTCACGGTGAACGACTACCTCGCCCGCCGCGACGCCGAATGGATGGGCCGGGTCTACAAGTTCCTCGGCCTCACCGTCGGCATCATCGTGCACGAGCTCGACGACGAGCAGCGCAAGGCTGCCTATGCCTGCGACATCACCTACGGCACGAACAACGAGATCGGCTTCGACTACCTGCGCGACAACATGAAGTACCGGCTGGACGCAATGGCTCAGCGGCCCTTCAACCATGCCATCGTCGACGAGGTCGATTCGATCCTGATCGACGAGGCGCGCACCCCGCTCATCATCTCCGGTCCGGCCGAGGATTCGTCCGAGCTCTACCGCCGCGCCGACACGGTGATTCCGAAGCTCAAGGCCGAGCATTTCGAGAAGGACGAGAAGAACCGCACGGTCGTCCTCACGGATGCCGGCATCGAGGCGATCGAGGACATCCTGCGCGCCGACGGGCTGCTGGCCGAGGGCATCAGCCTCTACGCGCCGACCATGGTGTCGGTGCTGCATCACATCACCCAGGCGCTGCGCGCGCACAAGCTGTTCAGCCGCGACGTCGACTACATCGTGAAGGACGGCCAGGTCGTCATCATCGACGAGTTCACCGGCCGCATGATGCAGGGCCGCCGCTATTCCGAGGGCCTGCACCAGGCGCTCGAGGCCAAGGAACAGGTCGAGATCCAGCGCGAGAATCAGACGCTGGCCTCGATCACCTTCCAGAACCTGTTCCGCATGTATCCGAAGCTCTCGGGCATGACCGGTACGGCACTGACCGAAGCCGCCGAATTTTCCGAGATCTACAAGCTCGAGGTCGTCGAGATCCCGACCAACGTGCCGGTGGCCCGCAAGGACGCCGACGACGAGATCTACAGGACCCTCGCCGACAAGACGCGCGCCATCGTGAAGCTGATCGGCGAATGCCGCGCGCGCCAGCAGCCGATGCTGGTCGGCACCGTGTCGATCGAGAAGTCCGAGGAACTCTCGGAGGCGCTCAAGAAAGCCGGTATCCCGCACAACGTGCTGAATGCCCGCTTCCACGACCAGGAAGCCCAGATCGTGGCCCAGGCCGGACGGCCGGGCTCCGTCACCATCGCCACCAACATGGCCGGCCGCGGCACCGACATCCAGCTCGGCGGCAACGTCGAGATGCTGGTGCAGCAGAGCGTGCCGGAGATCATTGCGAAATTTCCCGACGAGGCGGCCCGCAACGCCGAGATCGCCCGGGTCGAGGCGGAGATCCGCGCCGGCGTCGAACGCGACCGCGCGATCGTGCGCGAGGCGGGCGGCCTGTTCGTGGTCGGCACGGAACGCCACGAATCGCGCCGCATCGACAACCAGCTGCGCGGCCGCTCGGGCCGCCAGGGCGATCCCGGCGCATCACGCTTCTTCCTGTCGCTGGAAGACGACCTGATGCGCATCTTCGGCAACAACAAGGTGCTCGACTGGGTCCAGAAGAAGGGCATGGCCGACGACGAGGCGCTGACCCATCGCTGGCTCAACAAGGCGCTGGAGACGGCGCAGGGCAAGGTCGAGGCGCGCAACTTCGAGATCCGCAAGAACCTGCTGCGCTTCGACGACGTGATGAACGCCCAGCGTCAGGAGATCTACAAGGAGCGCATCGAGCTGATGGGCACCGAGGACGTGTCCGACACGGTCGCCGGCATGTGGCGCGACGTGGTCGACACGCTCATCCGCCGGACCATTCCCGAGGGCGTCTACGCCGAGCAGTGGAAGATCGGCGAGCTCAAGGACGACGTGCAGCGCATCTTCGGCCTCGACCTGCCGGTCGAGGAGTGGGCCAAGGAAGAGGGCATCGCCGACGAGGAGATCAAGGTCCGCCTCAACGACGCGGTCGAACGGGTGTTCGCGCAGAAGGCCGCACAGTACGGGCCCGACGTCTGGCGCCAGGTCGAGAAGAGCGTGCTGATGCAGATCTTCGACCAGAGCTGGAAGGATCACCTCCTCCACCTCGACCATCTGCGCCAGGGCATCGGCCTGCGCGCCTATGGCCAGAAGGACCCGCTGAACGAATACAAGCGCGAGGCCTTCAACCTGTTCAGCGACCTGCTGACCAACCTGCGCGAGCAGGTGGTGACCTTGCTGGCGACCCTGCAGATCCGCATGGAGCCGCCGCCGATGCCCGAGATGCCGTCCAACATGCACGAGGTGCACGAGGACCCGGCGCTCGCCGCATCGATGAGCGACGACCCGGCCTACGATCCGGCCGATCCGGACGGCGGCGGCGTGGCGACGCTGCACCGCCCGCGTCCCGTGGCCAAGGGGCCGGTCGACCCCAACGATCCCGAGACTTGGGGCAAGGTCTCACGCAACGCCCTCTGCCCCTGCGGTTCGGGCAAGAAGTTCAAGCACTGCCACGGGCGCGTTTAGGTCGTCGCTCCTCGGAGGGTGGCACCAGCGCCTCGGCAAAATAGGGCTGCAGGAGACGCAGGGCCTCGGCTTCGATCTCGCCCGTTTCAAGCCATTCTGGCGCCTCGACGACGGCGCGATGGGTCAGCGCCTCGATACACGTCTCCAGCACCAGAGCGATCATGCGCGCGCGTACTGGCGGAAGCCCCGGCGCGCGGCGCTGGAGGTCTGCCTCGATCTTCCGTTGCAGCACCGAGCTTATGTCGAGCGATGCCGCCAGCGCGCCGATGCGCGGCACCTGCTCGACCAGGACCTTGTGAAGCGCGGGATTGACCCGGTGCGCGTCGAGACCAGCGCGCAGCAGCGCCGCGACCACACTGCCTGAATCAACGTCGACGGAAGCGCCAATCACACGGCCCACGCGCTCCATCAACTCCTCCACGTGGGCCGTCGCCAAGGCCGCAACCAGCGACTCCTTGTTCGGGAAGTACTCGTACAGGGAACCGATACTGACGCCCGCCTTCTCCGCCACGCGATTCGTCGTGGTGCGATCATATCCGTACCGCACCAGAACCTGAGCCGTTGCCTCAAGGATGGCGGCGACGGTCTGCCTCGAGCGCTTCTGCACGGGCCTTTTACGAGGCGTAGCGGACTTTCCGCGCACCATTCCGGCTCCTTCGCGAACCCGAGTTGTTAACCCGAGCATTTGCTCGGATTATTGCTCGGCCAGGCCTTCCCGCCAAGAAGAGTTTCGAAGGAGCAAAAAGTGATCAGGCTCGATGAGCGCTTCCCATCCGGACAGCAGCATTGCGAAGCATGGCTATATCTCCCCGACGGACCAGGCCCGCATCCGTGCATCGTATTCGCCCACGGGATCGGCGCGATCCGCCAGGTCCGGGTGGGCGCCTATGCCGAGCGCTTAACGCGCGCCGGCTATGCCGTGTTCGCCTTCGACTACCGGAGTTGGGGCGCAAGTGAAGGCGAACCGCGCTTCGTCGGCAACATCGAGAACCAGCAGGCCGACATCCATGCCGCGATCGATCACGTGCGCGGCCTCGACGTCATAGATGCGGATCGGGTCGCTCTCCTCGGGACCTCCTTCGGTGGCGGTCATGCGCTGATGGTGGCGGCGGCACGTCCGGACCTCGCTGCCGTCATTGCCCAATGCGCGGTCGTCGACGGGTTGGCGGCCGCGGTGCAGGCGCCTCCCGTCTTGGCGCTCCGGTGGGTGCTCGCCGGCCTGATCGACCAGGCCGGCGCCTTGTTCGGCCGCAAGCCCCGCTACATCAAACTGGCAGGGGAGCCCGGCGAGCTCGCCCTGATGACCGCACCGGGTGCCGAAGCCGCCTATCTGGCGATGATCGATGGGCCATCGCCCTGGCGAAATCTCATTGCGGCCCGCTTCATTCTGGGCATTCCCCTGTTCCGTCCCCTACGTCACGCAAGGCGCATAGAGCCGCGACTGCTGATGATCGTGACCGACCGAGACGAGATATGTCCGCCATCGGCGATAGCCAGGGTTGCACGGCTCGCGCCGCGCGGCGAAGCCGTTCACTTCGACGCCGGCCATTTCGATATTTATTTCGGCGACTTCTTCGACAAGGCAACCGAAGCCATGCTCCGCTTCCTTTCGACGACGGCCGCGACGGCGGTTCGCAAGCACGACGCCCCCGTCGAGGGAATTCGGTCGTGATCGCAGCGCAGATGTATCTCCCGCAGGTGCTGGCGCTCGTCGCCCTGTCGTTCGTGACGGCCCTGGCGATTCTCGTCAGCCGGGTCGTCGACCTCGTCCGGAATGACCGGGCTCTTTCCTACTACGAAGACTTCACCGGCAGGGCCGCTCCGCTGCTGGTACTTCGGACGACCCGCCAACTCGCCAACCAGTTCGAGTTCCCCGTGCTGTTTTACGCGCTGGTCGCGATCGCAATCGCGATACCGGTGCGAGACCCACTGATTGCAACGTTGGCCTGGTGCTACGTCGCGCTCCGATGGGCTCACGCCTTGAGCCACATCGCCTTCAACCGGCTCTATGTTCGTACGCCAATCTTCATGCTTGGCAATGTCGTGCTACTGGGGATGTGGCTCGCCTTGGCCCTCGTCGTCCTGACCTGATCAGACACTCGGGAAACTTCGATCGGCGGCATCTCGGGGAAAATTTTCCCGCGGCTCACTGCAGAGGCCGCCCACGCAACACCCTCCGACTGAGGGCAAAGAGAATTTGCCCTTTACTGGTCGACGAAGACAACCGCAGGAGGCAAACGTTAGAAGTAATTTCCTCTACTTTGGCTATTCGCGAGCATTAGACGGTTCGAGATAGCAAGGAGCAAGACATGCTCATTCCATTCGTGACGATTTCCAATGCGGGCAACGCGGCAGACCCGGCTACCGGTGGCAACTACGGCGCCGTAAGCTACGATTACGCCATCAGCAAGTACGACATCACGATCCAGCAGTATGTCGATTTCTTGAACGATGTCGCGACCCAGCCTGGATCCGAGGCGGTGGCAGCCCTTTATGACACCGACATGGGCAAGCCGACGCGGGTGATCGAGCAGACCATCATCCGCACCGGCAGCGGCACGGCAGCAGACCCCTACGCGTACAGCGTGTCGCCGGATGCCTCCCCCAACGACCCCGTGGTCTTCGTCAACTGGAACCAGGCCGCGCGGTTCGTCAATTACCTGCACAACGGCGCCACCAGCGGCGCCAGCACCGAAACGGGTGCCTACGACTTCACCACGGGGCAGGCCACTCCCACGCGGAGTCCGGACGCCAAGTTCTGGATCCCGACCGAGAACGAATGGTACAAGGCGGCCTATTACGATCCGGCGAAGGCCGGGTACGACCAGTGGGCGACGCAATCCGCGACCCTGCCGATGAAAGACAATCCGGCGGGCGGGACGAACTCGGTCAACTACCAGGGGGTGCAGCCCGAAGGCGACAAGCTGACGCCGGTGGGTGCCTATACCTTTACCGACAGCGCCTACGGAACCGCCGATCAGGCGGGGCTGGTCTGGCAATGGACCGACACCTCGATCGGCAATCCCGAAGTCGGCATCAACAAGGTCGTGCGCGGCGGGTCCTGGAGCTATGGCATCGCCGCCATCGATTCCGGAACCCGTCGGGACTACCCGACCGGCGACACCCAGGAGATGGGCGCCTACCGGGACGACGACACCGGGTTCCGGATCGCGACCGTGGCGTCTTCCACCGCGACGATCGGCACCATGGCCTCCTTCCAGCTTTACGAGCTTGTCCCCCAGGAAGAGATCGGTGCCCTTTACGCCGGCATACTGGGACGGCAGGCGGACAATTCCGGCTTCAGCTATTGGCTGAACGAGTTGGTCGGCACCCCGCTCACGCCCGTGGCTGAACTCGCGACCCTGCGCAAGATCGCCGACGATTTCTCCCTCTCGACCGAGGCCCAGGCGAAGTACAGCCCCTATGCCGATCCCAGCCATGCGACCGATGCGGAGATCGGGTCGATGATCCGGCACCAGTATCAGGACCTGTTCACCCTCGACCCGAGCACCCCTTCGCTTCCGACCGACGCCGAAGTCGCTGCCTGGACGGCAGCCTTCAAGGCCCTCGCCGCGGCGGGTAAGCCGACCGGCTCCATCCTGATCGACATGATCGCGTCGACCATGGCGCCGGACAAAGCCTTGCAGCACATGGGCCTGGAGTACAACGCGGCGATCCAGGTCCCGATCGCCCATCCGCTCGGCGAGGTCGTCTCTGCCTCTACGACGGACGCCAGTTTCGTCACGACGATGTACTGGGACGTGCTGGATCGGACACCCGACACGGATGGGCTCGCGTATTGGGTCGGTGAACTGCGGAACGGGCACGTCACCCGTGACGGATTCGAGTTCGCCTTCCTCAACGGCGCCTATGCCAACCCCAACGCGACGCTCGATGTTGCCTATCTCAGCAGCAGGCTGACGGCGGGCGACGCTGCGGCACCCGGACTGTCGCAGCCGGCAGTCGGCCTGCTCGGCATCGTCACAGCGAATACCCACGCCGTCTTTGAAACCGCCTGACATAGGCTGCCGGCCGCATCGTAGGCATCGCCGGCAGCACATCAGGTCGAAGGGGGCCGGAGAGCGCGGAGCGGAGCCCTCCTCGGACTTCGCCAAAGCTCGGCAGTTCACGTCTCCCGTCAGAGGGGCGGCAGCGCCCTCACCAACGGGCGATCCGACAGGCGCACCAGGCCGCTGAACGGCTCGGACAGCTCCAGGAGCAGGAACAGTGCGGCGGCGATCGAGAATGCCACCAGGACCAGGGCCACGATCGAGGTGTGCTTCAGCGGCGAGAACAGGCTGAAGCTGATGAACAGACACACCATCCACACCGACAGAACGAAGATCAGCGAGCTCGGCAGGTCAGGCTGCGAGCGTTCGTAGAGTCGCAGGCGCGATTGCGACATCTCCGCCGCGATCTGCAGCGCCTGCGCCTTCATCGTCACCTGGATCTCGTTGGCCGGCGCCAGTCTCAGGACCGTCAGGTATGCCTTTTCGCCTGTAGAGTTCGGCTGGATGAACAAGTTCTCGGTCGGTCGAGACCACAGATGGCCGATCGTCTCCACCACGGCCGCGCGCAGCAGCGCGCGCGCCGGCTGTGCCGGCTCGCCGTAGAGGCGCAGGGTGTTGTCGAGGTTGATCACGTCGGCGGCGAGGGTGCGCAGGTCGTTGCGCTGCGCTTCGTAGACCCCGTACGACGAGCTGATCAGCAGGCTGAGCACGAGGGCAGCGATGCTGGCCAACAGGGCCATGCCGAGCCGGACGACTTCCTTGGCCTCGCCATCCAGCATGTGGCCGGGGACCCGCCGGCGCAGCAGCGAGCCAAACCAGGCACCCGCGAGGAGCGCCAGGAACACGGCGGCGCCCAGCGCCAGGTCGGCAAGCGGGCCCGTCATCGGCAACGGATGGACGCCCTCACCCCACGCCTCCGGACGCGGCCTGTTTCGCCAGCCAGGCGCGGGCCTTCTTCTCGGTCGAGAACAGAGCTGCCGGCCGCTTCGACGGCGAGATGTTCACGAAGCGCTTGAAGGTCAGGACCACGGACTCGTCCCGGCCCACGACGGCCAGCGGCCCGCTGGGAAAGTGTTCCGTGTAGGCGCTCAATCGAGCCCCCATCGCCATGACGTCGGCATCGTCGTAGATCGGCTTGACGCGGGTCGCGTCGAACAGCTTCGAGTAGGCAAGCGCGTTGGCCACGACCAACGCGTCGAAATGGGCCTCCATCTCCTTCAGCGTCACCTCGCCCTCGGCGATGACGTGAATGAGTTTCTCCGGGTGAAGAATCTCCCAGCGCAGCGGCATCGTCGTGTCTCCAGCAACCCGTCGGTTCGATGAGGCGGCGACCCTATAGCGGCCCGCAAGTCTTCGCCAAAGCCTGTTTGGCAGCTTCACGACGCGGTCGCGTTCAAATTACGGCGATTGACGCGCGCAAATGTTATATTGTAACTCATTATAGTATAACATTTTCAGATGGAGACAGGCATGCAACGGATCGGCGTATCGACACTGGCCCTCGCAGCAGGTCTCTCGGCCGCGCATCCCGCGATGGCGCAGACGCCGCCTGCCGCGCCAGCCCAGCCGCAGGTCCCGTCGGACGGGCTTTCGATCGAAGTGGTCGGCAAGCGGCTCGACCGCGAGCGCAGCGAGATCCAGCCGAGTCTGGGCGCCACGCGCTACGATTTCAGCAAGACGGCGATCAGCAACACGCCGTTGGGCGAGAACGCCACGCTCAACCAGGTGCTGCTGCGCGCGCCCGGCGTCGTGCAGGACGGGTTCGGCCAGATCCATGTCCGCGGCGACCACGGCAGCCTCCAGTATCGTCTCGACGGCGTGCAGTTGCCCGAGGGCCTCGCGCTGTTCAGCAGCATTCTCTCGCCGCGCTTCGCCGACCAGCTGTCGCTGATCACCGGCGCCCTGCCCGCCCAGTACGGCCTGCGCACCGCCGGCGTGGTCGACATCGCGGTCAAGTCCGGCACCACCAATCCCGGCGGTGAGGCTTCGGCGATGGTCGGATCCAACAACTGGGTGCAGCCGGCGCTGGAATATGGCGGACGCTCCGGCAACTTCGACTATTTCGCGGTCGGCCAGTATGTCAGCAACAACATCGGCATCGAGAACCCGACGCCCACCACGTCACCGCTCCACGACTCGACCGCGCAATGGTACGCGCTGACCAAGCTCAGCGCCGTGGCCGACGAGAATACCCGTCTCAGCTTCATCGCCGGAGGTGCCAGCGCGCGTTACCAGATTCCCAACGTGCCGGGGCAGACGCCGGAATTCGCGGTCAACGGAATTACCGACTGGAACAGCGCGGTGCTCAACCAGCAGCAATGGGAGGACACCTACTTCGGCATCGCCTCGGTCCAGAAGAGCTACCAGAACTTCAACATGCAGCTCTCGGGCTTCGGCCGTTATTCCAAGCTCTCCTATCAGCCCGACGCGCTGGGCGACCTGCTCTACAACGGCATCGCGCCCTGGTCGCAGCGCTCGAGCCTCGCGTTCGGCGTACAGGGCGATGCAAGCTGGAAAGTCGCGTCCGCCCATACGTTGCGCGGCGGCTTCCTCGTCCAGCGCGAACAGGTGTCGAGCTACAGCCAGAACAATGCGCTGGGCCTGGTCCCCGACCCCGCCGATCCGTCGGCTCTCATTCCCGGCGACAGTCCGGTGGGCTTCAGCGACGGCTCGACCCTCGTCGGCTGGACTTACAGCGTCTATCTGCAGGACGAGTGGAAGGTCACCCCGACCGTCACGGTGAACTTCGGCGCACGTTTCGACGCCATCTCCGGACAGGTCTCGGAAAACCAGGTCAGCCCGCGCATCAACGTCGTCTGGGAGCCGACGCCGCAGATCAGCCTGCGGGCTGGCTATTCGCGCTACTTCGTGCCCGCGCCGCTCAACCAGGTCGGCTACGGGTCGCTCGCCGCCCGCATGGGGACGACGGCCGAACCCGAGAACTTCACGAACGACCCGGTGCGGGCGGAGCGCTCCGACTATTTCGACGTCGGCCTCACGGTCAAGCCCGTCGAGGGCCTCACCATCGGCTTCGCCGGCTATTACAAGATCGCCGAGAACTATCTCGACAAGGGCCAGTTCGGCGCCCCGATCCAGCTCGCATCCTTCAACTACGCCAATGCGCAGGTGAAGGGCTTCGAACTCTACGCCAACTACGACCAGGGTCCGTGGTCCGTCTACGGCAACCTCGCCTGGTCCAAGGTCAGCGCCACGCGGATCAACTCCGCCCAGTACAATTTCTCGCCCGAGGACCTCGCCTATATCGGCAATTACTGGATTGCCGCCGACCACGACCAGGGTTGGACGGGCTCTGCCGGCGCGGCCTACATCTTCAACCAGGGCAGCGACCGGGCCACCCGCGTCTCGGCGGACGTGCTGTTCGGCAGCGGCCTGCGCACCAGCGTCGTGACGCCCAACGACACGTCGCTGCCGGCCTACGCCACGCTCAACCTTTCGGTGACGCAGAAGATTCCGATCAACGGCAGCAAGGGCACGCAGATCCGCCTCGACGCGATCAACGTCACGGATGGCGTCTACGAACTGCGCACCGGCGAGGGCGTCGGTGTCGGCGCACCGCAATACGGAATGCGCCGGGCCTTCTTCGTGACGCTCGCGCAAAAATTCTGACGCGCAAACGACATGATGCGGGAAGGCTGGGCATGGTAGAAAGCGCCATGCCTGACACCAGCCTTCCCTTCGTCCTGACCCTTCAGGGCGGCTCCAACTTCCGCGACCTCGGCGGCTACCGCACCGAGGACGGCCGCACCGTGCGACGCAACGCGGTGTTCCGCTCGGCCCATCTCGGCGGCCTGACCGCCGAGGATCGCAGCGCCCTGGGACGCCTCGGCGTTCGCACCATCGTCGACCTGCGCGGCGTCAGCGAAGCGGCCGAGACGCCGCACCTGATCGAGGGCCTCGCGTGCCGCATCGTCGGCGCGCACATCGAGCCGGGCGTCGGCGACAAGATCCGCGGCGCCGTGGCCGACGGTTCAGCCAACCCGCACATCATGATGCAGTTCCTCTCGGATCATTATCGCGACTATCCGCGGCGCTGCGCACCGGGCTTCCGGACCCTGTTCTCCACCCTGAGCGACGGCGAACATCGCCCGCTGGTGTTCCACTGCACCGCCGGCAAGGACCGCACCGGCTTCGCCTCGGCCCTGCTGCTCTCGCTGCTCGGCGTGCCGTGGGAGACGGTGCTGGAGGATTATCTCCGCACCAACGAACTGTGGACCGGCCATATCGGCCGCTATCCCGAACTCGACATCGACACCCGCGCCGCCATCATCGAGGCGCGCACGCCCTACCTGGAAGCCGCCTTCGAGGTGCTGCGTGGCGACTTCGGCACGCCGGAAGACTTCGCCGAGAAGGCGCTCGGCCTCGACGCCGCGGCACGCGAACGGCTGAAGGCGGATTTGCTGGAAGGGTGAGTTCCGCGCTACGCCTGTCGGCATGGCCGACACGCGCTACGACACTCCCGAACCTTTCAAGGTCGACATTCCCGAGCGGGCGCTGATCGATCTCGACGAGCGTCTGCGCCGCTGGCGCCCGCCGGTGGCGATTGCCGACGGCGGCTCCTGGGCCTCCGGAACCGATCCCGCCTTCCTTGCCGAACTGGTCGATTACTGGCGCCACGGCTACGACTGGCAGCGCTGCCAGGAGGCCATCAACCAGTGGCCCAACTATCTGGTCGATATCGGGCCGCAGCGACTCCACTTCATCCGCGAACCGGGCACCCAGGTCGAGGATGCGCCGCGGCCGCTGCCGCTGGTCGTCACGCATGGCTGGCCGGGATCGATCGTCGAGTTCCTGCACCTGATCGACGTCCTCGCCCATCCCGAGGACCATGGCGGCGATCCGCTCGACGCCTTCGACGTGATCGTGCCGTCGCTGCCGGGCTATGGCTTCTCCGGGCCCCCGATCCGCGAGGACGGCACGGCGGGCCCGATCGGGCCGCGCGCCATCGCCGGCCTGTGGCACAAGCTCGTCACCGAAAAGCTCAACTACGAGCGACCCTACGGCATCCAGGGCGGCGACTGGGGCGCCGTCGTCTCGTCGTGGCTGGCTTTCGACCATCCTCCGAAGGACGACTCGGGCGTCCTCGGCGTCCATCTCAACATGATGGGACTGCGGCCGGGCCTCGATCTCGACACGGCCGCCTTGAGCGCCGACGAGCAGGCCTGGCTTGCCAAAATGGGCAGCGCCCTCGACGACAAGACCGCCTACCAGCGCATCCACGCGACGCGGCCGCAGACGCTGGGCGTGGCGCTGGCCGATTCGCCGGTCGGCCTCGCTGCCTGGATCGTCGAGAAGTTCCAGGCGTGGAGCGACTGCGGCGGCGATCCGCTCAGGCGCTTCTCGATGGACATGCTGCTCGACAACGTCATGGTCTATTGGCTGACCGGCACGGCCGGCACCGCGACCTGGCTCTATCGCGGAGCGGCCGAGCAGAAGCCGCGCGCACTGCCCGCCGGTGCGAAGGTCGAAACGCCGACCGGCTTCGCCGCCTTCCCCGCCGACATCGCGCCGGCGCCGCCCAGGGAATGGATCGAGCGTGCGTTCAATCTCCGCCGTCACACGATCATGCCGAGCGGCGGCCACTTCGCGGCGCTCGAGGAACCGGACCTGCTGGTCGAAGACATCCGCGCCTTCTTCCGCCCCTTGCGCTACGGCGCGGCGAACGACTAGATCGCGAGGAGACGCGGCCGCCGTGCCGCGAGCGCGGCGATCGCGCCCAACGAGGCCAGCGTGCCGAACAGCAGCAGCGAGTCGGTGTAGGTGCCGCTCCAGTCGCGCAGCATGCCCGAGGCGAGCGGTCCGACGGCCTGCGCCGTGACCTGCAGCGACAGCGCCACACCACGGATGGCGCCATAGCTCTCGCGCCCGAAATAGTCCGCCCACGCGACCGGCAACAGCAGAAGGATTCCGCCGATGCCGATACCGAACAGGCCGGCCGCCGCCATCGCGGTTTCCACCCCGGAGACGAAGATCAGCCCGTAGCTGCCGAGCGCCATGGACGCCGCACAGAGCGCCATCTGGTAGCGCACCGGCCAGCGGCGCGGCAGGAAGCCGATGCCGAAGCTTGCCGCTCCCGAGAGCATGGCGACGAAGGCGATCACGGATGCTGCCGCAACGGGCGACAGTCCGCGCTCGATCAGGTGCGGCGCATTGTGCAGGCTGACGCCCGCCTGCACCGGAAACAGCAGGACCGTGTAGAGCGAGAGCAGCCAGAAGGCCGGCGTGCGCATCGCCTGCGCGCGGCTCCAGCGCGGCTCGACCAACGGTGCTGTCTTGCCATCGGCCAGCCGGTCGGGCTGCAGGCCGACATCCTCGGGCCGCCGCACCAGCAGCAGCCAGCACGGCACGAAGCCGACCAGCAGCACCGTGGCGCCGACCGCGATCCAGCCGGCGCGCCAGTCGGCACCGCTTATGGCGAACTGCGCGATCAGCGGCAGCCCGACCAGCCCCGACATCTGCGCCAGGGTGGCGAACGAGGCGGCGATGCCGCGGCGCGCCACGAACCAGTTGTTGAGCGCACCGTAGAGCCCGAGGTCGAACGGCCCGGCCCAGATCATGCGGGCGAAGCAGAACAGCACATAGAAGAGCAGCAGCGACTGGATGAGCGACAGGGCCATGCAGGCGACGCCCGTGCCGGCCACCGCGAGGCAGAGCACGAGGCGCGCGCCGCGGCGATCGACGAACGGCCCGATCATCGGTGACAGGATCGCCGCCAGCACGCCGCCCAGGGACACCGCGCCTGACATCTCGGTGCGCGACCAGCCGAACGCCTCGGTCATCGGCACGACGAAGATCGAGAGCACGGCGACCGCCGGGCCCTGCCGCGCGAAGCCCGCGAGACAGATGCAGCCCAGGACCACCCATCCGTAGAAGAACGGTAGCCGCGGGATCAGGAACCGCGGCAGGGGCGGGGCTTGCACCCGCAACCCGGAGTCTTTCTGACTCAAAGTCCGCCCCCACATACCTCATCCCGAGGAGCGCGCGCAGCGCGCGTCTCGAAGGATGGGCAACCAGCGTGGCGTCTGTAGCCCATGCTTCGAGGCGGCTGCCCCGCAGCCTCCTCGGCATGAGGTGATCGTTGGATCACAATTCCATTCGGACAGAGTCTAGGCGAAGGTCGCCGTGGCCTGGGCCGCGATCGTGCCCGCGGGCGTCACCGTCCAGAGTTCGGCGCCTTTCCCGTCGGCGGTGGGGCGGCCGATCGCGTCGAACGGCGCGATGTCGAACAGCGGCGCGCGGGCGCGGATGGCGAAGGTCTTGATCCTGCGCTCCGGCCCGGAGTCCCGCAGCAGGTCGAACAGGCACTGCTGGGCGAAGGGTCCATGCACGACGAGGCCAGGATAGCCCTCGGTCTCGATGCAATAGGTCCGGTCGTAATGGATGCGATGCGGGTTGAAGGTGATGGCCGAATAACGGAACAGCATCACCGGATCGACCTTGATGGTGCGCCGCCACGGCACGTCCGTGGGCGCCGCCTCGCGCACCGGCACGCCGCTCTTCTCGCCGGCCTTCACCTCCTCACGGAACACGGTGTTGGCGACTTCGGTGACGGCGAGGCCGCGCGGCGTGTAGATGCGACGCGTCTGGCTGGTGACGATCAGGCTGCCGGTGCCGCCGCCCCTGAGCTGCACGTCCGAGAACTCGGTCTCGCGGCGCAGCCTGTCGCCGACGCGGATGTCGCCCTCGAAGGTGAAGGTCGAGCCGGCATACATGCGGCGCGGCAGCGGGATCTTCGGCAGCACGCCGCCTTCGGTCGGCAGCCCGTCCTCGGCCAGCACGTTGCGGCGCGCATAGGAATGCAGAAAGCAGAGATGCCAGCCCGGCGCGATCGCCTCGCCCTCTTCCGGCACCTTGTCGTCGCGGTCGAAGGTCGCGATCATCGCCTTCAGCGGCGCCTGGGTGACGACGTCCTCGTCTTCGATCTTGCGGCCAAGTTCCTTTTTCAGCGGTTCGATGTCGATGGTCATGGGTGCTTCCTCCGGACTTTCAGCCAGCCTAACCAATCCCCTGCCATGATTCGCCGCCCGCACCCGCATGAAATCAAGCTGCTGCCGCAGATCGAAAACGAAGCCGACCTTCGCTATCGCCGCGTCGGCCTCGGCCGCGTCGTCGACATGCCGTCCGCCAGCCTCGGTTCGCTCGAGGCCGGCCGGCGCGAGGGCCGGCTGTGGGTCGCGGTTTCGCCGCTCAACCGGCCGGTCGGCTTCGCCCTGATGAAGTTCCCCGGCGGCACGGCCTGGCTCGACCAGCTCTCGGTACTAAACCGCTGGCAGGGCAAAGGACATGGCAGCGCATTGATCGAGCGGACCGAGGCGGGAGCCCGTTGCCTTGGACATCGCACGCTCCATCTGTCGACCTATCGCGACGTCCCGTGGAACGCGCTCTACTACGCACGCCTCGGCTTCGAGGAGGTGCCGCGCGGAGAATGGCCGCACGTCTTCCGGATGCAGGCGATGGAAGAGAACAGCCACGGCCATCCGTCCTGGCGCCGCACAATCATGCTGCGTCTACTCGATTGAAGGGCAGTGCGTCACCCGGCAGTTTATTACTCAGGACTGGCGGATCGTTGCTTGAGTTTGGCGTTCATCGCGGCCACCCGCTCGAGCATGTCGGGTAGGTCCTTCACACTCCAGGCGATCAACGCCAGGTACGCGACGAAGACTATCCAGAACCCCTTGGGGTCGGTTCGTCGATCAAGAAGCGTCCACGGCCCGATCGATGCGACCCGTCCACGCAAGGACTCCGAAGAAGATGGTGAGGAGCACCAACGCCATGCCGATAAGAAGAGAATGTGGATGCATCTGCGTGAATTTCTCTCAGAGACGAACTCCTACTAGGGGGAAGTACGACTGACGAATGCAATCGATTTTGCAAACAGGTAGTGTTCCTCCCGGCAGAGAGTGAGGACCGAACGTGAACGCCAGGATGCAGAAATGGGGGACCTGGATCTTCACGGCGGGTTTCTTTGCCAGCATCGTCGTTTCAGGAATCGCGACCATGCCGGTGCTCATGATCGTGATGCTCAGCAGCACGGCTTCACCGCCAACGACCCTGGCTGTGCGCCTTCTCGTGACGTACGGCATTCTTTGGGTTCCGCTCCCAGTTATCGCCTACAGCGCACTGCATCTGTGGCAGAAGACGCGCGTTCCGTGGCTTGCGGTGGCCCCCGCGCTGGTCACCCTCGCATCGATGTTGCTGGCTGGTGCGTTCACCTTCGGGTGGTTCTGGAGAGGTTCGTGAACGCGAGCGTGCGGAGTTGGGGGACCTGGATCCTCGCGGCAATTTTCCTGGTCTGGATCATCGGAGCCTGGATCGCATCCCTGCCGCACCTGGCGATTGGGATCGTGGCGATCGTCGGCTCGCCGCTACCGGGCCTCCAGTTTCTGGCGGTGCTTGCCCTCTTCTGGGTCCTGCCGGTGTGCATTGCCGCCGGCGGGATGCACCTCTGGCAGAACACCCGCTTTCCCTGGCTCGCAATCGTGCCGGCACTCGTCGCTCTGGTGACGTTCTCATGGAGAGCATATGGCGGCTGAAGACCAGGACAAGATCGTCCGACGCGAGGCACCGGGCACCGGCACCCTGATGGCGCTGTTGAGCATCGGTCTCACCGTGACAGCTCTCGTCACGCCCTGGCCGACCGTTTGCCTGACTGTCGCTCTTCTGTTGGCAGCGTGGTCGTTTCTTCGGGCAGCCTTCGCTTTGAGTTATGTCGGCGTCGCGGCATCGATCCTTGCCGCCGTCGTCTACGTGGTGAGAGCCGCGCTCTCGCCGCTCTTCCATTCGTAAGGGTCGACGGCCGAAACCTGGCCGCGGCCCCCCTCCCCGGTCTACTCCGCGGCGACGGACAGGCCCATCTGCTCGCAGGTCGGGGCGACGTCGGAGACGGTGGCGCGGCGCATGTCGCGCTTGTAGCGCTGGTCGTCGAACTCCATGCCGCGATGCATGGTGCAGCGATTGTCCCAGATCACCAAATCCTTCTCACGCCAGCGGTGGGCATGGACGAACTGGCGTTGCGTCGCGTGCGCGGTCAGCTCGTCGATGAGCTGGCGCGCCTCGTCGTCGGCCATGCCGCGGATCGCGCCGGCGTGGCTGGCGATGTAGAGGCTCATGCGGCCGGAGTCCGGCAGGCGGCGTGCCAGCACCTGGGGCACCGGGGCGAAAGCCGCGCGCTCGCTCTCGTCGAAATCCTTGAAGCCGAGCTTGGCGCGCGACGTCATGATCGAATGCTCCGCGACCAATCCGGCGATGCGCTCCTTCGTCGAGTCGGGCAGCGCGTCGTAGGCCGCACGCATGTCGGCGAACTCGGTGTGCCCGCCGATCGGCGGGATCGATCGCGCATGCAGCATCGAGCAGTAGGCCGGCAGGCGCTTGAAAGACGAGTCGGTGTGCCACAGGCGATTGCCGAGATTGTAGAGGCGCTGGCGGTTGTTCGCCTCGAGGATGCGGTTCTCGGCGTCGAGATTGCCGACATCGGCCATGTTCTGGTGCAGGCGCAGGTTATGGCCCTTGCGCGCCATGAAGACGGTCGTCTCGAGCGGACCGAAATGGCGCGCGAAGGCGAGCTGGCCATCGTCGTCGAATTCCTGGTCGGGGAAGACCAGAACCGCATACTTTGTGAAAGCCTCGCGGATCGCGGCGAGGTCCTCGCGCGAGACCTTGTTCAGGGCGACATCGCCGACTTCGGCCACGAAGTCGGGGGTCACGGCATGGATCGACAGCGTCACCGGCTCCTCCTTGCTCTTGCTTATGCGACGGATTGGATCACCTAACGGACAATCGGGCAATCGCGGGATATACTTTCAGCCATGATCGAGAAGCAGGAAGTGCAGGAGATATTCCCGACCCCGTTGTGGATCGTGGACCTCCAGCCGGCCGCCGCGGCCAGCCTCAATGCGAAACTCAAGGCCGAGATCGAACGGTTGATCGCGCCGCGATCGAAGGTCCCGGCCGGCAGCAACTGGCAGACGCCGCAGGATCTGCACACACGCCCGGCCTTTGCGGAGTTCGCCAAGCTGGTCGAGACGGCGGGCCGCGGCGTCGCCCGCTTCCTGCAGGTCGATCAGTATCCGATGGCGATCACCGGCTGCTGGGCGAACGTCAATCCGCCCGGCGCCTACCATCCGATGCACCATCATCCGAACAACTATCTGAGCGGCGTCTACTACGTGTCGATCCCGGCGGGCGGTTCGCAGATCCTGTTCCAGGATCCGCGCGGCCAGGCCTCGATGATCATGCCCAAGCCGCGCCAGTACACGCGGCTCACCGCCAACGGTGCCAACGCGCCGAGCAAGGAGGGCCGCATGGTGATCTTCCCGTCCTGGCTGAAGCACACGGTGCCGGCCAACGATGGCGAGAGCGACCGCATCAGCATCTCGTTCAACCTGATGTTCAAGAATTTCAGTGAGACCATGGCGTCCCCGATGTGGGATCCCACGGCGGGCAAGGAGAAGTGATGGGCCTGCAGGATCGCTACGGCAACGAACTCGGCACATCGTCGACCGCGGCGCGCGACGCCTACCTGGCGGGCGTGGAGAACCTGATGGCCGCGACGCCCGGCATGGACGCAGCCTTCCAGAGGGCCGTCGATGCCGACGAGAATTTCGCGCTGGGCCATATCTCGCTCGCGCGCGCCAAGCAGTTGCTCGGCCGCGGACATGAGGTCAAGGCGCCGCTCGCGCGCGCAAAAGAGCTGGCCGGCAACGCCAGCCCGCGCGAGCAGAGCCAGATCGCGATCTTCGAGAAGATCCTGACGGGCCAGGGCGCCGCCGCGCTCGAGGCGATCCGCGAGCACATGAAGGACTGGCCGCGCGACGCCATGGCGCTCGCACCGGCGACCAGCGTGTTCGGCCTGATCGGTTTCTCCGGCAAGCCCGGACGCGAGGCCGACCAGCTCGCCCTTCTCGAACCGTTCGAGACGCATTACGGCGACGACTGGTGGTATCGCACGCAGCTCGCCTTCGCGCAGATCGAATTGCAGAAGCTCGACGAGGGCCAGCGCAACATCGACGCCGCGCTGGCCGCCTTTCCGCGCAGCGCCCATGCGGCGCACATCCGCGGCCATCTCTTCTATGAGCTGGGCGAACGCGAAGCCGGGCTCGCCTTCCTGCAGGAATGGATGAAGGACTATTCCCGCGACGGCCTGATGCACGTCCACAACAACTGGCACCTCGCACTATGGTCGATGGAGACCGGCCGCATGGAGGATGCCTGGCGCATCTACGACGAGGCGCTGAGCCCCGCCGTCGCCTGGGGCCCGCAGATCAACGTCGCGACCGACTGCGCGGCGTTCCTGGCGCGCGCCGAGATGGCGGGCGAGCCGCGGATGGCCGAACGGTGGCGCGAGCTTGCAGACTACGCCACCAAGTGGTTCGGCCGGCCAGGCCTCGGTTTCGTCGACATGCACACGGTGCTGGCCTACGCGATGGCCGGCGACGGCGCGGCGCTCGCGAAGTTCACGGAAAGCCCGGCCGGCGCCACCGCCGATCTGTTGCTACCGATGGCGCGCGGCTTCGAGGCCTATGCACAGGGCGACTGGGCGCGCGCGATCGTGGAGATCGAGCCCTTGCTCGCCACGCACGAGCGCCTGGGCGGCAGCCGCGCGCAACGCGACCTGCTCGAATATCTGGTGACGTCTGCGATGGTGAAAGCCGGCCGCGCCGCCGAAGCCCGCGCCATGATCGAGAAGCGCCGGCCGCAGAACGGCAAGGGCAAGGGCTTCCCGCTGGCGGGGCTTTAGGAAAAGCCCGTCGTCTCTCCACTCCGCCTCGCTGCGCTCGGCTCCGGTCGAGACGACGGGTTTGCTTTTCAGCTTAACCCGAATTCCTTAGCCAGCAACTCGTACGACCGCTTCCGCTTTTCGAAGTCGTAGCAGATCGTCACGGCCATGATCTCGTCGACCTCGTAAGCGGCGGCGTGGCGTTCGAGGCCTGCCCTCACCGTCTTGGGCGAGCCGACCACCGAGCGGCGGCGCAATGCCGGCAGCCAGCGCTCCGCGCCGGGTGCTTTCGCGGCCTCCAGCGCTTCCTCGACCGACGGTACGGGCCCCGGATTCCCGAGCGTCCGCAGACGCATCGCCCAGACCTCGCGGCTGCGCGACAGCCGGTCGGCCTCCTCGTCGGTCTCGGCGCAGAGCACCGAGATCGCCATCATCGGCATCGGCTTGGGATGCAGCGACGACGGCTTGAAGTGAGCCCGGTAGGCGCGCGTGACGCCGTCGCCGCCATCGGGATTGATGAAGTGCGCGAAGCAGAAGGGCAGCCCGAAATGGGCGGCCAGCGCCGCGCTGTCGTCGCTCGATCCCAGCAGCCAGACGTCGGGCGCCGTCTCGCCGCTGGGCTGCGCCACGACGCCGGTGCCTTCATGGTTGAGCGGCAGCGCATCGTGCAGCCAGGCGACGAGGTCGCGCACCTGGTAGGGATACTTTTCGGCATCGCTCCAGTTGGGCTTGCCGTCGGCCAGGATGCGCATCGTGTGCTGGTCGCTACCGGGGGCACGGCCGATGCCGACGTCGATGCGGCCGGGGAACAGCGTCTCCAGCATGCGGAAATTCTCCGCCACCTTGTAGGCGCTGTAGTGTGGCAGCATCACGCCGCCCGATCCGACCCGGATGCGCTCGGTGAGACCCGCCACCCGCGTGATCAGCACCTCGGGCGTCGAGCCGGCCAGTGCCTCGCTGCTATGATGCTCCGCCAGCCAGTAGCGCGTGTAGCCCAGCCGGTCGCAGAGCTGCGCCAGCTCCAGCGTATCGCGCACGGCTTCGGCCGGGGTGCCACCCTTGCGGATCGGCGACTGGTCGAGAACGCTGAGACGCAGCGACAAGGAAGTCAGAGACCCTTCTTGCCCATCGCCAGGAACTTGTCCTGGCGGCGCTCGCGCAACGTGTCGGCGTCGAGCTTGGAGAGGTCGGCGATCGCTTCGGCCACGACCTTGCCCACGACGTCGATCGTCTCGCCGGGCGCGCGATGGGCGCCGCCCATCGGCTCGGGGATCACGTCGTCGATCACTTCCAGTTTCTTGAGATCGGCGGCCGTGACTTTCATCGCCTCGGCGGCGTCCTGCGCGTTGGCGTTGTTGCGCCACAGGATCGAGGCGCAGCCCTCCGGCGTGATCACCGAGTAGACCGAGTTCTCCAGCATGTAGACGCGGTCCGACGAGGCGATGGCGAGCGCACCGCCCGAACCGCCCTCGCCGATCACCACGCTGACCAGCGGCACGCCGAGCCCGAGGCAGGTCTCGATCGAGCTGGCGATCGCCTCCGCCTGGCCACGCGCCTCGGCCTCGATACCGGGATAGGCGCCAGGCGTGTCGACCAGGGTCAGCACCGGCAGCTTGAACCGGTCGGCCAGCCGCATCAGGCGCTGCGCCTTGCGATAGCCCTCGGGCCGCGCCATGCCGAAATTGTGTTTGATGCGCGAATCGGTGTCGTCGCCCTTCTGCTGGCCCAGCACCATGATGCTGCGACCCTGCAGGCGGCCCATGCCACCGACGATGGCGGCGTCCTCGCCGAAGGCGCGGTCACCGGCCAGCGGCGTATAGTCGGTGATCAAGCGGTCGATATACGCCTGGGCGTGTGGCCGTTCGGCATGCCGGGCAACCTGCACCCGCTGCCACGGCGTCAGCTTGGCGTACGTCGCGCGAATCTGCTTATGCGCCTTCTCCTGAAGACGCATGACTTCCTCGGCGATGTCGACATCGCCGGAATTGGGAAGATGCCGAAGCTCGGCGATCTTGCCCTCGAGGTCCGCGATCGGCTTCTCGAAGTCGAGGTAAATCGTCATTGCGGGCAGGTGTCGCCCGGTCGTGGAATCCTGTCAACCGGCCGGCCGGCGCTTTCGCCGCGCCAGCGGGTGATGCTCCTGGACCAGCGAGCGCAGCTTTTCGTCGAGCACGTGCGTGTAGATCTGGGTGGTCGCGATATCTGCATGGCCCAACATCAATTGAACCGAGCGCAGATCGGCGCCGCCGGCCAGCAGATGGCTGGCGAAGGCGTGCCGCAGGACATGAGGCGACACGCGCGCCGGATCGATGTCCGCCCCCAGCGCCGCTTCCTTCAGGAGCTGTGCGAAACGCTGTCGTGTCAGATGCCCGGTGCGGCCGCGCGAAGGGAAGAGGAATCGCGAGGTTTCGCCCTCGGCGAGCTGACCGCGGCGCATGTGCAGCCACGCAACGATTGCCATCCGGGCCGGGTCCGACAGCGGGACCAGCCGCTCCTTGTCGCCCTTTCCGCGGACCAGCAGCATCGAGGGGTCGCGTTCGACGGCGGACAGAGGAAGGCTCACCAGCTCGGAGACGCGCAGGCCGGCGGCATAGAGAATTTCGAGCAGCGTCGCCATGCGGCCACCGTCGACGGCATCCTTGCCGCGCGCGGCCTCGATCAGGCGGTCGACCTCCTCGCGCGACAACACCTTGGGCAGCGGCCGGCCGAGCCGCGGCGAATCCAGCGTGCTGGCCGGATCGTCGTCGCGCAGCCGCTCGGCGAGCAGAAAGCGGAAGAACTGGCGCATCACGGAAAGTCGCCGCGCGACCGTGCGCGGCGTCATGCCGACGAAATCGAGCGACTTCAGGTAGGCGCGCAAAGCCGCTGCATCCGCCGTCGCCGGGCTTTGCTTGCGCCGTGTCAGGAAACTCTGGAGATCGGCCAGGTCGGCGGCATAGGCGAGTAGCGTGTTCTTCGAAGCGCCGCGCTCCGCCTGCAGCATATCGAGGAAGGCCTCGGCCTCGCGGACATGCTTGAAAGGCGGCTTGCGCTTCATCTGCCGTGCGCGATCAAGATCGTCGAGGAAGCCGGCCGAACCGTCAGCGCGCCGCGGTCAGCGCGCAAAACGTTCATTCGGCACCGTGATCTCGAAATGCTTGAGCGGCGGCCGCGGTTCGAGGAAGGCAAGGGCCACCAACCCGGCGATCACCAGGGTCAGGAGGGCGCCGATGATCACAGGCCCGAGACGCAGGGAGGGCATGCTAAATCGGTTTCGGGAGCGGAACAGGGCCACGACCGCGGCAACCTACCCGCCTGCCGTCCGGGCGGCAATTGCGGAGAGCACTCTCGGCCAAGATCGGGGAGCGGTCGCTTGAAACCCGCGTCATTATGGGCGACATCCATGGCCTGCAGCTCGACATGGACGCCACTTCCCCCCTGTCCTTGCCGCGAACCGTTGCCCTCGTCGGGCTGATGGGCGCGGGCAAGAGCGCCATCGGCAAGCGACTGGCGGTAAGACTCGGCCTCCCGTTCGTCGATGCAGACGACGAGATCGAGCGTGCGGCCGGCTGCAGCATCTCGGAGTTTTTCGAAAAATACGGCGAGCAGGAGTTCCGCGCCGGCGAGCGCCGCGTGATCGGCCGCCTGCTGGAGGAGACGCCGCGCATCCTGTCGACAGGCGGTGGCGCCTATATGGATCCCGAGACCCGGGGGCTGATGAAGACCCGCGCGATCACGGTCTGGCTGCGTGCCGAACTCGACGTGCTGTTCGATCGGGTGAAGAAGCGGACGCACCGTCCCCTGCTCCGCCAGGGCGATCCCAAGGAAATTCTCGCGCGCCTCATGCATCAGCGCTACCCGATCTATGCCGAGGCCGACATCGTGGTCGATTCGACCGCGCAGCCGGCCGAACGCACGACGGAGCAGGTCATCGAGGCGATCCGCACTTATCTGCAGGCAAAGACACCAGGACAGACGACATGAGTTCGCCCCGCACCATCCGCGTCGATCTGGCCGGCCGCGCCTACGACATCGCCATCGGTCCCGGCCTGATCGACCGCGCCGGTGAACTCGCGCGCCCGCTGCTGGCCGCGCCGCGGGTCACGATCGTGAGCGACGACACGGTCGCGCCGCTCTATGGCGCGCGCCTCGCCGCTTCCTTCGCCAAGGCAGGCGTCGAGAGCCGGACGGTGACCGTTCCCGCCGGCGAAAGCAGCAAGGACTTCGCGAGCTTCGCCCGGCTGATGAACGAGCTGCTCGACCTGCGCCCCGACCGCAAGACCACGCTGGTGGCGCTGGGCGGTGGTGTCGTGGGCGACCTCACGGGCTTCGCCGCGGCCGTCCTGTTGCGCGGCGTCGATTTCATCCAGGTGCCGACGACCCTGCTGGCGCAGGTGGATTCCTCGGTCGGCGGCAAGACGGGCATCAACACCCGCCATGGCAAGAACCTGGTCGGCGCCTTCTACCAGCCGCGCCTGGTGCTGGCCGACACCACGGTGCTCGACTCGCTGCCGCGCCGCGAACTGCTGGCGGGCTATGCCGAGGTCGCGAAATACGGGTTGATCGACGATCCGGAATTCTTCGCCTGGTGCGAGAAGAACGGTGAGGCCGTGCTGGCCGGCGATGCCGCGGCGCGCACCTACGCGATCGAGCAGAGCTGCCTGTCCAAGGCGCGCATCGTGGCGGCCGACGAGCGCGAGACCACGGACCTGCGCGCGCTGCTCAACCTCGGCCATACGTTCGGCCATGCGCTGGAGGCCGAGACCGGTTTCGGTGGGACGCTGTTGCACGGCGAGGCCGTCGGCGCCGGCATGGCGATGGCCTTCGACCTGTCGGCCCGGCTGGGTCTCTGTCCGCCCGAGGATGCAGAGCGCGTGCGACGGCACCTCGGCGCCGTCGGCCTGCCGGTCCGGCTACGCACGATCGGCGGCGACAACAGCCGCACCTGGGATGCGGCGAAGCTGATCGAGCACATGCGCGGCGACAAGAAGGCCGAGGGCGGCAAGCTCACCTTCGTCCTCGCGCGCGGCATCGGCCGCTCCTACGTCACCCGCGACGTCGACGAGGCGGGGCTACGTGACCTGCTCGACGACGCCATCGCGGCCTAGCCCGGGTATGGACGCCGAGCTCCATTTCGACATCCCGCTTTCCTTCGCGATCCCCCTCGTGGTGGTCTGCCTGTTCCTGGCGGCCTACCTCTCGGCCGCGGAGACGGCGATCACGGGCGCCTCGCGGCCACGCATGCATCGCCTCGCCCTGCAGGGCAATCCGAAGGCGGTCATCGTGAATGCTTTGCTCGACCGCAAGGACGAGACGGTGAGCGCCGTCCTTCTCGGCAACAACGTGGTCAACATCTTCTCCGCCTCGCTGTCGACGGCGGTGCTGACGGCGCTGTTCGGCGCGGCGGGCGTGGTCTACGCGACGCTGGCCATCGGCGTGCTGATCGTGATCTTCGCCGAGGTCATGCCCAAGACCTGGGCGCTGCTGCGGGCCGACCGCGTGGCCCTCGCGCTGGCGCCTTCGATCATGGTGACGCTGACCATCCTGGGCCCGATGGCGCGCGGCGTGGCGGCCGTCTCGCGCTTCTTCCTCAGACTGATGAACGTCCGCACCGACCGCACGCCGGATGCCGAGGAGCAGAGCGACGCCCTGCGCGGCGCCATCGAACTGCACGGCGAGGGGCAGACCGGCGACAGCGCGCCGGCCGAGAAGGCGATGCTGCGCTCCGTGCTCGATCTGGGTGATCGCACGGTGGGCGACGTCATGACCCATCGCGGCAATGTCGTGCTGATCGACGCCGACCAGCCGACCGAGGCGATCGTCACGCAGATGCTGGCGGCGCCTTATACCCGCATCCCCCTCTATCGCGGTGAGGCAGACAATGTGGTGGGCATCATGCACGCCAAGGACCTGTTCCGCGCCGTCGATGCGGCGGGCGGTCCAAAATCGGTGCAGATCGATTCGATCCTGACCCCGCCCTGGTTCATCCCGGAGTCCACGGTGCTGTTCGACCAGCTCGAGGCCTTCCGGGCACGCCACGAGCATTTTGCCCTCGTGGTCGACGAATACGGGGCGCTGCGCGGCATCGTCACGCTCGAGGACATCATCGAGGAGATCGTCGGCGACATCGAGGACGAGCACGATGCGATCCGTCGCGGCGTGGCCCGGCGCGACGACGGCAGCGTGGTCTGCCGCGGCGACGTGCCGATCCACGACCTCAACCGAGAATTCGGCTGGGGCCTGCCCGAGAGTGTCGCCACGACCATCGCGGGCCTCGTGCTCCACGAAGCACGGCGCATCCCCGAAGTGGGCCAGGTCTATGCATTTTACGGGTTCCGCTTTGAAATTCTGAAGCGCGAGGGCACCCGCGTCGCCGAGTTGCGGATCGTGCCGCCCGCCGCCATACAGGCAGGCAACTGACTTCCACCTGACACAACGAGGAACGACCATGCCGCTTTCGCCGCCGGTCGGGCGACAGCACCTTCATACGCGCCGCGTCGTCTGCCAGGGTTTTTTCCGCGACGACGGGCTGTGGGACATCGAGGGCCGCATCACCGACGAGAAGACCTACGAACACGCCAACGAATGGCGCGGCCCGCTGCAGCCGGGCGACTTCGTGCACGACATGTCGATCCGCCTGACGATCGACCACAAGTTCACGATCGTCGATGCCGAGGCGGTGACCGACAAGTCGCCCTACCGCATGTGCGGCGACATCGCGCCGGCCTTCAAGAAGCTGATCGGCCTGCGCATCGGCGGCGGCTTCCACCGGGCGGTGCGCGAGCGGCTGGGCGGCATCCACGGCTGCACGCACATCGTCGAGCTGCTGGGGCCGGTGGCCACGACGGCCTTCCAGACCGTTTCATCCAAGAAGGCGCAGGACCTCAACCGGGCCCATCGCGAAAAGACCGGCGCCCTGCCGCCGAAGGATCCCGACGCGCCGCCCAGGCCGCGGCGCAAGCCCTACATGCTCGACACCTGCCACACCTGGGCGTCAGACAGCGAGATCACCAAGCGCTGGGTGCCGCACTTCTATACCGGGCCCGACGCCGAAGCGGTCCGTGCGGCCGTCGAAGGCAAGGACGTGGAGATGGAAGGTTAGCGCTTTCCGTCTTCGGCGGGCGTCAGGGTTTCCATCGCCAGCGCGTGCAGGCCGGCATCGAGTTCTTCCTTGAGCGCGGCATAGACGAGGCGCTGGCGGGCGACGCGGGTCTTTCCGTCAAAGGCCTGCGACACGATCTCGACCCGGAAATGCGTCTCGCCCCCTTCGCGCCAGCCGGCATGGCCGTGATGCTTGGAGGACTCGTCTTCGATGGCCAGGCGCACCGGCGCGAAGGCCGCTCGAAGCTTGCTGTCAATCGCCGTCGCCACTTTGCCCATGACCATCTTGCCTCATCTTGCCGGTTCAATTGGTTGAACACATATTAGCCCGATGGCCCGACGACGAGCGAACCCATTGGCGGCACTGGACGGTGCGAAGCCGCACCAGCGCGTGTGCGAGGCACCGGGCTGCAGGCTCGCCGGTGAATATCGTGCGCCGCGCGCGCGCGACAAGCTCGACGAGTATCGCTGGTTCTGCCTCGACCATGTCCGCGAGTACAACAAGAAGTGGGATTATTTCGCCGGTCTGGATTCCGATCAGATCGAGGCCCACATCCGCGCCGACACGACCTGGCGCCGGCCGGTCTGGCCGCTCGGCGCCCGGCGCAACGGCAATCCCTACGCCCACATAAAGGACCCGTTCGGCCTGGCCGACGATGCTGGCCTCGGCGAGAAGCCGCCGCCGAAGTACGATGGCAGCGAACAACTGACCCCGGCGGAGCGCAATGCGCTCGATGTCCTCGAACTTTCATGGCCGCTTACCCGGAAAGTCGTGAAATCCCGGTACAAGGAGCTGGTGAAGCTCCATCACCCCGACGCCAACGGCGGCGCCCGGGAGGCCGAGGAGAAGCTCAAGGAGATCAACGCCGCCTATTCCACTCTGCGAGCCTGCGAATCCCTCCCCGTGGAATGATTTAGCCCTGCTTGGGGCCGCTCCTGCATTTGGCCGCTTGCAGTGCACAATCCTGCCTGCGACTATCAATTGGCCCGCAATTGGCGGGCATTGTTTTGTAGGAATTCGTGTGATGGCCTCTACGACGACCGCGGCGCGTCAGAATGTTTCGGGCATGCCGGATATCAAGGTTTCTGCGCGTCAGGTTTTCGGCATCGATACCGACATGGAAGTGCCGGCTTTCAGCACGCCGACCGAGCATGTTCCCCAAGTCGACGATGCCTACCTGTTCGACCACGACACGACGATGGCGATCCTCGCGGGCTTCGCTCACAACCGTCGTGTGATGGTCCAGGGCTATCACGGCACCGGCAAGTCGACCCACATCGAGCAGGTCGCGTCCCGCCTCAACTGGCCCTGCCTCCGCGTCAACCTTGACAGCCACATCTCGCGCATCGACCTGATCGGCAAGGACGCCATCGTCCTGCGCGACGGCAAGCAGGTGACCGAGTTCCGTGAGGGCATCCTGCCGTGGGCGCTGCAGAACCCGACGGCCCTGGTGTTCGACGAATATGATGCCGGCCGCGCCGACGTCATGTTCGTGATCCAGCGCGTGCTCGAGGTCGACGGCAAGCTCACCCTGCTCGACCAGAACAAGGTCATCCATCCGCATCCGGCGTTCCGCCTGTTCTCGACCGCCAACACGGTCGGCCTCGGCGACACGACGGGCCTCTATCACGGCACCCAGCAGATCAATCAGGGCCAGATGGACCGCTGGTCGATCGTGACGACGCTGAACTACCTGCCGCACGAGCAGGAAGTGAACATCGTCGCCGCCAAGACGCCGCACTACAACAGCGAGGAAGGCCGCAAGACCATCGCCGCCATGGTGGCCCTGGCCGAGCTGACGCGCGCGGGCTTCATCGCCGGCGACATCTCGACCGTCATGTCGCCGCGTACGGTGATCACCTGGGCCGAAAATGCGCGCATCTTCGGGGGCGACGTGGGCTTTGCCTTCCGTCTTACCTTCCTGAACAAGTGCGACGAGGTCGAGCGCAGCACGCTCGCCGAGTACTATCAGCGCTGCTTCGGCAAGGAATTGCCGGCGACGAGCGGCAAGGGCGGCAAGCTGCACTAAGTTAGTAAAGAGGGCCGCATGGCCAAGGACTCCACTCCCCTCGAGGAGTTTCGTCGCGTCACCGCCACCACAATGCGGGCGGTGTCGCACAAGGAAGTGAACGTAGCCTTCGTTCCCGATGGCGGTTCGCTGCTGGGCCAGGAGGCCCGCATCACCGTGCCGGCGCGCGACCTGCCGGCCGAGGATGTGAGCCGCGTCCGCGGCGAGGCCGATTCGATGGCGCTGAAGCTGCGCCATCACGACCGCAAGACCCATCTGCGCCGCGTGCCCCGCGGCGAGGCGGCGCGCGCGATCTTCGAGGCCGTCGAGCAGGTCCGGGTCGAGGCGCTGGGCGCCCGCAAGATGGTCGGCGTCGCCGACAATCTTTCCGCCCTGTGGCGCCAGCGCTCCGACCAGCGCGGCCATGCCCGTATCAAGACCAAGGAGGACGCGCCGATCGCCGACGTGATCGGTCTGATCGCCCGCGAGCAGCTGCTCGGCGCGGCGCCCCCCGAATCGGCCAAGGCGATGGTCGACATGTGGCGCGCCGACATCGAAAGCGCCGCCGGCCGCGACTTCCAGAAGCTGCGCGATTCGCTCACCAACCAGGAATCCTTCGCCCGCGCCGCCCGCCAGCTCATCCGCGACCTCAAGCTGGGCGATGAGACCGCCGAGCTGCAGGACGACGACAACGAGGACTCGCAGGACCAGGAGAACGCCGACGGTCAGTCGAACGAGACCGGCGACGACCAGAGCGATTCGAGCGAGACCCAGGGCTATGGCGCCCAGGGCGAGGAGACCGAGGACGCCTCCGAGCAGGACGACGCCTCCGAGACCGCCGCCGACCAGGCCCAGACCGAGATGCAGATGGGCTCGGGCGACGAGGAGGAGCCGGGCCGCGCCGAGCGTCCGTGGCTGCCGCCGGGAGCGCTCAGCAACGAGCCCGCAGGCCAGCAGTATCACGCCTATTCCAACAAGTTCGACGAGATCGTCGAGGCCGACGCCCTGTGCGACGCCGAGGAACTCGGCCGCCTGCGCAACCACCTCGACCAGCAACTGGCGCACCTTCAGGGCGTGATCGGCAAGCTCGCCAATCGCCTGCAGCGCCGCCTGATGGCGCAGCAGAACCGCGCCTGGGAGTTCGACCTCGACGAGGGCATCCTCGACGCCGCGCGCCTCACCCGCGTCGTCACCAACCCGATGCATGCGCTGTCGTTCAAGACCGAGCGCGACACCAACTTCCGCGACACGGTGGTGTCGCTGCTGATCGATAATTCGGGCTCGATGCGCGGCCGGCCGATCACCGTGGCGGCGATGAGCGCCGACATCCTCGCCCGCACCCTCGAACGGTGCGGCGTGAAGGTCGAGATCCTGGGCTTCACGACTCGCGCCTGGAAGGGCGGCCAGAGTCGCGAGCAGTGGCTCGCCGCCGGCAAGCCGGCCAACCCGGGCCGCCTCAACGACCTGCGCCACATCGTCTACAAGCCGGCCGATGCGCCGTGGCGCCGCGCCCGCAAGAACCTGGGCCTGATGCTGCGCGAGGGCATCCTCAAGGAGAACATCGACGGCGAGGCGCTGCTGTGGGCGCATAGCCGCCTGCTGCCGCGCCCCGAAGAGCGCAAGATCATGATGGTGATCTCCGACGGCGCGCCGGTCGACGATTCCACCCTGTCGGTCAATCCCGGCAACTATCTCGAGCGGCATCTGCGCGACGTCATCGACTGGATCGAGACGCGTTCGCCGGTCGAACTGGTCGCCATCGGCATCGGCCATGACGTCACGCGCTACTATCGCCGCGCCGTCACCATCGTCGACGCCGACCAGCTGGGCGGCACGATGATGGAGCAGCTCGCCTCCCTGTTCGACGACGACGACAAGAAGGACACGCGCGCCGCCCGCGGCTCGGGCAAGCAGCCCGGCAAGGGCGGCAAGACCGGCAAGCGCGCGGCCTAGGTCTCGCGTCTGCCTCCGGTGGCGAACCGCGTCCTTCTCACGCTCTGCCTGCTCGTCGCGGCCTGCGCCGGCATCTCGCCGCCGCCGGCCGGCGCGCAGGAACAGCCTGTCACCATCGAGAGTTCGCCGCTCACGCTCAAGATCGACGAGCCCAAGGCGACGAAGGTCGGCCGCCTCGTGTGGCGCGGCGGGATCGAGATGCGCGCCAACCTGCGCAATTTCGGGGGCCTGTCGGATCTGCACGTCACGCCGGACAACCGCACCCTCACCTCGATCTCCGACGAGGGCGCCTGGCTGATCGCCACGCCCCGCTTCGACGCCAACGGCACCCTGGTGGGCCTGAGTGATGCGCGGATGGGTCAGCTGCGCGGCCTCGACGGCAAGCCGATCGAGAGCAAGGCCGAAGCCGATGCGGAGGCGTTCGCGCGCCTGCCCGACGGATCGTGGCTGGTGGCCTTCGAGCGCCGGCACCGGCTGTGGCGCTATCGGACACTGACGGAGACACCGCTCCCGGTCGAAGGCCCCGCCGATATCGGTCGCCAACCCGCCAACGGCGGCATCGAGGCGATGACCGCCCTCCCGGACGGCACGGTGATCGCGATCAGCGAGGAATACAGCCGGCAGGCCGATACGGTGACGGGATGGATCGGCAAGCCCGAGGCGGGCGGCCGCTATGCCTGGAGCGCTTTCGCCTACGCCACCATCCCCGATTACAAGCCGACCGCGCTCGCGGTCCTGCCGGACGGCTCCTTCGCCACCTTGGAGCGGGCTTTCGACATGGTGCGCGGGGTGCGCGTCCGGGTGATGCGATTCGAAGCCGCCCAGCTCAAACCCGGTGCGACCGTGAAGCCCGACGAGCTGGCGCGCCTCGCCTCACCCTACGCCGTCGACAATCTCGAAGGGCTGGCGGCCACACGCGGCGCCAAGGGCGAAACGCTGCTGTGGCTGATGTCGGACGACAACTTCAACCCGCTTCAGCGCAATATTCTGATGCTGTTCGAATTGGCGCGTTAGAGTCTTTCTGACTTCACTCGAATCAGAACAGACTTTCCAACAACGACCTCACCCTGAGGAGCGAACGCAGTGAGCGTCTCGAAGGGTGGGCACGAGCACCACGTCCTTTGCCCATCCTTCGAGACGCACGCCTATGGCGCGCTCCTCAGGATGAGGTGGTGTGGTCAATTTGAAGCACAACGACGACAGCGCCGCCCCAATGACGAATGGTCATCCCCTTCCCCATTCAAATAGGAAAGTGCCCCGTCATACGGGGCGATGGGGTCATGGCGCGGTCGTTCGTCCTTCGGCGCTCTCGGACATTGCAGACAATGTCCTGTCGCTCACGGGGCTGAGCTTCGCTCAGCCCTAAGCCGCAGCCTGCTTCGCGTCCTTCTTGCCCTTGGCCGACACGACGCGGCGCTTCAGCACCTTCATCTCGGGCGAGAGCTTGCTGTCGTTCGTGCCGAGCAGATAGGCGTCGATGCCGCCATTATGCTCGATCGTCTTGATGCCACGCGGCGTCAAGCGCATACGCACTGAATGACCCAGCGCCTCCGACAGGACCGAAGCGACCTGGAGGTTCGACATGAACCGGCGCTTCGACTTGTTGTTGGCGTGGCTCACATTGTTGCCGTACTGGACGGCCTTGCCCGACAGGGCGCAACGACGAGGCATGGCGATATCCGCTAAAAAAAACGATCCCGCCGGAGGGCGGGAAGGCCGGCTTTTTACGGGCCCAGACGGTGCCCGTCAAGCGAACCAGTCCACCACTCTTTCGCTGATGTCGTCGACCTGGTCCTCGGGGATCACCCGCCCCCGGGCAGAGATTCCCGCCTCGTGCACGGTGTTCGGGTCACCCGAGATCAGGGGGTGCCACCAGTAGAGGTCCTGCTTGAGGTGGACAAGCCGATAGCCACAAGTCCTTGGGAGCCAATCCATCTTGGCCACCACCTTTGGGGTCAGCTGGATGCACTCAGGCACGATCTTCTTGCGGTTCTTGTAGTCCTTGCAGAGCGCCGTCTTGGGATCCAGCAGCCGACAGCAGGTGTCGGTCTGGGCGAGCTCGCCCGTGCCTTCGTATTCCAGCTTGTTGACGCAGCACATGCCGCAGCCGTCGCAGAGCGATTCCCACTCCTGCTGGTTCATCTCCCCGAGGGTCTTGCGCTTCCAGAAGGGTTCCTTCTGGGCCTCGGCGGCACGACGTGCGCGCTTCAGAAAGGATTTAGCGGCCATGGAAGGCTTGTAGCATGGACCTTGCCGCCGCGGCGGGAGTCAGACGGCCGGCCTCGACCTCACGCTCCAGCGCGCCCACCCGCCGCCGGACCTCGGGATGGCCCTTCAGCTCCGCCAGCAGGGTTTCGCCGACCTCGTTCCACATCCACGCCCGCGCCTGCTCGGCCCGGCGCTTCTGGATTCCCGTCTCACCCACAGCCGTGTTGAAGCGCTCGACGACGTCCCAGATTTCGAGAATGCCCTCGCCCGTCTGGGCCGAACTGGTGGTGACCTCGGGCGTCCATCCGGGGGTCGGCGAGCGCAGCATGCGCAGCGCATGCTGGTAGTCGGCGGCCGAGCGCCGGGCGGTTGCCTTGAGATCGCCGTCGGCCTTGTTGACCACGATCAGGTCGGCGAGCTCGATCACGCCGCGCTTGATGCCCTGCAGGTCGTCGCCGCCGGCCGGCAGCAGCAGCACGATGAACATGTCGACCATGTCCGAGACGGCCGTCTCGGACTGGCCGACCCCCACCGTCTCGACGATCACCGTGTCGAAGCCGGCGGCTTCCACCAGCAGCATCGTCTCGCGCGTGCGCCGCGCCACGCCGCCCAGGGTGATTCCCGCCGGGGACGGCCGGATGAAGGCGGCGGGACGGCGCGACAGCTCTTCCATGCGCGTCTTGTCGCCGAGGATCGAGCCGCCGCCGCGCTTGGACGAGGGATCGATCGCCAGCACGGCGAGCGACCGGCCGCGGTCCAGCAGCGACAGGCCGAACCGTTCGATCAGGGTCGATTTGCCGACGCCGGGCACGCCGGTGATGCCGAGCCGCACCGACTTGCCGCTATGCGGCAGCACCTCGGCGAGCAGCGCATCGGCGCGCGCCCGGTGGTCGCTGCGGGTCGATTCGATCAGGGTGATGGCCTGTGCCAGCGCACGCCGGTTGCCTGCCAGCAGGGGCGCAAGAAGGGGGTCGGCCGACTCGCCGGAAATCGCTGCGGACGCATTCATCGGCAACCAGCCTTATCAGCCGCGGCGGCGCATTGCCAGCAAGGCGCCCACCGTGGCGATCGCGTAGAAAAAGCCCAGCGTCCAGCCGAGGCCGGGCTCGCCGACCGCATCCATGGCCGCCCCCGTCAGCGGCCGGCCGACCAGCCCGCCCACGACGTAGATCAGGCTGAAGGCGGTATTCGCGCGGGCGATGTCGCCGCCGTTGAAGCGCTGGCCGAGCAGCGCCAGGCCGACCGGATAGATGGCGAACGAGATGCCGCCCCACAGCATGATGACGCCCACGATGGAGAGCGACTGCGCCGGCACGAAGGTGAGGCCGATCACCAGCGCCGCACTGACCATTGCGAGGCCCGCCAGCACGCCCCGCCGGTCGAAATGGTCGGCCAGCCAGCCGATCGGCCATTGCAGGGCCACGTTGCCGACCACGAAGGCCGAAAGCCATAGCGCACCGGTCTCCGGCGCCACGCCGGCACTGACCGCATAGACCGGCAGGAAGCTGAAGGCGACCTGCTCGCCGAGGCCACCGGCAAAGGCCGCGAGCATGGCGAGCGGCGCCGCCAGGAAGATCCTGCCGTAGCCGCTGTCGGCGTGATGCCGGATCGCCGGCGCCCGGTACCGGTAGGGCAACAGCGGCAGCGCGACCAGCAGGGCGAGCCCGGCGCAGGTCAGGAACGGCACCGGCCCGTAGACCCCGACGACCTGCAACACGAAGGGTCCCAGCGCCATGCCGCCCGCAAACATCGCGGCATAGATCGCCATGACCCGGCCGCGTCGCTTCTCCTCGACGACGAGGTTCATCCAGATCTCGCTCACGACCCACGGCACGCCGCCGACCGCGCCGTGCACGAAGGTGAGTGCGAACCAGGCGACCGGATCCGTGATCAGCGTATAGCCGACCGTACACAGGGAGCCCGCCAGGACGGCGGCCAGGATGAGCGGCACGGCGCCGAACCGGGCGGCCAGCCGCGGAATGTACGGCCCGGTGGTGAGCATGCCGATCGCCCAGCCCGCGGCGATGATGCCGATGGTGAGATTGTCCTCGCCCCGCCGCTCCAGGGCGAGCGGCACGAGCGGCATCGCCGCACCCGACTGCAGGCCGATGGCGGCGCAGGCGGCGAAGACGGGAACGAGGGAGCGCCAGGGGCCGGTGGCAGGCGTGCTAGTCGCCGACACGCAGATGCCCTTCGGCACGGTACGAGGCCGGCTCCTCGACGCGGCGCTCGGCCGCGGCGGCGGCCTCCTGCTGGCGGCGCCACATGTCGGCGTAGAGCCCGTTGCGGGCCAGCAGGTCGCCATGCCGCCCGCGCTCGGCGACACGGCCGCGATCGAGGACGATGATCTCGTCGGCGTTGATGATGGTCGACAGGCGATGGGCGATGATCACCGTGGTTCGGCCACGGCTGACCTCTTCCAACGAGCGCTGGATTTCCTGCTCGGTGCGGGTATCGAGCGCGCTGGTCGCCTCGTCGAACAGCAGGATGCGCGGATTCTTGAGGATCGTCCGCGCGATCGCCACGCGCTGCTTCTCGCCGCCCGAGAGTTTCAGCCCGCGCTCGCCCACCGTGGCCTCGTAGCCCTGCGGCAGGGCCACGATGAAATCGTGGATGCGCGCGAGGCGGGCGGCCTCTTCGACCTCCTCGCGGCTGGCGCCGGGCCTTCCGTAGGCGATGTTGTAGTAGATCGTGTCGTTGAACAGCACCGTGTCCTGCGGCACGACGCCGATCGCGGCGCGCAGGCTGGCCTGCTGGACGTCGCGAATGTCCTGGCCGTCGATGCGCACATGGCCGGCCGACACGTCGTAGAAGCGGAACAGGATGCGCGAAACGGTCGACTTGCCGGCGCCGCTCGAGCCGACGATGGCCACCGTATGGCCCGGCGCCACGCGAAAGCTGACATCGTGCAGGATCGGCCGCGACGGCTCGTAGCAGAAGTCGACATGGTCGAACACGATCTCAGCCCCGGCGACGGCGAGCGGTGGCGCGCCCGGCTTGTCGGCGATCTCGGCCGGCACGTCGAGCAGGCCGAACATCTTCTCCATGTTCACGAGCGCATTGCGGATTTCGCGATAGGCGAAGCCCAGCATGTTGAGCGGCATGTAGAGCTGGATCAGGAAGGCGTTGACCGCCACGAAGTCACCGATCGTCATCGTGCCGGCGATCACGCCCTGGCCCGCCATCGCCATCACGGCGACGAGGCCCACGGAGATGATGGCTCCCTGTCCGATGTTGAGCAGCGAGAGCGTGCGGCTGGAGCGGATCGCGGCATCCTCGTAGCGCCGGCGGCCGACATCGTAGCGCCTTGCCTCGTGCGGCTCGTTGCCGAAATACTTCACGGTCTCGAAGTTCAGCAGGCTGTCGATCGCCTTGGCATTCGCCTCGGTGTCGGCTTCGTTCATCGAGCGCACGAACTTGATGCGCCATTCCGAGAAGACGATCGAGAAGACGATGTAGACGCCGACCACGACCAGCGTCACGACGGAGAAGCGCCAGTCGTAGAGGCTCCACAGGATGCCGCCGACCAGCATGATCTCGAACAGCGTCGGCAGGATGTTGAAGGTCGTGAAGCGGATCAGGAAATCCATGCCCTGCGTGCCGCGCTCGATGACGCGACTGATGCCGCCCGTCTGCCGCTCGAGATGGAACCGCAGCGACAGCGCATGGAGATGTCCGAACACTTCGAGCGCCAGGTTGCGGATCGCCCGCTGGGCCACCGGGGCAAAAATGGCGTCCCGAATTTCGCCGAAGGCCTGCGCGGCCACGCGCGCGAAGCCGTAGGCGACGATCAGGGCGATCGGCACCGCGACCGCCTGGGCGGCCTGTGTCCCCAGCGCATCCACCGCGTCCTTGTAGAGAAGCGGGACGTAGACGTTCGTGACTTTGGCCACCACCAGCAGCACCAGGGCGATTGCGACCCGTACGCGGAGCGCCAGTTCATTCTTCGGCCACAAATGGCGCCCGAGAATTTTGATGACGCCCCACGCGCGGGGTCCGTCCACCTTGGGAATGCCGTCAGGGCCTGGATTCGACATGAACGAAAAATGCCTTATTGGGCCACCATGTTGGATGGCGAAGGGCGCCGCGGCCTTCTATCCTGCCCGGCGAGCCGACGTAAGCCCTTCCGGGAAAGGGAGTCTCATGAGATTTCGTAGGGCCCTTGCAGCGATTGCCTTGAGCACGGCCGTGCCCGGCGTGGCGGCGGCCCAGGACGCCGCGTCCGGCGCCCGGCAGGTCGATATCGCCTACGAAATCACCTTCGCGGGCCTCTCCGGCTTCCGCATCGACGTCACGGCCAAGTTCAACGGCGCCAGCTACGACATCCAAAGCCGGACCTTCAAGGAAGGCGTCCTGCGCGCGGTCACCATGCATTATGACGGTCGCAACCGCGCCTGGGGCGGCTTCTCCCCGCAGGGGGCGCGTCCGGCGGCCGGATCGCTGTCGATCGTCGTCGGCGACAAGCCGCGCACCTGGATCGCACAGTATGCCGGCAGCACGGTGCAGGAGACCCACAACCCCGCCTACACGCCGTCGCCGCAGAACACCATCTCCGAGGAGCAGCGGCGCGGTTCGCTCGACCCGCTCTCGGCGGCGCTGAGCGTCGGCATGGCCGGTGACGCGGCCTGCGACCGCACGGTCCAGACCAACGACGGCAAGCGTCGCATCGACGTCATCATCAAGAAAGTCGGCACCGAGCCCGCGGCCAAGGCGGGCGTTCCGGGCGCGCAGGGCGACCTGCTGGTCTGCGAGATCTTCACCCGGCGCGTGGCCGGCGAGTTCGACAGCGCACCCAAGGAGGCCGAAACCGAGCGCGAACGGCCGATGCGCGTCTGGCTGGCCCACATGGACCAGAGCCAGATCCGCTACCCGGCCAAGCTCGAAGCGCAGACCGGCTTCGGCACGATCCGCGGCCGCATCCTCTCCTTCCGCGAACGTCCGATGACGCCGGACGAAAGTCAGGCGATGCGGAAGTAGCGAGGAAGCGAAGGATTCCTGACGTCGTTCAGGGTGACACCGTTGCCGGGTCTGCGCGGTGCGCCAATGCAGAAAAAATGTGTCATGACGAGCGCAGCGAGGGATCCTTGCTCGGCGACACTTCCAAAAGATCAGCCCATGTTGGATTGGCGGCCTCGACCAACTCATTCTTCTTCGACCGCCGCCATCCCTTGATCTGCTTTTCCCGGGCGATCGCATCCTCGACGTACTGGTAATCCTCGGCATAAACGAGGGTCGTCACATTGTAGCGGCCCGTGAAGCTATCTCTTGAAGCTTCGCGATGCTGAGCGATCCGATTTTCGAGATTGTTCGTCACGCCGACGTACATGACGTTCCGGCTGGTGTTGGTGAGCATATAGACCCAGTAGGTCGGCATTCATAACGCCGCGAGACGTCAAGGATCCCTCGCTGCGCTCGGGATGACACCATTTTTGTCATCCCGAGCGCAGCGAGGGATCCTTAGGTCATCTCAGGCCGCGCGCTTCTGGTCGCGCTGGCGCAGGATCGAGAGGATTTCGGCGGCGGCGGCGGGGATGTTGGTGCCCGGTCCGTAGATCGCGGCGACGCCGGCCTTCTTCAGGAAATCGTAGTCCTGGGCGGGAATGACGCCGCCGACCACGACCATGATCTCCGAGGCATTCTGCTTGGCCAGCTCCTCGATGAGCTGCGGCACCAGCGTCTTGTGGCCGGCGGCCTGGCTCGAGATGCCGATCACATGCACGTCGTTTTCGATGGCGGCGCGAGCGGCTTCCTCGGGCGTCTGGAACAGCGGGCCGATATCGACGTCGAAGCCGAGATCGGCAAAGGCGGTGGCGATCACCTTGGCGCCGCGATCGTGGCCGTCCTGGCCCATCTTCACGACCATGAGACGCGGCCGGCGGCCCTCCTCCTCGGCGAAGGCGGCGATGTCGGTTCGGATACGGTCGAGGCCGGCATCGCCCTCCCACTCGCCGGCATAGACGCCGGCGATCGAGCGGATGGTGGCCTGATAGCGGCCGTAGACGCCTTCCAGCGCCGACGAGATCTCGCCCACCGTGGCGCGGGCGCGCGTCGCCTCGATCGAGAGGCCGAGCAGGTTGCCGGTGCCGTTGCGGGCGGCCTCGCCCAGCGCCTTGAGGGCTGCGACGCACTTGGCTTCGTCGCGGGTCGTGCGGATCGTGTGCAGGCGCTTCAGCTGGGCCTCGCGCACGACGTCGTTGTCGATGTCGAGGATGTCGATGGCCGACTCTTCCTTGAGCTGGAACTTGTTCACGCCGACCACGATCTCCTCGCCGCGATCGATGCGGGCCTGGCGGCGTGCCGAGGCCTCCTCGATGCGCAGCTTGGGCATGCCGGCCTCGACGGCCTTGGTCATGCCGCCCAGCGCCTCGACTTCCTCGATCAGCTTGCGGGCCTCGGCGACCAGGCTGGCGGTCAGCGATTCGACGTAGTAGCTGCCGGCCAGCGGATCGACGACCTTGGTCACGCCGGTCTCGTGCTGGAGGATCAGCTGGGTGTTACGCGCGATGCGCGCCGAGGTCGGCGTCGGCAGCGCGATCGCCTCGTCGAACGAATTGGTGTGCAGCGACTGCGTGCCGCCCAGTACCGCCGCCATCGCCTCGTAGGCGGTGCGGATGACGTTGTTGTACGGGTCCTTCTCGGTCAGCGAGACGCCCGAGGTCTGGCAGTGGGTGCGCAGCGACAGCGAATCGGCCTTCTTGGGCTCGAACGGCTTGATCAGCTCGGCCCACAGGAAGCGCGCGGCGCGCAGCTTGGCCGCTTCCATGAAGAAGTTCATGCCGATGCAGAAGAAGAACGACAGGCGCGGCGCGAAGGCGTCGATGTCGAGACCCTTCGCCTTGGCGGCGCGCACATATTCGAGACCGTCAGCCAGCGTGAACGCGAGTTCCTGGACCAAGGTCGAGCCCGCCTCCTGCATGTGATAGCCGGAGATCGAGATCGAGTTGAACTTGGGCATGTAGAGCGCCGTGTGCTCGATGATGTCGGCCACGATGCGCATGGAGGGTCCGGGCGGGTAGATGTAGGTGTTGCGGACCATGAACTCCTTGAGGATGTCGTTCTGGATCGTGCCCGCGAGCTTGTCCTGCGGCACGCCCTGCTCCTCGGCGGCGACGATGTAGCCGGCCAGCACGGGCAGCACGGCGCCGTTCATCGTCATCGACACGCTCATCTTGTCGAGCGGGATGCCGTCGAACAGGATCTTCATGTCCTCGACGGAATCGATCGCCACGCCCGCCTTGCCGACGTCGCCGACGACGCGCGGATGATCCGAATCGTAGCCGCGATGGGTGGCGAGATCGAAGGCCACCGACAGGCCCATCTGGCCGGCCGCGAGATTGGCGCGATAGAACTTGTTGCTCTCTTCCGCGGTCGAGAAGCCGGCATACTGGCGGACCGTCCAGGGACGGCCTGCGTACATCGTGGCCTTGGGCCCGCGCGTGAAGGGCGGGAAGCCGGGCAGCGAGCCCACCGCCTCGATCTGCTCGAGGTCGGCCGCCGTGTAGAGCGGCTTCACGGGAATGCCCTCGGGGGTCATCCAGGTGAGATCGTCCAGCGGGCGGTCGCGCAGCTCCTTCGCTGCGAGCTTTTCCCAGTCGGCGAGGGTCTTCTTCGGAAAATCGGCCATGCCCGCAATGTACTGCGGATTTTCGGCCCCCAAAAGACCCGCTTATTCGTTGGCCAAAATCGTGTTTCGCACCAAGGGATAGATCTGGCCGGCCCAGCGACGGCCGCTGAACACGCCGTAATGGCCGACGCCGGCCTGCATATAGTGCTTCTTGCGATAGGGTCGCAGGCTGGAACAGAGATCGTGGGCGGCGACGGTCTGGCCGAGCGCGCAGATATCGTCGCGCTCGCCCTCGATGGTGAACAAAGCGGTGCGACGGATCGCCTTGGGGTTGACCCGCCGGCCCTTCCAGTCGAGTTCGCCCTTCGGCAGCCGGTGCTCCTGGAACACCCACTGGACGGTCTCGAGGTAGAACTCCGCCGTCATGTCGAGCACGGCGAAATACTCGTCGTAGAAGGCCTTGATCGTGTCGGCCTGCTCGGTCTCGCCCTTGGACAAATGCTTGTAGAGGTCGGCCTGTGCCTTGATGTGGCGCTCGGCGTTCATGCTCATGAAGGCGGTGAGCTGGATGAAGCCGGGATAGACCCGCCGCGTGGCGCCGGGATAACGCATCGGCACGCGGTGGATCAGGTTCTGCTCGAACCAGCTGATCGGCTTGCCCATGGCCAGCTCGTTGACCTTGGTCGGGCTGACGCGGGTGTCGATCGGGCCGGCCATCAGGGTCATGCTGCTCGGCTGCGCCGGATTGTCGTCCTCGGCCATGATCGCCACCGCCGCCAGCGCCTGGACGCAGGGCTGGCACACGGCGATGACATGGGCACCCGGCCCCATCACTTCGAGGAACTTGATCAGGTGCTCGACATATTCGTCGAAGCCGAAGCGGCCGTTCCAGATGCCGACGTCGCGGGCATTGGCCCAGTCGGTGATGTGGACGTCATGGTCCGGCAACAAAACGCGCACGGTATCGCGCAGAAGCGTCGCGAAATGCCCTGAAAGAGGCGCGACCAGCAGGACCTTGGGCTGCGGCGGCACGCCCACCTTGGCGAAGCGCAGCAGGGTGCCGAACGGCGTGGCGAACACCTCTTCCTCGCGCACCGTCACCGTCTGGTTGCCGTAGGGCACCTCGGTGATGCCGAAGGAGGGCCGGCGATGGCTGAGCGTGGCCCGCGTCGTCATCTCGCACATCGCGCTGGCCGCCCGCCAGCTGTCGGGCGTCGGACTGCCCCCCGCGGAAAGGGTCTGCCCTGCCGCTGTCGCCCACAGGCGGACCGGGAGCATCATGTCGGCGGCGGTCTGATACATCGCATAAAGCATAAGGGGCGACCGGCTCGGAATTTGCATCTTCGAGGGCACCTAAGATACAGACAGTCCCACCAACCGGGAGGGGTGGAGTCCATGGCCAAGGCCTCGCTCACCATCAGTAGCAAAAACTATTCCTCTTGGTCACTGAGAGGTTTTCTTCTCTGCCGGATGGCCGGCCTCGATTTCGAGGAGCGGGTCGCGCCGTGGGACGATCCCTCCACCCGCGCCGAGCTTCTGCTGCTGTCCCCCTCGTTCCTGGTGCCCTCCCTGGAGGATGGTCCGGTCAAGGTCTGGGACACGCTGGCCATCGCCGAATATCTGCACGAGACCAAGCCGGACGCCGGCCTGCTGCCCAAGGATCCGGCAGCGCGCGCCCATTGCCGCGCGGTCTGCGGCGAGATGCATTCGGGCTTCGCCAACCTGCGCTCGGCCCTGCCGATGAACCTCAAGGTCCGTCACGAAAGCTTCAAGGTGTGGGGCGGCGCCCAGGCCGACATCGAGCGGGTGACCACGATCTGGCGCGACTGCCTGCAGAAATATGGCGGCCCGTATCTGTTCGGGAAGACCCCGACCATGGCCGACGCCATGTACGCCCCGGTCTGCACCCGCTTCCAGACCTACAACGTGAAGATCGACCCGGCCTCGGCCGCCTATCGCGACCTCATGCTCGCCTTCCCGGCGATGGTGGAATGGACCGCCGCCGCGAAGTCCGAGCCCGAGGAAGTCGAGGAGCTGGACGTCGAGTTTTAGGCGCCTTTAAAAATAGCCCGTCGTCTCGACCGAAGCACCGAAGGTGCGGAGCGGGGTGTCCATCTCTAGACCAAAAGCCGGCAAATCGTCGGGAGAAGGTCTCTCCGCTCCGCCTCGCTGCGCGAGGCTCCGGTCGAGACGACGGGGGTTTTAGCTCAGCTCCCCGGCGCCCGCCTCAGCTCCAGCTCGACCCGGCCGACGCGGAGGCCCCATTTGCCGACGGTGGCCTTGTTGATCAGGGAGCCGTCTGGGTTGAGGGCCAGGACGTCGGAGAAGTCGACGGTCCAGCCGCCCAGGCTCACCGCATATTCCAGCCGCACCACCTTGCCCTCGGTCCACGCCCGCGCCTGCCCCACGACATCCTCGCGATTGCCGACATAGGTGCCGGGCGCGGTGCGCTCCAGACGCCAGGTCTTGCGGTCCTTCTCGCCGTCGGCATAGGCGAAATCCTCGACCAGGGTCAGCACCTTGCCGTCCCACGTGCCGTCGATCACCACGTCGAAGCGGCGCTGCGAGCCGGTCCAGCTGTTGGTGAACACGCCCTGCCCCACCGTGCGGCCGGGGAAGAACTGTTCCAGCACCAGCGGCGGCGCCGCACTGGCGACCGGCGCGTCCGGCGGCGAGGCGCAGGCCCCCAGCAGCGCGAGCAGGCCGAGCGGGGAGAAACGGGACGGCAGGCTGTATGTCATGGCGGTTGTACGCCGGGACGCGCCCTGCCGGATCACCCGCCGGGTTACCCCCTCTTGTCGGCCCGCGCCCGGCCGCGCACTCTCCGCGCCGACGAACCGGAGGAAACCGATGCTCGACGCCGAAGCCCGCACCCTGCTCGACCTGATGGAGGAGGCCACCAAGGCCGGCCGGCCGAAGCTGGAATCCCTGCCGCATGCGATCGGCCGCGCCGCGGTCGACAAGATGTCGGAGGACAGCGAGGCCGATCCGCCGCAGATCGGCGACACGGTCGACGGCGTCTTCGCCGGACCGGGCGGGCCGGTCAAATACCGGCGCTACCTGCCGCTCGGTGAGACGCTGGCCCTGACGAAGGGTCACCTGCCGACCCTGATCTACTATCACGGCGGCGGCTTCGTGATCGGCAACATCGAGACGCACGATTCGACCTGCCGGCGGCTGGCCCTCAAGAGCCGCTGCCAGGTGATCTCGATCGACTACCGCCTGTCCCCCGAGCATCCCTTCCCCGCCCCGATCGACGACGGCATCGCCGCCTTCCGTTACGTCCGCGACCATGCCGCGTCGCTGGGCGCCGATCCGGCCCGCCTCGCGGTCGGCGGCGATTCGGCGGGCGGCGCGGTGGCCGCCGTCGTGTGCCAGGCGATGCGCGACGCGAAGGAAGCGGGCCCCGCCTTCCAGATGCTGATCTATCCCGCGACGGATTCGAGCAAGGAGAGCGCTTCGCGTCAGAAGTTCGCCGAGGGCTATTTCCTGACCAAGGGCCTGATGGACTGGTTCTGGAAGGCCTATGTGCCGGCCGGCACCGATCTCGCGGACCTGCGCCTGTCGCCGCTGCTGGCCAAGGACTTCGCCGGACTTCCTCCGGCCTTCGTGCTCACCGCCGGCCACGACCCGCTGCGCGACGAGGGCCGCGCCTATGCCGACCGCCTGATCGACGCCGGCGTGAAGACGACCTACGTCAACTATCCCGGCACCATCCACGGCTTCTTCTCCCTGACGCGCTTCCTGCAGCAGGGCCTCAAGGCGAACGACGAGGCGGCCGCGGTGATGGGGGCGTTCTTCGAGACGTGAGGCCGTGCGTCGCCATCGCCTCAAACCACCACCACCACCCTCATCCTGAGGAGCGGTCCGCAGGTCCGCGTCTCGAAGGATGGGCAACGGACGAGGTGCGCGTGCCCACCCTTCGAGACGGCGCTTCGCGCCTCCTCAGGGTGAGGTGGTTGTCTGTAGGGGCGCGGAGGTTGAAGGGCCGAGACGCACGAACCCCACCGGCCGGTCGAAGCCCTTCAGCACGACCTCTTCCTCGCGCTTCGCGACGTCGGCGATGACGCCCTGAACCGCGGGATCGTCGGCCACGGCGCGACTCAACACGACGTCGCCGCCGTCGCTCTGGCCCTGCAGCCGGGCGGCCATGTTCACGGTGGAGCCGAAATAGTCGAGCCGGTCGTTCAGCGTCACCACCACGCTGGGCCCCATGTGGACGCCGAGCTTCAGCGACAGATCCTGATCGGCGATGCGGGCCTGCATGGCGAGCGCCGCCCGCACCGCATGGGCGGGATCGCCGAACGAGGCCATGACGGCGTCGCCGATGGTCTTCACCACCGCGCCGTCATGGTCGCGCACGATGGCGGCCAGCAGCGCGAAATGCTCGCGCACGACGTTGTAGGCCGCGGCATCGCCCAGCCGCTCGTAGAGCGCGGTCGAGCCGCGCAGGTCGGAGAACAACAGCGCCACCTGGCTCACCCCCGCCTCGTCGCCCGGCCGCAGGGTGGCGGCGGCGAACAGGTCACGGAAGGCCTGCAGCGAGATCACCTCCGGCACGGTCAGCGCCTCGCGCGTCCAGCTGCGATCCTCGATCAGCGCCGCCAGCTCGAAGCCCGCCTCGTTCACGAACGCGACGGTTCCCGCCTCGCCCGAGCCCGCCGGCAAAGCCTCGACGCCCGCCGCCGTCACAAGCAGGCCCGGAAACGCCCCGCCTTCATAGTCGACATCGACCGTTGCGCCGGGATGCAGCGTGCGCAGCCGGTAGCGGCCCGGCGGCAGATCGACCGCCACGCTCCGCCGCTCCCCCGGCGCCAGCAGCAACTGGACCGCGACATGCGGCGTCGCCATCGGGCCGGAGAGGCAGAAGCCGCCCGCCAGCAGCGGCCGCACCGAGGGCGCGGGCGCGAAGGAGAGCTCGACGTTCTTCTCGAAGTCGCGGTCGTAATCGATGTTGCAGGAGGGACAGTGCGCGCCGCGCGGCAGCTCCGACAAAGCCGAGGCCGAGAGCTTGGGCCCGCGGCAGTTGGTGCAGAGCAGGTCCCAGCTCATGGTCAGCAGCCCCGCCCGCACCGAGGCGAGGCAGGCTTCGATGGCGGCGCGCGGCGCCACGCCGAGCTGGCGCGCCAGCCGCTTGGGCTTGAGGTGCTGAAGGTCGCTCGCCATGCCGCCCAGCACCGTGCCGGTCAGCACCCGACCGAGCCCGTTGCCGTAGGGGCTGCGGTCGATCTCCAGCGCCATCGCCGCCGCGCGCTCGAACGCGCCCTCGGGCAGCGCGGGATGCGGCAGCTCGAACGGCGTCTCGCGCTGGCCCTTGAGGAAGGACACGGCCTCCAGGATGCGCTTGCCCACGGCGGCGCCGGCCTGCTCGGCCAGCCGCTTGCCGAACAGGCGGCCCATCAGGGTGAGCGGCTCCCATTCGAGCGCGTAGCGCACCACCGAGCCGCCCTTGCCGTCAGCGGAAAGATCGAACACCGGCCCGAAGCGGCGGAACGGCCCCTTGGAGAAGACCCGCGACACGTTGAAATGGCGGCCCAGCACCCACTCGTAGGGCTTCTCCTCCCAGTCGAGCGTGAACCCCGCCGCCTTGCCGCGGCCGCGGCGCAGCACCGTGCCGTTGGGCTGCGGCGTCTCCTCCAGCACATAGGGCGGCAGGCCCATCGCCTCGTTGAAACGGTTGGTGTCGGCCAGCACCGGCCACAGCACGGACGGCGGCAGATCGAAGGTCCAGCTCCAGGTGCGGCGCGAGAGGGGCGGCATGGGAGTGGTACTGTAGCACGCGGGCGGGCGGATCAGGGGAGGAGCCGTCGTCGAGCATGTCCTTGCCCGGCATGGCAAAGGCCGCCTGTCGCCGCGTCCATGCACCTCATGGATTCCCGTTGTCGGTTCTCGCCGGCTTGTCTGACGCGTTCCTAGAGGACGCCGCGCGACAGTGCAGTCTTCAGCAACGGAGCGGCGAAATCGAGAAAGGCGCGCAGCTTCAGCGGCAGGAGCGGCTGCCCGGTATGGACGAGACTGACCGGCGAGGGCGCCGCTTCGAATTCCTGCAACGCAACGACCAGCGTCCCGGCCCGCACCGCCTTCGCAACCTGGTACGACAGCACGCGCGTCACGCCGACGCCGGCGATCGCCGCATCGATGGCGGCTTCCGCCGTGTTGACGACAAGTCGCGAGTGGATCTTCACGACAGAATCCGACTTTCCGGCTTTGAACGTCCACGAATCGGCAGACATCAGGCCGGAGAAAGTGATGCAGTCGCGCGTCGCCAGTTCCCTGGGATGCTGCGGCATGCCGTGCTCGGCGAAATAGGCCGGGCTGCCGCACAGCACGCGCCGGGTCGACCCGACCCTGGTCGCAACCATGCTGCTGTCGGGAAGCTCGCCGATGCGAATGGCGATATCGACGCGGTCTTCCTGCAGGTCGACGATGCGATCGGAAAGCATCAGCCGGATGTCGATCTCCGGATGTGTCTTGAGAAAAGCCGATGCAACGGGAAGGACGTGAAGGCGGCCGAAGACGATGGGCGCGGAGAGGCTGAGTTCGCCTTTCGGTGCGCTGTACTCGCCCGACGCCGAGCGTTCGGCCTCGGCGACGTCGTCGAGGATCCGCCGGCAGGCCGCAACGAAGGAACGGCCCGCGTCGGTCAGCGTGAGCTGCCGGGTCGACCGGTTGAGCAGGCGGGTGCCGAGATGTCGTTCGAGGTCGGACACTTTGCGGCTGACGGTTGCCAGCGGCATGCCGAGACGTCGGCCTGCCGCCGACAGGCTGCCGGCATCGACAGCCTCGCGAAGGATCGACATGGCATCGAGGCGGTCCATCCGGCTTCCATTTTTTGAGAGGATACTTCTAGATAATACCGTCTATTTGACGAATTCGGAAGGATTTAGACATCCGCGCATCGGGCCATTCCGGCCCGCCCGCACAGGAGCCACCGAATGTCCCGCATCCCGACCCCCGCCACGATCGACGCCGCACCCGCCGCTTCGCAGCCCATGCTCGAAGCGGTCAGGAAGCAGATTGGCGTCGTCCCCAACCTGTTTCGCCTGGTCTCGAACAGCCCGGCCGCGCTCGAAGGATATCTCGGCCTGTCCGGCGCGCTCGCCAAGGGGGCCCTGCCGGCCCAGACCCGCGAGCGCATCGCGCTGGCCGTCGCCGAGATCAATGGCTGCAACTATTGCCTCTCCGCCCACAGCTATATGGCGAAGAACCTGGCCAAGCTCGACGACGCCGAAATCGCCGCCAACCGTGGTGGCGCGTCGAACGATGCCAAGGCCGATGCCGCCGTCCGCTTTGCCGCCAAGGTCGCGCGCGAACGCGGGCACACCAGCGAAGACGACCTGCGCGCCGTCAGGCTCGCCGGCTACAGCGACGCCCAGGTCATCGAGATCGTGCTCCACGTCGCCCTCAACACCTGGACCAACTACATCAACGAAGTCGCCAAGACGGACATCGACTTCCCGGTCGCCGCCGCCCGCAAGGCAGCTTGAATTCAAGGGCCTGCTTCGAGCGCGACCACTCCATTCACTCACAAAAGGTGATCCATGAAATCTGTTCCACACACTTCTGCTGAGACGTCCGTGAAGGGAACCTGCACATCTCCCCGGAACGCCACCCAGGTGACGTTCGGCAGCGTGAAGGTTGGCGGGCTCGACATCGCCTACCGCGAGGCCGGCGATCCGAAGCACCCGAAGCTCGTCCTGTTGCACGGCTTTCCGGCCTCGTCGCATCAATACCGGAATCTCATCCAGGTTCTGGCCGATCGTTTCCACGTGATTGCGCCCGACTATCCGGGCTTTGGAAACAGCGACGCGCCCGATCCCGCCGACTACGCCTATACCTTCGACGGTATCTCCCGGATCATGGAAGGCTTTCTGGCGGCTAAAGGCTTCGATCGCTACGGCCTGTTCGTTCAGGACTACGGCGGCCCGGTCGGCTTCCGCATAGCCGAACGGCATCCGGAGGCTCTGGACTGGCTGATCGTCCAGAATTCCAATGCCTACGAGGAAGGCTTCACCGCAGCATGGGACGGCTTCCGCGGCGCGCTGTGGAAGAACCGATCTGCGGAGACGGAAAAGCCGCTAGCGGCGTTCCTGACCCATGATGCGATCAAGGGCATCTACCTGCATGGCTCCGCCCACCCCGAACTGATCAGTCCGGACAACTGGGAGTCCGACTACGGCTTCATGCAAAGGCCTCACAGTGTCCGGATCAACCTCGATCTGTTCTACGACTATCGTACGAACGTCGCGCTGTATCCGCAGTGGCAGAAATTCCTGCGCGAGCGTCAACCGAAGACCCTGATCTTCTGGGGTCAGGACGACGTCTTCTTCACCCCTGAGGGGGGCGAGGCCTTCCTGCGCGACGTGCCGAAGGCGGAACTGCATCGCCTGGCCGCCGGACACTTCGCCGTCGAGGACAACCTCGAATACATCGCTGCAAACATCAAACGTTATTACGAGACCAAGGTTCTCCCGTCTCGTTGACAAGCTATCGACGGCCAGGTCGCGCCAGGTCGCGCGCCCTGTATCATCCCCGACGGAAGAATGTTCCGTCGGGGGTGCGTTGATCGTACGCCTTGGCTCGAGGCTCGGGTGCCGCGCGTGTCGTTGCCGAACATCGCCGTCATGCGGGCGCAGGCATAGGCTTTGTCGGGCACGACGTTGGCGCCCTGGCCGGCGCAGTTACGGGTCGCGCCGGCCGCACAGGCGGCCCATCAGGGTGAGCGGCTCCCATTCGAGCGCGTAGCGCACCACCGAGCCGCCCTTGCCGTCGGCGGAGAGATCGAACACCGGTCCGAAGCGGCGGAACGGCCCCTTGGAAAAGACCCGCGAGACGTTGAAATGCCGGCCCAGCACCCACTCGTAGGGCTTCTCCTCCCAGTCGAGCGTGAACCCCGCCGCCTTGCCGCGGCCGCGGCGCAGCACCGTGCCGTTGGCCTGCGGCGTCTCCTCCAGCACATAGGGCGGCAGGCCCATCGCCTCGTTGAAGCGGTTCGTGTCGGCCAGCACCGGCCACAGCACGGACGGCGGCAGATCGAAGCTCCAGCTCCAGGTGCGGCGGGAGAGTGGTGGCATGGGGTGGGAGTGTAGCACGCGGGCGGGCGGATCAGGGGTGGGAGATCACGGGTGGGTGAGGCACCAGGTGCCAGGCGGGGATGACTTACCGCGCGCTTCACGAATGCAAGAATTTCGCTACTAGCCTCACACGAGAGAAAGTCCGAAATTTCTTCGCCGTGGTTCACGACATTGGCAACTGCATCGACATCATGGTGACCCAAAAAGGCGATCAGTCAGGGCCGCTGAGTCGCCAAACGACTTAGTGTCATCTTACTGGCGAGAGAGTGTTGCCACGATTGCAGATGATCAATCGTTTGGCCCCGCGTGTCATAGCCACATACAAGTGATTCGCATTCATCTTCTCAGTCTCAAGAATTACACAAGTCTCGGCCTCTAACCCTTTCAGTAGCAACGTACTGCCAACTGTACGCTTCGCGAGTGGCCTGCCAACCAAGCGAGTTTGCTCACGTACCGTTGTCGCCGCCTCTACGGGTGAAACGCCGGTACTATCGCAGATCTTCAAGACATTATAAGCACCACGTAAGATCGCCGGGCGATGCGAGCGGACACCGCCTTCTTCATTGATGGCGGCCAAGGCGGCACCGGCAGCTGCATATGTTCTCTCATCCTCAAACCGGAGCATCGCAGCTTCAGTATCAGAGGCAGCGCGTTTCGCGCGTCCAGCACGCAGTGTCGCCAAGCGAGTAATCATATCGCTGGCACCAACATTCACCATAACAGAGCCGGCGAAGGAAATAAGATGCTGAACCGCGTTTGCTGCCCTCACGTCGAAGCTGTCCGCGAAAGACGTGAGATCTGTCAGATCTACATTCTCCACCGTAACCGCTCCCGGAATTTGCGACGCATAAGCTTGTTGCCCGGAAGGTCTCGTTGACTCAGCTATGATTAGTACCTTTTCGTCCCCAGGAGCATTCCACCGACCGGCGGCCAACCGAGCGGCATGGTCTCGGGCATCTCCGTAAAGCGGAACCCATGTGACATTCTTCGGAATAGAACCCGCGAGATCAATGTTGCCACTTGTCTCCAGAATTTTTCGGATGTCGAGTAGCCATCGGCCAAATTGCTCTTCCCCGACTCGAATCCACCTATGTGGAGTTCTTAGCTCGCCAACCACCGGGAAGTGTTTGCAAACCTGCTCATGCCAATCAGGCAATGGATCACCGAAGCCAAAAATGGCTTGCATAGGGTCCCCAAGGAGAACCGTTCTAAGTGCCCGCCCTGCGTGATAGACGAGACCATGCTGACGTTCCGAGCAGTCCTGATACTCATCCACAATGAGGCGATCATACGAAGCGGCCAAGACGTCATCTATGTGCCGACCCTCTAGAAGTCTCCATGCTGCTTCTCGAATGAGGGGGTAATCGCGTTTCCGATTGTTGAGAAGTAACGCCGTCGGGTCGATTCCTGAGCGCTGTGGAAACGTCTTGGCAAGACGAATAGCCCATCCGTCAATTGTGGAAAGTCGATACCGAGAAGACGGAACTCCTTCTCGATCAAGGCGGGAACGCAGCGCGGCAACTCCCGCATTTGTATGGGTAAGAACGAGAATCGGTTTACCGTCGTCATGCCGCATCAGAGCATCGGCTATGAGATGCGTTTTGCCGCAGCCAGCGGGAGCGGTGATGATACCGCGATCAATCGCTAGCAGGTCGATCTCAACCGGCACTTTGCATCCATCTCCAGATATCGTCGACGATAGCTCGAAAACCGGGCTCGCTTTGGTCCAGGTGCGGTCCCACAATGTCCCGACCAATCTCCTCAGCTCTCGATACTGTCTTGAACCAAGGGTTCTGCTTTGTCTTAGACGCCGCTGCCATTGCCAAGCGCGATGATTGTGTAACGGCAGTCTTGCATGCGGCAAGATTGAGAGTATTTCCGCTTACGGACTTGATCTGGTTGTCAATCAAGTCGGCTCCAAGAAACTCCTCTGCTTTTGCGAGAAGGCTAAGCACAGCCGCATCAGGCATGGATTGAAACAATTCATCTTCCAGTGCGCGCCCGGCTCGCCATTTTAGCACAGAGCTCGCGCCTGCTTGAAAAGCTGCTTCAATGCCCGCGTCAGGTTGTGCATCGTCGTCGCGAAGAACGGAAACGCGGTAACGAAGATCCCTGAACGGCTGCGCTCTGTTGTAGAGTTGCGACACGCCTTTCGCGTCGATGAGACTGACGCCGCTCGCATGAATAGAAATTTGGTTGAGCGTTGTCTTGTAGATGTCGAGACCGCGTATCAATCCAACTTCTGTTGCGCCTTCGCAAACAAGGATTGACGGCGCAAGGAAAGCTTCCGGAAAGGTCCGGATGGTTCCTTGCATTTCGTTCTGCGTGCCAACCGCTGTCGCTATGTGGCCCTGATCAGTCTTCCTGACTACGACGAGCTGGTCCCCGGATAGTTCGCGCAGGGCAACGGGCGAGTGCGTTGTAATGAATCCTTGCAAAGGAGCTTGCTGCTCTTTCGCGCCAAGTGACCCCAGAAGTCGCAATATTCGATGGGGCTCTAGCCCGTGTTCAAGTTCATCAATGAGAATGACTGAAGCCTTCGCGGCTGCCTTGCGCTGCAAACCTGTGAGCAAGAGACGGGTTGACCCAACGCCAAGCGCTCGAAGAGGAACGCCATCTGGCCCATGAAGGGCAATCGTGCCACCAGTGAATGACACCGAATGAGCGTCCAACATAGCCTTAAGCGGTCCACCGGTAGCGATGCCCAATTCTTCCGCCGTCTGGGTTACAATCTGCAATGTTGCGCCAAGCTGCGCCTCTGCTGCGTTACCGAACGCGAGCCTTGCATCACGAGCAGCCTGGGCAAGTGCAGCTGAGGTATCTGCGCGTTCTTCAGACAGCTTGGTAAGCACGGATCCTCTCCGCCATGCGAGATTGTGATCCGCAAGTGCGCCAATGCGATTTGGCGAAATCCGGGCGCGATCGGCCCATGTTAGAAAGCGCTTTTGATCGCGAAGGTCCTCACGCCCGGATACAAGACGCCAAACGGGATCAAGATCACCACCAACAGTGACATTTATTGTGAGGACGGTCTCATGACCGGAGTGCGGTTCATCCGCAACTTCACCATTCGCTGGATTGAGACTGCGAAGATAAGGCGCGTAAGTCTCGATGCTCTTCAACCCATCGTCCAACTCACCGATTGTGATTGAGATTGAGATTGGGGTCTCAACATCAAGATCATGAAAATCGGCATCGGTGATGCTGGGGTTACGTCTTGTGCCGAGACACAGGTCTATTGCATCAAGGATTGTAGACTTGCCGGAATCGCCTGGTCCGATTAGGCAGTTTAGCCCCGGCCCCGGCATCCAATGCAAATGCTGGATGCAGCGATAGTGTTCGATTGCAACAACTCGGATGCGTGCCAAGTGTTCTCCCCCCGGCAGTCACCATAGTGGAAAAATGGACTGCTCGTAATAGGGGCAATCACGCGCGCGATTCGGCTCCCCATTCACTTGGGCACACGGTCTGTGCCTTTCTTGTCACGCAGAGGGTCCCAAAATCTCTCAATCGATTGTGAGCTACTTCATCAATTAGCGGACCACTACGCGTTTTCTATCAGAAGTAGGCCGTGCCGCGATCGGCAGATTCGCGACTGAGCAGGCCGCGTAATCGAAGTGCACACTACTATCGTAACCTAAACCAATTTGGGAGGTGGATAAGGAACGGCATCACCAGGAGCCAACCGAAACCGCTCAACGGGACCATCTGCCGGGCCGATTGCTTCAATATCCCAGTCTGGGGCGCCATGCCTCTTCACAGCAGCGATTGCTTCATCGGGGTCAGGAGTAGCGGCAATCCACAGCGTAACTGTCGGGCGCTCCCAACCTTTGTGCATCGTGACTCGCACGATAGTGCAGTCCGAATCTTTGAGAGGAGACAAGCGAGTTCCCTTCTCATGAGCTAGGGCTGAAAGCGCAGTCAAATTGCGCGACCGCCCAGACGCCAGATATGCCCTCAGGTCTTCGATCGAAATGTACACATAGACCACTTCATTGCCGGGAGCTGCGGTCCAGCTAGCTGCCTTGCGGCCAACTTGCTCAACATGGGCAGCATAGGGCGTCAGAAGCCCCGGCAGTTCACTAACAAACTCCCGGTGTTCCTTCTCAGAGATCATTGCAAGGTAGAGAATTGCCATGGCGCGAATCTATCACCCCGGCAATTGGCCAACCAGAGTGCCAATCTTTCAAGTCGCAGAGAATCACAGCCGTAGCTGAAGCATACCTTGCTTGACATGCTGATGGGGGCTTTGCCGGCAGCAGGAAGAGATCCTCGAAAATTCAAGGCAACGTCACCTTCACCAGCTTCCCGCCCCGCACGTCCACCCGCTTCATCATCGAGCCGCCCTCGGCGCGGTGGCCGGGGCCGTCCCACTTCACGGCGGTCGTGACGTACCAGACGCCGTCGGGGACGCGCGGGAAGGAGAAGCTGCCGGAGGCGTCGCAGGTGGTGCGGCGCAGGGTCGAGACGTAGAGTGGGTCGTCGCGCTCGAACTTCACCGGCGCCAGGCTGGCGGCGCGGGTGCCGCGCGCATCGTTGCCGAAGATCGCCGTCATGCGGGCGCGGGCATAGGCGCTGTCGGGGATGAGGTTGGCGGCCTGGCCGGCGCAGGTGTGGATGGTGTCGCCCGCCTTCATGGTCGCCATGCCGCTCACCGTGTTGGCGCCGCTCTTCTTCGACCACTCGACCTCCGAGGCCGGGATCGGCTGCGACAGCGCGCTGGGCGGCGGCGGGGCCAGCGCCTGGTCGATCTGGGAGCAGCCGGCGGCGGCGACGGTGGCAGCGAGGCCGAGGATGAGGGCGGTGTGCTTCATGGGAGGGGCTGACTCCGGGCTCGTGGGACGGATCGAGGGGCGAAAAGCGTAGACGACAACGCGGGTTGCGGGCCTGTGTTCCTTTCGTGGTTTCGCGGGCGGGGCGGGCTTGGGAGGCCGAATAAACGAAATAATCGAAACAAACGAAACATTCGAAATGAATGTCGCACCTTTTGTTGCGAGTCGGTCGCATTTGACCGTCGTCCCAGGGCGGGGGTTACCCCGCCCGAACCGGAGCGCAGCGGAGTGCAGTGACCTTGCCTCCACGATTAGCCGGCTTTTAGAGAGAAGGTCTCTTGTGTCTTTGAGATTGGGTAAACGCAGACCGGGTCGTGGCTGCTCGAACAGCCACGACCCGGCGACGCGAAGACCGTAGGTCTCTTGGTTACAGTCCGCAGTGGAGCAAGGCTCTCGCGTCGTCATCTTCATCAGCCCGAACGGTTGCCAGGGTTTGAGCCCGGACCACAAGGATGGGAGAGGAAGATGGCCGATATGGTACGGCTGGCTGGCATCGATGTCAGCAAGGACAAACTGGACGTGCACGTACTGCCGTCGGGCGAGAGCCGGACGGTTGCCTATGACCGGCGAGGCCTGGCCGGGTTGCGACGATGGCTGATCGGTCTGGGCGTCGCGTTGGTGGCGGTGGAAGCCAGCGGCGGCTACGAGCGCGAGGTCAGCGAAGTGCTGGAAGATGCCGGCTTGATCGTTCACCGGCTCAATCCCCTGCGGGTGCGCCGCTTTGCCCAGCTGAAGGGCCGACTGGCCAAGACCGATCGTCTCGATGCCCGCACCATCGCCGAGTTCGCCTGCGCCTGGCCGCAAGAACGCCAGCCTCGGCGCGATCCCCGGCGTGAGCGTCTGGCCGAACATCTGCTGGTCCGGCGGCACACCCAGGACGCCATCCTGGACTGCATCAACCAGCTCGAGCACCTGCGCGATGGGCCGCTGCGCCGGCTCGTGACCGCCCGCAAAGCATCGTTGGAACGGGTGCGCGACAAGCTCGACCGCTGCCTGGTCGAGCTCATTGCAGAACACGACGACCTGGCTGACCTCAGCGAACGACTGCGCAGCGTGCCGGCGGTTGGTCCGGTCCTCGCCACCACCCTGATCGCCCTGCTGCCCGAACTCGGATCCTTGACCCGCCGGCAGATCGCCTCGTTGGTGGGTGTCGCTCCCTTCGATCGCAGCTCGGGCCGGCAGAACAGTCCCAAGAGCATCGAGGGCGGCCGCGCCGCCGTGCGCAAAGCCCTCTACATGGCCGCGATGGTGGCCTCGCGACATAATCCAATCATTGCTGCCTTCTACGAGCGACTCGCCGCGAAGAAGGGCAAGGTCCGCCTCGTCGCCTGCATGCGAAAGCTCATCGTCACGCTAAACGCCGTCGTCAGAGATGGCACTCAATGGCAGCAGCCGCGACCCACCTGAAAACAAGACGGTTGCTCCGCTCCGCCTCGCTGTGCAAGGCTCCGGTCGAGACGACGGGGCGGTAGCGCGGCTCAAGCCAGCGTGAGGATCAGCGGCCCGCGGCGGGTCGCGACCAGCGTGTGCTCGTACTGCACGGCAGCCTGGTGCAGCGGGGGACGCAGCGTCCAGCCATCGTCCATTTCCTCGACATGGTCAGCGCCCAAGGACAGGAACGGCTCGATCGTGAAGACGAGCCCTTCCGTGATCCGGCGGCGGTCGTGCTTCTCGTACCAGGTGGGGATTTCCGACGGCTCGTCGTGCAGCGAACGACCGATGCCGTGGCTCGCCAGATTGCGGATCAGGCTGTAGCCGTTCTTCTTCGCAAAGGTCTCGATGGACCGGCCGATCTCGTTCAATCGGGCGCCCGGCTTCACGGCCCGGATGCCGGCCCACATGGCGCGCCTTCCATCCTCGCAGAGGCGCTCGATGCGCGGGCTGGTCGGCGGCACGGCGAAGCTGGCGCCGGTGTCGCCGAAAAACCCGTCCAGTTCGGCCGAGACGTCGATGTTGATCAGGTCGCCGGCCTTGATGACCGTTTCGTCCGGGATGCCGTGGGCACAGTCCGGGCCCACCGAGATGCAGGTCGCGCCGGGAAAATCGTAGGTGAGTTCAGGGGCCGAGCGGGCGCCTTCCTTCTCCAGCAGAGCGCGGCCGAGATCGTCCAGCTCTTTGGTCGTCATGCCCGGCTCCAGCGCCTCGCCCATGGCGGTGAGGGTGCGGGCCACCAGACGGCCGATGATGCGCAGCTTCTCGAGCTGCTCTTCATTTTCGATGGTCATCGTCACCCTCCTAACCGCCGTTGACGTTTACGTAAAGGTAAACTACCTACCATGGGCTGGCGGACGAACCGCCGGCGGCTCACAGTCCTCTCAAGAAGACTGACCATATCGATCGTTGGAGGACGATGCTCGTGACTGCCGCTCTGGCCGCGCATTACACGCAAGAACACCAGATGTTTCGCGACACCTGCCGGCGCTTCTTCGAAAAGGAAGTGACCCCGTTCCACATGAAGTGGGAGGAAGAGGGGATCGTGCCGCGCGAGCTGTGGCGCAAGGCAGGCGAGCAGGGGCTTTTGGGCATGACCATGCCCGAGGCCTATGGCGGCGCCGGCGCGGATTTCCTCTACAGCGCCATCATGATCGAGGAGCAGGGACGGGCGCTCGCCTCGGGTCCGGCCTTCTCGCTGCACAACGACATCGTGGTTCCCTACCTGCTCCACTACGGCACCGAAGAGCAGAAGAAAAAGTGGATTCCGAAGGCCTGCTCCGGCGAGCTGGTCACGGCCATCGCCATGACCGAGCCGGGCACGGGCTCTGACCTGCAGGCGGTGAAGACCACGGCCGTCATGGATGGCAACCACCTGGTCATCAACGGCTCCAAGACCTTCATCACCAACGGCCAGCTGGCCGACCTGGTGATCGTCGTCGCCAAGACCGACCCCACGCTCGGCGCCAAGGGCACGTCCCTCATCGCCGTCGAGACGAACACCGAGGGCTTCAAGCGCGGCCGCAATCTCGAGAAGATCGGCATGAAGGCGCAGGATACGTCGGAACTTTTCTTCCAGGACGTGCGGGTGCCGGCCGACCATCTGCTGGGCGGGCCGGGCATGGGCTTCGTTCAGCTGATGCAGCAGCTGCCGCAGGAGCGGCTGGTCATCGCCATCCAGGCGGTGGCGGCGATCGAGGCGGCGCTGGAGCATACGCTCGCTTACGTGAAGGAGCGCAAGGCGTTCGGAAAGCAGATCATCGATTTCCAGAACACGCGCTTCAAGCTGGCCGAACTCAAGACCAAGGCCCATATCGCGCGGGTCTTCGTCGACGATTGCGTCGCCAGGCACCTCAAGGGCGAACTCGACGTGGCGACCGCGGCGATGGCCAAATACTGGACGACCGAGCTGCAGTGCGCGCTGATCGACGAGTGCCTGCAGTTCCACGGCGGCTACGGCTACATGTGGGAATACCCGATCGCCCGCCTCTACGCCGACGCCCGCGTGCAGAAGATCTACGGCGGCACCAACGAGATCATGAAGGAACTCATTGGACGCACGCTCTGACGTACCATCCTCATCCTGAGGAGCCGCGCCTGGCGCGGCGTCTCGAAGGATGGGCAACACCAAGACTGGTTCCCACCCTTCGAGACGCGGTCTTGCAGATCGCTCCTCAGGGTGAGGTCAAAGGGTAATCTGAACTATCGAATAGGAGACCGACATGACCGACGCATACATCTACGACGCCGTCCGCACGCCGCGCGGCAAGGGCCGCAAGGATGGTTCGCTGCATGAAGTGACGCCGGTGCGCCTGGCCGTCACCGCGCTGCAGGCCGTGCGCGACCGCAACAATCTCGACACGCACCTGGTCGACGACATCGTGCTGGGCTGCGTCATGCCGATCGGCGAGCAGGGCGCCGACATCGCGCGCACCGCGTCGGTGATGGCGGGCTACGCCGAGACCGTCTCGGGCGTGCAGGTCAATCGCTTCTGCGCCTCGGGCCTCGAGGCCACCAACATGGCGGCCGCGCAGGTCATGTCGGGCCAGAGCCAGGCCGCGATCGGCGGCGGCGTCGAGAGCATGAGCCGCGTGCCGATGGGCTCGGACGGCGGCGCCTGGGCGGTCGATCCGGCCGTGGCGATCCCGATGTATTTCGTGCCCCAGGGCGTTTCGGCTGACCTGATCGCCACCAAGTACGGCATGAGCCGCGACGACGTCGACAGCTATGCCGTCGAATCGCAGAGGCGCGCCAAGGCCGCCTGGGATGCCGGCTACTTCAAGAAGTCGATCGTCCCGGTTCGCGACCAGAACGGCATCGAGCTGCTGGCCCGCGACGAGTTCCTGCGCCCGACCACGACCATGCAGACGCTGGCCGCGCTGGAGCCCAGCTTCAAGATGCAGGGCGAGATGATGCCCGGCTTCAACGCGGTGGCGCAGCAGCGCTATCCCGAGGTCGAGAAGATCAATCACGTGCACCATGCCGGCAACTCTTCGGGCATCGTCGACGGCGCCGCCGCGATCCTGGTGGGATCCAAGGAGTTCGGCGAGAAGGCGGGGCTCAAGCCGCGCGCCCGCATCCGCTCGTTCGCCTCGATCGGCTCGGAGCCGGCGATCATGCTGACCGGCCCGGCGCCGGCCTCGGAGAAGGCGCTGAAGCGCGCCGGCATGTCGGTCGGCGACATCGACCTGTTCGAGCTGAACGAGGCCTTCGCGGCCGTCGTGCTGCGCTACATGCAGATCCTCAAGATGCCGTACGACAAGATCAACGTGAACGGCGGCGCGATCGCCATGGGCCATCCGCTGGGCGCCACCGGCGCGATGATCCTGGGCACGCTGCTCGACGAACTCGAGCGCCGCAACCTGTCGACCGGCCTCGCCACGCTGTGCGTCGGCGGCGGCATGGGCACCGCCACCATCATCGAGCGCGTCTGATCATTGCTGGGAGCGCGCCACTCCAGTGGCGCATCTTCCTTGGCATTTCGACACACATGAGCGCCAGGGGTGTGGCGCGCTCCCAGCGAAGAGGGATTGAAACATGATCAACTACAACGTCGATTCGGACGGCATCGCCACCATCACCTGGGACATGCCGAACCGCGCGATGAACGTGCTCAACGAGGCCTCGATGACGGCCTATGCCGGCGCGCTCGAGACCGCCCTGAAGGACGACAAGGTCAAGGGCATCATCATCACGTCGGGCAAGGACAGCTTCATCGCCGGCGCCGACCTCGAGATGATCCTGGGCCTCGACACGTCGGACGCGTCGAAGCTGATGGAGCAGTTCAGCCAGCTGCAGAAGATGTTCCGCCGCCAGGAGACCGGCGGCAAGCCGATCGTGGCCGCGATCAACGGCACGGCGCTGGGCGGCGGCTTCGAGATCTGCCTCGCCACCCACTATCGTATCGCCGCGGCCAACCCGAAGACCAAGGTCGGCCAGCCCGAGGTGAAGATCGGTCTGCTGCCGGGCGGCGGTGGCACGCAGCGCATTCCGCGCCTGATCGGCGTGCAGAACGCCGCGCCGATCCTGCTCGAAGGCAAGGACCTCACGGTCGATGCCGCCAAGGGCCTGGGGCTGATCCACGAGCTCGTACCGGCCGGAGAGCTGCTGGCCCGCGCCAAGGCCTGGCTGACGGCGCCGGCGACCGAGCAGGTCGTGCCGGAATATGCCGGCAAGGGTGCCAAGGCGATCGACGGCCGCGCCGTGCAGCCGTGGGACCGCAAGGGCTTCAAGGTCCCGGGCTTCCCGGGCGGCCAGGTGTGGAGCCCGCCGGGCGTCATGACCTTCATCGGCGGCAGCGCCATGGTGCGCGGCAAGACCAACGGCGTCTATCCGGCGCCGAAGGCGATCATGAGCTGCGTCTACGAAGGGCTGATGCTGCCGTTCGATGCCGGCCTTAAGGTCGAGACGCGCTACTTCGTCTCGCTGCTGCGCGACCCCGTCGCCAAGAGCATGATCCGCACGCTGTTCTTCGGCCTGCAGGAAGCCAACAAGCTGGTGCGCCGGCCCAAGGGCGTGCCGAAGCAGGAATACAAGAAGATCGGCGTGCTGGGTGCCGGCCTGATGGGCGCCGGCATCGCCACCGTCTCGGTGCAGGCCGGTCTCGACATCGTGCTGATCGATCGTGATCAGGCGGCCGCCGACAAGGGCAAGGCGCATATCGCCGACGAGCTGGGCAAGCTGGTGAAGCGCAAGCGCCTCGACCAGGCGAAAGCCGACGCGATGCTGGCCAAGGTCACGGCGACCCCGGACTTCGGCGCGCTCAAGGATTGCGACATCGTGATCGAAGCGGTGTTCGAGAACCGCGAAGTGAAGGCCGAGGCCACGAAGAAAGCCGAGGCGGCGCTGCCGAAGACCGCGGTCTTCGCGTCGAACACCTCGACCCTGCCGATCACCGGCCTCGCCGAAGCCTCGTCGCGGCCCGACCACTTCATCGGTCTCCATTTCTTCTCGCCGGTCGAGAAGATGCCGCTGGTCGAGATCATCGTCGGCCAGAAGACCTCGCAGGAGACGCTCGCGCGGGCGCTCGACTTCGTCCAGAAGATCCGCAAGACGCCAATCGTCGTGAACGACAGCCGCGGCTTCTTCACCTCCCGCGTCTGCGGCGCCTTCATCAGCGAAGGCCATCGCATGCTGAAGGAGGGCATCCCGGCCGCCATGATCGAGAACTGCGCGCGCTATGCCGGCATGCCGGTGGGCCCGCTGTCGCTCAACGACGAGGTCGCCATCGACCTGTCGTGGAAGATCATGGACCAGACGCGGCGCGACGCCGAGGCTTCGGGCCAGAAGTTTGAGGGCGCCGGCACCGAGGACATCCTCGAGCTGATGGTCAAGAAGCTCGAGCGCTTCGGCCGCAAGAACGGCAAGGGCTTCTACGAATATCCGGCCGACGGCAAGAAGCGCCTGTGGCCGGAGCTGCAGAAGTACTTCCCGGCCGATCCGGCGCTGCTCTACGGCGAGGGCGAGGACAAGCGCGCCAAGGAGGACGAGATCAAGAAGCGCCTGCTCTACGTGCAGGCGGTCGACACCGCGCGCTGCCTCGAAAGCAACGTGCTGACCAACCCGCAGGACGGCGACGTGGGCTCGATCATGGGCCTGGGCTTCGCGCCGCAGACGGGCGGGGCGATCAGCCTGATCGACCAGGTCGGCATCAAGACGTTCGTCGCCGAGTGCGACGCTTTCGCCAAGGCGTACGGCGCCCAGTTCGAGGTGCCGAAGCTCCTGCGCGACATGGCCGCCAAGGGCGAGAGCTTCTACGGCAAGTACCAGCCGGCGAAGGCGGCGTAGCCGCCAAGCCTGCTCTCATAGTCCTCTCGCCCGCCGGCACGGGCGGAGAGGAACATGAGCTTTGAACTTGCGTCGCGGGGCAGTAAAAAGCGCGACGCCAGATCAAAGGGAGAAATGCCGTGGACGCCAAGGAAATCGCCGCACTCGCCGACCGTATCGTCGAAGGCCGCTGCTCGAAGACGACGATGGACTGGCTGGCGGACGCCACGGCGAGCCTCTCCGAGGCCGATGCCTACAAGGTCCAGTTCGCGGTCCACGACAAGCTCGAAGCCGCCGGCTGGAAGCTCGCGGGCTGGAAGGTCGCCTTCGCCGTTCCGGCGCAGTACGAGCCGCTGAAGCTCTCGGGTCCGGCCTTCGCCGGCCTCTACACCAGCGGCATCCGCCAGAGCGGCGCGGTGTTCGAGAAGGGCTGGCCGCTCAAGGCCGGCGTCGAGTGCGAGATGGTCGCGCGCATCGCTAAGGACGTGCCGGCCGGCACGGAGTACACCGCCCAGTCGATCCAGGCCTTCGTCTCCAACCTCTATTGCGGCATGGAAGTCGTCGAGAACCGCTACGGCGATGTCTCCAAGCTGGGCGGCCCGGGCCGCATCGCCGACGACGTGCTGCAGGCCGCCTGCATCGTCGGCACCGAGATCAAGGACTGGCAGAAGACCGACTTCGTCAACGTCAAGGGCCGCTCCGAGTTCGAGGGCAAGGAGATCGGCGCCGGTCCGGGCAGCAACGTGATGGGCGGCGCGATGATCTCGCTCGCCTGGCTCGCCAACAGACTGATCGCCAACGGAAAGCAGCTGAAGGCCGGCGACATGATCCTCACCGGCTCGGTGCACCCGCCGCAGTTCCTGCCGGGCGCCGGTGTCGCCAAGACCGAGTTCGCCGGGCTGGGCGGGGCGGAGATCACCGTCAAGTAAGAGTATCCCTGACTGCGGAGGCGGGCATGGCGAAGCCGATCGTGAACCTCGACGACGTGGCGTTCGACGACGTCGAGGAGGATGGCCTCTACACCTCCCGCCGCGCCCGCTTCAGCGACGGGATCGGCGCGCAAAACCTCGGCTACAACCTGACGGTCCTGCCGCCCGGCAAGGCCCAGTGCCCGTTCCACAGCCATCACGGTGAGGAGGAGATGTTCCTCATCCTGGAGGGCGAGGGCGAGCTCAGGTTCGGCGACCAGCGCTATCCGCTCCGCCGGCACGACGTCATCGCCTGTCCGCCCGGCGGCGCGGACGTGGCACACCAGATCATCAACACCGGCACGGAGACGATGCGCTATCTCTCCGTCTCGACCCGGGTGCCGCTCGATGCCTGCGAGTATCCGGATTCCGGCAAGATCTCGATCGTCGCCGGAAATGGCGACACCACGAAGCTCTGGAAGATGTTCCGCGCCGAGACCACGGTCGACTACTACGACGGCGAGAAGAAGTAACCTCGCCAACGGGGCAAGGTCAGTCGCCGCGGCCGTTGGCAAGCAGCCGGTCGAGATGCGCTGTCTCGTCTGACCAGCCGCCCGGCGGCCAGGGCGCCGAAGGGTCGATCGGTTCGCGCAAGGGGGCGGCCGGCATCTCGGCGCCCTCCAGCATCTCGACATCGATCCTGAAATCTTCGTCCTGTTCGAAGCCGTGCCAGTGCAGGAACTCGACATAGGCGCGCCGGCCGTCGCGCAACTGCAGCACGAAGCCGGCCGAGCTGTCGTGCATGTCGCCATAGGCCCAGAAGCGGTCGACGTGCGCGACGTCGGCCGGCGAGAAGCCATGGCTGTCGGCGTTCAGGACGTCGAGCGCATGGCCGAATTCGTAGAAGCCGCGGATCTGCATGAGCCCATCGTATCAAATGTTTCGAGTCAGCCCCGGGCTCTTGCCTTATCCCCGATGAGAACATAACATGAACATAACGTTGAGGAGGCAGGCAGTGGGCGTACATTTCGGGGCGACGATCGAAACATTCGGAGGGCGCGCTCCGCTCGCCCCACGAGCCGAGCAGGGTCCGTCCCGCCTGGGCGTCGACCGGCTCCACCGGCGTCATGCAGGCATGCGCCGCAGCCGGCAGAGTTTCACCGACCGGCTGTTCTTCGCGGTCCTACCGGACGCCGCGACGGCCGAACGTATCTCCGAGCGCGCTGCTGCCTGGCGGGCCGCGCATGGTCTGACGGGGCGACTCCTGAAGGCGGGGCATTTCCACGTCACCCTGGCCTCCGTGCATGAAGGCCATGGCCTGCCGGATGCCGACGAGATCGACGGCTGGATGGCGCGGGCCAGCGGGATCCTGATGCCGTCCTTTTGCGTCGGGTTCGACCGTCTCATGAGCTTCTCGAATGGGGCCCTCGTGCTGACGGGTGATGACTCCACGGTCGGCATGGAAGTTCTCCAGCAGCGCCTCTGCGATTCGCTCGACGATACGCCGCGGCCGGCCCGCCGCTACACGCCGCATGTGACCCTGCTCCATGACGGCCATCACATCGAGCCCGAGCCGGTCGAGCCGATCACCTGGACGGTTCGCGAGGTCGTGCTGGTGCACAGCCTCATCGGCCAGACGACACATCGGCACGTCGCCCGGATCCCGCTGGGCTGAAATCTTTGAGCGACGAAATGATTACGGTGCGGCCGACCGATCGGCTGTTCTTCGCCGTGATTCCCGACGAGAAGACGGTTGAAGCGATCTGCCGCGAACGCCGGAAGTTCTGCGAAAAGATCGGCCTCTCCGGCGTGGAAGTCCTGCCCGAGCATCTCCACGTCACGCTGTGGCATGTCGGCGATGACATCGTGCCGCCGACGTCGGGGGAAATCGACGCCCTCATGCAACGCGCCAGCGCCGTCGAGGCACCGCCGTTCGAGATTTCCTTTCGGCGAGCCAAGTCCCTCGGCCGAGGAGCCTTCGTGCTGTTCGGCGGCAAGGGGAGTGCCAGCCTCGCAGCGATCTCTACCAGGCTTCGCGATGTGCTGACGCGGCCCGGCGCCGAAAAGAAGCGCCCCTTCATGCCTCACATGACGCTGTTGAGGAGCGAGACGATCGTGCCGCCGCGCGCGATCAAGCCGATCGCCTGGACGGCGCGCGAGATCGTCCTGGTCCACAGCCTCCTCGGTAAGACCATCCATCGTCACATCGGGCGCCTCCCGTTGAGGCCCGGACGGCAATTATCGTTGCCGGGATTTGATTTCTGAGGGTCTGCCTTCGGCTATCATACGGGCATGAAACCCTACGTCCTCTGCCACATGGTCTGCAGCGTCGACGGCCGTATCTGGGGCAGCCGCTGGCGGCCGAAGGCCAACATCGTGCCCAACCTGTTCGAGCGGCTGCATGACCAGATGGGCGGCGGCTCATGGCTGTGCGGGCGTGTGACCGCGCAGGAGTTCGCCAAGGGCACCGAGCCGGCCTATCCGCCGACCGACCAGATATTCCCGCGCGAGAACTGGTTCGCACAGCGCGAGGCCAAGGCCTGGGGAATCTTCCTCGACGGCCACGGCAAGGCGGTGTGGGCGCGACGGGACATCGGCGGCGATCCGATCCTCGTGATCCTGACCGAGGCAGTGCCGGACCGGCACCTGGCCGGCCTGCGGGCCGACGGCGTCTCCTACATCTTCGCCGGCAAGACCGAGATCGATCTGGCGGCGGCGCTGGAGACGCTCAGCCGCGAACTGGGCATCGAGCGGATCATGCTGGAGGGCGGGGGCGGGGCGAACGGCGCCTTTCTGCGCGCCGGGCTGATTGACGAATTGAGCCTGGTGATCTGTCCCGTCATCGACGGCAGCACTGGCGGGCCCATCGTGTTCAACTCGGGCGACACCGACCTCGGCCCGGCGCCGATCGAGAGCATGACGCTCGTCAGCCACGACGTCCTCGAGGGCGGCACGATGTGGCTGCGCTACAAGTTGCGTTCGACATCGACCCAAGCGGGCGCCTCCTAACGGCTTGATTTTCAGGAATAAAGCGGCGCCTCTTGCGCTTGCCATCAATGAGAACATATAGAGAACAACGCTCTCGTAACAGGAGACGTTGTTGGACGAAAAGCTCACGACCAAGCTGCGCATTCTGTCGGACGCGGCCAAGTACGATGCTTCGTGTGCCTCATCGGGGGCGCCAAAACGGGCGGCCGGGCTCGACGGCATCGGCTCGACCAGCAACGGCATCTGTCATGCCTACACGCCGGACGGACGCTGCGTGTCGCTGCTCAAGATTCTGCTGACGAACTACTGCCTGTTCGACTGCGCCTATTGCATCAACCGCCGCTCCTCGAATGTCGAACGGGCGCGCTTCACGGTCGACGAGGTGGTCTCGCTGACGCTCAACTTCTACAAGCGGAACTACATCGAAGGCCTGTTCCTTTCGTCGGGCATCATCCGCAATCCCGACCATACGATGGAGCAGCTGGTGCTGGTGGCAAAGACGCTGCGCCACGAGCATGGCTTCGCAGGCTACATCCATCTCAAGACCATCCCCGAGGCCAATCCCTGGCTGATCGAGCAGGCCGGGCTCTTCGCCGACCGCCTGTCGATCAACATCGAGCTGCCGTCGGCCGACAGCCTGGCGCGCTTCGCGCCTGAGAAGAAGGCGGCGTCGATCACCGGCGCCATGGGCCAGATGAAGGAGCGCATCGACGAGGCCAAGGAGGATCGCCGCAAATTCTCGCCGGCCGGTCAGAGTACGCAGGTCATCGTCGGCGCGGACGCGACCACCGATGCGGCGCTGCTGAACACCAGCGCCGTGCTCTATAAGGATTATGCGCTGCGCCGGGTCTACTACTCCGCCTTCAGTCCCATACCGTCGCCGAGTGCGGTGCTGCCGCTCAAGGCACCGCCGCTGCAGCGCGAGAACCGGCTTTATCAGGCGGACTGGCTGCTGCGCTTCTACGGCTTCTCCGCCGACGAGGTCGCGAGCGCCAGCCGTGACGGCATGCTCGCGCTCGACATCGATCCCAAAGCGGCCTGGGCGCTGCAGAACCGCGAGCGCTTTCCGCTCGACGTGAACACGGCCGATCGCGAGATGCTGTTGCGCGTGCCCGGCCTCGGCGTGCGCTCGGTCGACAGGATCATCGCGGCACGACGGCACGCGCGGCTGCGCCTCGCCGACATCGGCCGGCTGGCGCGCAGCGTGAAGCGGCTGCTGCCTTTCCTCATCACCGCCGACTATCGGCCGACGAAGATCTCCGACCGGGCCGACCTTCGCCCCAACCTCGCTGAGGCGCCGGTGCAGGGGAACCTCTTTTGATCGGTGTCGCGCTGCACGAAGGTGCCGACATCGAAGGCTTCCGCGCCGTCGTCCGCAGGCTCGCCGCGGGCAAGGTTCGGCCGGAGTCGGTTTCGTGGAGTTCGGCGGGCGAGGTCGATCTGTTCGGCGATCGGGAACGGGGCACAGAAAGTGCCGCTCCGGTCGCCTTGCCTCGCGCCCTGGGCGAGTTGATCCCGCTCGTGGTCTGCCATTCCGACCGCGAGCGCTATGGCTTGTTGTATTCGGCGATCTGGCGGGTGCTGCACGGCGAGCGCGCGCTGCTCGACGTCCAGAGCGATCCGCTGGTGCATCGCCTGGAGGGCATGGCGAAGTCGGTGCGCCGCGACCTGCACAAGATGCATGCGTTCGTGCGCTTCCGCGAGACGCACGATCCCGACGGCACGGAAAGGTTCGTCTCCTGGTTCGAGCCCGAGCATTTCATCGTCGAGGCGACCGCCGGCTTCTTCGTCGAGCGGTTCCAGAGCCTGGTCTGGTCCATTCTCACCCCGAAGGGGGCGCTGCATTGGGATCGTCAATCACTGAGGATCGCGCCGCCCGCGCAGCGCAGCGACGCGCCCCAGTCCGACGGCTTCGAAGCGGCGTGGCGCTGCTACTACGAGAACGTCTTCAACCCGGCGCGCCTCAATCCCAAGGCGATGCGGCAGCACATGCCGGCGAAGTACTGGCGCAATCTGCCGGAAGCGGCCTCCATCGCGGGCCTCGTGCAGCAGGCGCCGGCGCGGGCCCGCGAGATGATCGCGCGTGAAGCGGCGGAGCGGGAAAAGCGCGATCCGCTCAAGGCGGTGGCAGCGATGGCGGAGCAGGGACCGCAGACCCTGGAAGAGCTGAACCGGTTGATCGCGGCCTCCGAGCCGCTGACTCCGGGCGCCGATCGGGCGGTGCTGGGCGAGGGGCCGATGGAGCCCGCGGTCGCGTTCGTCGGCGAGCAGCCAGGCGACCAGAAGGAGCGCGAAGGGCGGCCGTTCATCGGTCCGGCCGGGCAGCTCTTCGACCGGGCGCTGGGCGAGGCGGGCATCGATCGCGCGAGCGTCTACGTCACCAACGCGGTGAAGCACTTCAAATACGAACCGCGCGGCAAGAAGCGGCTGCACAAGCGGCCGAACCCCGGAGAGGTGAAGCGCTATCGCTGGTGGCTGCAGCGCGAGCTTTCTTTCGTGCGGCCGAAGCTCGTGGTCGCGATGGGCGGCACGGCGCTGCTCGGGCTGACCGGCAAGCCGCTCTCGGTCCTGAGGTCACGAGGTCCGATCAGTTTCGACGGACTGCCGGGCTACGCGACGGTGCACCCGTCCTACCTGCTGCGCCCGCCGGACGAGGCGGCGAAACGCGAAGCCTATGACGCGTTCCGGGACGACCTGGTCGCGGTGCGCCGCCTGATTGCCGCGAACGGTTAGTCCGCGGCCTTCTGGTCGAGGAATTCCAGCACGCCGTCGCTGCGCTCGCCCTTCAGGTAGCGGAAGGTGCCAGCGCCGGTGGCGAGCAGCTCGTTCGCCTGGTTGTAGATCTCGGTCTCGGCGGCGAAGGTGCTCTGGCTGGTCGAGGGGCGCCAGGCGCCCAGGATCGTGAGCACGTCGCCTTCGCGACCGGCCTTGATGAACTGGGTGGTGAAGGCCAGCGTCACGGAGAGCCGCCGCGTCGTCGCCGTCTCATTGAAGGTGCAGGCGAAGCCGCTCGCCGAGTCGAGCAGGGTCATCAGCACGCCGCCGTGCAGCAGGCCGTTGGCGTTGCAAAGCTCGGCGCGTACGTCGAGGCGCATCTCGACGAAACCGTGCCGCCACGCCACGACCTGATGGCCTATTACGCCATTGAAGCCGCGAAACTCATAAGGAGCGACCGGCCGAGCGTCGGCCGGTCGTTGGATAGCCATGTCTGGAAAGCCTCGAGAGGAGGGGCGCGCCTAGCGGCGCGCCATCGCCGACATCGGCGGCCGATGACCATTGCTCATCATCGGACGCATGGCCGGGCCGGCCGAGGCTGCGATGGCCGGCTGCGCCGCCATGCCGGTGCGGATGTCGCGCGCGACCTTGACCAGTCGCGGGCCCCAGTCGGCTTCGAGGCGGTCGCGGCTGATCTGGTAGATCGGCGCCGAGGCGTTGACGGCATAGGCCGCCGTGCCGTCGGAATTGCGCAGCGGCGCGCCGACTCCACACAGCTCGGGCAGCCACTCGCCCCAGGTGACGCAGAAGCCGCGGTCGGTCAGTTCCTTGAACGAGCGCTCGAGACCGGCCTTCACCTTCGTCCAGTCGTCGCGCCAGCGGCGACGGATGGCATCGATCTGCTTGTTACGGTCGACGTCCGGCAGGGTGAACAGGTAGGCACGACCCATTGCCGTGCTCGCCATCGGGACGCGTGTGCCGACGTCGTGGGTGATCGCGACCACCGACGGGCCGCGGCAGGCTTCGAGGTAGATCATCGAGTGACGGTCGCGGCCGCCCAGCGCGGTCGAGGCGTTGAGGGCGTGTGCGAGCTGCTCCAGCGGCTGACGCGAAGCGCGGCGGACGTCCATGCTGGAGATCGCGGCGTAGCCCAGCGCGAGCACCGAGGCGCCGAGCTCGTACTTCCGGAAGCGGCGGATGTAGTTGAGGTAGCCCAGCTCGGTCAGCGTGTGGGTGAGGCGGGCGACGGTCGGCTTCGGCAGACCAGTGCGATGGGCGATCTCCTGGTTGCCCAGCATGCCCTCGCCGGCGTGGAAGGCGCGCAGGATGTCGAGGCCGCGCGCCAGCGCCGTGACGAACTGGCGATCCTTGCTGCTCGACCCCTCGGCGAGGCCGTTCTCGATAGAGCTCTGGAAGGCTGCGGTTCGCGTTACGAGATGACTGACGTTGCCCATCGGCGTCTGCTCCTTTGGTAAATGGCCGTTTATTTCTTTGCGGAGCGGAACCTGCCATCGCCTCACCCGTACCGCAATGCGCCAGAGCGGGTTTTGTCCTGCGAACATGCAAAGCGGCCATGTCACAGGTGCGTGAATTGATTATCATCAGTTGCACTCGCGTAGTTCTGCTCTCTGATTCGGGAATTTTCGGCCTATTTTGATGACGCGAGCGGCATCTTTCGACATGTTCGCCGCGGCCGGGTACCATCCGGACCACCCCCTTCAAGAGGCAAGAATTGGCTAAAGAACCCACACTGCCAAAGGACATTACGGCGCTCTCATTCGAGGATGCGCTCAAGGAACTGGAAGGCATCGTCCAGCAGCTCGAGCGCGGCCAGGTGAAGCTCGACGAGGCCATTTCCGCCTATGAGCGCGGCGCCTTGCTGAAGCGCCACTGCGAGCAGCGGCTGGCCGAGGCCAAGATGAAGGTCGAAAAAATCGTCTTCTCCGCCGACGGTTCGGTCGCGACCCAGCCGGCGGATCTCGGCTGATCGACGCCCATGCCGTTGTCGTCGCACACCGGGTTTGACGCTGCGCTTTCGTTCGCGGCCCAATCCGTCGAACGCACCATGGAGCGGCTGCTTCCGAGCGGTGCCTCGGGCGAGGCGCGCGTCTTCGAGGCGATGCGCTATTCGAGCCTGGGCGGCGGCAAGCGGCTGCGGGCCTTCTTCGTGCTGGCCGGGGCCACCCTGTTCAAAGTGGGTACTCTGCCTGCTTTGAGGACGGCCAGTGCCATCGAGTTCGTGCACGCCTATTCGCTGATTCACGACGACCTGCCGGCGATGGACGACGACGATCTGCGGCGCGGAAAACCATCGTGCCACCGCCAGTTCGACGAGGCGACGGCCATCCTCGCGGGCGATGCCCTGCAGGCATTGGCTTTCGAGGTGCTGGCGGAGGAGGAGACCCATGGCGATCCCGCCGTGCGGGTTGCGCTGATCGCCGAACTCGCGAAGGCAGCCGGGGCGCGCGGCATGGTGGGAGGGCAAATGCTCGACCTGCTGGCCGAGCAGGAAGGCTCGGATCAGTCGATCGGGGCCATCACGCACCTGCAACGATTGAAGACCGGTGCGTTGATCTCGTTCTCGTGCACCGCCGGCGCCGTGCTCGGCAAAGCCAGCGATCACGCCCGCTCGGCGCTTTCGATGTATGCCCACGATCTCGGTCTCGCCTTCCAGATCGTCGACGATCTGCTCGACATCGAAGGCAACGCGGCCGAGCTGGGCAAGACGCCCGGCAAGGACGAGGCAGCGGGAAAGGCCACCTTCGTATCGATCCTGGGGGTCGAGCGCGCCCGGGCACAGGCGGGAATGCTGGCGCGACAGGCCGCCGCGCATCTCGAGTCGTTTGACGAGGCGGCGGATTTGCTAAGGCAAGCCACAGAATTCGTCGTGGCGCGTCGCAGCTGAAGTTGGGGCACGGCTCGCCGTGCAGGAGTATGATGTTTCAATGACCGGCCAGAGTACGACGCCGCTGCTCGATACCGTCGACGTTCCCGCGGATCTTCGCCGGCTGCGTCCGGAGCAGCTCCCCCAGCTTGCCGATGAACTGCGGCAGGAGACGATTTCGGCCGTCTCGGTGACCGGCGGCCATCTCGGGGCGGGCCTGGGCGTCGTCGAGCTCACCGTCGCACTCCACTACGTCTTCGACACGCCGCGGGACCGGCTGATCTGGGACGTCGGCCATCAGGCCTATCCGCACAAGATCGTCACCGGCCGGCGCAGTCGCATCCGCACCCTGCGTCAGGAGGGCGGGCTCTCCGGCTTCACGCGCCGTTCCGAGAGCGAGTACGACCCGTTCGGGGCCGCCCATTCCTCGACCTCCATTTCGGCCGGACTCGGCATGGCGGTGGCGCGCGACCTGTCGGGCGGCTCGAACAACGTGGTCGCCGTCATCGGCGACGGGGCGCTCAGCGCCGGCATGGCCTACGAGGCGATGAACAATGCGGGCGCGTTGCGCTCGCGGCTGATCGTGGTGCTGAACGACAACGACATGTCGATCGCGCCGCCGGTCGGCGCCCTCTCGGGCCATCTCTCGCGGCTCCTGTCGGGCCGGCCCTACGTCACGCTTCGCAATCTAGGCCGCACCTTCGCCGAGAGCCTGCCCAAGCCTCTGGAATTGGCGGCCAAGCGCGCCGAGGAATTCGCCCGCGGCTTCGTCGCCGGCGGCACGCTGTTCGACGAACTCGGCTTCTACTATGTCGGTCCGGTCGACGGTCACAATCTCGATCACCTGCTGCCTGTGCTGAAGAACGCCCGCGACAGCCAGCTCGACAAGCCGATCCTGGTCCATGTCGTCACCAAGAAGGGCAAGGGCTACGCCCCGGCCGAGGCGAGCGCGGACAAGTACCACGGCGTCGTGAAATTCGACGTCATCACCGGCAAGCAGTCCAAGCCGATCGCCAATGCGCCGCAATACACCTCCGTGTTTGCCAAGGCGCTGATCGCGGAAGCGGAAGCCGACAAGAAGATCGTGGCGATCACCGCGGCCATGCCGTCGGGCACCGGCCTCGACAAGTTTGCCGAGCGATTCCCCGAACGCACGTTCGACGTGGCGATCGCCGAACAGCATGGCGTGACCTTCGCCGCCGGTCTGGCGACCGAAGGCTACAAGCCGTTCACGGCGATCTATTCGACCTTCCTGCAGCGGGCCTTCGACCAGGTCGTGCACGACGTCGCGCTCCAGAAGCTGCCGGTGCGATTCGCCATCGATCGTGCCGGGCTGGTCGGCGCCGACGGCGCCACCCATGCCGGTTCCTTCGACGTCGCCTATCTCGGCTGCCTGCCGGATTTCGTGATCATGGCCGCAGGGGACGAACTCGAGCTGATGCACATGGTGGCGACGGCGGCCCAGATCGACGACCGTCCGTCGGCCTTCCGCTATCCGCGCGGCGAGGGAGTGGGGATCGAGCTGCCCGCCAAGGGCACGCCGCTCGAGATCGGCAAAGGCCGGATCGTGCGCGAGGGCACCAAGATCGCGATCCTGAATTTCGGCGCGCGCCTGCAGGAGTGCCTGGTGGCGGCGGAGGATCTCGGCGCCAAGGGGCTGAGCACCACGGTGGCCGATGCCCGCTTTGCCAAGCCGCTCGACACAGACCTGATCCGCCGGCTCGCGCGCGAGCACGAGGTGCTGATTACGATCGAGGAAGGTTCGGTCGGCGGCTTCTCGAGCTTCGTGCTGCAGTATCTCGCGACGGCGGGTCTGCTCGACGGCGGCCTCAAGGTGAGGCCGATGGTTTTGCCGGACCGCTTCCTCGATCACGCCGCGCCGGCCAAACAATACGAATGGGCCGGCCTCAACGCACCGCAGATCGTGGCGACGGCGCTCGCGGCGCTCGGCCAACAGACCGAGCGCGCGCGCGGCTAGTCGCGCGGGTCGATGGGGGTGAGGCGCGGGGCGTGCGCCTCGACGATCTCCGCCGCGTCGAAGCAGAGATCCTCGCGGAAGCGGGCGGCGATGACCTGGACGCCCACCGGGGTTCCATCGGCGAGGCCCGTGGGCACCGAAACCGAGGGATAGCCCAGCACGGGCGTTGCGAGCAGGCAGTGCTGCGCCGCCATCATGGCGTCGACCACCGGCTGGTCCTGCAGGTCGAGCCCGTCGGGGAAGGGCAGGACATGCGATACCGGCACGACCGCCACCGCATATTCCGCGAAGAACAGCGACCAGGCGCGCATCAGGGCGAGGCGAAGTCCGAACGCGTCGAGCAGACCGCCGGCATCGATCTCCGGCACGTAGCGCAGATGGCCTTCGACGTTGCGCCGCGCGGCGGCGTCGCCGAGCGCCTGCACCGTGGCGACGAATCCCCGCCGCTCGTCGTTGACGACCATCCGGTGCCAGAGTTCGGCTGCTTCGCCCAGCCGAGGCGGTGCGATCTCCACGACCTCGTAGCCGGCCGCTTCGAGGGCCTTGCCGGCTGCCACGACTGCCGCCCGCACCTCCGGCACGACGTCGTCGAACGGGGCTGGCGCGATGGCGGCGCGCAGCGGGCGTGACGGTGCGGGACCGGTGAGCGGCGCCGGTATCCAGTTCGGATCGCGCGCATCGCCCATCGCCATGGCGGCGAAGGCGAGGCGAACGTCAGCGACGGTGCGCGCCAGCGGTCCCTGAACCGACATGAGCTGTGCCGTGATCGGCCGCTCGGCGGTGGCGGATGGGTTGAAGGCCGGCACACGGCCCGGCGTCGGCCGGAGGCCCGCCACACCGCAGGCATAGGCGGGGTAGCGGATCGAGCCGCCATAGTCGTTGCCATGTGCAATCGGGCCCATGCCCGCCGCCAGCGCCGCTGCCGCGCCGCCGCTCGAACCGCCGGGCGTCAGGCCCTTGCCCCACGGGTTGCGCGTCGAGCCATGCAGGTCATTGTCGGTGAACCAGCGGTGCGAGAAGGCCGGCGTGTTGGTGCGGCCGACGATGATCGCGCCGGCCTTGCGCAGGTTGCCCACGACCGGGCTGTCCTCGGTCGCCACCAGATCGCGAAACGCCACGACGCCGTTGGTGGTGGCGCGGCCCTTGGTGTCGACGTTGACCTTCACCGTCACCGGCACCCCGTGCAGCGGCCCGCAAGCAGCACCCCTGTGGCGCGCGGCGTCAGCGTTGCGAGCGGCCTGCAGGGCCTCGTCGGCCATCACGTCGACCACGGCGTTGACCTTAGGATTGACCGCCTCGATCCGGCCGAGGACCGATCGCGTCGCGTCCTCGCTCGAAACCGCGCCCTGTGCGATGGCCCGCGCCAGATCGACGCCCGACCAGCGCCAGAGTTCGTCCGTCATTTCCGCGTCTCCCCGAAGATCGTGAGCAATCGAGACTAAGGCGAATTGGTCTAGCGCTCGACGCCTAGTTCTTTCACGTTCCCCATCTTACCAAGGCTATGGCACGTGAAATTTTCCGTCGTCGACCGGAGCCTCGCACAGCGAGGCGTCGTGGAGAGACCTCTTTTCCATTCGAAGCCGCCAAACCGAGGAAAAGAATCCCGCCAAGCCGCTCGACACCGACCTGATCCGCCGGCTCGTGCGCGAGTACGAGGTGCTGATCACGATCGAGGAGGGTCGGTCGGCGGTTTCGCGAACTTCGGGCTGCAATATCTCAGGACGTCGGGCCTGCTCGACGCCGGACTCAAGGTGCGGCGGCTGGTCCTGCCCGACCGTTTCATCGGTCACGCCTCGCCGGCCCGCCAGTATGAATGCGCCGGTCTCAACGCGCCGCAGATCGTGGCGACGGCGCTGGCCGCACTCGGCCAGAGTCGGAGCGCGCACGGTTCGCAGACGAAATCATTCAATATTGGGGATAACTGTCTAGCGGATGCGTCAGCAGCCGAATATTACGCGCTGGATTGACTTCATTCCTTGCTTGATAGCTGGATTGTCCTGTCCGAAATAAATCTATTGTCAATTTCTGTCTTGGTGGTATCTTGTGCGGGCGAGAGACAAGGGGCCCGTATGGAACCGAAAACATCGAAGGCGGATTTCATCGAATTTCTGGACTATGTCGCCCAGAAGGGATTGATGCCTACTAACACTGCTCAAGCGCGCAAGGCGGCGGCCGGAAAGGTGCTTAGTGTTCTATCTGACAATGAGATGCAGGACGTCCTCAGCCTGGATCTTGATAGTGTTATGGCTCGGTTCAATAATCTGCACGGGAAATCTTACACGCCAGAGAGTCTTGGGGCATACAAGAGTCGCGTGCGAAGCGCGTTAGATGATTTTTCAAACTATCTGAAGAATCCACTGGCTTTCAAGCCTTCGACGCAAAGCCGAGATCGAAAACCTGCTTCGACGTCCCCCAGTTCTGGTCAAAAAGCCACTAAGGATCGCAGCATCGATCAACCATCTAGATCAGCGCCGTCATTAGGGGACATCGGTCCGATGTCCGGCAGTATTCTACCAATCCCAATTCGGGCTGACCTGACAGTGATGATCCAAGGATTACCATTTGATCTCACACCTGCTGAGGCCAAGAAAATCGCAGGCGTAGTTCAAGCGATGGCTGTCGAGACGTGAAGCGAAATCGGCCTCCTTCCAAAAGAGGCCATATCTGCCGGCCATTCAGCTGGCAGGGGACGGAGCTGCCGGGGTGGAGGTCCAAACTCCAACACCCGGCAGTCCATTAGTATTGTGCACCAAGTCAATTGCTTCGCAAGCTTTGACGGGCGGCGCCGGGTCGCTCTCGCCGCTCGAACAAAAATCGTGGACTTAACGCAGGGCTGCCAGTTCAGTCCTTGGGCTGCGGCACGATGCGCAGGTAGGGCTTTGGGGCCTTCCACCCGTCCGGGTACTTGGCCTTCGCGGCCTCGTCCGACACGGCGGGCACGATGATCACGTCCTCGCCCTTCTTCCAATTCACCGGCGTCGCCACCTGATGTTTTGCGGTGAGCTGGCAGGATTCGAGCAGGCGCAGCACCTCGTCGAAGTTGCGGCCGCTGCTCATCGGATAGACGAGCATCGCCTTGATCTTCTTGTCCGGCCCGATGATGAACACCGAACGCACCGTGGCATTGTCGGCCGCGGTGCGGCCTTCGGAGGTCGTGCCGGCGCCTTCGGGCAGCATGTCGTAGGCGGTCGCGACCTTGAGTTCGGGATCGCCGATCATCGGGAAGGTCACGGCGTGTCCCTGGGTCTCCTCGATGTCCTTGGCCCACTTGGAGTGGTTGGTCACGGGATCGACCGAGAGGCCGATGATCTTGGTGTTGAGCTTGTCGAACTGCGGCTTGAGGCCGGCCATGTAGCCGAGCTCCGTCGTGCAGACCGGCGTGAAGTCCTTGGGATGCGAGAACAGGATCGCCCAGCCGTCGCCGATCCACTTGTGGAACTCGATCGGACCCTGGGTCGTCTCCGCCTTGAAATCGGGCGCGGTCGAATTGATGCGAAGCGTCATCGGTGAAGTTCCTCCAGTTTGCGGAGCGCACCTCAACCTTTCCGCCCAGCGAGGTCAAGCCTTGGCAGGAATCCAGCTCGTAAGGCCCAATCCACCATCAACTTCTACTGTCGTCCCCACCACATAGCGGCCAAATCTTTCCGAGAGAATCGCGACCGCGACCTGGGCGATGTCGTCGGGCGTGCCCGGGCGGCCGAGTGGAATCTGGGCCACGAGGTCGGCGAGATTGTCCGCCACGAAGCCGCCACCGGGAATCGCGCCCGGCGCGATCGCGTTCACGCGGATGCCGTCCGGCGCCAGCACGCGCGCCAGCTCCTTCATCACCATCGTCATGCCGGCCTTCGAGGCGCTGTAGTGGGGCAGGTTGCGCGGCGTCTCGCGGTGCTGCGACGTGACCAGGATCATGCGGCCCTTGATCCCGTTGTCGCGCATGTGGCGACCGACTTCGCGGGCGAGGAAGAAACCCGAGCGCAGGTTGATGTCGGTCATCCGGTCCCAGGTCTCCTCGCTGACCGACAGGGGCGTATCGACCTCGAGACGGCGCGGGCTCGCGGCATGCACGAAAAGGGAGATCGTGCCGAGCTTCTGCACGGCTCCGTCGAGCAATTCCTTCCAGCCGCCCTTCCTGGAAAGGTCGCCTTGCAGGAAATCGATGCCGTCTTCCGCAGGCGGGGCGGCGACGTCGCTGCCGAGCACGATCGCGCCCTCGGCCTTCAATGCTTTCGCGATGCCGCGACCGATGCCGCCGGCGCAGCCGGTGATCAGGGCGCGCTCGCCCTCCAGAAGTTTCATGCTCATGCCCGGCATGCTAGCAGGTCCCCGGAAGGGAGACAGTATTGGCGAAGACACGGCTGGACGTGGCCCTGGTCGAGCGCGGGCTCGTGGAAACGCGCGCCGCCGCGCAACGACTTGTCATGGCCGGGCTCGTCTTCTCGAACGACCGGCGGCTCGACAAGGCCGGGCAGGGCGTCACCGCCGAGATGCCGCTCGAGGTGCGCGGCCAGCTTCATCCCTATGTCTCGCGCGGCGGGCTGAAACTCGAGAAGGCGCTGGATCATTTCGCGATCCCGGTGACGGATCGTATCGCGCTCGATGTCGGCTCCTCGACAGGAGGGTTCACCGACTGCCTGCTGCAGCGGGGCGCGGCCAAGGTCTATGCCGTCGATGTCGGCACCAACCAGCTCGCCTGGAAACTGCGCACCGACCCGCGCGTCGTCTCGATGGAGAAGACCAACATCCGCGACGTCACGCGCGCGCAGGTTCCGGATCCGATCGACCTCGTCGTCTGCGATGCCTCGTTCGTTGGCCTGCGGCTCGTCCTGCCGGCCGCGCTCGCGCTTGCCGCGCCAGGCGCGCATCTCGCGGCCCTCATCAAGCCGCAGTTCGAGGTCGGCAAGGGCCGGGTCGGGAAGGGCGGCATCGTGCGCGAACCCGAACTGCACGAAGAAGTCGTCGAGACGATCTCGTCCTGGCTGGCCGGACAACCCGGCTGGCAGGTGCTGGGCGTGACCGAGAGCCCGATCACCGGTGCGGAAGGCAACAAGGAATTCCTGATCGCGGCCGTCCTCAGCGGCGCGCCAGCGTCACCCTGAACTTGTTGTTGTCGGCCAGCGTCTCGAACGACGCGAAGTTGGTCTTCAGGAGCGGCTCGTAGGGCAGGCCGCGGTTGGCGACCATGTAGAAGCGGCCCCGTGGCTTCAGCGCTCGCGCTGCGACGGCAATGAAGCCCTGGCCCAGCGAGGGGTCTGCGGCGCGGCCGGCATGGAAGGGCGGGTTGCAGACGACGGCATCGTAGGTCGCGGGCGCTGCCTCGTTGATCAGATCGAGCCAGTGGAACGTCGCGCGCGGGTCCGTGACGTTCGCCCGGCTCGCTTCGACCGCACGATGCTCGGCGTCGATACCGTCGATCTTCGTGACGGCAGGACAGGTGGCGAGAACGTGGCGCGTGAGGAAGCCCCAGCCGCAGCCGAAGTCGGCGACGTGTCCGAAGAGGTCGTGGGGCAGGTGTGTCGCGAGCATCGCCGAGCCGTCGTCGACATGATCCCACGAGAAGATTCCAGGCTGGCTCTGCCACGAACCGTCGCCAACGGAATGCAGGGTCGTGAGTTTCTGCCAGTAGTCGGGGGGCGCGTGGCTTCCCTTCACGAACCAGAAGACGCGGCTGTGGAACTTCGAGAGCGAATCGACGCCGCCGAAGGCCTTGCCGGCCTGCTTCTCCAGGCTGGCAGCGCCGTCATCGTTGGCGCCGCTGCAGACGAGCGTGCCGCCGGGCGCGAGTAGCGCCCAACCGCGCGCGATGTTGGCGAAGTTCTCTTCCTTGTGCTTGGTCAGCAGCACGAGGCCGAGTTCGTGGCCGCCGCTTTCCAGGCGTGGCACGGCCTTCTTCAATCGAAGAAAGGCCGGCCGGAACGACTGCTCCGCGTCGATGTCCGCAAACGGCGGATCCTCGGCGCGAATAAAGAACGCCCGCCTTTCGGCGAGCGCTCCGGTTTCGAAGGCGTGGGCGAGGGCGCGTGTGGCCTGGCTCACGGGACGAGGACGGCCCGCCCCATGATGAGGCCCTTGCGCAGTTCCTGCAGCGTCGCATCGGCCTGGTCGAGCGTGCGCTTGACGACCGGCACCGGCGTCACCTTCCCGGTGGTGACGAGGTCCATCATCTCCTTCATCTCGCCCGGGCTGCCCGTGACGGAGCCCACGATCTGGCAGCCGGTGAAGGCGAACATCGGCATCGGCAGCGAGAAGGTGCCGCCGAACAGGCCGACGACGACCAGCCGGCCGCCGCGGGCCAGTGCCTTGACGCCGAACTGCGCGGTGCTTTCGGCGCCGACGAAGTCGATCGCCGCGCCGACGCCGGTCCCGCCGGTCAGTTCGAAGATCTTCTTGCGGGCATCCTTGTCGCGCGGGTCGATGGCGGCGACCGCGCCGTTGTCGAGCGCGAGCTTGCGCTTGTTCTCATCGATGTCGGCCACGATCGGCGCATGGCCCAGCACCGACTGCGCGAACTTCACGCCCATCAGGCCGACGCCGCCGGCGCCGATCACCAGGATCGGCTTGCCGGCATCCTCGCCGACCGCCTTCTTCACGGCGCTGAAGGCGGTGATGCCGGAGCAGGCATAGAGGCAGGCCAACTCGGTCGGGATGTCGCCATAGGGATAGAGATACTTTGCGTCGGGGACGAGAACATGGTCGGCATAGCCGCCGTCCTTGTTGACGCCGAGCGCGCGGGGCGCCGGGCAGAGATGCTCGCGGCCGTTGGCGCAGTACCAGCAGGTGCCGCAGCCGATCCAGGGATAGACCACCGCCTTGTCGCCGACCTTGGCGCCCTTGGCGTCGGGACCCAGGGCCACGACCTCGCCCACGATCTCGTGGCCCATGGTGCGCGGCGGGTTCATGGTCTTCTGCGTCGACACCTTGTTGCCGCCGCCCATGTCGAAGAAGCCCTCCCAGAGATGGACGTCGCTGTGGCAGACGCCGGCGGCCGTAACCTTGACCAGGACCTCGGCGCCCTGCGGCGCGGGGTTGCTCTCCTCGACCTTCTGCAGGGGCTGGCCGAATTCGACGACCTTGTAGCTCTTCATTGGGACTCTCTCCGTTGCGAACCGGGGCGGACATTAGGACGAAGAACGGGGCGGGCCAACCGATCCTTAGGGGCTGGCATGACCGATGAATCGCTCCGGCGGTCCGTCGCCCCACTGCGACCGGAGACCTTCGTCCGCGTTGACGAGATTGCCGCCATCGGCCGCGTTCAGGCGGTCGGTGTCGGCCCAGCGCTCGTGCACACGCCCCCAGGGATCGCTCCAGTAGTCGTAGACCTGGCTGCCCAGCAGATGGCGGCCAATGCCCCACACATGATCGTATTTGCCCAGCCGCTTCAGATACTCATGGTCCTGGAAGACGCAGTCGATGTCCTGAACCTCGTAGGAAACGTGGTGCAGGCCGGCTCTTGTACTGTGGTTGCAGAAGAATACGTGATGATCGACGTAGGCATCGCCGCGGTCCAGCCGGTTGAAAGAACCGATGATGTTGTCCTCCTGGCCCACATAAACGTCGTCGGAGCGGATCATGCCCAGCGTCTCGCGGAACCAGGCTACCGTATCGGTCACCCTGGGCGACGCGAGCACGCCATGGCCGATGCGCTGGATCGATGTCGGCGACGCGCCAAGCCGCATCACCCGGCCGACGCGACGTCCCGGCTCGCGCGCCGTATTCTGTTCGTCCCGAGCGACCCGGATCGGCTCGACCCGCTTCTGTCCGGCCACCACTTCGATCTGGTAACCGTTGGGTTCGGTCAGCCGCACGCGCCTGCCGCCGCCCGGTTCGTCGAGAGTTTCGATGCCAGAGGCACCTGGAAGCCGGGCGAGGCGCTCCAGATCGTCCTCGTCCTCGGCATGGTAGGCAAAGCCGACGAACTTCGTTCCGCCCTTTTGCGTGACATGCAGATGATGGTGATCGTCGGTCCCACGCATGTAGAGCGCAGTCGCTGTGCGTTCAGCACGGACGAGGCCGAAATGCGTGAGGAACTCCTCCATTTCGTCGAGGTCGGGTGCTTCCATCCGCGGCCAGGCAAATTCCGCTGCCTTGATGACGGCCATTGCTTCCTCCGCTTTTTGGAGGAACGCTAGCCGTATCAGGCGATCCTGAAAAGGACCGAAGGGAGAGGGAAGTGAAGATCTGCTATTTCAACGACTACCGGCTGGGCGTCATCAAGGGCGATCAGGTCATCGACGTGACGGATGCCGTGAAGGACATCCCGCATCTCGACTCGCGGGACCTCATCATCGGCCTGATCGCCAAGTGGGATGCGTACAAGGCCAAGGTCGAAAAGGCCGCCGCCGAAGGCAAGGGTGTTCCGGTATCGGGCGTGAAGCTGCGTCCGCCGGTCCCGAAGCCCGGCAACATCGTCTGCATGGCGGTGAACTACATGGAAGACGGCACCTTGCCGGAGAAGCCGGCGATCAACGCCTTTCATAAGGCGGCGACGGCGGTGATCGGCGACGGCGACACCATGGTACTGCCCGACGCGCCGGCCACGATCTTCGAGGGCGAGGCGGAGATGGCGCTGGTCATCGGCAAGCCCGCGACGCGCGTCGCCCAGGGCGACGCCTTCAAGCACATTTTCGGCTACACCTGCTTCATCGATGGCTCGGCCCGCGGGCTGCCGCCGCCGGGTAACGTCTTCTTCCAGATGAAGTCGCGCGACACCTTCGCGCCGATCGGCCCGTGCATCGTCACCGCCGACGAGATCGCCGATCCGCAGAACCTGAACATCACCCTGACCAACAACGGCACCGTGATGCAGAAGTTCAACACTTCCGACATGGCGCACCACATCCCGCGCATCATCGAGTGGGTGAGCTCCATCCACACGCTGGAGCCCGGCGACATCGTCGCCACCGGGACCAACCATCGGGGTCTCAACTCGTTCATGGACGGGGACAAGATCGAGCTGACGGTCGAGAAGATCGGCACGCTGAAGTTCAGCGTGAAGGACGAACTGAAGCGCACCTGGGCGCGCACGACGCGGCTTCAGCACAAGGAGAAGGGCGGCGAGGGCCCACACACGCCGCAGCTCACCGGCAAGTACGCCAAGTAGTAGGCGCTCTGCAGCCTTCTCCGATCCTTCCCCGGCAGGTGGGGAGGGGCGGAGAAGGCACGCTATTTCAACCTTGAGAGGTATCGAGAGATGGGTGGCCCTGGAATGACGCGTGCCGACGTTCAGATACGCCGGATCGCTCCGTCGGAAGCCGCCGAATATCGGACCATTAGACTTGAGGCGCTTCAACGAGACCCCGAAGCCTTTGGCGCCACATTCGAGTCTGAGAATGCTCAGCCGCTGACATGGTTCGCGGATCGGCTAGCCGGATCCGAGGTGTTGGGCGCATATCGTGATCTTGAGCTTGTGGGTACGGCTGCGCTTTCCGTTCGACAAGGTCCCAAGGAGGCCCACAAAGGTATTGTGTGGGGTGTATATGTTCGGCTGGAGGCAAGGAGGGCGGGCGTTGCGCGCCTATTGACGGAGGCCATCATCCAACTTGCACGTTCGCGTGTTGAGTTGATTCAGCTGACGGTGGCCTTGGGCAACGAAGCCGCGCATCGCATGTACGCAAGCCTTGGCTTTTTGGAATATGGGACTGAGAGGAATGCTCTGAAGCAGAATGGCCGTTACTACGACGAAATCCTCATGGCCAAGAGTCTGACACCAAAGTCGGACTGAGACATCACCCGAGTATCAAGGCGATGTCATAAGGTCTTCGTCCAGTTCTTGTGGGCGTGAGGATCGGTTGGGCTCGCAGAGAATCCCGGTGTGAACCGGCCAACATGGAAAGAACGGCGCCGTGACTCGATTCGTGGATGTTCCGGCCGGGCTCTTCGACAGTCGGGAGTACGGCTTCGCCCAGGTAACGGTGACACAGACACCTGTCGGTCCGGCGGTGCATGTGTCCGGGCAGGTGGCCTGGGACGTCGATCGCAATGTCGTTGGCCGTGACGACATCCGCCGCCAGCTCGAGAAGAGCCTCGAGAATCTGGCCACGGCGCTGGCGTCGGTCGGCGCGAGTCTCGATCAGGTCGGCGCGTTGCGGCTCTATATCAAGCAAAGCCACATGCACGAGGGCAAGGCGATCAGTGGCGCCCTAAAAGCGGTCTTCGGCGACAATCCGCCTTGTACGACATGGATCGGCGTACCGGGCTTGGCTGACGACGCCTTTCTCGTCGAGGTCGAGCCTTCAACCGTGTTTCTGGCGCGTCCCTGAGACAAAGAAAGGGCGCCGCGGTTTCCCGCGACGCCCCTTCGAGACAGCAGGCTGCTACCTGCTTAGTGAGTAAGCGCTGCCGGGCCAGAGCCGGGCTGGACGGGGATCGCGCGGGGCTTCTTCTCCTCCGGGATCTCACGCTGCAGCTCGATCGTGAGCAGGCCGTTGGCGAGCTTCGCACCCGTGACCTTCACATGGTCGGCGAGCTGGAAGCGGCGCTCGAAGTTGCGGCCGGCGATGCCACGGTAGAGATACTGCTTCTCTTCCTGACTCTCGGTCGGCGCGGCCTGGCCGGTGACCAGGAGCTCGTTCTCCTTCTGGGTCACGTTCAGCTCGGCTTCGGCGAAGCCCGCAACCGCCATCACGATCCGGTAGGCGTTATCGCCGGCCTTCTCGATGTTGTACGGGGGATAGCCGTTGGCGCCGGACTGGCTGGCCACCGAGTCGAGCAGGTCGAAGACCCGGTCGAAGCCGACGGTGGCGCGATAGAACGGGGAATAGTCGACAGTACGCATTTGATCATCCTCTCCTGAGCGATGTTGGACGTTCCCGCCCCGGATGGGCGCTGGGAACGAGGTTGATTTGGGTGCGGGAAGAGCCGCTTCAAGAGTGGTAAAAATTTCCTTTGCGGGGCCTTGAACGGCAGGAAATGCTTCCATCCGCCGAACCTTCGGAAATTCAACTCATGGCTAATGTGCGAGATATCGCCAGATCAAAGGCGGTAACCGCATGTCCAAGTTCATTCCCCGTTCCGAGGCTGCTTTGTGGGTCCTGTCGGTCTCGCAGGCCGCCGGCATGCTCGGTCTCAACGTCCTTTTGCGGATGGCCGTGTCATGAAGCACCTGCCGCTGTTCTTCGATCTCGCCGGCCGCAAGGTCGCGGTGGTGGGTGAGGGGGCCAAGGCCGACCTGCGGGCCAAGCTCGCGGGCTCTGCCGGGGCCCAGGTCCTGAGGCTCCACGGCCCGGTCGCGGTGCAGGAGCTGCGCGGCGCCGTGGCAGTCTTCGTGGCCACCGAGGACGAAGCCGCCGATGTCGCGGCACACCGCCAGGCGAAGGCGGCGGGCGTCCCGGTGAACGTGGCCGACCGGCCCGCCCTCTGCGACTTCATCATGCCGGCCATCGTCGATCGTGACGGGGTGGTCGTCGCGATCTCGACCGGCGGCGCGTCGCCGACCCTGGCGACGGTACTGCGTGGCCGGGTCGAGGCGGCGTTGCCCGAGCGGCTGGGCACGCTCGCCAGACTGGCGACGACATTCCGAGCGCAGGTCAATGCGCTGGTCGCCGATCCCGCAAGTCGTCGCGTCTTCTTCCGCCGCCTGGTCGAGGGGCCGGCGGCACAATTGGCGCTGGCCGGCGACGAGGCCGGTGCGCGCCGCGTGGCACTCGGCGACCTCGATGCGGCGCGCCGCCAGCTGACGCCGTCCGGCATCGCCCACATCGTGGGCGCGGGGCCGGGCGATCCCGATCTGTTGACCCTGAGGGCCGCGCAACTCCTGCAGGAAGCCGATGCCATCCTGCACGACGATCTCGTGCCGCCGGCCGTGCTGGCGCGGGCGAGGCGGGATGCGGAGGTCGTCTCCGTCGGCAAGCGCAAGGGCCGTCCGAGTTGGGCACAGGCCGACATCGATGCGGAACTGGTCCGCCGCGTCCGTGCCGGCCAGACGGTGGTCCGGCTGAAGGCCGGCGACCCGTTCGTGTTCGGCCGCGGCGGCGAGGAAGTCGATGCGCTGCGCGAGGCCGGCCTTGCCTATACGGTCGTGCCGGGTATCACTGCCGCGCTGGGGTGCGCGGCCTCGGTCGGCATTCCGCTCACCCACCGCCGCCACGCCTCGGCCGTGACTTTCGTCAGCGGGCACGGCGCCAAGGAGGGCAAGCAGCCCGCCTGGGCCTCGCTCGTCGGCGAAGGCCATACGCTGGCGATCTACATGGGCGCTTCCGAGGCGTCAGCCGTGCGCGATCGCCTGCTGGCTGCCGGCGCCGCTCCGTCCACGCCGATCGCCATCGTCGAGAGCGGCACGCGGCCCGACCAGCGTGTCTCCACCGGCCGGCTCGGCGACCTGGCACGGCTCGCTGCCGCCCACTCCCAAAGCGGCGCGGCCGGCCCCAGCCTCATCATCGTGGGTGACGTCGCGGCCTATGCCGCCGCATCCCCCAGGTCTTCGCTCGCAAAGGTGTCCTGATGGCCAAGAATCTCAGCGGCGACCTGCAGGTCGCGTCCGCGAATCGCCTGGTCGACGGCATGGTGGTCTGGCTCGACGAGGCGGGGCAGTGGACTGATCGGCTCGAGCATGCGGCGGTGGCGCGCGACAAGCGCCACGCCGAAATTCTCCTGGAACGCGCCCGCGCCGAAGCTTTCACCGTGGTCGATCCATTCCTCGTCGCCGTCACCGAGGACGAGGAGGGCATCATCGAGCCGCTGTCCCTGCGCGAAAAAATCCGCGCCTCGGGCCTGACCTTCGAGACGATCGCGGCCGATGCGGTGCGCTATGCCTGATACCCATTTCTACAAGTACGACGATTACGATCGCACGCTCGTCTCCCAGCGGGTCGACCAGTTCCGCGACCAGGTGCGCCGCCGACTGGCGGGCGAACTGACGGAGGAGCAGTTCAAGCCGCTGCGCCTGCACAACGGCCTCTATCTGCAGCTGCATGCCTACATGCTGCGGATCGCGATTCCCTACGGCACGCTGTCGTCACGACAGCTGCGCAAGCTCGCGGACATCTCGCGCCGGTACGATCGCGGCTACGGCCACTTCACGACGCGGCAAAACCTGCAGCTCAACTGGATCAAGCTGGAGGATGCACCGGACGCGCTGGCGGCGTTGGCCGAAGTCGACATGCACGCCATGCAGACGTCCGGCAACTGCATCCGCAACGTGACGGCCGACCACTATGCCGGCGCCGCGATCGACGAGATCGAGGATCCGCGCATCTGGGCCGAGATCGTGCGCCAGTGGTCGACGCTGCATCCGGAGTTCACCTTCCTGCCGCGCAAATTCAAGATCGCCATTACCGGCTCGCCGAACGACCGTGCGGCGGTGCGTGTGCACGACATCGGCTTGCGCCTGTGGCGTAACGAACAGGGAGAGATCGGCTTCGAGGTGATCGTGGGCGGTGGCCTCGGCCGCACGCCGATGATCGGCAAGACGCTGCGCGAGTTCCTGCCGAAGGACGAGCTGCTCGCCTATCTCGAATCGACCCTGCGGGTCTACAATCGCTACGGCCGTCGCGACAATCTCTACAAGGCCCGCATCAAGATCCTCGTGCACGAGGTCGGCGTCGAGACGATGCGGGAAGAGGTCGAGGCGGAGTATGCCGCGAACCGCGACGGGGCGCTCAAGCTGCCGGCCGGGACGATCGAGGCCGTCGCCCGTCAGTTCGCACCGCCGGACCTGCCGCCGCGGCCGGCGACTTCAGGGCTGGTCGAAGCGCAGCGGCTGAGCGATCCTGACTTCGCCCTCTGGCTCAAGTCCAACGTCGCGCCGCATCGCGTGCCGGGCTACGCCATCGTGACGGCCTCGCTGAAGCCTGCGGGCGCGCCGCCGGGCGACGCCAGCGCGGCTCAGATGGAGGGTGTCGCCGACATTGCCGAGGCTTACAGCCAGGCCGAGCTGCGGGTCAGCCACGAGCAGAACCTGATCTTCCCCCATGTCGCGGTGGAGGATCTTCCGCGGGTCTACCGCGAGCTGGCGGTGCTGGGCTTCGCGGAAGCCAATGTCGGCAAGATCACCGACATCATTGCCTGCCCGGGACTGGACTATTGCGCACTGGCGAACGCGCGTTCTATCCCCGTGGCGCAGCGCATCTCGAACCATTTCGCGAGCCTCGCACGGCAGCACGATATCGGCGACCTGAAGATCAAGATCTCGGGCTGCATCAATGCCTGCGGCCATCATCATGTCGGCCATATCGGCATCCTCGGCGTCGATAAGAACGGCGTCGAACTCTACCAGATCAGCCTCGGCGGCGACGTCGACTTCGGCAGGACGGCGATCGGCACGATCCTCGGTCCCGCCGTGACGGCCGACAAGGTGGTCGAGACCGTCGATGCGATCGTCGCGACCTATCTCGATGCGCGTGAGGACGGCGAGCGCTTCGTCGAGACCTACCGGCGCATCGGCCCCCAGCCCTTCAAGGAGAATGTCTATGGCTCTCTATAGCGAAGCGGGATTGCCCGCATCCTACGTTGCTCTGCCCTTCGCCGACTGGAAGGCACGGCCCGAATGGCCTGCGGTGTCGCTGGCGAACACGGATCCGGTGGAGGACCTGGCCCCGCATGTCGGGCGCCTGCGCCTGATCGTTCTCGACTTTCCCAGGTTCAGCGACGGTCGCGCCTACAGCCAGGCCCGCCTGCTGCGCGGTCGCCTGGGCTATCGCGGCGAATTGCGCGCCACCGGCGGCGTCCTGCAGGACCAGATCGCCTTCATGCTGCGCTGCGGCTTCGATTCCTTCGAAAGCGAACAGCCGGGGTTCGGGGAAGCGCTTGCGAGGGCGCGCACGCTGTTCAGCGTCGTGTACCAGCCGGCCGAGGATGATCAGGTCCCGGCCTCGCTGCGCCGGCTCGAGCAGGCGAACGCCGCGGCCTCGTGATCAGGGCTCGCCCTTAGACTGTGTGGCGAGCCACGAGAGGGCTTCGTCGGATGTGTCGAAGATCTGGGCCTGCCCTTCGAATTTGCCGAGGTTGATATAGCGCTTGGCGAGTTCCGCGCCCACGCCGGGCCTGGGCACGAGAGCCAAAGGCCCACGCTTCGCCAGGGTCGCGTAAGCGGCGGCCCGGGCTCCAAGCATCATGACGTCATTATCGTCGTATGTCCCATCGCCCTGGCTTCCGTCGAACAGCTTGCGATAGGTGAGGGCGTCCTGCGCCACGACGGCATCGGTGAAATTCTCGATGTCCTTAAGCGTTATGACCCCCAGAACCCGGGCATGGACGAGGCGCTTCTCGTGGTCGATCGTGTACTCGATGGGCATGGGCGGACTTTAAGCAAACTCCGCGGGCATCGTCGAGCCGCTTGGCGGTTCCTGTAACCCCGGGTAAGCTTCCTGCAATAGCCGGGGACACACCGGCGGGAGGAAGCGACATGATCAAGGGAGCAACGAGTGCCGTGCTGGCGCTCGCGCTGGTCTGGTGCGCGCTTGCGACGCCGGCCTCTGCACAGGTCCTGGTGAACATCCGGTCTCAGGATGCACCGAGGTACGATCCTCACAGCAACACATCGAGCGGCATGGGACATCCCATGTTCATGATGGGCGACACGCTGGTCGCCCTCGACTGGGATCTGAAGAGCGTCCATCCCTTGCTGGCCAAGTCGTGGACCATTTCGGACGACAGGCTCACCTACACCTTCTCGCTGCGCGACGACGTCACCTTTTGCAGCGGCAAGAAATTCACCGCGGCCGACGTGATCTATTCCTTCACGCGCCTGGCCGACCCTTCGGCCCGCTGGCCCTTCTATTGGCGGCTGGGCGAGATCGACAGTCTGACGGCGCCAGATCCCTACACGCTCGTCTACAAGCTGAAGCGCCCGCACTCCGAGCTGCTTGTCGATCTGGCGAATTTCGCCGCGACGATCATCAACAAGGACAATGTCGAGTCCCTCGGCGCCGACTTCGGCGTCAAGGGCTTCGACGGCACAGGGCCTTTGTGCTGGGAGAGCTGGCAGCCGCGCAAGGAACTCGTGCTGAAGCGGCACGATGCCTACAAATGGGGCCCGACCGGCGTTTACGCGAACAAGGGGCCGGTCAGGTACGAGAAGATGATCTGGCGCATCGTGCCCGAGGAGACGACGCGCATCGCCACGATGCTGTCGGGGCAGGCCGATTTCTGCCACTGGAATCCGCTGCAGGCGATCGAGAGCTTCAAGAAGGCCCCCAACCTCACCGTCTATGAGCCGACCGCCGACTTCGCGATGTACTACTGGGGCCTGAAGAGCACACGCGAGAACCTGCAGGACAAGCGGGTGCGCCAGGCGCTCGCCCACCTGGTCGACCGCGAGCAGATCAACAAGGCCATCTTCTTCGGCCAGGCCGAGACGGCGCGGTCGCTGGTCCACCCCAAGGCGCTCGACTTCGAGCCGGCGACGCTCGACGTGCTGACCAGGCACGATCCGGAGAGGTCGAGGAAGCTGCTCGACGAGGCGGGTTGGGCGATGGGTTCAGACGGCTTCCGCCACAAGGACGGCAAAAAGCTCGAGCTGCTGATGTACTCCTACACGGTGGGGCAGAATCCCAAGCTGTCGGAGGTTCTGCAGGGGGCCGCCCGCGCCGTCGGGATCGACATCAAGATCCAGACCTGGGACCCGACCGTCTTTTTCCAGAAGATCGCCCAGCAGGACTATGACATCTGGACCCTGTCGGTGCCCTACACGTCGGCTGGCGACCAGATGTATCTCTACTATCACTCGAAGAACCGGCCGGTGCCCAATCGCATGATGTGGAACGATCCCGAGACCGACCGCATTCTCGACGCCGGGCGCACGGCGACCAACGAAGCCGACCGGGCGAAGTACTTCCATGAGATCCAACGCCGCATGCATGACGAGGCGCTGATGATTCCGGCGGCACATTCGAGGCTGTTCCTGGTCGCGAAGAAGAGCATCAAGAATGTGCGCTCGCACGGCATCTACAGTGCCGCCCTCTACAAGGGGCTGGACGTCCAGCCCTGACTTCGGGATCGTGGGACATGACCACGATCTACGGCATCAAGAACTGCGACACGATGAAGAAGGCGCGCGCCTGGCTCGACGGGAAGGGCGTTGCCTACGAGTTTCACGATTACAAGAAAACGGGGATCGAGCGCGACCGCCTGGAAGGATGGGCGCGCAAGGTCGGCTGGGAAGTGCTGTTGAATCGTTCCGGCACCACCTTCCGCAAGTTGCCCGACGAGGAGAAAGAGGGGCTGACCGAGGCCAAGGCGATCGCACTGATGATCGCACAGCCGTCCATGATCAAGCGGCCGGTTCTCGAGGCCGGGGCGACGCTGCTCGTCGGCTTCAAGCCGGAGCACTACGAAACCCTCGTCTAGGCGGTTGGCGACTGGCGCGCCGGCTTGCAGGCAAGAGCGATGCACTCGACATGGCGATGGTCGGTGCCGCAGCAGCCGCCGAGAACGTTGATCTGCGGGTTCGCCCGAACGATGTCGCGATACTGGTGCCCGAGCTCGGCCGGATCGCCGGCGTCGAGATCCGGTGAGTCGTTCAGCTCCTGGTGACTGCGACGCGATGCGTTCGCACGCAGACCACGCAGGCGCTGCGTCCAGGGGTGCTCCGGGGCGATTGCATCTTCGAAGTGGGAGGGATGAGCGCAATTGAGCATGTAATAGGCGGGCGCGTTCGTGGTCGCCTGGTCGACGAGGGTGATGGCCGCGTTCAAGGTTTGCCCTGTCGGAAGGCGGCCGTCGGTCTCCACCGTGAACGAAATTGCCACCGGAATCCCAGCCCGGCGCGCGGCGGGGGCGATGCCGATCGCCTCGCTCGTATTGGTCATGGTGATGGCGCTGACCATGTCCGCCCCGGCATCTGCAAAGGCATTCACCTGTAGCGCGTGGTAGGCCTCCGCCGTGTCCTCCGACATGATCTCGCCCGGCACGTAGCCGTCGCCGCGCGGCCCGATACAGCCGTTGACGACCATGGGCGACGCCGGGGTTTCGTGAGCCTCCCGCAATTCCTGCATCAGAGCGATCGCGTCGGTGTTGGCGGCGGAAATTTCTGCGATCGAGTAGCCGAGCCTCGAGCCCCAGTCGGCGCTTGCCCGCCAGGTCGGGCTCTCGAGCACGAATCCCAGGGCGTTGAGACGCGCGATCTCGATGAAGCGTTCGTAATATTGCTTCAGCGCTCGGCGGCCCTCGGTGTCGCGCATCAGGGGAAAAGCGGCGAAGAGGGGCAAGTCGAGCCCGTCGTCGAAGATGAGGCAGGTCTCTATACCGCCGTCGGTGAGGAAGAGGCCGCCGTTCTCCTGCGGCAGCCGGTGACGGTACCGGGCAGTCGTCGTCATCAGATGCTCTCCTCGGGGACAAGGCAGCCGGTACAGCACGAGATCGAGACGAAAAACATTAAATATCAGTTGGTTATATCAGGTAATTGACACTTCGCGCGAAATCGCGAAAGATCAGCACATAAGGCCTTGTAAGGCCAAGATAATTGATTCTCGGCGCCTGCTATCACTGCTCCCCTCATTATTTCGAGGTCCAAAATGAAAATCGCTGTTTCCCTTCTCGTCCTGCCGCTTGCTCTGTCGGTTGCCGCATGCGGCGATACCTGGGGCGAACGTGCCGTGACCGGTGGCGGTATCGGTGCGGGCACCGGTCTGGCGGTCGGCGCGATCGCGGGCTGGCCTCTGGTTGCGCCCGTCCTGGTTGGCACTGCGGTCGGTGCGGGTATCGGCGCGGCAACCACGCCGAAGAAGTAGGTCAGCCGAGCAGAAGCTTGAGCTTGCGGTCGAAGACGCGCAGCACGTCTTCGAGCGTGTCCCCGTGCGCCAGCTTGCGGGGGCCATTATAGACCACGTAATTGCCGCCTCCGCCGCCCGGGACCTTGGCGATGGCGAACAGCGGCTGCTCTGCGGTGTGCCGGAAGATCGAGAAGATCGCCATGCCCGGCCGGAAGTCGATGGCGTAGTCGCGCCATTCCCCGGATGCCACACGCATGCTGTACAAACCGAGGAGTCGCGACAGTTCCCGCTTGTCGAACGAGACGATTCGGCGCCGGGCCCGCTGATCGGCCAAACGGTACAGATTGCTCATGCCGTCGCAATTTCGAACATGTCAGTTGCGTGAATTCTTGCAGAACCGTCGATGGGGGTAAAGCGTCTCGCCTGCCCATTCGGTTGTTTGCCAAAGCCGGGGTAGGGGGCTATGAACCGCCGCTGAAGCTGTTGATATTCCGCGATATTCCGGGAGCACTACGTGTCCGACTCCGCCGCGTTCCATGAAATCGACGAGGCCGTCCGCAAGGACGAGATGAAGGAGTGGTGGAGTCGCTATGGCACCTGGGTGGTTGCGGCTGCCGTCGTGGTCGTGGTGGCTGTCACCGGCTTTGTAGGATGGCGCCAATACGATCAGGCGCAGCGCGCCGCGGCCGGCGCCTCTTATTCGGCGGCCCTCGCCCAGATCGCGACGGATCCGGCAGCCGCGCGGGCAGAACTGGACAAGCAGGCAGCCACCGCCGTTCAGCCCTACCGTTCGCTCGCCGCGCTCACCGCCGCGCAGCTGCGCGCCACGCTGGAAGAGCAGGTGACGGCGCTGTCCGCCGTTGCGCCCAGCCTGTCGGCGAGCGAGCTGAGCGACCTCGCCCTCGTGATCGCCGCCTTCAAGAGCATCGATACGCCCAAGGCGGAAGAGATGGTGGCCCGCCTCGAGCCGCTTGCGGGGCCCGATCGTCCGTTCCGGCTCAGCGTCCGCGAACTGCAGGCCATGCTCGCCGTTCGCAAAGGCGATACCAAGCACGCGAAGGAACTGTGGAACGAGATCGCCAAGGATCCGGCCGTGCCGCAGGGCGCTTCCCAGCGCGTTTCGGCGATGCTCAATCTCTACGGCGGCGCGGAGGCCAAATAGTCCGATGTGGAGCGTAGTGCGCGTGGTCGACCCCCGTTTCCTTCTCGCCGCCATCCTCCTGGTGGTCTCCCTTTCCGGTTGCGATATCTTCGACAAGAAGAAGACGGCGCTGACTGGAGAGCGCATTTCGGTGCTGGGAGACCGCAAGGACCTCGAACCCGACAGCGAGGCCGCGAACATCCAGATCGTGCTGCCGCCGCCGACGGTCAACGAATCCTGGCCGCAGTCCGGTGGCTTCGCCAACAATGCGATGCACAATCTGGCCATCGGCGCCTCGCCGCAGATCATCTGGACGGCGGATGTCGGGGCGGGCAGCAGCTCGACGCGCATCCTGACCACACCGCCGGTCGTCGCCGAAGGCAAGGTGTTCGCCAAGGACGCGCAGGGAACCGTGTCGGCATTCAACGCCGATACCGGGGCGCTGCTGTGGCGCGTCACGCTGGCACCGGAGAAGGCGCGCGACTCCGACGAATTCGGCGGGGGCCTTGCCTATTACGGCGGGCGGCTGTTCGTCACGACGGGCTTCGCGAACGTCTATTCTCTCGATCCAGCAACCGGCAAAGAAGACTGGCATTCCATCGTCAGCGCGCCGGTCCGCGGGGCGCCGCTCGTATTCGGCGACCGGGTCTTCGTCATTGCGATCGACAACAAGCTGCATGCCCTCGCCGCGTCCGATGGTTCGGACCTCTGGCAGTTCGCGGGCCTGCAGGAGACCTCGGGTTATGTCGGGGGCAACAGCCCGGCAGGCTCGGGCGATGTCGTGGTGGCGCCCTTCACGTCGGGTGAACTCGCGGCGCTGCGTATCGACAATGGCCGGCCGATCTGGAACGAAACGCTGATCGGTGCGCGCGCGGACGTACGGGCCTTCGGCAATCTCGCCGACATTCGCGGCCGTCCGGTCATCGACCGTGGTCTCGTGATCGCCATTGGTTCGGGGGGCCAGATCGCCGGTGTCGACCTGCGTTCCGGCCAGCGCCAGTGGGACCGCAACATCGGCGGCAGCCAGACCCCGTGGCCGGCGGGTCGCTTCCTCTTCATCGTCACCGGCAATGCCGACGTCGTCGCCATGGTCCGTGACACGGGCAAGATCCGTTGGGTCACGCCCCTCACCCGGTACGAGGACTCCAAGAGGCACGTCCCGGTCCTGTGGGGTGGTCCGGTGCTGGCGGGCGACCGTCTTCTCCTGACCAGCTCGCTCGGTGATCTGCTCGTCGTTTCGCCCTATACCGGCGAGATCATGGGCAAGATCGACGTGCGCGACCGCGTGCGCCTTGGTCCCGTCATCGCCAACCAGACGATTTATGTCCTCACAGACTCCGGGCGACTCATTGCCCTCCGCTGAAGAACGCTCACCATCCCAGGGACTGCGTCGGGTCGCCATCGTCGGTCGTCCCAACGTCGGCAAGTCGACGCTCTTCAACCGTCTGGCTGGCCGGCGGCGCGCCATCGTCGACGACACGCCCGGTGTCACTCGCGACGTGCGCGAGCAACCGGCACAGCTGGGCGATCTCGCCTTCATGCTGCTCGACACGGCAGGTTGGGAAACCGCAGGTGGCGAGGCCCTCGAGGCGCGCATGCGCCGCTTCACCGAGCGGGCGATCGACGGTTCGGACGTCGTCCTGTTCCTGATCGATGCCCGCTCCGGAATCCTGCCGCTCGACCAGAGTTTCGCGAGCTGGCTGCGCAAGCGATCGGCCAAGGTGATCCTGGTCGCCAACAAGTGCGAAGGCCGCGCTGGCGCGCAAGGGTTGGCCGAGGCGCACGGGCTGGGCCTCGGTGAACCGATCCCGGTTTCGGCGGAACACGGCGAGGGGCTGAGCGATCTTCACGAAGCGCTGGGCCGCTATATCGAGCCGATGCCGGATGAAGACGAAGCCAGTGAGGCCGACGCGGTCGATCCCGATCTCGACGACGTGCCGGAGGGGCGGCCGCTGCTGCTGGCCATCGTCGGTCGTCCGAACGTGGGCAAGTCGACGCTCCTCAATCGCCTGGTCGGCGAGGAGCGCGTCCTGACGGGGCCAGAGGCTGGAATCACGCGCGATTCCATCCGGGTGGAATGGGAGTGGCGCGGCCGTCCGGTGCGCCTGGTCGACACGGCCGGCATGCGTCGCCGCAGCCGCATCGACGCCAAGCTGGAGGCCGCCTCGGTAGCCGATTCGCTGGACACGATCCGGCTCGCCGACGTGGTCGTGGTCGTGCTCGACGCCGCGGACATGGCCGAGAAGCAGGACCTCAACATCGCCGGCTGGGTGATCGAGGAGGGCCGCGCGCTGGTGATCGCGGTCAACAAGACCGACCTTCTGGCCGACGACCAGTCGGGCTCGGCGAAGCAGTGGCGCAAGCTGCGCGACCGCCTGGAGATGTCGTTTTCGCAGGTCAAGGACGTGGCCATCGTCGGCTTCTCGGCACTGACCGGACGCGGCGTCGAGCGCCTTCTGCCCAAGGTGTTCGAGACCTACGAGATCTGGAACAAGCGGGTCACGACACCCAAGCTCAACCGCTGGCTGCGCGAGATGGAGACGCTGCATCCGCCGCCGCTGGCGCCCAACGGCCGGCGTATCCGGTTGCGCTTCATGACCCAGATCAAGCGCCGGCCGCCGACCTTCATCTTGTCGGTCAGCCAGCCGCAGGAGCTGGGCAACGACTATCTGCGCTTCCTGACGAATCGCCTGCGCGACGATTTCGACCTGCCGGGCGTGCCGATCCGGCTCAGCATGCGCAAGCCCAAGAACCCCTACGAGGGCCGCCGCAAGCCACAGCGGTAGGGCTGAGCGGAGCTCAGCCCGGGGAGCGTCAGGACATTGCCTCTGGCAATGTCCGGGGGCGTTGAAGACAGGGCGATCACTGGAAGCTGCCTCTGCCTCCGGTCGCATTGCGGCCGATTCCCGAGAGGCGCCTTGCCCCGCACCGACCTGCTGCCCTAGGCTTCATTCCAAGAAAGTCGAAATAACGAGCTGCACCGCAGCCGCCGACGGGATGAAAGGGCAAAAGCATGGATATCCAGTACGTAGCGCCTAGAACGCTGGACGAAGCGGTTCGGGCGTTTGCCGCGGCCGCCGGCGCCGGCCGCATTCTCGCGGGCGGCACCGACCTTCTGGTCCAGATGCGCAACGGCGTCGTCGCCCCGGGCACGATCGTCGACATCAAGAAAATCGGCGAGCTGACCTCGATCGAGGAGACGAAGGAGGGCGGCTTCCGGATCGGTGCGGCGGTTTCCGGCGCGGTGCTGCGCGAACACCCGAAGGTGAGCAAGGTGTGGCCGGGCGTGGTCGAGGCCACCAACCTGATCGGCTCCACCCAGGTCCAGGGGCGTGCGACGCCCGGCGGCAACCTGTGCAACGGGTCGCCGGCCGGTGACAGCGTGCCCGCCATGGTCGCGGCCGGTGCGATCGTCACCATTCAGGGACCGAACGGCCGTCGCGAGCTTGCCGTCGAAAAGGTGCCCAAGGGGCCGGGCCGGCTCAACCTCGAGCCCGGCGAGATCGTGGTTTCCTTCACCCTGCCGCCGCGCGGCAAGGGCTCGAGCGACGCCTATCTGCGGATGATCCCGCGTACCGAGATGGACATCGCCGTCGTAGGCTGCGGCGTCAGCCTGACAATGGAGAACGGGACCTGCACCGCGGCGCGCGTCGGCCTGGGCGCGGTCGCCCCGACGGTCCTGCTGGTCGAGGAGGCGGCAAAGGCGCTCATCGGCTCCAGGCTCGACGAGGCGGCACTGGCGAAGGCCGCCGCCGCCTGCAGCGCTGCCTGCCGTCCGATCGACGACAAGCGCGGCACCATCGCCTATCGCACCAAGGTGGCCGGCGTCCTGCTGAAGCGCACCACCCTGATTGCCGCCGAACGCGCGGGAGGAAAGTAGGATCATGGCCAAGCTTCACGTCTCCACCACCATCAACGGCGAGCCGCAGGAGTTCCTCTGCGATGCCGACCAGAGCATGCTCGACGTGCTGCGCGGGCCGCTCGGCCTGACCGGTGCGAAGGAAGGCTGCGGCACCGGCGACTGCGGCGCCTGCACCATCACGCTCAACGGACGCATCGTCTGCTCCTGCCTGATGCTGGCGGCCGAGGCCGAGGGTCAGAAGATCGGCACCATCGAAGGCATGGCCGGCGAGGCGTTGCATCCGCTGCAGCAGAAGTTCCTCGAATCGGCGGCACTCCAGTGCGGCATCTGTACGCCGGGCGTCCTGATGGCCGCCAAGGCGCTGCTCGAGAAGAATCCGGATCCGACCGAGCATGAAGTCCGCTTCTGGCTGGCCGGCAACCTGTGCCGCTGCACCGGCTACGACAAGATCATCCGCGCCGTGATGGACACCGCCGCCGACATGAGGGCCGCACGATGAGCACGAATACCACTGACACCGCCAACGACAACAAGTGGATCGGCAAGCGCACGATCCGTCCCGATGGCGCCGACAAGGTGACGGGCCGCGCGGCCTATGCCGCCGACACGACCATGCCCGGCATGATCTGGGGCAAGGTCCTGCGCAGCCCGCACCCGCATGCGCGTATCAAGTCGATCGACACCAGCAAGGCGGAAGCCCATCCCGGCGTGAAGGCCGTGATGACGGCCAAGGACATCGTGAACTTCCCGATCGAAAAGTCGGTGATGCTCGGGATCCAGGACATGCGCTGGATGTGCCGAAACGTCATGGCGCGGGAGAAGGCGCTGTTCGCCGGCCATCCGGTCGCGGCGGTCGCGGCGACCACGGAGAAGATCGCTGCGGAAGCCTGCAAGCTGATCGAGGTCGAGTACGAGGTCCTGCCCTTCGTGATCGACGTCGAGGAAGCGATGAAGCCCGATGCGCCGGTCCTGCACGACTTCATCAAGTTCAAGGACAAGCCGTCGAACATCGCCGGTACCCTCGAGCATAAGCTGGGCGACATCGGTGAGGGCTTCGCCAAGGCCGACATCGTCATCGAGCGCAACTTCCGCACCCAGCCGGTACACCAGGGCTATATCGAGCCGCATGCCTGTCTGGTCAGCGTCTCCGACGGCAAGGCCACGATCTGGAGTTCGAGCCAGGGCCAGTTCATGGTCCGCGCCATGTGCGCCTACCTGACCGGGCTGCCGCAGAACGACATCCGCGCCATTCCCGCGGAGATCGGCGGCGGCTTCGGCGGCAAGACCATCATCTACCTCGAGCCGCTGGCGCTGATTCTCGCGAAGAAGTCCGGCCGTCCGGTGAAGATGACGATGAGCCGAGCCGAGGTTTTCCACGCCTCGGGACCGACCTCGGGCTCCTACAGCACGGTCAAGCTGGGCGCCACCAAGGACGGCAAGCTGGTGGCCGCACAAGGCACCTTCTGCCTGCAGGCCGGCGCGCTGCCGGGCTCGCCCATCCGCGGCGCGGCGGGCTGCGCCTTTGCGCCCTACGACATCCCGAACGTGCATTCGTTCGGCTACGACGTGGTGTCCAACCGCTCGAAGGTCGCGGCCTATCGCGCGCCCGGTGCACCGATCGGCGCCTACGCCGTGGAGTGCGTCATGGACGAAGTCGCCGAGGCGCTGAAGATGGATCCGCTGGATTTCCGTCTGAAGAATGCCGCGAAGCAGGGCACCAAGGCCGCGCACGGTCCGGTCTATCCGCGCATCGGTTTCGTCGAGACGATCGAGGAGGCCAGGAAGCATGCGCACTATACGACGCCGCTGCCCAAGGCCGGGAAGGGCATGCTGTACGGGCGCGGCGTGGCCTCGGGCTTCTGGTTCAATGCCGGCGGCGAGTCGAGCGCCCAGGTGAACGTCAACGAGGATGGTACGGTGGTTGTGATCACCGGCCACCCCGACATCGGCGGCTCGCGCGCCTCGACGGCCAACATCACCGCCGAGATCCTGGGCATCGACTACAAGAAGGTCTCGGTGCTGATCGGCGACACCAGCGTCATCGGCTTCAGCAACCTGACCGGCGGCAGCCGCGTGACCTATGCCTCGGCCATGGTGGTGACGCAGTCGACCGAGCGGGTGATCACCCAGCTTCGCGAGCGCGCTGCCAAGATCTGGAAGATCGATCCCGACGCCGTCGTCTGGGAGAATGGCGAGGCCCGGCCGGCCGGCGACAATGCCGGCAAGTTCGAGCCTCTCAGCCTCGGCCAGATCGCGGCGCAGGCCAGCGCCACCGGCGGCCCGATCGGCGCCGGCCAGCAGCTCAACACGACGGGCGCGGAAGGCGGCTTCGCCACGCACGTCTGCGACGTCGAGGTCGATCCCGACCTCGGCATCGTGCGCGTGCTGCGCTACACGGCTGTCCAGGATGTCGGCCGCGCCATTCATCCCAGCTATGTCGAGGGTCAGATCCAGGGCGGCGCCGCCCAGGGAATCGGCTGGGCGCTGAGCGAGGAGTACATCTTCAACAAGGACGGCAAGCTCGATAATCCGAGCTTCCTGGACTACCGCATGCCGGTGAGCTCCGACCTGCCGATGCTCGACTCGGTGATCCTCGAGATCCCGAATCCGAAGCATCCGCAGGGCGTGCGCGGCGTCGGCGAAGTGCCGCTGGTGCCGCCGCTCGCGGCGGTCTCGAACGCGATCTACGACGCGCTCGGCCGGCGCTTCTACAGCCTCCCGATGTCGCCGCCGAAGGTGCTGGCGGCAATGGATATGGCGGCCGAGTAGGGGATCTGGTGACGGCCTCGCGCCGTCACCCTTTCACGAAGATGCGTGGCGCCTCAGCTGACGCTGGGGCGCTGCTCGAGGGCTGCGTCTCCCGCGACCCATTCGCCGTTCATCGTGCAGGCGGGTATCGCGAGCTGGATCAGCGATTCGCCGTGCGCTTCGGGCGGGATCTGCTGCGCTTCGTCCTCGCCCGGGAAGGCTTCGCGGCGCATGAAGGTGCGCATCGGACCCGGGTTGAAGAGATTGACCTTCACCTGGGTGTGCGCGACCTCGGCGGCATAGATGCCGACCATCATGTCGAGTGCGGCCTTGCTGGTGGCGTAGGCGCCCCAATAGGGGATGATCCGGCGCGAGGCGCCCGAGGTCACGAAGATGGCGCGGCCGGCGTCGGAGCGCCGCAGCAGCGGGTCCATCGAGCGGATCAGGCGCCAGTTGGCGGTCACGTTCACCGCCATCACCTGCTCGAACACCTTGGGTTCGAAATGGCCCATCGGCGAGAGCGTGCCGAGGATGGCGGCGTTGCCGAGCAGGACATCGAGGCGACCGAAGCGGTCGAACAGCGCCTGGCCCAGCCGGTCGATGCCGGGTCCGTCGGTAATGTCGAGCGGTACCAGGGTGGCGGAGCCGCCGATCGCCTTGATCCGGTCGTCGACCTCTTCGAGGCCGCCCACGGTCCGCGCGACCAGCACACAGTGCGCGCCCTCGGCGGCGTAGGCGAGGGCTGCCGCGGCGCCGAGACCGCGCGAGGCGCCGGTGATCAACGCAACGCGCCCCGCGAGGCGGCCGACAGCGGCTTCGGTCATGGTTCCGACCTCAGGCCGATTCGACGAGGAGGGAAAGCTGGCGATCCTCGACGCCGACCACGTCGTCGAGTGCGATCGGATACTGGCCCGTGAAGCAGGCGTCGCAGAAGGCGGGGTTGGCCGCATCCCGCCCCGGCAGGCCCATCGCGCGATAGAGACCGTCGATCGAGACGAAGGCCAGCGAATCGACGCCGATGAACTTCGCCATACCGGCGACGTCGTAGCGCGAGGCCAGAAGCTTGTCCTTGTCCGGCGTGTCGATGCCGTAGAAGCAGGGATCGGTGGTCGGCGGCGCCGCGATGCGCATATGCACTTCCTTGGCGCCGGCGTTGCGCACCATCTCGACGATCTTCATCGAGGTGGTGCCGCGGACGATCGAATCGTCGACCAGGATGACGCGCTTGCCCTCGATGTGGGCGCGGTTGGCATTGTGCTTCAGGCGCACGCCGAGATGGCGGATATGGTCCGCCGGCTCGATGAAGGTGCGGCCGACATAGTGGTTGCGGATGATGCCGAGTTCGAACGGCAGGCCCGACTGCGCGGCATAGCCGATGGCCGCGGGCACGCCCGAATCCGGCACCGGGACGACGACGTCGGCCGGCACGGGATTTTCCCGGGCGAGTTCCATGCCGATGCGCTTGCGCGCATCGTAGACGCCGATGCCCTCGACCTTCGAATCCGGCCGCGCGAAGTAGATGTGCTCGAACACGCAGAAACGGCTCTTCTGCTTCACGAACGGCTTGATGGACCTGAGGCCGTTGCCATCGACGATGACGATCTCGCCCGGTTCGACGTCGCGCACGAAGCGGGCGCCGATGATGTCGAGGGCGCAGCTCTCCGAGGTCAGGATCCAGGCATCGTCGAGACGGCCGATCACCAGGGGACGCACGCCCATCGGGTCGCGCACGCCCAGCAGCGCCTCGTTCGTCAGCAGCAGGAGGGAATAGGCGCCCTTCACACGACCCAGCGCGTCGATCAGCCGGTCGACCACGGTCGAATAATTGGAGCGGGCGATCAGGTGGTTGATGACCTCGGTGTCGGTCGTCGACTGGAACAGGCAGCCGATGCGGACCAACTCCTTGCGCAGCAGGTAGGCGTTCGTGAGATTGCCGTTATGCGCCAGGGCGAGGCCGCCGAAGTCAAAATCGGCGAAGATCGGCTGGATGTTGCGGTCCGAGGAACCGCCGGTGGTAGCGTAGCGGTTGTGGCCGATCGCCGAATAGCCGACCAGCTTTTCCATGACGGCCTGCGTGCCGAAGATGTCTCCGACCAGGCCGGCGGCGCGATGATTGTGAAAGACCCGGCCATCGTAGGTTACGATCCCGGAGGCTTCCTGCCCGCGATGCTGCAGGGCATGGAGGCCAAGCGCGGTGTGCGCGGCGGCATCCGCAGTGCCGTAGATGCCGAACAGCGCACATTCCTCGTGAAACTTGTCGAGGTCGTCTTCGGAGCGTTTCAGGGGGGTATGCACGGCGGGGTTATAGCTGGGGTGTCGCCGCGACGCTATCAAGTATGACTCACTGCGGCGGTTTGGTTTCCCCCGGTGTGGCCGGTGTCGCGGGTGCGGCAGGAGTGGCATCCGACGGGGCGACGGTAGGAGGTGCGGACCGCGGCCCGGCGGTCGACGGCGCCGGAATGACGCCGCTTTCCATGCCGGGTCGCTGCAGGCGGTTGCGGAAACCGCTCGGCAGGTGTGGCTCCACGAAGGTCGCCATTTCACGGATCATCGGAAAACTGGCGGCGCCTTCGACCGCCGGCGGCAGCTGGCGGGGGCCGAGATAGCCGTAGAACAGGAAGGCCGTTCCCATTGCGACCCAGGCGCACAGCACGCCGAAGCCGGCCCCGAGAATCTTGTCGGGCCGTCCGAGCGGGCCGGTCCGGATGGACCGGGAGACCACGCTGGTGAGCATGATCAGCACGATCAACGCGCCGACGAAGACGACGAGCAGGGAGATGAAATAGGACAGTTCTGCGCTGCCGACGACCTTCAAGACTTCCGGCTCGACCACGTTCGAGAAGCGCCAGGCGATCCAGCCGGCGCCGATCCAGGAGGCGATGAAGAGGATGGCATGGGCGAAGCCCGTGGACATGCCTATGAGCGCCCCGAACAGGGCGACGGCGATGACCGCTACGTCGAAAACGGTAATTCCCAGCTGCTCCATCGACCCCGTTCTCTCCGTGCCCTCAGTGTTGATCCCGGTCGCGCCGGCGGTCCCCCGTCCCTTCGGGGGCTCCCTCGCGCCGGCCACGTTTTAGAGGCCGATCAGCCGGTTGGAAACGCGCCACAAGGTCCGATAGATGTTCAATTTCGTCAATGGCGATGCCCTCCGGTGCCCGCGGAGCGGGCCCGGAGCCGCTGCGAACCTGCGGCACGAGTGCACTCCGGAAGCCGAGTTTTGCGGCCTCGCGCAAACGGGCCTCGCGCTGGCCGACCGGCCGGACTTCGCCGCCGAGGCCGATCTCGCCGAAAACCACCATGTCACCCGGTACCTGCTCGTCGGCCAGGGAAGAGATGACGGCTGCCGCCACCGCGAGGTCGGCGGCCGGTTCGCCGATCCTGAGGCCGCCGGCGACGTTCAGATAGACGTCGTTGGCGCCGACGGTGACGCCGCAGCGCGCCTCCAGCACGGCCAGGACCATGGCGAGCCGGTTCGAATCCCAGCCGACCACGGCGCGCCGCGGCGTCGCGAGGGAGGAGGGGCTGACCAGCGCCTGGATCTCGACCAGCAGCGGGCGGGTGCCTTCGATGCCGGCGAAGACGCAGGTCCCCGAGACATGCCCGCGGCGGTCCGCGAGGAACAGGGCCGAGGGATTGGCGACATCGGAAAGTCCGCGGTCGGACATCTCGAAGACGCCGATCTCGTCGGTCGGACCAAAGCGGTTCTTGACGGTGCGCAGGATGCGGAACTGATGGCCGCGTTCCCCTTCGAAGTAGAGGACCGTGTCGACCATGTGCTCGAGCACGCGGGGCCCGGCAATGGCGCCGTCCTTGGTCACGTGGCCGACCAGCAGCACGGCGATGCCGCGCCGCTTGGCGAGTTCGACGAGCGCCTGTGCCGAGGCCCGCACCTGGGTGACGGTGCCGGGGGTGGAATCGACGGTGTCGAGCCACATCGTCTGGATCGAATCGATGACCGCCACCTTCGGAGCGTCCGGCTGTTCCAGCGAGGCCACGATGTCCCGCACCGAGGTCGCAGCGACCAATTGGACGGGCGCGTCGGCCAGTCCCAGCCGTTCGGCCCGCAGCCGCACCTGGTCGACGGCCTCTTCACCGGAGATATAGGCGCAGGCGGTGTGCTGTCTTGCCAGAGCCGCTGCCATCTGCAGCAACAGGGTCGACTTGCCGATGCCGGGATCGCCGCCGATCAGCAGCGCCGAGCCAACGACCAGGCCGCCACCGCAGACGCGGTCGAACTCATTGATGCCGCTCTTGAGGCGCGGCGGCTGCGGCGTCGAGCCGGTGAGGCCCGTGAACTCGAGCAGCCGGCCTTTTCCGCGACGGGCCATCCCGCCACCGGCCGGGCCTGGCGCAGGAGCGGCCTCCTCGACGATGGTGTTCCACTCGCCGCAGGATTCGCAGCGGCCGCTCCACTTCGACGTGATGGCGCCGCACGACTGGCAGGCATAGCGCTTGAGCGGCCTCGCCACGTCAGAGCTTCCGAACCTGCATCCGGATCGGACCCTCCGCCCGACCGTGAATGAACTGGTCCACATAAGGGTTTTCCGAACGGTCGATGTCCGCGACCGGCCCCTGCCAGATCAGCTTGCCCTCGTGCAGCATGGCGATGCGGTGCCCGATCTTGCGGGCACTTGCCATGTCGTGAGTGATCGAAACCGCCGTCGCGCCGAGATCGCTGACGGACTTCACGATCAGGTCGTTGATGACGTCCGCCATGATCGGGTCGAGTCCGGTCGTCGGTTCATCGAAGAAGATGATCTCCGGCTCGCGGGCGATGGCGCGGGCAAGTGCCACGCGCTTCTGCATGCCGCCGGACAGTTCCGACGGGAATAAATCCCCGATTTCCGGGCCGAGGCCGACCGCGCCCAGCTTGGCGATGGCGACTTCGCGGGCCTGGCCGGCCGGCATGCCGTCGCTCTGGATCGGCCCGAAGGCAACGTTCTCCCAGACGCGGAGCGAATCGAAGAGGGCGCCGCCCTGGAACAACATGCCGAACTTGCGCATGACCCGTGCTCGGTCGCGATCGGAAAGGCCGCATGTCTCCTCGCCGTCGACCTTGATCGAGCCGTTCTCCGGCCGAAGCAGCCCGAGGATGCATTTCAGCAATACCGACTTGCCGGTGCCCGATCCCCCGATCACCACCATGGATTCGCCGGCTGCCACGTCGAGTTCGATGCCCTGCAACACCTTCTTGCGGCCGAAGGCCTTGGTGACACCGCGCAACGAGATCTTGGGGGAGGCCATGCAGGGGGAGCCGATCAGCGCGCGAAGAAGGATTCGGTGATGAAGTAGTTGAAGGTCAGGATCAGGATCGAGGCCGAGACCACCGCACTCGTGGTCGCCATGCCGACGCCTTGGGCGCCACCGCGCGACCTGTAGCCGTGATAACAGCCCATGAGCGTGATGAGAAAGCCGAAGACCGCCGCCTTCACCAGGCCCGAGAAGACGTCCTGGAACTGCAGGAAGTCGAGCGTATTGCGCAGGTAGGCCGCATCGTTGAAATCGAGCTTGTACACGCCGACCAGGAACCCGCCGAGCACGCCGATGATGTCTGCGACCAGCACCAGGACCGGCAGGGTGAGCACGCCCGCGATCAGCCGTGGCGCGACGAGATATTTGAACGGGTCGGTCGAAAGCGTCGTGAGGGCGTCGATCTGCTCGGTGACTCTCATGGTCCCGATCTCGGCCGCCATCGCGGCTCCGACGCGGCCGGCAACCATGAGTGCGGCCAGGACCGGGCCGAGTTCACGGGTCAACGAGACCACGACCACATTGGGAATGGCGCTTTCGGCGGAAAAGCGCGCGAAGCCGGTATAGCTCTGCAGCGCCAACACCATGCCCGTGAAGATCGCGGTGAGGCCGACCACGGGCAGCGAGTAGTAGCCGATTTCCATGATCTGCCGCAGAATCTGTCGGCGGTAATAGGGCGGCTGCAGGCCTTGCCGGATCGCCCTGAAGGCAAAGGCCGTGACGCTGCCGATCGCCTCCAGGAAGGCGAGCGTCATGCGGCCCAGGACCGTGAGCAGGGGAATCGTCACGCCGGTTCTCCTGTTTCGTCGCCCGGCGCCTCGGCGAAGCGGTCGACATAGGCACGATGATAGCGCCGGCCCAACGCGGTCATGACCTCGTAGGCGTTCGTCCGCGCATGGTCGGCGACGTGTTCGGGCGTGACGTGCGGACCGATCACCTCGACGAGGGCGCCGGGCTGGCAGTCGGCTTCCGGTACGTCGGTCACGTCTATGGTCACGAGGTCCATCGAGATGCGGCCGATCACGGGCACGGTGTGTCCGGCGAGATGCACGAATGTGCGATTTCCAAGGTTGCGGAAATACCCGTCCGCGTACCCCAGCGCAATCGTGGCGACCCGGCTGGGGCGTGCCGAGCGCCAGGCACCGCCGTATCCCACGGTCTGGAAGGCGTCGATCTGGCGCGTCTGCAGGATCCGGACCTGCAGGGTCACGACCTCCAGCATGGGGTTGGGCTGGCCGGGCAGGGGGTTGATGCCGTAGAGCGCCGCGCCGGGACGAAGCAGGTCGAAATGGTAGTCCGGCCCCAGGAAGATGCCGGAGGAATTGGCCAGCGACGTCGGCGCTCCCGGCATCGCGCGCACGAAGGTGCGGAAACGCGAGAGCTGTTCGCCGTTGATCGGGTTGGAAGGTTCTTCCGACGACACCAGGTGGCTCATGATCAGAGCCAGGCGCAGACCGCGCAGGCGGCCGCGCTCGTTGATCAGGACCTGCGCATCCTCTGCGCCGAATCCCAGACGGTGCATGCCGGTGTCCAGGTGCACGACGGCGTCGAGCGCCAGATTGAAGCGCTGGGCGGCGGCCCGCCAGGCATTCAGCTGTGCGAGGTGATTGAGCACGGGGACGAGGCGATGCTCCACGAAATCGCTCTCGGTGCCGGGAAGCAGGCCGTTCAGCACGTAGATCGGCAGCTCGGGCAGCACGCGGCGGAGCGCTATCCCCTCGTCGATATGCGCCACGAAGAACTGCCGGCAGCCTTCGGCCGCCAGCAGGGGACCGACCACGGTCGCCCCCATGCCATAGGCATCGGCCTTCAGAACGGCGGCGCAGTCGACCGGCCGGCCGGTCGCGCGGCCGGCATCGCGCAGCCCACGCCAGTTGGCTGCGATCGCGCCCAGGTCGATGGAAAGGATCGCGCCGGCGCGGCGCGCCGGGTCCTGATCGTCGGGGATTGACACGTGGCGACCTTAGAACGCTGACACGGGCTCGTCAGCAACGCCATCGAGGTTGCCGAACTTCGTGAACTGTCCTTCGAACGACAGGCGCACGATGCCTGTAGGGCCGTGTCGCTGCTTTGCCACGATGACCTCGGCCTTGCCGTAAGTCGCTTCGCAGCGCTGCTTCCAGTCGTCGTGGCGCTCGTTGAATTTCTGGTCGCTCTCCTCCGCGCGCCGCGCGGGCTCGCCGCGGGTCAGGTAGTATTCCTCGCGATAGACGAACATCACCACGTCTGCGTCCTGTTCGATCGAGCCGGATTCGCGAAGGTCGGAAAGCTGGGGCCGCTTGTCCTCGCGTTGCTCCACGGCGCGCGAGAGCTGCGAGAGCGCGATCACCGGTACGTCGAGTTCCTTGGCGAGTGTTTTCAGGCCTCGGGTGATCTCCGAAACCTCCTGCACGCGGTTTTCCTGCCGGCTCTTGCCCGACGGGTTCAGGAGCTGGAGGTAGTCGACGATGATCAGGCCGAGACCGTGCGTCCGCTTGAGCCGGCGGGCGCGGGTGCGCAGCGCGGCGATCGACAAAGCCGGCGTATCGTCGATGAAGAAGTTGAGATGCTCGAGTTCGTGGCTGACGTTGAGGACCCTGTCGAATTCGTGACTCAGCACCTCGCCGCGGCGGATTTTCTCCGAGGAGATTTCGGCCTGTTCTGAAAGCATGCGGGTGGCGAGCTGCTCGGCGGACATTTCGAGCGAGAAGAAACCGACCACCGCGCCATCCACGGACTTGGGATGGCCGTCGACGATCTCCTCCCGGTAGGCCTTCGCGGCATTGAAGGCGATGTTGGTCGCCAGTGCGGTCTTTCCCATCGATGGGCGGCCCGCGAGGATCAGCAGATCGGATCTGTGCAGGCCACCCAGCAACTGGTCGAGATTGAACAGGCCGGTGGCCACGCCGGTGAGCTTGCCTTCGCGCCCATAGGCGGCTTCGGCCGCCGTCACGGCCTCGGTCAGGGCCATGCGGAACGGTTTGAAGCCGCCCTCGGTCTGGCCGGTCGTCGCAAGGTCGTAGAGTTTCTTTTCAGCGACCTCGATCTGCTGCAGCGCGGTCTCGTCGACGTCGCCGGAGAAGGCGCCGTTCACGACGTTCTCGCCGAGGTCGATGAGCTGCCGGCGCAGGTAGAGATCGTGAACGGCGCGGCCGAAGGCGGCGGCGTCGATCACGTGCACGGAAGCGGCTGCCAGTCGTGCGAGATAGGCAGCGCCGCCGGCCTCCTTCATCGCCGGATCCTGCTCGACATAGGTCTTGAGCGTGACGGCGCTCACGACTTGGCCACGCTCGATCAGGCGCGACAGCGAATCGAAGAGCTTGCCGTGGAGCGGGTCTGCGAAATGCTCGGGACGCAGGAACTCCGCGACACGCTGATAGGCGGCATTGTTGATCAGGATGGCGCCCAGCAAGGCCTGCTCGGCCTCGAAATTATGCGGCGGCTCGCGCAGGCGTGCATCTTCGGCGCCGGGCAGGCGTGTGACGTTCGAGGTGTCTTTCAGCGGCTCCATGACATTGTCTTTGCCCAAGATGGGAGGGGGATCACAGTGCAAAGAATCGGAGTGCGGGCTTATCCAGAGCTTAGCGAGGATACTTCCTATTCGGCGGCCATGGACCCTGCGACGTTCTTCAGACGTTCCTCGGTAACCATGTAGTCACGAGTGAGCGGCACCGCATCCTGGCGCCGGCTGATCTGAATCTGAAACACCATCTGCTGCATGTAGCGGAAGGCGACCTCGCAGCCCGCGAGGTAGAATTCCCACATCCGGCAGAAGCGATCGTCGTAGCCGGCGATTTCCTTGATTCGGTCCCGGTTGGCGAGGAAGCGCTCGCGCCAGAGACGCAGGGTCTCTGCATAATGGAGACGCAGCACTTCGATGTCGGTCACCCACAGGCCGGCCCTCTCGATCGCCGCAAGGACCTCCGACAAAGCGGGGGAATAGCCGCCTGGGAAGATGTATTTGCGAAGCCAGGTGTTGGTGCCCCCTGGAGGTTCCATTCGGCCGATCGAATGCAGCAGCATCACGCCGTCATCGGCCAGGAGATCTCTGATCTTCCGGAAGTATTCGCGGTAGTGGGCCGAGCCCACATGCTCGAACATTCCAACCGAGACGATCCGGTCGTAGCGGCCGGCTTCCTCGCGATAGTCGATCAGCTTGAAGCGGGCCCGGTCGGAGATGCCTGACTCCTGGGCGCGTCGGTTGGACACGCCGTGCTGTTCGCGGGAGAGCGTGACGCCCGTGACGTCGACATCGAAAGTGCGGGCGAGGAACAGCCCCATGCCGCCCCAGCCAGATCCGATGTCGAGCACCCTCTGACCGGGTTTCAGCAGCAGCTTGGTCGCAATATGCAACTTCTTGTCCGCTTGGGCGGTCTCGAGCGACTCGCTGCCGGTCTTGAAGTAGGCGCAGGAATACTGACGGTCCGGATCGAGGAAGAGATCGTAGAGTTCGCCCTTCAGATCGTAGTGATGGGCGACGTTCTTCTGGGCCTTGCCGATCGGATTGTACTGCTCCAGCAGCCGTAGCGATCGCTGGAATGCGTAGGACCAGCGCATCAATGCCGTCGAATCGACGGCATTGATGTTGCGACCGAGGAGGTCGAGCAGGTCGTAAAGGCTGCCCTGTTCGACGGTCAACCGACCGTCCATATAGGCCTCGCCCAAGGCGAGTCGGGGCCGCAAGGCCAGGCGGATCCCGGTCCACCAGTCGTGGACCCGCATGGTCACTGCGGGACCGGCTTTTGCGCCCTTGATCTGATGCGACCGACCAGTCTCATCGACGATGGTCAGTTCGCCTTCGTTCACGACCCGGGCAAGCACCTGCGCCAGAAGCACAATGGATCACTCCAAGTTGTCGCTGCCCAAATTTTAATCCCATCTGTATTTTCGACGCAAACGGGTGAACGCACGAAATTTGGCATCGGTAAATGTGAATAAATCGCATTTGAATTGCCAATATTCAGGCGCAGTGATATCGGGCCATTGATACTCACTCGCAGTGGAGGAAGACGTGAAGAGACGTGCGCTCGTGAAGACTGGCCTGGCGTTTGGTTCCGGCGTGTTCATCGCCCGTCGCGCCTGGGCACAGGGCGGCACGCTCAATCTCTATTCGGCCCGCCACTACAAGACCGACGAGGCCCTGTATGGCAATTTCGCCGACCTCACCGGCGTGAAGATCAACCGCGTGGACGCCGAGCCGGATCCGCTGATCCAGCGTCTGCGCACGGAAGGCGACAAGAGCCCGTGCGACGTGTTCATCACCGTCGACGCCGGCCGCATCGAGCGGGCGCGTGAGATGGGGCTGCTGCAGGCGACCGACTCAGCCGTCCTCGCCAAGGCGATCCCGGCGCACCTGCGCGATCCCGACAACACCTGGTTCGGCTTTTCCAAGCGTGCCCGCATCATCGTGTTCAACAAGGAGAAGATGCAGGCCGCCGCCGCGCCGCAGAACTACGAGGACCTCGCCGACCCGAAGTGGAAGGGTAAGGTCCTGATCCGCTCTTCGGGCAACATCTACAATCAGTCTCTCACCGGCTCGATCCTGGCGGCAGACGGTCCGGAGAAGACGGAAGCCTGGGCCAAGGGCGTGGCCGCCAACCTGGCGCGTCCGCCACGGGGCGGCGACACAGACCAGATCAAGGCCGCTGCAGCCGGCGAGGGCGACGTCGCCGTCGTGAACACCTACTACTTCGTGAACCTGATACGCTCGGCCAAGCCGGAGGATCGCGCGATCGTGGCCAAGCTGGGCGTCATCTTCCCGAACCAGTCCAATCGCGGCACGCACGTGAACCTGAGTGCGGGCGGTATCGCCAAGCACGCACCGAACAAGCAGGCGGCGGTCAAGTTCCTCGAGTACCTGGTCTCGCCCCAGGCCCAGAAGTACTTCGCCGACGGCAATTCGGAATACCCGGTCGTGGCCTCGGTCGAGCTCTCGCCGGAGCTCAAGGCGCTCGGCACCTTCAAGGAAGATCAGCTCAACGCCCGCGTGTTCGCGCAGAACAATGCCGAGGCGCTGAAGATCATGGACCGCGCGGGCTGGAAGTAGGACGTCCCGACGCCGCCACCGTGCGGCTGAGCAGGATCACCGGTGCAAGCGATACGGTGACGATCAGAATGGATCCGACGGCCGCCTGGGCAAGGCGCTCGTCGGATGCGAAGCGGTAAACCCCGATCGCCAGCGTGTCGAAGTTGAACGGCCGTATCAGCAGGGTCGCCGGCAGCTCCTTCAGCACCTCGACGAATGCGACGATGCCGGCCGTCAGGGCCGGCGCCCTCAGCATGGGTATATGGATGCGCCACAAAACATCGCGTGGCTTGGCTCCCAGAATCCGCGCGCTCGCGTCCATGGCCGGATCGATCGCGGCAAGTCCGGGTGCGACGTTGGCCATGCCGACGGCGAGGAAGCGAACCGTATAGGCGACGATCAGGGCGAAGGCCGTGCCGCTCAGCAGCAGGCCGGTCGGCACGCCGAACAGCTGGCGCGAGAGCAGATCGAGGCCGTGATCGGCGAATGCCAGCGGCAGCAGGACGCCAACGGCGATGACGGCGCCGGGGATGGCGTAGCCCAGCGACGCGAAGGCGATGGTGCGATGGAGCAGTCGACGGCGCACGAGACGTCCAGCGTAGCTCAGGAAAACGGCGAGGCTGACGATGATGACCGCCGCCACGGTCGCCAGAATCAGGCTGTTGAACGCATCACCGATGAAGCGCGGGTCGGACATCAGCACCCCGGAAGACAATGCGAGCTGCGCGAGGTGCGCCGTCGGCACCATGAAGCCGAGCAGGATGGGCAGGGTGCAGGCCGCCAGGGCGGCGAGGCCTGCAGGCAGGGCGAGCTGCACCGGTTCGGCGACGTAGCGCAGGTTCGAGGCGATGGTGAAACTCGCCCGTCCGCGCGACCGGTATTCCAGGGTGACGAGGGCCACGGCGATCAGGATGAGAACCATGGAGAGCTGCGCGGCCCCCTCGCGATTGCCCATGCCAAACCAGGTCCGGTAGATCGCCGTGGTGAAGGTGTGGATGCCGTAATACTGGACGGTGCCGAAGTCGGCGAGCGTCTCCAGCAGCGCGAGGGCCGCGCCCGCGGCGATGGCCGGACGGGCGAGCGGCAGGCCAATGCGCAGGAACGTGCGCCACGCCCCGTTGCCGAGGATGCGGCTCGCTTCGAGCAGGGACTGCGACTGGGCAAGGAACGCCGTGCGCGCGGCAAGATAGACGTAAGGGTAGAGGACCAGGGTGAACAGCAGGGCGACGCCCTGTGGCGAGCCGAACTGCGGAAACCAGTAGTCGCCGCGGCTCCACCCCATGGCGGTGCGCAAGGCTGACTGCAGTGGGCCGGCGAAGGTCAGCAGGTCGGCATAGGCATAGCCGATGATGTAGGTCGGCATCACGAGCGGCAACAGCAACGCCCATTGCAGCACGCGGCTTCCGGGAAACCGGCACATCGTGACGAGCCAGGCCGTGCCGGTTCCGATCACGACCGTGCCCAGGCCGACCCCAACCAGCAGGATGATCGTGTTGCTTGCGATGTCGCCGAGCTGCGTCTCGGCCAGATGACGCCAGAGCTCGCCCTGGGCGCTGAACAGGCTGGAGGCGATGCCGAGCAACGGCAGCGCGACGACGGCTGCCACGGCGAGGGCGCCAAGTCGCCAGATCACCGATGCACCAAAAGAAAACGCATGCCACCGCGGTACGGTGGCATGCGTTCGAAGCGCTGCGCGGTGCCTGTCGGCACGCGGATTACTTCTGGTCGGCCGGCGTTTCCTCGGCCGCAGCCTCGGCGGTTTCGCCTTCGCCCTCGGCAGCCTCGGCCGACTTGGCCTCGAACAGCGCGGCGGCCTGATCGGCCGCGCGCTGGGCGGCTTCCGCCGCCTCCATGGCCGCACGCTCGGTCTCTGCGACCAGCCTGCCGCCCTTGGCGAGGAACTCGGCCTCTTCGGCGGAGCGGGCCACCAGCACGGAGATCTCGACCACGACTTCCGGATGGAGGTGGATCTTGATCTTGTGCTCGCCCAGCGCCTTGATCGGCTTGTCCAGTTCGACCTGGCTGCGCTCGATCTTGACACTCTGGGCGGCAGCGCCATCGGCAATGTCACGCGAGGTGACGGAACCGTAGAGCTGGAGCGCCTCGGAGGCCTGCCGGATGATGGTGACCTTGAGGTCGCTCATCTTGGCGCCGACCGCTTCGGCTTCCTGGCGGCGCTCGAAGTTCTGCGCCTCGAGGACCTTCCGCTGCGATTCGAAGTAGGTGAGGTTGTCCTTGGTCGCGCGCAGCGCCTTCTTCTGCGGCAGGAGGAAGTTGCGGGCGAAGCCGGGCTTCACCTTCACAACGTCGCCCATCTGGCCGAGTTTCGGCACGCGCTCGAGCAGGATGACGTTCATCGGCATGATTGCGTCTCCCGACTAGGCGATGAGGTAAGGCAGGAGGGCCAGGAAGCGGGCGCGCTTGATCGCCTGGGCGAGTTCGCGCTGCTTCTTGGACGAAACCGCCGAGATGCGGCTCGGTACGATCTTGCCGCGTTCGGAAATGAAGCGCTGCAGGAGACGCACGTCCTTGTAGTCGATCTTCGGGGCGTTCGCGCCGGAGAACGGGCAGCTCTTGCGGCGGCGGGTGAACGGACGACGCTGGGCGCTCATGCTTCTTCTCCCGTTTCAGAGGCCACCGGGGCGGCACTGGCCTCGTCGCCGAAGCGCGAACGCTCGCGACGCGGCGGGCGATCGCCCCAGCGGTCGCCACGATCGCCGCCCGGACGGTCGGACTTCTCGGCGCTACGCACCATGATGGCCGACGGGGCTTCCTCGAGCTCGTCGACGCGCACGGTCATGTAGCGGATGATGTCTTCGTTGATCGACATCGTGCGCTCCAGCTCCTTCACCGCCGCCGAAGGGGCGTCGATGTTGAGCAGGGTGTAGTGACCCTTGCGGTTCTTCTTGATGCGGTAGGTCAGCGAGCGCAGGCCCCAATACTCCTTCTTGGAGACGGTGCCGCCCAGGCTGGTGACCAGTTCGGTGAACTGGGTGGTCAGAGCCTCCACCTGCGTCGTCGCAACGTCCTGACGCGCAATGAAGACATTCTCGTAGAGTGCCATGTAGATTCGGCTCCTTATGGCTGTTTGCGACCCGGAGTTGCGAACAACCGCCCGGATCTAGCCGCCCCACGCGGAATGCCCCGGGGCGGCAAGGAGATCGGGGCCGATTCAGGCCCCGAAGAGGCGCGGTTATACAGGCCAGCAGTTCGAAAGCAAGTATTCCCGGTGCGGCTTGACTGCGCCCCGCGCCCCGGTATGACTGCCCGCAATTGCGATGAAAATCATGGGAAAACGCGCATGAGTCGGGCTTTTGTCTTTCCGGGGCAGGGATCGCAGGCCGTCGGTATGGGGGCGGACCTCGCCGGCGGCTTCGCCACCGCCCGCGAAGTATTCGGTGAGGTCGACGAGGCGCTGAAGCAAAATCTCTCGAAAATGATGCGAGAGGGGCCGGAGAGCGACCTCGTCCTGACGGAGAACGCCCAGCCCGCCCTCATGGCCGTGAGCGTCGCGGTCACCCGTATTCTGGAAAAGGACGGAGGAAAGCCGCTGCCGTCGCTGGCCGCCTATGTCGCGGGTCATTCGCTCGGTGAATATTCGGCGCTGGCCGCTGCCGGCGCCCTGACACTCGCGGACGCCGCCCGTCTTTTGAAGTTGCGCGGACAGTCCATGCAGAAGGCCGTGCCGGTCGGCGTGGGCGCCATGGCGGCCCTGCTCGGCATCGAGCTCGAAGCCGCGCAGGAGGCCTGCAAGGAGGCAGCCCAGGGCGAGGTGGTCGCGGTTGCAAACGATAATGGTGGCGGCCAGATCGTGGTGAGCGGTCACAAGGAAGCAGTCGAGCGCGCCATCGAGGCTGCCAAGTCGCGGGGCTGCAAGCGCGGCATGATGCTGCCGGTGAGCGCCCCCTTCCATTGCCCGCTGATGCAGCCGGCGGCCGACGCCATGAAGGTCGCGCTGGAGGAAGTGGTGCTGGTGCCCCCGCGGGTGCCGCTCGTGTCCAACGTGCTGGCCTCCGAACTCAGCGACCCGGCCTCCATCAAGCAAAGGCTGGTGGAACAGGTCACAGGCCTCGTTCGTTGGCGCGAGAGCGTCCAATATATGAAGACTAAGGGCGTCGACGCCTTGGTCGAATGCGGAACCGGGAAGGTCCTGTCGGGCCTCGTCAAGCGTATCGACAAGGACATGACCGGCATGGCGCTGAACACGCCGGCGGATATCGAAGCCTTCCTGAAGACGGCATAAGGAGAGAGTGCCATGTTCGATCTGACCGGCAAGGCAGCTCTCGTCACCGGCGCATCCGGGGGGATCGGTGGGGCGATCGCGCGCGCGCTGCACAAGCAGGGCGCGACCGTGACCCTGTCGGGCACGCGCGCCGTAGCGCTGGTGCAGCTCTTGGCCTCGCTCGGCGAACGCGCGCATGTGGTCGCAGCCCGCATGGATGATCCGGCCGATATCGATCGCCTGGCCAAGGAGGCGGAAGCCGCCATGGGCGGCAAGCTCGACATCCTGGTGAACAATGCCGGCATCACGCGCGACAACATCTCGATGCGCATGAAGGACGAGGAGTGGGAGAAGGTCCTGCAGGTGAACCTGACGGGGACCTTCCGCCTGACCCGTGCGGCGATGCGCGGAATGATGAAGCGGCGCTTCGGCCGGGTCATCAACATCACCTCCATCGTGGGCGTCACCGGCAATCCGGGGCAGGCGAACTATGCGGCGGCCAAGGCCGGCCTGATCGGCATGTCGAAATCGCTGGCGCAGGAGCTGGCGTCGCGCGGCATCACCGTGAACTGCCTGGCACCCGGTTTCATCGCCACGCCGATGACCGACGTACTGACGGACGACCAGAAAAAGGCCATTCTCGGGCGCGTGCCTGCCGACCGGCTGGGGACGCCCGAAGAGATCGCGGCCGGCGTGGTCTATCTCGCCAGCGACGAAGCAGCCTACGTCACGGGTCAGACGCTGCACATCAACGGCGGGATGGCGATGATCTGAGGGACAGGCTTACAAGTGCCTGATTCTGTGGGCTTTTCGGACCTAGCCAATGGCCCGGGAGCTATGTTAAGAGCCCGGCATTCGCCAACCCCCTGGCGACCGGAATTTGTTGGATAGACGGGAAGGACAAGAAATGAGCGATATTGCCGAGCGCGTTAAGAAGATCGTTGTCGAGCATCTCGGCGTCGAGGCCGCGCAGGTCAAGGAAGAGGCCAAGTTCATCGACGATCTCGGCGCGGACAGCCTCGACACGGTCGAGCTGGTGATGGCGTTCGAGGAAGAATTCGGCATCGAGATTCCCGACGACGCGGCGGAGAAGATCCAGACCGTCGGCGACGCCATCGGTTTCATCAAAGGCACCGCGAAGTCCTGATCTTCACCGGTTCCTGAAAGAGGAAAGGCGGAAGATGAGGCGTGTTGTCGTAACCGGCATGGGAATGGTGACGCCGTTGGGTGACGGCGTCGACACGAACTGGCGTCGCCTGATGGCGGCCGAGTCCGGCATCCGGTCGATCCAGGCTTTCGACACTTCGGATCTCGCGACCAAGATCGCGGGTGAGGTTCCCCAGGGCGACAAGGCAAACGGCCACTTCAACGTGGACGATTACCTTGCGCCCAAGGAACAGCGGAAGCTCGACAAGTTCATCATCTTCGGAATCGCGGCCGCACAGCAGGCCGTCGAGGATTCCGGGTGGATGCCGCAGGACGAGGAAGGTCTCAACCGGACCGGCGTCATGATCGGCTCCGGCATTGGTGGCCTCCAGACGATCTACGAGACGTCGCTGATCTTGAAGGAGCGGGGACCTCGCCGCGTCAGCCCGTTCTTCATTCCCTCGGCGCTGATCAACCTCGTGTCGGGGCAGGTCTCGATCAAGTATGGCTTCAGGGGCCCCAACCACGCCGTCGTCACGGCCTGTGCGACCGGCGCGCACGCGATCGGCGATGCGGCCCGGCTGATCCAGTACGAGGACGCCGACGTCATGGTGGCCGGCGGCGCCGAAGCCGCGATCTGCCGGATCGGCATCGCGGGCTTCAATGCCTGCAAGGCGCTGTCGACCGACTTCAACGATACGCCGACTGAGGCCTCGCGTCCCTGGGACAAGCGGCGCGACGGCTTTGTGATGGGCGAGGGTGCCGGCTGCGTCGTGCTCGAAGAATACGAGCACGCCAAGAAGCGCGGCGCCAAAATTTATGCCGAGATTCTGGGCTACGGCCTGTCGGGCGACGCCTATCACATCACCGCTCCGTCCGAGGATGGCGATGGTGCGTTTCGCGCCATGAAGGCGGCGCTGAAGCGGGCCAATCTCGGCACCGACCAGATCGACTATGTGAACGCGCACGGCACATCCACGATGGCCGACGTGATCGAACTGGGCGCCGTGAAGCGCGCATTCGGTCAGGACGTGCACAATCTCTCGATGTCGTCGACCAAGTCGGCCACCGGCCATCTCCTCGGCGCCGCCGGGGCGATCGAGGCGATCTACTCCATCAAGTCCCTGATCGATCAGGCCGTTCCGCCGACGCTCAATCTCGATGAGCCGGACGAGGGCTGCGACATCGATCTCGTGCCGAAGCAGGCCAAGCAGCGCAAGGTTCGCTACGCGCTGAGCAACTCGTTCGGCTTCGGCGGCACCAACGCTTCCCTGATCGTCGGGCCGGTCTGACTTCTTTTTGAGGAGCTGAGTCATGCTCAGCTACTTCCGCTGGGTTCTCTTCTTCATCGCGCTGTTCGTCACCCTGATGGGCGGCTCGATCTACGTCGGCCACGTCATCCTCACCGCGCAGGGGCCGCTCCCGCAGACCAAGAATGTCGTGATCCCGCGCGGCGCGGGCCCGGCCACCATGTCCAAGCTGCTGCAGGAAGAGGGGGTCATTGCCCATCCGCGCCTGTTCCGCGTGGCGCTGATGATCGACCCCTCGCCCAAGCCCATCAAGGCGGGCGAGTACGAGGTGCCGGCTCACACCTCCATGCAGTCGCTCGTGGAGCTGCTTCAGTCGGGCAAGGTCGTCCAGCGGCGCCTTACGATTCCCGAGGGCATGACGACGCCGGAAGTGTTGGAACTGGTTCGGAAGACCGACGCACTTTCGGGCGACATCACGCTCGACGTGAAAGAGGGCGATCTCCTGCCCGAGACCTACTTCTACTCGCGCGACGACACCCGCGACGGGCTGCTGCTGCGCATGAAGGAAGCGATGGAGAAGACGCTCGACGAGGCGTGGCGCAAACGCGCCGCCGGCCTGCCGCTCGCCAACAAGCGTGAGGCGCTGATCCTGGCATCGTTGATCGAGAAGGAGACGGCGGTGCCGTCCGAGCGCACCCGCGTGGCTGCAGTGTTCATCAACCGGCTGCGCCGCCGCATGAAACTGGAGAGCGATCCCACCACCATCTATGGCCTGACCGAAGGCAAGGCGCCGCTCGGCCGCGATCTGACGCGGGCCGACCTGCAATCGAACACGCCGTTCAACACCTATGTGATCACGGGCCTGCCGCGCGGACCGATCTGCAATCCCGGGCGCGCCTCGATCGTCGCGGCGACCAACCCGGCGCGCGACCGCTCGCTCTTCTTCGTGGCCGACGGACAGGGTGGCCACGCGTTTGCGCTCACACTCACCGAGCACAATCGCAACGTCGAGCGTTGGCGCCAGATCCAGCGCGAGCGGGCGGAGTCCCAGTCTCAGACACAGCCGCAGACGCCGGCGCCGCAGGCGCCAACGACGCGGCAATAGAATGCCGGCGGCGCTCCTTCTGGCGCTCCTTGCTTTCGCGGCCCTCGCTTTGGGCATTTCCTGGTTTCTGCGGGCAAACCCCTCTTCGATGGCGCGCGTCTTGCGTGTGATCACGATGGTTCTCGGGGGCATCGGGATTGGCGGACTGCTCATTTTCGGCCTGCGTTTCCTGCCGGGCCTCATGCCGGAACTCCTCGGGCTGGCGGGCGTCGTGATCACCGCGCTGATCGCTCGAGCGGTCCGGCGGCGACCTTCGGGTGGTTTCAGTTCACCCGGTGTCGGCCAGAGGACGGAGGTCAGGACGACCTTCCTACAGGCCTGGATCGATCATGCGAGCGGCGACGTCGGCGGGACGATCCTGGCGGGCCGCTTTGCCGGGAGGGCGCTCGACGCGCTCGGGGAGGGCGAGCTTCTGGAACTGCGGGAGGAGTGCGCACGCGATGCGGATTCGCTGAGAGTGCTCGAAGCCTATCTGGACCGCCGCCTCGGCGCCGACTGGCGCACGGCGCGGGACGCTCCACCGCCGAGAGGGACGAGGACTGACATGACGCAGGAGGAGGCGCTGGCCGTGCTCGGGCTGACCGAAGGTGCCACCACGGAAGAGATCCGCGCCGCCCATCGACGGCTGATCCAGCGCATGCATCCGGACGTCGGAGGCACTGCGGACCTGGCGGCGCGCATCAACCGCGCCAAGGACGTCCTGCTTGGTGGTTGATCTTGCCAGGCAGAGCGCCGACATGGCATCAAACCAGCCGTGTTCTGCCACCATCCTGTCAAATCATTGATTCTAATACACAAAACCAGATGCTAGATGAGGTCGATAAGCATGGCGCAGCGTGTTCGTAAAGCCGTCCTGCCTGTCGCCGGCCTGGGAACGAGATTCCTGCCTGCGACCAAAGCCATGCCGAAGGAGATGCTGACCGTCGTCGACCGGCCCCTCATCCAGTATGCGGTCGAAGAGTGCCTCGCTGCCGGCATCGAGGAATTCATCTTCGTGACCGGTCGGAACAAGGGCGCGCTGGAAGATCACTTCGATCACGCCTACGAGCTCGAAGCGACACTCGAGCAGCGCAAGAAGGCTCCTGAGCTGAAGCAGACGCAGGAGGCCACGATCAAGCCCGGCAACGCCATCTTCACGCGTCAGCAGAAGCCGCTCGGCCTCGGCCACGCCGTGTGGTGCGCCCGCCACTGGATCGGCAACGAGCCGTTCGCCGTGCTGCTGCCTGACGAATTGACGATCGACACGCCGAGCTGCATCGGCCAGCTGGTGCAGGCCCACGAGAGGACGGGGGGCAGCGTCGTCGCCGTCATGGACGTGCCGCGGGAGCAGACCAAGAGCTACGGCATCGCTGCGGTGAAGAACGAGCGCGGCAATCTCTCCGAAATCACCGGGATGGTGGAAAAGCCCAAGCCGGAAGAGGCACCCTCGACGCTCGCCCTGATCGGTCGCTACGTGCTGTTGCCCGAAGTGTTGGAGCATCTCGACCGGCACGAGACGGGGGCCGGCGGGGAAATTCAGCTTACGGACGCCATGGCGAAGATGATCGGTCATAAACCGTTCCACGCCCTGCGATATGCTGGCCAGCGCTACGATTGCGGCAATCGCCTCGGCTTCCTCGAGGCGAACGTCGCCGTGGCCCTGCACCGCGCCGATACCGCCGCGGAGACGCGGGCTCTTCTTGGTCGATTTGTGAGAGGCTGAGCATATGCGTATTGCGATGATTGGATCAGGCTACGTTGGCTTGGTGTCCGGAGCGTGCTTCGCTCATTTCGGCCACGACGTGGTCTGCGTCGACAAGGACGCCAGCAAGATCGAGAGGCTGCGCAGGGGCGAGATCCCGATCTTCGAGCCGGGGCTCGACAAGCTGGTGTCGGACAATACGCGTTCGGGCCGTCTCAGCTTCAGCACCCAACTGGGCGACGCGGTCGGCGAGGCCGACGCCGTCTTCATCGCCGTCGGCACACCGACGCGCCGCGGCGATGGTCATGCCGACCTGTCCTACGTCTATGCCGCTGCCGCGGAGATCGCACAGGCCATCCGCGGCTACACGGTCGTCGTGAACAAGTCGACCGTGCCGGTCGGCACCGGCCGCGAGGTCGCCCGCATCATTCGGGAAACGCAGCCCGCCGCGGAGTTCGACGTTGCATCCAATCCGGAGTTTCTTCGCGAGGGCGCGGCGATCGAAGACTTCATGAAGCCTGATCGGGTCGTGATCGGCGTCGAAAGCCAGCGCGCGCAGGATGTGATGTCGATGATCTATCGTCCGCTCAACCTGATCCAGACCCCCATGGTGTTCACCAACATCGAGACGGCCGAGGTCACCAAGTACGCGGGCAATGCCTTCCTCGCGACCAAGATCACGTTCATCAACGAGATCGCGGATCTCTGCGAGAAGGTCGGCGCGGACGTGCATGACGTGGCGCGCGGAATCGGACTGGATGGCCGCATCGGTCGCAAGTTCCTGCATCCGGGACCGGGCTTCGGCGGCTCCTGCTTCCCCAAGGATACGCTCGCACTGGCCTACACCGCGCGCGAGGCTCACGCCCCTCAGACGCTCGTCGAGCAGGTCATCCAGGTGAACAACAGCCGAAAGAAGAAGATGGCGCAGAAGGTCATCGACTTCTGCGGCGGTTCGATCGCGGGTCTGACCGTCGGCGTGCTGGGCCTCACGTTCAAGGCAAACACCGACGACATGCGTGACGCGCCGTCGCTCGACATCGTGCCCGCCCTGCAGGCCGCAGGCGGCAAGATCATCGCCTTCGATCCCGAGGGCATGGTCGAAGCGGCACGTCTCATGAAGGATGTGATCTTCGCCGAAAATGCCTACGAGGCGGCGGCGGGGGCCGACGTACTGGTGGTCATCACCGAATGGCACGAGTTCCGTGGCCTCGATCCGCGTCGTATCAAGGAAGCCATGCGCGAGCCGCGTATCGTCGACCTGCGCAACATCTTCGATCCGGCTGAGATGCGCTCGCTGGGATTTTCCTATGACAGTATCGGCCGGCCAGCCACACAAGCCTGAGTACCCTGACGGCACCTTTCCGGAGTCCATTGCATGAGCCAGATGGCGCACAAGTTCGATCCGAGCATCCTGCGTGAATACGATATCCGCGGCATCGTGGGCGGGACGGTCCATGCCGCGGACGCGCGGGCAATCGGACGCACTCTGGGCACGCTCGTCCGCCGCAAGGGCGGCAAGCGCATGGCGCTGGGCTACGACGGAAGGCTGAGTTCTCCCGAACTCGCAGCCGCCTGCATCGAAGGCCTGACTGCCGCAGGCATCGATGTGATCGACATCGGTCTCGCCGCGACGCCGATGCTCTACTTCGCGGTCTATCATCTCGAGGCCGATGGCGGGATCCAGATCACGGGATCGCACAACCCGCCGGATTACAACGGCTTCAAGATGATGATGGGCAAGAAGTCCTTCTTCGGTGCCGACATCCAGAAGCTCGGCGAGATGGCGGGGAAGGCCGACTGGGAAACGGGGCAGGGCAAGGTCGAGAGGCGGGCGATTCTGGCCGACTATGCCGCGCGACTCCTGCGGGACGTCAAGCCGGGCAGGAAGCTCAAGGTCGCCTGGGATACCGGCAACGGAGCGGTCGGAGTCTCGATCCGGTCGGTCGTCGACAAGCTCGAAGGCGAACATTTCGTGCTGAACGAGAAGGTCGACGGCACCTTCCCGGCGCATCATCCGGACCCCACCGTACCGAAGAACCTGGAGCAACTCATCGCCGAGGTGAAGGCGCGGGGCTGCGACCTGGGCATCGCCTTCGATGGCGACGGAGACCGGATCGGGGCCGTGGACGGGCAGGGCCGCATCCTGTGGGGCGACCAGCTCCTGGTCCTGTGGTCGCGCGACGTCCTCAAGAACCATCCCGGTGCCACCATCATCGCCGACGTGAAGGCGAGTCAGGTCCTGTTCGACGAGATCGCCAAGGCCGGCGGCAAGCCGCTGATGTTCAAGACCGGACACTCGCTGATCAAGAGCAAGATGGCGGAGATCGGCGCGCCGCTCGCCGGCGAGATGAGCGGGCACGTGTTCTTCGCCGACACTTTCTACGGCTTCGACGACGCACTTTACTGCGGACTGCGGCTCCTCAACATCGTGGCGAATGCCAAGGAGAGCCTCGCGGAGATGCGCGATGGGCTTCCGCAACCGGTCAATACGCCCGAACTGCGCTTCGATTGTCCCGACGACCAGAAATTCGGGGTCGTGGAGAAGGTCAAGGCGCGCCTGCAGAAGGAGGGTGCTACATTCTCCGACATCGACGGCGTGAGGGTCAGCACCAAAGACGGGTGGTGGCTCCTGCGTGCCTCGAACACCCAGCCCGTTCTGGTCGCGCGTTGCGAGGCGGCGGACGATGCCGGCCTCGAGCGCTTGATGGCCGACCTCAAGGCCGCCTTGGCGGCGTGCGGCGTGGAACTCCCGGACGACGCCTCGTCCGGCCATCACTGATGCGCTTCTTCTTCTACGGCACGTTGCTCGATCGCGACGTGACGGCCTTGGTTCTGGGGCGGCGGTTGCCGCCTCAGGCCTATGTGGCGGCAAGCCTGCAGGGGCACGAACGACGGCGCGTGCAGGGCGCCACCTATCCCATCGTCATCGCAGATCCATGTGGCGAGGTGTCGGGTGCGGTCGTGGGCGGCCTCAGCGACCGGGATATCGCACACCTTGCAGCCTACGAGGGGCCCGGTTACCGGATTGCACCGCTGCGGGTGAAACTACAGGGGCAGATTACCGAAGTTTCTGTCTTCGAGCCCATCCAGTCGCGTCTGATACCCAGTCCCGAATTGTGGGACCTGGCGCTTTGGCAGCGCCGTCACAAGCGGTCGTTCATCGATCGACTGAGGAAAGCGCTCAGCGTGCACCCGGCGTATTCCAGGCCGTGACCTGGAGCGCCGCGCAATAGACCTTGCGCTTCTCGAGCCGCTTGCAGCCCTCGACCGCCTGGTCCTGCGACAGGTTGATGAGCCGCGCGCGATGGAAGACGCGGTTCGCCATCTGAACCTCGTCGACGATCGCCGACGCCGAACGCGCATCGGGAAGGGCGGCCGTCGCGCGTTCCAGGGCGGCCTGGGCCGCTTGCGGCTCGCTAAAGGATCCGACCTGGATCACCCAGCTGCCAAGTGCGGGCGTGTCCGCGGCGGCGGGCGGGGCGGCGGTGAAGGCGGCGGGGGCAGCCGGTGTCGCCGGGGCGGGCGGGACGAATCCCGCATATTTTGGGCTGACCTGCTTCGAGGGGGTTGCCGGCGGCCGATACGCCTCGGCGAAGCTGGCGCCGGGATCGAACTGGGCGGCGGTGTAGCGTGCCGACGGCGGCTTGCGGACCGAGGTCCAGGCAGAAAGCTGCATGGCCTGCGCCAGGGCGAAGCCACGATCCATGAGGGCGGCCATCGTGCGGTCGCGCTGGGCGGCGCTGGTGCCGCCCATGACGACGCCGATCAGGCGCCGGTTGTCGCGCACCGCCGACATCACGAGGTTGAAGCCCGAAGCGTTGGTGTAGCCGGTCTTCAATCCGTCGGCGCCGTCGTAGTTGCCGAGCATGCGGTTGTGGTTCTCGAGGGAGCGGCCGCGGTAGGAGTAGCTCTGCACCGAGAAGATCGCATAGTAGTGCGGGTAGTCGCGCAACAGCGCGTTGGCGAGCTTCGCCAGATCCCGGGCGGTGGTAACCTGCTCACTGTTGGGCAGGCCCGAGGCATTCCGGAACACTGTCGAACTCATGCCAAGCTGGCGCGCCTTCTGCGTCATGAGCCGGGCGAAGGCTTCCTCGCTGCCGGCGAGACCTTCTGCCAGAAGGACGGCGGCGTCGTTGGCCGAGCGGGTGACCAGCGCCATCGTCGCGTCGCGCACGTTCACCGTCCCGCCGGGCGACATGCCCATCTTCGTGGGAGGCGCGTTCAGGGCGTTGACGGACACCGGCAAGGCGTCGCCGAGGGACAGGCGGCCCGAATCCAGGGCCGAGAAGGTAAGGTAGATCGTCATCAGCTTGGTCAGCGAGGCTGGATGACGAAGCTCGTCCGCGCGATCCGCAGCAAGCTCGCGGCCGCTGGTTGCGTCGACGATCAGATAGGATTCCTTGGCCGTGACACCAGGATTGGCAACCCATGAGGACGAGGTGTTGCGCGAGGGGGCTTTCGCGCGCGCCTTCGCGGGCGGGGCGGCCCGCTTGACCGACTTCGCTTGCGTCTGCGCGTCAACCGGCGACGGCGCGAGCGCGGCACCTAGGAAAAGAATGCTGACGGCGAGCCAAGAAATGCCGACCGCCATTCGCCTGAGGGGAAAAGTCATTGCGAATACGCCACACGCGAAATCAGAATTCTTGTGCTCATCCAACCGCTTATGAGCAATTGCTGGAACTTTACTAAAGTTTGGGAGGCTGTGCAACTTAGGTCGTGCCGCTCTGCTGCCCCAGTTGGTTCGGATTATGCAATTCCCTCGTTAGGAGACGCGATGAAGGCACTTTTACTGGCGCTGGGAGTCCTGACCGCGGTTTCGGCGACGCCCGCTCTTGCTCAGCGGCCGGACCGCAATGTCGAATTGCCGGTCGTGCGCAGTTTCCATTGGTTCGACTTCGTTGCGGCCAATGACATCCGCGCCGCCTGCGTGCCGGGCGGGCGAAGCCATCTCAGACTCATCTACAATGCCCTCTGGGAGGAGCAGGTCCGCGCCTACGACATCTATCTGCAGCCCGACGGTGTGGCGGGAATGAACATCGGCGTGCTGGAAGGGCAGGGCAATGTCACGACCGGCATCACCAACATGCTCATCTCGAACCCCAAGGACATATTTGCGCCGTGGAGCATGAAGGGCGGTCAGCGCATCCTGACCGTCGACGAGACGCGCGAACTCATGACGCTTCTCGAAGAGAGCCGCGCCTTCGGCCCTCCCAAGGACGGAATGCGCCTGCCCGACAACGACTTCTGGTGGACCGTCGCCTCCTGCCGGAATGGTGTCTGGGGCTTTCAGGCCTACCACTATCCGACCGACGGCTTCGCGAACGTGAAATTCTCGGCCAAGCTGTTTTCGTGGGACAAGGTCCCGATTCCGGTCAATCCGCCCCGCAAGCTGGAACCGGCGGAATTGCGCCGCGACTGGAACGCGCCGCTTCACCGCGCCCGCGCCGACCGCTGGATGCTGGTGGTGGGAAAGGACGGTCTCCGGCCGAGGTAGCGGAATCCGTAACGCTACCTATATAATTCACGGGTGGCTTGTTTTTGGAGCGTGACGACGACGATGGATTTTCTGCGTAGCGCAGGCGAATGGCAGCTCGGCGGGGCTGGCGAGCCCCCTCAACAGCCGCCCGGTGGCCCACCCCAGCAACCGCCCCGTCGGGACGATGGCGAAGGGGACGATGGCCGCACCGGCGCGTTGACGCTTACGCGGACGCGCACGAAGAAGCCTTCGATGTACAAGGTCCTGATGCTTAACGACGACTACACCCCGATGGAGTTCGTGGTCGACGTTCTGCAGAACATCTTCCAGAAGAATCGCGAAGAAGCGACCGAGGTCATGCTGCACGTCCATCAGAAGGGCGTAGGGGTCTGCGGTGTCTACACCTACGAGATCGCCGAAACCAAGGTGACGCAGACGGTGGACTATGCGCGCAAGAATCAGCACCCTCTCCAGTGCACGTTGGAGAAAGAGTAACGACGGCCAAGAGTAGTTCGTTTTTCCAGTCGAGGTGGTTCGATGTCCATGCTGTCCAAGAACCTCGAGAAGTCCCTGCATCGCGCCTTCGGGCTCGCAGGCGAGCGCCGCCATGAATATGCGACGCTCGAGCATTTGCTGTTGTCCATGACGGAGGACGAGGACGCCACGCCCGTTCTCAAGGCGTGCGGGGTCGATATCGACCGGCTGAGGCACGATCTCGAGACCTTCGTCGACAACCGCCTGAAGGGCATCATCACGCAGAGCGGCAGCGAGCCGCTGCCCACCGCGGGTTTTCAGCGCGTCGTCCAGCGTGCCGCCGTGCATGTGCAGTCCTCGGGGCGCAACGAGGTGACGGGTGCCAATGTGCTGGTCGCCCTGTTCTCCGAACGCGACAGCCATGCCGTGTCCTTCCTCGAGAACCAGGGCATGACGCGCCTCGACGCGGTCGACTACATCAGTCACGGCAAGGCCAAGGTGCCCGGCCGCGCCCGCACGCGCCGCGTCAGCGGTTCGGAAGAGGAGGCGGGTGGCGACGCCGCGCCCAAGCAGGGCAACGAGGCGCTCGCGACTTATTGCGTGGACCTCAACCAGAAGGCCCGGGAAGGGCGCGTCGATCCCTTGATCGGCCGCGAGCACGAGGTCGAGCGTACGATTCAGGTCTTGTGCCGCCGTACCAAGAACAATCCGCTCTATGTGGGTGAGCCGGGCGTTGGAAAGACCGCGATCGCCGAGGGACTTGCCCGCAAGATCGTCGACGGAGAGGTGCCGGAGGTCCTGAAGGAGTCGATCATCTACTCGCTCGACATGGGCGCCCTTCTGGCCGGCACGCGCTATCGCGGCGACTTCGAGGAGCGTCTGAAGGCCGTCCTGACCGAACTCAAGAAGAAGCCGAACTCGGTCCTTTTCATCGACGAGATCCACACGATCATCGGCGCCGGCGCGACGTCGGGCGGCTCGATGGACGCGTCGAACCTGCTGAAGCCCTCGCTGCAGTCGGGTGAACTGCGCTGCATCGGCTCGACGACGTACAAGGAGTACCGCAACTACTTCGAAAAGGATCGCGCGCTGGTCCGCCGCTTCCAGAAGATCGACGTGCCGGAGCCCACGATCAGCGACGCGGTCGAGATCATGCGCGGTCTCAAGCCCGTATACGAGAAGCACCATCACGTCAGCTTCACCGACGACGCGATCAAGGCGGCCGTCGAGCTGTCGGCGCGCTACATCCATGACCGCAAGCTCCCGGACAAGGCGATCGACGTGATCGACGAGGTCGGCGCCGCCCAGATGCTGCGAGCGCCGGGAGACCGCAAGACCACGATCGACGTGGCCGACATCGAGGAGGTGGTGGCCAAGATCGCCCGCATCCCGCCGAAGTCGGTCTCCAAGGACGACACCGAGATGCTGCGCACCATCGACCGCGACCTGAAGACGGTCGTATTCGGGCAGGATCATGCGATCAACCAGCTGGCGGCGTCGATCAAACTCGCCCGCGCGGGACTTCGCTCGCCGGAGAAGCCGATCGGCAGCTACCTGCTGGCCGGCCCGACCGGTGTCGGCAAGACCGAGGTGACTCGCCAGCTGGCGCGTCTGCTCGGCCTCGAGGTCGTCCGCTTTGACATGTCGGAATACATGGAACGGCACAGCGTCTCGCGCCTGATCGGCGCTCCGCCGGGCTATGTCGGCTTCGACCAGGGCGGCCTGCTCACCGACAAGGTGAACCAGCATCCGCATTGCGTCGTGCTGTTCGACGAGATCGAGAAGGCGCATCCGGACGTCTTCAACGTCCTGCTGCAGGTGATGGACTACGGCAAGCTCACCGACCATAACGGCCGCACCGTGGACTTCCGCAACGTCATCCTCTGCATGACGACCAACGCCGGCGCCGCCGACATCGCCAAGCCCGCGCTGGGCTTTGGCCGTGAGCAGCGGCACGACGAGGACAACGAGGCGATCAATCGCATGTTCGCCCCGGAGTTCCGCAACCGCCTGGATGCGATCATCAAGTTTGCCAATCTCGGCCCGGAATCGATGGGCAAGGTGGTGGACAAGTTCGTGGCCGAGCTCGAGGTCCAGCTCGCCGACCGCAAGGTCTTCATCGAACTCACTGACGGTGCGCGCCGCTGGCTGGCGGAAAAGGGCTACGACAAGCTGTTCGGCGCCCGGCCGCTGGCCCGTGTGATCCAGGAATATGTGAAGAAGCCGCTGGCGGAGGAGGTGCTGTTCGGCAAGCTCTCCGACGGCGGTACGGTCCGGGTCGATGCCGACGGGCCGGGCGAGACGGGCAAGCTCGTCTTCACCTTCCTGCCGCCTGAGCGGGGCGCACTGCCTCCGGCCAGCCAGGAACCGGTGCTCGCCGAATAGTGAGTGCGTTCAAGCCTCTCTGGATCGCCTTACGCGCCGCGGTGCTCGCCACCGCGGTGTTCTGGGTGGTCCTGTTCATCGTCGAGAAGATCGGCTGGCAGGCGCCGCTCGGGCTCACCGTGCAACTCGTCTTCTTCGTCGTTTTCTTCTTCGGCGTCCTGATGGCCAAGTAGGCCATCAGGTAGGCCGTCAGGCCTCGTTCTCTTTCCGGAACGGCGAATACTGCATCAGCCCTTCGATCTCCTGCTGCACGGCGATGCGTTCGCGCTTGAGATAGTCGTCGACGGCGCGACGGAAATTCGGATCGACGATCCAGTGGGCGGAGTAGGTCGGCACGGGCAGATAGCCGCGCTGGATCTTGTGGTCGCCCTGCGCTCCGGCCTCGACCCGGGCCAGACCATGGGCGATCGCATAGTCGATGGCCTGGTAGTAGCAGGCCTCGAAATGCAGGAAGGCGTGGCTTTCGAGGCAGCCCCAGTAGCGCCCGTAGAGCGTGTCGTCGCCCTTGAGGTTGAGCGCGCCGCCGACGGCCTGGCCATCGGCCTCGGCCAGGACCAGCACGACCTTGTCGGCCATGGTCTTGCCGAGGATGTCGAAGAAGGCGCGGGTCAGGTAGGGCGTGCCCCACTTGCGGCCGCCGGTATCCATGTAGAAGGCGAAGAAGGCATCCCAGTGCTCGGCCCGGATGTCATCTCCGCTCAGCGTGTGGATGACGAGGCCTTCGCGCCGCACGGTGTCGCGTTCCTTGCGGATCGCCTTGCGCTTGCGCGAGGAAAGCGCGGCCAGGAAATCGTCGAAGTTCCGGTAACCGTCGTTGCTCCAATGATACTGCTGCCCGAGCCTTAGCAGCCAGCCCCGTTCGCCGAACCGCTTCCACTCTTCTTCGGTGCAGAAGGTAGCGTGGACCGAGCTGATGTTGTTGTCGCCGGCGATCTTGGCCAGCATGTCGATCAGGGCATCGCGAACGCCGTCCGCGAGGGGCCCGGGGCGGGCAAAGAGGCGCGGTCCGGGGACCGGCGTGAAGGGCACGGCGACCTGGAGCTTGGGATAGTAGCGGCCGCCCGCGCGTTCCAGCGCCTGGGCCCAGCCATGGTCGAACACATACTCGCCTTGGGAATGGCTCTTCATGTAGAGCGGGGCGGCGCCCTGGAGCGTCCCGTCGTCCGATTCGGCCAGCAGATACTGGGGCTGCCAGCCGGTGCGGCGCCCGACCGATTTCGAGTCCTCCAGCGCCTTGAGGAAGCGATAACTCAGGAACGGGTTGCCAGCGGATCCCGGCGCGAGCGCGCAGGCATCCCATTGCGTGGCGTCGATCGCTGCGAGCGAATCGACGATGCGCAGGCCGATCGTCGGGGCATCATCCGGCATGGGGGCAGCATAGCGCGAATCGTGCCAGCACGATGGCCAATCGTTGCCGCTGATTCTACTCGGCAGGCTTGTGTTCGCGGGCCATCTCGTCCGCCGAGCGACTGAAGCGGCGGGTCGCCCACAGGCTCAGACGCTCGATATAGATCAGCATCACCGGCACGACGACCAGGGTCAGCAAGGTCGAGCTGATCAGGCCGCCGATCACGGCGTGCGCCATCGGCGCGCGCTGCGTGGCGCCTTCGCCCAGTCCCAGCGCCAGCGGGAGCATGCCGAACACCATGGCGAGCGTGGTCATCAGGATGGGCCGCAGGCGGATCGAGCCGGCCTCGAGCAGGGCCTCGTTGACCGGCGTCCCGCGCTCGCGGGCCTGGTTGAAGAAGTCGACCAGCAGGATGGCGTTCTTGGTGACGAGGCCCATCAGCATGATGAAGCCGATCGCCGAGAAGATGTTCAGCGTCGTGCCGGCCACCAGAAGGCCGAGGAACACGCCGATCAGCGACATCGGCAAGGACATCATGATCGCGATCGGCTGGAGGAAGCTGCCGAACTGCGAGGCCAGGATGAGGTAGATCAGGATGACCGCCATCAGCAGCGCCTGGCCGGCGTAGGCGGCGCTTTCCGCCATGTCCTTGGTCGAGCCGCCGAACACGAAGCGGTAGCCGGGCGGCAGCTTGATCTCGGTCAGAATCTTCTGCAGGTCGCTGGAGACCTCGCCCGCCGAGCGGCCGTGGACGTTGGCCGTGATCTGGACCTCGCGGTTGAGGTCGCGCCGGTTGATCTGCGAGGCCCCGACATCGGTCACGACGTCGGCGACCTGAGCGATGTGGACCATGCGCGGCAGCCCGTTGGGCTCTGTACCGGCGGTGAACCAGACGCGGTGCAGGTCGGCGATGCCGGTGCGGTCGTCGGTCGGCAGGCGGACCATGACCATGTAGTTCTCGCCATCGGGTGCCCGCCACAGGCTGGTCTCGTCGCCGGCGAAGAGCGGCCGCAGCGACTGGGCGACCGCGGCGGTTCCCAGGCCGAGGTCGGAAGCCGCATCGCGGCGCAGGCGGACCGACAGGATCGGCTTGGCGGCCTTGAGATTGCGGTCGAGATCGACCAGGCCGCGAATGCCGGCGGCCCGCTTCATCACGTCCTGCGAGATCGTGTCGAGTACGTTGGTGTCGGGCCCCTGCAGCGAGAGCTGAAGCTGCTTCTGGACGCCGCCGCCCGGCCCGCCGGGAATGTTGATGGAGACCAGAATGCCCGGGATGCTGGCCAGCCGTTCGCGGATCGGCTGGGCGAGCTGCTCGGGCGAGCGCTTGCGGTCCTTCAACGGCTTCAGCTTGAGATAGAGGCTCGCCTGGTTCTTGCCATTGGCGTAGCCGGTATTGACCGTGCCGTAGGTGTAGTCGATCTCGGGAAACTCGCGCAGCGCCGCATCGACCTGCCGCAACTTGGCTTCGGTGTATTCCAGCGACGAGCCGACCGGCGTCTCGATGCTGACGACCTGCTCGCCCAGGTCCGCCTGCGGCACGAACTCGAAGCCGATGTATTTCGGCAGCGCGAAGCTGCCGACGAAGGTCGCAAGGGCGATCAGAAGAGTGGTCTTGGGCCAGCGAAGCGCCCAGGCGAGCACGACGCGATAGACGGCGTTGGCCTTTTCCTGTGACCCGTTGACGATGCGGGCGAAGCGGCCGTTGGCGTGGGCCTGCGGGTCGTACCAGACCGATGACAGCATCGGGTCGAGGGTGAAGGACACGAACAGGGAGATCAGCACGGCCGCCGAGACCATGACGCCGAACTGGAAGAAGAAGCGGCCGATGATGCCGCCCATGAAAGCCACGGGCAGGAACACCGCCACGATGCAGAAGGTGGTGGCGAGCACGGCGAGGCCGATTTCGTTGGTCCCGTCGATCGCGGCCTGGCGGTGGGTCTTGCCGAAGCCGATATGGCGCATGATGTTCTCGCGCACCACGATCGCATCGTCGATCAGGATGCCGATGGCGAGACTGAGCGCCATCAGCGTCAGCACGTTCAGGGTGAAGCCGAAGGCGGCCATCACCATGAAGGCGCCGAACACCGAGATCGGCAGGGCGAGGCCGGTGATGACGGTACTGCGCCACGAGTGCAGGAACAGAAAGACGATGGCGATCGTGAGCAGGCCACCTTCGACCATGGTCTGTTGGACGTTGTCGACCGAGTTCTGGATGCCGCGCGAGCTATCGCGCACGATCTCGAGCTTCACGTCGGAGGGCAGGGAGGACTGGAGTTCGGCAACGGCGCGGCGCACGCCGCGGGCCACCTCGATCGTATTGGAGCCCTGGGTCTTCACCACGTCGATGGCGAGTGCCCGCTCGCCGTTCAGGGTGGCGACGTTCTCCAGCTCCTGCTGGCCGTCGACCACAGTGGCGACCTGGCGGAGATAGACCGGCGCCTGGCCGCGCCGGGCGACGATCAGGTCGGCGAAGTCGCCCGGATCGACGACGCGGCCGGTGACTTCGATCACGCGGTCGTCGTTGCCGCGCTGGACGTTGCCGGCGGGAAAGTTCTGATTCTCGTCCTTGATCGCCCGCATGATGTCGTTCACGCCGACACGGAGCGCATGCATGCGGCCGGGATCGAGTTCGATGTTGATCTGGCGCTTGAGGCCGCCGGCGATGGTGGCGCGGCCGACGTCGCGCACGGTCTGCAGACGCTTGATGATGATCTGGTCGGCGAGGGTCGTGAGGTCCCGTACTGAGCGAACGTCGGACCGCACCGCGATCGACACGATCGGCTGGTCGTCCGGATTGAAGCGCTGGATCAGCGGCTCCTTGATCTCCGGCCGGAAGGACGCCCGGACCATCTGGACCTTCTCGCGGACATCCTGCATGGCGACCGCCGAGGGGACCGACAGTTCGAACTCGGCGATGACGATCGACTTGCCTTCGAGCGAACGCGAGGTGAGCGTCTTGAGGCCGGCGATGGCGTTGACCGATTCCTCGATCTTGCGGCTGATCTCGCTCTCGACCGTCTCCGGCGACGCGCCGGGATAGTCGGTGGTGACCACGACGATGGGAAAGTCGACGTTGGGGAACTGGTCGATGCCGAGCTGGCGGTAGGAGAACAGGCCCATCACGAGCAACGCCACCATCATCATGGTGGCGAAGACGGGATTGTCGACCGCGATCTGGGTGAGCTTCACGGCCGGTCTCCTAGCGCGTCTCGACGATCTTGACCTTCTGCCCGGCATGCAGGCCGGGCAGGGGGGCCGAGACCACCGTCATGCCCGATTCCAGGCCCTTCACCTCGACCAGCTCGCCGCGCGACCAGGTGCGGACGGCGCCCACCGGCTTGCGCACGAGCGTGCCGTTCTCGACGATCAGCACGTAGTCGCCCTGATCGTCCTTGCGCATCGACGAGGCCGGTACGGCGAGGGCATGTCCCTTCTCCTGCACGGTGACGGTGCCCGTGCCGAACAGGCCGCCGCGCAGCGCCTCGTGGCGGTCGACGATCTCGACATAGACCGGGATCGAGCGCGAGCCGGGCTGCGTGGTGGGGCTGATGCGGGTGATCTTGCCGCTGAAGACACGATCGCCGAAGCCTTCGAGATTGACCTGGGCTGTCTGGCCCACCTTCATGCGGATGACGTCGGCGGCCGGCATCTGGGCCGCGATCTCGACGTGACTGGTGTCGAGAAGGGCCAGGATCTTGCCGTCGATCGGCAGCGATTCGCCCTGGTTGGCGATGCGCTCGCCCACTATGCCTTCGAAGGGCGCCTTGACCTCGGCATCGGCCAGGTTCTTGCGCGCGACGTCGAGCTGGGCCTCGGCGACGGCCACCATGGAAGCGCGGTTCTCGGCGGTCGCGCGTGCCTGGTCGGCGGCCGACTGCGAGACGATGTTGCGGGTCGCCAGCGTCTCCTTGTCGGACCGGTCGCGCGCGGTCCAGCGCGCGTCGGCCTGGGCCGCCTCGAGGGCTGACTGCCGCTCGTTCAACTTCGCCTGCAACTCGGTCGTTTCGAAGCGGGCCAACACCTGGCCCTCGGTGACGCGATCGCCTTCGCGCACGAGAACCTCGGCCAGGCGGCCGGCAACGCGACCCTTCACGATGGTCTGGTCGATCGGCTGCGTGGTGCCGGTGAACCGGACCACATCGACCAGGCCGCGCGGCTTGATGGTGTGGACCTCGGCCGGGATCAGTTCCAGGGTGCGATCGGTGGCCTTGGAAACGGCGATCCCGGTGCCGGTCGGCGCCGTGCCTTTGCCGTTCTTCCACGCGAAGGCACCACCTCCCAGGACGATGGCGGCGCCGACGATGGCGAGGATGATCTTGGCACTGGTCTTCATGGCCGGAGCCCTTTGAGAACGAAATCGAGATAGGCGGTGTAGAAGCGGTCGCCATCGACCTGGCTCCGGTCGAATGGCGCCAGGGAGCGTTTCCAGACCGAGAACATCGCAAGCGGCTGCAGGATGACGATGGCCGTGGTTTCGAGGTCGGGGAGGGGCCTGAACTCGCCGCTTTCGACACCGCGGCGCAAGGTGCGGATGAACAGGTCGCGGCCGCGAACGTCGAAGTGCGTGCAGTAGAACTCCGCGACGTCGGGAAAGTTAGCGGCCTCGGCCAGGATGAGCTTCACGACGCCGCCGGCCGGCGTCTCCTCGAACGCTCGAAAACCCGCCACCAGGATGCGAAGCAACTCCTCGCTCGTTCCCGCGAAGTGCCCGATCATGTCGTTCGCCTGTGCGAGCGGCCCGGCGATGGCCTCTGCGATGACGGCCTTGAACAGCCCTTCCTTGCTCTTGAAATAGAGGTAGGGAAGTCCCTTGCTGACCGACGCCTCCTTGGCGACGTCCTCGAGTTTGGTCGCAGCGAACCCCTTGGTGACGAAGAGTTCGAGCGCGGCACGCGCAATCTCGGAGGCGCGGTCCTCCGGCCGGCGAACACGCGGGACGACGCCAGACACGCTATTGACTGACCGGTCAGTATCCATGTGCGTGCATGTAATGCGAATGCACATCGCGTTCAAGCCGGAAAAAAAGTCCGGCAGACCGAAGTCGCCGGATGCTTTGGCCAGTTTCGCCTTTCCACCCCCGCGAGCGGGAGCGTCGGATCGGCTTTTCGCTCGTCTTCTGATTAGGGGGCCTCCGGTGAGGCCCCAAGAGAGGGCACCCACACGGAGGCCGAAAGGCTTGTTAGAGGGGTCAAAGCTGCCTTTGACCTCCGCCCTTTCCTATTTACTGCTTCTTCTTCTTAGCAGCCTTCTTCTTCGCAACCTTTTTCTTAGCAGCCATAACTGTCTCCTATGGTTAGCTATGGGGTCCCCAACCGTGAGGTCCCCGGGGTACGCCGGTACGCTACGCCACGCATGCTCAACTGCAGCCGGTGGTGCCGCCGCAGGTCGTGCATTTGAGGCACGTCCCGTTGCGGACCATCGTGAAGTTGCCGCATTCCGGACACGCATCCCCTTCGAATCCCTTGAGTCTCGCCTCGAGGGCGAGCCCCAAGGGGGAGGAGGATGATTCTCCGAGCGCGACGCTGACGACGGCCGCCTTGGCGATGTGCGCCGAAGCGACGGCTGGTCCGTCGGTCAGTTCGTTGGGCAGGGCGGCCGCCACGATCGCCTGATCGGCGCTCATGGCATTGCCGGCAGTCCTGCCTGCCAATACGTGGAGATTGCTGCGCACGTAGCCGACACTCGCGATCCGGCTCACCGCAGCGGCGGCGGCTTCGGCGGCGCTGGTGCCGGGCGACGGCAGCTCTCCCTGAATTTCACCGCGTCCAACACCGTCGGGGCGGAGGTCCGCCTGCTCGACATGGCTGAGGTCGTTGCGCCCGAGGTAGGAGATCGCTAGTTCGCGGAAGATGTAGTCGAGAACGGACGTCGACATCTTGATAGCGTCGTTGCCTTCGACGAGCCCCGAGGGTTCGAATCGCGTGAAGGTGTAGGCCTCGACGAATTCTTCGAGCGGCACGCCGTACTGGAGGCCGATCGAGATTGCGATGGCGAAGTTGTTCATCAGGCTGCGGAACGCCGCGCCTTCCTTGTGCATGTCGACGAAGATCTCGCCGACGCGCCCGTCCTCATACTCTCCGGTTCTGAGATAGACCTTGTGGCCGCCGACGATGGCCTTCTGCGTGTACCCCTTGCGACGCTGGGGCAGGCGCTCGCGGCCGGCCCGGACTTCGCGCTCGACGATCCGTTCCACGATCCGCTCGGCGATGATCGGCGCTCGTGCTGCGGGCGACAACTTGGCAAGATCGTCGTTCGCCGCCATGTCGTCGCCCAGCGCCATCGCAGACAGGGGCTGCGAGAGCTTGGAGCCGTCACGATAGAGGGCGTTGGCTTTCAATCCGAGCTTCCACGAGATCTCATAGGCCTTACGGCAGTCCTCGACCGTCGCCGCGTTCGGCATGTTGATGGTCTTGGAAATGGCGCCCGATACGAAGGGTTGTGCTGCAGCCATCATGCGTATGTGACTCTCGGCAGACAAGAAGCGTGTGCCATCTCGTCCACAGGGATTCGCACAATCGAACACAGAAAGATGTTCGCGCTTGAGATCGGGTGCGCCTTCGACGCTCATCGTCCCGCAGGCATGGATGGTCGCGGCGGCGACGTCACTGCGCGAGAAGCCCAGTCGCGACAGGATATCGAGCTTCGGATCCGCCAGCGCCTCGTCGTCGAGACCGAGTGTCTCGCGGCAGAAGGCTTCGCCCAGCGTGTAGCGCGAGAAGGCGAGGCGGATGTCGAAGGCGGTGGCGATCGCTTGGTCGACCCGCTTCAGTGTTGCGGCATCGAAGCCGCGCGCCGCCAGGCTCTGGTGATTGATGGAAGGTGCCGACGCCAGCGAACCGTGGCCGACCGCATGGCTTGCGATGCGCGTGATCGCGGCTTCGTCATAGCCGAGGGTTTTAAGCGCCAGCGGGACGGTCTGGTTGATGATCTTGAAGTAGCCGCCGCCGGCCAGCTTCTTGAACTTCACCAGGGAGAAGTCGGGTTCGATGCCGGTGGTGTCGCAATCCATCACCAGCCCGATCGTGCCCGTCGGCGCGATGACGGAGACCTGGGCGTTGCGGAAGCCGTGGCGTTCGCCCAGTTCCAGTGCACGATCCCAGGCCCGGCGTGCCGCGGCGACGAGCCGGGCGTCCATGCAGTTGGCCGCGTCGAGAGCCTGCGGCGCGATCGACAGGCGTTCGTAGGCCGGGTCCGCGGCATGCGCCGCCCGACGATGGTTACGGATGACGCGCAGCATCGGCTCGCGGTTGGCTGCGAAGCCGGGAAAGGCGCCCATCAGGCCCGCCATCTCCGCCGAGGTGGCGTAGGCGGTGCCGGTCATGATCCCGGTGAGGGCGCCGGCGATGGCGCGACCCTCGGCACTGTCGTAGCCGAGGCCCGAGGCCATGAGCAGGGCGCCGAGATTGGCGTAACCCAGACCCAGCGTGCGGTACTGGTAGGAAAGCTCGGCGATGCGGCGCGAAGGGTACTGCGCCATCATCACGGAGATTTCGAGGACGACCGTCCAGAGGCGGCTCGCATGCTCCAGCGCCTCGACATCGATCGAGCCATCGTCGCGCCGGAATCGCATCAGGTTCAGCGACGCGAGGTTGCACGCCGTGTCGTCCAGGAACATGTATTCCGAGCACGGGTTGGAGGCATTGATACGCCCCGAAGCCGGGCAGGTGTGCCAGTCGTTGATCGTGGTGTCGTACTGCACGCCCGGATCGGCAGAGTGCCAGGCGGCTTCGGCGATCTGATCCCAGAGGGCGCGCGCGCCGATCACCTTCGAAACCTTGCCGGAGGTGCGCTCGGTGAGCGCCCATTGCCGGTCTTCTTCCACCGCCCGCAGGAACCCGTCGGTGACGCGCACCGAATTGTTGGCATTCTGTCCGGAGACCGAGGCGTAGGCCGCCGATTCCCAATCTGTATCGAAGGTCGGGAATTCGATGTGGCGATAGCCCTGGCGGGCGAACTGGATGACGCGCTGTATGTAGTTCTCGGGCAGTTCGGCCCGGCGGGCGGCCACGATCTCGCGGCGCAGCCTGACGTTCTGTCGGGGATCGAACGCCGCATCGCCGACCTCGCTCTCGAGGCAGGCCTGCATGATCGCATTCAGGTGGCGGTTGGCGAGGCGAGAGCCGGCGACCAGCGCGGCCACCTTCTGCTCCTCGAGCATCTTCCAGGAAATGAAGTCTTCGATGTCGGGATGATCGATGTCGACCGTAACCATCTTGGCCGCCCGCCGCGTGGTGCCGCCGGACTTGATGGCTCCCGCTGCGCGATCGCCGATCTTGAGGAACGACATCAGGCCCGATGACTGGCCGCCGCCGGAGAGCTTCTCACCTTCACCGCGCACGCGGGAGAAGTTGGAGCCGGTGCCGGACCCGTACTTGAAGAGACGTGCCTCACGGATCCACAAATCCATGATGCCGCCTTCGTTCACCAGATCGTCGGAGACGCTCTGGATGAAGCAGGCATGCGGCTGCGGCCGCTCATAGGCGGAACCGGATGGGTACGCGGCGCCATCGGTATGGTCGACGAACCAGTGGCCCTGGCCCGGGCCGTCGATACCGTAGGCCCAGTGCAGCCCGGTGTTGAACCATTGCGGCGAGTTCGGTGCGCAGATCTGAGCCGCGAGCATGTAGCAGTGCTCGTCATAGAAGGAGCGGGCGTCCTCCTCGCTGTCGAAATAGCCGCCTTTCCAGCCCCAGTAGGTCCAGGCACCGGCCATCCGCTGGAAAACCTGGCGGGCGCTGGACTCGCTGCCGAAACGCTCGCTCTCCGGCATCGCATCGAGGGCGGCCTCGTCGGGGATCGATCGCCACAGCCACTGGGGCATGTCCTCGTCGGGAACGCGCATCATCCGCGCCGGCACGCCCGCGCGCCGGAAGTACTTCTGCGCGAGAACATCCGAGGCGACCTGAGACCACTCGGCCGGCACGTCGATGTTCTTAAGCTGAAAAACGATGGAGCCGTCCGGGTTGCGGATCTCCGAATCGGTCACGCGAAACGCTATTCCTGCGAATGGCGACTTTCCTGCCTGCGTATACCGACGCTCGAAGCGCATCGACGATCCCCCGTGCCCAATCCCGTCAATTTGCTTCCCTATCGCGGGGGTGTTCGATCCCGATCGAACACGCACATATGGGCACGAAGTGATGGTAAATTACAAAATCTTGTGGGCGCAACTATATTTTGTAGACCTGCCTGTTGATGATACTAGATGATGCAAGAAGGCAACACTCGATCGACGCGCGCCCTGGGCGCCTCGTCGAACGATGTGAACGTCAGATCCTTTACGTTGCATTGCACGCGATGAAGCGCCCGCGTACAAGCGCGCATCACCTACGAAGCGGTTGGTTCATGATCATCGGTACCTGGCTCTTCACGAAGATGCGCGGCGAATTGGTCGGCACGGATGCCGAAGGCAATCGCTACTTCCAGGACAAGCGCGTCGTTCCCGGAATGCGGCGCAAGCGCTGGGTGATGTACAATGGCATCGCGGAAGCTTCGCGCGTTCCGCCCGAGTGGCATGGTTGGCTTCACCACACGCTTGCCGACCCGCCGCCCGCCGGCGGTCTGCCCCGCAAGCCGTGGCAGAAGGAACACCTGCCGAACCTGACGGGCACCGATCATGCCTACCGGCCGCCAGGCCATTCGTTGTCCGACGGCGACAAGCCCAAGCCCCCTTACGAGGCTTGGCGTCCAGGCTGAGGCCGCGGTCGCGGGGGAATGAGCGTGGGCCGTAATGTCGTCGAAACGATCGTGGGCGCGCTGGTGCTGGTGGTGGCTGGCGTCTTCGTGTTTTACGCCTTCTCGAAATCGGACAGGGCCGGACCGGATGGCTACGAGCTGGTGGCGCGCTTCGGCCGCATCGATGGGCTGAAGCGCGGCGCCGATGTCACCCTGAGCGGGGTGAAGATCGGCAGCGTGACCGGCTTCAGCCTCGATCCCAAGACTTATCAGGCGGTAGTGCGTCTCGGCGTCGCCTCGAACGTCGACCTGCCGACCGACACGAACGCCAAGATCGTGGGCGAATCGCTGCTGGGCGGCATGGTCGTCGTGCTGGAACCGGGCGGTGACAAGCAGATGCTCAAGAACGGCGGAGAGATCGAGCACACGCAGGATGCGATCCCCCTGACGGAACTCATCGCCAAGTTCATGTTCGGAAGCACGGGAAGCAAGTGATGGCCGCTCAGACCCCGAAGGAGCCGCCGGTCTGGCGGCAGCCCGACGGCAAGCCGGTGTCATGCCTCGAAAAGATCAAAGTCCTGAACCAGAACATCCAGGAGATCGAATCGCTCTGCGCCGATGCGCTGGAGGACGGAGTTCTGATGGGATGCGACGCCACTCAGATAAAGCAGGCGCTTCACGAACTGATCGACGGGTTGACGACGCCCCACGCCAAGGGTTGACTATGCGTGGCTTGATGGTGCTCGCCGTATTGGCGGCCGGTATCGGCGCCGCGTCGGCGCAAACGCCGCCGCAACAGCAGCAACAGCCGCCACAGCGTCCCGGAAATGCCAATCTTCGTCCGGTGCCCGACGGGCCGGGTGTCCGGTCGGCCGAGCTGCAGGGGCTGGACAAGGTGACGGCCCGCACGCAGCGCTTCTACGCCCCGGTCGGAAAGTCGACCCGCTTCGGTACGCTGGAGATCACGGTGGGCGATTGCCTCGTGAACGTGCCGGATGCGCCGCCCGAATCGGTCGCCTATCTCACCATCATCGACCACAAGCCGGGGCAGGCGGAAGAAAAGCTTTTCGCCGGCTGGATGTTCGCCTCGACGCCCTCGCTGTCGGCGCTCGACCACGGCGTCTACGATCTGCGGGTGCTTTCCTGCACGATGGCGCAGGGATCGTCGCCGCCAAGTTCGCGCTGAAAGGTCGCCGGGCGGTCGATCGCCGGGGCCAGCAACGCCTTAAAATCGTCTCTCGCGATCTCGACTGCGCCGAAGCTGCGCAGATGCTCGGTCATGAACTGGCAGTCGAGCAGGGTGAATCCCCCTCTGATCAGGCGCGCCACCAGATGCACCAGGGCCACCTTCGACGCATCGCGCTCGCGGCTGAACATGCTTTCGCCAAAGAAGGCGGCACCGACGGAGACGCCGTACAAGCCGCCGACCAGCCTTCCCTCGAGGCGGCATTCGACGCTGTGGGCGTGGCCGCGCGCATGGAGCTCCGTATAGAGGCCGACGATCGGTTCGTTGATCCAGCTCTCGGGATGGCCGGGCCGCGGCTCGGCGCAGGCGCGCACCGTCTCGGCGAAAGCGGTGTCGGCGGTGACCTCGAAGCGGCCGCTGCGAACCGTGCGTGCCAGACGATGCGACAGGTGGAAGGCATCGAGCGGCAGTACCGCGCGCATGCGCGGATCGAGCCAGTAGAGTTTGGGATCGTCGCGGCTTTCCCCCATGGGAAAGACGCCGATGCGATAGGCCTGGAGCAGGAGGTCGGGGGTGATCTCCAGCATGCCCGGCCTATTTCTTGAGGCCGACCAGCTTCTCCAGCCAGTGGATGTCATAATCGCCGTCGATGAATTCCTGCTCGCCGATGATGCGGCGGTGCAGCGGGACCGTCGTGTCGATGCCGCCGATCACGAATTCCTCGAGCGAGCGGCGCAGGCGCATCAGGCATTCGTTGCGGCTGCTGCCGTTGACGATGAGCTTGGCCACCATCGAGTCGTAGAAGGGCGGGATCGAATAGCCGGCATAGAGGCCGGAATCGACACGCACGCCCAGGCCGCCGGGGGCGTGATAGTCGGTGACCAGGCCGGGGCAGGGCACGAAGGTCTCGGGGTTCTCCGCATTGATCCGGCACTCGATCGCGTGGCCCTGGATCACGATGTCCTTCTGGGTGAGCGTGAGGGGAGACCCCGCCGCAATGCGGATCTGCTCGCGCACCAGGTCGATGCCGGTCACCGCCTCGGTGATCGGATGCTCGACCTGCAGGCGCGTGTTCATCTCGATGAAATAGAATTCCCCATCCTGGAACAGGAACTCCATCGTGCCGGCGCCGCGATACTTGAGCTTGCGGACGGCGTCGGCCGCCAGTTCGCCGATCCTGTTGCGTTGCTCCGCATTCAGCGCGGGCGAGGGCGCTTCCTCGAGCACCTTCTGGTGGCGGCGCTGCAGTGAGCAGTCGCGCTCGCCGAGATGGATGCCGGCACCCAGCCCGTCGCCCAGAACCTGAATTTCGATGTGGCGCGGCCGGGGGAGATATTTCTCCAGATAGACCGCGTCGTTGCTGAACGCCGCCTTGGCCTCCGCGCGCGCCAGCGAGAAGGCCTCGGGCGCTGCCTCGGCGTCGACGACGACCTTCATGCCGCGCCCGCCACCGCCCGCCACCGCCTTGATGAGGACGGGCCAGCCGATCTTCGATCCCAGTTCCACGACCTCGTCGATCGATTCCACGGGACCGGGCGAGCCCGGCACCAGGGGCAGACCGAGTTCCTTGGCCGTCTGCTTGGCGACGATCTTGTCGCCCATCATGGAAATGTGCTGTGGCGTCGGTCCGATGAACGTGAAGCCATGCGCCTCGACCGCTTCCGCGAACCGGGCATTCTCGGAGAGGAAACCGTAGCCGGGGTGGATGGCATCGGCACCGGCGATCGTCGCGGCCGACAGGATGGCGGGGATGTTGAGGTAGCTGTCGCGAGCGGCTGGCGGACCGATGCACACCGATTCGTCGGCGAGCCGGACATGCATCGCGTCACTGTCGGCGGTCGAATGGACCGCGACGGTCTGGATGCCCATCTCGCGGCAGGCACGATGAATGCGGAGCGCGATCTCGCCGCGGTTGGCGATCAGGACCTTGTCGAACATCGGCGAGGCCGCCCTCACTCGACGATCATCAGCGGTTCGCCGAACTCCACCGGCACGGCATTCTCGATCAGGATCTGCGTGACCGTGCCGCCCTTGGGCGCCTTGATCGGATTGAAGGTCTTCATCGCCTCGATGATCAGCAGGGTTTGCCCGGCGGTGACCTTGTCGCCGACGGAGACGAAGTTGGGCTTGCCGGGCTCGGGCGCCAGGTACGCCGTGCCGACCATCGGCGACTTCACGACGCCCGGATGCTTGGAGAGGTCTCCGGCAGGGGCTGCAGCCGCGGGAGCGGAGGCGGTGGCAGGCGCCGCGGCCATCATGACCGGCGCCGCCTGGACGACGGCTGCGGCCGGACGGACGACACGGATGCGTCGCTCGCCGTCAGCCAGCTCGATCTCGCCGAGTTTGGTTTCCTCGAGGATCGCCGCCAGTTTGCGCACGAACTCGGTATCCAGCTCGAACTTTGCCATGGAGAATCGCTCCCGATGTTGGTCAGCGTGCCAGCAGGCGCGCCAGCGCCTGGAGGGCAAGGAGGTAGCCTTGAGTGCCGAGACCCGCGATCACGCCGACCGCGGCCGGGCTGATGTACGAATGATGGCGGAAGCGCTCACGCTTGTAGATGTTGGACAGATGAACCTCGACGGTCGGCAGCTCGGCCGCGTTCAACGCGTCGAGCAGGGCCACCGACGTATGGGTATAGGCGCCGGCATTGATGACGATCCCGGAATTGCCCTCGCGGGCAGCCTGGATGCGGTCGACCAGCACCCCTTCATGATTGCTCTGGGCGAATTCGACGCCGAGCCCGAGGCGCACGGCCTCGGCGCGGCACGCCGCCTCGACGTCCGCCAGCGTCTCATGGCCGTAGATTTCCGGCTGACGCTTGCCCAGCATGTTGAGATTCGGCCCGTTTAGAACCAGCACCGGTTTGGAGACCGGCGGGCGTTGGGCGGCCTTAGCGGCCAATCCTGCCTCCCAGAGTAATAAGAGGCCGGCGTTATACCATGGCGACTACACGCCACAAGGCGGGCTCAGGGGCGGTTTCTCAACAGCTTGGCGTGGGAGAAGAGGCGGTCACACAAGCCGTTGAGGGTCCGGCGCTCTTCGGCGGACAGGGCGGCATAGAGTTCGGCCTCGTACTCCAGGGCGAGGGGGACGATTTCAGCGTGCATCGTGCGCCCTTTGGCCGTGAGCCTGAGAGGTTCCCGCCGGCGGTCCTCCCGGTCGGTCGCGCGCTCGACCAGACCGCGCCTCATCAGGCCGGCGACGGCCCGGCTGACCGCCACCTTGTCCATGACGATGCGCGCTCCCACGTCGGTTGCAGTCAGGGGAGCAAACCGCCCCAGCGCCGCCATCACTCGCCACTGGGTGACGCTGAGGCCAAACGGCTCGGCATAGAGATCGTGCAACGATTCGCTCACGAGCTGGGCGAGGACTGAAAGCCGGTAAGGGAGAAAATTCTCCAGTTCGAGGGCTTGCGCTTCGGTCGACATGATAGTTACATTTGAAACTAATTAAGCCGGGAGGTCAAACATGGCGAGTGTCAGCGAAGCCAATATCCTGGAGATCGACGAAGTGAACCCGATGGGCACCGATGGGTTCGAATTCGTCGAGTACACGGCCCCCGATCCCGCGGCGCTCGGCGTCCTGTTCGAGAGCATGGGCTTCACCAAGGTGGCGAAGCACCGGTCCAAGGACGTCTCGCTCTATCGTCAGGGCGACGTGAACTTCATCGTCAACGCCGAGAAGGAGAGCTTCGCCCAAGGGTTCGCGCGGGTACACGGGCCGAGCGTCTGCGCCATCGCGCTGCGGGTGAAGAATGCCGGCGGCGCCTACAAGCGCGCCCTGTCGCTGGGCGCCTGGGGCGTCGAGGGCAAGGTTGGCCCGATGGAACTGAACATCCCGGCCATCAAGGGCATCGGCGATTCGCTGCTCTATCTCGTAGACCGCTATGGCGATCGCGGTTCGATCTACGACGTCGACTTCGAGTATCTGCCGGGCGTCGACCGCAATCCCAGGGGCGTCGGCCTGACCTATATCGACCACCTGACCCACAACGTGCATCGCGGCCGCATGGCCGAATGGGCCGACTTCTACGAGCGGCTCTTCAATTTCCGCGAGATACGCTACTTCGACATCGAGGGCAAGCTCACCGGCCTCAAGTCCAAGGCGATGACCAGCCCGTGCGGCAAGATCCGCATCCCGATCAACGAGAGCACCGACGACAAGTCGCAGATCCAGGAATACCTGTCGGCCTATCACGGTGAGGGCATCCAGCACATCGCGCTCGGCACCGGCGACATCTACGAGACGGTCGAAACGCTGAAGGGGCAGGGAGTGCCGTTCCAGACCGTGCCTGACACCTACTATGAGCAGGTCGACGAACGTCTGCCGGGCCATGGCGAGGATCTGGCTCGACTGGCGGCCGATCGCATCCTGATCGACGGCGCGCCGACCAAGGGCGGCGGTCTGCTGCTGCAGATCTTCACCCAGACGGTGATCGGCCCGATCTTCTTCGAGATCATCCAGCGCCGTGGCAACGAAGGCTTCGGTGAGGGCAACTTCCGGGCGCTGTTCGAATCGATCGAACTCGACCAGATCCGCCGCGGTGTGTTGAAGGCTTAGAAAAACGAAACGAACGAAATAACGAAACACGACGGAGGAAACCATGGCCAAGAACTGGATTCCGTTGCGCCAGGTCGAGGGCACTGCCTCGCGCCAGGCCCATGTGCGCCTGCCCGAGGGCACCTATGAGCGCGAGATCAGCAAGGAAGGGTTCTTCGGCCCCTCCGCGCAGTTCCACCACAAGCACAAGCCGACGGACTGGGTCGAATTCAACGGTCCGATCCGGCCGCGTGCGCTCGATCTCAACAAGCTGGCGACGGCCCGCACCAATCCGTGGGAAGCCGAGCTCGTCATGGAAAACAGCCACATGCAGATGCGCATCTGGCGCCTCGACGAGCCGATGCGGGAACTGGTGCGCAACAGCGACGGCGACCAGCTGCTGTTCGTCCACGAGGGCAACGGCGCGCTTTTCTGCGACTACGGGCATCTCGACTATGCCGAAGGCGACTATCTGGTCATCCCGCGCGGGACGATGTGGCGCCTGGAGCCGGCGAAGCCCACCGTCTCGCTGATGATCGAGGCGACCAACGATCACTTCGTCCTGCCGGAGAAGGGGCTGGTCGGCCGTCACGCCATCTTCGATCCGGCGATGCTCGACACGCCGCGCATCGACGAGGCCTTCCGCGCCCAGCAGGACGAGCGCACCTGGACGGTCTCGGTGAAGCGGCGCAATTCGCTGTCGACCGTGACCTACCCGTTCAATCCGCTCGATGCGGTGGGCTGGCATGGCGATCTCAGCGTGGTGCGCATCAACTGGCGCGACCTGCGCCCGCTGATGAGCCATCGCGCACACCTACCGCCGTCGGCGCACACGACCTGGGCGACCGGCCGGTTCGTGGTCTGCACCTTCGTGCCGCGGCCGTTCGAAAGCGATCCCGAGGCGCTGCGCCTGCCGTTCTTCCACAACAACGACGATTTCGAGGAAGTGATCTTTTATCACAAGGGCAGCTTCTTCAGCCGCGACAACATCCATCCCGGCATGATGACGGTCCATCCGAGCGGCTTCACACACGGGCCGCATCCCAAGGCGTTCAATGCCGCCACCAAGGGCGGCAGGACGGAGACCGACGAGGTCGCGGTGATGATCGACACGCGCGATGCTGTCGATGTGGCTGCAATGCCGGCCGGCGTCGAGTTCGAAGGGTACGTGAAGTCCTGGCGGCCGCCGGACATGAAGCAGGCTGCGGAATAGGGAAGACGCCACAATGAAACTGGGATCGCTCAAGGAAGGCGGCCGCGACGGCACGCTGATTGTGGTGAACCGCGCCCTGACACGCGGCGTTCGGGCCACGAGCGTGGCTCCGACGATGCAGAAGGCGCTCGACGACTGGGCCACCAACGGGCCGAAGCTGCGGGCTCTGGCCGAGCAGCTCGAAGACGACAAGGCGGTCGGTTCATTCGAGCTCGACACGACCGCGCTGGCGGCGCCGCTGCCGCGTGCCTACCAGTGGGCCGACGGCTCGGCTTACGTCGTGCATGTCGAACTGGTGCGCAAGGCGCGTGGCGTGGAGATGCCGCCGTCCTTCTGGACCGATCCGCTGATGTACCAGGGCGGCTCGGATTCCTTCATCGGTCCCAACGATGAGATCGAGATGGCCGACGAGGCCTGGGGCATCGATTTCGAGGGAGAGATCGGCGTGATGGTCGACGACGTGCCGATGGGCATCTCGCCGGAGGCAGCGGCTAAGCACATCAAGCTGGTGACGATCCTGAACGATGTCTCGCTGCGCAACGTCATCGTCGGCGAACTCGCTAAGGGCTTCGGCTTCTTCCACGGCAAGCCCGCGACTGCTTTCGCGCCAGTGGCGGTGACGCCGGACGAGCTGGGTGACGACTGGAACGGCGCGCGGCTCGACCGCCCCCTGATCTCGACGCTGAACGGCACGGAATTCGGCCATCCGAATGCCGCTACCGATCTCACCTTCGACTTCGGTCAGCTGATTGCGCATGCGGCACGCACACGTCATCTGGAGGCAGGTACGATCGTCGGTTCGGGTACGGTTGCGAACCGCGATCCGGCGGTCGGATGTTCTTGCATTGCCGAACGGCGCGTCCGCGAGACGATCGACGGCGGCAAGCCGGTGACGCCGTTCATGAGCTTCGGCGACCATATCCGCATCGAAATGTTCGATCGTGCGGGCAAGTCGATCTTCGGGGCGATTGATCAGAAAGTCGTGCGCTACACGCCGCCCGCCTGAGCCGTGCTACAGTGGCCGCGGAGGCGGTCATGAAGCTCATCGGCTATTTTCGTTCGTCGGCGGCGTATCGCGTGCGCATTGCCCTGAACTTCAAGGGCATCGCGGTCGAGCATGCATCGAGGCATCTGCGCAAGGGCGAGCAGTTTTCTGCGGACTACGCCGCGCTCAACCCGCAGAAGCTGGTCCCGTCGCTCGTCCTCGACGACGGGGCGGTGTTGACCCAGTCGCTGGCGATCATCGAGTATCTCGAGGAAGCCCATCCCGAACCGCCGCTGCTTCCCCGCGATCCGGTCGGCCGCGCCCATGTGCGGGCGCTGTCGCTGATCGTGAGTGCGGACATTCATCCGATCCAGAATTTGCGTGTCATGGCCTACCTGCGCCAGAAGTTCGGCCAGACGGAGGAGAGCGCCTTTACCTGGTCGCGGCACTGGATCGAGACCGGCTTCGACGCCTATGAGTCGATGCTGAGCCACAGCACGGAGAAGGGGACGTTCAGTCACGGCAACTCGCCGACGATGGCCGACATGTGCCTGGTGCCGCAGGTCTTCAACGCCACCCGGTTCAAGGTCGACATGAAACGCTACCCGGCGATCCAGCGCATCTATGATGCCTGCTTGAAGCTTCCCGCCTTCGACGCGGCCCAGCCCTCGAAGCAGCCGGACGCCGAACCGTGAGGAAATCCTTCGTCGCTCTCGCTGTCGTTCTTGGCCTGGTCGGCATCGGTGCCGCTTCCATCCCGTTTGCCGAGGAGTTCGCCGCCACGCGCCTCAAGGCCGGCCTCGCAGAGCAGGGGGTGCAGGTCGAAACCGTGCAGGTGGGTCTGCTCGACCGCAGCGTCAGTCTCGGCAACGTCGTGGGCGGACCGAACGGCGAGTTGAAGGTCGACACGTGGGAGGCTTCAGGCCTTGCCTGGCCATTGGACGAGCTGCTGAAAGGGCGCCTGCCGTTTCGCGGGCTCGACTGGGGCGACCCGCTGCATGTGGCGCGCCTGCATCTGCGCAATTTCCGCTTGGCCACGCCGGACGCGGCCAACACCTGGACGATCGGCGAGCTGACCGGCACCGACATCGACCTGCCGCGCTACGACGCGGCCTACGAAGGACCGTTCCGCAATCAGGTGATGGTGGCGCGTCTGCTGGGGGCCCTGACCGTCGGGCGCCTGGAACAGCGCGATTTCACCTACGTCTCACTCGAGCAGATGAGCCAGGGCGCGGCGAGCGTCTCGCTCTCGGGCTACCGTCAGGGCCTGATCGATGCGCTGGAAATGAAGGATTTCCAGGTGAAACCGGCGGACGCGCGGATGGCCGGTCTCACGGTTGGGGACGTCACGGCCCGTGGCGTCGACCTCCGCCGGCCGATCGCCGTCGCTTCGTCGATCGACTGGGAGCCGGGCACGCCGATCGGTCGCGTTCCGGTGGCCGAAGGCCGCCTGTCGGGTTTCGGTGGCGAGCTCATGACCCGCTACGGCCTGTCGCTGGGCAGCGTGTCCACCGAGACGGTGCGCGAGGGCGACTTCAACCGCTCCCGCTTTCGCGTCGAGGACTTCGTGCTCGCGCCCTCCCTGCGCAGCGTCGAGGCGCTGGGGATGCTTCTCGTGCTGCAGTCGATGAACCTCAAGGAAGTGAGGTTGGGCTTCGATTGCAGCACGCTCGAGGACCGGGTCCACCACGTGCTGAAGGTCGAGGACTGCAAGTTGAGCGGTCGGGAACTCGCCGAGATTTCACTCACCGCTCAGGTGATCGACACCGACGACGAGTTCTGGCGCGCGATCGACGAGGCGGATCTGTTCGGCGTGCTGGGCACGAAGGCCGCGCTTTCCTCGGCACGGCTCGTGATCACCGACAAGAGTCTCCTGCAGCGCAGCCTGCAGGCCAAGGCGCGGCTAAGCGGCCAGACCGCGGCGGCGGAGCGTGCGGCGCTCGCGGCCGAGATCCGGCGCTTCCAGCCGCCCGGTGTGCTGATCACCCAGGACATGTCGAAGGTGTTCGACGCGGTCGCCCGCTTCGTCGAGCAGGGCAGCACGCTCACGCTCGAGGCGATGCCGCAGCCCGCTCTGGGCCTAGAGAAGATCGACTATCTCCTCAAGCCGGGCGCCGATCTGGTGAACGCGCTCGGCCTGACCGCAACGGTGTCGCGCTAGCTCTTGCGGGCGTCGGCGATCAGCGCCTTCAGCGACTCGGCATCGACCGCGCCCGGCACGAACTGCTTGCCGATGACGAAGGCCGGCGTACCGCGCACGCCGAGTGCGGCAGCCAGCGCCATGTTGCGGTCGATGATCTGCTTCAGCTTGGGATCTTCCATGTCCTTCTCGAGCTGGGCGACGTCGATGCCGACGGAGGCCGCCGTCTCGAGGATCTTGGCCCGGTCGAGCTTGCCGTTGAATTCCATCAGCGCGTTGTGCAGGGCCTGATGCTTGCCCTGCTTCATCGAGGCGAGGGCGGCCAGCGCGGCGATGCGCGACGGCTCACCGAGGATGGGAAGGTCCTTGTAGACGATCTTCACCTTGCCGTCGGCGCCGGTCACCGACTTCACCGCCTGGTAGGCGCGCTTGCAGTAGGGACACTGGTAATCGTTGAACTCGACGATAGTGACATCTCCCGCGGGATTGCCGGCCACCGGGCTGTCGGCATCGCGAAAGAGCTCGGCCTCGTTCTGGCCGATCGCCTTCAGCGCCATGGCGTCGCGCTGCGTATCCTGCTTGCGCTCGAGTTCCTGCATCGCATCGACCAGGACTTCGGGATTGGCCATGAGATAGGCCCTGATGCTCTTCCCCAGATCGGCCGGTACGGAGGCCGCCGCGACAGGGGCCGGGGCGGCCGACGCCGTTGCGTTGGTGCTCGTGGGCACGCTGGTACGGGTCGCTGCGACGGCGCCGACGACGATCAGTCCGGCCACTGCGGCCATCAGAAGGGAACGCATGGGTATGTCTCCAGAGCCGGCTTTATTTGCGGGGCCGGCTGTTGATGTAGGCCTTCAAGTCCTGCGCGCGCTGCCACGCCGGCGTCCCGGCCGGAAGCTGGCGCGACGCCGCCTCCGCATGGGACTGGGCTTCGGCACGCTGGCCCCGCAGGGTCGCCATCTCGGCACGGGCGAGGGAGGTCATACCCTGATTGCCGAGCTTGGAGTAGCCTGTCGCCATCAGGCGCCAGAGCTCGAAGCTGCCGGCCTCCTGCTGCATGGCGAGGTCGAGATTGCGCATCGCCTCGCGATCGTTGTCGGGCGAGTTGACGTCGAGCAGGGCGCGGGCGAAGTCGATCTTCAGGATTGCCGCCGAGGGGGCGAGCTGTACGGCGCGGCGATAGGAAGGGATGGACTCCGCGGCACGACCGTTTTCATAGAGCATCTGTGCCCGTACTTCGTGGAAGTACGGATCGGTGGGGTATTCCTTCAACAGGCCGTCGATCGTCAACAGGGCCGAGCCCAGCGTGCCCTTTCGGTATAGCGCGATCGCCCGGGCATAGCGTGCCGGCACCGACCGGTCGGCCTCGGCGTAGCGCTGCAGAGCCATGTCCGGCGCCACGAAGCCATAGAGCTTCGCCACCATGCGCTGGTGGAGCATGAGGAATTGCGGCGTGTCGGACGTGTTGGCGTAGGGAGAGTTCGCGGCGGCCTGCTCGAAGGCCGCGATCCGCTCGGGAGTCAGCGGATGGGTCGTCAGATAGGGGTCGCGGCGGTTGATCGCGAGCTTCTCCTCGCGTTGCAGGTAGCGGAGAAATTCAATCGTGCCTTTGGGCGACTGGCCGGTGCGCTGCAGATAGGTGATCGCCGCCTGGTCCGCGGCACTCTCCTGGGTCTGGGTGTATTTGAGGAACGACATCAGCGAGCCCGGCGCCATCGGGCGGCCGGTTCCGCCGCCGTGGCCGCCACCGGTACCGCCTGCACCGGCGCCGGCTGCTGCTCCCCCCGCCATTGCACCGCCGGCCAGGATGGTTTCGAGGATCTGCAAGGTGGAGAGGTTGCGCAGTTCCTCCTGCATGCGGGCGAGATGCCCGCCGGCAATGTGGCCGCTTTCATGGGCCATCACACCGATCAGCTGGTTTGGCCGCTCGGTCCGCATGATCAGGCCGGTATTGATGAAGATGCGCTGGCCGCCGGCAACGAAGGCGTTGAGCGAGCCATCCTGGACGAGCATGATCTCGACGCCATTGGGGTCGAGACCGGCCGCCTTCCAGATCGGGATCGTGAAAGTTCGGATCGTGCTCTCGATCTCGGCGTCACGGATCAGATTGAGTCGTTGACCTTGCTGAGCCGTCGCGGCACGAAACGGTGCCAACGCGAAGAGCGTCAGACATAAGAGGGTGGTGATGCGTTTGAACAAGGTCGGCACGGGGCTCGGACAGGCTAGAAACGGTCGGCGGCCGCGTCAATTGTACAACGCAGCCCTTGTGAGCGTTCTCTTGCTGTCCGGTTGTGGCTTTAGTGAGACAGACCGCGCGCGGGATCGCGCTGAGAATGCCGAAAACCCCGCCGGTCTGACGCAGAACAAGCGCACCTTCTCGCCGACCACCAAGGGCAGCAGCTTTGCGGCGACCACGGCCGAGGAAAGCCGGGCGGCCGAGGTCGGACGCGAGATCCTCGAAGCCGGTGGAAATGCCACCGACGCCGCCGTCGCCATGTATTTTGCACTCTCCGTGACCCTGCCGTCGGCGGCGTCGCTGGGTGCGTCCGGTGCGTGCATCGTCCACAACGACAAGACGAAGAAGGCCGAAGCCTTCGTATTTCCCCCCATCGCGGCGCCCGGCGCGGTCAAGGGCACGCCCTTCTCGGTGCCGGCAGGCGTGCGCGCCGTTACCCTGATGCATGTCCGTCACGGCAACTTGCGTTGGGAACAGACCGTGTCGCCGGCCGAGCGCCTGGCTCGGTTCGGCTTCCCGGTATCGCGTGCGCTGGCGCGCGATCTGCAGGCCGGTGGGGCCCTGCTCGGGGCGGATGCCGAGGCCCGTCGGATCTTCGGCAACGCCTCGGAGGGGTCGCTGCTCACCCAGCCTGACCTCGCATCGGTGCTTGGCAGCATCCGCCAGCGTGGCGGAGCGGAGTTCTTCCAAGGCGCCTTGGCGCGCACCTTTTCAGAGCAGGTTTCTCAGGCCGGTGGCAGCCTTCCGGTTGATGCATTGCGCGCGGCCGTGCCGATCGCGTCGGAGCCGATGTCGGTCAGCCACTATCGCAGCCGCGTCTACGTCGCGCCGGCACCGGCGGCTGGCTCATTGGCCCTCGCCGGTTGGAATGGACAGCAGCCGGCCGGCGGTACGCCGGTGGATTCCGGCGGCTTTGCGGGCTTCGCCGCCGTCGACAGCAAGGGCGGTGCGGCGGCCTGCGCGGTCTCGATGGGCCAACTCTTCGGTGCGCGTGTCGTCGCTCCCGGCAGTGGCATCATGCTCGGCTCGCCCAATCCGGAGGCGGCTTCGGTCAGCCCGGTGATCATCGCCAATCCCGGCAATGGCGAGTTCACATTTGCGGGAGCGGGTGGTGGCGGACCGACCGCGGCCCAAGCCGTTGGCTATGTGGCGCGTGAGGTCATCGACAACGATCGCAACCTGGCGACGGTCCTCGCAAACCGGCGGGCACAGGGCGGCTTCGTGAATGCCATCGCCTGCCCCTCGGGTCTGCGCGGCAAGCCCGAGGCCTGCCGAACGGGTGCCGACCCGGCCGGTGCCGGCCTCTCGACGATCGCTCGATAGACGGCAACATGTCGGGCAAGCTTTCGCGGCGCTCGGGCGGCGTCGATCCCTTCATCGTCATGGACGTGATGGCCGCCGCCGCCGAGAAGGAAGCGGCGGGCGAGACGGTCATCCACCTCGAGGTCGGACAGCCGAGCACGCCCGCCCCGAAGGGGGCGCTCGCCGCAGCGCATGCCGCCCTCGACGCGGACAGGATTGGCTACGTCGCCGCGCTGGGCATGCCGGCGCTGCGCGAGCGCATCGCGCGGCACTATCGCGAGACCTATGGCGCCGAGGTCGCGCCGGAGCGGGTCATCGTCACGACGGGCTCCTCAGGGGGCTTTCCGCTGGCCTTCCTCGCGAGCTTCGATGCCGGCGACCGGGTGGCGCTCGCGGCGCCGGGTTATCCGGCCTACCGCAACATCCTGGCGGCGCTCAATCTCGAGGCAGTCGACCTGCCGACCTCCGCGGAAGACCGGTTCCAGCCGACGGTGGCTGCACTCGAGAAGGCGGGACCTCTCGACGGGCTGATCGTGGCCAGTCCCTCCAATCCCACTGGCACGATGGTGACGCGCGGGGAACTGAAGGCGCTGGCCGACTGGTGCAACGCCCACGGCGTGCGCCTGATCTCGGATGAAATCTACCACGACATCGTCTACGAGGGCGAAACCCACTCGGCTGTCGAGGTATCCGACACCGCGATCGTGGTGAACAGCTTCTCCAAATATTTCTCCATGACGGGATGGAGAGTGGGCTGGCTGGTCGTGCCGCCCGACATGGTGCGAACGATCGAGCGGCTCACGCAGAATTTCTTCATCTCGGTGCCGACGCTCAGCCAGCACGCGGCGCTTGCCGCCTTCGAGTGTCGCGAGGAACTCGATGGCCATGTGAAGCGCTATCGCACCAATCGCGACCTGCTGATGGCCGGCCTGCCAGCCGCCGGCCTCGACCGCCTCACACCGGCGCAGGGGGCTTTCTATATCTACGCCGACGTATCGCACCTCACCAACGACAGCCGAGACTTCTGCAGCCGTATGCTGCGTGAAGCCGGCGTCGCGACGACGCCGGGCGTAGACTTCGACCGCGCACGGGGGGCCGGCACCCTGCGCATCTCCTTCGCGGGCGCGACCACGGAGATGGAAGAGGCGGTCCGCCGGTTGAAACAATGGAGGCGAGTGTGAGGGCCTTCGCGGTCGCGGCTTTGTTTGCTGTCGCTCCGGTCGCGGCCTTCGCGCAGAGCGGCCCCAGCTTCGATTGTGCCAAGGCATCGAACGGAGCGGAGCGGGCGATCTGCAAGGACGCCGCCCTGGCAAAAACGGACCGCGAGCTGGCGGGCCTCTACGCGGCTCTGCTCGCGAAGCTGAGCGGACCGGCCAAGGAGAGCCTGGAGAAGAGCCAGGTCCGCTGGATCGTCGGGCGCAACCGTGCCTGCGTGCCGAACGACGATCCGGACGTTATCCAGCGCTGCCTCAAGGCACGCTATGCCGATCGCATCGCCGACCTCAAGGCGTCGGGCGCGGGGCCGTATCCCTTCATCGAGGACCAGTCCATCGAGCGGAGCGGGAAGGTGGGCAAGGTGACCTACACGATCGATCTTCGTTACCCGCGCTTCGCCGGCACGACCGCCGACTTCACGGCGATCAATCGCTCCTTTGCCGAGGCCGCCGCGAAGGCCGCGCGCGAAACGACGCCGACGGCCGATGCCGGCCTGGATCGCGAACAGGAATGGCAGGCCGAGCAGGGCTATGCGCTTTTCCGCCCCGATTCCAACGTCATCACCGTGGCCCTGACCTTCTGGGCCTTCACTGGCGGCGCCCATGGCTACGGCAGCACGAGTTGCACCTCGGTCGATCTGCGCAGCGGCAAGACCGTTTCACCCGCAGGCGTTTTCGCATCCGGCACGCCATGGCTCCAGGAAGTCGTCGCCATCGTGGGCGCCGATCTCAAGAAGCAGTTCGTCGAGAACCCCGGCTTCGAGGACGCATTGCAGCCCAACAAGCTTACCAAGACGGTCAACAGCAGCGACCGTTTCTGCTGGCAGGCCGATAAGCTTCAGATCTACTTCAACCAGTACGAGGTCGGCCCTTACTCGGCCGGGCCCTATACGGTCGACATTCCCTACAGCCGGCTGAAGCCGCTGCTGCGCGCGGGCGGGCCGATCGCCCGCTAGTGCAGCTTGCGCCGGTCTCGCGCCGGCGTTGGGGAAGCGGTGGGCGCCGTGCGCTCGGTCGCGAGCGGCGGCACGGGGCCGGAATGGTGGCTCGCCATGTGCCAGCCGTCGGCCAGGCGCACATAGAGGTTGCTCGCCATGAGCTGGCCGTTGGGAAGCACCTCGCGGCAGATGACGAGCGCGAGGCCCGGGCGGCCGACGACCCATTCCTCGGTGCAGCGCACGCGCGGCGCCTCGGGGTGCTTCATGATGGCTCGCCAGCTCGCCATGATCTCCGCACGCTCGTGAAGGGCCGCCTGGCCGGGGTGCAGGCAGATCACCGAGCCCATGGGCGCCCAGATCTGGTCCATGGCAGCCGCGTCGCGATCGTTGAAGGCTCTGTAGAAGGCACGATTGGCGGCCAGGACGGCGTCGCGTTCGTCATCGTCGAATTCCGCCAAGAGCGGCGGCAGGCGTGGTGGACGGCGGGGCATTCGACCCTCGAAACTCACGGGTTGCGCGGCACAGGATTAGCCGACAGAGATGAGGCATCCAACTGTCGAGATGATGATGTCCATTCCCAAGCTCGAATTCCCGCCGTTCCATTTGCCCGCCGAGGCCGAAGCCTTGCGGGGCGAGGTCCGCGCGTTCCTCAAGGAAACGCTGCCCAAGGTCAAATCCGAGGATCGCTTCGCGAGCTGGAACACGCCGTCTCCTGAGTTCAGCAAGGCGCTGGGCGCGAAGGGCTGGCTCGGCATTACCTGGCCGAAGCAGTATGGCGGCGCGGAACGTACCTTTCTCGACCGCCTGGTCGTGACCGAGGAGCTTCTCGGCAACAGCGCGCCGGCGGGTTCGCATTGGGTCGCCGATCGCCAGTCGGGACCGCTGCTGCTGAAGTTCGGCACGGAACAGCAGCGCCAGGCGATCCTACCGCGCATCGCGCGCGGCGAGTGCTATTTCAGCATCGGCATGAGCGAGCCCGATTCGGGCTCCGACCTCGCCTCGGTGCGCACGCGCGCCGAGCCGGTGCCGGGCGGCTTCCGCGTCAACGGCACCAAGGTCTGGACCTCCGGCGCCCATCGCAACCATTACTGCATCACGCTGGTGCGCACCTCCGGTCAGCATGGCGATCGTCACAAGGGGCTGAGCCAGCTTCTGGTCGATCTCAAGACCCCGGGCGTCACCATCCGGCCGATCATCAATCTTGCCGGACGCCATGACTGGAACGAGGTGACCTTCTCCGACGCCTTCATCCCCGAGGATTGCCTGATCGGCAACGAGGGCGACGGCTGGCTGCAGGTCACCAGCGAGCTGGCCTTCGAGCGCTCGGGTCCCGAACGCTTCATGCAGAACGTCTACGTGCTGCGCGAACTGGTACGGGTGCTCGGCCGCCAGCCGGCCAAGCGCGCGAACGCCATCCTGGGCCGACTGATCGCTCGGCTGTGGACCCTGCGCCAGATGTCCACCGCCGTCGCCGGCATGATGCAGGGGGGCAAGTCGCCCGCCATCGAGGCGTCGCTGGTGAAGGATCTGGGCACGATCTACCAGCAGGACCTGCCGGAGATCGCGCGCACGCTGGCGGAATCCGATGCTACGACCGAGGACGATCTCGCCGACTTCCTCGACGTCGCGCAATACGCTTCGATGATGGCGCCGAGCTACACGATCCAGGGCGGCACCACCCAGGTCCTGCGCGGCATCGTCGCCCGCGGCCTCGGTCTGCGCTGAAGGAGAAAGATCATGGACCGCGATACCCGTGACATGCTGCTGGAGACCGCCGGCCGCTTCTTCGCCGAGCGCGCCGGCAAGGACATCGTGAACGGCGTCGAGAAGGGCGTGTGGCCCGCCGACCTCTGGAAAGAAGTCGAGGAGATGGGGCTGCCGCTGATTGCCGTTCCCGAAGAACTGGACGGCGTGGGCGGCACCCTGGCTGACCTGATGGCAATGCTGCGCGTGGCCGGCGAGCATGCCGTTCCCGTGCCGGTCGCCGAAACCGCGCTGGCCAACCTGCTGGTCGCGGCCGCTGGCGGCAAGCCGGCCAGCGGCCCGTCGACGGTGGCGCTGGGCGAGCTGTCACTCCAGGGCAATCGCGTCTCCGGCAAGGTCGCGCGCGTGCCGTTCGCGGGCGTCGCCGAGCGCTTCGTCGCGATCGTGACGGCGGGCGGCAAGTCGACGCTCGTCGTCGTGCCGCGGGATGCGGTCGCGGTCGAGGAGGCGCCCAGCCATGCCGGCGAGCCCTACGGAACCGTGACCTTCGACGGCGCCACGCCGGAATTCTCCGGCGCCTCGCCGATCAGCGCCGAGCGTGCGCTCGAACTCGCGGCGCTGGCCCGGGCCATGCAGATGGCGGGCGCTGCCGACAAGGTGCTCGTGACGGCAACGGAATACTGCAAGCAGCGCGTCCAGTTCGGCCGCCCCATCTCCACCTTCCAGGCGATCCAGCACATGCTGGCCGAGCTCGCGAGCTGCGTCGCCGCGACCATCGCCTCGGCGGAAGCCGCGTCGCGCGACGCCGATGAGGGCGGGCTGGAGAAGGGGGGCAGCTTCTCGATCGCCGCCGCCAAGACTCAGTGCTCCGACTTCGCGCACCGCATCGCCGCCATCTCGCACCAGTCGATGGGCGCGATGGGCTTCACCCATGAACATATCCTGCACCACTACACGCGCAGGCTCTGGGTGTGGCGCCGAGACTTCGGCAGCGAGAGCTTCTGGGGTGAGAAGATCGGTGCGTCCTTCGCCAAGGCCGGCAAGGAAGAGCTGTGGCCGGCGCTCACGGAAAGCCGCTACGCCGCCTGAAAAGGCCGTCTTCATCGGGCTCATGGCCGAACGGCGCCCCACGAGGGCGCCGTTCGCATTAGGAATCTGGTCTGGCCGATACAACGACGGTACGGCCGCTATCGGTCCGTTCGAGGGCGATCGGCACGCCGTAGATTTCCGACAGCATCGCGGCCGTCAGCGTCTCGTCAGGAGGGCCATAGGCGGCGAGGCGGCCATCTGCGATGACCGCGACCCGGGTTGCCAGTTCGCGCGCCTGATCGGGGTCGTGCGTCGAGAAGATCACCCCGAAGCCGCGCTCGCGCAGCGCCTGCACGCGAGCCAGCACGAGGAAGCGGTTGCCGAGATCGAGGCTGGCGGTGGGCTCGTCCATCACCATCATCGGCGCGTCCTGCGCCAGGGCACGCGCGATCAGGCAGAGCTGGCGCTGGCCGCCGGAAATGCGATTGGCCTCGCGGTCTGCGAGATCCAGAATGCCGAGCTGGTCGAGAGCCGAGCGTGCGCGGTCGCGGTCGACGGCGCCTGGTGCCGCGAACGGGCCAAGATGGGCCGTGCGGCCCATCAGTACCAGGTCGAGGACGGTGTAGGCGAACTCCATCACCTGCGCCTGGGGCACATAGGCGACAGCGCGGGCGAGGGCAGCGCGCGACAGCTCGCCGACCGGTGTGCCGCCGATGGCGACGGTGCCCCGAAGTGCGGGAATGAGACCAAGCAGCGTTTTGAAAAGCGTCGTCTTGCCGGCGCCATTGGGACCCAGCAGGCAGAGGATTTCGCCGGGGGCGACCGAGAGATCGATTCTCGTGGCGACTTCCGTCTTGCCATAGCCGATGGCGAGTTCACGCGCCTCGATCATTGTCAGCTCCAGACATGGCGGCCACGGGCCAGCAGCCAGACGAAGATCGGTGCGCCGATCAATGCGGTGAGCAGGCCGAGCGGGATCTCTATGCGCGCCGCAGAGCGGGCCAGCGTATCGACCAGCACGAGGAAGGCGGCGCCCATGAGTACCGAGGCCGGCAGCACGCGATCGTAGCGCGGGCCGACCAGCGGGCGGACCATGTGCGGGATCATGAGGCCGATCCAGCCGACCACGCCCGACACCGAGACGGCCGCCGCCGTCACGAGCGTTGCCGCGGCGACGACGACACCGCGCACGAAGGCGACGTTGACGCCCAGCGCGCGGGCTTCGTCGTCGCCGAGCGACAGGACGCCGATGCGCCAGCGCAGCAATACGAGCGGGACGAGGCCTACGATCACCAAAGGCGCCATACCCCAGACATCGGAGACCTTGACCCCCGACAGGCTACCCAGCAGCCAGAAGGTGATGGCGGGGAGCTGGTTGTAGGGATCGGCCAGGATCTTCACCAGCGAGATGCCGGCGCCGGCCAGCGCGCCGACCACGATGCCCGACAGCACCAATACGAGCACCTCGTTCTGGCTGCGCAGGGCGCGCGCCAGCGCATAGACCATGACGACGGTGATCAGGCCGCTGACGAAGCCCAGCCCCTGGATGGCGATGACCGGCAGCGACAGCAGGATGCCGAGCACGGCGCCGAAACCTGCGCCGGCCGAGACGCCCAATATGTCGGGCGAGACGAGGGGATTGCGGAACAGCGTCTGGTAACTGGCGCCTGCCGCCGCCAGCGCTCCGCCGACGAGCGCAGCAGCGAGCACGCGCGGCAGGCGGATCTGGAACAGGATCGTGTCGATGGGGGCTGCAGCCGGCACGCCGGTGATCGGCGCGGCCAAGGCCTTCAGCACTTCGCCAGGGGGGATCTGGTAGGGGCCGATGATGCTGCCGGCCAGCATCGAAGCGAGCAGGCACAAGCCAAGGAGAGCGAGTATGAGGCCGGCGCGCATGACGCCATCAGTTTGCCTTGCCACCCAGCAGCCGCGCCAGTTGATCGTCGGTCACGTTCACGCCGTAGAAGAGCTCGTAGAACTTCTTCGTTTCGGCCTTGAGGTCGAGATTGGCCTCGGCGGGATAGAAGGTCGACAGCAGCCAGCGCAGGCCGATCAGGCGGTTGAGCGACGGTGGCGCATCGATCCAGCCCCAGGGCAGGCTGGGCGCGAGGTAGACGCGCTTGTTGGCGACGGCGCGCACCTGATCCCAGCCGGGCTTGCTGCCCACGTTGTCGAAGAAGCCACGGTCCAGCGTGACCACGATGTCGGGCTGCCAGGCGATGATCTGTTCCAGCGAAGCGTTGGCGATGTTGCTGCTGCCGCCAAGGCCCTCGGCCACGTTGGTGGCGCCGGCCCGCTCGATGATCTCGGTGTTGATCGAGCCGCGGCTGCCGGTCTCCAAGCCTTCGGAGCCACGCGCGAGATAGACGCGGGGCCGCTTGTCGGCTGGCACGCGTGTCAGCGCGTTGTCGACCTGGGCGAAGGCCGCCTCGGCATAGGCCGCCAGCGCGGCGCCGCGTTCGACACGGCCCAGCATCTCGGCGGCGAGCTTTAACGAGGGGCTGGTCGAGGCGAATCGGCCATCGATCAGGGCATACGGGATGCCGGTCTGTGCCTGCACGCGATTGGCCAGCGACACGAACGTGTCAGAGGTCGAGCCGAAATCGAGGATCATGTCGGGCTTCGCCGCGACCAGGCGCTCGAGACTCACCGTGTCGCCGCGTCCGGTCAGGCGGCCGATCTCGGGCAGGTCTCGCGCGGGAGCGGCCAGATATTGCTTCTCGGCGGGCGAAGGGGTGCGCACCCAGCCCACCATGGCATCGCGTGCCAGCGCATAGGTCAGTACCGAGGCGGGCGGTCCCGCCACGAAGACGCGTTCGATGCGCGCTGGCAGCGTGACCTTGCGGCCGGCCGAATCGACCAGCGTGCGCGTGGCCTGCGCGAAGCTGGGCCGAGCCAGCAGGACGGTGCCGAGTAGAGCAAGTGCGCTGCGGCGCTTCACTTGTCGCCAATCTGGAAGTCGCCGGGCTGCGCCGGCGCCAGCGGCTCGAACAGGGTGCGGTCGGGCTTCACGTCGAGCAGGGGCGTGCCGTCGAGGCAATCCATGCCACGCACGAACAGGACCGGCCCCTCGATCTTCACAAGGCGGACGATCGATGTGCCGATCGGATTGGGGCGTACCGGCGTGCGCAGGGAAAACACGCCGCGCGCCTCACTGTCGTTGCGCGGACTCTGGTGGACGAGATCGCGCCGGGATTCGTGCAGCCAGTACAGGACCTCCAGCCGCTCGAACTCGGCAATTCCGTGCAGTCCGTCCACCCAGCGGTCGTCGAACTCGAGATGGCACGTCGGACCGTCGAGCCTTCCCTGTCGCGGCGTCTCGAGCCGCGACGTCCACGGCCTGCGGATACGCCCGATGAAATAGAGCGAGGCGTCGAAACGGCCCGGCAGGTCGACCGCTCGCTCACCCCGGCGGATCTCGTTCAGCCGGACCATGGGGACTAGCTGTCGAGGCCGACCATGACGTCGGACGCCTTGACGATGGCATAGGCTTCCTGCCCGGCTTTGAGGCCCAACTCGTCGACCGCCTCGTTGGTGATGGCCGCCGTGACGATGATGCCCTTCACGTCGATCCGGACATGGGCGGTCGTCTGACCCTTGGTGACCTCGACGATGGTGCCCTTCAATCGGTTCCTGGCGCTGATCCGCATGAGTCCTCCCGGGAGTTGACGGCCGAAGCATAGGTCGTCAGTCACTTTATATCCATTCGGCCATAGCGCACCCATTCGATGCATATAAACTGCGAATCCGGTGGATAAACGATATGTTCAGTGAGATATATCGATCTGTCGCAAATGGAGGGTTTCATGCTGGGTACTCGTCGGGCGTTCACGTCGGCACTGGCCGTCGCTGCCTTTGTCCTTGCGGCGGGCGGGGGGGCTCACCAGGCCGCGGCACAGGGCAAGGACGTCATCATCCTCGCGGCCGCCAGCCTCAAGAACGCGCTGGACGAGGCGTCGGCCGCCTGGTCCAAGCAGACCGGCAAGACGACCAAGATCTCCTATGCCGCGAGTTCGGCGCTGGCCAAGCAGGTCGAGGGCGGCATTCCCGCCGACATCTTCATCTCGGCCGACGTGCCGTGGATGGACTATGTCGCCGAGCGCAAGCTCATCAAGCCGGCGAGCCGCTCGAACTTCCTCGGCAACCAGATCGTCCTGATCGCCGGCAAGGACTCGAAGATCGATCTCAAGATCGACAAGGGGTTCAACCTGCGCGGCGCGCTCGGCAATGACGGCCGCCTCGCGATGGGCAATGTCGATGCCGTGCCGGCCGGCAAGTACGGCAAAGCGGCGCTCGAATTTCTCGGGGTCTGGCCGTCGGTGTCCAGCCGCGTGGCCCAGGCCGAGAACGTCCGCATGGCATTGACCCTGGTTTCGCGCGGCGAGGCCCCGCTCGGCATCGTCTACAAGACCGATGCAGCCTCCGATCCGGCGGTGCGCATCGTGGGCGCCTTCCCGGCAGATTCGCACCCGGCCATCATCTATCCGATGGCTCTGCTGTCCTCGTCGACAAACCCCGATGCGCAGGCTTTCGTCGACTATCTGAAGACGCCGGCGGCCAAGCCGTTCTTCGAGAAGCAGGGCTTCACTGTATTGAAGTAGGTTCCGTCGCGTCGCTGCCGGCGAGGAGCAGGGACCTTCCCAGCTTCTCGGCGGCCGATGCGGGCATGGAGAAGCCGACCATCGCGGCACCGACTGCCACGGCGAGCAGCGTTTCGCCGCCGGGCAGACCGCCGACGCTCAACGAATCGGTGGGTATCAGAGAAAGCTTGGCGACATCGGCGGGCTCGTTGTGCGGCAGGGCGCGCCCCAGCAGAAGCAGGAGAGAGACCAGCCGCTGCAGATCCGCGGCCGGAATGGTCAGAGTGGAGCGCCGGCCGGTGTGACCGACCAGGGTGATCAGGACGGCGTTCTCTCGCGTCAGCAGTTCTCCGGTGACCTCGGCGGCTTCGCTGAAATCGATCCGCTGGTCGTCATCCGGCATCAATTGAACGGGACGTGCTGCTGGGTCCCGTCGATGCCGACCAGCGAAGTCGCGAGACCGCCGGCATCCTCGGGCGTCAGTGCGAAGGAGACCTTGAAGCCGTCGGGTGTTTTCAGCGTCAGGATGGTGCTGGAGCTGCCGGCCGCAGCCTCGAGCGCGAAGCCACCCATCGGGTAGACGATCTTCAGCGTATCGTCCTGGTAGCGGGCCTTCAGGGCCTTCTCGATCACCTGGGGCAAGGTCATGAGCAGCGACCGCAGGCAGTCGACCGGCAGGATCACAGAGGCCGGCTGGCCGTCGATGCTTTCGAGGCCGAGGCGGAACGAAACGCCTGTCGGGTCCACCTGACAGTCCGTCAAACCCTTGCTGACGATCTCCATGACCGGCACCTCTTTGCGGTGAAGCAACGCTATATCCAGTAAGATATAACGTGAGGCGGTGCAAGCGGCCCGGCGCAGCCTGCGGACTGAGTCCTAGTGGAGTTTGGCGTCGGGCGGGGTGAGCAGGCGGGCCAGCGAGCGGATTTCCGGCGATGAGGCGCCGTAGGCCCTCCGCTCCATCTCGCGGTAGAGGCGGACGATGTCGTTGCCGGTTTCCGTGACCGAGGTGCCGCCGCCGCCGCCGCCGCCGGTCTGGGCGGTCACCACGGGCTCACGGAACATCTGGTTCATCTCGTCGACCAGCAGCCAGGCGTGGCGATAGGACATGGCCAGCGCACGACCCGCGGCGGAGATCGATCCGGTCTCGTTGATCAGCTCGAGCAGACGGACCTTGCCGGGGCCGATCGAGCGTTCGCCGCCGAAATCGATCCGGAGGTGCAAGGAAGTCTTGTCGGCCGGCTTGGCCGGGGCTTTGGCTGGTCGGCGTCCCATCCGTGAATTATGCGGCGGGACCGACGGCAAGACCAGACGGCTCGCTCAATTGTGCGACGAGCTGGTCGGCGACCGCGGCGGCCTGGATGCGGATGTCAGGGATCGCCACGATCTCGGTGTAGCGCCCGCGCGTCGGTGGTCCCAGGACGAAGATGTGTTTCGAGGGGGTGCCTTCCTTCGAAATCAGCGCTTCGTCCTCGGCAATGTCGAGGCCCTGGTTGAGGGGATCGGGCCGCAGCAGACCGTCCTTCACCAGCTGCGCATGCAGGGGTACGCGGACGTCGACCTCGTTGCGTGGCCCTCGGCAGTCGACGACCCGGTCGAAGCTGCGCCGTTCCCGCTCGGTCGAGCCGCGACGGATGATGGTGACTTCGACCTCGTCGTCCGTCGTGCGGCCGATTTCGATCCGCCCCGAGACGATCGAGAGCTGCCCGCTCGCCCTGGCGGCATCTATCTGTTCGCCAATGTGCGGCGCGACGCGATGGCGGTGGATGTCCCACCACGGACGCAGATGGCGCAGGAAGCGCCGCCGCTGGTCCAGGTCGAGCCCGTGCCAGAGTTCGTTGTTGTGCGGCCGCAGGAGCTGCATGAGGCCCGGCCAGCCCAAGCCGGCCCGCAGCTTGGCGCGGAACCGGGCGGTGCGTTGCGACAGGCTGCCGGTGAAGAGGTCGTGCGTGTCGGCGTCGGGCGTGGGGATCGGCGCCGGCGGATGATGATGCGGCACCAGCCCGCGGCGGGAGAGCGCGACGATCGGGCCTTTATGCCCGTGTTCGAGGAGCGAGATCAGCACGTCGATCATGGTCAGGCTGGTGCCGATCAGCAGGATCGAGGCATCGGGCACGAGGCCCGCGATGGCGTCCTCGCGCCAGGGATTGCCGTGATAGGCGCCGGAATCCGCCGAGGGCGGCCGATGCCCGGTCGCCAGGACGGTCCTGCGGGCGAACAAAGGGGCGCCGCGGCCGGAAATGTCGAGCGAGACCCCGTCGGGTCTCTCGCGGACGGCGGTGACGTCGCCGGCGACGATCTGCAGCCGGCCCTGCGCGCGTTCCAGCGACTCGTTCAGCAGGTCCTGCAGGTAACGCCCATAGTCGGCGCGGGGGACGAAGTCGGTGGGGCCGAGGCCGCCACCGTTGCGGGCAAGCCACTTCACGAAATGATCGGGTTCGTCGTCCAGCGCCGTCATGTCGCTGGCGCGCACGTTGAGAAGGTGACCCCGACACCGGGTCGAATAGGCCACCCCGAGGCCGGGATGGTCGCTGCGCTCCACGAGGGCGACGCTGAGGGTGCTCTTGCGCACGAGCTGGGCGGCCAGCAGCACGCCGCTGGCGCCGCCGCCGACGATTGCGATGTCGACGAGAGAGGAAGACGGGGCGGAGTGCTGCATTGCCGATGTATGGCAGATGGTCAGCTGCGAATGCCAGCAACCGAGGTGCGACCCCTCGGCGCTGGCCTGACGGCCGGGCGAGGGCACTCGCGCCGGCCGCCTGCTTGACCTTGAAGCGTCAGGCGGCCTTGTAGCCGATGACCGCCTTGGTCTCGAGGAACTCCTCGAGGCCCCACTTGCCGTATTCGCGGCCGTTGCCCGACTGCTTGTAGCCGCCGAACGGGGCGGCGGTGTCGCCCATCGGATAGTTCACGTGGACGTTGCCGGCGCGCATCTGCGCGGCGACCTTGCGGGCGTGCTCGAGATCGCTGCCCTGCACGTAGGCCGCGAGGCCGTAGATCGTGTCGTTGGCCAGACGGATGACCTCTTCCTCGTCCTTGTAGGGGAGGATGCAGATGACCGGCCCGAAGATCTCCTCGCGCGCAATCGTCATGTCGTTGGTCACGCCCGCGAACACGGTCGGCCGCACATAGTAGCCGCGGTTCAGGTTCTCCGGACGGCCCGGGCCGCCGGTCACCAGTTCAGCGCCTTCCTCGATGCCCTTCTGGATCAGGCCCTGGATCTTGTTGAACTGGGACTCGTTCACGACAGGGCCAAGCCGGGTGGCGGGGTCCTGCGGATTGCCGACCACGAACTTCTCGGCCGCGGCCTTGGCGATCTGCTTCACCTCGTCGTGGCGATCCTGCGGCACGAACATGCGGCTGGGCGCTGTGCAGGACTGGCCCGAGTTCACCATCATGCTGTTGATGCCCTTGGTGACGGCCATCTGGAAGTCGACGTCGGGCAGCAGGATGTTGGCCGACTTGCCGCCGAGTTCCTGCGCTACGCGCTTGACCGTGACGGCAGCGGCCTGGGCCACGCGGATGCCGGCGCGGGTCGAGCCGGTGAACGACATCATGTCGATGTCGGGATGGCTCGACATCGCCTCGCCGACGACGGAGCCGGCGCCCTGGACCAGATTGTAGACGCCCTTCGGTGTGCCGGCGGCATGCATGATCTCGGTCCAGATGAGGGCATCGATCGGCGCCTCTTCCGACGGCTTCAGCACCATCGTGCAACCGGCGGCCAGCGCCGGCAGGACCTTGCAGGCGATCTGGTTGGTCGGCCAGTTCCACGGCGTGATGAGGCCGCACACGCCGACCGGCTCGCGCGCGATCAGCGTGGTGCCTTCGACCGATTCGAAGGGATAGGTCTCGAGCACCGAGATCATGCGCTCGAGATGCGCCGTGCCGCGGCCGGCCTGAATGGTGCGGGCGAATTCGAGCGGCGCACCCATCTCGCGCGAAATGGCGTCGCCCACGTCGTTCCGGCGCTTGTTGTACTCGGCCAGGATGGCGCGCAGCAGATCGAGGCGCTCCTTGCGGCTGGTGCGGGCAAAGCTGGGAAAGGCGGCCTTGGCGGCGGCGACGGCACGATCGACGTCGGCGGGGCTGCCGACGGAGATCTGGACGTAGGCCTCCTCGGTCGAGGGATCGATGACATCGAGCAGGGCAGGCTTGATCGCGTCGACCCACTCGCCGTCGATATAGAAGTGCTTCGCGTGCTGCATGGTTCGACCCTCTGGACTGTCGTTGGGAAAGTGCTCGCCGGCCGGCGGCTAGCGATATATAGAAATAAATATAACGAGAGGAAAGGACCGGTGGTCGAGATATTTCCGTTCCGCGAACGCGGCAGCAACGGAGTCCGGCGCGTATCCTACGTCACGGGGGACGTGACGCCGGATGGGCGGGAATTGCTGCTGAATGTCGAGACCGAACGGGACGGCCGCATCGAACTGGCGTTTCCGACGGTCGACCTCCAGCATCTCCTGACACTGCTGCTGATCCTGGGGGGCAAGGCTGCCGTGAACGGTCGATTCAAGGCCTTCAGCGAAACGTACGATGCTCGGGCTTTGCCTCTGCATGGCGTCTCGCTGGGGATGGAGTCGGACGAACGAGGGGTGCTGACGATCGAGGTCGGCGCCGCGGTCCTGTCCTTTTCGATGCCGCGCGCGAGCATGGTCGAGATCGGCCGTACGATTCTTGAAATGACGGGAACCCCGGCGGGCTAACAGGTGGCCCCGCGTTGCGGTACACGGCGGCACTCCCGGGCCAGGTAGCTGAACAGACCGTCCATCGCGTCATGATTGGGCCGGCAGACCAGCCGGGTCGCCGTCCGCGTCTGGGTGACGAGGCCGGCGAGAACCAGCATCTTCAGGTGATGAGAAAGGGTCGAGGCACGTATTCCCAGCAGGTCCTGAACGCTGCCGACCGTCATGCCTTCGTCGCCTGCCTGCGAGAGGATCTCGTAGATCCTGAGCCGGGCCGGATTGGCGAGGGCCTGGAGGCGACCTGCGGCGGTGGCGATGTCCATCGAGGGTGAGGTCATGTCGTTGTATGTTTTCGAATACAACGATGCGGAGGCCTGGGCAAGCCCGCCGGCCGCTATCTCATTCCGGCTCGATGCCGGCGACCTTCATCATCTCTCTATAGAGTTCGATTTCGGCTAGCATGATTTGGCGCATCTCATCGGCCGAGCAGGGCGCGATCTCGGAGCCGCCCTGGGCCTGGCGCTCGACATAGGCGGGATCGGTGATGGCCTTGAGCATGGCTTCGCGGAGCTTCGCCATGACCGGCTGGGGCACGCCACGCGGCATCAGGATGCCGGTCCAGGTCATCAGCTCGAAGTCGGGAATGCCCTGCTCGATCAAGGTGGGGATGTCCGGGGTGAGCTTGTAGCGGCCGCGGCTGCCGACGCCGAGGCAGCGCACGGTGCCCGCCTTCACCTGGGGTAGGCTGGTCACCGGATCGGCGAAACACATCTGGACGTGGCCGGCCATCGTGTCCTGCAGGGCCGCCGGCGTGCTCTTGTAGGGCACGTGAACCATCTCTATGCCGGCCTTGGCCTTGAGCAACTCGCCCGATATGCGGGTCGACGCGCTGCCCGAGCCGAAATTTATCTTCCCCGGCTGGCGCTTGCACAGGGCGACGAATTCACCGGCCGTCTTCGCCTGGATACTGGGGTTCACGATCATGAAAACCGGCGCGCGGCCGATGATCGTGACCGGATCGAAATCCTTGAGCGGGTCGTAGGGCAGGGACTTCATCAGCGCGACGTTGGATGCCGCCGCAGTGTTGGAGCAGACGAAGATGGTCTGACCATCCGGCTTGGCCTTGGCCGCGACGTCGGCTGCGATCGCGCCGTTGGCGCCGGGTTTGTTCTCGACGACGGCCGGGACGCCGAAGGCCTTGTTGAGGCCGTCGGCGATGTTGCGTGCGCTCTGGTCTGTGGCAGATCCCGGCCCGAACGGCACGATGATGCGAAACGGGCCGTTCGGAAACGTGTCTGCCTTCGCCGCCCCGGAGATCGACAGCGCGGCTGCGCCGGCGATCAGGGTACGGCGACGCATGGTTTGCGTCCCGCCTAGCGGCGCCACCAGCCGCGCTTGGGCTTCTCGGGTGGCGCGTCGATCACGGGAACCGGCGGCGGTGCCGGTGCGGGGGCTGGTTCCGGTTCGGGAATGGCGATCGGCTGCGGGGCCGAGGCGACCACGGGCTCGGGGGTCATTTCCGGTGCCGGCGGAGGCGGCGCCGCCGCTTCCACGTTGACCGGCGGGCCGGGATCGTAGGGTGCACGCTCGACCGGCATGTGCTCGACCGGCATGGCTTCCATCGGCACCGGCGGAGAAGCGGGCGGCTCACGGTCGCCATCCTGCTCGGCCGTGTCGTGGCCGTTCGAGGCCGGTGCCTCGTCCTGCCCGTCGGCTTCCCCGGCTGATGCCTGGCCTTCGGCCTGCGTCGGCTCACCGTCATCGTTCTCTCGGCGCCGGCGGCGTCCGCCGCGGCGACCCCGACGGCGGCGGCTGCCGTTGCGGTCGTCGCCATTGGCCTCGCCTTCCGGCCTCTCGCCGTCGGCATTGTCGGCGCCTTCGTCATCGGCACGGGCGACATCCTGCTCTGCGCCCTGGGTATTGTCTTCGGCCGCACCGTTGAGGCGCACTTCGTCGGACCCGGGCTCGTCGCCGTCAGGGTTCTCCCCGGCGGTCTCCCGGTGACGATCGGATCCTTCGCCTTCTTCGCGGGAGCCACCACGACGCCGGCGGCGGCGGCGGCGGCGGTTGCGGCCTTCGCCTTCCTCGCCGGCGCTGCGCTCTTCGTCGCGCTCTCCACGCTCCTCGCCCTCGGGGGCTTCGCCATCAGCTTCGTCGCCCGACGCCTCGTCGCCGGACGTCTCGTCGTAGCTGGCACGCGCCAGCTCGGGGGCAGGACGGTCGCTGCCGCGATGATCCTCGCGGCGCGTGCGCACGCGCTCGATCTCGCAATCGGCGGCATGAAGTTCGTCGTCGGCCTCGATGATCACGGTGAAGCCGTAGCGCTGCTCGATCTCCGACAGCGAATAGCGCTTCTGGTTGAGCAGGTAGAGCGCAACGTTCGGCGGGACGCTGACGGCGATCTCGCTGGACCGGCGGCGCACGCCTTCTTCCTCGATCGCGCGCAGCGCATGGAGTGCGGCGGACTCGAGCGAACGAATGCGGCCGCTGCCGGCGCAGTGCGGGCACACCTCGGTCGAATGTTCCAGCAGGCTGGGACGCAGCCTCTGGCGCGACATTTCGAGCAGGCCGAATGCGGAGATGCGTCCGATCTGGATGCGCGCGCGGTCCGAGCGCATCGAGTCCTTCACCTTGTGCTCGACCTGGCGCTGGTGGCGCGTCTCCTCCATGTCGATGAAGTCGATCACGATCAGGCCAGCGAGGTCGCGCAGGCGGACCTGGCGGGCGATTTCCTCGGCCGCTTCCAGGTTGGTACGGAGCGCCGTCTCCTCGATGTTCCGTTCCTTGGTCGAACGGCCCGAGTTCACGTCGATGGCGACCAGCGCCTCGGTCGGATTGATGACGATGTAGCCGCCGGAGCGCAGCTGCACCGTCGGCGAATGCATGGCGTCGAACTGGTTCTCCACCTGGTAGCGGTGGAAGAGGGGAATGGGCTCCCGGTAGAGCTCGACCTTGTTGGCCTGGTGCGGCACCAGCTGGCGCATGAACTCCGCGGCCGCCTGGAAACCCTCCTCACCCTCGACCAGGACCTGTGCGATGTCGGTATCGTAGATGTCGCGCAGCGACCTCTTGATCAGGTCGCCTTCCTCGTAGATCAGCGCCGGCGCGGTCGAGCGCATCGTGATCTCGCGGATCGAATCCCAGAGGCGCGACAGGTATTCATAGTCGCGCTTTATGTCGATGTTGGAGCGCTCGAGGCCGGCGGTGCGCAGGATCACGCCCATGCCCTGCGGCACTTCGAGGTCGGCCAGGATCTCCTTCATCCGCTTGCGATCGGACGGGTTGGAGATCTTGCGCGAGATACCGCCGCCACGACCGGCGTTCGGCATCAGCACGCAGTAGCGGCCGGCCAGCGACAGGTAGGTGGTGAGGGCGGCGCCCTTGTTGCCGCGCTCTTCCTTGACGACCTGCACCAGCAGGATCTGCCGGCGCTTGATGACTTCCTGGATCTTGTACTGGCGGATCGGGTTGCGGCGGCGACGCTCGCGCGTCTCGCGCTCCTCGACCACCTCGTCGCCGCCCAGCGTCTCGACCGTGACGTCGGGCTGCGGCGCCTCGGACGGATCGGTCGACTCGGACGGCGAGTCCTCGCCGTTGAGTTCGGCCGCCTGTTCAGGCGCTTGCTCGGATGCTTCGGCGGCGGCGGTCGAGTCGCCTTCGGGCGCGGCTGCCGTCTCGGACACCGGCGCTTCGGCCGTCTCGACGTGAACGGGACCGTCGATACGCTCGACCGGGATTTCCGCGGCCTGAGTCTGCGGTTCGGGTTCGCTCACCGGCGCGGCTTCGGCGACGATGGGAGCCGCAGGAGGAGCAGTTTCGACAGAGGGGGGCTCGTCAGCCGGCGCTTCGACGGCCGGGGCCTCCGGCGCCGGTGCTTCCGCGGCAACGATCTCGCTGGCCGCAGCTTCCGCGACGGGCTCCCGCTCCGGGGTGTCGCCCGCGACCTCGGATGCAGCGGCTTCTTCAGGGATCGCCGCCGTTATGATGTCGTCCGCCGCGGCTTCGATGATATCGGCGCGGGCTTCCTCGATGTCGGTGCGATCGATCCGGTTTCTGCGGCGCGGTTCGTCTTCTTCGGCTTCGGCGTGCAGACGATGCTGCTCGGCGATCAGCCGCTCGCGATCGGCGACCGGGATCTGGTAGTAGTCGGGGTGGATTTCCGAGAAGGCCAGAAAGCCGTGCCGGTTGCCGCCATACTCGACGAACGCCGCCTGTAGCGACGGTTCGATGCGAATGACCTTCGCGAGGTAGATGTTGCCCTTGAGGGGCTTGCGGCTTGCAGTTTCGAAGTCGAATTCTTCAAGTCTCGTTCCATCGACCACAACGACCCGAGTCTCTTCCGGGTGACTTGCGTCGATGAGCATACGCCTTGCCATGGGCTCGCTCCGAGGCGTCCGATCCCAACCGGTGCGAGCGACCGGCGGCCATGCCGCCTCCGTCGTGCGAGGGGAGCGCCGCGTCATCGACCCGTCGAACGACCAACTCCGGCCAAGACGGGGAAGCTTCGCGCCGCCGGACCACGACTGGGTCCTGCCAACCTCGAGTTTCCTGATAGCCACCGCCTGCCTGACAGTCTCTCCGCAGACTGGCCGCGCCCCCAATTGTCTTGCAAGGGCGCGAGCCCAGCCCGGCTCGGAAACTGCCGTCGGAGCGCGACCCTAAGGCGCGCTACGAACGACGGCGACTGCTCGCGCACGCAACATACGGGGTTGGAAAGGGGCGGACAATCAAAAGATTGTGTCCTCTGAAATGAGCCGATTAAACTATTGAAATAGATTGATATTACTTATCTTCCTCTGGTATCGCTTTAACAATATTCGAATCATTTTCATCTCTTTCTCATTGGCGTTTGCCATGTCTGACTTCCGTCGTCGCCATCTGCTCGCCGTTCTGGCCGGCGTGAGCGTCCTGGGAATGGGCGCTCGCGGCGCCTTGGCCGCGCCGTCCAAGCGGCGGCCCAAGTCGGTCGCGAAGCCGACCCCGGTCCTTCCGATGGACAAGCCGAAGCTGGTCTTTCTCGATCCAGGCCATGGCGGGCGCGATCCGGGTGCGTTGGGCGTTCGCGGCACGCAGGAAAAGAGCGTCGTCCTCGCCATCGCCCGTGACCTGCAGCGCGAGCTGCTGGCCGGCAATCGCTATCGGGTCCTTCTGTCCCGCAATACCGACGCCTATGTCCCGCTGCGCGAGCGCGTTGCCCGTGCGCAGGCGGCGAGGGCTGATCTGTTCCTGTCGCTGCATGCCGACGCGCACGGCGACCGCGATGTGCGAGGCGCGTCGGTCTATACGCTGTCGGAAGAGGCGACCGACCGTGAAGCGGCAGCATTGGCTGCGCGCGAGAACCGGGCTGGCGCCGCGCTCTCCGGCCTGAGGCTTTCGGATCAGCCGGACAATGTCGCCCAGACCCTCGTGGCGATGAGCCAGCGCGGGACCGTGAACGATTCCCGGCGGCTCGCCGACACGGTCGTGGCGACCTTCGCGCGCAATGGCGTCCGGCTGCTGCCGCGTACCCACCGGCAGGCCGGCTTCGCCGTGCTGACGTCACCCGACATCCCGGCGGCGCTGGTCGAGATGGGCTACCTCTCCAATCCGCAGGACGAAAAACTGCTGACCGTCCGCCAGCACCAGATCGCGCTGGCGCGGGCGCTGCGGGCCTCGGTGGACGCTTATTTTGGGGTAGGCGCCACAAGAAAGGCATAAGTCTGGGCCACCGTGCAAGATTGAAGGCCCTCCAGGCGCCGCGTAGAAAGTGACCGTGCTCAACTTCATCAAGATCTGTCTGGCTTTCGCCACCGCCGCCCTCATCGTGGGCACAGGCACCGTCGCAGGCATATTCTGGCATTTCAGCCACGGGCTGCCGGACCACAAGCAGCTCGCTGATTATCAGCCGGCGACGCTGACCCGGCTCTATGCTGCCGACGGCAAGCTCATGGCCGAGTATGCGCGCGAGAAGCGCGTGTTCGTGCCGGTCGACGCCATGCCCAAGCGCGTCCTCGAAGCCTTCGTCGCGGCCGAGGACCAGCGGTTCTTCACCCATCCCGGTATCGATTTCATCGGCGTCATCCGCGCCATGGTGGCCAACGTCGCCAATCCCGGCAAACGGCCGGAGGGCGCCTCGGGCCTTACCCAGCAGGTCGCCAAGAACTTCCTGCTCACCAATCAGGCCACTCTCTCGCGCAAGATCCGGGAGGCCATCCTCGCGTTCCGAATCGAGGAGACCTATTCGAAGGAGCGCATCCTCGAACTCTACCTGAACGAGATTTATCTCGGGTCGGGCAATTACGGCGTGGCCCAGGCCGCGCTCAACTACTTCGACCGGTCGCTCGGCGAGCTGTCTCTGTCCGAGATCGCCTATCTCGCGGCCCTGCCGAAAGCGCCGAACCGCTACAACATCGTGCGCAACGAGAAGGAAGCCTACGCCCGGCGCGATTACGTCCTGCACCGCATGGCGGAGGACGGCTACATCACCGCCGCCGAGGAACAGGTCGCCAGGGCCGAGAAGCTGCAGTATCGTCGCCGCAGCGCCACCGAAGTGGCCCAGGCCGACTTCTTCGCCGAGGAAGTGCGCCGCAACCTGATGGCGGCCTATGGCGAGAAGGGTCTCTACGAAGGCGGCCTGACCGTCAGCACGACACTCGATCCCGCCATCCAGGCCGTCGCCGACAATGCGCTGCGCGACGGGCTGATCGGCTATGACCGCCGTCACGGCTGGCGCGGACCCTACGCCAAGGTTCCCGACATGAGTGTCTGGGAAGAAGAATTCGGTCGCATCGTCCAGCGGCGGCCCCTCGCGGGGCCGGCCGCGTGGCAGCTCGCGGTCGTCAGCAAGGTCGAGGCGCAGTCCGTCCAGCTGGTCGGACTGCCGGATGGCGGCGAAGGCACCGTGCCGTTTGCCGAGATGACCTGGGCAAGGCCGACCCTGCAGAACCAGACGGTCGGCGCCGCGCCGCGCAGCCCGCGCGACGTCGTGTCGGTGGGCGACGTGATCGTCGTCGAGAAGGTCGAGAAGCCGGCCGGCGCCAACGCCAAGCCCTATCCGCCCAAGACCTATGCGCTGCGCCAGGTGCCCAATGTCGAGGGCGGCGTTGTCGTGATGGACACGCAGGCCGGCCGCGTGCTGGCCATGTCGGGCGGCTGGTCCTACGGGCGCAGCCAGTTCAACCGTGCCGTCCAGGCCGCGCGCCAGCCGGGTTCGTCCTTCAAGCCGTTCGTCTACCTCGCGGCGATGGATGCCGGCTTCACGCCGGCCTCGATCGTGCTCGACGCGCCCTTCGTCTATGACCCGGGCTACGGCCAGCCGCTGTGGACGCCGAAGAACTATGGCGGCGACATGCTGGGACCGACGACCGTCCGTCGCGGCCTCGAACTGTCGCGCAACCTGATGACGGTGCGCATGGCCCAGCAGGTCGGCATGAAGCGCGTCGTCGACGTCGCCAAGGAGTTCGGCGTCACCGACCATATGGGCGCCTACCTGCCGATGGCGCTGGGCGCCGGCGAGACGACGCTGCTGCGCATGACCATGGCCTACGCGATGCTGGCGAACGGCGCCCTCGAGATCACGCCGTCGCTGGTCGATCGCGTGCAGGACCGTAACGGCAAGACCGTCTATCGCCACGAGCCGCGCACCTGCCGCGGTTGCGGCGAGGCGGCGGCCGGCAGCGCCACGCCCGCGGCGCCGGAGCTGGTCGATCCGCGTAAGCCCTTCCACGACCCGGCGTCGGTTTACCAGGTCGTCAGCATGATGCAGGGCGTCACGACCCGCGGCACCGCCGGCCGTCTCGCCGCGCTCGGCCGTCCGATCGCCGGCAAGACCGGCACGACGAACGACGCACACGACAACTGGTTCCTGGGCTCGACGCCCGACATCACCATCGGCGTCTATATCGGCTTCGACGAGCCGCGGACGCTGGGGGCGCAGGAGACCGGTGGCGGCAATGCCGCGCCGATCTACGAAGCGATCGCCAAGGAGATCTTCAAGGGCAAGCCGCCGACGCCGTTCCGCGTGCCGCCTGGCCTGCGCATGGTCCGCTTCACCTACGAGGGCGGCACGATCGACGAGGTCTTCAAGCCAGGCACCGAGCCGGGGTCCGAAGGCTATATGGTCACACCGCTTGACGGATCGGCCCCTTATTCAGCTATAGACCCCACGCAGGGCCCGCAGCAGGCGGGCAGCCCCCGGCGTCCGGGTCTCTCGGGCACCGGCGAGACCTACTAGCCAGTTCGAAACGGATCCGTGATGCGCGCCGAAGCCCAAGCGATGGTGAACGAGATCGAGGAGTCGCTCGAACTCCTCAGGAGGCGTCTTTGACTACGATCGTGCGGTCGTACGTCTCGATGAGCTGAACGCGCGCGCCGAGGATCCGGCGCTGTGGAACGATCCAAAGGAAGCCGAGAAGGTGATGCGCGAGCGCACCAAGCTCGAAACGTCGATCGGTGCGATCAAGCGCCTGCGCGCGGCGGTCGACGACAATGTCGGTCTGATCGAGATGGCAGAGGCCGAGAAGGACGAGGCCACCATAGCCGAGTGCGAGAAGTCGCTGCGCGAGGCCACGAGTGAGGCCAAGGCGGCGCGCCTCGAGACGCTTCTCTCCGGTGAGGCCGACGCCAACAACGCCTATATCGAGATCAATGCCGGAGCCGGCGGCACCGAGGCCCAGGACTGGGCCGAAATGCTGGCCCGCATGTACACGCGCTGGGCCGAGCGCCGCGGTTTCAAGGTGAGCTGGCTCGAGGAGAGCGCCGGCGAAGAGGCCGGGATCAAGTCGTGCGCCTACAAGGTCGAGGGTCCCAACGCCTATGGCTGGCTGAAGACCGAGAGCGGCGTGCACCGGCTGGTGCGCATCTCGCCGTTCGACGGCAATGCGCGGCGGCAGACCTCGTTCGCCTCGGTCTGGGTCTATCCCGAGGTCGACGACAACATCGAGATCGAACTGGTCGACAAGGATCTCCGGGTCGACACCTATCGTGCGTCCGGCGCGGGCGGCCAGCACGTCAACAAGACTGATTCCGCGGTGCGCATCACCCATCTGCCGACCGGCATTGCCGTCGCCGTCCAGCAGGAGCGCTCGCAGCACCAGAACCGGGCCAAGGCGATCCAGATGCTGAAGGCTCGCCTCTACGAGGTCGAGCTGCAGAAGCGTGAGGCCGAGCGTCTCGAAGCTGAAGCAAGCAAGACCGATATTGGCTGGGGTCACCAGATTCGCTCCTACGTTCTGCAGCCCTACCAGATGGTGAAGGACCTGCGCACCAACGTGGAGCGGTCCGACCCGCAGAAGGTGCTCGACGGAGACCTCGACGAGTTCATGGCAGCCTCGCTCGCCGCCCGCGTGGGCGAGGGCAAGGACAAGGAAGCCGCGTAAGGACTGGAGCCGACGATGCCGGGTATGTGGTTCGTGTTCGAAGCCGAGTATGAGATCGAGGACCGACGCGCCAACTGGAACAAGCCGGTGCCCGAGACGATGGCCTGGCACGGTCCCTACGCGACCGAGAAGGAAGCCGACGACGTGGCTCTCGCCCGCATGTGGTCCAAGATCGACCTCTACGCCCACAAGGCGCGCACCGTCGACATGACGGTCAAGGTCTGACGCCTTAGCTGGTCCGTCGATTGCATCTCCGTTCGAAGCAACGGCGGAGAAGGGCACCTTGGCGGCACGACAATTCCATCTCGGCTGGTTTCTCGGCAACAGTTTCGGCGTGCACGGCTGGAACCAGCCCTGGTCGGGTATCGATGCGCGCGATTGGGCGCAGCCCGATCTTCACATCGAACTGGCGAAGGCGCTGGAGCGCGCCTGCTTCGACTGCCTGCTGCTCGAGGACTCGGTCTTCGTCCCGGACAACTACGGCAGCTCGATGGATTTCTATCTCAGGCGGGCCCTGCGCGCGCCGAAGAACGATCCGCTGCCGCTGGTGCCGCTGATCGCCCAGGCGACGAGGCATCTCGGCATCGTGCCGACCATCTCGACCAGCTTCTATCCGCCATTCCTGCTGGCGCGCCTGATCGCGACGCTCGACCTGATGTCCAACGGGCGCGTCGGCTGCAACTTCGTGACCTCGACCGCGGAGCGCGCGGCGCAGAATTTCGGTCTGGACGCGCATCTCGAACATGACCTGCGCTACGAAATGGCCGACGAGTTCGTCGAGCTGGCGACGCAGCTCTGGTCGTCGTGGGAGGCCGATGCCGTCGTCATGGACGAGGCGTCCGGCACCTTCGTCGATCCCGCCAAGGTGCGGGCCATCGATTTCAAGGGACGGTTCTTCTCCTCGCGCGGGCCGCTCAACACGGCGCGACCGCCGCAGGGCCGGCCGGTGTTGGTGCAGGCCGGCGGCTCACCGCAGGGCAAGGCCTTCGCCGCGCGGCACATGGACATCGTGATTGCGGCCCTCGGCACGGTCGCGGAGATGAAGGCGTTCCGCGACGACATGCGCAACCGCCTGGCGGCGGAAGGCCGCGATCCGGACAGCTGCAAGGTGCTGTTCGTGGTTGCACCGACCCTGGGCGAAACCGACGCCGAGGCGCAGGATCGCGTGCGTCGCCGGCAGGCGCAGCGCGAGGCCGCGCCGGAAGTGACGCTCGCCATGATGGGCAGCCTGACCGACATCGACTTCTCGACTTTCGATCTCGATGCGCCGCTGGCCGAGCTCACGACGAACGGACAGCAGGGCACCCTGAAGCGCTTCCTGGCCCAGGGGCGCACCCTGCGCGAAGTCGCGAGCAACTACAGCTTCGGCTTCGAGCACCCCGTGGTCGGAACGACCCGGCACGTCGCCGATGTGATGGAAGAGGCGATGGCGCAGGTCGGCGGCGACGGCTTCATGTTCAGCGGCCCCCTCGGCCGCCGTTACATCGCGGAGATTGCCGACGGGCTCGTACCGGAGCTGCAGCGGCGCGGCCTGGTTCGCACTGCGTACGCGCACGCGCATTTCCGTGACAATCTGTTTGATTTCTGAAGGCGGGCAGTCGTTCTGCCGCTTCCGTTCCGTGACACCCTATCGCCGAGGCGAGGCCATGTCGGCAGCGTCAGAGGCCGGACCGTGTTTCCGCTTGGCATGCGGGATGGACCCTTGCCATCATGCCGACCTCGTCGGGGGGCGGGTTGGGGAGTTTTCAAGTGAACGTCATCGTGAAGATGGCACTTGCGCTGGGCATGGCGCCGCTGTTTGCCGGCTCGGCGTCGGCGCAGATGGATTGCTCACGACTGCATCTGTCCGGGACGGCCTGCGCGCAGGCCACGGACCAGTATGACGTCCTCGCGTCCTTCCAGGCTCTTCCGAACACGCAGGCTGGGCTGAATGTGTTGCAAGCCGACCTTTCGACGGTCGCCGGCATCTACCTGAACGCGACGCCCGGGCAGAGAAATCAGGCTGCGACGAATTCCTACCTGAGCGGTACGGCCGGCCAGCAACCTTATGCACCCCAGGTCGATATCTGGAGTCAGATTGCGCCTGGCAGCCCGATCCTGCCGACCCTCCAGCTCTATCCGCAGATCGGGATGTCCGGGGCGCTGGCGACGGCTCTGGCGAACCAGATTTCGGGCCAGGCCGGCGTCTATGACTGGATCACGACCGGCCTAGGCGGAAACGGAGCCACCCAAGGCATCTATGAGGTCCTGCAGGTGGGGCCGCTCAAGGACTCGTTCACCGCCTACGCGCTGGGTTATCCCGGTCAGTCCACGATCTACGCCTATCCATCGGGTCAGAACGACCCGCGGCCTTATCAGCTCAGCCAGACGATTGCCGGATCGCCGTGGACGACAGGGCAGGCCAGCGCGTCTTCCATCGCGAACCAGCAGGAAGAGTGGGGGGCGCCCGGCAGCGGCGGCGGTTACCAGACGTCGGGCGGCTACCCGAGCGGTCATTCAACCTACGGCGAGACGACCGCGCTCTTCTACGCGATGCTGGTGCCCCAAGCCTATCAGAGCATGATGGTCTCGGGGCAGCAGTTCGGCCTGAGCCGCAATATCCTTGGTGTCCATCACACGCTCGACGTCATCGGCGCGCGGATCCTCACCTACTACACGATGACCCAGGTCCTTGCCGGCAATCCGCTGTACGAGTTGGCGGGCATCCCGGACTTCAAGAGCTATGTGCATGACCTTTCTTCCCAACTCGCCGATACTCTCGGGCCCTCCCTGGTGGCGGTTCCCTATTCCTCCTGTGTCGCCAACATTGCGGCGTGCCTGGCCAATGGGGTGATCCCGACGACCAGCCAATTCGCGGCGGCCAATCAGGCCTACGCCTCGCAGGCGACCTATGGCTTGCCGGCGATGAGTGCCACGGATGTGCCCGCCATCGTTCCGGCCTCGGCTGAGTTGCTGATCGAATCGCGTTTTCCCTATCTTAACGACGCTCAGCGTCGCGAAGTGCTCGCCACCACCGAGCTGCCGTCGGGCGGTCCCCTCGATGACGGCACGGGCTGGGTCCGCCTCAACCTCTTCAAGGCGGCCGGTGGATATGGCGCCTTCAATTCCGACGTGAGCGTCACTCTCGACGCTGCGAAGGGCGGCTTCCACGCAGTCGATATGTGGAGCAACGATATCTCGGGTCTCGGTGGCCTCACCAAGGGCGGAAGCGGCCTGCTCATCCTGGGCGGCAACAACAGCTATACCGGCGGCACGAGAGTGACGGAGGGAACGCTGGCTCTCTCTGGCACGATGGTGGGCGATCTTACAATCGATGCAGGCGCCCGCTTCGTCAGCGGCGGCGGGTATTCGGTTACGCGCGGCGCCACGCTCGAGAACCGCGGCACTTTTCAATCGGCAGTCACGAGCCTGCTGAACGACGGAACGTTCACTAACGATGGCACCTTGATCGGCGGCCTGGTTAACGGCGGCACGACGATCAATCGAGGCTCGATCCGGGGCAGTATCCTGAATGGCGGGACCTTCGTTCAGGCCGGCGCTGCCTTCGACAACAATGCGAGCTTCATCAACAACGGCATCTTCTCGGGCGGTTTCGACAATACCGGCGTGATGGGAGGCACCGGCACCTTCGCTGGTGCTGTGACAAACCACAGCGTTATCGCGCCGGGCAACTCGATCGGCACCCTGAACGTCGCCGGTAGCTTCGCGCAGACGGCGGGGGGCACCTTCCAGGTGGAGGTGAACGCTGCGGGGCAGGCGGACCGCGTCGCTGTCACCGGTGCCCCTGGCACGGCGACGCTTGGAGGATCGGTCGCCGTCGTCGCGGCGAACGGCGTCTTTGCACCGAGCACGACCTACACGATCCTGAGCGCGACGGGCGGTATCGTCGGCACCTACGCGGGGCTGACCAACGCGTTTCCCTTTCTGCGGGGGACGTTGACCTACGATGCCAACAACGTGTTGCTGACGCTGAGCCCTGGCGGCTTCGCGGCTGGCTCGGCGACCGGGAACCAAGCCGCGGTGGGAGCGGCGCTGGACCGCAGCGTCGCTGGCGCGACCGGTGATTTCGCTGCCGTCGTCGGCGCGATGGCGACTCTGGACCTACCGGCGGCTCAGGTAGCCATGAACTCGATGAGCGGCCAGAACTATGCCGGCTTCTCGACGGCCAACCTGGGCACTGGATTCCTGTTCATGAACGCCGTCGGCACGCAGATCAGCGCGGCGCGGACCGGCGATCTCGCGCGTGTCCCCGCCAACGGCAGTCGCGTCGCGCTGGCTGAAGCGTGCGAGATCGAGGCCTGCGCGGCGAGTCCGTGGAGCCTCTGGGGAACCGGTCTTGCGGGGTTCGGCAGCGTCGCCGGCGACGCGAACGCCGGGACCGTGACCTACAACGCGGGCGGTGCGGCCACCGGCATCGACTACCGCTTCGATCCGCGGCTGCTGGCAGGCATCGGCATCGGCTATGCCGGCGGCAGGCAGTGGGTGAACGGGTTGAGTGGGCAGGGCACCACCGATGCCTATCAGGCAACGCTCTATGCCTCGTTCGGTCAAGGCGGATTCTGGGCCGACGCGCTCGCCGGCTATGCCTACAACGACAACCGGATGACCCGGCAGATCGTGGCTCCGGGCCTGCCAGCGCGAACGGCGAGTGGCTCGACAGGGGCCAACCAGTTCCTGGGTCAGGTCGAAGCGGGCTATCGTTTCGGGCTCTATCCATCGGCGGCCGCCTCGATCGCTCCTTTTGCGCGGCTCCAGGGGACGACCATCACGCAGAACGGCTTCTCGGAGACCGGCGCGGGCGCACTCAGCCTCAACGTGGCGCAGCAGACGACGAACTCCCTGCGTAGCACGCTCGGTGTAGAACTGACGGGTGCCGTGCCTGCGGGCTCCGGAAACCCACTCGACCTGTTGCTCCGGCTGGGATGGGCACACGAATACGCCGACACGGCGCGGCCTGTTTCGGCCTCCTTCACCGGCGCACCCGGCAGCAACTTCACCGTGCTGGGGGCGCAGCCAGCCCGTGATGCAGGCGTCCTGTCGCTCGCCGCCAACAGCGCCGTTGGCGAGGCGACGTCCGTCTATGTCCGCTACGACGGGGAAGTGGGCGGCGGTAGCGACGCCCATGCGATCACCGCAGGTTTCCGCATGGTCTGGTGAGCATCCCGGGGCGAGGGCCGTGCGTTGTAGGTCCATGCCCTCGACCGTCATCCGCTCCTATCACTACGATCGCCGGCGGCGCGCGCTCGACATCGTCTTCCAGTCGCGGCGTCGCTACACCTATCTCGGAGTCCCGCAAAAGACCTACGAGGCGATGAACGCGGCCTTTTCCAAGGGCGCGTTCTTCAACCGTCACATCCGCGACCACTTCACCTTCGAGCGCAATGGCGAGGAGCCGACGTCTGACCTTCGCTGACATCTCGCGCCGCCTCCTGTCAGTCACGCCGTCCGGTGCCTATACTGGAGCCGGTTGAAGAGGAGAGGCCATGCACGAGCCGGGTGTAAAGCAGTATGACCGCGCTGCCGAGGACGTCGGCAACATCGTGGCGCTGGAGCACGTGAATCTCGGGATCGCCGATCAGGGACTGGCGACCGTCTTCTACATGAGCGGCCTCGGCCTGACGCGCGATCCCTACATGATGACCGGCATCGACAATATGTGGGTCAATGTCGGCCGCAGTCAGTTCCACCTGCCGACGATGGCCCGGGGGCAGCGCCTGCGCGGGCGTATCGGGTTGGTGATCCCCGACCGCGAGTCGTTGCTGCGGCGGCTCGAGCGGGTGAAGGGCATGCTCGGCGACACGCGCTTCGCCTTCGCCGAGCGCGAGGATCATGTCGAGGCGACCTGTCCCTGGGGCAACCGCATCCTCTGCCACGATCCGTCGTCGCGCTTCGACGGCATGGCGCTGGGCATGGCCTATGTCGAGTTCGACGTGCCGCATGGGGCGGCCGAGGGGATCGCCCGTTTTTATCGCGATGTCTTCTCGACCGGCGCGCGCGTGGAGAAGGCCGGCGGGACATCGGCCGCCCATGTGTCGGCCGGCATCGGCCAGGAGCTGATTTTCCGCGAGAGCGATGCCGCGCCCGAGGCCTATGACGGGCATCACATCCAGGTCTATGTCGCGAATTTCTCCGGCCCCTATCGCGGTCTGGTCGAACGCGGCCTGCTGACCGAGGAGAGCAACCAGCACCAGTACCGCTTCCAGCACATCGCCGATCCGGTCACCGGCAGGGCGCTGTTCGAGATCGAGCACGAGGTCCGCAGCCTGCGCCATCCGATGCATGCGCGGCCCCTGGTCAACCGCAACCCGCTGCAGACCAATCGAGCCTACGTGCCCGGCCGCGACGGCTGGGTGCCCGAGCCGACGGCCGCCGACATGGACGATCCGAGGGTCGAGATGCGCCGCAAGCGCTTCGAGGAAACCACGCAGAGGGTGGCCGGCTGATGGCCGGACTCATCGGACGGATGCTGGGGTTCGGCCTGCTCGGATTGGTCGTGACGCCCATCGTGGTGACGCTGGCGGTCCTGACCCTGGCGCACACGTTCGATCCCTCCTGCGGCCGGCCGGGGGATTCGGGCGGCTGCGAGATGGGCGCGGTGTCGATCGGCGTGTTGTCGGCACTGCCCGGCCTGGCCATCGGAGTAGCCTTCGCGCTCTACCGGCATTTCCGCAGGAAGCGCCTGACGCCAGCGGTGCGGCCGTGACGACGGCGGACGCTTCGGCCCTGGACAAGCTCCGGGCACGCATCCAGGCGCTGCGCGCCAAGACGATCGACAATGGCTGTACCGAGGGCGAGGCGATGTCGGCGGCGGCCAAGGTGGCCGAGCTGCTCGACCGCTACGAGCTGTCGCTCACCGATATCGAGATCCAGGAGACGCCGTGCGAGGAGCGCGTCTACGAGACAAACCTGAAGAAGCGCATCCCGATCGACGAATGTATCGGCGCCATCGCCGCGTTCTGCGATTGCCGGGTGTGGCGCGAGAAGAACGCGGCCGGCGAGGCGCGCTACGTCTTCTTCGGCCTGCCGGCTGACGTCGAGGTGGCGCATTACCTCACCGGACTGATCGACGGCGCGGTCCGCAACGAACTGGGCCGCTACAAGGTCTCGTCCGACTACAAGCGCTTCCGCCACCAGGAGCGGCATCTCGCGAACGCGTCCTTCACCCTGGGCATGTGCGCCTCGATCGCAGATCGGCTGGTGGCGATGAAGGCCGAGCGGGACGGGGTGATCCGTAGCAACGGGCGCGGGCTGGTCGTGCTGAAGGCGGCCGTGGTCGATAGCGAACTGGAGAAGCTCGGCCTGAAACTGCGCACCGTCGAGGCCGGGCCCGGGCGTTTCATCTCGCCCGATGCCTACGATGCTGGCGGCGTCGCGGGCGGCGCCGTGCCCCTCAATCCCGCGATCCGCCGGAAGTAGCGGCGCCGCGTCAGCCGAGATAGGCCTTCACCAGCCGCTCGTCGGTGAGGAAGGACTGCCATTCGCCCGGGCCGATCTCGTGGACGATGCTGCCGACCGACATGACGTAGGCGCGGTCGGTGATCTCCGAGGCGATGCCGACATTCTGCTCGATCAGCAAGAGGCCCATGCCGCGCTCGCGCAGCGCCTTGATGACCAGCAGGATGTCCTTCACCACTTTGGGAGCGAGGCCGGTCGATGGCTCGTCCATGATCAGCAGGTCGGGCTGCAGCAGCAACGCACGGGCGATCGCCACCATCTGCTGCTGGCCGCCGCTCAACAGCTCTACGGGCGAGGCCATGCGTTCCTTCACGACGGGGAAGAGGTCGGTCACCTCGTCCCACGAGAAGCGCAGGTCGGCACCGCGCACCTTCCGGCCGACCGTCTCGGCCAGGATCAGGTTCTCGCGCACCGACAGTTCGCCGAACAAGCGGCGGTTCTCCAGCACGACGGCCAGTCCATGCTTGGCCAGGTCATGCGCCGGCGTCGCGGTGATGTCGGTGCCGTTCTTGACGATGCGGCCGCCACGGGCGCGCAGCAGGCCGCAGACGGTGCGGACGAGGGTGGTCTTGCCTGCGCCATTCGCGCCGACCAGGGCCACGGCCTCACCGTCGCCCACGGTGAGCGAGACGTCGCGCAGGACGGTGAGGGCGCCGTAGCCGGCGGAGACGGAGGTCACTTCCAGCACGGCTCAGACCCCGAGATAGACTTCGCGGACCCGCGAGTCGCGCTGGATGGCGGCCATGTCGCCGCTGGCGATGATTTCGCCGAAATAGAGCGTGTGCACGGTGCGGGCGACGGTCATCAGGCCCATGTCGTGCGACACCAGCAGGATGGTGATGCCTTCCTCGTTCAGCCGCACGATCCAGTCGCGCAGGTCGTCGATCTCCTGGACGTTGAGGCCGGAGGAGGGCTCGTCGAGGAGCAGGAGGCGCGGCTCGCCGGCGACGGCGCGGGCGATCTCGAGGATGCGGCGCTGGCCGGCGGTCAGGCTGGCGGCCGGCAGGTCGCGCAACGCCGTCAGGTTGAACCGTTCGCAGGCGGTCTCCGCCCGCTCGCGGATCTCGCGCATCTGGCCGCGGGCGGCCGGGGTACGGAGCAGGTCCTGCAGCATGGTGGTGCGCGTCAGCTTGGTGCAGCCGACCATGACGTTCTCCAGCACGGTCATCTGTTCGAAGACCTGCGGTGTCTGGAAAGTGCGCACGAGGCCCTGCATTCCACGCTGCTGGATCGTGTCGCGCCCCAGCACGGCGCCGCGATAGGTGATCGTGCCGGCCAGCGGCCGGATGTAGCCGGTCACGATGTTGAACAAGGTGGTCTTGCCCGAGCCGTTGGGCCCGATGAGACCGATGATGCCGCCTTCGGGCACGTCGAAGGTGACGGAACGCAGCACGGAGAGGCCGCCGAACGAATGGCCGACCTCCCGAAGGGCGAGGAGGGGGTCAGCCATTGCTGCTTCCCTTTCGGGCGAGCCGGGTCCGCAGCTTGCCGAACGCACCGACCAGCCCCTCGGGCATCAGCACGACCACGGCGACCAGCGCCAGGCCGAACAGGATCTGGTGGATGTCGCCCAGCTTGCTCAGCAGTTCGGGAAGGAATGTGACGAACAGCGCGCCGACGACGATGCCGGGGATCGAGGTCGCGCCGCCAATCACCGGGATCAGCAGGAAGCTGATCGAGCGGTCGACGGTGAAGCTCTGCGTGCTGACGAACGAGGCATGGTGGGCGAACAGGCTGCCGGCCAGGCTGCCGAACAGCGCGCAGACCACGAAGACCTTGGTGCGCAGCGACTGGAGATCGATCGAGAGGGCGGCTGCCGCGGTGCTGGAATCGCGCATCGATCGCAGCATCAGGCCGGTGCGGCTGTCGACCAGGTTGTGCGCCACCGCCATGCAGGCGAAGGCCACGATCCAGACGAAGAAGTAGTAGCGCGAGGGCCGATCGAGCAGGAAGCCGAAGAGGTCGAGTTTGGGGATGCCGCCGATGCCCAGCGTGCCGCCGGTCAGCCAGTCCCACTCGAAGAACAGCGCGCTGGCGATGGCGCTGAGGGCCAGCGTGCCCAGCGCGAGAAAGTAGCCGGTGAGACGCAGGATCGGGCGGCCGATGACGTAGGCCAGGGCCATGCTGATCGCGGCGCCGGCCACGAAGCCGACGACGCTGGGCAGGCCCATCATCACCGTGCAGTAGGCGCTGGCATAGGCGCCGAGCCCGTAGAAGGTCGCCTGCGCCAGGTTGACGATACCGCAATGGCCGAGCAGCAGGCCGATGCCGAGGCCCGCCACCGTGTAGATTCCGGTAAAGACCAGAAGATCGGCCATGTATCGCGGCACGATGAAGGGCAGCACGGCCCAGACGACGAGGCCGACGGCCAGCCAGAGGAGGGTGCGCGGAGTCATGGGCTCAGCCTCCCCGCCGGCCGGCGCGGCCGAGGATGCCCTGCGGCATCAGGATCATGATGATGATGAGCACGGAGAAGGCGACGACGTCCTTGTAGCTCGACGAGATGCCGATGATGGCGAGCGATTCGACCAGGCCTAGCGTGAGGCCGCCCACGGCCGCGCCCAGCGGATTGGTGAGCCCGCCCAGCACGGCGGCGGCAAAGCCCTTCAAGGTAAGGTTGAGGCCGAGCTGGTAGTCGACGCCGATCAGCGGCGTCACCAGGATGCCGCCCAGCGCGCCCAGCAGGCCGCCCAGCACGAAGGTGAAAGTGCGCATGCGGCCGACGTTGATGCCCGTGGTGGCCGCGCCGTCTGCGTCGATCGAGGCCGCCATCATCGACAGGCCGATCGTGGTGCGGTGGTAGAAGGCGCGCAGCGCCAGGGTGGCGCCGATGCCGATGGCGATGAGCCACAGCGCATGGAATTGGATGACCGCGTCGAGGATGATCAGAACGCCCTCGCCGCCGAGCGGGGGGAGCAGGTGGCCGTCGCGGCCGATGAAGAACAGCACGCTGGCCGACAGGGTGAGGGCGAGGCCGATGGTGAGCAGCAGGAAACTGTCCTCGCTCGCATTCTTCTTGGCCATGTAGCGTACGAATGCGACCTCGATGAAGGCACCGACCAGGGCGCCCGCAACGGCGCCGCCGGCGATGGCGGCGGCATAGGGCCAGCCTGTCCTGGTCAGCAGCAGCACGGTGGTCATCGCGCCGATCACGGCGAATTCGCCCTGCATGGCATTGATGACGCGGCTGCCCTTGAAGATGGCGGAGAGGCCCATGCCGACGAGCGCATAGACGATACCGTTCGTCACGCCCGCGAAGAGCGCCTGAAGGACCAGGCTGAGTGTCATGAAGGAATGCTTCCGCGGACAAGAAGGCGCGGCGCAGGGCTCGCGAGGAGACCTGCGCCGCCGGGATCGCTACTGGGCGACGCGGAAGGGCGTGCGCGTGTACTTGCCGCCGACCAGCTTCGAGAAGATGAAGCTCGAGATCGGAATGCCCGTCATGTCGTCGGCCGAGAAGTTATAGTTGGCCAGCACGCCGGTATAGGGCGCCTTCATGGCCTCGCAGAGCTTCTCGCCGGTAGCGTCGGCGCCGGCCTTGTTCAGCGCGGCGGCAATGATGTGGGCGGCATCCCAGGCCGCCGCCTCGTAGTTCTTGGGAGTCGAGTTGTAGGCCTTCTTGTAGAGCTCGACGAAGTCCTTCTGGTGCGGCAGCGGATCCTCGCCGACCACGAACTCGGGGATCACGATGTTGTCGGCGGCCGGTCCCATTGCGTTCACGTATTCGTAGGACGAGGAGCCGATCGCGGCGATCACCGGCTGGGCGATCTGGATCTGCTTGACGTTGCGGAAGGGCGTGGCCGAGGTGGCGATGATGAACACCGCATCGGGCTGCGCCGCCTTGACCTTGGCCGCCTGGGTGGTGGTGTCGGTGGCGCCGATCTCGAACTTCTCGACCGCGACCAGCTTCACGCCGTACTTGTCGGCGAGCGGCTTCAGCTCGGCCATCACGACGTTGCCGTAACCCGCGTCATGCAGCACGCCGACCTTCGCGGCCTTGATGCTCTTGGCATATTCCAGCAGCGCCATCGCGTTGAGCCGCTGCGGCGGCAGGACGTGCGCCACGCACTTGCGTTCGCGCTCGACCGCCGGGCCGATGCCGGTGAAGGCGATCTGCGGGATCTTGTTGGCGTGGGTCACGCCGCCGACCGCGACGGTGCTGGCGGTGAGGGAGGGCCCGAGCAGCGCCTGGACCTTCTGGCCGAAGATGAGGTCGTTGGCCTTGCTGAGCGCGGTGTCGGGATTGGACGCGTCGTCCTCGATGATCAGCTTGATCGGACGGCCCTTGATGCCGCCCTTGGCGTTGATGTCCTTCTCGGCCAGTAGCAGGCCGTTGCGCTCGGGCACACCGAGACCGGCACCAGCGCCGGTGGCGGAAACGATCGCGCCGATCTTGATGGGTTCGCCCGAGGTCTGCGCCTGGACGCCGATTGCCGACAGCCCGACCAGCGCCGTGGCGCCGACCAGTCCTGCGATGAACGATGACTTTGACATTCTTGTTTCCTCCCAGTCGTTGATCTTCTTTATGGCCGCCGCTGCATCAGAGCAGCGGCGGTGGCCCGGCCATGCCGAGTGCGTGTTGTCCGAACAATGCACCCTGAGCGTCGGTCGAGAACATGATATGTGCATTGGCAGCGTGCGCATCGCGGAACAGGCGCTGCACCGGGCCGGCGAGTTGGAGGCCGCCCGATCCGGCGATGCCCATCAGGATGTCGACCGCCTCGAGGCACAGCCGGGCCGAGAAGAAGGCGTCGCGCCGATAGCGCAGCTTGTCATCGTGGGCGGCGTCGGCGCCGGAGCGGGCCACCGTCATTGCGTGCTCGCAGGCGCGGCGCATCAGCATCTCGGCCGTGTCGATGCGGACGCTCGCCTCGGCGACCTTGATCTGTACGGGCTGGCTGGCGCCCACCGGCTGGCCGGTCGTGGTCGCGTTGCGTTTGCGGGCGGTTCCGACCACCGTTTCATAGGCCCCGCGCGCGCAGCCCAGCATCACGCCCGACAGGACATACGGGCCGAGAGCGAGCATGGGCAGGCGGAACAGGGGCGAGGGATTGACCGTCGAGCCGGCGTGCGGCTTGCCGTTCATCGACCAGGCCGAGATCGTGCGCACGTCAGGTACGAAGAGGTTGCGGATCTCGACGTCGTTCGAGCCGGTGCCGGACAGGCCGACGGCGTGCCAGGTGTCGATGATCTTGTACTGCGAGCGGTGAACCAGGGCGAAGCGCTGGTCGACGGGCGGACCGTCGTCGCGCTCGCGCACCATGAAGCCCAGCATGTTCCAGTCGGAATTGTCGACGCCGGAGGAGAGCGGCCAGCGGCCCGAGACCTCGTAGCCGCCCTCGACCTTGCGGCCGCGTCCGGCCGGGAAGACGAGGGAGGTCGCGATCAGCACGTCGGGCGAGGCGTCCCAGATCTCGTCCTGCGCCTCCGGATGGAAGTAGCCCAGCATCCAGTGATGGCTGGAGAGGTTGCCGAGGTTCCAGGCGGTCGAGGGACACACACGCGCGATCTCCGCGCAGGTATCGACCAGGATGCCGACATCGAGATCGGCGCCGCCGACGCGCGCCGGTTGGACCATGCGAAAGAGGCCGGTGCGGTGCAGGTCGCGCTCGGTCTCGTCGGGCAGGCGCCGCAGCTTCTCGCATTCCTCGGCGCGAGCGGCGATCGCCGGCACCAGCGCGCGGGCGCGGTCGAGCATCTCTTCGTAGGTGACGCCAGTGAACGAGACCGGCGTGCTGGGCAACGTCGCCGACCGTGTCCAGTCGGCGGCCCGCTTGGTCCGCATATCGAATTCCTCCCGGCGCCGCGGCGCTTGTTCTTGTCGCAACGATGCTTGCGTCGCGCGTTCAGGTCAAGCGACCTAATTTGTTGGTCGATTGACCATGTCATGCGCGATCACGATACTTCGCGCCAATCAGACAGCGCTCGGGAGGAGCAGAGATGGCGATCAAGGTGCTCGAACTTCATCATCAGGGCGTGCGGATCGACGCCGACGACAAGACGATCGAAGACCTCAAGAGTTTCTACACCGGCGTGCTCGGCCTCGAGCACGACACGGGCCGGCCGGAGATTCCGGGCATCCCCGGCATGTGGATCAACATCGGCGAGGTGGGGCAGATCCATCTGATCGGCGGCGACCTGCCGTCACGCTTCGCCCAGGGGCCGGGCAAGGACCCGACCGTGCCGCACGTGGCCCTGGCCGTCGAGAACATCGTCGAAACCAAGGCCGAACTCGACCGGCTGGGTGCGGATTACTGGTCGCTCAAGGGCGCAACCGGGCCGGATGCCGAGCAGCTCTTCCTCAACGATCCGTGTGGCAACATGGTGGAACTCCACCAGTACGACAAATGCCGCTGCCGCCTGAGGAGCCGCGTGAAGCCGGCCTAGCGCCCGACCGGCGCGGCGAGGCCGGCGCAGACGAAGGGTACGATCTCGCGGATGGCGGCTTCCATGTCCGCGGGATCGCAGCGCCCCTGGGAAATCGCTTCCAGGCGTCCGGGCTGCAGCAGGGTCCAGACGTAGGCGCCCATCATGAAATAGTAGCGCCAGTAGAGCGTCTTCGCCGGGATCTTCGGCAAAGCACGCCGGATGGCGTCGACATAGAGCGCGTTGGTCTCGTCGTAGATGCCGGCGCGCACGAGGCTGGCGGTATCGTCGGGATCGGTGAACAGGCGGGCGTGCATCTGCATCGACGCCCGGCGCCCGCCGGCCCGCGGCTCGGCCAGCAGTAGCGGGCGGACCAGCGCATCGACCAGTACGTCGAGCGGGACGATACCGCGCGGGTAGCGGGCCTGCGCTTGCAGCAGGAGTTGGCGCCGCCGCTCGGTCACCTCCTTGCCGTGCCGAGCCACCACCGCCTCGAAGATCGCGCGCTTGGACTCGAAGTAGTAGTGGAGCTGCCCGACATTCACGCGCGCCCGGCTGGCGATGGCCCGTGTGGTCGCGCCGCCGTAGCCGCCCCTTCCGAACAGTTCCTCGGCGACGTCGAGAATACGTTCCGGCAGGTTGGGACGGCTGGCCTTCTTGCGCCGCGGCGTCGCGGGTTTCCGCTTCTTCACGATTGTCTTTCTCGCCACGACACATCCTGCTCGAAATCGTAGGCCTCTCATAAGGGCAAGCGGGATGGTTTTCCATGGCGGCTGCAGAACCGTGTCGCCGCATGCTAGAAGGCGGGCATGAAAACCAAGCTCCTTGGCCGCACCGGCATCCACGTCTCGCAACTCTGCTTCGGCACCATGTCCTTCGGCGGCGACGCCGACGAGGCCACGTCCGCGTCGATGTACAAGGCGGTGCGCGACGCCGGCATCAACTTCTTCGACACGGCCAACGAGTACAACAAGGGCAAGTCCGAGGAGATCTTGGGCCGGTTGGCGAAGGATCATCGCAACGACCTGGTGATCACCACCAAGTGCTTCAACAAGACCGGCCCCGACGTGAACGCGGGCGGCGCTAACCGGCGTCATGTCGTGCAGGCGGTCGAAGCGAGCCTGCGCCGTCTGCAGACCGACCGGATCGACGTGCTGTTCCTCCATCGCTTCGACCCGGTGACGCCGATCGACGAGATGATGCGGGGCCTCGAGGATCTCGTGCGCTCGGGCAAGGTGATCTATCCTGCGGTCAGTAACTGGTCGGCCTGGCAGACCCAGCGTGCCGTCGACATCCAGGAGCGCAACAACTGGGCGCGCCTGCAGGTCATCCAGCCGATGTACAACCTGGTGAAGCGCCAGGCCGAGGTCGAGCTGTTGCCGATGGCGGCGGCCAACGGCATCGGCGTCATTCCCTACAGTCCGGCCGCTGCCGGTCTCCTGTCGGGCAAGTATTTCGGCCAGGCGTCCGGTCGGCTCAAGACCAACAAGATGTACGAGGCGCGCTACGGCGAGGAATGGGCGTTCGAGACGGCGGAGAAGTACGTGGCGCTCTGCCAGCAGAAGGGCCTTCATCCGGTCAGCGCCGCCATTGCCTGGGTGGGGGCGCATCCCGCCATCACCGCGCCCATCATCGGCGCGCGTAATCTCGACCAGCTCAAGGACTCGCTTGCGTCGGTGAACGTCGACATGACGCCGGAGCTGCACGCCGAAATTGCCGATCTGTCGCGCACGCCGCCGCCGGCCACCGACCGGCTGGAAGAGCAGAAGATCGCAAAGGCCTGAGAGGGCTCAGCTCGCCTCGAGGCCTTTTGCACGGAAGAGGGCCTTCGCTTCGGGCGTGCGCAGGCTTTCGATCAGCGCGCGCGCCAAAGCGGGCTGGGCGCTGTCGGTCGGGACGCCGGCCACGAATACCGTGACCATGTGGAGGTCGCCGGGGAGGGGCCCGACGATCTCGATGCCAGGAACATGCAGCAGTTCCGGCACCTGCTGGACCGCGAGGTCTGCTTCGCCGCTGGCCAGGAACATGGCCGAGTAACCCGAGGGCGGTGGGAACTTCGTCTTGGCGTTGATCTCCTGGGCGATGCCCATCCGCTCCAGCAGCCTCGCGAAGTAGATGCCGCTCGCGCCGCCAGCCGCGGGATCGGTATAGGAGATCGACCGGGCCTCCAGCAGCGTCCGCTCCAGCGCCTCGGGCGTGGAAATGTCGGGCTTCGTCGTGCCCGCCTTGACGGCAATCGCCGTGGCCGAGCTGGCAATCACGACATCCGACCCGGCGACGATCCCGCCCGCGGCGAGCAGCGTGTCGGTGACCGCGCGGTTGAGGATCAGCGCGTCGGCCGTCTCGCCGGCCTGCAGCCGCTTCAGCAGCAGGGGCGCCGTGGCCCAGGTGACGTCGAGCCGGCAGCCGTGCGCCTGCTCGAAGGCGGAGATCAGCGGCTCGACGACGCCCTGAACCGCGATGGTGCTGAAGAGCTTCATGCCGCCTCCGGCCGGTCGCAGACGTCGATCCATTCGGCCTTGACGAGGGCCGCCATACGCTCCGGTGCGATGCGTACGGCCGAGTTGGTCGAGCCGGCGGCAGGTACGACTTCGTCGAAGGCTTTCAGCGAGACGTCGCAATAGACCGGGAGCGGCGTCGCGAGCCCAAAGGGGCACACGCCACCCACCGGATGGCCGGTCAGGGCCACGACTTCGTCGGCGCCGAGCATGCGCGGCTTGCCACCCAGCACGTCCTTGATCTTGCGATTGTTCAGCCGCGCGTCGCCGCAGGTGACGATCAGCAGGGCGCGATCCTTGATGCGCAGCGACAGAGTCTTGGCGATCTGCGCCGGCGCGACGCCATGGCCCCGGGCGGCCATCTCGACGGTGGCCGTGCTGGCGTCGAGTTCGAGGACCTCGAGATCGGGTGCGTGGGCCGACAGGAAGGCGCGAACCGCTTCGACGGTCATGCCCGCTGCGCGGCGCGGCCGTCGCGGATGCTGTCGCGCTGGGCCTCGAAGCGAGCGGCCAGATCGGCCTCGGCAACATCTTCGAGCCGGCTCTGGATGACCCAGCCGTGCCCGAACGGATCGATGATGCGCACGACCTTGTCGCCCCAGTAGGTTTCTTCGGGACCCTGTCCCCGGGCAAGAGACGTCGCGCCAGCGGCCTGGGCGCGGGCGAACACATCGTCCACGTCGTCGACATAGACGATCAGGAATCCCGAGGAGGCGCCGGCCGAGAGGGGCGAGCGCGGCCAATCGCGGCGAGGCGCTTCGCGCCAGCGCGGATTCTCCTTCGCCACATAGAGGCGAGCACCCGCAAGGACCAGTTCGGCGCCGAGGGGCTCCGGGCCCGGTGGTTCGCCAGGGTTGTGCGAGAAGCTGCGCCGAATTTCTTCGGCGCCGATAACATCGCGATAGAAGTCGGCCGCCGCCGCAACATCGTGGACGATGAGGGTGATGCCGATCTGTCCGATCGACTGCTTGCCTTTGATGGCCATTGCAACGTCCTCCGAGGGAAAGAGGGTTGAGCGAGCCGCCGATTCGTACGGGAGCCCAGCGCTCTCCGCCATGTGGAACTTGTACCGCATGGTGGGTGGCGACCCAGAATTCCCATGACAAATGCACGAGTGACGCTACCGTCCGCCAACTCACCACGGGAGAAACGCATGCCGACGATCGACGCCCAGGTTCACTGCTACGAGCGCAATCACCCGGGCCGCCCGTGGACGGCAGTGCTTGCAGGCCCGCCCGAGGTCACCGCCGAGGACATGATCAAGGCGATGGATTCCGTCGGCGTCGACGGCGCGCTGCTGGTCTCGGTCTATACGATGTACCGCTGGGATGAGAGCTATGCGGTCGGCGTCCAGAAGGCGCATCCCGGCCGGTTCGGTGTCATCAAGCCCGTCAATGCCAACGATCCCGAGGTCGAGGGCACGATCGCCGACTGGGCGGCGATGGACGGCACGGTCGCCATCCGCATCATGTTCACGCCGGAAATCTCGACTGATGCGGCTGATCCCGGCATCAACCGCGTTCTCGCCGCCGCGGCCAAACATGATCTGCCGGTCAACCTGATGGCGCGCGGTCGCCTCCCGCAGGTCGCCGAGCTCGCCAGGCGCAATCCCAACACCACCCTGGTGATCGACCATCTCGGCCTGGAACAGCCGATGGCGCCGCCCGCACCGAAGGAGCCCTGGCACGAGCTGCCGCAACTGCTGGCCCTGGCGGAGCACAAGAACGTCGTCGTGAAGATCACCGGCGCCTGCACGCTCAGCCACGAGAAGTTCCCCTACAAGGACATGTGGGACCCGTTGGGCCGCATCTTCGATGCCTTCACCCTCGATCGCTGCATGTGGGGCACCGACTGGACCCGCGCCGTGGCGCTGCTCACCTACAAGGAGGGTGTCGATGCCTTCCGCGTCACCGACCGGCTGTCCGACAGCGACCGCGCGACGCTGATGGGCGGTTCCCTGCAGAAGATCTACGGCTGGTCGCCGGCGAAGAAGTAAGGCGGGCGGGCATCAGGGCAGGGACAGCGAGCCCCTGCCCAGGGGCCGCTGCATCAGGATCGAATCAACCCAGCGGCCGAACTTGAAGCCGACGGCGTCGAGCCTGCCGATCTGGCGAAAGCCCTGGCTGCCGTGCAGGCCGATCGAGCCGGCATTGGCGCTGTCGCCGATGACGGCCAGCATCTGCCGCCATGGCCCGCTCTCGCAGCGCTTGATGAGATCGCGCAGCAGCTCGCGGCCGACGCCGTTGCCCGCGAACCCGTCTCGGACATAGACCGAATCCTCGATCGTGTGGCGGTAGGCCGGCCGCGGGCGGTAGAGCGAGGCATAGCTGTAACCCACGATGCGGCCGTCCAACTCGGCCACGAGATAGGGCAGGCCGAGCTTCAGCACACTTTCGCGGCGGCCGATCATCTCGGCGACGGTGGGCGCTTCTTCCTCGAAGCTCGCCAGCCCGTGTCGCACATGGTGGGCGTAGATCTCCTGCACGAAGCGCATGTCGCCCTCGCGCGCGTCCCGAACTTCGACCGCCGTCCTCATCATCGTTCCTTCCGATAGAACCTGCTCGCGCGACAGGCCGATGTCCGACAGCAGCCGGTCGTCCAGGTTGCGCAGCGCCTCGCGCTGGCGGATGCGCGACCAGGGGGACCCGCCGATATAGCGACCGATCTCCATGAGGACCTCTCCCAACCCGCTGCGATGCGACACGGGTGCAATCTGCGGGCGACGAGTGCATAAGGAAAATCTTGTTTCCTTATGAAAAGCATAAGCAGGAATTTGAGATGCGCGGCCTCAATCTCGATCACGTCCATGCCTTCACCGAAGTCGTGCGACTGGGGTCCTTTTCTGCGGCGGCGTCCCATCTCAACCTGACGCAGCCCGCGATCAGCCAGCAGATCGGGCAGCTGGAGAGGCGGCTGGGCGTGCGGCTGCTAGAACGGATCGGGCGCCGCGCCATGCCAACGGCGGCCGGCAACGAGCTCCTGGACCATGCGGCCCGGATCGACGGCGCCGTGGCGTCGCTGCTCGAAGCGCTGGCACGGTTCGGAAGCGGCGAGGTCGGGCGGGTGCGGCTCGGTACTGGCGCGACGGCGGCCATCTTCCGCCTGCCGCCGCTGCTGCGGGCCTTGCGCCGCCGCCTGCCCGAGCTGGAGATCACCATCGCGACGGGCAACACGCCCGAGATCGTGAAGAGCGTTCAGGACAATGCACTCGACATCGGCCTGGTGACCCTGCCGGCGAGCGGGCGCGGACTAGACGTGACGCCCGTGCTCGACGACGAGTTCGTGGCGGTGACGGCGCGTGATGGCGTCGAACTGCCACGCCGGATCACGCCCGCGGTCATGGCGCGCCTGCCGGTCATCATGTTCGAGCCGGGCGGCCATACGCGCCTGGTGGCCGATCAGTGGTTCTTCCAGGGCGGCGTCGAACTCAAGCCGAAGATGGCGCTGGGCAGCGTCGAGGCGATCAAGCGGCTGGTGGAAGCGGGCCTGGGGTGCGCCATCCTGCCGGCGGTCGCCGTCCGCGAGGCGTCGGACCGTGCGAACCTCGTCGTTCGGCCCCTCTCACCGCGCCTCTACCGCAAGCTCGCGATCGTGATCCGCCGCGACAAGGTCCTGCATCTCGGCCTGCGCGAGACTATCCGTGCGCTGAAGGGACTGGCTAAAGCGCCTTGAGCGCTTCCTGGACCTCGTCGACGTGGCCGGCGACCTTGACCTTGCGCCAGATCCTGCGGACCATGCCTTCACTATCGATCAGGAAGGTGGCGCGGTCGATGCCCATGTACTTGCGGCCGTAGAGGCTCTTCTCGATCCAGGTCTCGTACTTCTCGCAGACCTTGCCGTCTTCGTCCGACACGAGCGGGAAGTTGAGCTCATACTTCGCCTTGAACTTGTCGTGGCGGGCGACGCTATCCTTCGAGACGCCGACCACCTGGGCCTTCAGCTTCTTGAAGGCCGCCGCGCCGTCGCGGAAGCCGCAGGCCTCGGTCGTGCAGCCGGGCGTGTCGTCCTTCGGGTAGAAATAGAGCACCACGGGCTTGCCGCGCAGGTCCGACAGTTTGAGCGTGCCGCCGCCATCGGTCGCAGCGGTGAAATCCGGGGCCTTCTTGCCTTCGACGACGCTCATTTCCTGCTCCTCGGTTGCCAGCCGGAAGCCAGGGCCGGCGTCTCCACGATCCGCTCGTATATAGCACGGACGATCTTCGATTCGGTTTGGATACGCGTCCGCAGGGCGGCCAGATCCGTCGCGCCCTCGGTGGCGGCGATCAGGCGCTGCTGGCCTTCTGGCGCTTTGCTCTCGTCGAACGCCGCCTCGTCGCCGTTGAGCGTGAGGCGGAGCAGGCTCTGGACATCCGACAGCAGAGTCCGCGTGGCGCGCAGCCGGTCGGCGTCCGCCGCCTCGATGAGCCCCGACGTCGTCATGCGTCGCAGCATCTCGGCGGGATGCGGATCGAGGATTTCGGGGTGTTCGCAGGCATGTCGGAGCGCCAGGTACTGCGCCACGAAGTCGATGTCGAAGAGGCCGCCGGGCAGATGCTTGAAGTCCCACAGGCTCTTGGCCGGCGCATGCTGGGCGATGCGGTCGCGCATGTCGGCGACGTCGCGGACCAGCGTCTCGGGATCGCGCGAGCGGCACAGCGTGCGCTTCACGATGTCGGTCAGGCGCTCGACCAGGGTCTCGGGTCCATGGATGACACGCATGCGCGTCAGCGCCATGTGTTCCCATGTCCACGACGACTGTGCGTGATAGTTCTCGAAGCCTTCCAGCGAGTTGGCGAGCGGTCCGGAGCGGCCCGACGGCCGCAGGCGCATGTCGACCTCGTAGAGCGCGCCCTCGTTGGTGTGGGCGGTCAGCGCCGTCACCATCTTCTGGCTGAGCCGCGTGTAGTACTGGATGGGTGACAGCGGCCTCGGCCCGTCGGACGCCTCCATGCCGCTCGGTATGTCGTAGACGAAGATCAGGTCGAGATCGGACGTCGCCGACATTTCGCGACTGCCGAGCTTGCCCAGTCCCAGCACCGCCAGCCGCTGACCCTGGAAGCCGCCATGGGTTTCCGCGAAGCGCTTCTCCACGCGGTCGCAGAGGGCGGAGATCGTGGCGGCGGCGATGTCGGAGTAGGCGTGGCCCGCCTCGGCCGGCGTGACGATGCGCTTCAGCTGCTGGACGCCGACCTGAAAGCGGCGGTCGTTGGCCCAGCGGCGCGCCAGGTCGAGAATGTCCTGTTCGTGATCGACCCGCGCGAGCGTCGCGGCGAGGTCGGCGGTCATCTCCGACGCGGGCGGCAGCGGGCCGTAGAAATCGGGTGAGAGCACCGAATCCAGCAGCAGGGCGCGGCGCGCGAGGTGGGCGGCGAGGCCCGGCGCGCTGCCCATGATCGTCGCCAGCAATTCGAGCAGGGCGGGATTGGCCTTGAACAGCGAGAAGAGCTGCACCCCTGCCGGCAGGTTGCTCAGGAACAGGTCGAAGTTCAGCAGCGCCTGGTCGGGCGCCGCCGTCCCGCCCAGTTCCTTCAGCAGGCCAGGCATTAATTCGGTGAGCAGTTCGCGGGCGCGGGCCGTCGCCGTCGACCGGTAGCGGCCGTGATGCCAGCGACGCACGATGCCCGCGGCGGCCGAGGCATCGCGGAAACCCAGCGACGTCAGGGTCTCGAGCGTGCCCGGATCGTCGTCGGTTCCCGTGAAAACCAGATTGCCGCCCGGGCCGGCGAGGCTGGGCGCCTCCTCGAAGAGCTTGGCGTAGTGGCCCTCGACGAGGCGCAACGTCTCGAGCAGGGCGGCCTGGAAGGCCTGCGACGTGTCGTATCCGAGAAAGGTCGCGACGGCCGCGACACCTGCCTCGCCGGCCGGGATCGAATGGGTCTGCCGGTCGTCGATCATCTGAAGGCGGTGCTCGACCCGGCGCAGGAAACCATAGGCCTCGATCAGCTCGTCGGCCGCCCGGTCGGTGATGTGGCCGGCAGCAGCGAGCGCCCGAAGGGTGGGGCAGGTGGCGCGCAGCCTGAGGGTGGGGTTACGACCGCCGAAGATCAGCTGCTGGGTCTGGGCGAAGAACTCGATCTCGCGGATGCCGCCGCGGCCGAGCTTCACATTGTGGCCCAGGACCTTGACCGTGCCGCCGCCGCGATGGGCGTCGATCTGGCGCTTGATCGAATGGATGTCGTGGATCGCCGCGAAGTCGAGATGCTTGCGCCAGATGTAGGGCGTCATGTCGGCCAGGAAGGCCGCGCCCACGGCTTCGTTGCCGGCCACGGGATGCGCCTTGATCATGGCGGCGCGCTCCCAGTTCTGGCCGACGCTCTCGTAGTAGAGCTCGGCCGCCTGCACCGACATGGCGAGCGGTGTCGAGCCCGGGTCCGGACGGAGTCGCAGGTCGGTGCGGAAGATGTAACCTTCGGCCGACGTCTCCGACATGAGCTGGACCAGCAGCCGGGCCGCCCGCACGAAGTGGCGCGACAACTGCTCGTTTCCGGCCAGCGCCGGCGCATCGCGGTCGTAGAAGAGGATCAGGTCGATGTCGCTGGAGTAGTTGAGTTCGCCGGCGCCCAGCTTGCCCATGCCCAGAACCGTGAAGGCCGCCGCGTCGGGCTTTCCGCCGAGCGTGAGTTGCCCGTCGCGTTCGAGCTGGAGCAGGATCGAATCGGTGAGGGCGCGGAGGCAGCCCGAGGCGAAGTCGCTGAGCTGGCCGGTGATGCGGTCGAGCGGCCAGGCGCCGGCGATGTCGGCGACGGCGACGGCGAGCGCCACGCGGCGCTTCAGGCGGCGAAGCCGGGAGGAGATCTCCGCCGGTGTCGCGCCCGTGCCGGAGTCGCTTCGCGCCACGGCGAGCTCGGCCATCAGGTCCGCGGTGGTGGCGTCCGGTCCACGACGCCATAGATCGGTCATAAAATCCGGGCTCTGTAGCGCCGTCTCCGTCAGGTAGGGACTGTTGCCGAACAAAGCATCGAGCAGCGCGACGGCCGCGGGATCGTCAGGCCGTGCGGCGCGCTCCTCCCAGCGAGTCCAGGCCACGGCGAGCCGCTCCGGATCGTGCGGACGTGGAAGGCGGGCAGTGGAAAGCCAAGACATTCAATCGGTCGACGGGTAAATTCTCATGTGCAGCGATACGCTTGCCCAAGCGTGTCGCCATCGTCAAGAAACGGAAGAGTCGAGTTTGGTCAAGCGGACCTGCCGGGTAGTTCTGCGTGTTGCGGTTGGTCTGGTGCTCGCCGCGACCGCGCTGGTCGTCGTCGCGGCGCTGCGGCTGATGGCGGGTCCCGTCGACCTCGACTTCATGAAGCCGCGCATCGCCCGGTTGATCGACGCGCCAGGAAACGACATCCATCCGGACTTCGACCGGATATATTTCGAATGGAGCGGGATAAGCCGGCCGATCCGGCTGGCCTTCACCGGTCTGCGTTTCACGAACGGGCAGAACCAGGTCATCGCCACCGCGCCTGAGGCGGCCCTGACGTTCGAACCGCGATCGGTCGTCCAGGGCATGCTCCTGCCGACCTCGATCTCCATCATCCGGCCGGTCATCGAGGCCGATGTCGCCCGCGAGGGCGGGGCCTTCCAGCGCATATTCACCTCGCCCGAGGGCGGTGCGCAGGGCGAGGCGATTTCGATTCTGGTCGACCAGCTGCTGGCGGAGCCCAATTACGACTCCCTGATCGGGCAGCTCGACTCGGTGGTGATCGAACACGCCAACGTCACGGTCCGGGATCTGAAGACCGGCCTCAGCTGGAATGCGCCGGACGCGGCGGCCGAACTCCGGCGCGACGCCGCGGGCGTCTTCATCACCGCCAACGCCCGGTTTGCCGGCCACGGCGACCCGGTCGACCTCTCCCTGTCGGGCGTTTATACGCGCGACCGCAGCCGCGTTTCCCTCGAGGCCAAGGTTTCCGGCTTCAAGCCCTGGATCTTCGCCGATCTTTCCTCGGATCTCGGCATCCTGCGCGGCGTCGACCTGGCGCTGGCGGGGCGGCTCCAGATCGAGGGCACGGGCAACGGCGAGGTCAAATCCGTCGCGGTCGACATCAACGGCGCCAATGGCACCGTGACCCTGCCGGGCATCCTGCCGGTGGCGCATCCGGTGCGCACGATGGATGCGCGCTTCAGCATCGACAATGTCGCGCACACCTCCAGGATCGATCACGTCGACTTCGATTTCGGGGCGGCGCGGGTCGTCGTCACCGGCGCCGGTCATCGCATCGCGGACACACGCCACTTCGCCGGCCGCGCCGAGATCAGGCGGATCCCGGTCGACAAGCTCGGCGACTATTGGCCGCTCGAGTTCGCCGAGGGCGGCCGAAAGTGGGCGATCGCCAACGTCACGGCCGGGACCGTCGACGTCGCCGCCGAGTTCACCGCGACCGCGCCGGTCGACCACATCGCCGACATCAAGGTGGACGGCATGGTGGCCTTCCTCGACTATGGCGGCCTGACCGTACGCTACATGCCGCATATGCCCGAGATGCAGGACGTGTCCGGCAAGGCCCGCTACGAGGGTGGCAGCCTGCACTTCGACATTGCCCGTGGTGGCGCGGTCAACCTGAAGGTGGCCGACGGAACGATCGACCTGACCGGGCTCGACAAGCAAGCGGGCCAGATGGCGGAGATCCGGCTGCCCATTGCCGGGTCTGCACAGGACGTCATGCGTTTCCTGGCGCGACCACAGCTCGGCCTGCCCAAGGAGACGCTCTACGACCACCGCCGGCTGGGTGGTCAGGTGGCGGTTGACGTGTCGCTGAGCTTCCCGCTGATCGATGCCCTGACGGTCGCCGAGATCGACGTCGGAGCCGACGCCCAGCTCACGTCCTTCTCGCTGAAGAACGTGCTGGGCAACGTCGATCTCACGGACGCTACGGCGCGGGTGAAGTACGGCAATTCCGAGCTGAGCGTGGTCGGACAAGGCAAGCTCGATGGCAGCACCGTCGACGTCACCTGGCGCGAGATGTTTGCGGCCAAGGCTCCGTTCCGCAGGCGTTACGACGTCAAGGGCACAGTGCCCGCGGGCCTCGTCGAAAAGGCCGGCTTCCCTTCGGTCGAACCCTATGTCGTCGGCCCCGTCGGCACCACCCTGCACTATCAGGTCGCGACGAACGGGACGGGCGAGGTCGGCGGCCGCTTCGACATGAAGGCTGCCAAGCTGTCGGTGGCGCCGCTGGCCTGGAGCAAGGAGGCCGGCACGGACGCTCTCGCCACCATGACCTTGAAGCTCGCCCCGGGCGGCAAGGTCACGACGACCGACTTCGATGCCCGGGGCGGCGGCCTGCAGACCAAGGGTCAGGTGCGCTTCGGCACCGATGGCAGCGTGCAGCAGATCAGCGTGCCGCAGGTCAGGCTCGACCAGACCGACGTGGCTGTCGACTGGCGGCGCAGTCCGGACGGTGTCGACATCGCGGTGAAGGGGCAGTCGCTCGAACTGCAGCGCGTTCGCGACATGCTGCGCGCGAGGAACGAGGTCCCGGCGGATGAGCCGAAGGGTGCGGCCTCGACTTCGAGGCAGAGCACGAGGGCCACGATCCAGCTGCAGAACGTGATCGTGAAACGGGGATCCCTCGGATACCTCAACGGCCGCCTCGAGATGAGGGGGGACCGGGTCGCCTCCGCGGATCTCACGATGGGTGGCGGCAAGGGGTCGACCTTCCGGGTGACGCCCTCCGGGCAGGGCCGCACGCTGTTCTTTTACGTGGCCGACTTCGGCCAGCTGCTGACGGAAGCGGGCTGGATCGACGGGCTGGTCAACGGGTACCTGCACATCGACGGGAAGTTCAACGATACCTGGGCCGACCCGCCACTCGAGGGCACGCTGAAGATGGGACCCTTCCGGCTCCAGCGCGTCACGGCCCGTCGCGACATCGGTACGCTGAACTCCGCGATCGACGGTCTGAACAGCGCCGGCAATGCGTTGCAGCAGTTCGATAGCCTGAGCGCCAACCTGACGAAGAGCGGCGACCGGATACAGGTCCGCAACGGGCGCACCAGCGGTCAGTCGATCGGGGTGACCACCCAGGGCGTCATCGACCTCGGCAATGATACGGCGCGGCTGAACGGCATCGTCGTGCCGGCCTTCGCGCTGAACAATATCCTGTCGAACGTTCCGCTTCTCGGACCGCTGCTGACCGGCGGCAAGGACGGCGGCATGTTCGCCGTGTCCTACCAGCTCCACGGTCCGTTTGACGACCTCAAGACGGATGTGAACATGATGTCGGCGATGGCGCCCGGTGCGCTGCGCGATCTGTTCAGCGCGCCCGCCAATGCCGGCGGGACGCCGACCCAGCCCGGCGGATCCCAGCCCGGCGGATCATCGGACGGGCAGCGCGCGCCCTGACCGAGGCTAGACGGCGCGGACCAGCACGTGGCGCTTGCGGCCGGCCGACAGCTTCAGCGTACCGTCGGAGCCGAGATCGGCTTCGGTCACCGTCACCGCGTCGTTGGCGATCGGCTTGTCGTTCAGCCGGCCGCCGCCGCCCTTGATGAGTTTGCGGGCCTCGTTCCTGCTCTCGGCGAGCCCGGCCTCATGCATGAGTTCGAACGCCGCGATGCCGGCTTTCAGCCTGGCGAGCGGCAGCTCGACGGTTGGCAGCGTGTCGGCCTTGGTGCCTTCCTCGAAGGTACGGCGCGCCGTTTCGGCGGCGGTCTCGGCGGCCTGCTTCCCGTGCGCGAGCGTGGTGACTTCGGTCGCCAGGATCTTCTTGGCCTCGTTGATCTCCTGGCCCTGCAGCGCTTCGAGGCGCGCCACCTCCGACAGCGGCAGGTCGGTGAACAGCTTCAGGAAGCGGCCGACATCGGCATCCTCGGTGTTGCGCCAATACTGCCAGAAATCGTACGGCGAGAGCCGTTCGGGATTGAGCCATACGGCGCCCGCCGCGGTCTTGCCCATCTTGGCGCCCGACGCCGTCGCCAGCAGGGGCGAGGTGAGGGCGAAGAGTTCGGCGCCCTGCATGCGCCGGCCGAGGTCGGCGCCCATGACGATGTTGCCCCACTGATCCGAGCCGCCCATCTGGACGATGCAGTCGTGGCGCTTGTTCAGCTCCACGAAATCGTAGGACTGCAGGATCATGTAGTTGAATTCCAGGAACGACAGTGGCTGGTCGCGTTCGAGCCGCAGCTTCACCGAATCCATCGTGAGCATGCGGTTGACCGAGAAGTGCCGGCCGACGTCGCGCAGCAGCGGAATGTAGAGCAGGCCGTCGAGCCAGTCGGCATTGTTGGCCATGACGGCGTCGGTCGCGCCCTCGCCGAAGCTGAGGTAGTTCGCGAAGCTTCTCTTGATGCTCGCCATATTGGCGTCGATCTGGGCGGTGGTGAGAAGCTGGCGCGTCTCGTCACGACCGGACGGATCGCCTACCTTGGTCGTGCCGCCGCCCATCAGCGCGATCGGCTTGTGGCCGCACTTCTGCCACCAGCGCAGGAGCATGACCTGCAGCAGATGGCCGACATGCAGCGAATCGGCGGTGCAGTCGAAGCCGATGTAAGCGGTGCGGACGCCACTCGACAGGAGTTCGTCCAGACGTGCGGTATCGCTGCACTGATGCACCATGCCGCGCTCGTGCACGATGCGCATGAAGTCCGACTTGAAGTCCGCCATCTCGCCGTCCGGCCGTTTGTTCCTGAAGGGCGGCGGGTGTAACACATTCCCGCCATGCCATCATCTCCCCTGCGGGCGCTCGGCCTGATGAGCGGCACCTCGCTCGACGGCGTCGACGTGGCGCTCATCGAAACAGACGGCGAGCGGATCGCGGCCTTCGGCCCCAGCCTGACCGTCCCCTACGCCGACGAGGTGCGTCGCACCGTCCGTGCGGCCTTCGGCGCCGAGCAGCCGTCGGACGCGACGCGCGCCGCCGAGGAGGCCGTGACCGCCGCACACGTGGCGGCGGTGCGCCGCTGGTCGAGCGAGCAGGGGGTGGACCTGTCGACCCTCGACCTCGTGGGATTCCACGGCCAGACCATCACCCACCGACCCGAACATCGCTTCACCTGGCAGATCGGCGACGGTGCGGCGCTTGCGCGGGAGTTGGGCGTGCGCGTCGTGAACGATCTGCGGACCGCCGACGTGGCGGCGGGCGGGCAGGGCGCGCCGCTGGTCCCCGTCTATCATGCCGCCTTGGCGGCGGACCTGCCGCGGCCGCTCGCGGTAGTGAACGTCGGCGGCGTCGGCAACGTGACCTGGATCGGTCCCGACGGGTCGCTGCTCGCCTTCGATACCGGGCCGGGCAACGGGCCGATCGACGACTGGTGCGCGCGTCGCGCCGGTCAGCGCTACGACAAGGAGGGGGCGCTGGCGGCGGCGGGCAAGGTCGATCGCGGCCGGCTGGAGCGCTTCGCGGAGCACCGCTTCTTCGCGAAGGTGCCACCCAAGTCGCTTGATCGCGGCGACTTCAACGATGCCTGGGCCGATGGCCTCAGCGTTGCCGACGGCGCCGCCACGTTGACCTGGGGCACGGCCCGCGCCATCGCATCTGCCGCACGGCATTTTCCGGCGCCCGTGTCGCACTGGGTGATCTGTGGCGGCGGTGCCCACAATCCGACGCTGCTTCGGGCCATTGCCGAAGAGACGGCGGCCAAAGTGCTGACGGCGGCGGACCTGGGCTGGGACGGCGATGCGCTGGAAGCGCAGGCCTTCGCCTTCCTCGCGGTGCGATCCCTGCGCGGCCTGCCGCTGACTTTTCCGGGCACCACCGGTGCCCCCCGTCCGATGACGGGCGGGCGCCTCAACGAACCTTAGTTCGGAAAGAGGGAGTCAGGGCTCTTTGTTGCTGGTGGCCCGGCCCGGCGGGTTGAGCAGGCTCTGGGCGACGTACTTGTCGACTTCGACGGCGAGCCGGTCGAGCGCGTCGTGGAAGAAGTGGTTGGCGCCCTTGATGGTCCGCGACTCGACGGTGATACCCTTCTGAAGCGACAGGCGCGCCACCAGCTTCTGGATGTCGGCCTGAGGCACGACTTCGTCCTTTTCCGCGCCGACGATGAGGCCGGATGAGGGGCAGGGGGCGAGGAAGGCGAAGTCGTAGGAGTTGGCCGGCGGCGCGACCGAGATGAAACAATCGATCTCGGGACGGCGCATCAGCAACTGCATGCCGATCCAGGCGCCGAACGAATAGCCGGCGATCCAGCACGACTTGGCGTTGGGATTCATGCCCTGCAGCCAGTCGAGTGCCGCTGCTGCGTCGGAAAGTTCGCCCATGCCGTTGTCGAAGCGGCCCTGGCTGCGGCCGACGCCGCGCGTGTTGAAGCGCAGCACCGAGAAGCCGCGATTCACGAACACGTGGAAGAGCGAAAAGACCACCTTGTGATTCATCGTCCCGCCATATTGCGGGTGCGGATGCAGGATCAGCGCGATGGGCGCGCGTTCTTCCTTGCTCTGGTGATAGCGACCTTCGAGACGACCCTCGGGGCCGGTAAACATCACGTCAGGCATCGAAACTCCGGTTCTTCACCTTATTCGACCCTCCGGTCGTAACCGATTCGGCGGCGGATTCGGGGGGATTCTTGATACTTGACCAACCTACTGGGATTAACTAAATCCGAGCTACGCAGTTGGTTTTGCCCAGAGCCCCAGTCTGGGGCGCTGGCATATCTTAGTAACGCTTTGGTTTTCAAGAACTTTAGGCGTTTCCATGGCGAAGGACGGCCGATTCGGGCCGTGAGGAGGATGCTGTGAAGCTCAGCACCAAGGGACGTTACGCTGTTATGGCGATGGTCGATCTCGCGCGCCACGCTCAGGTGAAGCCGGTTTCCCTGTCCGATATCGCGACCCGGCAGGAAATCTCTCTGTCCTATCTCGAGCAGCTTTTCGCCCGCTTGCGGCGCGCCGGTCTGGTGAAGAGTGTGCGGGGCCCCGGTGGCGGTTACCGTCTGGCCCGGGGCTCGTCGGAGACGCGGGTGTCGGAGATCATCCTGGCGGTCGACGAGCCGATCAGCGCCACGCGCTGCACCGAGATGGGCGCCACCGGCTGCCGCGCCGACCGCAGCAAGTGCCTGACCCACGATCTGTGGGAGGAGCTCGGCAATCAAATCCATCTGTTCCTGAGTTCGGTGACCCTGCTCGACGTGCTGGAGCGCAAGCTGGCGTCGCGCTTGATCGAGGCGCCGCCGGTCGCAACCTCCGAGACGATGGCAGCGGCCAGCTAGGCCGGTCCGTCGCTCGCGTCGATCTCATGCGCCCCATCGCTTACCTGGACCACAATGCCACCAGCCCCTTGAGGCCGGCGGCTTTCGACGCCATGGCGGAAGCGTTGCGGATGGGCGGCAATCCCTCGTCGGTCCACGCCTCGGGGCGACGGGCGCGGGCGACGGTCGACAAGGCTCGGCGGGAGGTGGCTTCGCTGTGCGGAGCCGCGTCTTCCGAGGTTGTCTTCACCTCGGGCGGTACTGAGGCCAACAATCTCGCCCTGTCGGGGGCTGGGCGCCGGCGCGTTCTGGTGTCGGCCGTCGAGCATGACAGCGTGCGTCGTGCGGTGCCGCACGCCGAAGTCCTTCCCGTCGACGGCGATGGTGTTCTCGACCTGGCGGCCTTGGAGCGCGCGCTCGCGGCGTCGGCCGAACCGGCCCTCGTGTCGGTGATGCTGGCCAACAACGAGACGGGTGTGCTGCAGCCGATCCGCGAAGTGGTGCGCCTCGCGCAGAGCGCTGGCGCCCTTGTTCATTGCGATGCCGTTCAGGGCGCAGGCAAGGTACCCGTCGGTTTGCGCGATCTTGGCGTCGACTACCTCAGCCTTTCGGCCCACAAGATCGGCGGGCCGACGGGTGTGGGAGCTCTCATGGTGCGCAAGTCTGCGCCGCTGTCGTCCGCTCTTCGCGGGGGAGGCCAGGAATCCAATCGCCGCGCCGGAACCGAGAACGTGGCGGGGATAGCCGGCTTCGGAGCCGCTGCCGTACTGGCGTCGTCGACACCGGACCTCGCGGGGTTGCGCGACGGGCTGGAATTTTCTCTTGTCCAGATTGCCCCGGCCGTCGCCGTTTTCGGCGCCGGTGCGCCGCGGCTCTCCAACACGAGCTGCATTTCCATGCCCGGCGTCCCTGCCGAGACGCAGGTCCTAGCGCTCGATCTTGCCGATGTCTGCATCAGCGCCGGGGCGGCCTGTTCCTCGGGGAGGGTTAAGCCATCGTCTGTGCTGGAGGCGATGGGGGTGCCGGCCACGGAAGCGGCCTGCGCGATCCGCGTGAGCTTGGGTTGGAATACCAAAGCCGCCGACATCGAATGCTTGATCGCGGCGTGGAAGGACTTATATCTCCGAGTGAAGCACTCGGATATTTCCCGGGCCGATCCTCAGGCAAGGGCAGCGTAGGAGTTTGAAGGGGTTAGCATGACAGCCATTACCCAAATCCGGCGCAACGATCAGCCGATTTACCTCGACTATCAGGCGACCACGCCGATGGATCCGCGGGTACTCGAGGCGATGATGCCTTACTTTACCCACAAGTTCGGCAATTCGGGTTCGCGCAGCCATGCCTACGGCTGGGAGGCCGAGGAGGGGACCGAGAAGGCGCGCGCCCAGGTCGCGAAGCTGATCGGCGCCGACGAGAAGGAAGTCATCTTCACCTCCGGCGCCACCGAGTCGAACAACCTCGCCATCCGCGGCGTGGCCGAGTTCTACAAGGACCGGAAGAACCACATCATCACGACGGTGACCGAGCACAAGTGCGTGCTCGACACCTGCCGCCATCTCGAGCAGCAGGGCTTCGAGGTCACCTATCTGCCGGTCCGCCAGGATGGGCTGCTCGATCTCGACGTGCTGCGCGCGGCGATCACCGACAAGACGGTGCTCGTCTCGGTCATGGCTGTGAACAACGAGATCGGTGTCATTCAGCCGCTGGCTGAGATCGGCAAGATCTGCCGCGAGAAGAAGGTGTTCTTCCACACCGATGCGGCCCAGGCCGCGGGCAAGATCTCGCTCGACGTCGAGGCGCTCAACATCGATCTGATGAGCATCTCGGGCCACAAGATCTATGGCCCGAAAGGCATCGGCGCGCTCTACGTCCGCCGCAAGCCGCGCGTGCGCCTCGTGCCGATGATCGTCGGCGGCGGGCAGGAGCGTGGCTTCCGGTCCGGGACCCTGCCGACGCCGCTGTGCGTCGGTCTGGGCGAGGCGGCCGAGATCTGCATGAAGGAGATGGAGGCCGAGGCGAAGCGGCTCAAGAAGCTGCAGGAGCGCATGCTGAACGGGCTGCGCGCCAAGCTCACCGACATCGTCGTCAATGGCGATCTCGAACAGCGCATTCCGGGCAACCTCAACATCAGCTTCGCGTATGTCGAAGGTGAATCGCTGATGATGGGCATCAAGAACCTGGCGGTTTCGTCCGGTTCGGCCTGCACCTCGGCCTCGCTGGAGCCCAGCTACGTGCTCCGCGCCCTCGGCGTGGAGGAGGAGATGGCCCACACGTCGCTGCGCATCGGCCTCGGCCGCTTCACGACCGAGCACGAGGTCGACACCGCGGTCGACGAGCTGGTGCGCCATGTCAACAAGCTGCGCGAGATGAGCCCGCTCTGGGAGATGGCCCAGGAAGGCATCGACATCAAGTCCATCGAGTGGGCTGCCCACTGACCTATCGGGCGCCGCTCGACAAATGAGGAGACAGTCATGGCTTACAGCGAAAAGCTGATCGATCACTACGAGAACCCGCGCAACATCGGCTCGTTCGACAAGGCGGCCGAGGATGTCGGCACCGGTCTTGTCGGCGCGCCGGCCTGCGGCGACGTGATGAAGCTGCAGATCAAGGTCGGTCCCGACGGGCTGATCGAGGACGCCAAGTTCAAGACCTTCGGTTGCGGCTCGGCCATCGCCTCGAGCTCGCTCGTCACCGAGTGGGTCAAGGGCAAGACGATCGACGAAGCCGAGACCATCAAGAACACCGACATCGCGCGCCACCTGGCGTTGCCGCCGGTGAAGATCCACTGCTCGGTCCTCGCCGAAGACGCGATCAAGGCGGCGATCGCCGACTATCGCGCGAAGGCGACCAAGAAGGCCGAGTAGCTCAAATCGGAGCCCAGCGTATGACCACGACCAGCGAAACCACCAAGCCGGCGGCGCCTGCCGCGCCGCGGGTACGCCGTCCCCGCCCGCAGCTGATGACGGTGACGCCGCTCGCGGGCGAACGCATAAAGGCGATGATCGAGGGACGGGGCAAGCCAACGGCCGGCATCCGCATCGGCGTTCGTACCAAAGGCTGTTCGGGCCTCAGCTATACGCTGGAGTTCGCCGACAAGCAGGAGCCGATGGACGAGGTCATCGAGGCCCACGACGTCAAGCTGCTGGTCGATCCGAAGGCGTCGCTCTTTCTGATCGGCACGGAGATGGATTACGAGGAGGAGAAGCTCAAATCGGGCTTCGTCTTCCGGAATCCGAACGAGAAGGGCCGCTGCGGCTGCGGCGAATCCTTTCACGTCTGAAGCCGGGGTCATGGATCATTTCGCGCGGCTGGGATTGCCGGCGGCGCTCGACCTGGACGCCGCGGCGTTGGACCGGGCCTATTTCACGCTCCAGCGGCAGTGGCATCCCGACCGTTTCGTCTCAAGGCCGCCCGATGAGCGGGCGCGCGCTTCGGCTGAGGCCGCCTCGCTGAACGAAGCCTATCGCACACTGAAGGACCCGCTGAGCCGTGCCTTCTACATGGCTGAGCTTGCGGAGGTCGACATGCCGGGCGACGGCAGGACGATCGACGATCCGGACCTGCTGATGGAAGCCATGGAAGCGCGTGAGGCGCTGCATGAGGCTGACACGCCGGGAGCGGTCGACCAATTGGCCGCCGAAGCCCGCCAGGACGTTCAGAAGGCCCTCGCGGGGCTGGGCAGTTTGTTCTTGGCAAACGACAGGGTCGCCCTCAGAAAGGCGCTCCTTCGCCTGCGCTACCTCGACAAGTTCGCCGAGGAGGCGCGGGCACGACGCATGAATCTTGATCGGTCGAACGCATGACCTTGCTGGAGATCCACGAGCCTGGCGAAACGCCGTTGCCGCATGCCGGCGAAGGCTCGCTGGCGGTCGGCATCGATCTCGGCACGACCAATTCGGTGGTGGCCATCGCACGTGACGGCAAGCCGGCGGCGCTCCACGACGAGACGGGCCGGGCGCTCGTACCGTCGGTGGTGGCCTATCCCGACGCGGGCGGTGTGCTGGTGGGAGACGAGGCGCGCGCCTTCACGGCCAGCGAGCCGCGCAACGTCGTGGCCTCGATCAAGCGCCTGATGGGCCGTGGGGCCGGCGATCTCCATGCTGTGGCCGGCGTACTGCCCTACGAGGTCGAGCCGGGCACCGGCGAGATCGACATGGTCAAGCTTCGCATCGGCGGCAAAGCGCGTTCGCCGGTGGAGATTTCCGCCGAGATCCTGAAGGCGCTGCGGACCCGCGCGGAGGCGGCCCTCGAAAAGCGGGTCGAGCGCGCCGTCATTACCGTGCCTGCCTATTTCGACGATGCCGCCCGCACCGCGACCCGGGACGCCGCCCGCGTCGCCGGCCTCGAAGTGTTGCGGCTGGTCAACGAGCCGACGGCCGCCGCTCTTGCGTATGGGTTGGATAAAGGCTCCGAAGGGCTCTACGCCGTCTACGATCTGGGCGGTGGTACTTTCGACTTCTCGCTGCTGCGGCTGGAGAAGGGCGTGTTCCAGGTGCTCGCGACCGGCGGCGACACGGCGCTGGGCGGTGACGATTTCGACCGCGCGATCGCCGAACGCCTTCTGGCGGAGCGCAAGCATGACGGTCTCGCGGACGAGGTCGACGAGACGGCCGTCAAGTCGGCGCTGGCGCTGGCGCGACACATGAAGGAGCAGCTGTCCGATCGCCACCAGACCTCGGGCCGGCTCGAGATTGCCGGCACACCGTCGTTCCATGCGCTTACCCGCGCTGAGTTCGATGCGATGGTGGCGACGCCCGTCGCGCGCACCCTGGAAATCGCCCGGAATGTGCTGGCCGATGCCGGCATGGTCGCAACCGAGATCGAGGGCGTGGTTCTGGTCGGCGGCTCGACGCGCGTGCCGCTGGTGCGTGCCAAGGTCGCCGGGATGATCGGCAAGCCGCCGCTGACGGACATCGATCCCGACGAGGTCGTGGCTCTGGGCGCGGCGCTGCAGGCCGAAGCCTTGACGGGTGGCGGCGATACGCTGCTGCTCGACGTCACGCCGCTGTCGCTCGGCCTCGAGACGATGGGCGGCATCGTCGAGAAGATCGTGCCGCGCAACACCCCGATCCCGGCGCAGCTCGCGCAGGATTTCACGACCTACGAGGACGGCCAGAGCGCCATGGCCATTCATGTCGTCCAGGGCGAACGCGAGATGGTCGCGGACTGCCGCAGCCTGGCGCGGTTCGAACTCACCGGCATTCCGCCGATGACGGCCGGTGCGGCGCGCATCCGCGTGAGCTTCGCGGTCGATGCCGACGGGCTGCTCACGGTCTCGGCCGAGGAGCGGACGACCGGCGTGGCGCAGCGGGTCGAGGTGAAGCCGTCCTACGGCCTCAGCCACGAGGACATGGCCGACATGCTCTACGACAGCATGGACAACGCCGAGGCCGATATGAACCTGCGCCTGCTGACCGAGGCGAGGGTGGAGGCGCGACGCGGTTTGCTGGCATTGGACGCTGCCCTCAAGAAGGATGGCGGATTGCTGTCGGCAGAGGAGCGCGCGGCAATCGACGCGGCGCGGATGCGGCTGGAAACGGCGATGGAAGGCGAGAGCCGGGACGAGATCAATGCGGCAGCCGAGGCGCTCGAGACGCTGTCCAAGCCCTTCGCGGAGCGGCGGATGGACCGCGGCATCCGCGAGGCGCTGTCGGGCATGTCGATGGGCGACCTCGAAAGCCGGGTCGGCGACTAAGCGGAGCGAGATCGGGACATGCCGAAGATGACGTTTATCCTGCGGGACGGGACGCGCAAGGAAGTCGATGCGCCACTGGGCCTCTCCGTGCTCGAGATCGCACACCGCAACCATGTCGACATCGAAGGCGCCTGCGAGGGCTCGCTCGCCTGTTCGACCTGTCATGTGGTGGTCGAGGGCGTGTGGTTCGAGAAGCTGGCGCCGGCCAGCGACGACGAGGAAGACATGCTCGACCTTGCGTTCGGTCTCACACATACCTCCCGCCTGGGCTGCCAGATCCGCATGACCGAGGCGCTCGACGGCCTGGTCGTCAAGCTGCCGGCGGCGACGCGCAACATGATGGTCGACAAGTAGGAGGGGCGGATGGCCCGGAAGCTGCGCTGGACCGACGTGCAGGACATCGCGATCGAGCTCGAGGAACGCCATCCCGATGTCGACAACGTCAATCTGCGGTTCACCGACCTGCATCGCTGGGTGATGGAGCTGCCGGGTTTCGAGGACGATGCGGCGCGCTCCAACGAGAAGATCCTCGAAGCCATCCAGGCCGCCTGGATCGACGAACGCGACTAGATCGGCGCTTGCCGCACGCCGTAATTTGGCCGGAAATATGGGCGACACACGGTGATCCGGGAGGGGTCCCCATGATCGCGACGAGAGTGCGTCCTCTGCTGCTGCCGCTGGTGCTGGCAGCGGGACTGGGCGCTTGTGCGTCCAACGCCGTTCAGCCCGGCATCGTGAGTTCGACGGCGCCGGCCTATGGCGGTCAGGCGAGCGCCCCGCCGCCTTCGCCGGCGGCGCCGACGCAGGTCGCCTACAGCGCGCCGGTCGGCGGGCCCGGACGTGTCGTGTCCATTCGCGACGTTGGCCTCGCGGGCGGCGGTGGCGGTTATGGCGGCGGCAACGGTGCCGTCATGGGCGGTATCATCGGCGGCGGCGTGGGTGCAACGATCGGCGCCATCACCAGCCAGACGGTGGGCGGCGGCCTGGTCGGCCTTCTGCTCGGCACGGTCGGCGGTGCAATCGCCGGCACCATCGCCGACGGACAGCGCAGCGGCGGTCGTGGCATCGAGGTCACCGTCCAGCGCGACGACGGGCAGAGCGTTACCGTTGCGCAGCGCGACGACGGGGACATCCAGCTCGGTGACCGCGTACAGATCGTGCAGGATGATCGCGGCGTCGCTCACGTCGTACGCGATACGTCGCGCAGCCTGGATTGAATTCCTCACGTTCGTTTTGATCGAGAGTACGAAAGGTGTTCCTTCAAATGTTCGGCAAATGGCGGGTCGGCTTCCTCGTTCCAGCGGTCCTCGCAATGGGGCTGAGCGCCTGTAACGGCAGCAGCGGGGCGGTTCAGCCCGGCGTGGTCAACACCTCCTCGCAGGGCGCGAGTTACCGCGGCGAGCACGGACGGGTGGTCTCGATTCGCGAAGTGCAGGTTCGCGGAGGCCGGAGTTCCGGCGTGAGCGACGGCACGCTGATCGGCGGCGGCCTTGGCGCCGTGGGTGGAGCCGTGGCCGGCGGTGCCATCACCAATTCGGCGGGCGGCGCCGTGGTCGGCGGCCTTCTGGGCGCCGTAGCGGGCGGCATTGCCGGGACGGCGGTCGACCAGAACGCACCTCGGCGCGGCATCGAGGTGACGGTCCAGCGCGACGATGGCCAGCGGGTGACGGTTGCCCAGCGCGACGACGGCGATATTCAGATGGGTGACCGGGTCGCCATCGTCTACGACCGCAACGGCGTCGCCAAGGTCGTCCGCGACAGCGGCTACCGCCGCGACTAGCCCCGGCTGGCGGGGGCAGGGAGCAGGACTTATATAGGCCCCGCCATGACCCGCCATTCTACCCTCAATTCCCTCGGAATCGACAAGGCGCCCGCGGATACCCGCGTGGTGGTCGCCATGTCGGGCGGTGTCGATTCGTCGGTGACGGCGGCGCTCCTGAAGGAGCAGGGCTACGACGTCGTGGGCGTCACGCTCCAGCTCTACGATCACGGCGTCGCGGTGGGAAAGACGGGTGCCTGCTGTGCCGGCCAGGACATCCAGGACGCGCGCCAGGTCGCGGAGCGGCTGTCGATCCCGCACTACGTGCTCGACTATGAGAGTCGCTTCCGCACCGAGGTGATGGAGTCCTTCGCCGATGCCTATGCGCGCGGCGAGACACCGGTCCCGTGCATCGCCTGCAATCGGACCGTGAAGTTCCGAGACCTGCTGCGGACCGCGCGCGAGCTCGGCGCCGAGGCGCTGGCGACCGGCCACTATGTCCGCCGCGTGATGGGCGAGGGGGGCCCGGAGCTTCATCGCGGCGCCGATCCGGCGCGCGACCAGAGCTATTTCCTGTTCGGCACGACGCGCGACCAGCTCGATTTCCTGCGCTTCCCGCTGGGGGATCTGCCGAAGAGCGAGACGCGCGCGTTGGCCGGGCGCTTCGACCTCGTGGTCGCCGACAAGCCCGACAGCCAGGACATCTGCTTCGTGCCCCAGGGCAACTATGCGTCGGTCGTCCAGAAGCTGCGGCCGGAGGCCGTCGAGCCCGGCGATATCGTCGACATGGCAGGCAACATCGTCGGCCGCCACGAGGGCATCGTGCGCTACACGGTCGGCCAGCGCCGCGGCCTGGCGCTGGGCGGACGCGACGGCACCGACAACGATCCTCTGTATGTGGTGCGCCTCGAGCCCGCGACCCGGCGCGTCGTCGTCGGGCCGCGCTCTGCACTCGGTCGTGACGAGATCGTCCTGTACGACGTGAACTGGCTCGCCGGGCCCATCGACGGTCCGCAGCCCGTGCAGGTCCGCGTGCGTTCCAGCCAGTCCTTGCGGCCTGCCGTGATCGAGCTGACGGAGGAGGGCGCCATCGTGCGCTTCTTCGAGCCGGAAGTCGGCGTGTCGCCGGGACAAGCCTGCGTGGTGTACGACGCCGCGACAGGCAGTCGCGTGCTGGGCGGCGGCTTCATCCGACGCTCGACATGATCCTGTAACCGCCGCGTCACCCATTGCCCGGATAAGGCCGGGCATGACGAGCGAACTCACCCAGCGTCCCTTCTCGCGTCGCGATTCCCTCGCGGCACTCCTTCTGGCTTTCTCGGCGGCGGCCCCTTCCTCGGTGCGCGCGGACACCTATCCCGCCAAGCCGGTCAAGTTGATCATCCCCTATCCGCCGGGCGGCGGCACCGACATCACCGGGCGCGTCATGGCGGCACGCCTGTCGGACGTACTCGGCCAGACGGTGGTCATCGAGAACAAGCCCGGGGCCACCGGCATGATCGGGGCCGCGAGCGTCGCGAAGGCGCCGGCCGACGGCTACACGGTGCTGTTCGGCGCGGCGAGCGAGATGGCGATCAACGCCAGCCTGTTCAAGAACATGACCTACGACCCGCGCACCGACTTCGAGCCGGTGACGCTGGTGGCGACCTTCCCCCTGGTCTTCGTGGCACCGGCGACGACCTCGCAGTCGCTGCAGGAGCTGATCGAGATGGCGAAGGCTAAGCCCGACACCGTCAGCTACGGCTCGATCGGCAGCGGCAGCCCGCAGCATCTCGCGGCCGAACTCCTGTCGAGCATGGCGAAGGCCCGGTTCCTGCACATCCCCTACAAGGGCTCGGGGCCGCTGGTGCAGGATGCCGTGGGCGGGCACATCAACATGGCCGTGAGCAGTGTGCCGCCCGCCGTGCCGTTGGTTCGTTCGGGCAAGCTGCGCGCGCTCGCCGTGACCTCCTCTGTCAGGTCCGAGGCACTGCCGGACGTACCGACCATGGCCGAGCTGGGCTTTGCCGGCTACGAGTTCAACACGTGGGTCGGTGTCGCCGTGCCAAAGGGAACGCCCCAGGAGGTCGTCGACAGGCTGCGGGTCGGTCTCGTGGGCGCGCTCACCGCCGCCGACGTCCAGAGCGCCTTGCGCGAGCAGGGCGCGGTGCCGGTCGGCTCGACGGCCGAACAGTTCCGCCAGTTCGTGCGCGACGAGGTGGCCAAGAGCGACCGCATCGTTTCGCAGGCAGGCATCCAGCCGGAATGACGATTCCCCGGGGCCGGGCATGGTCTATCATGGTCTGATGAACGCTTCCCGGCCCCGTAGGGCGATCCTGATCGTGTGCGACGGCCTCGGCGCCGAATGGGTCAGCGAGGCTCGTACGCCGACCCTGGCGCGGCTGCTGGCCGGCCATTTTCGCGCCGACGATCATCGAGCGGTCTTTCCCTCGGTCACGCGCGTCTCCGCCGCCTCGATTGCGACGGGCTGCTTTCCCGGCCGGCATGGCCTCGAAGGCAACCAGATGGCGCTGGTCGAGGACGAGCGGATCACCGTGCACAATGTCGGCGCGCCGTCCTTCCGGCAGACGATGCGCCGTGTGACCGGCCGCACCCTTCGGGTTCCCACGATGGCCGAGCGGCTGGCGAAGTCGGGCGGCCAGATCGCCTATTCGAACGTCTCGCCCGGCGCGGCCTATTTCCTCGACCCCGACCATTTCGGCACGGTGCTTCATCGGGCCGGCTCGTTCGGCCCCGGCGGCACCTCGCTCACCGGCGCGGCCCATCTCGACGTGAGTCACGATCTCGACGGTGACATCGAGATGGTGCGGCGCTTCTGCGCCGAGGTCGTGCCGTCTTCGGATTTCAGGCTGGCCATCCTGTGGCTCGCCAATCCCGATCTCACCCTGCATCACGACCCGCTGGGCTCGCCTGCGCACATCCATGCGCTGGAGGTCACAGACCGGCTGGTGGCACAGGTCATCGAGACGGTGGAGGCGCATGAGGACCGGTTCGACACGTTGCTTGCGGTCGGGTCTGACCACGGCCACGAAACGATCGGCCGCTCCATCCATATCGGCAACTGGCTGGCTAAAAAGGGCCTCGAGGCAGAGTTGAGGGAAGGCCGCATCGGGATCGCGTCGCAGGGCACGTCGGCGCTGATCTATGCGACGGGCGCGGCGAGGGCGGCCGTCGAAGACCTGCTGCCGAAGATGCTCCAGGAACCGTGGGCCGGCTCGATCCTGACCGGCGAGGCGCTGGCCGCGACCGGTCTGACGGCCGATGCGCTGGTGGCCGCCGTGGACACGACGCGCCACGACGAGAACAACGACCATGGCGTCCCCGGCACGCGCTGGCTGGTCGAGGACGGCGAGGGCATGCCGGAAATCGGCTGCGGGCATCATGGCGGCTTGGGACCGGCCGAGACCCGGCCGTTCCTGACCTTCATCCATCCCGCATTCGGCCAGGGCGAGACCGGCCGCACGACAAGCCTGGTCGACATCGCGCCGACCATCCTGCGCTTTCTGGGAGAACCCGGGGAGGGCATGGACGGCGCCCCGGTCGGGGCCTGAACCGCCGGCCATGCACTGGATCATCCAGAACGCGATGCTGAGCGAGCCAGGCGTTCGCGAACTCGCCGAGCGTTTGCCCCGGCTGGGGATCCCGCACAGCTTCCATGACCTGGGCGATGACTGGAAACTCGTGCCGGAAGCGAACCTGGTCGGGAATGTCATCGTGATCGGGGCCTACGCAATCCGGTACGAAGCCAGACGCAAGGGCTGGGTTCCAGGGTTGTTGGAGGTGGAACACGACCATCTCGCCTATGTCCGCCATTGGGGCGACGCGATGCTGAACGCCGCGGCTTCGGTGTGGCGCTTCGCCGACGTGCCGCTGTCCTTCCTGCCTGAGCGGTTCTTTTGCCGGCCCGCCGAGGACAACAAGCTCTGGAAGGCCGGGCCTACGAGGCGGGACGAATTCCTGGAATGGCACGCCCAGGTGAGGTCGCTATGGGACGATCCGGAGGTCGAGTCCTCCATCCTGCCCGATACGCACATCGTCATCGGCCCGTTGAGAGAGATCGTCGAGGAGCATCGGTTCTGGATCGTCGGCGGCCGGGTGGTCACCAACTCCCTCTACAAGCGCGGTCAGAGGGTCATCTACGAGAACCACAGCGATGCGGATGTCGTCGCCTTCGCGGAGACGATTGCCGCTCATCCCTGGCAGCCGCAACGGGCCTATGCTTTGGACATCAGCGTGGGGCCCAAACGTGAACTCCACGTGATCGAGGTCAACAATCTGGGCTCGGCCGGGCTTTACGCGGCGAATGTGCAGAAGCTCGTCGATGCGATCGAGCAGATGGAATACTGAGGAGAGGCAGCGAGATCCGATGCGGTCGCAGTACTACATGCTTGCCGTCATCGGCATTTTGCTGGCCGCCTGTTCACCTCGCGTCCGTTCCGTGGATGCCAGCTCCGATGTGGTCTTCGTCCCCTTGTCGGAGGAGCCAAAAGACAAGCGAAATGCCGACCGTGTGGTGATTGGCATGTCTCGCCAGCAGGTCGACGCCATCATGGGGCCGAGCGTGAAGACATGCTGGATGTACCCGGCAGGCAACGTCAGGCAGAAAGTCTGCTTCAGTGACGATAAGGTCACCTCTGTCGCGAGGACGGAGCATGTGCCCGGCACGGATCGCGCTCTCATTGACGCCACCTTCGCGACTGACACATCGATCTCGCATTCCGTCCCGCCTGACATAGTGGCCGTTGGCGCGTCATCTCAGCACGTGCGACGGCTGTGGGGGGCTCCGCCGGTAACGGAGGAACAATACGCTTTGGGAGGCGAGTATTGGGCGACGTTCGAAAATGGCAGGGTGACCGGATTTAAGCGTATTGCGGTCCCACCTGCGTTCGCGACCCGTGCTGGCAGCGGGAACGCCAGACCCTAGCCGCGCCTTTCTTGACAGATCGCGGCCCCGCCGCATAAAAGCGCCCACCCATGGCTGGGTAGCTCAGCTGGTTAGAGCACGGCACTCATAATGCCGGGGTCGGCGGTTCAAGTCCGCCCCCAGCTACCAACCCCCTCGCTAAGTCATTGATTTAGCTGGAGGTTTTGTTCGAAAAGCTCCCACCGTCTCGAACCGGTGGGAGCTTTTCGTACTTTCGGGCCCGATGTATCAGCATGTCGTCGATCTTAATTCCGATCTCCGATGCTAGCCCCTGCACCGCTGTGGCCGCATGATCCAGGCGAACCCGAAACCACTCCCCCGACGTGCGCCACCGTGCCAGATGTCTGTGGGTGGCGCTTTCTACCTGTCTTGCCTCATCGACGCTGCGGACGCGATAGAGCCGCGCCAGCCGCAAGATTGATCCGCTGCCGACCTGGAGATAGGCGAGGCGCCGCTCTGCGTTGTTGCTGATCCCAATTTGACCCGGCCGGAGCCATGCGCGTGGATGATGTAGACGTAGTGACCAGGAGGCCGGCTGATCGGCGTGGCGGCAATGGCTATGGCAGCGGCGGCAGCGACTTCAGCGGCGAATTCGGGCGTGCCGGGCGTTTCACGCAGTCGCACCTTGGGCAGACCTTTCCGCCAGTAATACCGTCTCAGGTTCCCGTGCCGATCCCGGTCCTCGATGACGTACTTCACCGCTTGAAGCCCAGTAACGGCGCTGCGTGACCCGCCAATTTCTTGCGATTCGCCCGCTTCGTGTAGCGGTTGGCTTCCTTCTCGGTTTCCCAGCCAAACAGCGCCATGAGCTGACGATCGGTCGCACCGTTGTCGGCCGCATGTGTCGCTGCCGCTTTCCGCAGTCCATGAGCGGCCAGCCCGACCGGTAGGCCCGCCGCCTTCACCCAATCTTGGAACTTGTTGCCAAAGCCGTTCGCGGTGAATGGCACGCCGCGTTCCGTCACGAGATATGCGAAAGGTCCGATGATTGCCTGGCTGGCGTCGAGCACCTCGCGTAGCGGCTCGATGATTGGGATGTCGCGCTTTTTCGGCACGGCGCCGGCCTTCCGGCTGCCTTTGGTTTCGGTGAAGTGCAGCCATCCGTCGCGCTCATGCTGGGGGCCGAGCTTCACGACGTCCGACCGACGGACGCCTGTGTAGAGCAACAGGGCGAGGCATAGCCGGGCCTGCGTGCCCACTGGGTGGGCTTCCTCGAAGCGCTCGATGTGTGCGGCCGTCCAGGTCTCGAAGCCGTCACCGTGCATCTTGAGATAAGCCACCTCGGCCGCGGGATTTTTCGCCCCCGGCTTCTTCGCTCCCTGTGCCCATTTGAACAGCCGCCGCAGCGCCTTCACGCGATTGTTGGCAGCGCCGGGCAGCTCGAGCTTTTCGTCGCGGATCTCCTCGACGTGCCGGGGCTCCAGCAGGGCGTAGGGCAGGGCGCCGCGCTCCTGTCCGGTCTTCGGCGTCTTCGATCGGCTGATATCCTCAAGGATGAGGCGGTTCTGGCGCTGGGTCTTCTTGTCCAGCATGCGGAAATTCGCGCTGGCGAAATAGTCTAGGCAGAGCGCACGGAACGATGCCGGCGCAATCTCCCGCGCGGACTTCGGAGCAGCGGCGTCGCTCGCTGTTTTGGCCGCCTCGACCTCCGCCGCAAAGGCGACAGAGCCGGGCTCGGCGCGCAGCCGGATCTTCGGGCGACCCTTGCGCCAATAGTAGAGCCGCACGTTGCCGTGCCGGTCTGTGTCGGCCACGACGTAGGGGATGTTGAACTTCAAGCCGCCCCGCCTCAGTCCCATGGGTTGGAGACCTCCTCACCGTCCGTCGGAAGGGCGTCGAAGGCAAGGTCGAGTTTCTGGGTATCCCAGACCCGGCGGGCGTCTATGACCTTGGCGCGAGGCATGCGGCCGTCGCCGACCATCTCGTCGAACTTCCTGACGCTAACCCCGATGTAGACAGCAGCCTCTTCCCGCGACAGGCCGCGGCGAGGCTGCGACGAGCGCCGCAGTTCGCGTCCTGGCGAGAGGGGCTGTTGCACCGTCATGGCTCGATGGCGTCCGGAAACGACCGCACCTGCGGCGCCTGGTCGGCAGGCCCCTTGGCGAACACGACGACGTCGCCCGGTGCGATCTCGCGCTGCGCCCGGAGGTCCCATCCGAGGTGGAAGAAGTCCGGCTCGCCCCAGACGCGGCGCGCGCTGATGTACTCGTCGCCGCGGAAGCCGACGAAGTGAAGGGCGGGGCGGTGCGCGCTCATGCTATGTCCCGCAGATGGAAAATCTCACTCGGGAAGCCACCGCCCGCCGGAACCTCGCCCAGCGCATGGAGCGCTTCCTCGTAACGGTTGGCGAGAGAGATAAGCCGCTTGGGCCATGGGAAACCGATCTCCTCTGCCAAGTGCTGGTGCACCTGGGGCAGGGCTCGTTCTGGCTGGGCGAGGACGTGATGCTTCGGGTGGAGCGTCCAGACCTCTACCGCACGTATGCTGATGTTGCCGACGGTCCGACCCTGACGGTCGCCGGCGTGCGGGCCAAACTGGCGAAGGTGCTGGCGGGAAAGTAAGGCGCTCATGCCGCCCTCGCTGCGTCGATGTTCCGGCGCTCGACGGAGAACGAAACCGCCACGATCCACGGGTTCGCGTCCCACGCGCCGGCGCCGTTGATGACGTTCCACAGATCGCGATAGCTGGTGCGGAAATATCCTTCCGAGAAGGGAGCCGTCACACCCTCGGCCAGAGCGTCCGCCTCGCTGATCTCCTGCAGCCGCTGCACCCGCATGTCCGTCACGGTGAGCGTCAGGCGCGAGGCCCAGCGCGGCATGTGGATGGCGACCTTCGGTTTGGTCCAGTCGCCCTCGCGAGGCTCACCGTCAGCCCAATACCAGATCGGACCGCACGGGATTTCGCTTGGCTTGACGCCGCTCCACAGGTGCTCGGCGCTCCACGTCTCGCGGACGTAGAGGCGGTCTCCCTTGGCGAAGCGAGGCGAATAATGCGGGCTCACGCTTCCTTTTCCGGTAGGGCGCGTCAGATGTCTGCCTGCGGCATCCTTCATCTCAAAGACCGGCACGCCGGTGCGGCTGTCAGTGCCGACATGCACGAATTCGACGACATTCGCGACGCCGGGGAGGTTAATGATCCTCCTCGTCTGAGTCTTCCTGCCGTCGAGCAGTGATTTCACCATCGGCGCGCTGAACAATATCGGTCGATCGGTCATCTCGGATTCTCCGCGTTGAACTTCTCGATGGCATGGACGACGCGCTCGTATTCGCGCGGGTCCGTGACGGAGGGGCGGTTGAGGGCGATGACGTTGGCGGCCCACCACGCATCGAGCTCGTCGCGGTCTTTCCAGGGGCCGGCGATCATGCGGGGAACCCGCGATGCTCGCAGCCATCAAGCAGTGCGCCGGCGCGCGTCTTGCCAACCCGCCGCACCGTGGCGCCATCCTCGAAAGAGTGATGACGCCCCGCGCCCTCGACTTCGCTAACGGAGACCCACTCGCCCCATTGCTTGAAAAAGAACGGCACGCCGGCCGCTGCGCACTGGTCCCTCAAGGTGCGAAACCAGTCGGGATGCGCCGGCCGGGCGCGCGGGCCGGATTCACCGCCGACGATGACCCAGTCGAGCGAGCGCGTGATGCCGTGGACCGGGCTCCAGATGAGCGGGTTTGGGATCACCTCCATCAGATCGATTGGCCCCAGCAGTGGCTCCGCCGAGATGAACCTCTTCGCAGCAGGCGTATGGTAAAGGTGCGGGATGCGCTCGTCGGCGCGCGGCTGGTCTTCCGTCGAAACACCGAGATGCACATTCTCTAGGGGAGCCATCATGCCTGGCGCAGTCACGCGGGCGATGCGGTCGCGCGCGAGACGCGACCTCTCGGTGCGCATGGGAAACATCCGGTCAATCTCGCCGCAAATCTGAAAGCGCCGATCGGTCGTTAGGTAGGTCCGCATCCGCTTTGCGCGCTTCGTCAGCACCTGAAGCGTGTGCTGCGGCACCAGGGCCATGACGGCGAACACCTTGTCGATCGCCTCGTCCGGCAGGTTCTCGTGGAACAGGTCGGACATGCTGTTGACGAAGATCCGGCGCGGCTTCTTCCAGCGCAGCGGCAGGGTGAGCATGTCGTCGACCAGCGCCATCTTGCCAGTCCAGCGCCCGCCCTGCGTCGTGCGCTCGGCGAAGCCCTCGAACGGCTGGCCGGGCCCGGGAAAGCGCGCGGCGATCTGCTCGGCATAGCAGCCGCCCTGCCGATTCGGCCCGCCGCACCCCGCCGAAATCCGCGTGCACCCCCGCACAGGATTCCAAGTGGCGTCGGTCCATTCGATGGATGAATTGTCGGCCATCACCCGATCTCCTTCAGTGCTTCGTCGCGCGCCGTGTTGAGCATCGCCATGGCTTCGTGGCTGCCGCCCTGCAGGTCGGGATGGAACTGTTGGGCCATCTGGCGATAGAGCCGGTCGAGCTCGCCGCGGTTGGGTGTCACCGCTTCGTCGAGGCCGAACACCTTGCGCCACGGGATCTTGGCGACCGCACCCGGAGGCGGAAGCGCGTCGTAGCCAGCGAAGGCTTGGTCGAGGGTGCCGACGCCGTAGCGGTCGATGCCTCGGATGCACTCAATGTGCGCGGCAATGGCGGCCATGTTGTCGGCAACCGTCGTGAACGTGTCGCAGGCCAGCACGCGCGGCTTGCCCTTGAGGGTGAAGTAGGCCGCCACCCCGCGATCCGCCGGCTCCGGACGGCCAGACAACGGGGCGCCGCGCGCGCCGCGCTCGACGTTGCACGAGACAAGCCGGTCTTTGGCGCCCAGACGATCAAGTTCCGAGACCAACCGTTCAAAGCCTTGCGTCACGGTGAGCCATTTGCCGTGTTTCCGGAAAGTGGCTGGCCGCCGGCCTCCCACGGGAGAACGCTTCCAGCCGGTCGGCCAAGATAGAGGGTAGCGGGTCGCGTCGGTCATCGGTCGGCTCGTCCTTCAATCGCTGCTGTCGACGGATAGATTGATGCCGCACTTCGAGCAGTGGGCCGGCCGCCATCCGCGCATACGTCCCTGCGGCGTGCTGGTATCGACGACCTCGTGCTTGCAGATCGATAGCAGCCACGCGCTCGGCATCGCCGACTCGAGTTGGTGGTAGGGCACGTCCTCCATCGCGAGGACGGCTGCGGCGAGATCGCCCCGAGGCGCCTTGCGGTCGTGGACGGCCCGGCTCGCAGCCTTCACGACCGCATCGATAAGATGCGAAGGCTTGCGACTCGGCCCGCGCTCCCAGACAAGGGCGTGAGCTTGTCCGGTGTAGCCGCCACCCTGTGTCGTGTGCAGGAAGATGCGAGCCCAGTCGGCGCGCGCTTCGCCGGGCTTGGTCACCCACGCGATGCCGGGATAGGCGGCCCAGCCCGCGCACGCGGCGACGTTCGACAGCGTCTTCGCGAGATTGACCGGCTCGACATGCTCCCACGGCAGAGCGCCTTGAGCGCGCGGCACGATCTCGGTCCGGTAGTCGAACGCGCCCGGCTTGCGCGGCGGGGCCGACTCCAACTCGTCGTCGGGAAATCCGCGCGATGAATAGCGATTGTCGATGGGCGAGCATCGGTAGCCGCTGCCGTGATACTGGTTGGCGTCGTACCGCTCGACCGTGATCAACAGATCGCCCGTCGGCTTGTGACGAACGACCTGCGGGATGGCCAAAGCCACCGGGGCGGCGAGCGTCGTCATGCCGGCGCCTTGAAATACACGCCGACGATCTGGTGCTGGCACCACTCGCCGACCGCGACATCGCCGCGCCAGACCCGGACATACGGGATGTTGGCGTGCATGCCGGACTTCGTGCAGGCCTCGATGCGGGTCACGCCGTCGTAGCCGACGCGGTACGATTCGGGATAGCGGGCGCCGACCTCGACCAAGCCCTCGGTGCCATGCTCGATCACGATGTAGTCGATGTCCTGCCGGACGGGATGCTCTTCCACTATGTCGCCTCCTTGATGACGCGTCCGACCTTCCAGCTGTAGCGGTAGCCCGGCGGCGGTTTGGGAAAGGTCGATCGATCACGGATGCCGCGGTCCTTGTGGCTCCGCCGGACGTTCTTCGCGATGCATCCCTTGTCGATCTTCGTCTTCGGCTTGTGGCAGCAGTCCCAACCGAGAAGCTTGCCGTCGTCCGCTATCAGCGGGCGGCTCTTATCGAGGAACAGGGCTTCGGGGATGGTGTGGTCGATGTGCCAGGGCTTCCGCCCAAGGACCAGGCCGCAGCCCTCGCAGCAAAGACGGCCGCGCTCGTTCGTGGCGCGGTGGACGATCTCAGCGCGGACTGGCTTGGAGAACTCTCGCCGCTTCATCGTGGATCCCTGATCTTGATCCCGTTCATCACGGCCCAGGCGATCGTGTATTCGATCAGGCTGGTGCTGCGCTCCACGGACATGCTGGCCGACGATTCCCGGATCTCGACCATCTCTCCTTCGAGGCCGATGACTACGTCAGCCTCTAAGCCGGTTGCCGTCGCATGTGCCGAGATCAGCAATGTCTTCCACTCCTTGGCTGTCCGCTGGCAGCCGGCCCATTCCTTCCCGGACTTCGCAATGTCGCCGCAGAGCGCGTGAAAGATGGCGTTCTGCGAGAGCGTTCGCTTAGGGAGAGGAACGGCGACACCCATCACCTGATCGCGGTCTTCAGGTCTTCGTAGATGCGGACGCCAGGGATATTGGCTTCCTCGATCTTCGTGCCGTTGGCCTTGAAGGCTTCGACGCGGGCCTTGATGGCGGCCGGGTTCGGCATCAGCAGGTCGCGCGGCAGAAGGCTGGCGTCGACGATCTCGTGCGCCCACTTGATCGTAGCGCTGGCTGTCACGCGGCCCGCCGAGGAGACGACGCGCGCAACTTCCTTCGCGGCGACCGGCGGCGGAGGAGGGGGCGGAGCAGTGGCCGGCTCATCGTCTTGCCCCAGGGCGAGCGCGGCTTCCTTCGCTTTCTGCTCTTCCTGGCGCCGGGCGGCGGCAGCCTCGGCCTCGGCCTTGCGCTGTTCCTGTAGCCGCTTGAGCTGGCGGGCGTTGATCTCGCCCACGATCGCGTCGGCAGCGGCCGTCACGGGACCGGCGAGGCCTTTGAAGAAGTCCTCGATCGTCCGGCCATCCTTGTTGACCTGGTCCTTGGCGGTCTTCCGTGCCTTCTCGATCGCGCCGGCGACATCCTTCAATGCCTTGGCACGCTCGGAGTACAGGGCAAGATCCTCATCGACCATGATGGGCGGCAAGGCTTCCAGGGCGAGAACGTCCGCCGCCTTCTGCGCGAGGTCGGCGTGGTCGATCGCCAGCCGCTCCGACAGCGGCGGCAGGTTGCCGCCGATCGTGTCCCGCTTGTCGGCGGGTACCTGTGAAATGCTCATGACCGTTCCCTCGCTGTTGCGGTTTCCTTGGCTTCTTCGAAGGCCGCGACCAGGCGGGCGTATTCGGCCGGCGCCTCGCTCTCGAGCCAGGCGAGTGGCGAAACCTTCGCGCCCGGGTTCACCTTCTCGTTCTCGTCCCACCACGTAGACAGGGCCTCGACGGTCTGGCCGGGCAGGGCGAACAGTGCGATGGCGTTGTCGACGAACTTACGGCCGCGTGCGGTGGCAGGGCTTTCCGCAGGTGCGGGAGCAGCGGCAGGCGCCGCGAGCTGCCCCTTCGGGCGGTCTTGGTTCAGGGTCCCGTCGCGACGAGACTCCTCGACCCAGTTGCCGCCACCACGACGCTCGGGCCGGAATTCGGTGCCACCGCCCGCCTTACCGGCCGAGGCGGCATTGCCATCGTCGTCGTAGCTGACAACGATGTTGAAAATCATGCCGAGCAGGTAGCGCTTGGCATAGGTGAGGGCGGAGCCTGTGGCGTGGGTCCACGTCATGACGTCGACGTCTTTGGCGTCGCGCCCGTCGATCGGCATGTCGAGGAAGGGATGCTCCCGGTGTCCGCTGCAGTGGGCCACGCGGCAGGTGACGCGCACATGATCTTCCGGCGCACGCTCGCCCGTGGCGAAGCTCAGCGAGAAGCCGTGCCGCTGATAGATCGGCCGGATGGCATCATCGAGCGCGCCATAGGAGGCGTACTTGCTCTGCGTCTCGGGATTGGTCGCATCGGCGCGGACGGGCCCCATCTCCTTCTGCGTCGCCTCCATCGCAGCATCGAAGGCGAGCCGGGCCTGCCGAGACTGCATGCGCTCGTCCAGGGCAGCCAGGCGCTCGACCCTGTCGAGATCGATGCTGGGATCGATCACCGCGCGCGCGATCAGGTCGCGGATTGCCGAGCCGCCCTCAGACATGGCCGCTGGCGGCGGCGCCTGCGTGAACTCGATCTCAAGATTGGTGTCAGGCATCAGGCCCTCCTGTAAGTGCGGTTGCGTTGCGGCGGCGGCTCATGCCGGGCCTGCCGGGTTGAGGGCGGCGCGCACGGCGATAATCGTCGGGTTCGCGTTCACCATGTCGGCGATTTCCTGTTCGTCGAAATCGCCGTCCGCCAAGCCGGCGCGGCATGCGGTTACGAGCGAACGTTCGGCCTTCTCCAGCGCCTCCCGCATCGGCTGATACGCCTTCGCCGCTGCCAGGATCGCCTCGTTAAGCTCGACCTCCCGTTTGATCTCCGGGTCGTCGATGCCACGGAATGTCTGCAGACCTTCCTCGGCGAGTTTGATCGCGGCGACGAGGATGGTGGGATCGGGGGCGGTCACGCCGGCGCTCCGGGAGGCAACAGCGCTTCAAGCAACGCCTGCCTGGCCTCCGCCTTCTCGCGCCTGGCGCCAGCGACGTACGCGCCCGTCGCGCGCTCGTAGTCGACGACCGCCTGCTCCAGCCGGTCGAGCATCTGGCTCGCCTTCTCAGCATCCAGTGCCATCGCTCACTCTCCAATCAGCATTGAGAAGAAGCCCTGCAGACCAAGTGGCAGGACGATCATGGTGAGGGAGACCGAGACGACATCCCAAAGGGCGTCCCAGATCATCAGTAGGCCCGCCGCGACTCGGCGCGCGCCTCTTCAGCCTCGTCCGCGCGGGCGGCCCAATCGTCCATGGCCTGCTCGGTGGCCTGCGCCTGGCCTTCGTCGCCCCGCAGCCATGCCTCGGCGATGGCGTCGAGCGCCGACTGCTCCAGGTCGGCATAGGCCCCGGATGGCGAGCTTTCCTTGCCTGCGGCATCGACATAGACGCACGATACGAACTCGATCTCGTCGGGATCGGCGGGCTGTCCTCCGCTGGCGTAGGTCGGTCCCTGCTCGGGCGCGCCTTTCAGGAACGTGTAGGTGATGCGCAGATCGACCTCGGCGCCGAGGTCCGGGTCGCCGATGCCGAGGCAGGTGTCGACCTTGTGGGTTGTGGCGGGCATCACGCAGCCCTCGCTGCTGCGTCAGTGCGGACCTTGTCGGCGTGATCGGCAGCTTCGACGAGCGTGGCCGCCAAACGCCGAGCCTCTGCAGCGCTCATGTTGAGGTTCTGGCTGATGTAGGCGGTCTGCGTGTCAGCGTGTGCGACGTTCGCGTAGACCGACAGCACCACCGACACGTCGGAGGACGGTGCGCCCCAAGCCTGAATGTCGCCGATGCTCGTACGGAGGAGGATCCTGTTGGGATCGCGGGTGCAAATGGCGTCCATCACGCAGCCCTCGCGAAGGCCGGAGCATCGATCTTGGCTCGCTCTACCTGATAGGCTCGCACGGCCTTGAGGAAGCCCGCCCAGAGGTAGCGGCGACGCGCCAGCCAGTCCGCCCGGGTCTTCGCCTTCCAGTCGCACCACGGCACGAAGTCGAAAGGCGTGCGCTTCGCACTCTCGTGGGTCTGGAGATGCAGCAGCCAGATGAGAGCAATGGCCGCCCGCGCCTCGTGGAGAAACTGGCCTTGCTCTTCGTAGGTCTCCGATCCGCGGAAGGACGCTTAGATGCTGACGTCTCAGCAACTCAAGCTGCTGGAGTTCATCCAGGCTTACATGACCGAGCATCGTGGCGCGGCGCCCAGCTACGACCAGATGGCGGTGGGGATCGGGCTTCATTCGAAGTCCGGCGTCTATCGTCTTATCGGCGGCCTGGAGGAGCGGGGCTTCGTCGAGCGTCGGGCCCGTCAGGCGCGATCCATCGAGATCCTGCGCATGCCGGGCGACCGCCGCGATCCGCTGGACGACCTGCAGCAGTCGGCGAGGCGCCTGCGGGACAAAACCGGGACCAAGACCGCGCTGGCGCTCATGGCCGACCTGATGCGCCAGATGGCGGACGATGACCGGACGCAGGCGCGTGCCGTCTATCTCTCGGCAGGGAGGGTCTAGATGGGCGCTCCGTCTCGCGTCACCAAAGGCCACTGCGGCGCCGTGTTCGGCCTGATGCTGGCCGGCATTTCCTTCACGAAGGCATCCGCCATCATCGGCGTGAGTTGCGAGCGCCTCCGGCCGTATGTGCCTGAGGATTGGCGCCGCTCGCCCATGCCGCTGCGCGTGCGTGAAATGACGCCCGACCAGCACAAAATCTATCGGAAGCTCATCCCGGTACTCGGTCGCAGAGCCACCCTGCAGGTGCTGACGGCATGACCTATCCATCATCGTACAACCGGGGGGACGCGGGCCACGCCTTGAACTGTGGGGTGGCGTGGCCCGCGCGCGATCGCCGAGCGGGGATGCACGGCGTTCGCGTTCTCGTCGATCACCAGACTGCTGCGAGTTCCCCCAACGCCATTGCTCGCAGCACAGGGCCGATGGGGCTCCGCCCCGCGCTTCATCGGCCCGCTTTTATCGGTCGCGCTGGCCTGGAGAATTGCGGCGGTGACGTCGCCCAGGCGCTTCCAGCTGCCGCCGCGCTTCAGTTCGTTCATGCACGTTGTTTAGCGGCGCGCATGCATTGCCAGCGACTGGAACAGCCCATGCATTTTCCCGGGAGGATCTGATGGGCAGCGTAGCCGCCTTCAATCCGATGAAGCCTCGCGACGTGACGACAACCAAGGGCGCGGTCTCAGCCCTGTTCGATCAGATCGGCGGGATCAAGGAGGCGATGTTCCGCCTCGAGATCAGCCAGACACGGGCATATGCCTTCGCTGATCCGATGGAGCGCGAATCGCACATCAGCTTCGATCGTGTTGCCGCACTGACATCGCCGACCTCGACCGCCGCCGCGGAATTCCTGTGTTTCCGGGCGGGCGGGATCTACCTACCCGTCGTCGACAAGGCGAGCTGCAGGACGCCCGAGCTCGTCGAGATCGCCGACCAGGCCAAGGCAAACGGCGAGGCGGTCTCCGCCCTCCTGCATGCAGTGCACGACGGGTCGGTCACAGCGGCCGAGCGCCAGCAGGTTCTTCCCCGCATCGATGAAGCTTTGCGCGGCCTTGCCCGTCTACGCGCCTGCATCGTTGCCGAAGGGGATCAGTGATGGCCCGGCAGGCGCGCACCCCAATCGACCCGGAACGGATGGCGACTGAACAAGCCGCCCTGCGCGAATCCATGCACGGGAGCCTCAACTGGCCCGCTCACTGGAGCGCCCAGCGCGAGGCCGCCAAGCCTTCCCTCTGGCAGCGCTTCAGGTGGTGGTTCGCATGAGCAGGCCGGTGAAGAGTGGGCCTGTTTCGGCGGGCCGCCTGAAGAGCTTTGTCGAGCGGATCGAAAGATTGCGCGAGGAAAAAAAGGCGATCGGGCAGGACGAGCGCGATGTCTTCGCGGAGGCAAAGGGCGTCGGCTACGACGCACCTACGATCCGATGGCTTCTGAAGGAGCGCGAGCTTGATGCCGCCGATCGGGCGGAACGCGACACTCTGCGCGATGTCTATGCCCATGCGCTTGGCGAGGCAGTGCACTTGGTGCTCGTCGAGGGGCTGTCCCTGAGACAAGCAGAGGCCGCCACTGGTGCGTCAAAGTCTAGCATTCACAGGGCTTTATCTGTCCCAGAACTGTCCCGCGAGATGGTCGCGGACGACCTCGGCACCTATCAGGCCGAGACTTTTCAGGAGGTGGAACCTCAAGGGCGAGCCGGAGCGCCCAGTGAACCAAGCTCCCCTGCGGCGGAAGCCGTCAATGCTTGTCCACCTTCTGCCGCCGGTGGCGGGGACGTGAGTATCGGGCAAGGGGAGTATTCCGGCACCCATTCAGAGCCGGGGGTTGCCAAGTCCCCGGCGCGGGCGGGAGGCACCTGCGAAGACGAGCGCAGCCGGCACCCGCCCGCCACCCCATCGGTCAGCTCGGCAGAGGCGATGCCGGCCGTCGATGACGACCTGACGATTCCGCACTTCCTTCGGCGGGTGAAGCCCGATGGCGAGACGTCCAAGCCTTCGTGACCAACACGCCGCCGCCTTGCGTGCTGCTCAGAACGCCCAGCGCGGCCGCAAGCAGTTCTGGCGGGCGGAGGTCGCCCGCCTGGCTACCGAGATCCTCAAGCACGACGTGAAGCGGGGAAGAGTATGCAAGTCGGATCAGCCCCAAGACGGCGCCCAGGCGTGACGGCTCACCGGGTCATCTCGACGCCGCTCGACGGCGCGGCCGTGAGGGACGGGCGGCTGACACTGTCGAGCCCGCCGCCGTCTCTCAACAACGCCTTCGTGAATGGCAAGCGCGGCCGCTTCAAGTCGGCAACCTACAAGGCCTGGCTGAGCCTCGCGCACGGCGATCTGCGAAATCATCCGTCCTGGCACGTGCCCGGGACGATCCGCGTGCGCATCGTCTACAGCCGCGCCGAAACTGGCGCCGATCTCGATAACCTGATCAAGCCTGTCCTCGACCTGCTCGTCGCGGCGGGCCGGATTTCCGACGATCGCAACGTCGCGAAGATCGAGGCCGGATTCGATCCAGCCATCCAAGGTGTCCTCGTCTTGGTGGACCGGTGGGCGGCGGAGCAGGCGAGGGCGGCAGCGTGACCCGCGACCCGTTCCTCATTGAAGGCTTCGGACTTTTTTCATTCAGCGGCGGGCGCACCAGCTCCTTCATGCTGCGCGAGATCGTGGTGGCCGCTGGCGCGCTGATGAGGTCGCCATGACCAGCTGGCGATCAGTCGAGCTCGATTTTGCCAATGCGGATGGTCAACCTCGCATTGTAGTCGGAGCCGTCATCGCCGGCGTGAACGCGTCGGTGGCAAGTAGGACACAAAGCAATGACGTGCTGGGGATGGTCCGGCCCGCCATCGCTCAGTCGCAGCAGATGGTGCGCCTCCATGTATGGCGTACCGTCCGGGCGCTTGAACGGCGCGGGGCAACCACACCCCTCGCAATTTCCGCCGGATCTGGCGAGGACATACTCCCGAACCGCTTGGCTCCGCTCATAGACCGTCCGCTTTGCCACGGACGATTGAACGGTCGTCGTCGCGGCCGCGATGGCGCGGGCCCTGAGTTCTTCCAAAGGGGCGGTACCGGCCCGCGCGCTCATGTCGGCGTCATCAAGAGCTTCGAGGGGCCGAAGCTCGAAAACCAAGGCCTTACGAAGTTCCCCCGTGCGGTCTGGGCTTTGTCTCGCGAAAAGCCCTTCGCAGACCATTTCTCCCTCGAATTGAACGCCGCCGCGCACCTTACGGAAGAGGAGAAGGGACTTGCCAGCGCGGGTGTGCTCGGCAATCGCGAGGTTCCCTCTCGTGAGGGTCATGTCTCCCACCTGGCCCTCGCCAAAATATTCGAAAGTGCCATCGGGGCGGAAGCGATCCTCGTAGCCATGCTGATGGCCCTCTTCGCCTGTGATGATGACCACCAAGCCGAACCGAGACGGGGTGACAATGCCACCCTGCTGCTGACCGCCGAAGCGGCCATGGATGTCCGCGCGCCGATTGTAGACGCGCCCACGTTGAAAGCCCCAGGCCATATAGTTCCCCCACACATATGGCGATCCGCAGGTCGAGAATTCTGCAGGATATCAATTCGCCAAGTCCAACTTCACCCAAGCCGAGCCGATGAGCGACTCCATTTTAGGAACGTCGTGCCGATCAGGATGGGCCGCGCCCTGGTGAGTGCGGCCCATTTGGACATGGCGGCATGAGGCGGCGCCTCAACTCCGAACGCGACATCAATCGCCACTCCGCCCGCGTCTACCTCGCTGAGGCCCGACGGCGCCGTGGGACCTGGTTCGCGCCGGTCCTGCTGCAGTGGGCCAAGAACGCCCGGCGCCGATCGAACGAAGCCACACAGCGCGACCTGTTCGGGAGAGTGGCATGACCGTCACCATCCTCCTGGGCGATGTCCGCGAGCAGCTGAAGACGCTGACCGACGAGAGTGTGAACTGCGTGGTGACGTCGCCGCCGTATTGGGCGCTTCGCGATTATGGCGTTGCCGGCCAACTCGGCCTCGAGCCGACGCCCCAGGAGCACGTCGCCGCCATGGTCGACGTCTTCCGAGAAATCCGGCGAGTACTTCGAAGGGACGGCGTCTGCTGGGTCAATTACGGCGACAGCTATGCCGGCAACGTGAACGGGCGCAGCGCGGCCGACACCAAGGCGACCGGCAACGACGACCGGACCTTCCGCGACAAACCGATCAACAATGCGGTCGGCGGCCTGAAACCCAAGGACCTCTGCATGGTGCCGTTCCGCTTCGCTTTGGCGATGCAGGACGATGGCTGGTGGTTGCGATCAATCTTGCCCTGGGTGAAACGCAACGGCATGCCGGAGAGCATCAAGGACCGGCCGGCCAGCGCCGTCGAGTACGTGTTCATGTTCACACGGGCGGCGCGCTATGCCTACGACGCCGACGCCGTGCGTCGTCTCCTGGCGCCGGCGAGCGTTGGCCGCCTGTCGCAAGATGTGGACGCGCAAGAGGGGAGCGCCAGGGCGAACGGCGGCCGCAAAACGAACGGCAACATGAAGGCAGTCGGACGCTTTCGCGCGGTCCCGCCGCGCCACGCCCAGTACGAAAGCTCCGACCAAAGTGGACTTGACGAAGTGCCGCGGGGTGACCGCAACTTCAGAAACGCCGACCTATTCTTCGAAAGCCTGGGCGGTCCCTATGGACTGCTCTCCGCCGAAAACGGCGAACCACTCGCGCTAGATGTTCCGCCGCAGCCCTTCCGAGACGCCCATTTCGCGACCTTCCCGCCGAAGCTGATTGAGCCGCTGATCAAGGCTGGCTGCCCCAAGGGCGGCGTGGTGCTTGATCCATTTGGTGGTGCCGGCACCACCGGCCTCGTCGCCGATCGCCAGCAGCGCGACGCCATCCTGATCGAGCTCAACCCTGAATACGCGGCCATCGCGGAGCGTCGCATCAAGGGTGACGCCAGCCTGCTCGCCGACGTCACCAGCCCGAAGGAGGCCGCGTAGATGGCCGACGCGCCGAAGTCCGACGTGTGGATGGCGTTCTACGTCGGGACCTACCTTGCCAACACCCTCAACCTCTCCCGCGAGCGCCACGGCAGTTACCTCATGCTGATCCTGGCGGCTTTCAAGAATGGCGGGTGGCTGCCCAACGACGATGTCGAACTGGCGATCATCGCTCGCTGCACCCCGAAGGAGTGGAAGGCGGAGCGTCGCGTCTACGAAGCGTTCTTCGAGGTGACCGAAGATCGGTGGGTGCACACGTTCGTCGAGGGCCAGCTCGAACGTGCGGCCCGGCTTACGCAGGCGAAGAGCGCGGCCGGAAAGAAGGGGGCGGAAAACAGATGGCAAAAGGATAGCAGACCCATGGCAGGGCCATCGCCCAGCCAAAGGCAAACCGATGCACAGTCAGAGTCACATCCACATAATTCTTGTTCTCATGGAAAGACCATTGATGACGCCGCGCGCGCGTCGGCTAGCCCTGACGGGCCGCCGCGCCCTCGGCTTCCCGAAAGCGCGAAGTGGGCCGAACGCTTGGACAGCTATCGCCCCTGGCTGCCGCACACCGATCCGCTGAGAGGCCGTTGGCACTCAAGTTGGGGCCTACCCCCTGACAGCGCGGGCAACAATCCCTTGATCCCAACGGACTTGCTCGCGGCATGGCGGGCGAAATTCGATGCCGAGATGGAAAAGCTCCGGAGCGCAGCATGACAGAGAAGACCTGCTCGAGATGCGACGGCCCGAGGAACCGCACAGGCCAGCGGTTCTGCCGAGCCTGTCACGCCGCCTATACCCGCACCTGGCGAAAGACACACGGGCCGTCAGAAGAGGAGCGGCGGAAGGGCATTGCACGCGCAACAGCTCGCGTGGCGGTGATCCGAGGGCACATGAAACAAAAGCCCTGCCAGAAATGCGGGGAGGGCAAATCCGAGCGCCATCACCCTGACTATTCTCGGCCGCTTTTCGTGATTTTCCTCTGCCGGCCGTGTCACCTCGCACTGCATGCAGCGGAGCGCCGACAAAATGTTTCATGTGAAAAAGCCGAACAACGCAGGGTGGCATGACCGATCTGGCGGAGACGGTGGCGTAGTGGCGCGTCCAATCTACTCTCCTATCACCAAGAACCGCTACGCCAGCGACCGCATGCGCAGCAGCCTCGACCGCGTCGTCGGAGAAGCGCCCACGGGCGAATCCGCTCTCAGGGCGATGCTGGCGAAGGCGCGAGAGGAGCATGACGTGGTCGTCTTCAAGCTGGCCGACCTGCGCGATTGGGACCGGGAAATCGTCAGGCGCATCCATAGCGAGACCTATCCCAAGCAGCATCTTCCGGCGCTTCGGGGCCAAAAATGAACCTCGAACCCCTCTACACGACACGGAGAACAACCATGGCAAAGGCGAGTGAAGTGGCGAAGGACTGGGGCCTCGGCAGCCAGACCCGCGCGAAGGCCAATCCGCCCGCGAGGGCGCCGAAGGTCCAGGAGGTGAAGCCGTCCGGCAAGCCGCGAAAAGAGCAGGCCACCCCCGAGACGCGCGAGAAGCTGCAGCCAGACTTTCTCGAAAAGCTCCTGCGCGCCGGGCCGGACGAGGGGGGAATCGACGACCAGCAGTTTGAGGCGCTGTTCGAGATCGAAGATGCGCACACCATCATCGGAAAGCTCACGTCGGCTCGATCCTCCTCCTTGGAATTGTCAGGCGGGGGCGATCCGACCGACATGTCTGACGGAGAGGCGAGGGTGTGGGCTATCTGGATCGCCTGGGGGACTACATTCCATCAGCGCACCGGCATTGCTGGCACGAGGATCGCCGAGCTCATCAAGGCCCGCTTCCCGGTCGATGAGGCATTCGTGGGCCATTACCGGACGGCCGCCGCCTTGTGGGACGAAGAGAAGCGGAAGCACCACGCCGGCACCAAGAGCGGTCGGGACCAGGCACTGTCTCAGTTTGAAAATTGACGCCCCACCGGCCGTGCAGGCGGCTCGGCATCCGGTATACTATGTCGCGACATACTGGAGGAAGGCATGCGCTCCACAGACTACGCAGATTTGCTCAAGGAGGCGCGCGAAGGCAGCGCTAGAATCGAACTTCTTAGGCTGAAGGGCGATGCCCTAGAGGCGGTTCGGTTTTCTTGGTGGCCCAATGAAAAGATGGCGCTTCGGCCGCTAGATATTTCCGAGATTGATTTCTTTTTCCTCTTTTCCAAGGCGCTGAAAGCCGGCGTTTTTTCTCCCGAGTTTAAGAGCAAGCTCCGGGCCGAACTTGATTCCGAGGAGTAGCCATGCCCACCGGACCCAAAGGCCAGAAGCGCCCCGCCGACGTGATCGGCAACGCCGTCAAGGTGATGCGGATCGCGACGGGGGAAGAGCAGGAAACCGACCCCAGCGCCGGGAAGAACCCTACGGCCGTTGCTTTGGGGAAGCTCGGCGGCGCGAAGGGCGGGAAGGCCCGGGCTTCTTCTCTTTCGCCTGAGGAGCGGAAGAGGATCGCTCAAGCTGCTGCGTCGGCTCGGTGGAAGAAGAGCTAGCTTTAGAATCGGCGCCTTCTTGCCTCAAAAAAGTGAGGTGCGCGCACAATATCTCCTCGCCGACACCTGTGCTCAAGTAGGCTTCAATACGTCCCGGCGCCGCTACAGCAACTGGCGCGAGATGGCTGCGAACGATTACTCCAGCGTAGGGCTTGTCGGCGGCAAGCTCTCTTGCGCGATTGACCACCGCAGCATCTATCTGCCCTAAAGACTCTCTAGATCCGTCCAGCATTCGAATCGTGATTTCCATTGGATTTGGATCAATCTTCGGGTCGATCTGCAAGCGTAAGTAGAAGGCGATCCTCGGAACCATGCCAGGTATTTCCTCCAGCGCGACACTGTCGGGCAAGATACCAACCAGGCTGTCGATGCCGCCTATCTCTCGGCGGATTGAATCACAAAACAGCGCCAAAGCAATAACCGGCGGCCTCATGCTGGCTGAGCCTCCAGAGGCTTGGCTGACGCCGCATCAAAGCGACTCCCAGAGTCGCTCGCATCCGGGTTGCCGACACGTTTGTTCGTGCGCCTTGCGCGAGAAGGCAATGACACGCGGATTGGTCGGTCCAACGCAAAAGCGAGGTCGGCTAGCGTTTCAAGGGTCATATTGCGGGAGCCAGAAAGCAATTTGGTGATCGACGCACGATTCCATCCCAAGGCCGCAGCCATCTGCGCGCGCGTGAGATTGCGGTCCTCGTGCTCCTCTACCAAGGCTTGATTCAGTGCGTGGCTGATTTCTCCAACAAGTCGAGTGTAGGTGCGCCGGCGCTTGTCGCTTGAAGGCTTAACAGATTTCATTGGGCCTAATTCCTTCAAGTTGCTTTGGCTCATCAAGATCGAGGTCGTCTCTAACGCTAACCACCTCCAGAATGAACGGCGTATAGAAGGCCTTCTTTTGAAGGTGACGCTTCATCTGCCCATTAACCACGACGAAATGCCGCTTACGAGGAAGCCAGCCAAAAATACGAACATGAGATGTAATGAACTCCCAAACGAAAGAAGCATCAGGCTCCAGGCGCTTACGACTTTCCGCGTACTGCATGACTCGTCCGATAATGTAATCGTGAAATATTTCCTCTACCTGTTCTCGCGGCGACACTCGGCTGCCGTATGCCACCTCCCCGGGCAGTACATCCTGAAACCACTTCAGTCCGGACGGGGTGAAAGATACCCAGCGCTCCGCAAATTCCTCAATGTCCAATTCCGTCTCATATGGAATCAGCTTTCCGCTTAACCTCAATTCTTGTATTGTTGCCATATAAGCCAACAGCCCGAAAGGTGAAATGCCGAAACAGCAGCGGTGCATTCCGCTGCACGCATATCAGCGTGTCCACCCTTAATGCGGGAGGTATTCTCCGAGGTTTCTAACGAAAAGAATATGAACATTATGCTTGAGCGATTAAGCAAAAAGTCTATATTGAGAGCCATGAACAAGCTCTCAACCGCCCAGCGCGCCCAAATCCTCGGAATGCTCTGCGAAGGCATGTCGATGCGGGCGATCTCCCGGCTGGCGGACGTGAGCATCAACACCGTGACCAAGCTGCTGATCGATGCCGGATTGGCCTGCGCCCGCTTCCATGACGAGAACGTGCGCGGCGTGACGACCAAGCGGGTCCAGTGCGACGAGATTTGGTCGTTCTGCTACGCCAAGGCGAAGAACGTCGCGAAGGCGAAGGCCGCCCCGGAGCGTGCCGGCGACGTGTGGACTTGGACCGCCCTCGATAGCGATAGCAAGATGATCCTGTCTTATCTGGTCGGCGGCCGTGACAGCGAATACGCGCTGGAATTTATGGACGATCTGCGCGGCCGGCTGGCGAACCGAGTGCAGCTCACGACAGACGGCCACAAGGCCTATCTGCAGGCCGTGGAAGAGGCCTTCGGCGCTGATATCGACTACGCCATGCTGGTGAAGCTGTACGGCGAAGGCCCCAAGACAGAGGCCCGCTACTCCCCGGCCGAGTGCATTGGCTTCCGGAAAGACATCGTCACCGGCCGCCCGGCCAAGGCAGATATCTCAACCTCGCACGTCGAGCGGTCCAATCTGTCGATGCGGATGCACATGCGCCGCTACACCCGCCTCACGAACGCCCACAGCAAGAAGTTCGAAAACCATTGCCATATGGTTGCAATCTACACGGTCTGGTACAACTTCGTCCGGATCAACAAGGCGGTGAAGATGGCTCCGGCTATGGCGGCTGGCGTGTCCAAGACGCTGTGGACCATGGACAATGTCGTGGCGCTGATCGACGCTGCGGCTCCGAAGTCAGGCCCGCGCGGTCCCTACAAGAAGACCGCGCAACGGCGGGAAGGACATGCTTAAACCCATTCTGGGCGGCGCAGCGGCTTTTCTGATTCTGTTCATCGGCTTGGGCTTCGTGCTGCCTGGGCCGACATGCCGAGACGGCCGGATGTCCTCTTCCATTGGCCGGCCGGGCGCTTGCTCCCACCACGGCGGAGTTGATCGCTCAATGGGCGAACTTCGCTTCTGGCTCGCCATCGGCGCGGCCGTCGCTGCCGGGTTCTATATCCGGCATCGAGAGCAAGGCGGCCGAACAACTGAATCCAACCCGCCGCCGCCGAGCCCTCCTCGGCCCACCACCCGGCCTAGGGTCTCGTGCCCTAAGTGCTGGAGCTTGATCGCTAGGTACGAAAGGGCCGATGGCGTTCAGCAGTGGGAGTGCTGCAATTCCAAGTGCGGCTGGAAATCCGAAACAAACGGTTCGGGAATTTCAAACTGAGACAGTGCCCGGGACCACTAGGTATTGACACGGATAGCGACTTGACACACTCTCCGCATGATCAGTTGCGCCCGCAGGGAACTCTCCCTCGCGGGCGTTTCTATTTCTGAGGTCCCGCCCATGGACTGGTCCGACATAGGCATCCTTGCAGGCGCGCTCATAGGCAGTGCCGCGGGCTATGGCCTGCATCTGTGGATGCGGCGTAGGCGAGAGGGCTGGAAATAGACCGGAGGCACAATGCCTGCATTGAAGAACGCTCGACACGAAGCGTTCGCGCAGGCGCTTGCCGCCGGTAAGCCAGCGTCTGAGGCCTACGTCTCCGCTGGATACAGGGATAGCCGATCCTGTGCGTCACGCCTGTCAACAAAAGCGAACATCGGTCAACGTGTTGCCGAGATCGTGGCGCGCGTTTCCGAGAAAGCCGAATGGGACGCCGCAGCGCGCCTCAAGATGCTGGCCGAGATCGCCCAGAAGACGGCCAACGACGATCCCCGCGTCGCTGTGAGCGCGATCGCCGAGGCGAACAAGATGCAGGGCAGCCACGCCCCGACACGGGCAGAGCTGACCGGCAAGGACGGGAAGGACCTACCGGCGCCGACGGCCCCGGTGACGATCTTCCAGTTGCCCGACAATGGCAGGAGCTGAGCAGGGGCAGGTTGCCCCGACGATCATCCGGCCGCAGCCGGGCCCGCAGACAACGTTTCTGGGCTCGCCCGCTGACATCGCCATCTATGGCGGCGCTGCCGGCGGCGGCAAGACATGGGCGCTCCTCATGGAGCCGTTGCGCCACGTGGCGAACCCACAGTTCGGCGCGGTGTTCTTCCGTCGCAACCTGACGCAGGTCCGAAACGAAGGCGGCCTGTGGGACGAGAGCGAGAAGCTCTACCCGCACCTGAACGCGGCGCCACGATCGGCACCGGACCTGAGCTGGACGTTTCCCTCTGGGGCGGGCGTCTCGTTCGCCCATCTCGAGCACGAGAAGACGATCTACAATTGGCAGGGATCGCAAATCCCGCTGATCTGCTTCGACGAGCTGACGCACTTCACCGCCAAGCAGTTCTGGTACCTGCTGAGCCGCAATCGATCGATGTGCGGTGTCCGCCCCTACATGCGGGCGACCTGCAATCCCGACGCGGATAGCTGGGTCGCCGAGTTCATCTCCTGGTGGATTGATCAGGAGACCGGCTTCGCAATTCCGGAGCGGGCGGGCGTCCTTCGCTGGTTCATCCGGATCGGCGACGCGATCATCTGGGCCGACAGCCCGCAGGAGCTTGCACACCACGTCAACCCGCTCGACGGACAGCCGATCCCGCCGAAGTCGGTAACGTTCATCCCGGCCAAGCTGAGCGACAACGCGCTGCTGATGGCGGCCGATCCCGGCTACCTCGCCAACCTGATGGCGCAGCCGACGGTCGAGCGCGAGCGCCTCCTCGGCGGCAACTGGAAGATCAGGCCGGCGGCCGGGCTGCTGTTCCAGCGTGGCTGGTGCCAAGTCGTAGACGCCGTGCCGCCAGTAAAGCGTTGGATGCGTGGCTGGGACTTGGGCGCCACGCCAAAGACGGAAGGCAACGACCCGGACTGGACGGCGGGCAGCGTCCGCGCACAGGATGTCCGAAAGGTATGGATCGCGACGAGGGACAAACGCACCCGCGACACGCATGCAGAGCTTAACGGCGAATCGGTAGGGCTCACGGAGCGCTTCGCAAATGGCCTACTCTATCCGGGCGATTCCGACGGCGCGGCGGAAGAGGTAATCAACTGCCGCTGCACCCTGCATTATCGCATCGATTTCTTTGCGAACCTGGAATAAGGCCGTGGCCAACACCTTTGCCGGAGCTATCGACAAGTGGGTAATGGAGACGAAGGCGCGTCAGGAGGCGGTGTTCAAGGCGTCGGCGCTGGCGGTGTCGAAGGAGATCATCGACAGGATGTCCGGCACGTCACCGCACGTGATCACCGGCTTCCTGCGGGCCTCGTTCACGGCGTCGCTGGTCGAGCCGCCACAGATCGACCCTGACGCCTATCCACCAAAAGGCGCCGGGAAGAACAGCTTTCCGCCGCCGACCAACTACAGCCTAGTCATCAACAGCATGAAACTCGGCGACACTTACTATGCCGGCTTCGTGGCGGCTTACTCGGCGCACGTAGAATATGGGACGCACGGAAGACCGGGCGCTCGCATGGTTGGCCTCTCTGTCCAGAACTGGCCGCAGCACGTCGCTAATGCTGTTCGGGCGGCGAAGGCATCGGTGGCTTCTCGGTCAAAGTGATCAGCGCCGACATGAGGCACAGCAAGGCCGCGCGCGCCGTCTTCAGGGCGAAGTCGCCGTCGGTCGTCTCCCCGCTCAGCGACTGAAGATCGAAGACCATGCGGTGCAGGACGTCCTGCACCTCGAGATCAGACAGCGGTTCCGGCATGTCGAAAGGCTAACCCATGACCGTTGAGGAGAAGATCGAAGATGCGCTTTTCGCGCGCGTCGCGACACTGGAATTGACGCCGGCGCTTCCGGTAGCTTTTCCAAATCTGGACTTCCCCGGCAAGGCGGAAGGCGGCTCACCCCGACCGAAGCCGGCAACCTATCTGGGAGTCCAGCACTTCCCGAACCGCAACGTCCGCATCGTCATCAAGGGATCCGGCCCGCACCTCAGGCAAGGCATCCTGCAGCTGACCGTCGTTGCCGAACTGAACACGGGCCACGCCGTCGCCACCAAGGCGGCCGGCGAGGTCGCTGCGCATTTCCCGGCGGACCTCCTCCTCGAAATCGAGGACGTGCAGGTCCGGATCACACAAGCCCCCAGCATCGCGGGCGCGCTGAGATCGGACGGCTCCTGGGATGTCCCTGTGAGCATTCAGTACGAGTGCTTCGCGTAGCCGCTCGTTTTCACATCTTCATCGCGTCCTAGAAAGGAACCACCATGGCTGTTCAGCTCAGCGTTGCCGCGCGCAACGCCCGTCTCGATGCCATCGAGACCACGATCGGTACGACCCCGACCCTGGAAATCCGCACCGGCGCCGCTCCGGCGAGCTGTGCTGCCTCGGATTCCGGCACCGTGCTGGCGACTTTTACGCTGCCGTCGGACTGGATGGCGGCGGCTTCGTCCGGCGCTAAGGCCATCGCCAACGGGCCGTGGCAGGACACCTCGGCCGATGCCAGCGGCACCGCGGCGCATTTCCGCATCAAGGCGTCCGGCGGCACCGTGCACCTGCAGGGCACCGTCGGGCAGGGTTCCGGCGATCTGTCGCTCGACAACACGACCATCGTTGCCGGGCAGACGGTGAGCATCACGGCGTTCACGCTGACCGACGCGAACAGCTGAAGATGCTCCGCCGCAGGCTCCTTCTTGGTGGCGGCGCTGCCGCCATCATCGCCGGTTGCGCGCCGTCGCTCCCGGCTGTTGCCCAGTCCGCGCCGATGGCGTGGGGCGTCAACATCCACAAGAGCTATGCCAACCTCGGCCAGCCCGGCGTGCTGGCGCTGGCGGCATCGATGGGCCTGCGAAGCATCCGTGTCGACATCTATGACGGCGGCGCGGCCACGATCAGCTATCTCGCCGGCTTGATCGCCGCCGCGGCGCCGCATGGGATCGGCGTTATGCCCGTCCTGGTGCCGAACGCGGCCGCCAGCAATACCGAGACGAACGCCTACAACTGGGGCTACGCGCAGGCCCGCGCACTGGCGACGGCTTTCCCGCAGATGACGTGGGAAGCGACGAACGAGCTCGACCAGTTCTGCGGCATCCCCGGCAATACCGGCGAGAGCATGAGCCATTTTGACCCGGCGAAGTACGTGCTCTGTCGCGGCGCCATCAAGGGCATGTATGCCGGCTTCAAGTCGAAGTCGTCGCAGCCCGTGGGTGTCGGCATGTCTGGCCGCAGCTTCGGCTTTCTCGACCTGCTGAAGCGCGACCGCGTCCCTTGGGACATCACGACGTGGCACATCTACATCAGCCCCGGCACCCCGGCTTCCGAGATCGACGCCGGCGCCGAGTTGTATCTCACGCGACTGGCCGGATACGGCAAGCCGATCGCCATCACCGAGATGAACCAGCAGGACGGGCACCTGTCGACGTCGAGCCCGCAGACCCTGCTCGACATGATGGCGGCAATCGAGGCGCGCGCGGCTTCGAAGAAGATCGTCGCAACCTACATCTACGAGCTGCTTGACGAGCCGCACCTTGCCGGCGGCGAGGCGGCCTACGGGCTGGCCGATACCTATGGCAATCTCAACGCTCTTGGCCAGGCGGTGAAGGCAAAGCTGCAACCGGCCTAAGCAAGGTAGCGGACAATGGCCACCCCAGAACTTGTCGGCGCCAATACTTCAACGAACTCGACAACCGTTTCATTGCCGGGCGGCATCGCGGCCGGGCAGCGCGCATTCTTCTTCGATAGTGCCGTTGCCAGTGGCGGGACGCCACCGACCGCCGTGGCGCCGTCCGGCTTCACCTTGCTGGCAACCAACACCGCAGCCGGCGGCGGCTTCGCGGTTCGGCATAGCGTCTACTACAAGGATCTCGTCGGCAGCGAGACCACGCTGACCGGTATGGCCGTTGGTGTGACCTGCAACAAGGCCGTGGTGGTCTGGGAAGCGCCATCCGGCAGTAAGTTCATCGCGCCATCCAGCGTCAACGTCGTGGCGTCCGTCTCGACGATCTCGAATCAGAGCGTCACAGCCTCCGGGATGGACGGCATCGTACTCGCCTACGGCGACGATTTCGGCACGTCCGGCAGCGGCGCTGCATCGCTGACGATGAGCCCGGCCGGCGACTATTCTGATGCCGGCACGGTTCGCCTCGGTGTCGCCCTCGGCGGCGCCAATGTCACGGTTTCGTCTGGCACCACTGCCGGTGGTGTTCTTTCCTCGCTTTTCCAGCGCCTGCTGGACACGATCACCGGCACAACGAGCCAGACGCTCGGCGCAGCGACCCTCGCCGGCACTGGCAAGCTACTCGCGCAAGGCACGCTTTCCTCGACGCTCGGCGCGGCGACCCTATCCGCCGAAGGCGAGGTCACCGAGTCGGGCGCCGAAGGGGCTCTTGACGTCACGCTGGGCGCGCTCACCGCCGCGGCCACGGGTGCTGTCCTCGTCGAAGGCACCGCCGGCATTACGCTCGATGCGGCGACCTTGGCCGGCGAAGGCGCCGTCACCGATACCGTCATCCCCGGCGCGCTCGACGTCACGCTCGACGCCGCCACTCTCTCCGCGAGCGCTGCGGCGTTGGCTTCCGGGACGGCTGCGATCACCCTCGGCGCGGCGACGCTGGCCGCCACAGGCGTCTCGCCGGTCCAGGGCGCTGCGGCAATCACGCTGGACGCCGTCACCCTGGCCGGTGAAGGCGAGGTCTTCGACACCGTCCACGAGGGCGCCCTCGACGCGACGCTGGGGGCCGCCTCGCTGGTGGCGTCCGGTATCGTTCCTGCGGCCGGCACGCTGGCTGCTACTTTGGGTGCGGCAACCCTTGCGGCCGAAGGTGCTGTAACCGAGACCACGCACACCGGCGAACTGGCGGTGACGCTGGGCGATGCGACGTTGGCTGCTACCGGCGTCGTGCTCATCGAAGGTGCGCTCGACGTCACTCTTGGCGCGGTCGTGCTGGCTGCGTCTGGCGAAGTCGAGGACGGCGTCGCCGAGGGCAGCCTTGCGGTCACGCTCGACGATCTGACCCTGGCGGCCGCGGGCGTCGTCCCGGCTCAGGGCCAGGCCGCGATCACGCTGGATGCGGCCGCGCTCAACGCCGCTGGCGCCGTGGAGATCGAAGGCACGCTGACGGCGACACTCGGCGCGCTGACGCTCTCCGCGACGGGTCAGAACCTCATCGCCGGGGCACTGTCGCAGACCCTCGGCACCGCGACCTTGGCCGCGACCGGCACCGTCACGGTCAAGGGCAGTCTTGACGCCACGCTGGGCACGCTCACGGTTTCGGCAACTGCCGGGCTGCTGGTCAAGGGATCGCTGGCGCAGACGCTTGGCGCACTGACGCTGTCGGCATCGAGCGAGGTCGGCGATACAGTCTCGACGGGCGCGCTCAACACCACGCTCGGCGCCGCGACGCTATCGGCCAGCGGCAAAGTCATCATCGGAGCTGCGCTCAACACCACGCTCGCCGCACTCACCGCGGCCAGCACGGGACGAGTCGATATCAGGGGATCGCTCGGCACGACGCTGGGTGCCGTCACCGCCATTGCCACCGGCAAGGTTCTAACCCGCGGCACGCTGGATGCGACGCTATTCGCGCTGACATCAGCCGGCATCGGCAGGGTCATCGTCGACGGCGCGCTCGACGCCGGACTGGCGGCGCTGGGGTTCACCGGTACAGGCACGGTCACGGACTATGTCAGCCCGCCGCGCCGCGTGGCGCTTCAGGCCGTCATGGAAGACGTCGTCATCGGCGCCGATGGTGTCGTATCGATCCGCACCGCGATGATCGCGATCCGCCCCGGCCCGTCTGCACTGTGAGGGATCGATGCCTGATTTCACCATGTACCAGGGCGACACGAAGGTCCTTCAGGTGACGGTCAAGACGCCGGCCGGTGTCGTCGTTCCGATCACCGGCACCACGATCCGCTGGCAGCTTGCGGAATCGGCAGAGGACGCGGAGCCGATCATTGCCAAGGCAGTCGGCGCCGGCATCACGATTGTCGACGGGCCCGCGGGCCGCTTCGACGTGGCGATCAATCCTGCGGACACCCTCGCGCTGGAGGGCAGCTACTACCACGAGGCCGAGGTCGACGACGGCGGAGTGATCTCAACCGTGCTGACGGGTGCCGTCACCATCAAGCCGGCGCTCATCAAGCCGGAGTAGAGCCTCCGCATATCCACCAGCCCTTGGGCAAGGCGCATCACAGCAGCAAAGGAGGCCGCAATGGCCCTGTATCCTGTCGTAGCGGGTTCCCGCTTCTACATCGGTGGCGTCATGGCCGACCAGGCCGCCGATTTCGTTCAGTCCGATTTCAGCGGCCAGACCTGGGTCGAGGTCGATCTCTGGCAGCAGATGGGCGATCTCGGCGAAGAGCCCAACCTGATCACCACGTCGCTGATCAACCGCAATCGCGACAAAGCGATGAAGGGCACTCGCCAGGTCGTCACGATGGAGAACCGCTTCGTCATCAAGGAGACCGACCCCGGCCAGCTCGCGTGCATCGCGGCCGAGGGCCAGAACTCCGACTATGCCTTCCGCGTGGAGTTCCCGTCCGGCGCGGAACGCCTCTTCGCAGGCCTCGTGGTTTCCGCCCGCGAGACCGGAGGCGAAGCCAACACGATCCGGTTTTTCCAGGTCAACATCGCCCGAAACTCGAACGTCGTGAAGGTCGCGGCCTAGCGGCTGACGACGAACGAAGGGAGCCAATCCAATGGCCGATCTCTCAATCACGGCCGCCTCGGTGCTGGCGGGCGCCACCGCCCTCGTGGAACACGGCGAGAAGGCCGGGGCCACGCTCGTTGCGGGGCAGGTGGTCTACAAGGACAACGCCGACTTCCGGCTCAAGCTGTCGGACAACGACAGCGGCACGCCCGGCGTGCGAACCGTACTGGGCATCACGCTCAATGGTGGGGCAGCCGGGCAGCCCGTCTCGATCGTGAAGAAAGGGCCGGTTACGCTCAACGCAGTTCTCACGGCCGGCGTCGTCTATGGCGTCTCCAGTACGCCCGGCGGCATCGCGCCGCTGGCCGATGTCGCCAGCGGGGACGACGTCATCATCCTCGGCGTGGCGCTCTCGACCACCGTGCTCGACCTCCAGATCAACGACACCGGCGTGACGTTGTAGCCATCTCTCGCGAGAGAGGGGCCGCCGTTCCCGCCGGGGCTCGGCGGCCCCACCCGGCATCCCGGCAACCCATCAGGTGACCCTTGGATATTTCGAACCTCGTCGATTACGAGCAGCTCTTCGCGCTCGAACTCAAGCACCCCAAGACGGACGAGCCGCTCGGCATCACGTTTCAGATCCGATCCTCCGGCTCCGAGCGAGCCAAGGAAGTGCAGCGCAAGCACACCGCCGTCACGGCCGCCGCAGAGCGTGTGGTCAGTGCTCACACCGTTGCGACCACGGCGGCCGCAGCAGCGGCGCGCGTAGCGGCCAACGACAACATTGCACTGGCGGCATCCGTCTTGAGAATGACGGGTGCCTACAAGTTGGCGGGCGCCGCAGCCGGCGCGCTGGCTTCTGTCCTCAGTATTCGGTCCTTCATCAAGGAGACCGAATCCATCGACAAGGCGTTCGGCGATCTGAGCAAGACGTGGACCGAGACCTTCGACCTCGGGAAAGAGGCCGCGACGCCGCTTCGGAACGCGATCGAGGATCTGACGATCGCGATCGAGAACCCGGCCTTTACCGGCTTCGTCCAGCTGATCGGCCGCGTGCTGTTCGCGGCCCTCACGTTGGCGGTGCAAGGGGTGACAGCTCTCGTCGAGGGCTTCAATTGGCTCATCGAGAACATCAAGACGGTCTCCGTCCTCCTCGGCGGGCCGGTGCTGGCCGCGTTGAATTTGATCTCCGCAGCGTTCGAAGAAGTCTTCGGCGTCGGCCTCTTCGAGATCGTCAAGAACAGCGTCAACTTCCTGATCGGCGCATTCGTGGCTGCCTACGGCGACATCAAGTTCCTCTTCAGCAACATCGGCGACGTGATAAGCGCGGCCTTGGTTGGCGCCGTGAATGCAGCAATCCGAAGCATCAACGAGATGGTCTCGGCGGCGGCCAAGGGCATAAACGAGGTCATCGCGATTGCGAACAAACTGCCGGGCGTCTCGATCGACCCCGTTGGCACCGGTGGCCCGCTCAAGGAATTGGACAACCCTGCCGCCTCGCGACTCTCGGGGGCGGCGGCGGCCCGCGGCGCCCAGCAGCAGAAAGAGCTATCGGCCAACTACCTCGGCGACTTCGGCGGCTACCTGACCAACAACCTCGGCCGCCGTCCCTATCACGATGATCCACCTCCTCCCGACAAGGACAAGGCAGGCCGGGGCGGCGCGGACGATCCCTACGCCAAGCTGATCCAAGGCGCCCAGAACTACATCGCTGCGAAGAAGGCGGAGACCGAGGCCGTAGGCATGGCGGTCGGCGCGGCCGCGCGCCTCGTCCACGAGCAGGAGCTGCTGAACAAGGCCGCGACCGCGGGGCTGCAACTCAGCCCGGCCCAGATCGAGCAAGTGAAGGCGCTCGCAGGGGCGATGGCCGAGGCCGATGCGGCGTTCAAGTCCGCGAAGTTCATGGACGATGCCGTCAAGAAGTCGAACGAGTTCATCGCCGCTCAGGAGATCGAGCGCGAGACGCTCTACATGTCGACCGAGGCCGCCATGGCCTATCGCATCGAGAAGGAACTGCTGAACAAGGCCACGGCCGACGGCGTGGTGCTCTTTGACGAGTATAAAGCCAAGATCCACGAAATCGCCGCCGCTCAGGCTGCAGCCGCCGAAAAGACGCGCCAGGCCAAGGAGTGGGCCGACTTCGAGCGGGCGACGTTCAAGGGCTTCTTCGCCGATCTGAACCAGGGACTGCGGCAGGGGCAAACTGTCTGGGAAGCCTTCGGCAATGCCGGCCTGAACGCCCTGCAGAAGATCAGCGACAAGTTGCTCGAAATGGCGGCGAACAAGCTCTTCGATCAGGCCTTTGGCGGATCTGGCGGGGGCGGTGGTGGCTTCCTCAGCGGGCTCATCGGCTCGATCTTCGGCGGCGGTGGTGGGGCCTCCGCCGGATCAGGCTTCACTTTCGCTCAGGGCGCCGCGTTTCAGGCTGGCAACGTCATTCCGTTCGCTGCTGGCGGCATTGTCGACGGCGCGACGACCTTTGCCATGTCGCGCGGGCGAACCGGCGTCATGGGCGAGGCCGGGCCAGAGGCGATCATGCCGCTGACGCGCGGCCCCGACGGCAAGCTCGGAGTCCAGATGCACGGTGGAGGCGGGGCCGCCAGCGAAAGCACCACCGTGATCGTGAACCAGACAGTCCACGTCGGTGAGTTCGTCACGACCCAGCAATTTGCCTCCGGACTCCGTGGCGTGAAGAAGGCCGCCGAGCAGGGTGCTCGTGACGGCATCGTGAGCGAGCGCAAGCGTGGCGGTCTCAAGTCGGTGTTCAGATAATGGCGATATCGTTTCCACTGGCGTTCCCGACGCTTCGCGGGCCTTCTGAAGTGACGATCCGCCCGCGCGGCGTTGTCGGCATGAATGTCGCGCCCAGCTCGCTCGTGCCGCAGGTCTACGAGTGGCCGGGCGAACGCTGGGAAATGGAGTTTTCCTATGATCCGATGGAGAGGAAACACGCAGAGCCGCTGATCGTCTTCGCGACCAACCTGCGCGGCCCGGTTGGATCCTTCACGATGGGCGATCCTGCAGGGCAGGTGCCGCGCGGTACGGTGGCGGGATCGGTGACAGCGACGGGCGCCATTCGCGCCCGGACGATCACTCTCTCCGGCGGCACAAGCGGCACCACGCTACTCGCAGGTGACTGGATCAGCTTCGGCTCGAGCCGCTGGCTGCACAAGGTAATGGCCGATTGCACCTTGGGCGGCTCGCCCTCCCTTGAAATCTGGCCTTCCCTTCGCGCCGCGCTTTCGGGATCGACACTTACCTATACGGCCGCCAAGGGCCGCTTCATGCTGATCGAGACGCCGCAATGGTCGATCGGTCCGGCGAGCATCTATGAGCCGATGACGCTCAAAGCGATCGAGGACCTCCGCCCATGAGCCGCAACCTCACCACAGACATGGCGAACGGCATCTCGGCTGCTGTTGTTCGGCCGATCCTCCTGTTCGAGGCGGAATTTTCCGAGACCGCTTACATCTGGAGCGGCGTCGGAACGCTGTCATGGAATGGGCATGACTGGCTTGGTTTTGGAAATCTGATCAGCGTCTCGTCGATTGAGGAAACCGACAGCATCGAGGCGCGAGGGATCACCATCCGGGTTGCCGGAGCGCCGGCCGATCAAATCGACATCGCGCTAACCGAATTGAGGGCCAGCAAGAGCGGCATTATTCGCCTGGCACTGGATGATGGCGCAGGAAACATCGTCAGCACCCCGAAGATCATCTTCCGTGTCTACTACCGTTTGGAATTCGACCGTGTGACCTTCGCCAGCGGCGTCCCAAACTTCACCGCCGTCATTAAGGGCAAGAACGATATCTATGACCCTCGCACCGAGACTACGGGTTGGTCGGTCAATTCGGCACTGATCGCAGCCAATTACCTCTGCGACCCGATCTACGGTCTCGGTGTCGACTACGCCACAGGCATCGATGAAGCTGCGCTGATCGCCTCGGCTAACGGCTGCGACGAGCAGGTCGATTTGGAGTCCGGCGGCGCTGAAAGTCGGTTCGAGACCTATGGCTCATTCAAGTCGAGCGACCAGCCGCAGGAGGTGTTCGGCCGCCTTCTCGCCGCCATGCACGGCCGGGCCCCCTTCGATGGTGAGCGCTGGCGCATCTTGGCGGGCATCTATCAAACGCCGACGCTGACCTTCACTGACGATGACCTCCGGGCCGGGCCGAAGATCCAGACGCTGACTTCGCGCCGTGATCGCTTCAACGCCGTCAAGGGCACATTCATCCATCCCGGCAGCTTTTGGCAGGAAACCGACTTTCCTCCGATGGTTTCAGACAGCTACGCCGCGATCGATGGCGAGCCGATCTATCGCGATATCGTGTTGCCTTTCACGCGAGCGGCCTCGATGGCGCAGCGCATCGCGAAGATCGACCTGCTGGCAAGCCGGCTCGAAACCAAGGCCAAGATGCCCTGCAAGCTCACTGCGTGGAAGGCGCAGGCCGGCGACACGATCTACTGGACGTCGGCGCGGTACGGTTGGACGAACAAGCCCTTCGAAGTCCGGAAGGCCGGCTTTGCCGTCGACCCGTCCGACAACACGCTGGGCGTGGATCTTGAGCTCGAAGAGACCGGTCCGTCTGTCTACGACTGGGCGACCTCGGAAGAGGTGCCGGTCGATCCGAACGACGGCACCGACGGGCCCGATCCGAACACCGTGGCGCCACCGACGAATCTAACCGTCACCGAGGAGACCTACGAAACCGGACCGGGGCAGGGGGTCAAGAGCCGGCTGCTGATCGACTGGGACCCGTCGCCCGACGGCTTCCTGAAGAACTACCGCGTCGAGATGAAGCCGCAGTCGGTGACGGACTGGGATCAGACCCACGTCCTGGGTAGCACCGTCGGCCAGGAAAGCCACTGGACGGTAGAGGATGTGGCCAAGGGCTTCTATCACGTCCGGGTCGCAGCCATAAACACGGTGGAGAAGCTTTCGACCTTCATCCAGGAGAGCGTCACCGTCAGCGGCGACACCTCTCCGCCGGAGGACGTCACCGGCTTCACGGCGACCTCGGGCGCCTCCGGCTTCACCACCTTCGGATGGGCTGCCGCGATCGACGAGCGCGCCCGCAACGGCACCGTCGAGATCCGCTTCCAGGCCGTCACGACCGGCGCCACCTGGGAAGACGCCACGACGGTCTTCACCGGCGCCGGCACGACCACCAGCACCGTGCTGCGCACGGCGGTCGGCACCCGCATATCTCGCGCCAGCAGTGGACGCCGTCGGTTGCCGCCAAGACCCGCCTGGAGGCGTGGGCACAGTTCGACGAGGCCTCGGCCCTCGACGAGCGCGCCGCTATCCAGGCGACCAGCTGGGGTCTCTTCCAGATCATGGGCTTCCACTACCACGCCCTGGGCTTCCCGACGCCCTACGAGTTCAAGGCTGCTGCGTTCACGGAGGCCGGCCAGCTCGATCTCTTCGTGCGGTTCATCCTCGCGAACCGGCCTCTGCAGGACGCCCTGCAGCGCAAGGACTGGCATGCCTTCGCTGCCGGCTACAACGGGCCCGCCGCCGTGGATGTCTACGCCCCGAAGATCGCAGCCGCCTACGAAAGGCACGCCCGATGATCCAGCTCCTGCGCCGTCTCTTCGGAGGCCGCTTTACCAAGGACCAGGTCGTGGCCGTCTCTCGGCACGTCGTGACTGCAGTTGCTTCCGGCGTGGCGGTCGCCGTCGCGCTCGGCTTCATGGGGCAAGACGATGCCGACAAGGCCGTCGAGATGGTCCGCCAGATCGGGGAGGGCGTCGCCGTGATCGTCGGCGCGCTGGGCGTCCTGCTGCCGGTCATCAGCGCCTTGTTCGCCGGCAAGAGCGCCAGCACCACCGCGCAGATCCGCAAGGTCGAGAGCATCCCCGACGTGACGGTCGTGGGGGTCACGGCGAAGGGGGACGAACTCGTCGAGAAGGCGAAGAAGTAGGAAAGAGCGGCCCCGGTCACGCTGGGGAGCAGTGACTGGGGCCTGACCGACGAACCCTGCGGCCAAGCAGGCTCATGGCTACTGGCAAGCTAGCCCGAGCGGTGCAGCGACCCGAGACCGATCGCCCAAGAGTGTTTTGGCTTCCCCAGCGGGAAGCCTGTCCCGTTTTCAACCCGGAGAGAGCGATGAAGAAGATGGTAACGGCCCTCGCGGCCGCGATGATGCTTGGCGTGATGGCGACGGTGACGGCCTGCGGGGGAACCCAGCAGGAACGACAGGACAAAGCCGACCAGACTTTCGGCCGCGCCAAGCTGGCCTTGGTCACGGCAACAGCGACCGTCGGCCTCTACAA
>NZ_JBQVQG010000005.1:0-275654 GCF_052439685.1 Reyranella sp.
GGTCCCTCGCTGCGCTCGGGATGACAGGATTTTCGTTGAACATGGCTGAGAAACGTCCCGCCAAGAAATCCTTCACGCCCGGCGCGCGCGGCCCTCTGAACGGGGTCCGCGTCGTCGACCTGTCGCGACTCGTCGCCGGCAACGTGCTGACCCTGCAGCTCGCCGACTTCGGCGCCGAGGTCATCAAGATCGAACCGCCGGAAGGCGACACGCTGCGCTCGTGGCGGGTCAAGGGTGTCGAGACGGCGTGGAAGGTCTACAGCCGCAACAAGAAGAGCGTCGCCCTCGACCTGCGCTCAGACGCCGGCCGCACGATCGTGCGCGAACTGACGAAGACCGCCGCCATCCTGGTCGAGAGCTTTCGGCCGGGCGTCATGGAAGACATGGGCCTGTCACCGGCCGAGCTGCATGCGATCAACCCGAAGCTGGTGATCCTGCGCATCTCCGGCTGGGGCCAGGACGGACGCTACCGCCACAAGCCGGGCTTCGGCACGCTGATCGAGGGCTATAGCGGCTTCGCCTCGATGAACGGCTTCGCCGATCGCGAGCCGGTCCTGCCGCCGATGTATCTCGCCGACTGCATGGCCGCCCTGAACGGCTACGGCGCCGTGATGGTGGCGTTGCGCGAGGTCGAGATCAACGGCGGCAAAGGCCAGGTGCTCGACCTGCCGCTGTTCGATCCGCTCTTCTCCATGCTGGGACCGCAGGCCGCCAACCACAGGCTGACCGGCGAGGTGAAAGTGCGCACCGGCAGCCGCTCGACCAATGCAGCGCCCCGCAACGTCTACCAGACGAAGGACGGTAGCTGGGTGTGCCTGTCGGCCTCGACGCAGGGCATGGCGATGCGCGTGCTCGCCAAGATCGGCCGGCCGGAGTTGGCGGACGACCCGCGCTTCTCGACCAACATCGAGCGCGTGCGCAATGGGGTCGAGCTCGACCGGATCATCGGCGAATTCATCGCCGCCCGCGATCTCGACGAGAACCTGCGCTATTTCGACGAGGCCGGCGTCACCATCGGCCCGGTCTACGACATCTCCCAGATCGTGCAGGACGACTATGTGCTGGAGCGCGAATCGCTGATCGAGATCGAGGATACGGACATGGGCGAACTGCCGACCCATCCGGTCGTGCCGCGCATGTCCGGCACGCCAGGCGCACTGAAGAGCGCCGCACCCAGGGTCGGCGAGCACAACGAGGCCCTGCTGAAGCCGATGCTGGGCGCGGAGGAGTACGACAAGCTCTGCGCGTCGGGCGCGATCTCTACGGGAAAGAAGAAGTGAACCGGCCCCTCCCGCCCGTTTGGCGCTCGATCCTCTACGTGCCGGGCAACGTCCCCAAGTTCATCGACAAGGCCCACGAGCGCGGCGCCGATTGCGTGCTGGTCGATCTCGAGGACAGCGTGCAGCCGGCGCAGAAGCCGGAAGCCCGCGCGATGCTGCCGGAGACCATGAAGAAGGTGGCGCGCGGGGGCGCCGACGTGGCGGTGCGCATCAACCGGCCGCTGCGGCTGGCGATCCCCGACATCGAGGCGGCGGTACGGCCCGGCCTCTCGGCCCTGTTCGTCACCAAGACCGAGGGCGTGCAGCATCTGCGCCTGCTCGACGAGGTGGTGAGCGAACTGGAGCGCGAGCGCGGCATGCCGGTGGGCAGCGTCGGCTTCGCCGCCATGATCGAGCATCCGCGCGCGCTCACGGAGTTGAACGACATCGCCGAGCGCGGTCCTCGCGTCATCGCCATGATGCTGGGCGGCGAGGATTTCGCACTGGAAACCGGCTCGGTGCCGGGCGACGAGACGCTCGAACTGCCCAAGCGCATGGTCGCTTTCGCGGCGCAAGCGCATGGCGTGCCGGTGCTCGGCATTCTGGGAACGGTCGCGGACTATTCCGACCCTGCCGCCTACAGGAAGAGCGCCGAACGGGCGCGCCGCTTCGGCTTCTCCGGCGGGACCTGCATCCATCCCGGGCTTGTTGCCAGCCTGAACGAAGCCTTCATGCCGACGGCCGAGGAAGTCGCCTACGCGCGGAAACTGATCGCGGCCGACGAAAAAGCCGCGGCTGAGGGCCGCGGCTCGTTCTCGGTGGATGGCAAGATGATCGACATCCCGGTGATCGTTCGCGCCCGCCGGCTCATCCAGCGGCACGAAGCGATCGAGCGCCGCCTCAAGAGATAACTTGCTGGGGGCGCGCCCCCAGCACTCAGTGCTTGTCGGCCCACACCATGCGCTTCACGGCGTACATCAGGCCCGCGAGAGCGATCAGGAACAGGATGACGCGAACGCCGGTGCGCTTGCGGTCTTCCATGTGCGGCTCGGAAGCCCAGGCCAGGAACTCGGTGACATCGGAGGCTTCCTGGTCGAGCGTGGCCTTGGTGCCGTCGGCATAGGTCACCTTGTCGTCGCTGAGCGGCGGCGCCATGGCGATCTTGTGGCCCGGGAAGTACTTGTTGAAGTTGTCGTCCTTCTTGACGTCGAACTCCTTGATCTGCTCGGGCGTCAGCTTGTCGTACGGCACGTAACCCGTGAGGATTCCGTAGATGTAGTCGGGACCGAACTCGCGCGCCTTGACGATGACGCTGAGGTCGGGCGGAGCCTTGCCGTTGTTGGCGGCGGCCGCGGCGGCCTCGTTGGGGAACGGCTTGCGGAAGCGATCGGACGGGCGGGCCGGCCGGTCGACCACCGCACCCTCGTCGTTGAGATCGGAGACGGAGATGTCCTTGATCAGGCCCTTGACCTGGTTCTCGGTCAGGCCGAGGTCGGTCAGGTTGCGATAGGACATCAGCGACAGCGAATGGCAGGCCGCGCAGACTTCCTGGTAAACCTGGAAGCCCCGCTGGGCCGCAGCGCGATCGTAGGTGCCGAACGGGCCCTGGAAGTGCCAGTGCTTGTGCGGCGGATGCTCGGTCCCGCCGGCCGCGATGGCGACGGTGCCGGTGGCGAAGGCCGCCAGCGCGATGGCGCCGGAGACCAGGAGATTGCGGGCGAAAGGCTTGCGCATGGCTCTTAGACCGCCTTCTTCTTGAGCACCGAGTCGGCGATGCTGGGAGGCAATGGCAACGGCCGTTCGATCTTGCCCAGGATCGGCAGCAGGACGAGGAAGTGCGCGAAGTAGTAGAGGGTCGCGAGCTGCGACAGCGGCACCCAGAAGCCTTCCGGCGGCTTGGAACCGCAGATGCCCAGGACGATCACGTCGACCACCAGGAACATCATGAACCACTTGTAGATCGGCCGGAACGTGCACGACCGGACGCGCGAGGTGTCGAGCCACGGCAGGATGAACAGCACCGCGATGGCGCCGAACATCGCCAGCACGCCGCCCAGCTTGTCGGGAATGGCGCGCAGGATCGCGTAGAACGGCAGGAAGTACCATTCCGGCACGATGTGCGCCGGCGTGACCAGCGGGTTGGCCGGAATGTAGTTGTCCGGGTGGCCCATGTAGTCCGGCGCGAAGAAGACGAACACGGAGAAGACGATCAGGAAGCACACGACGCCGAAGCCGTCCTTCATCGTGTAGTACGGATGGAACGGGACGGTGTCCTGCGGGCCCTTCGGGTCGATGCCGGTCGGGTTGTTCGAGCCATGGATGTGCAGCGCCACGACGTGCAGCGCCACGACAGCCACGATGATGAAGGGCAGCAGGTAGTGCAGCGCGAAGAAGCGGTTGAGCGTCGGATTGTCGACGGCGAAGCCGCCCCACAGCCAGGTGACGATCGATTCGCCGACGATCGGAATGGCCGAGAACAGGTTGGTGATGACGGTGGCGCCCCAGAAGCTCATCTGGCCCCACGGCAGCACGTAGCCCATGAAGGCCGTCGCCATCATCAGCAGGAAGATGACCACGCCCAGGATCCACAGCAGCTCACGCGGCGCCTTGTAGGAGCCGTAGTACATGCCGCGGAAGATATGGACGTAGACGGCGATGAAGAAGAACGACGCGCCGTTCATGTGCAGGTCGCGGATCAGCCAGCCCTGCGGCACGTCACGGTCGATGCGCTCGACGGCGTCGAAGGCCATCAGCACGTGCGGCGTGTAGTTGGTCGCGAGCACGATGCCGGTGGCGATCATGAGGACCAGCATCACCGTGGCGATCGCGCCGAAGTTCCAGAAATAGTTGAAATTCCGTGGCGTCGGGAACGTATGATATTCCTTCTCGATATACGAGAAGATCGGCAGGCGGTGATCGACCCAGGCGATCACCTTGTTATTGAAGACCGGCGGCGTGCCGTGTGACGAGGCCATTCTGGAACTCCAGCGAGATCTGAGGCGGACGACCTGGGTCGATCAGCCGATGCGAACGAGCGAGTCGGAAGTGAACAGGTAGTCCGGAATCACGAGATTCTTCGGCGCCGGTCCTTTGCGGATGCGGCCTGCCGTGTCGTAGCTCGAGCCGTGGCAGGGGCAGAACCAGCCGCCGAACTCGCCCTTGGGGTCGCCCGGCTTGTTGCCGAGCGGCACGCAGCCCAGATGGGTGCAGACGCCGATCATGATCAGCCACTCGGGGCGGACCTTCTTGGCGGTGTCGGTGACACGCGCATTGTCGGTCTGCGGATCGGGCAGCTGCGACATCGGCACCGCCTCCGCTTCCTTGATCTCGGCCTCGGTGCGGTGCCGGATGAATACCGGCTTGCCGCGCCACTTCACGGTCACCGCCTGGCCGACCGCGATCGGCGTGACGTTCACCTCGATGGTCGACAAAGCCAGCGTGTCCGCGGCGGGGTTGAGGTTATTGATGAAGGGCCACGCGACGGCCGCGGCGCCGACGGCGCCAAGAGCGCCCGTCGCAACCATCAGGAAGTCGCGCCGAGTCGGGTCGCCGTGTCCGTGTGCCGATGTGCTTGAAGCAGCCATGATTACTCTCTTCCGTCCCCCCGAGGAGATTGGCGGGTATATAGCCGGGAAAGCCCCTTTTGTTTCAAGGCTCTGTTGGTCGCAGGCGCGATGCGCGGCATTCTGTGACAGCGTGCCGCATAAAGAGCCTTCCGCGACGCGGACCGGAGTAGAAAGTTCATGCGCCTGGCACTGTTTCAGCCCGATATCCCTCAAAATCTTGGGGCTTTCATCCGCCTGTCGGCCGGGCTCGGCGTGCCGCTCGACGTCATCGAGCCCTGCGGTTTTCCGGTGGACGACAAGCGGATTCGCCGGGCGGCCATGGACTACTACGACCTGGCGGCCCTCGTCCGGCACGCTTCCTGGGCCGCTTTCTGCCGTGACCGGCCCCCCGGACGGCTGGTTCTGCTGACCACGGCGGGGGCGGAGCGTCTGCCGGAGGCCACCTTCCGGCCCGACGATATCCTTCTGATGGGCCGGGAGAGCGCCGGCGTGCCGGCGGAGGTCCATGCGGCGGCCGATCTGCGGGTCCGGATCCCGCTCCAGCCTGGGGCAAGGTCGCTCAATGTCGCCCTGGCCGCGGCGATGGTATTGAGCGAGGCCCTCCGCCAGACCTCGGGATTCGAAAAGCTCGCATGACCGCCAAGCCCGCCCGCACCGCCACCGGCCCCAACGGCCCCTCGCCCCTGCCCGACGAGGCGACCATCGCCCGCCGCAAGGAAGAGGCCGCCACTTGGTTCGCGGGTCTCCGCGACCGCATCTGCGCCGCCTTCGAAAGCCTCGAGGACGATCTGCAGGGCACCCACCGCGACCGCGCGCCCGGCCGCTTCGAGCGCAAGGATTGGGAACGCGACAGGGGAGAGAATGGCGAGGACCGCGGCGGCGGCACCATGTCGTTGATGCGCGGCCGCGTGTTCGAGAAGGTCGGGGTCAACATCTCGACCGTGTTCGGCGAGTTCAGCCCCGAGTTCCGCAGCCAGATCCCCGGCGCCCAGCAGGACCCGCGCTTCTTCGCGGCCGGCATCTCGCTGGTCGCGCACATGCAGTCGCCCAAGGTGCCGGCGGTGCACATGAACACGCGCTACATCGTCACGACGCGCAGCTGGTTCGGCGGCGGCGCCGACCTGACGCCGATGGTGCCGCACGAACCCGACACGCGCGACTTCCACGCCGCGTTCCGCGCGACCTGCGACGCGCACGATCCCGCCTACCATCCGAACTTCAAGGCCTGGTGCGACGAGTATTTCTTCCTGCCCCATCGGGGCGAGCCGCGCGGCATCGGCGGCATCTTCTACGACTATCTCGACAGCGGCGATCATGCGCGCGACTTCGCCTTCACGCGCGCCGTCGGCGAGACCTTCCTCGACGTCTACCCGAAACTGGTGCGGCGTCACATGGACGAGCCGTGGACCGAGGCTGAGCGCGCACACCAGCTCGCGCGCCGCGGCCGCTACGTCGAGTTCAACCTGCTGCACGATCGCGGCACCCGCTTCGGCCTGATGACCGGCGGCAATGTCGAGGCGATCCTGATGTCCCTGCCGCCCGAGGTGCGGTGGCCCTGACGGGCCGTCGAATTGGGGAGTCCCGCGAGTAAACGAAATATTCGAAATAAACGAAACAATCGAAGCGAGAGTCGCACCCCTGGATCTGGCCGCGGCGACCCTTGACGGGCCAAGGTTGCTCGCCAGTCCTTTTGAAAAACCTGCTCCGACAGCCTGCCGGAACAACACCGTCGTCTCGCCCGGATTACCGGCTCGGCCAGGTCCACATCGGCCGGTCCTCGTCCAGGGCAACGGTTTCGCCCAGCTCCTTCGCCAGGGTGATCCGTCGCCCGCCGGCCTTGGTGAGCGCGGAGACGAGGCGTTCGGCGTGGGAGACCACGATGATCTGCGATCGCTTGGCCGCATCGGCGATGAGCCGGGCGAGCGGCGCCAGCAGGTCGGGATGGAGACTGGTTTCGGGCTCGTTCAGGATCATGAGCGAGGGCGGCCGCGGCGACAGCAGGGCGGCGACCAGCAGCAGATAGCGCAACGTTCCATCCGACAGTTCGGTGGCCTTCAACGGCCGCAGCAGCCCCTGCTGGACCATCTCCACTTCGAAGTAGCCGTCACTCACTGCGACGTCGACCGAACCGCCGGGAAAGGCGTCGGCAACGGCCGCCTCGAGTTGCCCCTCGATGCCGATCTCCTGGATGGTGGCGATCGCCGCCGCCAGATCCGATCCGTCGCCCGCCAGCACGGGGGTGCGCGTGCCGACCTGGCGGCGGCGGGCCGGCGCGTCGCTGTCGGTGCGGAAGTGGTCGTAGAAGCGCCAGTCGCGCAATTGCTCGCGCATCGACAGCAGCTCGGCGCCATCCTCGGGATTGGCGCAATGGGTCAGCATGCTGTCGAACGGCTGCAGGCGCGTATAGGCCTGCCGGCGCTCGCCGTTGAGATCCCGCAGCGTGACCGACGGGCCATGGCGTTCGGCGAAGGCGTTGGCGCGCTGCAGGACCAGGCCGGTCCAGAGCGTCTCGGTCTTGATCACCGGATCGCGGCCGAACAGGCCGCCCGGGACCGGCAGGCCGAGGTCGATCGCATAGCCGTAGGACTCGGAGGCAAAACCCAGCTTCAGGCTGATCGTCGATTTACGCACCGTGCCCTGAACCGGCTGGTCGCCGCGCTTCATGCCGCGCGAGAACTGCTCGGGCCCCGCCCACAGCACGGAGGAGATACCGCCTTCGAGCGCCAGCGACTGGATGATCCGTCCCTGCGCGACATCGGCCAGCAGCCGCAGGGCGCGATAGAGGCTCGACTTGCCGCTGCCGTTGGCGCCCGTGACGACCGTCAGCGGCTCGATCTCCAGCCGGACGTCGCGCAGCGAGCGGTAACCGGAGATGCACAGCCGCGCGACGATACTCATCCTGGGCTCATCCCGGGCTCATCGATGCCGGGCCAGCGCCCAGCCGACCAGCAGCGGCGACGCGAACAACACGAGCAGCAGAAGCGGATAAGGGGCACCCCACCAGATGCCAAACCGGTCGAGGAAGGCTTCGGCACCCTCCTCATAGGCCAGACGGGCATAGAGGAAGTCGACCAGCGCCGTGGAGGTCGGCCACAGCAGCGCCGCCAGCAGGGCCGCTTCGAACCACTGGCTGCCCATGGTGCGCCGCGCATGGAAGATCGCCATCATCATGACGTAGGGCATCGGTACCAGCGCCTTGTACCATTCGACCGCGCGCACCGAGAGCGTGGCCGCGATCCAGGTGTCGCCCACGAAATCGTTCAGCACGACAAGGATCGCGATCGCCATCCAAAGTGAGAAGGTGACGCCGGGACGGATCATTGAGCCGTCCTCGCCAGCCGCTCGAGTTCGGCCAGGCAGGCGGTGCGATCGGCCGCGAAGTCGCCGTCGATCCACCAGCGTTCGACCGTCTCGATCAACGCACCGACCTTCGGCCCCGGCTTGAGGCCGAGCTTCAGCGCATCGCCGCCGCTCACCGGCAGCTCGGGCGGCGTCCAGGAGCGCGCCATGGCGAGCGCCGCGCGCCAGTCGCCCGGCGCATCGACCGCGAGCAGGAGACGGTCGGCGTAGAGATTGCCGCCCAGCGCATAGATCTGCGCGCGCCACGCCTTCGCGCCGCCGGCCACCTCGATGACGGGATCGGCCGCCAGCATGACCTCGAGCCGCAACGATTCCTGCGTCGAAAGTCTCAGGCGCTTGCCGATCACCATGGCATCGGCGCCCGCGGCGAGGATCGATGCCAGGCGACGTAGCGGGTCAGGCCGGTCTTCGCGTGCGATCAATGCCCGCAGCCGCGCCGTGCCGTCGCATTCGGGCAGCCAGTGATCGAGGATGGCGGCCTCGCGCATGGCGGCCACCGTATCGGCCGGCGCCGGCGCGGCGAGCAGGCGCAGAAGTTCCTTGCGCACCCTCTCGCCCGACAGGCCGCGCAGGCTGCCGGCATTGCGACGGCAGGCCTCGAAGCCGGCCGCATCGAACGGCGCTTTTCCAAACCACGTATGGAAGCGGAAGAAGCGCAGGATGCGCAGCCGATCCTCGGCGATGCGCAGGTCCGGGTCGCCGATGAAGCGCACGCGCGCTTCGGCAAGGTCGGTCCGGCCGTCGAACGGATCGTAGAGCGTACCGTCGAGGTCGGCGTAGAGCGCGTTGAAGGTGAAGTCGCGCCGGCTGGCATCCTCCAGCCAGTCGTCGGTGAAGGCCACGACCGCATGCCGGCCATCGGTCTCGACGTCGCGGCGCAGCGTGGTGAGTTCGTACGGCGCGCCGGCGATCACCGCCGTCACGGTGCCGTGCTTCAATCCGGTCGGCACGACCTTGATCCGGGCCGCCTTGAGGGCGAGCATCACGGTCTCCGGTGGCTTGTCGACCGCGAGATCGGGTTCGTTGGTGAGCGGTTCGCCGCGCACGGCATCGCGCACCCACCCGCCGACGAAGCGCGCGGCGATGCCCGAACCGGCTAGCGCGTCGAACAGCGTACGGACCGCCGTGTCGTCCGACCACGGCACCACGTCGAGACGACCAACGGGCTTCATGATGCGAAGAGGCCGCCGTATCCCTGATCCTGGGTGAAGAACATGACCAGGAAGCCCATGATCGCGCAGGCGAAACCGGCGATGCCGAGCCACGTCATCGGCATGTCCTGCCAGGACGGAAGCGTGCCGGCGATCTTGCGCTCCTCCTTGATCTTGACCGCCCACGCCCAGAGGAAGAACGCGCAGAAGGGCACGAGCACGAGGACGAGGATCAGGAGAACGACACGCATGAAAACTCCCGGTCTGCGTCAAGGGTTGGTGGTCAGGGTGAAGTAGAGGTTCTTCAGCATACCCGCCGTGGCGCCCCAGATGTAACGCTCGCCGTAAGGCATTGCATAGTAACGCCGCTCGCGGCCTTGCCAGACCCTGCTGTCGATACGGTGATTGCGCTCGTCGAGGAAGTGATCGAGCGGCACTTCGAAGACATCGGCGACCTCGCGCGGATCCGCACGCATCGTGAATCCGGGTGTGACGATGCCCACGATCGGCGTGATCTGATAGCCCGTGCCCGTCCTGTAGAGATCGAGCGGTCCCACGACGTCGATGAAGTCGCGGGTCAGGCCGACCTCCTCCTCCGTTTCGCGCAGCGCCGTCGCCGTGGCATCGATGTCCTCGGCCTGACGGCGACCGCCGGGAAAGGCGATCTGGCCCGCATGGCTCGGCATGTCCTCGGTCCGCTGGGTCAGCAGAACCGTGATTCCCGTCTCGCGCCGGATCAGCGGCATGAGCACGGAGGCAGGGCGCCACACTTCGGGCATCGCCCCGACACCGTTCAGTGAGAAGTCGCTGCCGATCGGCGGCGACGCCACGGGCAATCCGGATGCCAAACGCCTGCTGCGCTCCGCCACCCGCCGCACAATTTCGTCAACCCTCATGCCCTTGTTCCGGCCTCAATTCTGGGCTTCCCTCAATCATATTCCCTCGACGACAGGAGCGCCCTGGTGGCCCCCGATACATCGACTGCTACCGACGCCGACGCGCAGGCCGCCCTTGCCGACATCGAAAGGCTGGGCGGGCAACTTCGCGCCGCCCGCACCTCCATCGGCAAGGTCATATATGGCCAGCAGGACGTGATCGATCAAACGCTGGTTGCGCTTCTCTCGGGCGGCCATCTTCTGCTGATCGGCGTTCCGGGTCTCGCCAAGACCAAGCTGGTGGACACGCTGGGTGTCGTGCTTGGCATGGAAGCCAAGCGCATCCAGTTCACGCCCGACCTGATGCCGGCCGACATCCTGGGCTCGGAGATCCTCGAGGAAGGCGAAGGCGGCCGCCGCTCCTTCCGCTTCCTGCAGGGTCCGGTCTTCGCCCAGCTGCTGATGGCCGACGAAATCAACCGCGCCAGCCCGCGCACCCAGTCGGCGCTGCTGCAATCGATGCAGGAGCGGCACGTGACGGTGGCCGGCAAGCGCTACGACCTGCCGACGCCCTTCCATGTGCTGGCGACCCAGAACCCGCTGGAGCAGGAAGGCACCTATCCGCTTCCGGAAGCCCAGCTCGACCGCTTCCTGCTGCAGGTCGATGTCGGTTACCCCGATGAAGAGGCCGAGCGCCAGATCATGATCGGCACCACCGGCGCCGAGCAGGCTGTCGCCACGCAGGCCCTTTCGCCGGGCGACCTGATGGCCGCCCAGGCCCTGGTGCGTCGCCTGCCGATCGGCGAAAGCGTCGTCGATGCCATCCTGAAGCTGGTCCGTGCCGGCCGTCCCGAGCACACCGACCTCGATGTCGTTCGCCAGCGCGTTGCCTGGGGCCCCGGCCCGCGGGCCAGCCAGGCCTTCATGCTGGCCTGCCGTGCCCGCGCGATCATCCAGGGCCGGCTCGCGCCGTCGGTCGACGATGTCGTGGCGCTGGCCGGTCCGATCCTGCGCCACCGCATGGCCGTCAATTTCTCTGCCCGCGCCGAAGGCGTAACCGTCGAGTCCGTCATCGCCCAGATGTGCGCCCGCCTTGGGTAACCGTCTGGCCTAGGCATTGCACTGCGGGTGTTCATGGCTGCGCCTTCAACCCTTCATCGATCGCTCGAACTCGCCGGCACGCTGCCCGCCCTGATGGTGGCCGCCGATCGCGTGGCCGCGACCGTCATCCAGGGCGTGCACGGCCGTCGCCGCGTCGGCCAGGGCGATGCCTTCTGGCAGTACCGGCCCTATCGCGACGGCGACAGCGCGAGCCAGATCGACTGGCGCCAGAGCGCACGCAGCCGCAACCTCTTCGTCCGTGAGACCGAGTGGGAGGCCGCTGCCAGCATCTGGCTGTGGCGCGATGCCTCGCCCTCGATGCAATACGCCTCGCTCAAGAACACCGACACCAAGGCGCTGCGCGCCGAGCTGATCACGCTCGCGGTGGCCAGCCTGCTGGCCGACGCCGGCGAGCGCGTGGCCATCCTGGGCGGCGGCATGCGTCCCGCCTCCGGCCGCGTCGCCGTGCGTCGTGTCGCCGAGACCCTGCTGGACGAGAGCCGCGACAGCAGCCGCACGCCCGCCAGCCTGCCGCCGATGGTGCCGCTCCCGGCCCATGGCACGGTCGTTCTGGTGTCCGACTGGCTCGATCCGCTGGAGAAGATCGAGGAGATCATCCGCTACTATGCCAGCGTCGGCGTGCGCGGCCATCTCGTGCAGATCCTAGATCCCGCCGAGGAAGAGCTGCCGTTCGACGGCCATGTGAAGTTCGAGGGCCTCGAATCCGAGGGCCAGCACACGGTCCGTCGCGTCGAAGCGGTGCGCGCCGCCTATGGCGCCCGGCTCGCCGCCCAGAAGGAAGGCCTGCAGCGCCTGACGCGACCGGCCAACTGGACGGTGCATCTGCATCGCACCGATCGCTCGCCCCAGACCGTCCTCCTTTCGCTCTATCTCGCCATGGCCAATCTCGGCCGGCTGAACGCGGCCTGATGACATGCTGAGTCTCGGCGCGTTCGCCTTCGCTGCCCCCGGCATGCTGGCCCTGCTGGTGGCCCTGCCGGCGATCTATTTTCTGCTGCGGCTGATCCCGCCGCTGCCCAAGCTCGTGCGTTTCCCGGCGATCCGGCTGCTGGTCGGGCTGGAGCCGCCCGAGCAGACGCCGATGAAAATGCCGTGGTGGCTGCTGCTGCTGCGGCTCCTGCTGGCGACGGCGCTGATCCTGGCGGTCGCCCGGCCGCTGCTGAACCCGCAGGCCGATCTGCCGGGTCGCGGGCCGCTTCTGCTGGTGATCGACGATGGCTGGTCGAGCGCCCCGGGCTGGGCGACGCGGACCGCCCACGCCGAGCGCCTGATTCAGCGCGCCGAACGCGCCAATCGCCCGGTCGTGCTGGTCGGCACCGCGCCGGCGCCGCTCGATGCGCCCGCCGTGCGCCGCGGCGCCATGCGTCCCGACGAGGCGCGCACCCTGCTGCGCGCCTTCCGCCCCAAGCCCTGGCCGACCGACCGCGCCGCGGCCGCGACCGCCATCGACCAGATGCAGGTCGACGCCGGCACCTACGCGGTCTGGCTGAGCGACGGACTCGAGGACGAGGGCGCGACGCGCCTCGCGGAGCGCCTGCGCCGCTTCGACGGGCTGCAGGTCCTGCTGCCCGATCAGGCGACGACGCCGCTGCTCCTCCTGCCCCCGGCCGCCGAGGGTCGCGACCTCAAGGTGCGGGCGCTGCGCGCCGAGGCCGACGGGCCGCGCAAGGCCGCGGTCCAGGCTTCCGACGAACAGGGCCGGGTCGTGGCCCGCATCGATCTCGACTTCGCCGCGACCGCCACCCAGGGCGAAGGCATGCTCTCGATCCCGGCCGAGCTGCGCAACCGCATGGCCCGCCTCGACATCGAGGCCCAGGGCGGCGCCGGCAGCACGATCCTGCTCGACGAGCGCCATCGCCGCCGTCCGGTGGCGATCCTCGGCGAGCGCGCCACGGCGGGCAATCAGCCGCTGCTGCAGGAAATCTACTTCCTCGAACGCGCGCTCGATCCCTATGTGAGCCTGAGCATCGGCGATCGCGAATCGGTGCTGACGCGCAACACGGCGGTGCTGTTGATCCCCGATGGTTCCGCGCCGTCGGCCAACGACCGCGAGGAAATCGCCAAGTGGATCGAGCGCGGCGGCATTGCCGTGCGCTTTGCCGGCCCCAATCTCGCCGCCGGCGCCGACAATCTGGTGCCGACGAAGTTGCGCCTGGGCGATCGCGCCCTGGGCGGCATCATGAGCTGGGGCCAGCCCAGCGCACTCGCGGAGTTCCCGCCCAACAGCCCCTTCCTCGGCATCCCGGTTCCGAAGGACGTGCGCATCTCGCAGCAGGTGCTGGCGGAGCCCACGCCCGACCTCGCCGACAAGACCTGGGCGCGCCTGGCCGACGGCACGCCGCTGGTCACCGCCGAGAAGCGCGGCCAGGGCTATCTCGTGCTGATCCACACCACCGCCAACACCGGTTGGAGCAACCTGTCCCTGTCGGGCCTGTTCGTGAACATGCTGCAACGCCTGGTCACGCTCTCGCGCGGCGTCGCGGGCGACGGCGTCAACAAGGCTCTGAAGCCATGGCGCACGCTCGACGGCTTCGGCCGGCTGGGCGCGCCGCCCGCTGGCATCCAGATTCTGCCGGCCGATGCCGCCGAGACGTTCCAGCCCAAACCCTCTTCCCCGCCGGGCCTCTATGGCGACGAGAACGCCCAGGTGGCCTTCAACATCGGCGGCCGCATCGCCGCGCCCAAGCCACTCGTCCTGCCGAGCGGCGTGGCGACCGACCGGCTGTCCGAGGCCGGCGAGACCGACCTGTCCAAATGGTTCCTGCTGGCCGCGCTCGTGCTGCTGCTGGCCGATCTGCTGATCTCGCTGTGGCTGCGCGGCCTGCTGCCGAAGGCGATCCGGTTCGGACGCGCGGCACCTGCGGCGCTGTTCCTCGCCGCTCTCGTCTTCACGGGTTCGCCCGACGCCCAGGCGCAGCAGCCCCCGGCAGCGCCCCAGCGTCCCGGCGCGGTGGCAACGCCGCCGGCCAAGCCCGGCCCGCCGCCGCTCACCGACGAGCAGGCGCTGAAAGGCTCGCTCGACATCCGCCTCGCCTACATCATCACCGGCGACAAGGAAGTCGACGACATCAGCAAGGCCGGCCTGGAGGGTCTGAGCGAGATCCTGCGCAGCCGCACCTCGGTCGAGCCCGCCGATCCGGTCGGCCTCGACCTCGAACGCGACGAGCCGCGCCTCTATCCGCTGATCTACTGGCCCGTGACCTCGACGCAGCCGGCACTATCGCCGCGCGCCCAGGCGGCGCTCGACCGCTACCTGCGCACCGGCGGCATCATCTTCATCGACACGCGCGACCAGCAGATGAGCTTCGATCGTCCGGCCGGCGGCAACCCCGACCTCAAGCGCCTTCTCGCTGGCGTCGAGACGCCGCCGCTGGTCGCCATGCCGCCGAACCACGTGCTCAGCAAGGCGTTCTACCTGCTGTCGGACATGCCGGGCCGCTGGCAGGGCGGAAAGCTCTGGATCGAGTCGGGAAGCGGTCGCGTGAATGACGGCGTGACGACCATACTGATCGGCTCCAATGACTATGCCGGCGCCTGGGCCGCCGACCAGCGCGGTCGCGGCCTGCTGCCGGTGACGCCCGGCGGCGAGACGCAGCGCGAGATGTCCTATCGCTTCGGCGTCAACCTCGTGATGCATGCGCTGACCGGCAACTACAAGGACGACCAGGTTCACCTGCAGGACATCATGCAGAGGTTGAGGCGATGAACATGACATCGGCCGTCTCGGTCGCCTTCGATCCGCTGCTGCCCTGGACGGTGCTGGCCGTGCTGGGCGCAATCGGCCTCGTGCTGGTGCTGCTCGGCCTGCGCGCCGGCGCGCGCGGCACGATCTGGCGGCTGGGTTCGCTCGTCGTCGTGCTGGCGGCGCTGGCCAATCCCTCGCTGATCGAGGAGCAGCGCAAGCCCATCGCCGACGTGGCGCTGGTCGTCGTCGACGACAGCGATTCCATGGCGATCGGCGAACGGCGCCAGCAGGTGCAGACGGCGCGCGAGTCGCTGAAGCGCAAGCTCGGCCAGCAGGACGGGCTGGAAGTGCGCGAGGTGGTACTGCCGCCGTCGCACATCCAGCTCGGCAGCGAACGGCCCGGCGGCACGCGCCTGATCGACGCGATGCGCTCGGCGCTGATCGAGATTCCCCAGGAACGGCTGGCGGGCGTGGTGCTGCTGAGCGACGGCCAGGTCCATGACGTGCCGGCCGGCGTGCCGCCGGAGCTCGGCGGCGCGCCGGTTCATGCGCTGATCGCCGGCAAGAAGAACGAGCGCGACAGGCTGATCGTCCTCGAACAGTCACCGCGCTTCGGCGTGGTCGGCCGCGAGGTGACGACCAAGTTCCGGATCGAGGACCCCGCGGGCGGCACCGCGCCGGTCACGCTGTCGGTCGGCGGCGAGGTCGTGAAGCGTATCGATGTCCCGGTCGGCCGCTCGGTCGAACTTCCGATCACCGTCGGCAATCCCGGCGCCAACGTCGTCGAGCTGGAAGTCGGCCCGGGCCAGAGCGAACTCACCCTCGACAACAACCGTGCGCTCTTCACCATCAACGGCGTGCGCGACCGGCTGCGCGTGCTGCTGGTTTCGGGCGAGCCCTACCAGGGCGAGCGGGCCTGGCGAAACCTGCTGAAGAGCGACCCCGCGGTCGATCTCGTGCACTTCACCATCCTGCGCACGCCGCAGAAGGACGATTTCACGCCGGTGCGCGAACTCTCGCTGATCGTGTTCCCGATGCGCGAGCTGTTCGAACAGAAGCTGAAGGAATTCGACCTGATCATTTTCGACCGCTACGAGTCGGGGAACCTGATCACGCGCGACTATTTCCGCAACATCACCGAATACGTGAAGGGCGGCGGCGCGCTGCTCGTCTCGGTCGGCCCGGTGTTCGCGACCCAGCGCTCGCTCTATCGCACACCGCTCGGCGCCATCCTGCCCGGCGCGCCGACGGGCGACGTGGTCGAGACCGGCTTCAAGCCCAAGGTCACCGAGATCGGCCAGCGTCATCCGGTGACGGCGAACCTGCCGCAGGCCGGCGATCCCAACAAGGAACCGGAATGGGGCCGCTGGTTCCGCCTGGTCACCTCGCGCACCGAGCGCGGCAATGCCGTGCTGGCCGGCGCCGAGGAGAAGCCGCTGGTGATCCTCGACCGGGTCGGCGAGGGTCGCGTCGCACAGCTTCTGTCCGATCACCTGTGGCTGTGGAACCGCGGCATCGACGGTGGCGGTCCGCAGCCCGAGCTGGTCCGCCGGGTCGCGCACTGGCTGATGAAGGAGCCCGACCTCGAGGAAGAGGCGCTGCGCGCCACCGCCGTCGGCGGCCGCATCGAGATCTCGCGCCGCACGCTCGCTACCACGTTCCCGCAGGTCACGATGACCTCTCCGGGCGGCGCCACCCGCACGCTCGACCTGCGCCAGACGGCGCCGGGCCTCGGCGTCGCCGTGGTCGATGTCGACAAGCCCGGACTCTACCGCTTCGACGACGGCACGCTTCGCGCCGTCGCCGCCGTCGGCAGCCCCGATCCGCTGGAATTCTCCGATGTGCGCGCGACCGACGCGAAGCTGAAGCCGCTGGTCGAGGGTACCGGCGGCGGCCTGATGTGGCTCGCCGACCAGTCCGATCCCGAAATCCGCACCGTCCGCCCTGGCCGCGCCGCCGGCGGTTCGGACTGGATCGGACTGCGCCGCAACGAAGGCTACACCGTCGCCGGCATCAACCAGCTGCCGCTGCTACCCGGCATCCTGGTGGCACTGGCCTTCCTGATGGCCATCGCCAGCGCCTGGTGGCGCGAGGGTCGCTGATCAATAAGTCGCCCGGCCGCCCGAAATATCGAACACCGCGCCGGTCGAGAAGGAGCAGGCCGGGGAGGCCAGCCAGAAGGCCAGTTCGGCAACTTCTTCCGGTCGCACCATGCGCGCCATGGGCACGCTGGCCAGCAGCTTGGCGCGCCGCTCGTCGGTGAGTTCGCCGAAGATCGCCGTCTCGGAGGCCGAGGGCGTGATTGCGTTGACCAGCACGCCCGAGGTGGCGAGTTCCTTGCCCATCGACTTGGTGAGGGCGATGACGGCGGCCTTGGAGGCGACATAGGCTGCGACGTTGGGATTGCCGTCCTTGCCCGCGATCGAGGCGATGTTGATGATGCGGCCGCAGCCGCTCGCCACCATATCGGGCACCGCGGCCTGACAGCAGCGGAACGTGCCGTTGAGGTTGATGTCGAGCACCCGATGCCATTGCTCTTCGGGATACGAGGCGATGCCGGCCGAGGGGCCAAGGATGCCGGCGCTGTTGACCAGGATCGACGGCGCGCCGAGCGCTGCCTTCGTGGCCGACCAGGCCGCCCTCACCGCCGCCGTATCGGTGATGTCGACGGCAAAGGGCGTGGCGAGGGCGCCGATCTCACCGGCGGCGCGTTGCGCGCCGGCTAGATCGACGTCCCACAGCGCGACCCGGATGCCATCGCGCGCGAAGCGATGCGCGATGGCACGGCCGAGGCCGCTGGCCGCGCCGGTGACGACGGCGGCCTGCGTGACCGGGCTCATGGCTTGACGTTGGCCTGCTGCGCGATCTTGCGCAGCGTCGCGATGTCCTTGGCCGTCTGCGCCTTGAGATCGTCGGGGCTGATGGTCGAGGCGGTCATGCCGAATTCGGCCCAGCGCGCCTTGATGTCGGGCATCGCCAGGATCTTCAGCAGCTCGGCATGCAGGCGCTGCACGATCGGCTTGGGCGTGTTGATCGGCGCCATCAGGTCGTAGCGCCAGACGAAGTCGAAATCGACGCCCTGCTCGACGAAGCCCGGCACGTCGGGGAAGTTGATCGAGCGTCGCGTGCACGACACGACGACCTTGACCTTCCCTGACTTGACCATCGGCACCGCCGACTGAACGTCGGAGAAGCCGAGCTTGATGTGGCCCGCCGCCACGTCGTTGAGCACGGGCGCCGCGCCCTTGTAGGGCACGTGGGTCATGTTGATGCCAGTGCCGGCCCGGATGATCTCGGCGCAGAGATGCCCCGTGGAGCCGTTGCCCCAGGTCCCGTAGTTCACTTCGCCGGGCTTGGCCTTGGCCAGCGCGATCACGTCACGCAGGTCCTTCACCGGATAGTCAGGAGTGGCGATCATCACGACCGTGGCCGAGCCGATGTCGGCCAGATGCTCGAAATCCTTTACCGGATCGTACGGGAGGTCGGGCATCACCGCGGGATTGACGACGACCGTGCTGGCCGAGCCGAGGACCAGCGTATAGCCATCCGGCGGCGCCTTCTGGGCGGCTTCCATGGCGATGACGCCCGAAGCCCCCGGCTTGTTGTCGACGATCACGGTCTGCCCAAGCGCCGTGCCGAGTTTTTCTGCGAGGGCCCGCGCCACCAGATCGGTACCGCCGCCCGCGGCGAACGGCACGATCAGGCGGATCGGCTTGCTCGGCCACTTGGCGTCGCTGGTCTGCGCAACTGCGGGCGCCGTCACGCCCAGCGCCAAAGCCAGGGCGAACGCCCTCCGGAACATTCTCATTCTTTCCTCCACACAGGTTCTTGATTACGTCGACGTCGGCGGCCCACACGATTCACGCAGCACGAGATCGACCGGCAGCAGCGCGCGCGACTGGCCCTCCCCCGTGCCCCGCAAGCGTTGCAGCAACAGTTCGGCCGCCGCCCGGCCGACATCTTCCAGGCTCCAGCGCAACGCCGTGATCGCCGGCGTATGCACGGCGGCGAGATCGGTGTCGCCGACGGCAATCACCGAGAGGTCGCGGGGCACCGAGAGTCCGAGATCGCGCGCGGCGCGCAGCGCGCCGGCCAGGATGCGGGTGCCGAGCGCGATGATCGCGGTGGGACGCCGGTCGCGGCGCAGCAACTCGAGCGCGTCGCCCTGCGCGAAGTCCATCGACGATTCCTGCAGGCAGACCAGCGCTCCCGCGGGATCGATATCGGCCTCGGCAAACGCCGCCTTGAAGCCCGCGATGCGCTCGCGGCCCGGCCGCATGCGCGCGCCCGGCGTCAGCAGCGCGATGCGGCGATGGCCCAGCCCGATCAGGTAGCGCGTCGCGGTTCGCGCGCCTTCGCGATGGTCGACCAGCACCGCGGGCCAAGGCGCGTCGTCTTCCCCAGGCACGTCGCGGTCGAGGATGACGACTGGCGCGCCGCCGGTGGCGAGGTCGCGCCAGGCGCGGTCGTTCTCGTCGCTACCGGGCGCGACCAGCATGCCGTCGAGACGCCGGCTGCGGAAGGCCGCGACCATGGCCCGTTCGCGCGCCGGATCGTTGGCCGTGTTTCCCACGATCATCAGCAGGCCGGCCTCGCGCAGCCGGGCCTCGGCCGCCTGCACGATGCTGGCATAAAGCGGATTGGCGAGGTCGGAGACCAGGCAGCCGACCATCCCGGTCGTGCGCGTCCGCAGGCTGCGCGCCTGGAAATCCGGCTGGTAGCCGAGCTTCTCCGCCGCGGCGGCGACGTCGCGCGCCACCCTGGCGCTGACGTTCTTGCCGCCGTTCAGCGCCCGCGACACCGACCCGACCGACACGCCGGCCGCCCGGGCCACGTCTCGAATGGTCGTTCTGGAAACGATTTCTGCCATACGAGCGCATATAATTGACATCGATGTCGCTGCTTGCAAGGTTAAATTGGAAACGTTTCCATTGCGTGGAGTTTGCCGATCATGAGTGCGTCCGTCGTGGAGCGCGTGAATACGAACGAGACCGACGTCGAGTGCGATGTCGTCGTGGTGGGCGCCGGCTTCGGCGGCCTCTACGCGCTGCACAAGATGCGCGAGATCGGACTTTCGGTGCGCGGCCTCGAGGCAGCGCCGGATGTCGGCGGCACCTGGTACTGGAACCGCTACCCCGGCGCGCGCTGCGACGTGCCCAGCCTGTTCTATTCCTACAGCTGGTCGTCGGAGCTGCGCCGCGAATGGCGCTGGACCAATCGCTATGCCGGCCAGGAGGAGATCCTGAGCTACGCCCGGTTCGCCGCCGACCGGCTCGACCTGCGCAAGCTGATCCAGTTCGACACGAGGGTCGCCGGAGCGACCTTCGACGAGAAGACCGGGCACTGGATCGTCGAAACCGATCGCGGCGACCGGCTGCGCGCCCGCTTCGTCATCATGGCGACCGGCGGCCTGTCGGTGCCCAACACACCGGACATTCCCGGCGTCGCCGACTTCCAAGGCGCCATCTATCACACCGCGCGCTGGCCGCAGGAGCCGGTCGACTTCGCGGGCAAGAAGGTCGGCATCGTCGGCACCGGGTCGTCCGGCGTCCAGGCGATCCCGATGATCGCCCGGGAAGCGAAGCAGCTCGTCGTGTTCCAGCGCACGCCCAACTTCTCGGTGCCGGCGCGCAACCGCCCGCTGACCGACGAGGACCATGGGAGCTTCGACGACGGCCTGGAGACTTACCTCGCCAGTCTCGAGCAATCCGATTTCGGGCGCGTGCCGCCGACGGCCTTCACCGCCGAGGTGCCGCCGCGCGACGTGCAGTGGGCGCGTTACGAACAGCTCTGGCAGGAGGGCGGCAGCGGCGGCTTCCTGAAGGCCTTCCCCAACATCCTGGTCCATCCCGACGTCAATGACGTGTGTGCCGATTTCGTGCGCCAGAAGATCCGCGAGACGGTGAAGGATCCCAAGACCGCCGCAGCCCTGTCACCCTCGGGCTATCCGTTCGGCGTGAAGCGCCTGTGCGTCGATACCGACTATTTCGACACCTACAACCGGCCGAACGTCGAGCTGGTGAACCTGCGCGACGAACCGATCGAGAGGATCACGGCCCATACCGTCGACACGGCGTCGCGACGCTTCGAGCTCGACGCGCTGGTCTTCGCCACTGGCTTCGACGCGGTGACCGGGGCCCTGCTCGCCGTCGACATCCACGGCCGCGACGGCGCCACCCTCAAGAACGCCTGGTCGGAAGGGCCGCAGACCTATCTCGGCCTGACCGTGAAGGGCTTCCCCAACCTGTTCACCATCACCGGCCCGGGCAGCCCGTCGGTAATCGGCAACGTCATCACCAATTGCGAGTACCACGTCGAGTGGATCGCCGAGTGCCTCAACCACATGCGCCGGCACGATCTCGCGACGATCGAGCCCGACGGCGAGGCGCAGATCGCGTGGGGGCGGCACGTCGCCGAAGTCGCCGACCGCACGCTCTTCCCCAAGGCCAACTCCTGGTACCTGGGCGTCAACATTCCCGGCAAGCCGCGGGTCTTCATGCCGTATATCGGCGAGGGCTACCGCACGACCTGCAAGGAGATCGTGGCCGACGGCTACCGCGGCTTCCGCTTCGGCGGCACGACACGCGCGCTGGGAGAGGCCGCCGAATGAGCCGCCTGTTCGGACCGATCCGCCAGAACGGCTATGTCGTGCGCGACATCGAGGCGGCGATGAAGCACTGGATCGACGTGCTGCAGGTCGGGCCGTGGTTCTACATCGACCGTGTCCAGACCGACTGGTTCCGCCATCGCGGCCAGGACTCGACCGCCGAGCTGAGCATCGCACTGGCCAATTCCGGCGACCTGCAGATCGAACTGATCCAGCAACGCAACGATGCGCCGTCGATGTACAAGGAGTTCCTCGACTCGGGCCGCGAGGGCCTGCAGCACGTGGCCTTCTGGTCGACCGACTACCAGTCGCTGTACGACCGGGCGCTGGCGCTGGGGTACAAGCTCGGACACGAGGGCCAGATCGGCGGCGAGCGCGGGCGTTTCGCCTACTTCGACACCGGCGCCCCGGCCAATCCCCATGCCGGCACCGTCATCGAGATCTCCGACATCAGCGGCAACAAGGGCCGCTTCTTCGAGTACGTCCGCGAGCGCGCCCGCACCTGGGACGGTTCCGATCCCATCCGGCGTCTGGGCTGAGCTGCGCTCAGCCCACTTACCAACCAGAAACTTGATCCCCCTCCTTGTTGGGCCATTTTGGGAACAGCAAGGAGAACACCATGATCGAGCTCAGACCCTTCGATAAATTGGGCAAGTCGGACCACGGCTGGCTCAAGGCGAACTTCCATTTCAGCTTCGCCGACTACCGCAACCAGGACCGTGTCCACTGGGGAGCGCTGCGCGTCTGGAACAACGATCGCATCGCGCCGCAGTCGGGCTTCCCGCCGCACCCCCACCGCGACATGGAAATCGTGACCTACGTCATCAAGGGCGCGATCACGCACAAGGACCATCTCGGCAACGAGGGGCGGACCGAGGCGGGCCAGATTCAGGTGATGAGCGCGGGCAACGGCATCCAGCACGCGGAGTACAACATGGAGCAGGCCGAGACCGAGCTGTTCCAGATCTGGATCATTCCCAACAAGCAGGGCGTGCCGGCGCGTTGGGAGACCGTGCAGTTCCCCGCCGACGCGCGCGACGGCAGGCTGGTGCCGCTGGCCTCGGGCCGCGGCGACGACGGGGCGATCCCGCTCTATGCCGACGGCTCGCTGATGGCCGGCACGGTGAAGGCGGGCCAGTCGATCCGCCAGAAGCTGAACGGCAAGCCGACCTACCTCGTGCCGGCCAAGGGGAAGATCGAAGTCCGCAGCAGCGACGGCACGGTCGTGACGGCGAATGCCCGCGACGGCGTGGCCGTCGTCGACCAGGACGACATCGAGATCGTGGCGCTCGAGGATGCCGAGATTGTGCTGGTCGAAACGGACCGGCTGAACTGACCTCTCGTCAGATTGACGCTATGGACCGGGCGGGGTTTGATCCCGCCCGGTTTTCGTTTGGGAGGGACGCATGGCCTACAAGGGCTTCGATCTGACGGGCAAGGTGGCGCTGGTGACCGGCGGCAACGGCGGCATCGGCCTCGGCATGGCCGACGCGATGGCCCAGGCGGGCGCCGGCGTCTGCATCTGGGGTACGCGCAAGGAGAAGAACGACGCGGCCGTCGAGCAGCTCAAGAAGCATGGCGGCAAGGTCCACGCCCAGATCGTCGATGTCGGCGACGAGAAGCAGGTCGAATCTGCCTTCGCCGAGACGGTGAAGGTGATGGGCCATGTCGACAACTGCGTCGCCAACGCCGGCGTCTCGGGACGCGGCAAGGGCTCGATCCTCGAGATGGACTACGCGGAATGGCGCCGCGTGCTGCAGATCAACCTCGATGGTGTTTTCTTCACGTTCCGTGCAGCTGCCAGGCACATGGTCGAGCGCGGCCAGGGCGGTTCACTGGTGGCGATGGCCAGCACCGCGGCGATCGAAGGCGCGGCGCGTTCCAGCCACTACGGCGCCAGCAAGGGCGGCGTCACCGCCATGGTGCGCGCGCTGGCCGTCGAACTCGCGCGTTACAAGATCACGGTGAACTCGATCCTGCCCGGGTGGATCGAGACCGAGATGACGGCCAATGCGGTGGCCAACCCGAAGTTCGCCGGCAACGTCCTGCCGCGCATCCCGGCTCGCCGCTGGGGCAGCGGCGCCGACTTCGGCCCACTCGCCGTCTACCTGGCGAGCGGTGCGACCGGCTATACGACGGGGCGCGACTTCGTTATCGATGGCGGCTATACGTTGTTTTAGTCCGTCGCCACTGCAGCATCAGACTCTGGGGAATATTCATGATCAATCGCTTCGCAGCCAGCCTGGCCGTCCTTGTCGCTTTCGGCGCGCTGCCGGCGCTCGCGCAGCAGCCGCCGAAGGCGACCGCCGCCGCGGCGACGCCCAAGGCCGACGAGGACCGCTATGTCGGCTACTACTATCCGAAGCCGACCGCGGTCGAGAACTACGCCTCGCCGATGCAGACGATCGCCGGCGCCGAGCGCGCCCAGCGCGTGCAGTTCGCCACGGTCGTGTCGCAGGGCACGATCCAGTCGGCCTATCGCGTTCCCTACTCGGTCTTCGTGAAGGGCGAGAAGGCGGATAAGATGATCATCGTTGGCCTGCAGCCGGGCGAGATGAGCACGATCTACCGCGCGCGCGCGATCCTCGCGAACATGACGACCATGTCGCGCCTGTCGCCGTTCTTCCAGGAGCGCACGATCGCCGAGGATGCGAACTTCTTCGACCTGCTGAAGCTGCTCGGCTTCCAGCAGATCACGATCAGCGACGGCGACAAGTTCACCCACCAGGTGAATATCAAGTAAGCGCCTTCATAGGCGCTGGCGGGCGGCAGCGCTTGTAATCAAGCGCCAGAGCCCCGCATGGCCGGAATGGCGCACCTCGATCTTTTCTGCGCGGCGCGGCGCCCGCGCTTCGGTCGTTGTGCTCCCTGCAGCGCTATACGCCGCCGGCAGCTCCGCTTCGCGGAGCTGCCTAAATAGCGTTCATGCCGCCGTCGATCACCAGTTCGGCGCCGGTCATGAAGCGGGACTCATCCGAAATCAGGTAGAGCACGCCGTAGGCAATGTCCTCTGGCGTGCCGAAATGGCCGATCGGCACGCGCTGCCGCGTGCGCTCGCGCGCCTTCTCGCTGGGCAGGATGTGCTCGCCCATCGGCGTCATGATGATGCCGGGATGCACCGAGTTGCAGCGCACCTTGTAGCCCTTGCGCGCACAATCCATCGCCACCGTCTTGGTGAACTGCCGGACCGCGCCCTTGCTGGCGCCATAGGCCGAGAGATCGGGCGTGCCGAGCAACGCCGCCAGCGACGACATGTTCACGATCGAACCGCCGCCCGAGGAGCGCAGCGCCGGCACCCCGTACTTGCAGCCGAGGAACACGCCCTCGACGTTGATCGACAGGATACGTCGCCACTGGTCGAGGCTCTCGCCCTCAAAGGAAGAGGGAAACGGTCCGGCGATGCCGGCATTGTTGACCAGCCCGTTCAGCCGGCCTTCGCGCGCCAGGATGTCGTCGATGATGCGCTTCCAGTCCGCCTCTTTCGACGTGTCCTGCTCCTCGAAGCGGGCGCTGCCCCCTGAGTTCAGACTGGCAATCTGCTGAACCGTCTCGAGCCCACCGGCACGGTTGACGTCGGTCACGATCACCGTCGCACCCTCGGCCGCGAGCAGCTTCGCGGACGCGCGTCCGATCCCAGATCCGGCGCCCGTCACCAGCACGACCTTGTCCGCAACACGGCTCATGCAATCCCTCCCTGAACTTTCTTGTCGCGAAGCTAGAAGCGGCGCACGCTTGCGACAAGCAAGGAGGAACGCATGGCCCGCACGCTGGAATTCTACTTCGACTACGGCAGTCCCTACAGCTATCTGGCCGACACGCAGGTCGAGGCGATCGCGCAGCGCGCCGGCGCCACGCTGGTGCGCAAGCCGATGCTGCTGGGCGGCGTGTTCAAGGCCACCGGCAATCATTCACCGGCCGAGCTGCCACAGAAATCCACCTGGAGCGGCTTCGACATGCCGATGTGGGCGCGCCACTATGGCGTACCGTTCCAGCGCAATCCGTTCTTTCCGGTGAACACGCTGGCCTTGATGCGTGGTGCCGCGGCGGCGCAGATCGACGGATCGTTCGAGCGCTATCATCCGGCGGTCTTCAAGGCGATGTGGGTCGAGGGCCGCGACCTCAACGACATGAAGGAGGTGGCAGCCGTGTTGACCGCAGCCGGCCTCGATGCCGCGAAGTTCGGCGCCCGCATCCAGGACCAGGACGTGAAGGATCGCCTCAAGGCGACCACCGAGGAGGCAGTCGCGCGCGGCGTATTCGGCGCGCCCACCTGCTTCGTGGACAAGATGATGTTCTTCGGCAACGATCGCCTCCCCTTCGTCGAATTGGCCCTCAAGGAAGAACTTAAATGAAGAAGTTCGGTGTCCTCATCGCCGCCGGCATGTTGTTCGCGGCGGCGCCGTCCTTTGCGCAGACGGTCGGCACCTGCCCGCGCGGCGGCGGCGGCAACCAGCCGCAACCGGTCCGCGTCCTGTTTGCGCTGAACAGCTCGCAGGTGCCGCCCGCCGAGAAGCCGGCGATCGCCCAGGCGGTGAAGACCGCGAAGGAGCGCCAGGTCTCCGCCATCTGTCTGATCGGCCATACCGACAAGCTGGGCGACAAGGCCTACAATGAGAAGCTCGCGCGGGCGCGCGCCCAGGCGGTCGCCGCCGAGATGATCCGCGACGGCTATCCGGCGAAGAACATCACCATCGTCGCCGACCCGGAAGCCTTCGGAAACATGAGCTTCGGCAGCGACAATGCCTCGCAGATCGACCGCAAGGTGACGATCTTCTACGCGCGTTGAATCAAAGCCCGTCGTCTCGACCGTAGCGCGCCCCTCGGAAGCCCTCGGGGCAGGCTCCGGCGCGAAGTGGAGAGACCTACGGTCTTTGTTACGTCGACATCATCTCGATGTTACGTCGACATCATCTCGATCGCGACCTTGCCGACGACCTTGCGGTCCATCAGGACGCGGAAGGCATCGGCGGCCTGTTCCATCGGGAAGCGGTGCGAGACGTGCGGGCGCATCACGCCCAGTGCCGCGAGCCGCGGCAGTTCCTCGACATAGTCGCGGCCGAGTTCGGGCGAGAGGCGCAGGATCGTCTCACCGGCGCGCACGCCGAGCACCGACAGGCCCTTGATCAGGATGTGGTTGGACATCAGCTTGCTCGGCCCGCCCGAGGTGAATCCGACGACCAGCAGGCGCGCGCCATAGGCGGCCGCCCGCACCGACTTCTCCAGCACCTCGCCGCCCACCGGATCGTAGATCACGTCGCAGCCCTTGCCGTCCGTTATCTCCTTCACGGCCGCGACGAAGTCGCCGGTGCGATAGTTCACGACCTCGTCGGCGCCGTTTGCGCGCACGACCGAGAGTCTCTCATCGTCGCTGCCGGTAGCGATCACGCGCGCACCGATATGCTTGCCCAGCTGAACCGCCGCCAGGCCGACGCCGCCGGACGCGCCATGGACGAGCAGCACCTCGCCCTTCTTCAGCGCCGCGCGATGGACCAGCGAGTGATAGGCCGTCTGCGCCGCGACGCGAAAGCCCGAACCCTCGGCGAAGGACCAGCCCTCCGGCAGGCGCATGAGATTGCCGCTGGCCTTCAGCTTCACGTACTCGGCGAAGGCGCCGGGACGAACGCCGAAGATCACGCGCTCACCGGGCTTCCAGTTCGCGACATCCGCGCCGACGGCGTGGATCGTCCCCGCCCCTTCCATGCCGGGCACGAAGGGCAGCTGGGGCTTGTGCTGGTAGCCGCCGGCGACCATCAGCACGTCGGGGAAATTGACCGACGCGGCGCCCACCTTCACGACGATCTCGCCCGGCCCCGCGTCGGGGATCGGGCGTTCCTCGATATGCAGAACGGAAGGATCGCCCAGGCGATCACAGACTATGGCTCGCATGCGGGGCACCCGCATCGGCCTAGTCGAGCTCGAAGGCGTTCTTGTAGTCGAGCTTGAGGGCCGGATCCTGGTCTTCCTTGCGCAGGAAGCAGTTGCCGACCACCAGGACCTCGATCTCGCTGCCCATGAAGCAGCGCCACGCATCCTCGGGCGTGCAGACGATCGGCTCGCCGCGCACGTTGAACGAAGTGTTCACCACGACCGAGCTGCCCGTCTTGGCCTTGAAGGACGAGATCAGGTCGTAGAACGGCTTGTTGGTTTCCGCGTGGACGGTCTGGATGCGGCCCGAATAGTCGACGTGGGTCACGGCCGGGATGTCCGAACGCGGCACATTCAGCTTTTCGATACCGAACAGCTTCTCCTCGTCGGCGGTCATCTTGCGGCGCCGCTCCTCGACGACCGGCGCGACCATCAGCATGTAGGGGCTGTCGGTGTGGAACTCGAAATACTTGTCGACGTCTTCGCGCAGCACCGCCGGCGCGAAGGGGCGGAACGACTCGCGGTACTTGACCTTGAGGTTCAGCGTCTTCTGCATCGAGGGCGAGCGCGCGTCGCCCAGGATCGAGCGGGCGCCGAGCGAACGCGGACCGAACTCCATGCGGCCCTGCATCCAGCCAACCGCCTTGTCGTCGGCCAGCGCCTGTGCCGTCTGGTCGATCATCTCGTCCCGCGTCAGGCGCGAGAACTTGGCGCCGACGGCCGTCAGGCGCTCGGCGATCTCGTCGTCGGTGAAGTCCGGGCCGAGATAGGAACCGGCCATGCCGTCCATATGGCCGTTCAGCTTGCGCGGTTGGCCGAGGAAGCCGTGATAGGCGGCATAGGCCGCCCCGACCGCACCGCCGGCATCGCCGGCCGCCGGTTGCACCCAGATGCCATCGAAGATGTTCTCGCGCAGCAGCTTGCCGTTGGCGACGCAGTTCAGCGCGACGCCGCCCGCGAGGCAGATGTTCTTGACGCCGGTTTCCTTCTTCACCGACTTGCCGAGGCGAATCACGATCTCCTCGGTGACGGCCTGGATGGAGGCCGCAAGATCCATGTGGTGCTGCGTCAGCGTCTCTTCGGGGGTGCGACGCGCGCCGCCGAACAGCGCGCCGAACTTGTCGTTCGTCATGCGCAGGCCGGTGCAATAGTCGAAGTAGGTCTGGTCGAGGCGGAAGGTACCGTCTTCCTTGAGGTCGACAATCTTGTCGAGGATCAGGTTCTTGAACTTGGGCTCGCCATAGGGCGCGAGGCCCATGACCTTGTACTCGCCCGAGTTGACCTTGAAACCCGTGTAATAGGTGAAGGCCGAATAGAGCAGTCCGATCGAGTGCGGGAAGTGGATCTCGCGCAGCATCTCGAGCTTGTTGCCGCTTCCCATGGCGAGCGACGTCGTCGCCCATTCGCCGACGCCGTCCATGCAGAGCACGGCGGCCTCTTCATAAGGCGACGGGAAGAACGCCGAAGCGGCATGGCTCTGGTGATGCTCGCCGAACAGCAGGCGCTTCTGCCAGTCGAAGTCCGGCTCCCACTTCTTCATCTCGTCGCGCAGCAGCGTCTTCTGGAAGAGCTTTTCCTTCAGCCACAGCGGCATGGCCATACGGAAGGAATTGAAGCCACGCGGCGCGTAGGCGAGATAGGTCTCGAGCAGGCGCTCGAACTTCAGGAACGGCTTGTCATAGAAGGCAACGTAATCGACGTCCTGAAGCTTGATGCCGGCGCGGTCCAGACAGAACTGGACCGCATTCTGCGGGAAGCCCGCATCGTGCTTCTTGCGAGTGAAGCGCTCTTCCTGTGCGGCGCTCACCAGATGGCCGTCCTCGATCAGCGCGGCCGCGCTGTCGTGATAGAAGGCCGAGATGCCGAGCACCCGCATGGAAGGTCCTACCCTTTAGAAGAGCGTATAGATGAACGGCGCGATGGCCGAGCCCTTGGTGAGCACGATCAGGCCGCCGAAGATCACCATCATGATCATGATCGGCAGCAGCCAGAACTTCTTGCGCTCGCGCATGAAGGTCCAGAGTTCGACGATAATTGAGCCCATGGATCGGTCCTTTCGAAATCAGAACTGATTTTTCATCGATTGCGGCGGCGGCCCCGGAGGGCTGCGGTCGATCCAGTAGCTCTTGGCATCGCGGTCGAGCTTCAGCCGCAGGAAATCCTTCCCGAATGCCCGCATCACGAGGCCGATCGGCATGATCGTGACGAAGAACAGCAGGCCGAGGATCAGCGGGTTCATGACCTTGTAGAGGAGCAGCCCGAACTTCAACCAAAGCCGGTTGAGCGGGCCGAGGAGCTTCGGATAGACGAGCGCCACCAGCAGGAAGGCCGCCGCGAGCGGCAGCATCCACTTCCAGGCGGCGCCGTGCTCGAAGCCGTGGCGCCACAGGTTGATGGCGCTCAGGATTCCGAAGAATCCTGCGAAAACGAACCCAAAGCCACGATCCGAGCCCGCCTTTACGTGCTCTTCGCGCGAGAAGTCTTCATGAAGCTGGCTGGTCGCCATTTACCGAGTGTTCGTCAATTGAATGGGGCTCTTAACTCTCTGATCCCAAACGCCAAGTCAATTGGCGACCAGCAGGGGGTGGCTATTCCGCCGCAACCGAGGCGAAGCGATGGCCCAGGAGGGCCGTCAGCGTCATCCGCCACACAGCCGCGGCCCGGTCGAAGCTGAGCTTGTCCCGGCGGCGCAGGACGATCCAGGCGTCCAGCGAGAGCGCTGCCCCGATCGCATCCGCCAGATCCTCACGGGCCTGCTCGCCCAGATTGGCGAACTCCGGCGCGAATGCCTCGAAAGTAGCCTTACGCAACTCAAGCTTGAAGGCTTCACCGCGCTCGAGCAGGGCCGGATGGTCGACGAACTGGCCGGCGGCGACGCGCAGCGGCACGATCTTGTCGAACACTTCCGCGAAGCCCTGGACGACCGAGGCGATCCGCTCCGCCAGCGGACGGGAATCCGACGCCTGCTGCTGCGGCACGACGATGTCCTGGCCGATTGCGTCCATGACAGTTACGAAAAGCGACTCGACGTCGCCGAAATGCTGGAAAACCGAGCGGACCGACACGTCGGCCCGACGTGCGACCGCCACCACGGTGGGAGCGGTGCTGGTCTCGGCGATCATGATCTTGGCGGCTTCGATGATCTTGCGACGGGTCTCGGCGGCGCGACGATTGCGGCCATCGGGACGAGCCGTCCCAGTCGAGTCCGTTCCTGCTGCCACTACCGCCACTGCGTTGCCGCGCGGCATTACCGCTGCTTCGCTCATGTGCAAATTCCTAATCCGGAGTTCAGGCTTGGATGGTCAACGTCCGACCGGTCGCCTATGGAGGGCGTGAGATAAGGGCCGACTGCGGCAGCAACAAGGTAAAGACGGTCGCACCACCATGAATACGAGCCATGCAAAAACCCCGCTCGCGGTCCTCTGGGATTTCGGCGGCGTGATCCTTTCCAGCCCCTTCGATGCCTTCAACCGCTACGAGGCGGAGGCCGGTCTTCCCAAAGATTTCCTGCGAGGGCTGAACGCGCGCAATCCCGATGCAAATGCCTGGGCCAAAATGGAACGAAGCGAGGTTTCGCTGCAGGGCTTCGTCGACCTGTTTGAGGAGGAAGCGCGCCTCCAAGGCCATCGCGTCGAGGGCTGGAAGATTCTGCAGGCACTGAGCGGCGACATTCGGCCGCAGATGGTCGAGGCGCTGCGACGCTGCAAGGCGACGTTCCGGGTGGCCTGCATCACCAACAACATGAAGGCGGGCGAAGGGCCCGGCATGGCGCGTAGCCCGGATAAGGCCCGGGCGGTCGCGGAAATCCTGTCTCTTTTCGAGCATGTCGTCGAATCGAGCAAAGTCGGCCTGCGCAAGCCCGATCCGCGCATCTACCAGCACGCCTGCGATCTCCTGGGCGTGCCGCCCGAGCGTTGCATCTATCTCGACGACCTCGGCATCAACCTGAAGCCGGCCCGCGCGCTCGGCATGCGCACCATCAAGGTCGTCGATCCCGAGGTCGCGATCGACGAGCTGCAGGCGATGGTGGGGATTCCGCTGCGGGGCTGACGCCGTGAAGCGCACCGCCTCCCCGATCACGGCGAAATATCTGCAGAACGCCGCCGTGTTCTATCTCGAGCGGTATGCCAGTTCAGCCGAGGGGCTGCGACGCGTCCTGCGGCGACGGGTCTCCAAGGCCAGGCTCCTCGACGCGCCGGTGATGGACAATGTCGACGAGGCCATCGAGGCGGTCGTCCAGAAGTTCGTGACGGCCGGCCTGCTCGACGACAAGGCCTTCGCCCAGACCAAGGCGCGCGCGCTGCACCGCCGCGGCCTGTCGGGGCGCCTGACGCGCCAGCGTCTGCAGGTTGCGGGTGTTGGACGCGAGGATGTCGACAAGGCCATGGAAGCGCTCGACGACGAGCTCGGGACCGCCCCGGCCGAGCGCGAGCTGCAGGCTGCGCTGGCCTTCGCCCGGCGCCGACGGCTCGGCCCCTGGCGCATGAAAGACCGCGAGGCCAACAAACCGCGCGACCTCGCCTCGATGGCCCGCGCCGGCTTCGCCTACGAGCTCGCCCGCAAGGTCATCGAGGCGAGCGATCCCGAGTCTCTGGACGAAACCTGAACCGCTCGCCATGGTTCGACCAACGAGGACCGCATGACCGTCACGATCTGGCACAATCCGCGCTGCAGCAAGTCGCGACAGACTCTCGACCTGCTCAAAAGCAACGGCGTGGAGCCGGCCGTCCGCGAGTATCTCAAGGAGCCGCCGAGCAAGGCGGAAGTCGAGAAGCTCGTGGCGCTGGTCGGCGGCGATCCGCGCGCGCTGATCCGCGACGGCGAGGCGGAGTTCAAGGCACTGAAGCTCAAAAAGGCCGATCTCACCACGGCCCAGATCGTGGATGCGATCGCCGCCCACCCCGTGCTGCTGCAGCGTCCGATCGTCGTGAAAGGCAAGCACGCCGTGATCGGCCGCCCGCCCGAGGCAGTGCTGCCTCTGCTGAAATGACGCCATGACCGGACGGCTTCGCCTCTGGTCGGGCTACGTCCTCTTCCTCTACGTCGTCACCCATCTCCTCAATCATGCGCTCGGCCTCGTGTCGCTGCGCGTCCTCGAAGAAGGACGCCACTGGTTCACGCTCGTCTGGAGCAATCCCGCGGGCCAGATCCTGCTCTACGGGTCGCTGCTGGCGCACTTCCTGCTCGCACTGTGGTCGCTCTATCGGCGGCGCGCGCTGAAACTGTCGCGCTGGGAATGGACGCAATGGCTCCTGGGCGCCGCAATCATTCCCCTGGGGACGATCCATGTCGCCGGCACGCGCCTGGCGGCCGATCTCTACGACGTCCAGCCTGGATATCCGTGGGTGCTGGGCACGCTCGTCGCCGGTAGCTGGACCGGTGTCGTGAGGCAGTTCACCCTGCCGCTCGTCGTCTGGATGCATGGCTGCATCGGCCTGCACTTCGCGCTGCGCCTCAAGCCCTGGTATCGCGACTGGCTGCCGCTGCTCTACGCCGTGGCGCTTCTGATTCCCGCCGCCAGCCTTGCCGGCGCTGCGGTCGCGCTGCGCGACGTCGCGGAGCTGGCGCAGCGTCCCGGCTTCCTCGAAGCCCTGTTCGAGCGGGCGCACATTCCCACCCCCGGGCAGATCGCCCACCTCTACTCGATCGCAGCCGGACTCGAATACACGGCGCTCGCGCTGCTGGCGGTGGCGATCGCCGCCCGTCCCTTGCGCGATCTCTGGGAACGGCGCGCCGGTGTGGTGCGGCTCGACTACGGCGACCGTCGCAGCGTGACCCAGCCCACCGGCCTGTCGATCCTCGAGATGAGCCGTGTGGCCGGCATTCCTCACGCCTCGGTCTGCGGCGGTCGAGGCCGCTGTTCGACGTGCCGTGTCCGCATCAGCGGTGACGATCGTCACCGCTTGCCACCCGCGTCGCCCGAGGAAGCGAAGGTGCTAGCGCGTATCGGCGCCCCGGCCAACGTCCGCCTTGCCTGCCAGCTGCGCCCGCCGCCCGGGCACTATCGTGTGGCGCTGCTGTTGCCGGCCGCCGCCGGCCCGGTCGAAGCCTATCGACGGCAGCCCCTGGCCCATGGCGGCGAGCGCTACATCGCCGTGCTGTTCGCAGACATCCGTGGCTTCACCACCATTTCGGAAGGCAAGCTTCCCTACGACGTCGTCTTCCTGCTCAATCGTTACTTCCGCGCCACGGGACAGGCGGTCGAAGCCGCAGGCGGGCGTCTCGACAAGTTCATCGGCGACGGCGTCATGGCGATCTTCGGCCTCAACCAGGAACCCCGGGTCGCCTGCCGCCAGGCACTGGATGCGGCACGCCGCATGGCGCTGGCCCTCGCCGATCTCAACGAGGCGATGTCCGGCGATCTCGACCAGCCGCTCCGCATCGGCATCGGCCTCCATGCCGGCCCTGCCATAGTCGGCGAGATGGGCTACGCGCGCGCGGCCCAGATCACCGCAATCGGTGACACGGTGAACACGGCGAGCCGTCTCGAATCGCTGACCAAGGAGTTCGCCGTTGAGCTGGTCGTGTCGCAGGAGCTGCTCGACCGCGCCGGCATCGATCTCGGCGAAGCGCCTCGCCACGAGGTCGAGATTCGCGGCCGGCAGGGCCGGCTCTCCGTCCGCGCCATCGCCCGGGCGTCTGATCTCACGGCAATGTCATGAGATTTTCGTTGTCCGGCAGGTAGGCCCGTCCAAGATGCGGGACCTTCAGGAGGCCATCCCATGCGATCTCTTTTCCTCGCCGCGGCTCTTGCCGTGATGACCCTTGGCCCGTCCCTGCCCGTCCAGGCAGCCGGCGGGACCGCAGAGCCGGCCAAGCCGGTCGACGCCAACTACACGCGCGCCAAGGCGATGATCGAGGCAAGGGACTACAAGGGCGCGCTGCCGCTGCTGCAGCAGGTCGTCGCCAAGGATGCGAAGAATGCCGACGCCTACAACCTGATGGGCTTCGCCACGCGCAAGTCGGGCGATCCCAACGCTTCGCTGCAATACTATCAGCAGGCGCTTTCGATCGATCCCCGCCACATCGGCGCCTACGAATATCTCGGCGAGGCCTACCTGATGCTGGGCCGCCTGCCGGAAGCCGAACAGCAACTGGCGCGACTCGACTCGCTCTGCACCTTCGGCTGCGCCGAATACCGCCAGCTCAAGGCCGCCATCGCCGACTACAAGGCCGGTAAGCGTCCGGCGACGAACTAGCGGACGGACGGAGCCTCGGCGGAATTCGGAACGGCGGTAGGCCTCGATAGGCTTTTCCGCCGGCGGCTTCGCCCGCTATGCTGCGGCGGAATAAACGCCCGTTCACGCCGCCGCATCGGAGGGCTCCCGCGATGAGCACCGTCACCCCAGTTCCGCTCGTATTCGGCGATTACGCCCTCGAGGACCGCTACCGGCTCGGCAAGGGCCGTGTCTACATGACCGGCATCCAGGCGCTGGTCCGGCTTCCCATGATGCAACGCCAGCGCGATCTCGCGGCTGGCCTCAACACCGGCGGCTTCATCTCCGGCTATCGCGGCTCGCCGCTCGGCATGTACGACAACGCGCTGTGGGGCGCGAAGCGCTACCTGAAAGAGAACAACATCCACTTCCAGCCCGGCCTCAACGAGGATCTCGCGGCGACATCGGTGTGGGGCAGCCAGCAGACCAACCTGTTCCCCGGCGCCACCGTCGATGGCGTCTTCTCGATCTGGTACGGCAAGGGCCCCGGCGTCGACCGTTCGATGGACGTGCTGAAACATGGCAACGCGGCCGGCACCTCGCCGCATGGCGGCGTGATCGCGCTGGCCGGCGACGACCATGGCTGCCAGTCCTCGACCCTGCCGCACCAGAGCGAGCAGGTCTTTGCCGCGGCCATGATTCCGGTCGTCAATCCCGCGACCGTCCAGGAATATCTCGACTACGGCATCCTGGGCTTCGCGCTGTCGCGTTACTCGGGCTGCTGGGTCGGCTTCAAGGCGATCTCCGAGACGGTCGAGAGTGGCGCCTCGGTGTGGGTCGATCCCGAACGCATCCAGATCGTGATGCCGACCGACTTCCAGCTGCCGCCGGGCGGTCTGGGCATCCGCAATCCCGATCCGCCGCTGGAAGCCGAGAAGCGCCTGCACGGGCCGAAGATGGCGGCGGTTGCCGCCTTCGTGCGCGCCAACCGCTTCGACCGCACGGTGATCGAGCCGACCGAGGCCGGCACCAAGGCCCGCATCGGCATCATGACGACCGGCAAGGCCTATCTCGACACGCGTCAGGCGCTGGAGGATCTCGGCATCGACGATGCCCGCGCGCGGGCGCTGGGCATCCGCCTCTACAAGGTCGGCGTGACCTGGCCGCTGGAGGCCGAAGGCGCACGGCGCTTCGCCGAAGGCCTGCAGGAGGTCATCGTCGTCGAGGAGAAGCGCTCCAACCTCGAGGACCAGCTTCTGCGCATCCTCTATCACCTGCCGGCCGACCGCCGCCCGACGGTGATCGGCAAGGCCGACGAAAGCGGCCGCATCATCCTGCCCAGCGAAGGCGAACTCACGCCGACCGGCGTCGCCATGGTGATCGCCGGCCGCCTGATGAAGCATGAGGGCGAATCGCCCGAGCTGCGCCAGCGCCTCGCCCGCCTCGAAGGCAAGGAGAAGCTGCTGTCGGCGCCGCCGCCCAAGGTCGCGCGCACGCCGTTCTTCTGCTCGGGCTGCCCGCACAACACCTCGACCAAGGTGCCCGAGGGCAGCCGCGCCATGGCCGGCATCGGATGCCACGGCATGGCGATCTGGATGCCCGAGCGGCGCACCTCGCTGATCTCCCACATGGGCGGCGAGGGCGTGGGCTGGGTCGGCCAGGCGCCGTTCCATTCCGACAAGCACATCTTCCAGAACCTGGGCGACGGTACCTATTACCATTCGGGCCTGATGGCGATCCGCCAGTCGGCCGCCGCCGGCGTCAACATCACCTACAAGATCCTGTTCAACGACGCCGTCGCGATGACCGGCGGCCAGCCGCACGACGGGCCGCTCACGGTTCCCGAGATCACGCGGCAGGTCGAGGCCGAGGGGGCGAAGAAGGTCGTCGTCGTCACCGACGAGCCCGACAAGTATCCGATGAATGCCGGCTTCGCGCATGGCGTCACGATCCGCCACCGCGATGAACTCGACGCCGTGCAGCGCGAGCTGCGCGAAATCCCGGGCCTGACCGTCCTGGTCTACGACCAGACCTGCGCCGCCGAGAAGCGCCGCCGTCGCAAGCGCGGCACCTTCCCCGACCCCGACAAGCGCGTCTTCATCAACGACGCCGTCTGCGAAGGCTGCGGCGACTGTTCCGAGAAGAGCAACTGCGTGTCGGTGAAGCCGCTCGAGACCGAGCTCGGTCGCAAGCGCCAGATCGACCAGAGCAATTGCAACAAGGACTTTTCCTGCGTGAACGGCTTCTGCCCGAGCTTTGTGTCGGTGCATGGCGGCGTTCCCGCCAAGGCACGTCGCCGCAAGCTCGAGGTCGTGGCCGAGGATCCCTTCGCGTCGCTGCCCATGCCGACCCTGCGGCCTCTCAGCGAAGCTTACGGCATCCTGGTGACCGGCATCGGCGGCACCGGCGTCATCACCGTCGGTGCGTTGATCGGCATGGCGGCCCACCTCGAAGGCAAGGGCTGCACCGTCCTCGACTTCACCGGGCTGGCGCAGAAGAACGGCGCGGTCATGAGCCATGTGCGGCTGGCGCCCAAGCCCGAGGATCTCCATGCCGTGCGCATCGCCGCCGGCGGCGCCAACCTGGTGCTGGGCTGCGACATGGTCGTGGCCGCCTCGCCGGCCGCGCTGTCGCGCATTGAACAGGGCATCACCAAGGCCGTGATCAACGGCCACGTCCAGCCGGTCGCCGCCTTCGTCATGAACGGCGACATGGACCTCGGCGCCGAGTCCATGATGAAGGCGATCCGCGATGCCGCCGGCGACGAGGCCACCTCGTTCATCGACGGCACCGGTCTCGCCACCGCGATCCTGGGCGATTCGATCGCCACCAATCTCTTCATGCTGGGCCATGCCTGGCAGAAGGGCCTGGTGCCGCTGTCGTTCGAGGCGCTGATGCGCGCCATCGAGCTGAACGGCGTCGCCGTCGAGAGCAGCAAGCGTACCTTCGACTGGGGCCGCCTCGCCGCGCACAATCTCGCCACCGTGCAGGCGGCCGCCAAGCCGGCGATGAGGATCGAGAAGCCGGTCGCGCGCACGCTGCCGGAGATCGTGTCCAGGCGGGTCGAGCTGCTGACCTCCTATCAGGACAGGGCCTATGCCGAGCGCTATCGCGCACTGGTCGACAAGGTCGCCAAGGCCGAGAAGGCCAAGGCGCCGGGCCGCCGCGGCCTCGCCGAAGCGGTCGCCAAGTCGCTCTACAAGCTGATGGCCTACAAGGACGAATACGAAGTCGCCCGCCTCTACAGCGATGGCGAGTTCCACAAGAAGCTGCGCCAACAGTTCGAAGGCGACTACAGGGTCACCTTCCATCTCGCGCCGCCGCTGTTCGCCGATCGCGATCCGGTGACGGGCGAGCTGAAGAAGAGCGAATTCGGCGGCTGGGTGATGCCGGCGTTCCGCCTGCTGGCGTCGCTGAAGCGGCTGCGCGGCGGCCGGTTCGACATCTTCGGCTACAGCGAGGAGCGGCGCATGGAGCGGCGGCTGATCGGTGAGTACGAGGCCACGGTCGAGACGCTGCTGGCCACGCTGGGACAGGACAACCACGCGCTTGCCGTACAGATCGCGTCGGTGCCGGAAACGATGCGTGGCTTCGGCCACGTCAAGGAGAAGAACGTGAAGGCCGCGAAGGAGCGCGAGGCGTCGCTGCTCGCCGCCTACCGCAGCCCCGCCAGCCAGTCGATCGCCGCTGAATGAGGCGGCGCCGAGGAGCCACTCGGCGCGAGGGCGGGACGCCCGCACTCCCTATAAGGGGTTTGGGGAAGGAACGCGGACGTCCCGGGTACGCATGCCGGCCGCGAAGGGAGGCTGGCAGCCGGCATCTTCGGGCTATAGGCCGGTTCTCCTGGGGAAGGTAAGCGCAATCCGGGCGCGGGCATGCACACCTGACGGATCGCAATGCATAGAAGCGCCGGCGCCGCTCAGGCGCGTCCGGACTGGGGAGACAAGGAGGCGAGATCGAACTTGGCGCCGGGGCCGCCGCGGCCCAACCGGTCGAGCGCACGCTGCCACTTGGCGGCGAGATCGGCGTCGAACACCAGGTCGGCATCGCCGTCGACCACCAGCCAGGCATTGTCCTGCATCTCGCGGTCGAGTTGGCCGGGCGCCCAGCCGGAATGTCCCAGCGCGAGCCAGGCATTCTTCGGCCCGGTGCCGCCCGCCATGTCCTTCAGGATCTCGAGCGAAGCGGTGAGCGCCATGCCGCCGTCGATCAGCAGCGTCTCGTCGCGCTTGTAGTCGGCCGAATGCAGCACGAGGCCACGCGAGGTCTCGACCGGACCGCCAAACAGGACAGGCCCGTCGGCCACCCGCTTCGGCACCTCGATGCCGAGCTGCTTGTAGACCTGGCCGAGCGGCAGGTCGTCGACCTTGTTGTTCACGATGATACCGAGCGCACCATCGTCATCGTGCTTGCAGATGAAGACGACGCTCTTCTGGAAGCGCTCGTCCGGCATGGACGGCGCGGCGACCAGGAAGCGGCCAACCAATGTGGCGGCGGGAGAGCTGGGCCCGGGCATACGCAATGTTCTCCCATATCCATGGGGATTGTCCGGCCAAACTTCAAGCGGCCGGGGCCTCACCTTACCGACAACGGGCCTTCCATGGACAAAAACCCAACCCCGGCCTAGGGTCCGCCGGTTCGCAAAGGCCGCGGTTCGGCGGCGCATATTAAGGAGCTAATAATGGCGAAAGTCGGCGACAAGGTCCCCAGCGCCACGCTGCGCACCATGGGTCCCGAGGGCCCCAAGGCCGTGACCACCGAAGAGCTTTTCGCACCGGGCAAGAAGGTCGTCGCCTTCGCCCTGCCGGGCGCGTTCACCCCGACCTGCTCGGCCAAGCACGTGCCGGGCTTCGTCACGGAGTTCGACAAGCTGAAGGCCAAGGGCGTCGACACGATCGCCTGCATCTCGGTCAACGACGCCTTCGTGATGGGCGCCTGGGGCAAGGACCAGAAGGCCGAAGACAAGGTGATGATGCTGGGCGACGGCAACGGCGAGTTCACCCAGGCGATGGGCCTCACGATGGACGGCTCCAAGTTCGGCCTCGGCACGCGCAGCCAGCGCTACGCCATGGTGGTCGAGGACGGCACCATCAAGCACCTGTTCGTCGAGAAGCCGGGCGCCTTCGAGGTTTCCTCGGCCGAGTACGTGCTGAAGAATCTCTAGCGTCGGGCATCCCGTACGGCCAAGATCGACGGCGGAGCGCAGGCTCCGCCGTTTTCTTTGGGGGCTCATGAACCCGACAGACCCGCACCTCTTCGACGGCCTGTTCCAGGTCAACGGCGCCACGCGTCTTTACGGCACGATCGGCGATCCGATCCGCCAGCTGCGCATGACCGGGCTGATGTCCCAGGTCTTCGCCGCCACCGGAGTCAACGCCGTCTGGCTGCCCTTTGAGGGCGGTCCCGATCTGCTGCCGCTGATGCTCGACGGGCTCGCCAAGATGCGAAACCTCGGGGGCTTCACCGTCACCATCCCGCACAAGACCGCCATGCTCGACCTGGTGGGCCGCGCCACGCCCCGCGCGAAAGCGGCCGGCAGCGTCAACCTGGTGCGCCGGGACCCCGACGGCACGGTGGCGGGCGACAATGTCGACGGGCTGGGCTTCGTGCGCGGACTGGAAGCGCAGGGTCATCGCGTGAAGGGTGCCAGCGTCTGGCTGGTCGGGCTGGGCGGCGCCGGTGGCGCCATCGCGGCCGCGCTGTGCGAAGCCGGCGTCGGCCGCCTGCTGGTCACCGAGCTTCAGGAAGCGCGCGCCGGCAAGGCGATCGACCGGCTGCTGAGTCACTATCCCGACGTGCCGGTCGCCGAAGTCAGGACGCCGCCGAAAGGCATCCACATCGCGATCAACGCGACGGCGCTCGGCCTGCGTCCCGACGACCCGCAGGCCTTCGACCCAATGACGCTCGATGCCGACGTCGTCGTCGCCGACGTGATCATGAGCCCGATCGAAACGCCGCTGCTCACACGCGCCCGCACCCACGGGCGCCGCATCCACCACGGCCGTCACATGCTCGACCACCAGGTGCCGCTCTACCTCGACTGGTTCGGCATCGACACCAAGGGCATCGACATCATCCGCCTGGTGCGCTCGATCGGCTGAGGCGCTCCCATGAAGCGGCTGAAATCACCGTCCCAACCTCATGCTGAGCATGAGGTCGTGGGAGCTCGCCCCTCGTAAAGACCCTACAGCGTGACGCCGCCGTTCACATGCAGCGTCTGGCCGGTGATGTAGCTGGCGGCCGGCGAGCACAGGAAGGCGATCAGGGCCGCCACTTCCGCCGGCTTGCCATAGCGGCCCATCGGAATCGACTGGGCCACCTTCTCCATCCCGGCGCGCGGCACGGCGACATGGGCGTCGGGATCCTTTTCGATGAAGCCGGGCGCCACGCAGTTCACCGTCGCGCCCGAGCCCGCGATGTCGACGGCGAAGGCCTTCGAGAAAGCCTCCATGCCGGCCTTGGCCGCGGCCGACGCCGGGAAGGTGATGAGGCCGCGCGCGAAGGCATGCGCCACGAACGAGGAGACGCCCACCAGCCGCCCGGCCGCGCCGGCCTTCGCGAGCCACGGCTTGGCTGCCGTCGCCAGTTCGAAGAACGCTGCCGTCATCGCGGCCTGGCTGGCATCCCAGGCCGCGCGGTCGAGCTCGCCGACCTGGGCGCGATTGGCGAAGCCCGCATTGCTCACGATCACGTCGAGATGGCCGAACGCCTTCACGGTCTCCTCGACGAGGCGCGCCGCGGTGCCCGACTCGGCGAGATCGCCTTCGAGGATCAGGGTTTGCGCGCCCGCACCGGCCGCGAAGCCCGCGACCCGTTCGAGGCCGGCCCGGTTGCGCCGCGCATGCAGGGCGATCGCCGTATCGGGCGCGGCCAGGGCGCGGGCGGTTGCGGCGCCGATGCCCGAGGAGGCACCGGTGATGAGGATGACGCGGGACGGGGAAGCCATGGGACAGGAGTAGAATCCCGCACGCCTAGCGGCAAGCCTGCCGCACCGCCGGCGCCAGCAGGGCCGCGAAGCGACGCGCGCCGGCCGCCGAGAAATGTCCCTGGTCCACGAAGTCGGCCGGACCGAACGCCTCTTCCGGCAGCGCCACATAGGTGTCGCCCAGCGCCCTGGCCGTCCGCTCGAGCAGCGCGTTCGAGTCCTTCAGCAGCCGTGGCAGATCGCGGTCGCGCACCCGCGGCAGCCAGCCATAGAGGCCCTCGCCCTGCAGGCGCTCGGCATTGACGACCTGCCCGACCCAGATCGTCGGCGTGCCGCGCGCCCGGTTGAGCGCCGAGATCGAGCGGATGTTGCGCTCGAAGATCGCCGCGACCGCCGCATCGGGACCGGCGACCGGCGGCAGCGCATAGGGATCCTTGGCATAGCGCACCGTGTCGACTTCGGCGGAGACGAGACGCGTCAGCACGGTGAGCAGCGGCGAGATCGTGACGTTCGAGCCACCGACCCGCCGGACCTTCAGCGAATCGACCTGGCTCGGCATGTGGAAGTCGGCATAGCCGGCATCGAGGTTGGGGATGTGCGCGTTGCGCAGATCGTTCCAGCCCACGAAGTAGACCGCGCAGCGCGGCGCCTTGCCGAACCTGTCGGGATAGAAGGCTGTCTGCAGCACGTGCTCTGCCGTCGTGTAACCGGGGACGCCGTGATTGACGACGATCAGCCCGTCGCCGCGCAGCGCCTCGTCCAGCCGCTCGGGCCAGGTGTCGCCCTCGCCATTGCCGATATCGTAGGTCGCCGAGCCGCCGAAGGTCGCCACGACACCGCTGCCGGCCAGCCGCGCCGGATCGGGATCGCGGCCGCGCGTGCCCTGGGAGGAATGACGGATGGCGAGCCCCGTCGCGCTGGTGAAGGCAAGGCCGGGCGCCGGGACCGCCTGCAGCAGAGGATGCCACTGGAACCGCGCCGGCTCGGCAGTGGCCGGCGGCAGCAGCGAGGGCGAGCCGGGTGGCGCCAGCGCCCAGGAGCCGAGGCCCCAGGCAAACTCGACACAGGCCAGCACGAGCAGCGTGCCGGAGAGACGCGGCCAGCGCGCGACGACGAGGACGAGCGCGAGCAGCGCGGCGACGTAGAGGAAATACTCGGTCCGCGGCCCGGAGACGTGCAGCTCGCCCCGGCCGAACAGCCAGGCCGCGACGCCGGCCACGACGAGGAGGCCGAGAAGGCCGATGGAGCGAAGGAATTTCGACACGGGTCCGAACGGGTCTGAGGTCAGGCCCCTTTGTACGCGCCGACCGAGGCATCGAGGAACCGATTGTTGGGCATCCGGATCTTCGCCGCCGCCTCGTCGTCTTTGTCCTTCGGATCGATCGTCACGCCGAACAAGCGCAGGCGCGCGGCGGGCTGTCCGAGACGAAGAAACAGAGCACGACAGAGCGCCCCGCCACGTTGTCGAAGATGTAGCGCGGATTGCTCACCATCGCGGCCGTGAACCGCGGCGCGGGATCACCGCGCATCGGATTGACGAAGGTTCTCTGCATCGATGGGCGCCCTCACGGCGCCCGTCAGCACATAGGGTTCGCGGCGAGCTTCAAAAAACAGGAACGTTTACTTCTCACCCTTTTGCCAAGGCCAGCGTCCATTCACTTCCAGTTCGAGGGCGAAGCTCAGCAGGGTACGGATCGCGACGATCACCGCGAGGACGGCAAGATTGTGAAGGGTGGGTTCTATGGCGACGGTGCCGATGATGTCGGCAATGACCAGGAACTCCAGGCCGAGCAACATGGACCGTCCGAGGTCGGCTCGAAGCCCACGATAGGCATCGTGCAGGGTCGCACCGCGTCGCAGGCGGACCAGGCAGGCGAGGATTGCAATGAGTGCCCCGGCCAGAAGGATGAGCACGCCGATCAGTTCCACGATGTGGCCCGCGGTGGAGGCCAGTGCGTCGATCGCCATTTGCATCAGGCAGCCCCGCGCGTCGTCCTCGGAGAACGAGGAGCCAGCCGCCGGACAGGCTGGCGCCGTTCGAGCGTGCGGCGCGCTTCGTCGAACATGTCCGCCACCATATCCTCCCCGTGGCGCAGGGCATCTCGGGCGAGCGGGACGCCGATGCATCCGATTTGCTGGATCGTCCTGCCGCCTTGCATCAACCAGACTTCCAGCCGGTCGTCGCTGCGGATCAGCCCAGGATAGGCTTGCTGCGCGGACTGGCGACGTCTGGCCCGGCCTCTTTTCATCGCGCGATCCCTGTTGGCGGAAATCGAACCATAGCGGCGCGAAGCCGGCCTGCCTTGACTTATGTCAACCGTCGGCACCAAGCCGACCTACTCGTCCGACCGGCCCGATGATCCTCCGAGCCCCTGCAGGTCGCCCCTGTTCGCGCGCCGTCGATCTTCGAGCTCGGGGAATGTGCGCGCCACGGTCTGCTCGAGCAGCGCCAGTTCACTTTGCAGCGCTGGAATACGCGCCGCCGGCAACCGGTCGACGAGGTGTTCGAGCATCGCCCGCAGACGACGCACGACCTGGGTGCTGGTGGCGCCGTACTGGCGCACCTCGGTCACGGCGAGATCGACGATGTCGTCCCAGTCGGGTGTCGGAAAGACCAGCCGCAGCGTCCCGCGCGCGTCGTGAACCTTCGCATTGTCGAGATTCTTCTGGCCGGCGTAGCGCAGCAGCCGGTGGATCTGATCGATCGCCAACACCGCGGTGGTCGGATCGTTGACGGCCGGCGAAAGGGCACGCGACGCCACACGTCCACCATGATGCGGAAGGCGAACATCGGATCCTGCCGCATCGTCCGCTCCGGCCCCAAGGCGACCAGGGCATTGAGCGCCTCATCGCTCACCCGCGCGTCGGGCGGATAGAGGCGCGCCAGCGGATCGCCCGTCGAGACGAAGTCCCCGATCTGCGGGATCAGCTCGATCGTGCAGCCCGCGCTCGCCGCCAATGCCGCGAGCTCGCGGATACCGAAGGCCAGGAAGGTCCCCGACGGGCCCATGCGTTCGACGATACGGCTCTCGCACGCGACGCCCTCCGGAGCGCCCGCCTGGCTTTCCGCACGCCCGCCATCGAAGGCACCCTGGTAGACGCTGTCCATGGCCTCCTTGCCGTCGGCGAACACCTTCTGCAGCACCGTCACCGGCCGCAAGCCGAGGCCGACCTCCTCCACGAACCAGAAGAAGGTGGCGATGGCCAGGACGTTGCCCACGATGGCCAGAACGATGAGTCCACCGTGCCGGGTTTGGTCGGACGTATTGGCGAGCGCCACCATCGTGATGCCGAAGGCGAAGACGAAGACGCTGGCCGAGACCTTCATCTCCCAGCGGCTGAAGGTCATTCCGATGATGCGCGGGGTGATCTGGCCGCTGGCGAGCTGCACGGCCAGCAGCAGCGCCGAAACGGCGTAGACCATGAACGTCAGCATCGAGGAGGCGAAGGCCGCCATGGCAACCCGCATGCCCTCGACATCGCCATCGTCGAAGCGCGGCCAATGCGGATTCGGAAGCAGCTCGAGAACCAGCTTCCCGACCAGCCACGCGACCAGGAGCGCCAGCACGGGAAACAGCCAGAACGAGGCGCGCGCGAACTCGCCCAGACGATAGCGCAGGCGCCAGCTCATCGTGCCTCCTTCGAGAGGGCGCCACCCCTCGAGCGGCCGAGCCATCGTGACGCCAGCCAGGTCGCCGCGAGGGTCACGGGGACACCGAGTGCCACCATGACGGTCGTGCGGGGATCGGGATCGGCGACGAGCAAGGGCGCGAGGGCGGCGCCGAGATTGCGCGTGCAGGCTCCCAGGCAAACGACGCTGCGCCGTTCCGGCGGAAGACGGATCGCCAGCAGATAGCCGCCCGCCATGAGGCCGATCGCGTAGAGAATCTGACCGGCAATCGCGAAACTGCCGACCGCATCGGCAAAGCCCTGCGCATGTCGAAGGGCGATCGCAACCAGGAGCACGACCGTCGCCGCGCCCGCGACGGGCCGGGCGACGCCAAGCACCGTGTCCGCGGCCGGCGGATGCAGGGTGCGCAGCGCAATGCCAGCTCCCATCGGAAGAACCAGCAACACGAGCAGCGGCCGGGCGATCGCCCACGTCTCGACCGAGAGACCCGGCACGACCAGCGGAACGCCGAGCGGCATCAACAGGACCGTCCCGACGGCCGCCACCAGCATGAACGCCGCGGTATAGCTGGGATCGCCCCCGGCACGCCGGACCATCAGGGGCAGGAAGGGCGCGGCCGGCGCCAGCGACACGAGCAACAGGCCGACCGCATAAGGCTCCGCCATCGGCAGGACCCGGACGAGGACGATCGCCAGCACGGGGGCGAACAGCCAGTCCACGAGCATGACGGCCACGAGAAAGCGCGCGTCCCGCAGCGGCGCCAGCGCGGCGCGCCCGTCCGTCTCGAGGCCGATGGCCAGGAGGTTCCCGACCATGAACAGGATCACCGCCGGCCGGATGGCGAACTCCGCGAGGCCCTGGATGCCTTCCATGGCAGATCGTTGGCGCGAGAGGCCGATCCGCGCCTTGATCGTCGTCAAAGATCGCGATCAGCTCGCCCCCCTGCCCCCCACCGCTAGGCGTCGGGCGCGGCCTCGTCGAACAGCCGCAGAGCCAGGAGCGCATGCCCCTTGTGCCGCCGACCCGGACGGCACCTTCAATTCAATGGCTGAAGAGAATTGGCGCGCCCCGGAGAGGAGTCGCGCCCCAGGAGACGCGATCGAGCCGGAAGGCCTGAAAACGCTCCCATCAGCTAAGGCAAAACCCAGGAAATCAACCAGATCCTGAGGCGTATATCGGGAGGCGCACAATATGAAGTGCCAGGACACCCTGTTTCAGGAGGTGCGACCTCCGCTTCATTTATTTCGTTTGTTTCGTTTATTTCGTTTGTTCGACCAAAGCCTGACGCCTCCAATGGCCTGCCAGGCCTCTTGCCTGGTTGCCCATGTGAGTTGTCGCCTGCCGCGAGCGCCCTGGCTTAGCAGATCGTTTCTGAACGGGCCTGGACGCGAGCAAGTATCCACTCATGGACAAATCGTCGAGCCAACCAAGCATTCAGGATGACGTCAGACAGCGCCGAGGAGATCGTGGCCGTCGCCGCTGCGCACTCGAGCACACTGCGCAAGGTCGAAGCCAAGAATCGCAGTCCTTATGCCTGCCGAGAATCTGCGCTTCTACCTGGCGGGACGAGAGAAGGGCTACGGCTGGTATCACGCGGCTAGAAGCGCTCACTTTTCTGAGGAGAAATGGCGCGCCCGAAAGGATTTCGCCTCCCCGCCAATTTCCGAATGTGAACAGCAATTAAGTATCGAGGAAATCCCACTCGTCACCCAAGACCCACCGAAGCGCTGACAACTTGCCGTTCAGCATTCCCCACTCGAAGTCGGTCCATGGCCCCAAGTTCTGCAGGCCGCGCTTGTCGACGACGCGCTGAGCCGCCTGCTGAGCCATGCCCCAGACCTCTGCGCTCTGCGTACTCGGGTCGAACATGTCAGCCGGCTTTTTGGTCTCAACCAGCTTCACCTTCCCCTTAGTGATCTTCTTCTCATACACCTTGTGCCGGTTGTACCAAATCTGATCCCATAGAAGGTCCATGGCATCACTGATCTCGCTGAATGTTCTTGGTTCCGGCTGGCCAGTAGCCTGGTAGTTCGCCTCTTCGAGCTCCTCCGGGGCCACTGCCTCAAGCGCTTCCGGCAATTCGATGAAATAATGGGCCTGCGGGCTGACGAAGTAGCTCACTATGTCCGGATGCGGCGTCGTATTGCCATTCGGCGCGCTAAAGTCATGATAGTTCTTCGAGACAAACACGAACTGGTCATCAGGCGCTCCCGTGCGAACCAGTTCGCCGTACATCTCGATAATGACCGCATCGTTTATGCTGTTCTTATTCCCATGGCAGGGGGCTTGCCTTTCCATTGCACGGGTCGCTGCCTTGACCTTCACGTCTGTTGAGGGCTCAAGCTGCCTCCCCGATTCCAGCAGGTCTCGCACGCGCTGGACGTAGAATTTGGGCACCTCGCTCATGAGCGGATACTTCTGGCCTAGGTCGGTCAACATGTCCCGCACCCGCTCCTTTTCTTCGCTAGCACCCAGCAGCTCTACGATTGACTTGGCGTTCGCAAAGGCACTTGTTGCGCGCTGCACAGCGACGCGCTCGGTTCCCTCGCGCTTCGCCTCGTATTCCTTCCTCACAATTGAGGGCACGATCAGTTCCGCCTTCCCCTCCCGAACCAGCTGCTCCAGGACAAGAAGAAGGGGCTGTTCCTTGAAGTTTCCCGCAAGGTCTATCCAAATGTTTGTGTCGAGCATAATGCGAAGCATGGGCTGTCTTTACCACCAGAGCTGGCAGTGAGTGAATCGAGCCCTACCATCGAAAAGCCCCCGAAGGGCTTGTTCAGATGCAGATCACAGTCTTCAATTGGGGTCCGGCGCCATGTACTCGAACACGTGGCGGAGCTTGCCCATAGTAGTGTTCTTGTCTTTCACATTCAGGATATTTCGAAGCGCTAGTCGCCCCGTCCGTGGTGCCACGTTTAGATGCCGACTGGCTTCTAGTATTCCTCCGGAACGATCTGGACGCGAGGACGCCTCGCCCAAATGTGGCGTCTTCTGAAACACCGTTGAGCACGGCCCGCTGATAGCGGGCCCTAGTACCCGCATCATGTTGCTCTCTATCCCCAGCATTGGGTTACGCGCCCCGCCGCAAGGGTAAGAGAGGGACTAACGCCCAATCCCGCCCCGCAGAGATCTTAGATTAAGAGGCTGATTTTGCTGAGGAGAGAAATGGCGCGCCCGGAAGGAGTCGAACCTCCAGCCTTCTGATTCGTAGTCAGATGCTCTATCCAGTTGAGCTACGGGCGCACGGCCGAACCCCGAGAGGTCCGGCGAAGAGGGGCGCACCCTAGTGAAACTGCCCCGGCGATGCAAGCCGAGTCGCAGCCCTTTTTCGACTGCGACCGCGCGCCGCTCTCGGCCCGATTCGGAGGCCGAATTGGCCCAGAGGGTCGCCTGTCGGCCCGATCGCGCGATTTCACAGCTCGGCCGCGCACCTTCTGTCGCGCCACCACCGTCGCGGGCGTAGAGTGACGTCATGGTCCTGCGTTTCCTCGCCCTTCTCGGCGCACTCCTTGCCCTGGCGCTGCCGGCGCAGGCACAGGTCTCCGAGCCCGACCGGGGCGCCATCCGCGACGTGATCGAGCGCCAAATCGAGGCCTTTCGGCGGGACGACGGCGAGGCGGCCTTCGGCTACGCCTCGCCCGCCATCCAGGGCATGTTCGGCTCCCCCGACACGTTCATGGACATGGTGCGGCAGGGCTACCGGCCGGTCTATCGGCCGCGCGCCGTCGAGTTCCGCGAGATCGTCACCCTGGAGGGGATGGTGACGCAGAAGGTCCATGTGATCGGTCCCGACGGGCGGCCGGTCACCGCCTTCTATCCGATGTCGCGGCAGGCCGACGGCAGCTGGCGCATCGAAGGCTGCTATCTGCAGGCGTCCGAAGAGCCACAGGCCTGATCGTCCGCTCCCATGTCTCGCGTTTCGCCCAAGGTGCTGGCGCTGCTCGGCGCGCTCACCCTCGTCTGGGGGACCAACTGGCCGCTGTTCCGGATCGCGCTCGACGAGCTGCCGGTCCTGACGTTCCGCACCATCGTTCTGTCGACGGGCGCGATCGTGCTGACGGCGATCCTGCTGATCCGTCGCGAGAACTTCGCCGTTCCCAAGGGCAAATGGCCGGCGCTCATCCTCGCCTCGGCGATGAACATCGGCATCTGGAACATCGCGACGTCGCTGGCCGTGCTCTACGTCCCGTCCGGCCATGCCTCGGTGCTGGCCTACACGATGCCGCTCTGGGTGGCGCTGCTGGGCTTCCTCGTGTTCGGCCAGAAGCTGACGGGCCGCCTGCTGGCGGCGCTGGCGATCGGCGCCGCCGCGGTCGCGGCCCTGATGATCCCCAACTTCCAGAGCTACGCCACCGCGCCGCTCGGCCTGTTCTGGGGCCTGCTGGCCGGCTTCTGCTGGGCGATCGGCACCTTCGTGGTGAAGCGCACCAACTGGTCGGGCATGGGCCCCTCGCTCACCTTCTGGCAGATCGTGATCACCCTGCCGCCGGTCGCGTTGGGCGCGCTGATCTTCGACGGGCTGCCGACACACTGGCCGTCCACCAAGGTCCTGATCGCCACGATCTACACCGGCGCCATCCCGATGGCGCTGGGCACCATGGTCTGGTTCACCCTGGTGAAGCTGCTGCCGGCCCAGGTGGCGGCGCTCTCGTCCATTGCCATTCCCATCGTGGCGATCGTGAGCGGCATCCTGATCCTGCACGAGCCGCTTTCGCTGCTGCAGGCGGTCGCCATCGGCTCGACCGTGATCTCTCTCTGGCTCGCGCTGGTGCCCGGCCGGACGCGGTAGTTGCCGCCGTCGATCTCAATTCCCACATTGGGGCGGGTTTGGAGGCCCGGGTTCATGAAAAGAGGCGATCCCAGAGACTGGATGTGGTCGGAAGCGCTGCAGATGCTGGCGCAGGCCGAACGGCTGCATGGCCAGGTATTCCGGCCGCAGACGGCAGGCCGCCTGCGCGCCAACTGGGAGCCGCCGGTCGACGTGATCGAGACCGAGCGCGAGGTGCTGATCCTGGCCGCGCTGCCCGGCGTCGACGTGCAGAAGGTCGAGGCGGTGATCGAGAACGGCACGCTCGTTCTTTCCGGCGAGCGCACGGTTCCGGCCGAGCTGCGCACGGCCAAGATCCATCGCATGGAGCTGCCGCAGGGCCGCTTCGAGCGTCGGGTGGCGCTGCCGCCCGGTGTGTATGGCGAGGTGCGGCGCTTCGAGGCGAACGGTTGCCTCGTCGTGACCCTGACCAAGGCCGCGACGCGGAGGCAGCCATGAGCCCGCAGGATGACGTGATGCAGCCCGTGAATGCGAAAGCCGAGACCAAGCCCGACGCGAAGCCCCTGCCGTCCGACGCGCTGATCGTCGTGCCGGTGCGCGACCTCGTGCTCTTCCCGGAGATGGTGTTCCCGGTGAGCGTCGGCCGCCCCTCGTCGGTCGCCGCGATCCAGCAGGCCGTGCGCGAACAGCGCCAGATCCTGCTGGTGCTGCAGCGCGACCCCGCGAAGGAAGAGCTGGTGCCGGCCGATCTCCATCCGGTCGGCACGGTCGTGAACGTCCTGCGCTATGTGACGACGCCCGATGGCAACCATCACATCGTCTGCCAGGGCGTGCAGCGTTTCCGCATCACCGACTTCGTCGAGGGATATCCGTTCCTGCTGGCGCGCGGCCTGCATCTGGTCGAGCCGACCACCAGCGGACCGGAGATCGAAGCGCGCTTCCTCGTGCTGAAGCAGCAGATCCGCGACACGCTGGAACTGCTGCCGCAGGTCCCGCAGGAACTGCGGCAGACGGTCGAGAACACGACCTCCGCCGGCGCCCTCGCCGACCTCGCCGCCTCCTATCTCGATTCCAAGCCGAACGAGAAGCAGGAGATCCTGGAGGCACTCGACCTGGTGCCGCGCCTCGACAAGGTGACCCAGCTCCTGTCCAAGCGCCTGGAGGTGCTGCGCATCAGCAGCGAGATCGGCAGCAAGACCAAGAGTTCGCTCGACGCCCGCCAGCGCGAGATGGTGCTGCGCGAGCAGATGGCTGCCATCCAGCGCGAGCTGGGCGAGGACGATTCCAACAAGCAGGCGATCGCCGATCTCGACAAGGCCATCACCGACGCAAAGATGCCGCCCGAGGCCGAGACGGCCGCGCGCAAGGAATTGCGCCGCCTGCAGCGCACGCCCGAGGCGTCGGCCGAACACGGCATGATCCGCACCTATCTCGACACCTTGGTCGAGCTGCCCTGGGCGCTGCCCGAGACGCAGCCGATCGACATCGCCGAGGCGCGCAAGGTGCTCGACGCCGATCATTTCGGCCTGGAGAAGATCAAGAAGCGCATCGTCGAGTATCTCGCCGTGCGCAAGCTGGCGCCCGAAGGCAAGGCGCCGATCCTGTGCTTCGCCGGACCGCCGGGCGTCGGCAAGACCTCGCTCGGCCAGTCGATCGCCAGGGCCATGGGCCGCAAGTTCGCCCGTGTGAGCCTGGGCGGCGTCCATGACGAGGCCGAGATCCGCGGCCATCGTCGCACCTATATCGGCGCGCTGCCGGGCACCATCATCCAGGCGATCCGCAAGGCGGGGTCGCGCGACTGCGTGATGATGCTCGACGAGATCGACAAGATGGGCAGCGGCGTGCACGGCGATCCGTCGGCGGCGATGCTCGAGGTGCTCGACCCCGAGCAGAACGGCACGTTCCGCGACAACTATCTCGACGTGCCGTTCGACCTCAGCCGCGTCGTCTTCATCGCCACGGCCAACATGCTGGACACGATCCCCGGCCCGCTGCGCGACCGCATGGAGATCATCTCGCTCACCGGCTACACGGCGGGCGAGAAACTGCAGATCGCCAAGCGCTATCTCGTGCGCCGCCAGCTCGAAGCCAACGGGCTCACGGCCGAGCAGGCCGGAATCGACGACGAGGCGCTGAAACTCATCATCGAGGGCTATACGCGCGAGGCCGGCGTGCGCTGGCTCGAACGCGAGATCGGCCGCGCCCTGCGCCATGTCGCGGTGCAGGTGGCCGAAGGCTCGGCCACGAAGGTGCAGATCGGCAAGGCCGACATCGAGGCGCTGCTGGGACCGGTGCGCTTCGAGAACGACGTGGCGATGCGCACCAGCGTGCCCGGCGTGGCCACCGGCCTCGCCTGGACGCCGGTGGGCGGCGACATCCTGTTCATCGAGGCGACGCGCTCGCCCGGCAACGGACGGCTGATCCTCACCGGCCAGCTCGGCGACGTGATGAAAGAGAGCGCGCAGGCGGCGCTCAGCGTGCTCAAGAACAAGGCCAAATCGATCGGCCTCGATGCCGTCCTGTTCGAGAAGAACGACATCCATGTCCACGTGCCGGCCGGCGCCACGCCCAAGGACGGGCCGAGCGCCGGTGTTGCGATGTTCATGGCGCTGGCGTCGCTGATGACCGGCCGCACCATCCGCAGCGACACGGCGATGACGGGCGAGATCAGCCTGCGTGGCCTGGTGTTGCCGGTCGGCGGCATCAAGGAGAAGGTCGTGGCCGCGGCGGCGGCGGGCATCACCCGCGTGATGCTGCCGGCGCGCAACAAGCGCGACTACGACGACATCCCCGAGGAAGTCCGCAACACGCTCGAGTTCATCTGGCTCGAGAAGGTCGACGACGCGGTGGCGCAGGCGCTGACGCCGGATGCGCCGGACGAGAGCGAAGAGGGCTGATCTTCCTCCACTTCATGTTCCTCTCCCCCTATCGGAGGAGAGGAGCTCGATGGAGAATCAAGCAATCGGCAGCGACAGCGGCGAGATCTCTTCGCCGGGACGGTTCGCATAGTCGAGCTTGACCGAATCGCGCAGCATGCGGGCCTGCGCTTCGGCGAGCCGTTCCATGGCGGCCGCCGGATCGAGATGCACGGGGTCGCCGTCCTTCAGCACGACCTCACCGTCGACCAGCACGGTCCGCACCGCCCGGTCGGCGGCGTGGAACACGAAGGAGCGCAGCGGGTCGCGCGCCGGCTGCATCAGCGGATGGTTGAGGTCGACCAGCACGATGTCGGCCGCCATGCCCGGCGCCAGCGCACCGATATCGTCTCGTCCCAGCGCGGCCGCGCCGCCGAAGGTCGCGGCCTCGAAGGCGCCCGCCGTGTCGAGGCTGCGAATGTCCTCGCTCATCAGGCGGCCGGCGACGATGGCGAGCCGCATCTCCTCGATCAGATTGTGCGGCGCGCAGTCGGTGCCGAGACCGACATTGACGCCGCGCGCGCGATAGCGGCCGACATGGTCCATGGCGAGCCCGTAGCGCGCGAAGGGCTGCGGGCAGTGTGCCACCGACGCGCCCGCTTCGGCGATCAGGTCGAGATCCTTGCGCGTGTGCCAGCCGATCTGCGGATGATCGTCGAGCAGGATGCAGTGCGCCATGATCGTGTCGCCCTTCATCAGCCCCTGCTCGGCGGCCCACTGGATGGGCGTCTTGTTGTGGCGGCCGATCATCTCGCGCACTTCGACCACCGACTGGCCGACATGGGTCGAGAAACGGCGGCCGGTGTCGTCGGCGTGCTTGCGGCCGGCCGCGAACAGCTCCGGCGTCACCGTGTCGATCTGCGCCGGGAAGACCACGGCCCCCAGGCGCCCCGAATTGTGCGCCTCGGCCTCGTCCATCACTCGCCGGGCCTTCTCGAACTGCGCGACGCCGGCGGCCTCGTCCCATTTCCAGGTCACGGTCTGCGGCGCTGCCATGCCCCAGCGCGCCGAGGCGAAGGTCGGCGCCGCGTAGAAGCGCATGCCGCTCCGCGCCATCGTCTCGAGCCAGCCGTCGAACGGCGCCGTGACGTCGCACACGGTCGTCGTGCCGGCCCGCAGCATCTCCGAATAAGCCATCGTCGCCGCGCTCTGACGACCGTCGTCGCCCAGGCGAAACGCCTGCAGCCGCTCCATCAGGCCGGTCATCTGCTGCTCGGGCACGCCATGATCCTCGCGCACGCCGCGATAGCCGGGCTCGGTGGAGGGATGGGAATGGATGTTGATCAGGCCGGGCAGCGCCAGCAGGCCCTTTCCATCGAACACGACTTCGCCAGGTCCGGTCGGACGCGCGCCGGCCGGCGTGATCTCGACGATGCGTCCGTCCTTCAGGTGAAGGTCGACCTCGCGACGATAGATATGGCGCTTCTCGGCACCATCCCGGACCACGGCCCAGGAGACGTTCCGGATCGAATCGGGCCGCATCGACATGATTTCTGCTCCCTGCAAAGGCATGCCTGTTGCATAGGCAGCGCAACGGGACGATAGAATCGAGCCAACGAGAGAACAAGGAGGCAGATGATGCGGAAGATGAAATGGGCGGCCCTCGCCGCGGCGACGACGGCGCTGTTCTCGGCCACGGCCGAAGCGCAGACCCTGAAGGTCGTCATGCATTCGGACGTCAAGATCGTCGATCCGATCTGGACCACCGCCTACATCGTCCGCAATTACGGCTACATGGTCTACGACACGCTGCTGGCGGTCGACGAGAAACTCGACGTGAAGCCGCAGATGCTCGAGAGCTGGAAGGTGAGCGACGACAAACTCACCTATACGTTCACCCTGCGTGACGGGCTGAAATTCCACGATGGCGCGCCGGTGAAGGCCGAAGACTGCATTGCCTCGATCAAGCGCTGGGCATCGCGCGACGCGATGGGCCAGAAGCTGATCAGCTTCACCAAGGATCTCGCCGTCGTCGACGACAAGACCTTCACGCTCACGCTCAAGGAGCCCTACGGGCTGGTGATCGATTCGCTCGGCAAGCCGAGCTCCAACGTGCCGTTCATCATGCCCAAGCGCATCGCCGAGACTCCGGGCAACACGCAGATCAAGGAGTTCATCGGCTCCGGCCCGTTCGTGTTCCGCGCCGACCTGTGGCGGCCGGGCGAGAAGACGGTCTACGACAAGTTCAAGGACTACAAGCCGCGCGCCGAGCCGCCCTCGGCCCTCTCAGGCGGCAAGAACGTCTCTGTCGCCCGCATCGAGTGGATCAACATCACCGATCCGCAGACCGCGGCCAATGCGCTGCTGACGGGTGAAATCGACATTCTCGAGCAGCCCCTGATCGAGATGCTGCCGTTGATCGAGAAGGACAAGAACATCGAGGTCAAGGACCTCAATCCGCTGGGCAGCCAGTACAGCCTGCGCTTCAACGTGCTGCACAAGCCGTTCGACAACGCCAAGATCCGCCAGGCCGCGCTCTATGCGCTGAACCAGAAGGACTTCCTGCTGGCCGCCATCAACGACCCGAGATACTTCAAGGAGTGCAAGGCGCTCTTCATCTGCGGCACACCCTATGCGACCGACGCGGGCTTCGAGGACAAGCTCGAATCCAACTTCGCCAAGTCGAAGGAGATCCTGAAGCAGGAAGGCTATGACGGCACGCCCGTCGTGCTGCTGTTCGCGACCGACACCAACACCGGCCGCCTGACCCCGATCGCGAAATCGCTGCTGGAACGCGGCGGCTTCACCGTCGACATGCAGGCGATGGATTGGCAGACCGTGCTGTCGCGCCGCGCCCGCAAGGAGCCGCTGAATGCCGGCGGCTGGAGTGCGTTCATGACCTCGTGGGTGTCAGCCGACCTGCTCAACCCCATCGTCTCGGCCTTCGTCGGCGCCGCCTGCGACAAGGCCGCCATCGGCTGGCCCTGCGACGCCAAGATCGAGGAGCTGCGCAACGCCTTCGCCAAGACGACCGATCCCGCCAAGCGCAAGGAGCTGGCGACCGCCGTGCAGGTGCGCGAGTCGGAGTATCCGACCTTCGCCCAGCTCGGCCAGTTCAACATCCCGATGGCGATCCGCAAGACCGTCACCGGCAACCTCTCCTCACCGGCGCCGGTCTTCTGGAACATCAAGAAGGCGCAGTGATCCAAGACGCGGTGAGGAGAACGGAGCGCGCCACTCCAGTGGCGCTCATCCTTTCCTCACCGACAATGCTTGAGCGCCACTGGAGTGGCGCGCTCCAATGATCAGCCGAGCTCGAGGCTGGTGATGCCGAACAGACCGGCATAATCGACCTCGGGGTCCGCGCCCGTGTACATGCGCGCGGCCTCGAAGGAGGGCTTCAGGCCGATCTGTTCGGCCAGCCGCACCGCCGGCTTGTTGCGATCCGGCACGTCGATCGCGACGGCGGTCGCGCCCAGAGTCGTGGCGAGCGCGCCCACCAGCGCGGACGCGATCTCCGGCGTCGCGCCATAGAGCGGCCCGACGCGCGAGGCGGCGGCACAGGCGCGCATCACGGCAAAGCCCACGATCTCGCCGTCACGCAGGGCGACGAGTGCGGCACGCTCCGGCAATGAGATCCATGTCGCCAGGAAGGAATCCCGTGGCTCAGGAAAGAACCGGCGGTCGTAGGCGGCGAGCCGGTCGAAGCCGATGCTGCGGGCATCGGCGAAGGTCACGCCGGCCGGTGGCTTCCCGGCCGGTGGGGCGCCTTCATGGCGGACATTGTTCCAAGCGAGCCGGAAGCCCGACTTCTTGTAGTTGCCCTGCTGCGCCACGACGCCATCGAGTCCGACATTGCGTCCCTCGAGCCGCGCCATGCCGGCGCGCCAGAGCTGGATGCCATAGCCCTTCCCGCGGACCGGCGGCCGGGCGATGTAGAAGCCCAGGAAGCCGAAGCCCGCGCCGTATTTCACGACGGAGATGCAGGCCTGCGGTGCGCCATCGAGGCGACCGATCAGGAACGCCCCGGGATCGGTGGCGAAGAAGGCCTGGGCGTCGGTATTGCCCGGATTCCAGTTCTCGTCGTTGGCCCACGAGGCCATGCGTTGAACGTCGTCGGCGCTGCCGACGTCAATATTGAAGTCCGGCATGATGCCCATCCCCCTCGCTCTTGCCCGGCAATCTGCGGATATTCGGCGGACGGTCAAGGTGCCTTGAGGCCCGTCCCCCGGCGCCGTCCGTCGGCCCGCCGCCGGATCGCCGGCGCGATCGCGAACTGTTTCAGGAGTTCGGCGCACACCAGGTAGGCCACGACCAGGGCGGCGACACTGACGGTGACGGCGGGCGGCGGCGCCTGAAAGCCAAACCAGGCGCCGGCCGGCGTGAAGGGCAGGACCATCGCCACCAGCAGCGCGGCGAGCGACGACAGGGTCAGGGCTGGATGCGGCCAGTTGCGCCACGGCCGACCGTTGGTGCGGATGATGAAGATCACCAGGATCTGGGTCGCCATGGATTCCAGGAACCACACGGTGCGAAACTCCTCGGGCACGGCGTGAAAGACCAGCAAAAGGCCGGCGAAGGTCAGCAGGTCGAAGGCGGACGATAGCGGCCCCATGATGCCCGCGAACACCATCAGGCCGCGCATGTTCCAGACCTGCGGCGCCGCCACCGCCTCGGGACGCACGGTGTCGAAGGGAATGCCGATCTCGGAGAAATCGTAGAGCAGGTTGTTGAGCAGGATCTGCGTCGGCAGCATGGGGAGGAAGGGCAGGAACAGCGACGCGACCGCCATGGACAGCATGTTGCCGAAGTTCGAGCTGGCCCCCATGCGCACGTACTTCAGGATGTTGGCGAAGGTGCGCCGGCCCTCCTCGACGCCGTCGGCGACCACTTCGAGATCGGATGCCAGCAGGATCATGTCGGCTGCAGCCTGGGCCACCCCGGTGGCGCCGTCGACCGACAGGCCGATGTCGGCGACCTTGAGTGCCGGCGCATCGTTGATGCCGTCGCCCAGGAATCCCACGACATCGCCGCGCGACTGGAGTGCCTTGATCAGCCGCGATTTCTGATCGGGGGCGAGCCGCCCATAGGCATCGACGGTTTGGACCTGGACCGCCAGCGCATCGTCGCTGAGCTCGTCGATGTCCGATCCCGACAGAACGGTCTCCGGATTGAGCCCGACCAGCCCGGCCAGCCGTTTCACCACGACCGGATCGTCGCCCGACAGGATCTTGACCCGGATCCCGGCAGCCGCCAGCCGCGCGATGGCCGCGGTGCAGGTGGCCTTGGGCGGATCGGCGAAGGCGCAGATCCCCTCGAACGTGAGACGCGTTTCATCGCTCGCCTCCAGTCCATGCGAGGCACCGGACCAGGGACGCGAGGCGACAGCCACCGCCCGTAGCCCCTGCTCTGCCAGCGCCCGCACGCGCGCCTGGGCGGCGAGATGACCGGCAGCATCCATGGCGACCAGGCCCGCCGCCGTCCGCATCGACGTGCAAAGCGGGATGAGCGCTTCCGGCGCGCCCTTGGCGATCAGCAGCTTTTCGTCCGGCCCGTCGGCCAGCACGGAGCCCAGGCGGCGATTGAAGTCGAAGGCATGGCGCGCGAGCAGGCTCCAGCCCTCGGCCGCCCCCGGCGAGCCCGCCACCAGGGCGGCGTCGAGCGCCCCGCGATCTCCGCCGAGCTCGGCGGAGATCGCGCCGAGACGCGCCGCACGGTCGTCGGCGGCACCTTCGGCATCGAGGCTCTGCGCCAGGGTGATTTCCGCCGAAGTAAGCGTCCCGGTCTTGTCGGTGCACAGGACTGTCATGGCGCCGAGATCGTGGATCGAAGCCAGCCGCTTCACGATCACCTTGCGCGCCGCCATGCGCAGCGCCCCGCGCGACAGGGTGACGGTGGTGATCATGGGCAGGAGTTCCGGCGTCAGACCGACGGCCAGCGCCACGGAGAACATCAGCGATTCCAGGACCGGCCGGCCGAACAGCACGTGCGTGACCAGCACCACCAGCACGAGGGCGATGGTCAGTCGCGCTATGAGCAGGCCGAAAGTATGCAGGTCGCGCTGGAACGGCGATGGCGCCTGTGCCTCGACCAGCGACGAGGCGGCAGCGCCGAACAGGGTCGAGCGCCCCGTGCCGACGACCAGCGCGAGGGCCTCGCCGGTCTGGGCAACGGCGCCCCGAAACAGTGCATTGGACGCTTCCCCGGCATTGCGGGCCGTCACCATGCCCGGGCGCTTCTCGACCGGATAGGGCTCGCCCGTCAGGGCTGCCTCGCCGACGGTGAAGGCAGCCGCGTCCAGCAACAGCGCGTCGGCCGGAATGATATCGCCCGCGCGCACCCGCACGAGGTCGCCCGGTACCAGGGTTTCGACCTCCACACGCACGAAGGCGCCGTCGCGCTTCGCCTCGGCCTTCAGCGCCACCGACCGCCGCAGCTCTTCGGCCGCCCTGAGCGCCCGGCCTTCCTGGAAGGTATCGAGGCCGATCGACAGCGCCAGAATGGTGACGATGATGGCGCCACCGATACTGTCGCCGGTGCCGGCCGACACGATGCCGGCGGCCAGCAGGATCAGCGACAGCGGCTCGAGCAGGCGACGGAAGATGGCGACCACGGCGTTCGCACGCCGCGGTGGCGCATCAGAGTTCGGTCCGTAGCAGGCGAGCCGCGCCGATGCCTCGGGCGAAGTGAGGCCGTCCGAACCACAACCCAATTCGGCCGCCGCCTCCTCCTTGCTGCGGGTCCAGAACGGAACGTGGTTCGGCGCGCCCATGCGGGGACATTATAGCCCCGCACCTTCAACCGGGAGCTATTCCGCCGCCTTGCGATGGACCGGGAAGAACCGGTTGTCGGGCCGCGGCAGGCCGAGGTTTTCACGGAGCGTCGTGCCCTCATACTCTGTGCGGAAGAGGCCGCGGCGCTGCAGCTCGGGCACGACCTTGTCGACGAAATCGTCGAGCCCGCCCGGTAGGTAGGGGAACATGACGTTGAAGCCGTCGCAGGCCTCCGTCACCAGCCACTCCTCCATCTGGTCGGCGATCATCGCGGGCGTGCCCAGCATGCCGAGCCCGCCATAGCCGCCGAGACGGCCGGCGATCTGGCGCACGGTCAGGTTCTCGCGCTTGCCGAGTTCGATCACCCGGTCGCGGCCGCTCTTGCTGGCTTCGGTCTCGGGAATGTCGTCGGGCAACGGCTTGTCGGGATCGAACTGGCGGGCATCGACGCCCAGCGCCATCGAGACGGCGGCGATCGAGCTGTCGTAGTTCACCAGACTGTCGAGACGCGCGCGCTTCTCCTTCGCCTCGTCGAGCGAATCGCCGACCACCACGAAGGCACCCGGCAGGATCTTGATGTGATCGGGATTGCGGCCGACCTTCTTCGCGCGTCCCTTCACATCGGCGTAGAAGGCACGCGCGCCGTCGATCGGGCCGCCGGCGGCGAACACCATCTCCGCCGTCTCGGCGGCAAGCTGGCGGCCGGCATCCGAGGCGCCGGCCTGCACGATGACGGGCCAGCCCTGCACCGGCCGGGCGATGTTCAACGGCCCGCGCACCTTCAGGTACTTGCCCTTGTGATCGAGCACATGGAGCTTCGCCGGATCGAAGTAGAGGCCGTTCTCGACGTCGCGCACGAAGGCATCGTCGGCCCACGAATCCCAAAGGCCGGTGACCACGTCGAAGAACTCGCGGGCGCGGGCGTAGCGCTCGGCATGGGGCATCTGGTCGTCGAGGCCGAAGTTCAGGGCGGCATCGGGATTGGACGTCGTCACCAGGTTCCAGCCGGCACGGCCCTCGCTGATATGATCGAGCGAGGCGAAGCGGCGGGCGATCGTATAGGCCGGCTCGAAGGTGCTCGAGGCGGTGGCGATCAGGCCGAGATGCTTCGTGGCCATCGCAAGCGCCGGCAGAAGCGTCAGAGGATCGAACGAGGTCACCGTTGCGCTGCGCTTCAGCGCGTCCATCGGCATGTTCAGCACGGCCAGGTGATCGGCCATGAAGAAGGCGTCGAACTTGCCGCGCTCCAGCGTCTGGGCGTAGTTCACCAGCGCCTTGAGATTGAAGTTGGCGTCCGGCGTGCCGCCGGGATAGCGCCACGCGGCGGTGTGGATGCTGACGGGGCGCATGAAGGCGCCGAGGCGAAGCTTCTTCTGGGTCATGGGGCGGTATGTTGCGCCGGCCGGGCGGACCGGCAAGGCCCGCTCGGACGACAAGAACTAATTCGACTGAAAATTTCTGCCGGTCAGCCGCGCGGCAGCGGCATCTTCTCCCGGCGCGTGGCCTCGCGCCGACGCGTCTCGGCGATCCCCCGATGGATCGCCTCTTCCTCGGGCTTCGGCCGCCAGATGAGCTTTGTCAGCCACAGGATGGCCGGCAGCCCGAGCAGGAGGGTCAGGATGGCGCCGATGATCAGGATCGTCGTCATGCCCGTCCTTCGTCACACGATCGGAGGATGCTTCTTGTCCGTGCCGGCCACGCGTTCCCAGGCGCGCGCGACCTGGAAGACGGTCGCCTCGTCGAAGTAGCGGCCGACGAACTGCACGGAGACGGGCAGACCGCCGACCGAGAGGCCGGCCATCATGGCGAGCGCCGGGTGGCCGGTGACGTTGAACGGCGTGCGCGCCTGGCGCGGATAGGTGCGCTCGACCTCGGCCGTATCCTCGATGCGGCAGGCCGGGTCCATCGAGCTGGCGCAGAGCAGCACGTCGACCTCGCGGAAGGCGGCCTCGACCTCGGCGATCATCTGCAGGCGGCGGCGGCTCGCCAGCATGTAGTCGCCCGCGCTCATGAAGGCGCCGGCCATCAGGCGCTGACGGCCCAGCTTCCCGTAGTCGCCGGGTCGCTCGCTGAGCCACGGTCCATGGATCGACCAGGCCTCGCTTTGCAGGATCACGCGGTTCACGGCGCCGAACTCACCGAGCGACGGCAAGGTGATGGTGCGCACCTCGGCGCCCTCGACCTGCAAGCTGCGCGCGACATGTTCCAGGGCCGCCGTGACCTCGGGGTTCGCGGGCGTGTCGATCTCGTGGAAGTGACGCACGAAGCCCACGCGCAGACCGCGTATGCCGCGGTCGAGCGCGGCGCCGTAGTGGCCTTGCGCCGCGGCCGCGCTGCCGGGATCGCGCGGATCGTGGCCGGCGATCGCCTGCAGCATCAGCGCATTGTCGGCGACGGTGCGGGTCATCGGCCCGACATGGTCGAGCGTGAAGGAGAGCGGGAAGACGCCGCGGCGCGAGACCAGCCCATAGGTCGGCTTCAGGCCGACGATGCCGCAGCAGCTCGCCGGGTTGCGCACACTGCCGCCGGTGTCGGTGCCCAACGCCATCGGGAACAGGCCGGCCGCCACGCCGGAGCCGGAGCCCGACGAGGAGCCGCCGGGATGATGATCGGTGTTCCAGGGATTGCGCGCCGGCGGCCACGGCAGATCGAAGCTCGGACCGCCGATGGCGAATTCGTGCGTCGAAAGCTTGCCCAGCACGATGGCGCCGGCGCCGCGCAGTCTCTCGACGCAGACCGCGTCGGCGGTCGCCATATTGTCCTGCAGGACCTTCGAGTGACAGGTCGTCGGCAGGCCGGCGACATTGATGATGTCCTTGATGCCGACCGGTACGCCGTGCAGGGGCCCCCGCAGCCGACCGGACTGGGCCTCGGTCTCGGCAGCGAGGGCGGCCGCCATGGCGGCGTCACCGTCGATGCGGATGAAGGCGTTGAGCCTGGGATCGAGCCTCTCGATGCGGTCGAGCAGCGCCTTCGTGAGATCGACCGGCGAGAGTTCCTTCGCAGCGATGGCGCGCGCGGCCGCCTCCACCGTCATCCAGTGCAGCTCGCTCATAGCGTCGTCCCCGCCTTCATCGGCGGCCAGGGCTCGGCCACCGGATCGGCCGGGCGCTTGATCTTCTGCGCCACGTCGGCTGCCTGTTTTGCAGCCGCGATGACATCCTCCGGGAACTCCGCCAGAGCCCGGGCGAGGCCGCTGCGACGCGCGAGCACTTCAATCGCTTCCTTGTCCACGCGATTATCCTCCTTCAGCTTTGAGGGAGGTCAGCATGAGTCGTGCCGACCGTCCATCCTTGGCAGAGAGTTTGTGTAGTGTTGATCGGGGGACGGCTTGGCTGCAGACCATACGACGGCAATTTTCATAGCCCAGCTGATCCTGCTGCTGTTCTTCGGCCGCTTGATCGGCGAAGCGATGACGCGGATCGGCCAGCCGGCGATTTTTGGTCAACTGCTGGCCGGCGTCCTTCTCGGCCCTTCCGTATTCGGCCTGCTTCTGCCCGAACTTCGGGCAATTGTGTTTCCAACCACACCCGCCCTCAAGAGCATGATCGATGCAGTCTCGCAGATCGGCATCCTGCTGCTGCTGCTGCTCACGGGAATGGAAACCAACCTCGCGCTGGTGACCCACAAACGAAAGGCGGTCGTCTCCACCTCGTTGATGGGCATCGCCATCCCGTTCGCGTGCGGCGTGGCGCTCGCCTATCTGCTGCCGGCCGAGCTGATTCCGTCGCCCACCGGCCGCCTGGTCACTGCCTTGTTCCTCGGCACCGCCCTGTCGATCTCCTCGGTGAAGATCGTCGCGATGGTGCTGATGGAGGTGGGCGCCATCCGGCGCGATCTTGGCCAGTTGATCCTGGCGACGGCCATCCTCGACGACACGCTGGCCTGGATCATCATTGCCGTCATCTCGGGCATCGCCGCCCACGGCATGGTGAGCGTCGCCGATATCGGCTCCAGCCTGGCACTCACCGCAATCTTTCTGCTGGCCAGCCTGACCGTCGGGCGGCGCCTCGTGGCGCGCATCATCCTGTGGTGCAACGACAATCTGACCATCGAAATGCCGGTCATCAGCGCCATTCTGGTGATACTCCTCTCGATGGCGCTGATGACCGAGCTGATCGGTGTGCACACGGCACTGGGGGCATTCATCGCCGGCATGCTGATCGGGCAATCGCCGATCCTGACCGAGCACATCGAGGGGGAGCTCCGCGGTTTCATCATCGCCTTCTTCAGCCCCGTGTTCTTCGCCGTCGCGGGACTCGGCATGGATATCCGAACGCTGTTCGATCCGACGCTGGCTCTCTTCACCCTTGCCATCATCCTGGTGGCCAGCATCGGCAAGTTCCTCGGCGCGCTCGTCGGCGGCAAGCTGGGCGGGTTGACGGGACTGGAATCGCTCGCCCTGGCCACCGGCCTGAACGCCCGCGGATCGACCGAGGTGATCGTCGCCAGCATCGGCCTGTCGATGGGAGCTCTGAGCAGCCAGCTCTACACGATGATCGTCGCCATGGCGGTGGTCACCACCATGATCATGCCCCCCAGCCTGCGCTACATGATGGCGCGGGTGCCCTTGCGCGAGGAAGAATCCAGGCGCCTCGACAATGAAGATGCCGAGCAGCAGCAGATCATCCCGCGAATGGAGCGCGCCCTCGTCCTCGGTGATGACAGCGGCAATGGCCAGTGGACGACCTCTCTTGCCGGCCTCTTCACGGGGAGCCACCGACTGCTGACCACGGTGCTGCACCATCCGACGGCGGCAGGAAACCCGGGAAAAGCCCAGGCGAGAGACAGGCTCACCTCGGCCATGCGGGCAGCGCTCGAACGAGGCCCCCCTGCGGCTGCCCAGCAACCGGCACCCGCGACCAGACCGCAGGTAGACCAGTTGCTGCAGGCGCGGACGGCAACGACCGCGGACGGGCTCGAGAAGGAAGTCGCCAAGGGTTACAGCATTGCCTTCGTGGGCGTCGATCAGCCGGTTTCCCCGGAAGCGGCGCGGTTCGAGGAGAGGCTTCAAAGGCTGGTTGCCGCCTTCGATGGCCCGCTCGCGATCATGCTGAACGGCGACAGGGCGGACATCGCGACCGGCCCCCTCGACATTCTGGTGCCGACGGGTGGCGGCCCCGATGCCCGACTCGCGACCGAGATTGCCGTGGCTCTGGCCGCCGCCAGCCATGGCAAGCTCTCGGCGCTGCACGTCTTCGATCCCAGCGACGACACGCTGCTGCTGCGTGGCCGCGCGCGCCGGGCTGGCATGTCGGTACTGCTCGGTGTCCATCGACTCGGCAAGCGCGCAGGCGTCCCGGTCCGGGGACTCACCGCGACGAACCATCATCCCGAGACCGAGATACGCCGCGCCGCCAGCCGCGGGCGCTACGATCTGATCGTGATCGGAACGACCCTCCGCCACGGCGATGCAAAGTTCCTGAGTTCGGGGGCGCTTTCCCTCATCCGGGAACTGCAGAGTCCAGTGCTGCTGGTGGCGCGCTGACCGGGATCAGCGCGTCGGCACGGCAGTCAGCGTTTCCAGGCCCGGCGGGTGCTTGTGCCAGGCACGGCCTTCGACGATCTGCCGCACGCCGTATTCGTAGAGCGCGTTCATGTAGGCCTGATCGAACTCGCCCTGCTTCGGCGCCTCGAAATCACGCCCGATATAGGCCAGGTTGTAATCGACCTTGTCGCGCTGCGAGACGAAGTAGGTCCTGATCACGTCGTTGACGCCGCTGGCCGCCAGCATCGTCGCAATCGCGCGGCCGGCGATGGTGATGGTGCGCCGCTCGGCCATCGCATAGTCCGGATCGAGCCGGGCGTTGCGGATGATGTAGGCGCGCCGCTCGCGCTTGACGCGGGAAACATCGATCGACGGCGGATAGAGGAAAAGCTGGGCGATGGCCCCGCCGTCGACATGCAGCTCCTGGTATTTCTTGCCGTCGAGTTCGACGTCGATCAGCACCGGCTGGAAGGCGCCGGGGATGGCGGCCGACGCGCGCAGGATCTTGCGGAAGAGATCGAGCGAACCCGGATGACCGCTGGCGGCGATGGCGCCGATGTTCCAGATGACCGGCCGCTGGGCATCGAGATCGGTCGTACCGATCATCAGCAGCCGCCCCTTGTTGTACTCGGCGGCGATCGCATCGAGCATCTTGTGGTCGGCATACCTCGCGATGATCTCGGCGAGCGGCCCCGTATCGGCCATGGCGTCGTCGAACAGGGCCGCCGTGAGACCGCGCCGGCGAAAGACCTTGTCCGGCGTCATGGTCGTATAGACCTCGCGCAACTGCCCATCGTAGTCGGAGCCCAGGAAGGCGAAGGGCGCGATCAGCGCGCCGGTGCTCACGCCGGTGACCATCTTGAAGGTCGGCCGCGTGCCGACGGCTGTCCATCCATTGATGATTCCGGCGCCGAAGGCACCATTGTCGCCGCCGCCCGAAACGGCGAGGAAATAAGCGGGCGGAACATCGGCCGGCGACCTGCCCTCGGCCCGCAGGGCGGCCGCCTCGCGCAGACCGGATTGCACGCCTTCGTCGACCATCAGCTTTGCATCGCCATCGGCGTAGAAGCGCGCATTGGGAATACCGAGCGGCATTGCCCGCGCAGTGTCGACGCGAGGCACCGCATCGCCGCGGTCCGGAATCGAACAGCCCGTTCCCAAGAGACCAACCATCGCAGCCGCCAGCAGAAGGCAGCGACGGCCTGTTGTGATTGTCGACATCCCCTCTCCCCCCCGACTCCCGTCGTCAGTCCAATTGTAGCACCATGGCCTTCAGATAGGCCGTTTCCGGCAGGTTCGGATGAACCGGATGATCGAGCGCCGCGCCGCTGCTCAGCAGGATGCGGCCGGTCCGCTGGGCATCGCGCAGGCCGCGGCGGACCTGCTCGGCAAACAACGGCAGATCGACCAGATGCGAGCAGGACGCCACGAAGAAGAAGCCGCCCTTGGCAACCAGCGGCGCCGCCAGACGCACCAGCTTGCGATAGCCCTGGGCGCCGATCTTGAGGTCCTTGCGGCTCTTCACGAAAGCCGGCGGATCGCAGATCACGACCTCGTAGCTGCGCGGCTTGTCCTTCTCCAGCGTCTCGAACACCTCGCCCTTCTGGAACGACACGATCTTGTCCACGCCGTTGAGGGCCGCCGCCTGCTGGGCCGCGTTGAGGGCGGGCTGCGAGCGATCGAGGCAGACGACGGACTTCGCACCGCGCGTCGCGGCCAGCACGCCGAAGCCGCCACTGTAGCAATAGGCGTCGAGGACGCGCGCATCCTTGGCCAGTCCCGCCATGAAGCGGCGATTGTCGCGCTGGTCGTAGAACCAGCCGGTCTTCTGCCCTTCCGAAAGATCGGCCACGAAGCGGGCGTCGTTTTCGATCAGCTCGATCGTCCCGGCCTCTCCCTTGGCGACCACGACCTCGCGCTTCAGTCCTTCGAGTTCACGCACGGGTGAATCGTTCTTGAGGATGATCGTCGTCGGCGCGAATTCCGCCTCCAGCGCCTCGAGCAGGGCCGGAGTCAGGGCCTCCATGCCGGCCGTATTGACCTGCACCACGAAGGCATCGCCGAACCGGTCGATGATCACGCCCGGGATGCCGTCGGCCTCGGCGTGGATCAGCCGGTAATAGGGTACGCCGACCAGCCGGTTACGCAGGGCTGCCGCACGCGTCAGCAGACGCCCGAAGAACAGCGCATCGGCCTGGGCTTCGGGGTTCGTGGTGAGGAGACGCGCGGCGATCAGCGAATGCGGATTGAATGTGCAGATGCCGAGCGCCTCGCCGCCGGGCGCCCGCAGGGTCGCCAGGCTGCCGACGGGAATCGCCTTGGCATCGGCGTCCATCAGGATCTCGTTCGAGAAGGCCCAGGGATGGCCGGAGCGGACGCGGCGATCCTCGCCGGCGCGCAGGATCACGGAGGGAAGTTTCTTCACGGCCAATTCTATTCTCCTCGGGCGACGCCATCGCGTCGTGGGTCGGCGCCGCCTTCCCACCCGTCGCCCGTGCGCCGGATGGCCGTCAGGCCGCCTTCATGCCGGCGGACTTGTACTTCATGGCCCAGCGCGCGCAAGGCGGCCGCCTGGTCGGCGATCGGCGTCCCCTCCTCCAGCTCGGTCGCACCGTTCAGGTTGGCGACCCGCGGCAGGTCGACGGCGGCCTGCGCCGACAGGTCCCAGTCGAGCATGCCGATCAGCGCCTGCAGCGTGTCGCCGATGATCCTGGCCCCGCCCGCCGAGCCCAGGGCGGCCACCAGCCGGCCGTCCCGGTCGAGGACGAAGGTCGGGGACATGGACGAGCGGGGCCGCTTGCCCGGCTGCACCCGGTTGGCGACTGGCTTCCCGGCAAGTTCGGGAAGGGGCGAGAAGTCCGTGAGTTCGTTGTTCAGGAGAAATCCACGCACCACGATGTGAGCGCCGAACGGCGCCTCGATGGTCGTGGTGAAGCTGACGGCATTGCCCCAACGATCGACGATGCTGACATGGCTGGTGCCGCGCTCGACATAGCCCGGGGGCACGCCGGGGCCCACCTCGCCCATGCTGCGATCCGGCGACATCAGCTTGCGCCGCTCCGCCAGGTAGGCGGGCGACAGAAGGCCGGCCACCGGCACGTCGACGAAGGCCGGGTCGGCGACGTAGCGATTGCGGTCGGCGAAGGCCAGCCGGCTCGCCTCGGCGATCAGATGGACGGCGCGAAGATCGTTGGGTGGATCGCGCTGGATGTCGAAAGGCTGGATCAGACCCAGGATCTGCAGGATCGCGATGCCACCCGAGGAGGGCGGCGGCATGCCGCAAACGGTCCAGATGCGATAGGGCCCGCACACCGCTTCGCGCTTGATCGGCTTGTAATCGGCAAGATCGGCCATCGAGAGCGTGCCCGGGCGGCGGTGATTGCGCACGCGCTCGACCATCTCCGCCGCGACCGGACCCTCGTACAGGACGCGCGCGCCCTGCGCGGCCAGCAGGCCCATCGTATCGGCAAGCGCCGGGTTGACGATGCGCTCGCCCGGCTTGCGCGGCGCTCCGTCGGCATCGAAGTAAGTCTCGCGAATCGCCGCCTCCTCGCGCAGAGCAGGAATCCTCTGCAGCCAGGCGGCCAGACGGGACGATACCGGAAAGCCGTCGCGTGCCGCGGCGATCCCAGGTCCGAACAGCTCACTCCAGGCGAGCTTGCCCTTCTCCTTGTGCGCGAGCTCGAGCATCGCCAGGAGGCCGGGAACACCGACGGAAGTGCCGGAGGCCACGGCTTCGCGGTACCCAAGGGGCTTGCCGTCAGGCGACAGGAACATGGTCGGACTGGCGCCAGCCGGCGCCGTCTCGCGCCCGTCATAGACGGTGATGGCATGGCTCGCGCCGTCGTAATGCAGCAGGAAGCCGCCGCCGCCGATCCCCGAGGCGTGCGGCTCGACGACGCCCAGCACCATCTGGACGGCGATCGCCGCATCGACGGCCGTGCCGCCGCGGCGCAGCATCTCCAGTCCCGCTTCGACCGCCAGCGGATGGGCCGCCGCCACCATCGACTGCGGCGCCGCCTGCACGGCCGGCACGCGCACGGCCGCGAGCAGCAGCAGCGCGACGCCCAGCACGCGCCGGAACATCATGCGCGCCGCGCCACGATGAAGAGGCGGCGGAAGGGAAACAGCGTGATGCCGTCGGGACGCGTCGGATAGGCCTTGCGCAGCAGCGCGGCATAGGCCTCGTAGAATTCGCTGCGTTCCGGCTCCTGCAGCAGCTCGAGATAGGGCCGCAGGCCGGTCGACGACGTGTACTGCGCGACCGGGTCCTTCCCGGTGAGCGGTTGCTGGTAGATCGTCTCCCACACTTCGAGGTCCGAACAGAGCGGCTTCAGCACGTCGTAGTAGCGCTCCGGCTCCTCGACGCGAACGATCGGACGCACCCTGGTGAGTTTCTCGCGCCACGGACCCGCCTGCGCCGCTTCGTTCATCGAGGCATGCGAAGGCGCCTCGTGATTGCGCGGCATCTGGATCGCGAGCTGGCCGCCCGGCGGCAGAAGCTTCAGCAGGCCCGGAAACATGTCGATGTGTCCGTCGAGCCATTGATAGGCGGCGTTGCTGTAGAGGATGCCGGGCGGCAGGGTCGGTTCGAAATGCGCGAGGTCGCCCTTGGCAAAGGTGACCCGCGTATCGACCGTCTGGCTGCGCGCCTTGGCGAGCATCTCTTCCGACGAATCGATGCCGATGACCGGCGCTCCAGGGAAGCGCTCGGCGAGGATGCGCGAGATGTTGCCCGCGCCGCAGCCGAGATCGTAGATCGCATGCCCCGGCCGCGCGCCGTTGGCCGGATCGAGTCGGCCCATCAGATCGAGCGCCGGCCGCGTGCGATGATCGGCGAACTTCAGGTAGAGATTGGCGTCCCACACCGTGGACTTGGCGTCGCTCACGTCACTTCTCCTCGAAAGCCTCGTCGATCGGCACGCGATAGCCGGTCGCGATCTTGTTGCCCTTCTGCGCCGCCAGCACGACTGCCATGAACTCGTCGAACATCTCCTCGGTCATGCCCTTCTGGCGCGCCATGTAGCCGTGCGAGTTGATGCAGTAGTCGCACTGGTTGGCGACCGAGACGGCGAGATAGATCAATTCCTTGGTGAGTCCGTCGAGCGCGCCCGGCGCCATCACCGACTTCATCTCGGTGGCGAAGCGCTCCATCGTGTCGGGATGGCGGGCCAGCGCCTTCCACACATTGTTGATGCCTGCCGGATCGATGCCGCGCGCCTTGGCGATGCCCTCGACGACGGCCTTGGCCCGCGGGTTCATGTCCTCGTATTCGGTCAGCTTGGCCATGCGTGATTGCTCCAGAAATGAAAAGGGCCGGCAGTGTGCCGGCCCATCTTGGCGTTTCTGCGCCGATTGTCAGTATGGAAGACTGGTCAGTACATATGCTGGCCGCCGTTGATCGACAGGGTCGAGCCGGTGATGAAACCGGCATCGTCGGCGATCAGGAACATCACGCCGCGGCCGATCTCCTCGGCCTTGCCCAGCCGCCCGACCGGGATCTTGGCCACGATCTTCTCCAGCACGTTGGCCGGCACAGCCGACACCATGTCGGTGTCGGTATAGCCCGGCGCGATGGCGTTGACGGTGATCCCCTTGGGCGCGCCTTCCTGGGCCAGCGCCTTGGTGAAGCCGTGGATGCCCGACTTGGCGGCGGCATAGTTCACCTGGCCGTACTGTCCGCCCTGGCCGTTGATCGAGCCGATGTTGACGATGCGGCCGAAGCCGCGCGCGTTCATGCCGTCCCAGACTGCCTTGCTCATGTTGAAGCAGGAGCCCAGGTTCGTGTCGATGACCGCTTCCCACATGTCGCGCGTCAGGCGGCGCATCGTCGAATCGCGGGTGATGCCCGCATTGTTCACCAGCACCTCGACAGGCCCGAGATCCTTCTCGATCTGCGCCACTGCCTCCTGGCAGGCGGCGAAATTGCCGACGTCGAACTTGTAGGCGTCGATACCATGCTCGGCCTTGAACTTGTTGGCGGCCTCGTCGTTGCCGGCATAGGTCGCGGCAACCTTGTAGCCCTTGTCCTTCAGCATCCGGGAGATGGCGGCACCGATGCCACGCGTTCCGCCCGTTACGACTGCTACCCGTCCGGCCATTTTTTCCTCCCTGATGATATCGCGCGTACAGTCTAGCCGGTTATCCCCCATCGCGGGCAAGAGTCAGATTGATGTCGCTCGACGTTCGAATTGACCGACGCCGCCGGATAGAGGCAATCGGCAGCATGGTCCTAGAACGGCGGCATGAAACCTTTCACCGCCCTGCTCGGCGCCGCCGCCGGAACCCACGCCGCCGACCAGATGGCGCTCGCCACCCTGCCCCTGACGGCGACCCTCGTCCTGGGTGCAGGGCCTGACCTGCTCGGCCTGCTCGTCGCCGCGCAGAGTGCAGCCTGGCTGCTGATCTCCCTGCCCGCCGGCACCTGGATCGACCGCCTGCCGCGCCGCCGCATGCTGATCGTGGCGCTGACGCTCGGTCTCGCCGCTTCGCTCGTCGCGGTTGCGGCGGCGGCCACGGGCTACGTCTTCCTTCTCGGCCTCGCCGCCATAGCCGGCGCGTCGGGCACCGTCGTCTATGTCCTGACCTCGGTCTCGCTGCTGCCGAGCCTCGTGGCACCCGGCGACCTGCCCCGCTCCAATGCGCGCCTCGAACTGGCGCGCGCCATCGTCAGTCTCGCCGCTCCCTTCGTCGCCGGCCTGCTCGCCCAGCATCTGTCGCCGACCTGGGGCTACGCGCTCGCAGCCCTGGGCGCCGCCCTGGCGCTGGTCTGCGTGCTCGCCTTGCCGGAAGGCGCCGCCCCGACGACGGCGGGTGCCGAGCGTCCCACCCTCGCCAGCGCCATCCGCCTCGGCACGGCCTTCGTGGTGCGCAACGAGCTGCTGCGCGGCATCAGCCTCTGCGCGGTTTTCTGGAACTTCGCCTTCTTCGCCCTGCTCGCGGTCTGGGCGCCGCTGGCGCTGGGACCGCTCGGCCTCGACCCGGCGCATATGGGCCTCGCGCAATCGACCTACGGCGCCGGGCTGATCCTGGGTGCGCTGGTGGCGCCCGCGACGGCCCGCCGCCTGCCGCCGTTCGTGACCCTGACCTTCGGGCCGGCCGTATCGATCGTAGCGGCCCTGATGTTCCTGGCCGCTCCGTCCGGTAACGGCCTCGTCCTCGCTGCCGGCGGCTATTTCCTGGTCGGCTTCGGTCCGATGCTGTGGCTGATCTGCCAGACGACGGTACGCCAGCTCGTGACGCCCTCAGCCCTGATGGGTCGGGTCAACGCCACGGTGCAGACCGCGATCTACGGCGTCCGTCCGCTGGGCGCCCTGGCCGGCGGGCTGGTGGCGGCCCACGCCGGGATGCACGCCGCCCTGCTGTTGATTGCCGTGGCTTTCGCGCTGTCGACCCTCGTCATCGTCCTGTCACCGCTGGCGCGCCTGCGCGTCCTGCCGGCACCAGCGACAGCCTGAGGCTTGACCCGCAGGCCGGTCCGTCGGACTTTGCCGCCGGAGGTCGTTGCATGATGAAGTTTCTAGGCGCCGCGTTGATGGCGCTTTCCCTGTCCGCTTGCCAGAACTCGCCTTCGCCCTGGTATCAGGCCTATGGCACGACGTCCTTCCCCGTCGCCAAGGACGGCATGGCGGCGCTCTACATAGTGCGCGACACCGCGCCGCCGGACGCGCCGAGCATTCCCATCTCGATGAGCCGCCATCCCGTCGGCGGGCTGACCGGTTCAACCTGGATGCGCCTCGACCTGCCGCCCAATCCCTACGATCTGCGCGCCTTCGGCAGCAGCGAGAGCACCGAGGTGATCATCACCGTCGTGCCCGGCGAGACGCGATTCCTGCTGGTGCAGCCCAAGGGAACCTACGATGCCGAACTCACCTGGCTGTCCCAGGAGGACGGGCGCCGCCTCGTCCGCGCGGGCACCCAGGTCGGCAGCTACTACAATCCCTGAACAGAAAACGCCCGAAGGAGCGATCCTTCGGGCGTTTGATCTCCAAGCGTCGACGGTAGATCAGTCGCGCTGGACGCACATCGCGATGCCCATGCCGCCGCCGATGCACAGCGTGGCAAGGCCCTTCTTGGCGTCGCGCTTCTGCATTTCATAGAGCAGCGTCGTCAGCACGCGCGCGCCCGAGGCGCCGATCGGATGGCCGAGCGCGATCGCGCCGCCGTTGACGTTGAGCTTCGCGGCATCGAGGCCGAGTTCCTTGCCGACGGCGACCGCCTGGGCCGCGAAGGCCTCGTTGGCCTCGACGAGGTCGAGATCCTTCACCGTCCAGCCGGCCTTCTTCAGCGCCGCCTGCGAAGCCGTGACCGGACCGATGCCCATGATCGACGGATCGACGCCCGTCGTCGCCCAGGACACGATCTTGGCGAGTGGGGTAATGCCGCGCTTCTTGGCCTCGTCGGCGCTCATCAGCACCAAAGCCGCGGCGCCGTCATTGATGCCCGAGGCGTTGCCGGCCGTGACCGAGCCGCCTTCCTTGGCGAATGCCGGCCGCAGCTTGGCCAACGTCTCGACCGTCGTGCCGTGACGCGGGAACTCGTCGGTGTCGACGACGACCTCGCCCTTGCGCGTCTTCACCGTCACCGGGACGATCTCGTCCTTGAAGCGACCGGACTTCTGCGCCGCCTCAGCCTTGTTCTGCGAGGAGGCCGCGAAGGCATCCTGCTCGGCGCGGGTGATCTGGTACTTCTGCGCGACGTTCTCGGCCGTGTTACCCATGTGATAGCCATGGAAGGCATCCCACAGCCCATCCTTCAGCATGGTGTCGAGCATCTTGAACTCGCCCATCTTCGTGCCGTCGCGCATATAGGCGGCGTGCGGCGCCTGGCTCATGCTCTCCTGGCCGCCGACCACCATGATGCTGGCGTCGCCGTTACGGATCGCCTGCCAGCCGAAGGCAACGGCGCGCAGGCCGGAGCCGCAGAGCTGGTTGATGCCGAGCGCGGTCTTCTCGACCGGGATGCCCGAATTGACGGCCGCCTGACGCGCCGGGTTCTGGCCCTGACCGCCGGTCAGGATCTGGCCCATGATGACTTCGTCGACTTCCTCGGGCTTCACCTTGGCACGCTCGAGCGCACCCTTGATGGCGACCTTGCCGAGATCGTGTGCCGCCACGGCACCGAATGCGCCGTTGAACGAGCCGATTGGCGTGCGAGCCGCACTCGCGATAACGATGTCCGTCATGAAATCCTCCTTGGCAGGCCGCCCTTGGCGATATTTATAGGCCTGCCGCGCGGCGGGGCAAGGACCGCCGCTCGCCTGGAGGGGCGGGCTTCATTCCGAACAGCGGCCGGATCCAGCGCCATGGACGCACCAGGACTGCGTAAATCAGCCAGGTCCCGGTGAAGGTCGCCACGACAGCCGCCATGAAGCCCGCGACCGGCGGCGCACCGATCTTCAGGAGTCCATAGACCGCCACGACCGTCACCGTCTGGTGGATCAGATAGAACGGATAGACCGCCTCGGTCGCCTCGGCGAGGAAGGCTGGCCGCCGGGTCAGGTGGCGGTGCGCGAAGCCGATGATCGCGAACAGCCAGGCCATGACGTTGACCCCCGACAGCAACGCGAAGAGCGGCCGCGCCTCGGGCGCGATGGACGGCCGGACCGTACCCACGAAGTAGCCGGCATAGAGACAGGCATAAGCGAGAACGCCGACCGCCAGCGAGAAGAAGCGCTGGCGCTCCAGCGCCGCCAGCAGATCGGACGAGCCGAAGAGGAAGGCGCCGTAAAGCAGCAGCGCGCCATAGGAGACGAGGCCGTGCCAGTCGCCGACCAGCCCGTTGATGTTCCAGGAGATCGGCGCCAGCCACAGGGTCGAGGCGGCGAGCGGCAGGACCATCGCCCAGTGCAGGCCGAAGTGCGCGGCGGTGCGGCCGGCCCGCGCCCAGGCCGCCTGCCCCGACGCCGACCGGGCCCACAGAAAGACCGGCAACAGTACCAACGTGAGGACGAGGACGTAGGCCACGAACCAGAGGTGGTGCCAACTCAGATTGCCCGCAGGATAGACGCCTCCGAACGCATGCGGCAGCCATTGCAGGAACGAGCCGGTGAACTGGCCGCGATAGAGACGCTCCAGATAGACCTGCGGCGGCACGATCACGACCATGCCGAAGGCCAGCGGCAACAGCAGGCGTTTCAGCCGGTCGCGAACGAAGGCCGATGGGGTGCGGTCGCCGAGCGCCAGCATGATGGCCGCGCCAGAGACCAGGAAGATCAGCGGCATGCGCCAGCGGTTCAGGAAGCGCATGGCCTCGCGCAGTCCCTCGAGACTGTCCGGGCTGGTGACGTGCCAGTTCCAGCCCGACCACGCCATGCCGGCGTGGTAGAAGATCAGCAGGCCGAAGGCGAGCACCCGCAGCCAATCCAGATCGGCACGGCGAAGGGCGGAGGCAGGAACGGCAGGATGCATGTCGGGGCTCCAGGGGGAACCCGTCCGACCTATCCTGCAAACCATTGAGTTCGTGTCGTTTTGTGACGACCGGCGCAGCCGGTGGGACGACCGGCAGGCGCCACGGGACGTCCGGTCAGGCCCTGACGGGCGCCAGGGCCTCGAAGCGCTGCCGATAGCGTCGGCTCAGGTTGACCTTGGCGCCGCTCTGCAGCCGGATGCGCCAGTCGCCGCTCACCCACGGCGTCACCTCGACGACGCGGGCGATGTTCACCAGATGGGACTTGTGCACCCTCACGAACCGTTTGGGATCGAGTTCGCCCTCCAGCCGGGTGAGCGAGGAGCGGATCTCGAACGTCTCGTCGCCGACATGCAGCATGGCGTAATTTCCCGAGGCCTCGATCCAGTCGATGTCGGCGACTTCCACCATCACTTCCCGGCCCTTGCGGCGAACGGCGAATCGCTCGGGCCGCGGTTCCGACGGCGCCGGCTCGGCCCGAGGCGTGGTCTCCACGACCAACGACGGGGCCGGAGGTGACAGATAGTGACGCAAGGCCACCGTGCCGGCGCTCAGCAGGCCATAGGCGATGATGTCCTTGGCGAATTCGTAGAGCATGCGGTCGAAGGTCAGCGGGAAACTGTGCGTCTCGCCCAGGATACCGCCGAACCAAACGAACCGGAGCGCCGCCATGCCGACCGTATGGGCGATGCTGAACGGCACGACCGCCGCGACATGGATGAGCAGGTTGCGCGGACGTTCGGCGATGGGCCAGCGTCGATGGAGCCAGTAGATCGCCGGCACCAGCGCCGCCACCACCAGATGGCTGGAAATCTGGATCGCGAGCGCCGTCCCGTAGGACATCCGCACGCCGCGCGCCGTCTCGTTGGCGATCTCGACATGGGCATGGGCGAACACCGAGACGGTGAGCAGCACCGCCCAGACCGCCGGCACGCGCCAGTCGACGGATCTAGCCGGCGGCGACACGGGCTCGCCGGGACGAAAGCGCCGCCAGCCACTCGATCAAAGGAGTCCAGCAGAGCTCGCGGGCACGCCCGCTGACGACCATGCCGATGTGGCCGAGGGGCAGGTCGATCCGGGTCGTGTTCTTCAGACCCTTCTTCGGGTCCACGAGAGCGGCCGCCGACAACGGCGGCACGATGCGGTCGCCCGACGGAATCATGACCAGCGACGGCAGCTTGATCTTCGACGGCACGACGCGCTTGCCGCCGACGACCCACTGGCCACGGCCCGGCGTGTTCTCCCCGTACCAGTCGACCAGGCATTCGCGGGCCGTCGGGCCGGCGAGCGGCGCGCCGCCGTTCAGCCAGTCCTCGAGCAGGACGAACTCCTTCGCGCTCTCGCCCTTGGGATCGAGCCCCACGAAGCGCCCGAACTTCTTCACCGACAGCCAGGGATCGAGCGACCAGAACAGGGTCTGCAGGATGTCGACCGGCAGTTCGCCCACGCGATCGGCGACCTCCGCGAGCAGCGGGCCGGTCGACAGGAGGAAGGCTTGCCCCGTGCGGTCGGCGTGGAAATCCCATGGCGCCGCCATCAGCGCGAGGCCCGCGACGCGACGCGGCCGGCGCGCCGCCAGGGCCACCGCGAGTGTGCCGCCCATGCAGTAGCCGAGGACCGCCGGCGCCCGACGCGCCCGCCTGGCGACGTAGCCGAGCGCCCGTTCGAGGCGAGCGACATAGGCGGTGGTGTCGAAGCGGCGCTCGTCGTCGTCGGGCGTTCCCCAGTCCACCAGATAGGGCCGCAGCCCCTGCGCCGCCATGGCGCGCAGGAGGCTCTTCTCCGCCGTCAGGTCGAGCACCTCCCAGCGATTGATCAGCGAGGGCACGACCAGAACCGCACGCGTCCCGCGCTTGCGCGCCGCGCGGTCGGTCGCGCCGTAATCGAGCAGGCGCGTATTGCCTTCGCGCCAGACGGCAGGCGGATCGACCAGCGTGCGATGAACGTCGTTGCGTTGATAAGCGAGCACGCCGTCGGCCAGCCGGATCTGGCGCCGACGAATCTCGCGCTGCAGCGCCTGTTCGAACTGGCCGGCGCCGGCCCTGGCTTCGAGCGAGGCGATCTCCGGCAGCAGGGCCGAGAGCGATTCAGGAACCTCGGAGGCGGGCTTCGAGGTCGGCGAGCCTTGCTTCAAGAGACTCCACGCGCTTTCGGAGCTCGCCCACGTCATCAGGGCCGTTCCCAGATGGAGCGGCAGCGGACGGGGACCTAGTCGTGTCTGCATGGGATGCTCCTTGTGCAACCTGCAATGCCGAAGCGACCTGGGAATTCGCGGCCGCGAACAAGCGGGCGATCTGCTCGGTGACCGCCTGATCCGACGCGAGGCCCGCCAGCTGGGCCTGCCACAGATCGAGGTAGCGCCGGGCCAGCCTGTCGAACTCGGCGCCGGAGTCGGTTGTACCAGCCGTCTTGTCGTCGTTTCCGGAGACCATGTCCGCACTATAACGCATAGCCGTGCCAGCGCTGCTTCCATCGGCGAAGGCCGGGTTGTCGCACTGCGGCATCGGCGCTAAGGTGCCCGTCCCTGAGTAAACGAGCGTTCACAGCGCGCGGGAGCTAGAGGAGCGAAGCGTAATGGCCGACCAGGCAGTACCCGACGGCGGACCGAAAGCGGCGCCGGTGGTGATCAAGAAGTACGCGAACAGGCGGCTCTACAATACCGCGACCTCGGCCTATGTGACGCTGGATCATCTGTCCCAGATGGTGAAGGACAAGACCGACTTCGTCGTCTACGACGCCAAGACCGGCGACGAGATCACGCGCTCGGTGCTGACGCAGATCATCTTCGAGGAAGAGAGCAAGGGCGGCCAGACGCTGCTGCCGATCCCGTTCCTGCGCCAGCTCATCTCCTTCTACGGCGACAGCCTGCAGGGCGTGGTGCCGCAATATCTCGAAATGTCGATGACGCAGTTCGCCCGCAACCAGGACCAGATGCGGCGCTACATGCAGAATGCCTTCGGCTTCAATCCGTTCCAGCAGTTCGAGTCGATGGGCAAGCAGAACATGGCGATGTTCGAGAACGCCATGCGGATGTTCAACCCGTTCGGCACGGGGCCCGGCGGCCAGCCCGATGGCCAGGCCTCGCCGCCGGCAGCGGCGAACGGCCACGAGGCGCCCAAGCCTTCGGAAACTTCGGCAGCCTCCGGCGAAACGGCGATCGACGACCTGAAGCGCAAGCTCGACGAGTTGCAGAGCCAACTCGCGGAACTCGGCAAGAAGCCCTGACCGCTCCATGACGTCGTCGCCATCGTCCATGGTCCGTCGCGTGATGTCGCCCTGCATCGGCATCTGCAAGCTCGATCAGAAGAGCGGCCTTTGCCTCGGCTGCCGGCGCACGATCGACGAGATCGGCCGCTGGGCGATGCTCGACGATCCCGCGCGCCAAGCCATCGTCGACCAGCTGCCGACCCGGAAGTTCTAACGTCCCTTGAACGACGGCTTGCGCTTCTCGCGGAAGGCCGCGGTGCCTTCCTTGTAGTCCTCGGTCAGGCCGGTCAGCACGTTCTGGTCGGCATCCATGTGGCTGCCGAGATCGTCGAGCGCATGGGCAAGGCGGTTGACGGTGGTCTTGGTCATGCGCACCGGAATCGGCGGCTGGCGCGCGATGCGTTCGGCGAACGCCATCGACGCGGCGAGCGCCTGGCCGTCGTCCACGACGTTCTCGACCAGGCCCCAGTCGAGCGCCTCAGCCGCACCGATCCGGTCGGACGCCAGGATCACCGCCTGCTTGGTGCGCGCCGGGCCCATCAGCGCCAGCATCCGCGGGATCGAGCCCCAGCTCATGTTCATGCCCAGCTCGATTTCGGGAATGCGGAAATGCGCCGAGCGGCCGCAGGTGCGGAAGTCCAGCGACACGACCAGCGCCGCGCCGCCGCCGATGCAGTGACCCTCGATCGCGGCAATCGTGATCTGGTCCATGTCCTGCCACGCCTTGCACATCTTCGGCCCCAGACGTTGGCGATGGATGCGCTCGCCGATCGGCAGGCCGTCGCGGGCACGGCCGTCTGTGTCCTTGAGGTCGAAGCCGGCGGAGAAGGCCTTGGATGAGCCCGTCAGGATCACGACCGAGGTTTCGAGATCATCCTCGAACGCGCGCGGCACGTCGCGCAGCTCGCGCATCGCCTGCTGGCTCAGCGCATTGATGTTGTCGCCGCGGTCGAAACGCACGACGGCGATGCGCCCCTGCGGGCCCAGCCCCTTCTCGATCCTGACGAACTGACGATCCATCGTGCGTTTCCTTCCGACTCTTTGCGCAAGCCTAACGGCTCGCCTTTACAAGGGCGAGCCGCTTCGATTGACTGGCCTGCATGTCGAAAGCCATTGAATCCGCCGTCTTCGAGCGCCGCGTCAACGCGTTGTTTGCCCCTTACACCAAGCCCGGTTCGCCCGGCGCCGTCGTCGGCGTGATGCGCGGCGGCGGGATCGAGTTCTGCAAGGGCTTCGGCCTGGCCAGCATCGAGCTCGGCGTGCCGATCCGGCCCGACACCCGCTTCCGCATCGCCTCGGTGAGCAAGCAGTTCACGGTGACGGCCGCCCTGATGCTGGCGGCCGAAGGCAAGCTCAAGCTCTCCGATCCGCCGCACAAATACCTGCCCGAGCTGCCGCCGCTGCCGGTCACGATCGACCAGATGATGCGCAATTCGAGCGGCCTGCCCGATTTCCTCGAGCTGCTGCGACTGGGCGGTCACGGGCTCGACAAGCCGGCGCGGCCCGAGGACCTGTTCGATGCCTGCACGCGCAACCGACATCTCAATTTCGCGCCGGGCAGCCGCTTCCTCTACAGCAACACCAATTTCCTGCTGCTCGGCCTGATCGTCGAGAAGCTTGCGGCCAAGAAGCTGGGCGAGGTCCTGGCCGAACGAATCTTCAAGCCGCTCGGCATGGCGCAGACCTCTCTGGTCGCCGAGATCGACGCCGTGATCCCGAACCTCGCCACCGGCTATCTCGGGGACCGCGAGCAGGGCTTCCGCCGTGCCGCCCATGCCTATCCGCAGGGTGGCGAAGGCGGCCTCACCTCGACCGTCGAGGATCTGCTGATCTGGAGCCGGCACTTCGACAAGCCAATCCTGGGCAAGACGATTCCCACCCAGCTCACCGCCATCGCCGGGCTCACCGGCGGCCATGCCAACAACTACCGCCGCGGCGTCGCGGTCGAGGAGCTGCGTGGCCTGCAGACGGTCGGCCATGGCGGCCTGTGGCCGGGCTTCCGCACGGAGTTCCTGCGCGTGCCGAAGGCCGGGCTGACCGTCGTGGTCATCGCCAATCTGGGCAGCATCGATCCGTGGCGGCGCGCCCGCACCATCGCGGCGCTCGCCCTGGAAGACGACAGGAGGATGAAGCCGGCCCTGCCGCCGATCACGGCGGCAGAGATCAAGCCGCTCGCCGGGACCTGGTTCAACGCGGCGGAACCGTCGCTGTTCGACCTGGCCTGGCGCAACGGCGAGGCGGTCGTGACACAGAATGGCATGCCCTTCGCGCTGGGCCGCCGTGCCGGCGGCTGGCTGGCGGCCGAACGCGGCTCCTACGAATTCGCCCTGAAGCCCGGCCCCAAGGGCACGCTCAAGGTCGATCTCGGCGCCGGGCGCATCGTCACCTTCGACACGCTCGCCAAGCGCGCGGCCGTACCGGCCGACCTCGCCGGCACCTATGTCTCGTCCGACTGCTCTGCAGTGTGGCGCATCACGCGCGACGGCAAGGACTGGACGATGGAAGTCGGCGGACCGTTGATCTCGGGCGGTGCGACGTGGATCGTGCGCGGCCTCGACGCCGACACGGTGGAGGTCGAATCGCCGGGCAGCTGGATCAAGGCCACCCAGCTCGCCCATCTGGTCCGCGACCGCGACGGCAAAATCGCCGCGCTCGAGGTCTCGACCGGCCGCATCAAGAAGATGCGGTTCGATCTCACGCCGTGAAGCTCTCAAAAAATAAAACCGTCGTCTCGACCGGAGCCGAGCGCAGCGAGGCGGAGCGGAGAGACCTTCGTTCCACCAAAAGCCGGCTAATTGGGGAGAGAAGGTCTCTCCACTCCGCGCTGCGCGCTACGGTCGAGACGACGGAAATTTTTTGAACTCCAAATCAGCGGAACGGGATCGCGTACATCAGGCCGCCGTTGGTCCACAGCGCGTTCTGGCCGCGCTCGAGCTTGAGCGCCGTGGCCGGGCCGACATGGCGGTCGTAGCTCTCGCCGTAGTTACCGACCTGCTTGATGACGTTGTACATCCACTTCTCGTCGACACCGGCGGCCTTGCCGAAGCCCGGCGTGACACCGAGGAAACGCTTCACCGCGGGATCGTCGCTCTTCAGCATCTCGTCGACGTTCTTGGACGTGATGCCCATCTCCTCGGCCTCGATCATCCCCATCAGGGTCCATTTCACGAGATCGAACCACTGGTCGTCGCCGTGGCGCACGATCGGGCCGAGCGGTTCCTTGGAGATGCGCTCGGGCAGGATGACATGCTCGCCCTTGCCCGCAAGCTGGCCCGCGCGCACCGCGGCGAGCCCCGACGCGTCGGTCGTATAGGTGTCGCAGCGGCCTGACGCATAGGCCTGCAGCAGCTCGTCGAGCTTCTCGATCAGCACCGGCTTGAAGGTCATCTTGTTCTTGCGGAAATAGTCCGCGAGGTTGAGCTCGGTCGTCGTGCCCGGCTGGACGCAGACCGTGGCGCCGTTCAGATCCTTGGCGCTCTTGATGTTGCTCTTGGCCGGCACGATGAAGCCCTGGCCGTCGTAGAAATTCACGCCGGCGATGTTGAAGCCGAGCGAGGTGTCGCGCAGCAGTGTCTGCGTCGCGTTGCGGGTGATGGCGTCGACCTCGCCCGACTGCAGGGCGACGAAGCGCTGCTGGGAGGTGGTGGGGGTGAACTTGACCTTTTCGGCGTCGCCGAACATCGCCGCGGCGATCGCCTTGCAGAGATCGACGTCGAGGCCGGTCCATTTGCCCTGGCTGTCGGCGAAGGAGAAGCCGGCCAGCCCCGTGTTGACCGCGCACTGGACGAAGCCCTTGGCCTTGACCGCGTCGAAGGTCTGGCCGGCCGACGCCGGCCCCGTTGCAAGTGCTAGCGACCCTGCGAGCGCGGCCGCTACGGTGATGGATTTGAATGACATTGCTGAAGCCCCCTTTTATCTCCCGGTGGCTTCAGCATAGCAAAAGACGCGCCGCCTAGATGGTGCGCTCGACCATCAGCTTCTTGATCTCGGCGATCGCCTTGGCCGGATTCAGGCTCTTCGGGCAGGTCTTGGTGCAGTTCATGATCGTGTGGCAGCGATAGAGCCGGAACGGATCCTCGAGATTGTCGAGGCGCTCGCCCTTGGCTTCGTCGCGGCTGTCGGCGATCCAGCGATAGGCCTGCAGCAGGATGGCCGGCCCCAGATAGCGGTCGCCGTTCCACCAGTAGCTGGGGCACGAGGTCGAGCAGCAGAAGCACAGGATGCACTCCCACAGGCCGTCGAGCTTGGCGCGCTCCTCCGGCGACTGCAGGCGCTCGCGCGTCGGCGGCTGGGTGGAAGACTTCAGCCACGGCTCGATCGAGGTGAGCTGGGCGTAGGGCACGTTGAGGTCGGGCACCAGATCGCGGACCACCGGCATGTGCGGCAGCGGGTAGATCTTGATGTCGCCCTTCATCTCGTCGATGAACTTGGTGCAGGCCAGCGTGTTGGTGCCGTCGATGTTCATCGCGCACGAACCGCACACACCCTCGCGGCAGGAACGCCGGAAGGTGAGCGAGCTGTCCATCTCGTTCTTGATCTTGATCAGCGCGTCGAGAACCATCGGCCCGCAGGTGTCCATGTCGACTTCGTAGGTGTCGACGGACGGGTTCTTCCCGTCCTCCGGGGTCCAGCGGTAGACCTTGAACTTCCGGATGTTCTTGGCGCCCGCCGGAGCGGCGTAGGTCTGGCCGACGCCGACCTTGGAATTGGCGGGAAGAGTGAACTCGGCCATTTGGTCCTCTCGAACTCAGTACACGCGGGCGGTTAGTACACGCGGGCTTTTGGCGGGAACGACTGGACGTCGTTGCTCATCGGCTGCAGGTTGACCGGACGATAGTCGATGCGGGTCTTGCCGGTCTTCTCGTCGACCCAGACGACCGTGTGCTTCAGCCATTCCTTATCGTCGCGGCTCGGAAAGTCTTCCTGCGCGTGGGCGCCGCGGCTTTCCTTGCGGTTGGCGGCCGAGCGGATCGTGCCCTGCGCCTGGAGGATCAGGTTCTCGAACTCCAGCGTCTCCATGAGATCGGAGTTCCAGATCATCGAGCGGTCCTTGACCTTGATGTCGTCCTTGCCGGCGAACACCTTGTCCATGTTGACGCAGCCCTCGTCGAGGGTCTTGGTCGTGCGGAACACCGCGCAGTCGTTCTGCATGGTCTTCTGCATCATGGCGCGCAGCTGGGCGGTCGACGTGCCGCCGTTGGCGTGGCGGGCCTTGTCGAGGCGGGCGATCGCCTCCTCTCCGGCGCGCGGCATGTCCTTGTGCGGCTGGCCCGGCGTCATCTGCTCGGCCACGCGATTGGCAGCGGAGCGGCCGAAAACGACCAGTTCGAGCAGCGAGTTGGAGCCGAGACGGTTGGCACCATGGACGCCGATCGAGGCGGCCTCGCCCAGCGCCATCAGGCCGGGCACGACGGTGTTGGGATTGCCGTCCTTCACCGTCATGACTTCGCAGTGATAGTTCGCCGGGATGCCGCCCATGTTGTAGTGGCAGGTCGGCAGGATCGGAATCGGCTGGCGGGTGACGTCGACGCCGGCGAAGATGCGCGCGGTCTCGGCGATGCCCGGCAGGCGCTCGTGGATGATCTTCGGATCGAGATGCTCGACGTGCAGCTCGATGTAATCCTTGTTCGGACCGCAGCCTCGGCCCTCGCGAATCTCGACGGTCATCGAGCGGCTCACGACGTCGCGCGAGGCCAGATCCTTGGCCGACGGCGCATAACGCTCCATGAAGCGCTCGCCGCTCGAGTTGGTGACGTAGCCACCTTCGCCGCGCACGCCCTCGGTGATGAGGCAGCCCGCGCCGTAGACGCCGGTCGGATGGAACTGCACGAACTCGAGGTCCTGCAGCGGCAGGCCGGCACGCAGCGCCATGGCGCCACCGTCACCGGTGCAGGTGTGGGCCGAGGTCGCCGTCTGGTAGACGCGGCCGTAGCCGCCGGTCGCCAGCACCACCTTGTGGGCGCGGAAGCGATGGATCGTGCCGTCGTCGAGGTTCCAGGCCATGACGCCGCGGCACACGCCTTCGTCCATGATCAGGTCGAGGGCGAAATACTCGATGAAGAACTCGGCGTGGTTCCGTAGCGATTGCTGGTAGAGCGTGTGCAGGATCGCGTGGCCGGTGCGGTCGGCGGCGGCGCAGGTGCGCTGGGCGATGCCCTTGCCGTACTCCGTCGTCATGCCGCCGAACGGGCGCTGGTAGATCTTGCCCTCGGGCGTGCGGCTGAACGGCACGCCGTAATGCTCGAGCTCGATGATCGCGCCGATGCCGTCGCGGCACATATATTCGATCGCGTCCTGGTCGCCGAGCCAGTCGGAGCCCTTGACCGTGTCGTACATGTGCCAGCGCCAGTCGTCCGGGCCCATGTTGCCCAGCGCCGCGGAGATGCCGCCCTGCGCCGCCACGGTGTGGCTGCGGGTCGGGAACACCTTGGTGATGCAGGCCGTCTTGAAGCCCTTGTTGGCCATGCCGAAGGTCGCGCGAAGACCGGCGCCACCGGCACCGACGATGACCACGTCGTATTCGTGGTCGATCACCTTGTACGCGGTGTTACCGATGTTGACGGTACCCGCGACGGGCGGGTTGCTCTTGCCGCTGCTCGCCTCGGCCATGACTTAGCCTCCGAATCCAATACGCATGATGGCCACGACGGCAGCCAGCCCGAACAAGACCGCGATAAACTTCACCGCCACGATCAGCGCCAGCTTGGCGCCGTCATTGTGGACATAGTCCTCGATCACGACTTGGAGGCCGAGCTGGCCATGATGCAGTCCGATGACGATCGTCAGGATCAGCAGCACCATCGCGACCGGCGATCCGATCCAGGCACGCACCATGCCGTAGTCGGCACCGCTCATCGTTACGAGCGAGATGGCGAACCAGATCACGAGCGGGATCAGGGCGAGCGCCGTCAGGCGCTGCACCCAGAAGTGATGTACGCCGCTCTTGGCCGAGCCGAGGCCGCGCGCGCGATTGAGGGGGCTTCTGAGATCGCTGTTCATCCGTCGCTCCTCAGATCAGCCGCAGGCCGACGATCCACGAGATCGCCGTCACCACGAGGGAAGCCACCACGACCAGCCAGCCGCTGCGATAAGCGTCCTTAATCTCGAAGCCGTAGCCCGCATCCCAGAAGAGATGCCGGATGCCGTTGAACAGGTGGAAGAACATGCAGAACAGCCAGCCGCCCAGCACGAAGCGGCCGACGATCGAACTGTTGAAGCCCTGGAACTTCGCATAGGTCTCGGGGCCCGCAGACGCGCACATCACCCAGACGGCGAGATAGAGCACCCCCACCGACAACGCGATGCCTGTGGCGCGATGCAGGATTGAAAGCATGGAGGTGAGCTGCGGTCGATAGACCTGCAGATGCGGAGAAAGCGGCCGATGCACCGGCCGGTTGGCGACGCTCATCCGGAATGACCTCTAATGCCGATATCGGCTGGCGCTGTTTTTAGCGCGCAGCCGCATCAAGTCAACGAATGTCGGCGTTGCGTGGCGTTAAGTCCCGGATTTGCAAGCGGGAATCCGCCTGCCGGGCGGTCGGCTAGGCTTTGCGCCTCGGCATCAGCAGCCAATAGTCGAGATCGAGCACCACCGCCGGATGGTATTTGCCATCCGCACCCTTGCCCGGCCACTCGCCACACGGGCAATCCTTCGCCGCAATGCTTCTCATTCGCAGAGCGCCAACATCGTCGCGACCCGGCAACGGCGCGGTCTCCAGCACTTCGGACCAGGCATAGATCGTGTCACCTCCAAAGGTCGGGGCAACGTGACTGCCGGCGTTGAAGGCGGCGACCCGGAAACCGTTGGCCAGCCCGTTGAACGACAGCGCGCGCATCAGCGAGATCACGTGACCGCCGTAGGCGAGACGGCGGCCAAAGCGCGTCTGCTTGCCGGCGAAAGCGTCGAAATGCACGCGTGCGGTATTCTGGTAGAGCCGCGTCGAGAACATGTGGTCGGAGTCCTCGAGCGTGAGGCCGCTCACATGGTCGATGCGCTCGCCCGGCGCGTAATCTTCCCAGCGATGCGACGAACCGGCCGCGCCGTCGTCATAGCCTGCGAGCGAGAGGCCGGCAGGCACCACGAGATCCTCCGGCTTCACCGCCGGTGCGGTCTTCGGCACGAGGGGCGCCTGCACCGGCGCCTCGGGATCGCGCTTGTGCACCATCACCCAGCGCACATAGTCGAGCACCATTTCGCCCTTCTGGTTGACGCCGGTCGAGCGCACCCAGACGACGCCGCTGGTCTTGTTCGAATTCTCGCGCAGGCCCAGCACGGTCGACTTCGCCGACAGCGTGTCGCCCGGATAGACCGGCACGCCCCAGCGGAACTCGGCGTAGCCGAGATTGGCGACGGCATTCAGCGAGATGTCCGGGACCGTCTTGCCGATCACCACATGGAAGACGAGCATGTCGTCGAGCGGCGCGCGCGGCAGGCCGATTGCCTGGGCAAACACGTCCGAAGAGTTGATGGCGAAGCGCGAACCGTAGAGCGCGATGTTCAGCGCCGCATCGGCCTCGGTCAGCGTCCGCGGCGTGGCATGGTGGAATTCCTGCCCGACGCGGAAATCCTCGAAGAAGTTGCCGTTGTTGGTCTTGCTGGTGCTGGTCTTGCCAGTGCTCTTGGGGCTCATGCTCGTGGGACTCATGGGGCGGCCTGCAGTTCCTTGATCGCGGTGGCGAGCGCCAGCGCGCGCTCGGCCTGATCGACGTGAAGGTTCTCGATCATGCGCCCGTCGACGGTGACGACGCCCTTGCCTTCGGCCTGCGCCGCCTTGAACGCCGTCACGATCTTGGCCGCCATTTCCAGTTCGGCCGCGGAGGGCGCGAACACCTCGTTGCAGGGCTCGACCTGCGTGGGATGGATCAGCGTCTTGCCGTCGAAGCCCATCTCCAGCCCCTGCTGGCAGACGGCGCGGAAGCCTTCGGCATCCTGGATGTCGTTATAGACGCCATCGAGGATGGTGAGACCGTGGGCGCGGGCGGCAAGCATGCCGAGGCCAAGCGCCGTGATCATCGGCAGGCGCATCGGCGTGTGGCGCGCGCGCATGTCCTTCACCAGATCGTTGGTGCCCATGATGAAGAGGGTGAGCCGCGGATGGGCGCCCGCCACCTCTTCGGCGCGCAGGATGCCCTTCGGCGTTTCCATCATCGCCCAGACCGCCATCGACTCGGGCGCGCCGGCAGCATCGAGCAGGCCGATGACGCTCGCCACCTCAGCCGCGCTCTCGACCTTCGGCACCACGACCGCATCGGCGCCCGACTTGGCGATCGCGGTGATGTCGGCCGCGCCCCAAGGCGTCGCGAGACCGTTGCAGCGGATCGCGATCTCGCGCTTGCCGTAGCCCCTGCTCTGCGCCGCGGCCACCACATTGGCGCGCGCTGCCTCCTTGGCATCGGGCGCCACCGCGTCCTCGAGGTCGAAGATCAGCGCATCGGCCGGCAGGGTGCGCGCCTTTTCCAGTGCACGCGTATTGGCGCCGGGCATGTAGAGCACGCTGCGGCGCGGACGGACGGACTTCGACATCTCTAGGCCTCCCCGAAAACGCGGCGGACTATAATGACGGCCTTCCTTGTGGCAAGGTGGCGCCGGCCATGCGCTTCCTCTCCCTCCAGAGCCATGTCGCCTACGGCTACGTCGGCAATCGTGCAGCTGCCTTTCCCCTGCAACGATTGGGCCACGAAGTCTGGGCGGTGAACACGGTCGAATTCTCGAACCACACGGGCTATGGCGCCTGGCGCGGTCGCGCGGCCTCGGCGGAGCAGGTCGCAGAGATCGTGCAGGGCATCGAAGCGTTGGGTCAATTCTCGCGCTGCGATGGCTTGCTTACGGGATATGTGGGTGACGCGGCGCTGGCCGATGTCGTCCTGGATACCGCACGCCGTGTGCGGGCGGCCAATCCGCGCGCCGTCTGGTGCTGCGATCCGGTCCTGGGCGACATCGACACCGGCATCTACGTCAAGCCGGGCATTGATACCTTCTTCCGCGATCGCGCGATTCCGGCCGCCGACCTCGTGACACCCAACCATTTCGAGCTCGAACACCTGACCGGCCGCACCGTCTCGACCATGGACGAGGCGCTGGCGGCCGCGCGCACCCTGCTCCAGGGAGAGCGCCGGGGCCCGCGGCTCGCCCTGATCACCAGCCTGCGCCGCGCCGATGCCCCGCCGGACACGATCGAGATGGTGGCGGTGACGCGCGAGACCGCCTGGCGCGTGGCAACGCCGATGATCGGCTTCGAGATCGCCCCGAATGGCACTGGCGATGCCGTCGCCGCCCTCTTCACCGCGCACTGGATCTCGGGCGACGAGATTGCGGACGCGCTCGGCAAGGCCGCTTCGTCGATCTTCGCGGTGCTGGAAGCCACACATGCGATGGGCGAGCGCGAACTGCAGCTGGTGGCGGCCCAGGACCGGCTGGTCGCACCGCCGCGTGCGTTCAGGGCCGAGAAGCTGTAGGCGCGCGATGACCGTGCCCGGTTTCGTGTTCAACCCTCTTGCGCTCGCCATCGAAGGGGCGGCGATCGGTTTCCTGATCGCCGTGCCGGTCGGGCCGGCGGCCGTGCTCTGCATGCGGCGTTCCATCACCGTCGGCGCCATGGCCGGCTACATGACCGGCATCGGCGCGGCGCTGGGTGACGCGGTGTTCGGCGCGGTGGCGGCGTTCGGCCTGTCCTTCGTGCAGCAGTTCGTGATCGAGCGCGAAGCCTGGCTGCTGGGGATCGGCGGCCTCGTGCTGGTGATCATGGGCTGGACCACGATGCGCCATCGGCCGCGCAATGTCGGCGATCCCGTCGCCGACGACCGCGAGCACCAGTTCTCGACGCACTTCCACTATGCCAGTTCGAGCTTCTTCATCACGGTGTTCAATCCTCTCACCGTGATGGCCTTCGGCGCCGCCTTCGCCGGCCGCAACCTGGCCGGCGTCGGCGCGAGCCTGCCCGACGCCACCCTGTTGGTCGCCGCCGTGTTCTGCGGCGCGCTGGCCTGGTGGACGATCATCTGCACGGCGTCGGTGGCGCTGCGCGGCCGCTTCACCGGCGCCGGGCTGCTGTGGCTCAACCGCGGGTCCGGCGCCATCATCCTGGGCTTCGGGCTGGCGGCCTTGATTTCCCTGCTGCCGCTGCCCTGGAAGAAGATCGGCGCCTTCTTCGGGATCTAGCTCAGACGATCTTGCAGACCTCGTCGAATTCGAAACGCGGGCTGCGCGCGAACACCTTCGAGTGATCGCCGAAGCCGATGTTGCACAGGAAGTTCGTCTTGAACTTGCCGTCGGGAAAGAACGCCGCGTCGACCTTGGCATTGTCGAAGCCGCTCATGGCACCGCAGTCGAGACCCAGCGCGCGGGCCGCGACGATCAGGTAGGCGCCCTGCAGGGTGCCGTTGCGGAAGGCAGTCGGCTCGGCCGCCGGCTTGCCCTTGAACCAGTGGATGGCGGTCTGGTCATGAGGGAACATCCGCGGCAGGTGTTCGAAGAACTCTGGATCGTAGGCGAGGATCGCCGTCACCGGCGCGGTCATCGTCTTTTCGGTGTTGCCCGCGCTCAGCGCCGGCTTGAGCTTCTCCTTGCCCTCCTTGGTGCGCACGAACACGATCCGCGCGGGCTGGCAGTTGGCCGAGGTCGGGCCCCATTTCATGAGATCGTAGATCGCGTGCAGCTGGTCGTCGGTCACCGGCTTGTCGAGCCAGCCATTGTGCGTGCGGGCGTCGCGGAAGATGGTGGCAAGCGCCTTGTCGTCGAGCATTAAAATCCCCTCAGGTGTTGGTGAACCGTAGCGAAGCGCCGTCGCGCGGTCGAGACGCCGCGGCGTGAGCGAGTTACGGTTTCGGAACCCGCCCTTTCGCGGCCACCATTGCATTGCACGAATTGTGCTAGCCTCTGCCGCCTTCCTTTGCGCAGGATTGTCCGATGCTGCCCGCTCTGCTCGATCCCGCGAAATTCAAGGATGCCTGGATTACCGCCCGGGGCGAAACGCGCGCCCATGTCGGCCTGAAGGCGCTCGAGACGCTGTGGTTCAACACCGGCACCCTCTGCAATCTCACCTGCCGCAACTGCTACATCGAATCCTCGCCGCGCAACGATCGGCTGGTCTATCTCACGGCGGGCGAGGCCGCGGCCTATCTCGACGAGATCGAACGCGACGGTCATGGAACACGGCTGATCGGCTTCACCGGCGGCGAGCCCTTCATGAACCCTGACCTCCCGGCAATGCTCGACGATGTACTGGCGCGCGGCTTCGAGGCGATCGTGCTGACCAACGCCATGAAGCCGATGCACAGGATGAAGCCGGCGCTGCTCGACCTGCTGGCGCGGCATGGTCGCGACAATCTCGCGATCCGGGTCTCGGTCGATCACTACGAGAGAGCATTGCACGAGGAGGAGCGTGGCCTGCGAAGCTGGAAGCCGACGATCGATGGGTTGGTCTGGCTGGCCGAGGCCGGCTTTCAGGTGCATGTGGCCGGCCGCCACTTTTCCGACGAGAGCGATGATGAAGTCCGCACCGGTTATGCTCGGCTGTTCGAGCGACTGGGCGTCGCGATCGATGCGCACGATCCTGCGACCCTGGTCCTGTTCCCCGAGATGGATCCGACCGTCGACGTTCCCGAGATCACGACGGCCTGCTGGGGCATTCTCAAGAAGTCGCCGGACAGCGTGATGTGTGCGTCGGCCCGCATGGTGGTGAAGCGCAAGGGTGCGTCACGGCCTTCCGTCGTGGCCTGCACCCTGCTGCCTTACGATCCGCAGTTCGAACTGGGCGAGACGCTGGCCGAAAGCGTCGGCGAGGTGCGCCTCAACCATCCGCATTGCGCCAAGTTCTGCGTCCTGGGTGGGGCCGCCTGCAGCGCGTGACGACGGCGATCGACATCGTCATCCCGACACTGAACTCAGGCCCGGCGCTCGTGTCGACTCTCGCGGCGCTTCCTGCCCATCCCGACCTCGCTTTCTCGGCCACCGTCTGCGACGGCGGTTCGCGGGACGATACGGTCACCATCGCACGCCGGGCGGGCGCTGCCGTCCTGACGGCACCCGCCGGACGCGGTGGCCAGCTCTCGGCCGGTGCCGCCATCGGCCTCGCGCCCTGGCTGCTGTTCCTGCATGCCGATACGAGGCTGGGGCCCGGTGCCGGCGACGTCATCGCACGCTTCGTCGCTTCGGCCGCCGGCAAGGCCGGCTATTTCCGGCTGCGCTTCGATGCCGCCGAGCCCGGCGCCCGGAGGGTGGAGCAACTGGCGGCGTGGCGCTGTCGCGCGCTCGGCCTCCCTTATGGCGATCAGGGCCTGCTGATTTCCCGCGCGCACTACGCGCGGCTCGGGGGATTTCGGCCACTGCCTTTGATGGAAGACGTCGATCTCGTCCGCCGCATCGGCCGCAACGATCTGGTCCTCCTCGAAGCCGACGCCATCACCTCGGCGGCCCGCTATCGGCGGGACGGCTGGTGGCTTCGCCCTGCGCGCAACCTCACCTGTCTGTCGCTCTATTTCGCCGGCCTTCCGCCGCAGACGCTGCGACGTCTCTACGGCAGATGAAGCGTCATCTCGTCATCTTCGCCCGGACGCCGCAGGCCGGCCGCGTGAAGCGCCGTCTCGGTGCGGCGATCGGCATGAGGGAAGCCGTCCGGTTCTATCGCCGGATTCTCGGGGACCAGATCCGGCGAATGACACTCGATCCGCGATGGACCGTCTGGCTGTTCGTGACGCCCGACAATACGCTCGGCCATCCCGCTTGGCACCTCGTGCCCGTCTCCCGCCGCAAGCCGCAGCGGCAGGGCGATCTGGGTCGGCGCATGAAGCTGCCGTTTGCGTCATTGCCGCCCGGCCCCGTCGTGCTGGTCGGCAGCGACATCCCGGAAATGCGCGCGTCGCACATCGCGCGGGCTTTCGCGCTTCTCGGCGCGCACGATCTCGTCTTCGGTCCGGCACGCGATGGCGGCTTCTGGCTGGTCGGGGCACGGCGCGTTCGCCCCCTGCCCCGTTCACTTTTTGCGAGGGTTCGGTGGTCGATTCCGACGGCGCTCGCCGACACCTTGGCCGGCCTGCCCGATCACATCACCGTGGCTCTGGCCGACACACTGGAAGACGTCGACGATGCCGAGGCCCTGCGGCGGCTGGCCGGCTAGGCCGGCGCCGCCTTCTTCAATACATCGAGTTCGCGCCGCACGTCCCCGAAGACGTCGTTCCAGGTACCGGAAACAGTCTGGCGGAAGAGGCGCGCCGAAGGATGCCAGGGCGCCTGCGTCCCCCCGAGCTGCCAGCGCCAGTCCGCGGTCGAGGGCAGCAGCACCCATGTCTTCACGCCCATCGCTGCCGCGAGATGCGCGACCGGTGCGTCGATCGAGATCAGCAGGTCGAGTTGCGACAGCGCGGTGGCGGCCTCGGCGAAATCGAAGATGCCGCGGCCGACATCGTGCACCAGCCCGCCGGCGCCGTACGACTGGATGTCCTTCTGGTGGACGCCGCCCTGCAGGCTGAAGAACAGCAGCTCCGGATCGCCGGAAAGTGCCAGGAACTGCTCGAACGAGACCGATCGCTGGCGGTCCTGCGCCTGTCCCGGCATGGCGGCCCAGTAGATGCCGACGCGCAGCTTCGCCCGCTCCCGCTGGCCAAGCTTGATACGGCTTTCCTCCGGCGCCTTGAGATAGGGCGTTGCGGACGCAAGCGCGGCGAACTCCACGCGGCAGAGGTGCGGCAGCGATACCATCGAGGCATGGACGTCGAACGCGGGCAGCGTCTCGCCCTCGGCGATGACCTCGTCGATATAATCGACCGCCCGCAGCAAGTCCTTGAGCAGTGCCTGGCAAAGCACGAGCACCGTGGCACCGCGCTGCTTCAGCTCGCGGGCGAAGCGCACGAACAACAGCACGTCGCTCAGGCCCTGCTCCGGATAGAGCAGGATGCGCTTGCCCTGAAGCGGTCCGCCTTCCCAGGCCGGTTGCGCGAAATCGGGCGTCGGCGTCTCGGGCAGGCGCTTGCGGATCTCGTAGGCGGCGAACCCTGCCTCGAGCTCACCCTGCATCAGGAGCGCGATCGCGAACTCGACCCGGGCGCGCCGGTTGTCGGGATGGATCGTCAGCGCGCGGCTGAAACAGCCGATCGCCTCCTCGAGGCGGCCAAGGTCGCGCAGACAGAGCGCCAGATTGAAGAAGCCTTCCGCATAATCGCGGCTGAGCGCGATCGACCGGTAGTGATGCTTCACCGCCTCGTCGAAACGGTTCACGGCACGCAGCGCGTTGCCGAGATTGGAATGCAGGGCCGGATTCTGCGGGTCGGCCGCCAGCGCCAGCCGATGATGCGACACCGAGGCTTCGAGCTTGCCCGCGAGGCGCAGCGCGACCCCGAGATTGTTGTGCAGTTCGGCATGATCGGGGCGAACGGCGAGCAGCCGCAGATAAGAAGTGATCGCCTCGTCGAGACGCCCCGCGCGATGGGCTTGCGACGCCAGGCGCAGTTGCTGGACGAAGCTGTCGGCCGCGTTGCCGAACAACGGCGTCGGTGCGCCGGAGGCCGCGGATTCACGCTTCGTCGGGTGGATGTGGGGCGTGTCGTTCACGCTCGCACTTTAGCCCAGCGGCTTCTCACAAGCATCCCGCCGCTCAAACGAAAATGGCGCGGACCGCGAGGTCCACGCCATTCAAATCATCAGAATGGTCCGTTTGGGAGCCTAGATGTAGCCCTTGATCAGCTCCTCGGCGATCTGGACGGCGTTCAGCGCCGCGCCCTTGCGCAGATTGTCACTGACGACCCACATCGCGAGGCCATTCTCGACCGTGGGATCGGAGCGGATGCGGCTCACGAACACGCCGTCCTGGCCGGTGACTTCCTTCGGCGTCACGTAACCGCCCGGCTCGCGCTGGTCGACCACCAGGACGCCGGGCGCCGCTGCAAGGATGCGCCGTGCTTCGTCGTCTTCGAGCGGCCGCTCGAGCTCGAGGTTCACCGCCTCGGCGTGACCGACGAAGGTCGGCACCCGCACGCAGGTCGCGTGGATCTTGATCTTGGGGTCGAGGATCTTCTTGGTCTCGACCACCATCTTCCATTCTTCCTTGGTCGAGCCGTCATCCATGAAGACGTCGATCTGGGGAATGACGTTGAAGGCGATGTTCTTGGTGAACTTCACCGGGTCGAGCGTCTGGTTGACGAAGAAGCTCTTGGTCTGGCTGACCAGCTCGTCCATCGCTTCCTTGCCGGCGCCGGACGTCGACTGATAGGTCGACACGACGACGCGCTTGATGCCGGCCGCGTCGTGGATGGGCTTCAGCGCGACGACCATCTGGATGGTCGAGCAGTTGGGATTGGCGATGATGCCGCGGCCCTTGTAGCCGGCGATCGCCTGCGGATTGACCTCGGGGACGACCAGCGGCACGTCCGGATCCATGCGCCAGTAGGAAGTGTTGTCGATCACGACCGCGCCGGCCCTGGCGGCGCGCGGGCTGTGTTCGGCCGACACCTTGGCGCCGGGCGAGCTGAGCACGATGTCGATGCCCTTGAAGTCGAACTTGGCGAGGTCCTGGACCTTGAGCACGGATTTGTCGCCGAACGAGGCCTGCAGGCCGACCGAGCGGGCCGAGGCCAGCGCGACCACGTCATCGGCCGGGAAGTTCCTCTCGGCCAGGATCTGCAACATTTCGCGACCGACGTTTCCGGTCGCGCCGACGACGGCGACTCTGTAGCCCATGACTATATGCGCCCGATGTGCGCGCACCCCTGATTGAAGGACAGGGGGAGATACGCGCACGGCCCCGCTTTGGCAAGGATAGGGCCGGCGCGGCCCGCTATTCGGCCGTCGCTCCCGAGGCCTTGATGATGGGCAGCCAGAGCGCCAGCTCGTCGCGGATGAGCTTGTCGACGGCCGCGGGCGGCTGGGGCGGCATCATGTCGATACCCTGCCCCTTCGTCTTCTCGCGCACGGCCGGCATGTTGGCGATGCGGATGATCTCACCATTCAGCTTCTCGATGACCGGTGCCGGCGTGCCCTTCGGCATGGCGAACCCCATCCACGTGCTGAACACGTAATCCTTCATGCCCTGCTCGACCATCGTCGGCACGTCTGGCAGCAGCTCGGAGCGCTGCGCGCTCGTGACCGCGAGGGCCTTCAGCTTTCCGCCCTTGATCTGACCGACCACGGTCGGCGTGTTGTAGAAGGCCATCGTCACCTCGCCATTGGCGACGCCCATGATTCCGGCCGGCGTCGTCCGATACGGAACGTGCTGCAGCTTCACGCCGGCATCGCGCTCGAACAGGACGGCCGACAGGTGATGGCTCGTCCCCGTCCCGCCCGAAGAATAGGTCAGCTCGCCCGGCTTCGCCTTGGCCTGGGCGATCAGGTCGGCCACCGTCTTCGCTGGATTGTCGGGATGCACGATCAGCACGTTGGAAACCGAGCCCGCGACCGCCACCGGATCGAAGCTCTTCACCGGATCGTAGCCGGGCTTCGGGTAGAGCCCCATGTTGAACACCATGGTGCCCTGGGAGATCAGCAGCATCGTGTAGCCGTCGGGGGCTGCGCGCGCCGCTTCGGCGGAGGCGATCGTGCCGCCTGCGCCGGTCTTGTTGTCGACCACGACGGTCTGGCCGAGCGCCTTGCCGAGTTCGTCGGCATAGAGGCGGGCGATGATGTCGGCCGTGGCGCCGGGCGCCAGCGGCACGATCATGCGGATCGGCTTGGAAGGCCAGGCCTGCGCCATGCTCCTCGTCGAGACGACGGCCAATCCGGCCGCCAGCAGGCTTCTCTTCGTCAGGACCATGGCTATCAGTCTCCTAGAGGCCGACGGACTTCGCGACCAGGGACGCGAGCTGCTTGCGCAGGCGCGCAATCAGCCCCTTCTCCGATCGCTTGCCGATCAGGTTTTTCATTTCGTAGGGATCGCTCTTCAGGTCGTAGAGTTCGTCGCACGCGACGCCGTCGAGCGATTTCTGCGTCCAGTGGATGTACTTGTGACGCTTGGTCCGGATCGCCTTGTAGCTCATGCCCACGAGCCACGGCATGGCGTTCTCGCTGAAGTACTCGCACATGAACGAGGTCCGCCAACCCTTGGGTTTGGCCCCCTTTGCCAGCGGCTTCAGCGATTGACCCTGCATTGTCTTGAAGTCCGCCGCTTTCCCGCCCGCCAGATCGACGAGCGTCGGCGCGATGTCGAGCGCCAGCACCAGCTCGTCGTTCATCGTGCCCGGCTTGAACCAGGCGGGGTAGCGGATGAGGAATGGAGACTTGATGCCTTCTTCGTAGGCGAAGCGCCGCTCGGGCCCGAGCCCGTGCTCACCGAAGAAGTAGCCGTTGTCGCCGAAGAACAGGATGAAGGTGTTGTCGAGTTCGCCCTGCTCCTCCAGCACCTTGAAGATATCGCCCATGCCCTCGTCGACCGAGGCCATCATGGCGGCGCGCAGGCGGATTTCCTCGTCCGTGCCGGCAAGAATTCCGTCCAGCACCTTGCGCGAGGCTTCGTTGACCCTCAGCGCATGGGCTTCGGTCCACGCCGGCTTGTCTTTCACGACATCGGCCGCCGGAAGCGCATTGGGCCGGCGCGGAAAGTGTTCGCCCTTGTAGAGGTCGGCATGGCGCGGCGCCGGACGGTAGCCGCCATTCGTGAAGTCGATCGTGCCGTCGGCCGCCTGGAAGGCGTCGGGATGCACCGCCTTGTGCGCGAAGAACAGCGCGAAGGGCTTGTCGCGCTTCTTCTTCAGGAAGTCGACAGCGTGCCCGTTCAACAGGTCGGTGATGTAGCCTTCGTATTTCTTCTCCTTGCCGTCGATGTTCAGCACGGGATCGATGATCGAGCCATGGCCCGGGAAGCTCACCCACTTGTCGTAGCCCGGCCGCGGACCGCCGGAATTGCCCATGTGCCACTTGCCGATATGGGCGGTCTCGTAGCCCAGGCGCTGCAGGATGACGTGGTAGTTCGGCAGGCGATGGCTGTGGGCGTCGCGCGCCACGTTGTCGATGATTCCATGGCGGCTGGCATACTGGCCGGTCAGGATCGAGGCGCGGTTGGGCGAGCAGAGCGGCGTCGTGTGGAACGCCGAGGTAAACATCGCGCCTTCATGTCCGATTCGATCGATATGCGGCGTCTTCATGTAAGGATGGCCGCAGATCCCCAGCTCGTCGAACCGGAGGTCGTCGATCAGCACGATCAGAAAATTCGGTTTGCGCTTCTTTGCCACTATCGGGTTCCTCGTTCTCAAATTCCGGCAAGCACACCGCGTGCCGAAATCAAGCTAACGAGCGGTGTTGACGGCGGCCAGAGCGTCGCGCCCATATCGGCCGCGAAAGGGAGAATCCATGACCGAGACTGCCCTGCCGCTGGCGGGATTGCGCGTACTGGACATCAGCTCATTCATCGCCGCACCGGCCGCTGCCGTCGTGCTGGGCGACTGGGGCGCCGACGTGATCAAGGTCGAAGGACCGGACGGCGATCCCAACCGCCGGATCATGCAGGATTCGGCGAACTATCCGAAAAGCGAGGTCAATTACCCCTGGCAGATGGATTCGCGGAACAAGCGCTCCATCGTGCTCGATCTCAAGCAGGAGGATGCCCGCGCGGCGCTCGACCGGCTGATCGCGATCTCCGACATCCTGATCTGCAACTTCCCGCCGCCGGTGCGCGACAAGCTGAAGCTCGCCTACGACGACGTGAAGCAGGTCAATCCGAAGCTGATCTATGCCTCCCTCACCGGCTATGGCGAAAGCGGCCCCGATCGCGACCGGCCCGGCTTCGACGCGACCGCCTACTTCGCCCGTTCGGGCCTGCTCGATGCCCAGCGCTACGAAGGCGGGCCGCCGGGCGTGCCCGGCCCCGCGCAAGGCGATCGCGCCACGGCGATGGCGCTGGTCTCGTCCATCCTGATGGCGCTCATGCATCGCATGAAGACGGGCGAAGGCTCGTGGGTCGGCACCTCGCTGCTCGGCAACGGCCTGTGGTCATGCGGCGTGATCGCGCAAGCAGCCCTCGTCGGCGCTTTCCTGCCGCACCGGCCGCCGCCCGACCGGCCCCGGTCGGCGCTGGGCAACATCTACCGCACGGCCGACGATCGCTGGCTGCAACTCACCATCGTACGGACAGACAAGCTCTGGGCACCGCTCTGCCGCGCGATGGGACTGGAGTCGTTGATCGACGATCCGCGCTTCGCCACCGAGCCCGAGCGTCGCGCCCGCGCCGGCGAACTGGCCGGCATCCTCAGCGACACCTTCGCCACGCAGCCCTATGAGCATTGGCGCGACGCGCTGGCCACGCACAGCGTCACCTTCGGCGTGATCAGCCGCCCGCAGGATGTTCCGGACGATGCACAGGCCGTGGCCTGCGGCGCCGTGGTCGAGACGGCGATTCCCGACATGCCGCGCACCCTGGCCGATCCGATCCGCCTCAGCTTCGCCAGCCAACGCATCGCGCATCCCGCACCGGACCTCGGCGAGCACAGCGAGCAGGTGCTGCGCGAGGCCGGCATGAGTGCCCAGGAAGTCGAGGCGCTCAAGGCGAGCGGTGCGCTTCGATGACGCCGGACGAACCGCTGCCGCTGGCCGGCCTCACCGTCCTCGACATCAGCTCGTTCATCGCCGCGCCGGCGGCCGCCGCCGCGCTTGGCGATTTCGGCGCCGACGTCATCAAGATCGAACCACCGGTCGACGGCGACCCGCACCGCAACAGCTTCCGCAACGCCAGCTACCCGCAGAGCGACCGGAACTTCCCGTGGCAGCTCGACGGCCGCCACAAGCGCTCGCTGGCGCTCGATCTCAAGACCGACGGCGCCCGCACCATCCTCGAACGGCTGCTGAAGCGGGCCGACGTGATGATCGTGAACTTCCCGCCGCCGGCCCGCGAACGGCTGCGGCTTCGCTGGGAGGACATCGAGCCGATCAACCCGCGCCTCGTCTACTGCTCGCTCACCGGCTACGGCGAGACCGGACCCGACCGCGACCGGCCGGGCTTCGACATCACCGCCTATTTCGGCCGCTCCGGCATCCTCGATGCGGCGCGTTACGACGGCGGACCGCCGGGCGTCTCGCTGCCAGCGCAGGGCGACCGCGCCACCGCCATGACCCTGGTGGCGGCAATCCTGATGGGCCTGCGGCGGCGCGACCAGACCGGCAAGGGCGGCTGGGTCGGCACCTCGCTCTATGCCAACGGCGTCTGGGCCAACGGCACCACCGCCGCCGGCGCGCTGATCGGCGCGCAGCTGCCGGTGCGCCCGCCACCCGACAAGCCCCGCAATGCGCTGACCAACCTCTACCGCACGCAGGACGATCGCTGGCTGCAGCTCCTGATGGTGCGCGACGACCGGCTGTGGGCCACCTTCTGCGACATCATCGAGCGACCCGACCTGATCGCGGATCCGCGCTTCACCGGTCGGCCGGAACGGCGCGCCCATGCCCAGGAACTGCACGACCTGCTGGCGCCGGTCTTCGCCGCGCGCACCTATGAGGACTGGGAGAAGCGCCTGTCGGGCACCGGCATCCCGTTCGGGGTCATCGGACGCCTGTCCGACGTGATCGACGACGAGCAGGCCGAACATGCCGGCATCTTCGCCGACACGACCAACCCCGAGATCCCGCGTACGGTGAACACGCCGATCCGGCTGGGCTTCGCCACGCCGCGCCCTGCCGGCCCGCCCCCCGAGGTCGGCCAGCACAATGATGAGGTGCTGCGCGAGACCGGCTTCAGCGAGGCCGAGATCGATGCCCTGAAAAAGTCCGGCGCTTTGGGGTAGGGTCTCCGGATGGCCTCCCGCTTCCGGACCTATGCCGAGTTCTGGCCGTTCTATCTGCGCGAGCACGCGAAACCGTCCACGCGCGCCGTCCACTATGTCGGCACCATCGCCTCCGCCGCGCTCCTCGTCTGGGCGATCGCGTCGCAGAACTGGTGGTGGCTGCTGGGTGTCCCCGTGTTCGGCTACGGACCAGCCTGGTTCGGTCATTTCTTCATCGAGAAGAACAGGCCTGCCACCTTCGAGGCACCCTTCTGGTCGCTGATCAGCGATTATCGGATGTGCGGCCTGTTCCTCACCGGCCGGCTGGGTGACGAGTTGATGAAACACCAGGTTCGCAGCCCTTAGAACGGGCCCGAATCAGAGGCGCCCTCGCCCCTTGCTTCCCGGGGGGGCCGACGCCACATTGCAGGCCACCCTCCCAATTCCGCTCGAGGACTCATGGAAACGATGCTGCAGGGCGCCGCGCCGCAGGCTGCCCCCGCCGACCTGATCAAGGACAGCGACCAGACGAAGTTCGCCAAGGACGTGCTCGAGGCCTCGCGGACCGTTCCGGTCATCGTCGATTTCTGGGCGCCGTGGTGCGGGCCGTGCAAGACGCTCCAGCCGATGATCGAAAAGGTCGTCAAGGAGGCCAAGGGCGCGGTCAAGCTGGTCAAGATCGACATCGACAAGAACCAGATGCTGGCTCAGCAGCTGCGCATCCAGTCGATTCCGGCCGTCTATGCCTTCTTCGGCGGCCGTCCGGTCGACGGTTTCATGGGTGCGGTCCCCGAAAGCCAGCTGAAGGAATTCGTCGCCCGCCTCATCCAGGCTTCCGGCGGCGCCACCGGCGATCCGGCGGCCGCGGAGCTGGCCGAACTGCTCGAACAGGCCAAGGCCGCGGTCGCGCAGAACGACATGGATACCGCCGCGCAGATCTACAGCGAGATTCTCGGCCTCGAGCCCACCAACGTCGCGGCCCTGGCCGGCCTCGCGCGCTACCAGGTCTCTCTCGGCGACGTCGAGCAGGCCAAGGAGCTGCTCGAGCAGATTCCGGCCAAGGAGCGCACCGGCACCGACGTCGTGGCGGCCCAGGCCGCCATCGATCTCGCCGAGAAGGCCAAGGACGCCGGCCCGATCGGCGACCTCAAGGCCAGGGCGGAGGCCGATCCGAAGGACTTCCAGACTCGCCTCGACCTCGCCATGGCCTATTGGGCCGGCAACCAGAAGCAGGAAGCCGTCGACGAGCTGCTCGCCATGATCAAGGCCGACCGCAACTGGAACGAGGCCGCCGCGCGCCAGCAGCTCCTGAAGTTCTTCGAGGCGCTGGGCTTCAGCGATCCCATTTCCGTCGACGGCCGCAAGCGGCTGTCGACCATCCTGTTCTCATGAGCGGCCCTTCATGAGCGACGAAGAGCGCTCCTCGCAAAGGCCGGCGCGCAATCCGTTCGAGCCGAGCTTCGAGCAGCTGCCCGAGACGCTGCCGATCTTTCCGCTGTCGGGCGTCCTGCTGCTGCCCGGCGGCAAGCTGCCGCTCAACATCTTCGAGCCGCGCTACCTCGCCATGATTTCGGACGCACTGGCCGGTTCGCGCATGATCGGCATGGTGCAGCCGGTTCAGCCCGGCGGCTTTGCCGGCGACGGAATGCCGACCGAAGACGGCCCGCCCAAGGTGCACCGGGTCGGCTGCGCCGGGCGCATCACCAACTTCAACGAGACCGAGGACGGACGGCTGATGCTCGTGCTGAGCGGCATCTGCCGCTTCGACATCGTGCGCGAACTCGACCTCGCCCAGGGCGGCTACCGCCGCGTCTCCTCGGTCTTCTCACCCTATCGCGCCGACCTCGACCACGCGGAAGACATCGTCGAACTCGACCGCGACCGGCTGATGGCGGCGCTGGCTGCCTTCTTCCGCGGGCGCCAGCTCTCGACCGACTGGGACGCCGTGAACAAGGCGGCCGACGCCAACCTCGTCACCTCGTTGTCGATGGTGCTGCCGTTCGGCCCGGCCGAGAAGCAGGCACTGCTGGAGGCGGCCGACAGCACGGCGCGCGCCAAGCTGCTGATCGCCTTCCTCGAGATGAACGCCTTCGGCGACGCATCCGACACGCCGCCCAGCCGCCGGAACTGATCGTCAGTCGACGTAAGACACAGGGGTGGACAGCGCCGGCTCCTCGTGTCGCGCCCAATAGAGTTCCTCCATGCGGCGCGTCAGCGTGCCGGGCCGGCCGTCACCGACGGAACGGCCCTCGTAGTTCACGACCGGCATGATGCCGCCGGCCGTGCTGCTGATGAAGATTTCGTCCGCCTCGGCCACCTCGCGCGCTTCTACGGGCCGCACCTCGACGCGCATCTGGAGGGCCTCGGCGATCTCCATCACGGTGCGGCGCGTGATCCCCTCGAACATGCCGCGGGCCGGCGTGGCGAGGGCGCCGTCGCGGACGACGAAGACATTGAAGCCCGGCCCCTCCGTCACCGTGCCGTCGGCGGCCGGCAGCAGCGCGATGGTCGCATCGCGGTCATAGGCCTCGAAGATTCCCATCGTCAGGTCGAGCCAGTGGAAATTCTTGATCCGCTGATCGAGTGATTCCGGCGGGATGCGCTGGGTATGCGACAGGATCATGCGCAGGCCCTCGCGCCGCTGGGTCTCGTCGGCGATCCAGACGAAGGGCTGCGCGAAGGCATAGAGGCGGTTGCGGCACAGGCGCGGGTCGCGCGTGCCCACCGGCGGCAACCCACGGGTACAGGTCACCTGAACGTAGGCATCGCGCAGGCCCGAGCGGCTGGCGCACTCGATCATGATGTCCGCGATTTCCTGTCCCGTCAGCGGCAGCGACATGCGGAGGCCGGCCATCGATGCCTGGAAGCGTTCGACATGGTCCATGAGGCGGAAGAAGCGGCCCTTCCAGACATGCGCCACATCGTAGGTCGCATCCGAGCGGACGAAGCCGCGATCGAGAATCGGGACCGCCGCCTCCGACAGCTTCATCCAGCGTCCGTCCATGTAGGCCACGCCCTGGATGGCGGCGGTCTCGCTGTCATTTTCCATCGCCAGGCCCTCGATCTGTTTCAGCGTCTCGGACCCGACCATGACTCATCGCGTCTCGATCGTCACATGCGCGAGTTCGTGCACCGGCACGAGCCGTTCGCGGATGGTCTCGCGGTCCACGGTGCCGGCGACGCTGACGATCGCGGCATGGGCGCCGGGACCGATCCGCCAGACATGGAGATCCGTGATGCGCGCGTCGCCCGGCCCCTCGACTTGTTCCCGCACCTCCGCTTCGAGATGCGGGTCGCTCGTGTCGAGCAGCACGGCGGCGGTATCGCGCAACAGGTTCCACGCCCAGACGGCGATCACGATGCCGCCGACGATGCCCATGGCAGGATCGAGCCAGACCCATCCGAGATAGCGCCCAGCCATCAGTGCGACGATCGCCAGGACGGAGGTCAGCGCATCGGCCAGCACGTGGGCGAACGCCGAACGCAGATTGTTGTCGTGGTGGGGATGATCGTGCCCGTGGTCATGATGATGCTCGTGGTGGTGTTCGTGACCCGGTCCGCCCGACAGCAGGAACACGCTGGCCACGTTGACGCCCAGCCCCAGGATCGCGACGACGGTCGCCTCCCCGAAGGCCACGGGCGACGGATCGAAGAGGCGCCCGATCGACTCGACGGCGATCCCCAGTGCGACCAGCGCCAGGACCAGCGCCGACGCGAAGCCCGAGAGATCGCCGACCTTGCCCGTCCCGAAGCTGAACCGGCGATCGGCGGCATGCCGCCGGGCGAAGGCGTAAGCGCCGGCCGCCACGGCGAGCGCGCCGGCATGGGTCGCCATGTGGAAGCCATCGGCCAGCAGGGCCATCGAATTGAAGACGATGCCGGCGGCGATCTCGCCCACCATCATCAGCGAGGTCAGGCCGACGACCCAGAGGGTGCGCCGTGCATTCTCGTCGTGCCGCTCGCCGAGGAACACGTGATCGTGGGACGGGGGCTCCGCCATCATGCCGCCCGCGTCATTTCGCGTAACGGCGGACGACGGCGATGAGCTCCTCGGCGCCGGCCGCGCGCGCCGCAGCGTCGAGCCCGGGCCGGGCAACATGCTCGCGGACGTGATCCTCGATCAGCTCGCCCATCAGCCCGGTGAGCGCGCCACGTGCACCGGCGACCTGCTGCAGGACCGCGGAACAATCGGCATCCTGCTCGATAGCCTTCTCGATGGCCGCCATCTGACCGGCGATCCGGCGAACCCGCGCGACCAGCTGCGCCTTCTTCTTCTGGAGATGTGCCATAGTATACCCCCCTATACTATTTCGGCCGACTGGGAAACCCGATCGGGGCGTCATCGGCACGGGCTAGGGGCCCCGACGGACGCCATGCTATAAGAAAAGGCACAAGAAGCAGGGAAACCCCGAACGATGAACCCTCCATCGGACGACTCCGCAGCCCCCCGCCGCGCCGGCGTGGATCCCAAGCTGCTCGAGATCCTCGTCTGCCCGGCGACCCACGGTCCGCTGGAATACGACGCCGCCGCCGGCGAGTTGATCAGCCGCAAGGCCGGCCTCGCCTATCCGATCCGCGACGGCATCCCCATCATGCTGGTCAGCGAAGCGCGCGTGCTGCGGGACGTGCCGTGACGGCCGAGTTCCCCAAGGCCGTGCCCGATGGCGGCAGCTACGAATCCGACGCGGCGCCCTGGCCCACCGAGTTGCGGGTCTTCAAGGAGGAGGGTCGGCTCGAGATCGACTTCTCCGACGGCCATGCCTGCGCGCTCCCCGCAGAATATCTGCGGGTCGAGAGCCCGTCCGCCGAGGTCCAGGGGCACGGCCCCAATCAGAAGAAGATCGTCGGCGGTCGGCGCCATGTGAAGATCGCCTCGGTCGAGCCGGTCGGCCACTATGCGATCCGCATCGTATTCGATGATCGCCATGACAGCGGCATCTACAGCTGGGCCTACTTGCGCGAGCTCAGCGAAACGCGGACCGAACGATGGGCCGCCTACGAGACGGCGCTGGCCCAGCGCGGCCTGAGCCGGGACACCTGAAGCGACCAACGAGCCACCCATGAAGATCATCATTGCCGGCGCCGGAATCGGCGGATTGACCGCAGCCATGTGCCTGCACCGCGCAGGACACGACGTGCACGTCTACGAGGCCGTGTCGGAGATGCGACCGCTCGGGGTCGGCATCAACATCCAGGCCGGGGCGGTCCGCATCCTGTGCGGCCTCGGTCTCGAGCCCGCCCTCGCCGCCACCGCCATCGAGACCCGCGAGTTGCGCTACGCCAACCGCCACGGGCAGACGATATGGGCCGACCCGCGCGGCCGCCATGCCGGCCTTCCCTGGCCGCAGTTCTCGATCCATCGCGGCGACCTGCAGATGATCCTGGTCCAGGCGGCCCGGGAAATGCTGGGCGCCGACCGTATCCGGATGGGGCGGCGCATCGCACGCTTCGCGCAGCATCACGGCAAGGTCTCCGCACAGTTCGTCGATCGCGACGGCATGCCTGTCGAGAATGTCGAGGCAGACATCCTCATCGGCGCCGACGGCATCCACTCCGCGGTGCGTGCGCACTACTACCCGGACGAGGGCCCGCCCAAGTGGCAGGGCATCCTGATGTGGCGCGGCGTCACCCTGGGCAAGCCCTTCCTGGGCGGCAACACGATGGTGCAGGCCGGTCATCACAATCAGAAATTCGTCTGCTATCCGATCAGCCGCGCCCACGCCGAACGCGGCGAAGCGCTGATCAACTGGATCTGCGACCTCCATATGGGCGATGGCGCGCTGCCGTCGCGCGAGGACTGGAACAAGCCGGGCCGGCTCGAGGACTTCCTGCCACGCTTCGCCGACTGGAACTTCGGCTGGCTCGACGTGCCCGAAGTCATCCGCAACGCCCATACGATCCTGGAATTCCCCATGGTCGATCGCGATCCGCTGCCGCGCTGGAGCCATGGCCGCATCACGCTGCTGGGCGATGCCGCTCATCCCATGTATCCGATCGGCTCGAACGGCGCCTCGCAGGCGATCCTCGACGGCGAGGCGATCACGCAGGAGCTGGCCGTCGGCGACGATCCCGAGGCCGCGCTCAAGCGTTACGAGGAGCGGCGCCTGCCGCCCACCGCGCGCATCGTCGAGAGCAACCGGCGCAAGGGAATCGACGTCATGCTCGACATCGTCGAGCAGCGCGCGCCGCAGGGCTTCACCGATCTGGAAACCGTGCTGCCGGCGGACGAACTCGAGAAGATCGTCGGCGACTACAAGAAACTCGTCACGCAGGACCGCGAGACGCTGCTGAAGCTCGCTGCTGCCTCGAAGTAGCCGGCACAAAAGAAAACCCGCCCCTCTCGGGACCGGCCGTGGCAGCGGTTTAAACCGACCATCACATCGCCGGCCGCTACCGAGGGAAAATATGCCAGAGAGCGATGACGAATTTATGGCGTTCAGATCAGCTTCTCGCTTCCTCTCCCCCGCCACGGGGAGAGGTTAGGTGAGGGGGTTACAGGAGGCGCGTCGCCCCCTCACCCGGCCTCTCCCCGTGGCGGGGGAGAGGAGACAGAAGAGAAGCGCGTGAGTCTCGCCCGGGCCATCGCGACGGTCGGCGGCTTCACGCTGTTGAGCCGGATCGTGGGATTCGTGCGGGACATCGTGCTGTCGGCGGTGCTGGGCTCCGGCGCCGTGGCGGACGCCTTCTTCGTCGCCTTCAAGCTTCCCAACTTCTTCCGCCGCCTGTTCGCCGAGGGCGCCTTCTCGGCCGCCTTCGTCCCGCTGTTCGCCCGCGAACTGACGGGCCACGGCCGTGAAGAGGCGATGGCGTTCGCGCGCCAGGCCCAGGCCGCGCTGCTGCTGGTGCTGGTTCCGTTCACCGCCCTGTTGATCCTCGCGATGCCCTGGGTGATGGCTTTGCTCGCGCCCGGCATGCGCGACGATCTGCCGACCTTCGCCATGGCCATCGAGTTCGGACGCATCGCCTTTCCCTACCTGCTGTTCATCTCGCTGACCTCGCTCTACGGCGGCGTGCTGAACGGCATCGACCGCTTTGCCCATGTCGCGGCGACGCCGGTCCTTCTCAACCTCGCGCTGATCGCCGCCGTGCTGGGGCTGACGCCGCTGTTGCCCAATGCGGGCTATGCAGCGTCCATCGGCGTGGCGATCGCCGGCGTGCTGCAATGGGTCTGGCTGCTGGTCGCCTGCGGGCGCGAGGAAGTCGGCATGACGCTGGTGCGGCCGCGCTGGACGCCGCGGGTGGCACGGCTGGTGAAGCTCGCGACGCCGGTCGCGATCGGCGGCGGCGCGCAGCAGATCAGCGTCGTGCTCGACGTCGTCTGGGCCTCGCTGCTCCCGGTGGGCACGATCTCGGCGCTCTATTATGCCGACCGCATCGCACAGTTGCCGCTGGGTGTCGTCGGCATCGCGGTCGGCACGGCGCTGCTGCCGTTGCTGGCGCGCGAGCTGCGGGCCGGCAACATGCAATCGGCCATGACCAACCAGAACCGCGCCCTCGAGTTCGGCCTGCTGTTCAGCCTGCCGGCCGCTGTGGCCCTCTGGCTGCTGGCCGATCCGATCATCCGCGTGCTGTTCGAGCGCGGCCGCTTCCTGCCCGAGGACACGCTGCGCACGGCGAGCGCGCTCGCCGCCTTTGCCGTTGGCCTGCCGGCCTTCGTACTGGTCAAGGCGCTGGCGCCCGGCTTCTTCGCCCGCGAGGATACCCGGACGCCGCTGTACATCGCCCTGGCCGCGATCAGCGCCAACGTCCTGCTGAACGTCTATTTCCTGTTCGCCACGTCGCTGGAGCTGGTCGGTATCGCGCTCGCCTCCTCGCTCTCGGGCTGGCTGAACGCAGCGCTGCTCGCCACGGTATTGCGTCGGCGCGGCCAGTGGATCCCGGACGGACGATTGATCTCGCGCGGCCTCCGCATTGCGGCTGCAAGCGCGGGGATGGGCGCGAGCCTCTGGTTCGGACTCCTGTGGCTCGCCCGGCCGCTGTCCCGTCCCGACATCGAGGGTGGCGTGGCGCTGGCCGGCATCTGCCTGATCGGGGCAGCGGCCTATGCGCTGCTGGGCGCCGCGCTGGGCGTGGTGCGGATCTCCGAGCTGCGCTACGTGATGCGCCGCCAGCCCGGCCTCAAATCAGCCGACCCAGGCGAACAACCGTGACGCCGGGCCGCAACGGCCGGGTCGACGAGGGCATGACCAGCACACAGTCGTCGTAAGGCGTCGTCACCGGCTCGTCGTCGTCGTGGCCGAGCACGGTGCCGGCCTTGGCGATCACGTCCTGGCCTTCGAAGCGCCGCGCCGGCGTGAAGTTGCCGCGCTTGGTGGCGACCGCATGCGTCACCTCGACGACGCGCTGCTTCGCCGGCGTGGGCTGGCGCCCGCCGACGGGCAGGTCGGCCTCTTCCAGGACACCCGTCTCCACGAGGAAGCGCGCCGTCACGTCCTTGGCAACGACGACCGACGAGGCCCGCCAGTGCTGGCCGGTCTCGATCAGCAGCGCGTTCTTCGGGCTCTTCGGATCGCCGAACCCGCCATAGTCGCGCATGCGCATGCCGGCGGCGTGACCGGCGTCGCTCACGATGTCGACCGGTGTTCCGATCCTCTTGGCGAACGCCACGCCCTTGTCCAGCGGGCCCGACAGCATCAGCGGCACGCAATCGTCATGCATGGAATGCAGGTCGAGCAACAGGTCCGCACGTTCGACGAACGGCTTCAGCACCTGCGCCCGCTTCGTCTCGACGGTGGTCGCGGGCTCATCGAGGCGGCCCCAGACGCGGTTGAAGTCCTCGTCGACCAGGCGCGACTTGAACGGCGTCCGCCGGTCGAACGCGTGATAGGCCTCGATGTTGTTGAAGGACAGGATCAGCGTGCCCTGGCGCGGCTTCACCTTCGCCGCGAGCAGCGCATCGACCACGATGGCGCCCGAGACCTCGTTACCGTGCGTCAGCGACGCCACCATGACCGTCGGACCCGGCTCGCCGCTCTCCAGCACGTGGATGTAGGGTGCGGCACCCTTCTCCCACTTGCGCAGGTCGGGGAAGGCGAATTCGATCGGCGGCGTGTCGGGCATAGCGTCGAGACCGTTGTAATACTCAAGGGGATACTGAACACTAAGCTCAACCCATCCAATCTCAAAGCTCTACCACGTCGTTCAAAATTCGATGTTCTTCAGCCGGCCCGACCTCAAGCCTCTCAACATCGATCTCATTTCGATCGAGGGCGGTGGCAGTTGTCCCTCTCAATTCTGGGGGCAGACAGCCGATGGACGCTCCCTCTACATCCGGTACAGGGGCGGCCATTTCGGCGTGGAGTGCGAAGACGTCAAACTGATCGATGCTTGCATCGGCCCAGGATTGCACGGCGACCTGCTGGTGGAGCAAGCATGCGATCTGGCCGGCCTCACAGTTCGCGGGAAGCGGCTGGTCCTTTCGGAAGAAGCGCGGCTCGAAGCGGCAGAACATGGACCCATTCTCGATTGGTCGGGGCGAACGACTTACTGGGAGAGACATTTCCAGGGCGCGCCGGCACAGGCCCTGCACTTCATCGATACCCTCCAGCTTCGCCATCCCCTTGGCGTTCTGCTGGAGATTTATTTCGAAAGCCTGCCACTGAAGGGCAAAGACACTCGCGGTCTCTTCCGCGCTTGCCGTTTGCGCAAGAGGTTATCGGAATGTCCGGACCTAGGCGCGGTTGTCTTCGGTGTCGAGGCAGACGATCAGAAAATCGCCGGCATCGTGGAGAGCCGTGACGTCAAGCTGAGCGCCGTGGCGACTGCGTTCCGATACTCGATGCATTTCACCTATCGCTTCTGGAATCCCATCAGGAAGAAATCCGGTTTCTCCTGGGAAGAGGCTGGCCGCGACGAAGACGACAGGTGGCCGTTGCGGGGATCGGTGCGCGCGGATTTCGCAACCCAGGATTCCGACGCCAGGGCATTCGTGGATACCGTTGTGCCCGTCGCCGAGGCATGCTTCCCAGAGCCTGCATAAGAGAGGAAGCGGATGCCACGCACGCGTTACCGCTGGTTCATCGTCTTCCTGCTGTTCGCGATCACGGTCGTGAACTACATCGACCGCGCCGCCCTCTCCTACGCCATCCCCATGATCCAGCGCGATCTCGGCCTGTCGCCGGCGGAGACCGGCGGGATCCTCGGCGCCTTCGGCCTGGGCTATGCCGTCACCACCCTGATCGGCGGCTTCGCCGTCGACCGCTATGGCGCCCGGCTGGTGCTCACGATTGCAGCCGTGCTGTGGAGTCTGTCCATCGGGGCGACCGCGCTGGCGACCAGTGTCACCATTCTCTACGCGGCCCGTGTGCTGCTGGGTGTCTCGGAAGGCCCCAACTTCCCCGCCCTGACCGGCGCGGTCAGCCACTGGCTGTCGCCGCATGAGCGGGCGACCGCGCTGGCGAATGCGCTGGTGGCCGTGCCTCTGGCACTGGCGATCGGCGGGCCGCTGGTGACGGTGCTTCTCGGCTGGCTCGACTGGCGCCTCACCTTCGCCGCCCTGTTCGTTCTGTCCGCCGGCTGGATCCCGCTCTGGTACTTCTTCTTCAGGGACGACCCGTCACAATCGCGCTTCGTGAACGCAGCCGAACTGGCCCATATCCGCAAGGCCGATCCCGGTGTCACGGCCGCGCCGCACGCCGTGCTGAAATCCTGGCCCGAGCCCGGCGTGCTGAAGGAACTGCTGACCAACCGCACGCTTCTCGCGAATTACTGGGCGTTCTTCGTCTTCGGCTACTTCCTGTTCTTCTTCATGAGCTGGCTGCCGAGCTACCTGGAGCGCAAGTACGGGCTGAACCTCGCCGCCGTCGGCCTGTTCTCGGTCCTGCCCTGGCTGTCCGCCGCGTTCCTGCTGTGGGCCATGGGTCGCTGGTCGGATCATCTGCTCAAGACCACGGGCAGCATGCGCATCTCACGCTCTTACCTGATCGCCGGAAGCCAGTTCGTGGCGGCCGTCGCGGTCATACCGGTGGCGCTCACCGACAACCTCACCGTCGCCATTGCCGGCATCACCCTGGCCGTCGCGGCCTCGATGGGCGCCAACGCGGCCTACTATGCGGTGAACGTCGACATCGTGCCGCAGCGGGCCGCGACGGCGCTCGGCATCATGGATTTCGCCTTCGCCATCGCCGGCTTCCTGGCGCCCGCCATCACCGGCTGGGTGCTGAACCTGCGCGGCTCCTTCGCCGACGGCTTCCTGCTGATGACCGCGCTCGCGCTTTCCTCGGTGATGGTGGTCCTTCTGTTTCACCATCCCGACCGCGACCGCGCCAGGGTCTGAGGATCAACCCTCGCGATACCAGTTCGCGAGGTCCCACGTGTTGTTGTCCCAGCCGCTGATCTCGAGCGCGAGGTCTGAGGCGGCAGCGGCGGCGTTGGGCCGCATGACCAACGGGATCACCACGTAGTTCTCGATCACCAGCTCGTTGCACCGGATGAGCAGGGCGGCCCGTTTCACCGGGTCGAGCTCGACCTGGGCCGCCTTGTGCGTCTCGTCGTATTCCTTGTTCTGCCAGCGCGTGATGTTACGGCCCTGCCACTTGTTGTCCTTCGTGGCGGCCTCCCAGGAGCAGAACTGGCGCAGGAAGACCTCGGGATCGGGCGCGTTCATGCCGTTGCTGTATTCCTGAAGGTCGGCATAGAACTTGGTGTAGGTGTCGGGATTGGCGACGTCGGAGGAGAAGAACACCGAGGCCGTCACCGACTTCAGCTCCATGTCGATGCCGGCCCGCTGCGCCGCCTGCTTGATGATCTGCTGCGTCTTCTGGCGCGGCTGGTTGATCGAGGTCTGGTAGACGAACTTCAGCCTCTTGCCGTCCTTGACCCGCACGCCGTCGGCGCCGCGCACCCAGCCGGCCTTGTCGAGCACGGCATTGGCCTTGTCGACGTTGAACTCGTAGGACGTCCTGGTCGAGCGGAAGCGCTCGGGGTTGTTGATGTAGTTGGCCGTCGCGATGCCGATGCGGCCGTAGATGTGGTCCTGGACCGACTTCTTGTCGACCACCAGCGAGAGCGCCTCGCGCACGGCGCGGTCCGACAGGACCGGATGCTTGGTCTTGAGGCTGGACCGCTCGCCGTCGACCTCGGTCCACGGATCGGTGGTGTTCAGCTGCATGTGCTCGATGCCGCCACCCAGGGTGACGATGACCCGTCCCTTGCCGCCCTTCTCCATGCGCACGAGGATCTCGTCCTCGACCTGCAGGTTCCAGGCGAAGTGATATTCGCCGGTCTGCAGCACCGCGCGCGCCGCCGACACCGCATCGCCGCCGCCCTTCATCTCGATCGCGTCGAAATGCGGCCGGTTGGGTTCGTGATAGTCGGTGTTGATCTCACCGGTGACGAGATCGCCCGGCTTGAAGTCCTTGAACTTGTACGGACCGGTTCCGACCGGCTTCAGGTTGGTCGGCGCCTCGCGCGATTTCGCACCCCTGTAATCGCCGAACAGATGCTTCGGGATGATGCAGCCGGCCCAGCCGACGAAGGTATCGGCCCAGAACGGGGTCGGCTGCTTGAACCTCACACGCACGGCATGGTCGTCGACCTTCTCGACCGTGACGTCGCGATAGGAGCCGTTCGACACCGTCGCCGTGGCCGGGTCGCTGGAATATTCCCAGGTGAAGACGACGTCGTCCGCGGTGAACGGCCTGCCGTCGTGCCAGCGCACGCCGCGCTTCAGCTTCCATACGACCCAGAGGCCATCCGCCGACAGCGTGCCGTCGGCGCGGTTGGGGATCGCGGCCGCGAGCTTCGGCCTCAGATTGCCGTCACGATCCCACGCCGCCAGCGGCTCGTAGAAGATCCGCGAAGCGTCCTGGTCCTTGGTGCCGACCGCGAAGTGCGGATTGAGGAGCGTCGGTCCCTGCCACCACATCACCTTGAGCAGGCCGCCGCCACCGCGCCTGGTGGGCTTGTAGACCGGCCTGGATTGCGCCACCGCCAGGCCGGAGAGCGCCAGCAGCTGGGTCGCCATCGGCGCGGTCAGGCCCGCCGCCGTCAGGCGCCGGATGAAGCCGCGGCGCGACAGGCGGCCGGCTTTCACCTTGTCGACGAGACTCCTCAAGCCACGCTCGTTCATCGATGCCTCCATCGCGATCGTCGAAGCTACCCTGGCGCTCCTGCTATGCTGCAAGATGCGTGCAATTCGATGGGAACAGCCGGAGCCGGCATCGTCAACCGCGATTGGGCAATCGAGGACACAACATGATCAATCCGACGAGGGCCATGAGCCTGTGCGCCGCTCTGGCCGCCACGCTCTCCAGCCTCGTGGCAACCGTGTCTCTCGCCGCGGACCCGCCCGCCAAGGACTGCAATCAGGAGCCGGACTACAAGGAAATGGTCGTGTGCCATACGCGTGACACGGAAACGAACATCGCCAAGGTCGCGCAAGCGTACGAACTGCTCATGAAAAGACTGGGCACCTCGCCCGCCGCGGAAACGCTCGGCCAATCCCAGAAGGCCTGGCTCGAATATCGATCCAGCTACTGTGACTTCATGGCCTTGGCGAACGAGGGCGGCAGCATCGTGCGGCTGACCCGAGTCAAATGTTACGGGGCCATTGCGAAGGCCCGCCTGCATGAGCTCGAATACCAGGTCGACTGCAAACAAGGTGACTTCGGCTGCTTCTGGCAGCGCTGAACGCCTTGATTACCCGTCAAGTCTGCGCGATACCCGCGCGCCCCTGGCCTTCCACCGGCGGGGTGCGCGGAGGTCCAAACCCCGCGCCATCGACCTGACCCGGAGTCCACATCCATGACCGACACGACGACCGCCGCCGCCGGCGCGCCCAACCCGCATCTCGCCGCTTACGAAGCGCGCGGCCTCAAGGGCCGGATCCTTTCGGGGGTGCAGCCCACCGGCAATCTCCATCTCGGCAACTATCTCGGCGCGATCCGCAACTTCGCGCGCCTGCAGAACGACTACGAATGCCTCTACTGCGTGGTCGACCAGCACGCGATCACCGTGTGGCAGGAGCCGGCCCAGCTCGCCGCGCAGACGCGCGAGATTGCCTCGGCCTTCCTCGCCGCCGGCGTCGATGGCACGAAGCAGATCGTGTTCAACCAGTCGATGGTGCCCGAGCACGCGCAACTCGCCTGGATCTTCAATTGCGTCGCCCGCATGGGCTGGATGAGCCGCATGACGCAGTTCAAGGAGAAGGCCGGCAAGGACCGCGAGAACGTGTCGCTCGGCCTGTTCGCCTATCCGGCGCTGATGGCGGCCGACATCCTGATCTACAAGGCCACGCACGTGCCGGTCGGCGAGGACCAGAAGCAGCATCTCGAGCTGACGCGCGACATCGCCATCAAGTTCAACAACGATTTCACCCAGCCCGACTTCTTCCCGATCACCGAGCCGCTGATCTTTGGCGCGGCGACGCGCGTCATGAGCCTGCGCGACGGCACCAAGAAGATGAGCAAATCCGATCCGTCGGATTACTCGCGCATCAACCTCACCGACGATGCCGACGCGATCGCCCAGAAGATCCGCCGCGCCAAGACCGATCCGCTTCCGATGCCCGACACGCTGGAAGATGCCGAGAAGCGGCCGGACGCCGACAATCTGCTGGGCATCTATGCTGCCCTCGCCGACCAGGAGAAGGACGCCGTGGTCGCCCAGTTCGCCGGCAAGCAGTTCTCCGAGTTCAAGACGGCGCTGACCGAGCTGGCGGTCGCCAAGCTCGGCCCGATCGGCGCGGAGATGCAGCGGCTGATGAAGGACCCCGGCCATGTCGACGGCGTGCTGCGCAACGGCGCCCAGCGCGCCCGCGCCATCGCCGCGCCGATCCTCGACGAGGTCTACCGCGCGGTCGGCTTCCTCAAGCCGTAATCGTCAGCCTTCCATGCGCGTGAGGGCCCACTTCACGGTGGTGCCCTCCGGTGGGACCTGGCCAACCAGAACGATCTGCTCGGTGCGGCGCACGCGGCCCTCCTCGCCGAGATAGATGCTCTCGGCCAGGCCGATGCCCGCGCCGGTCGCGCGCAGCCGCCAACCGCGACCGCTCGGCAGCCGCATCAGGACGGCCTGCCCGCTCTGAGCCAGGGTCGCCTTCACCGTCGGATGCAGGTGGAAACGCACGATGTAACGCCGGTCCGGCACGGTGACCGGCCGGCCCTCGTAGCCCAGGAACGAATCCTCGCCGCGCAGGTCGCCGCCGTCGGGCGACAGCCACAGGCGCCGGCGATGGATGATGCCGTAGAGCGAGCGGTAGCCGTCGTGGCACATGTCGAGCCACTGGGCGCCGGCATCGTCGGCCCGATCGATCAGCACGTTGCCCGCCCGATACTCGAGCGCGCCATGGTTGGTGATCTCGGTCGAATTGACGTCGTCGACCACCGCCGTCGAATGCGCAGCCGTGAAGCGCATGAAGTGCTGCCAGTCGCGCGGCGCACCGGGATAGGTGCCGCAGTTCACGACCAGCCGCTCGTGCGCGGCGCTCATCTCGAAACTGAGCGTGCCCGCATGGGCGATGCCGTCCATGCCGCGGCCGGGCGGACTGCCGGCATCGGCGATCACCAGCGAAGTGCCGGCGGCCAGCCGCTGAAAGCCGCTCGCCAGCGCCATCGCAGGCGCGACCTCGCCCGAGCCGGTGCGCGCCAGCGCGAGATCGATCAGGCGGCGGTCGCCCTCCCACGTGCCGTTGAAGAGGGCGAGACCCCCGTCGCCGTGGCGGAAGAAGCGCAGCATCGGCGCCATGCGGTCGATCGCGGCGACCAGTTCGGCCGGGGCTCGGCGCTCGGCCGAAGCGAGAGCCGCCCGCACGTCGATCAGGTGGCGCAGGACGGTCAACTGCAGGTGGGGGGCGCGTTCCGAGACGATGCCGTCGTGCAGCACATAGCGCTTCACGAACTTCGAAAGCCGCGTCAGCGACTGCTCGAGGCTCTTCTCGAAATGCTTACCGTCGCGGATGAAGGCCAGGTCGGCGTAAATCAGCGCCTTGTACACGGCGATCGCCTCGTGGCCGATCATGCCGCGGCGCGCGATGCGGCGCAGATGCACGCGCTGACGACCGAGCGAGAAGACGAAGCGAGCCGCGAAGCCAGGATCGGCCGCCGCCGCCATCCATTCGTAGTGCCGGATCCAGGCGACCATGCGCGCCGCCAGCACGTCGCGCTTCCAGGTCACCGGCGACCAGCGCCATTCGCGGTTGGTCCAGTCGTCGACCAGGCGCACCGCGAGCGTCGCACCGTGCGGATCGCCATTGTCGCGCAGGTCGCGCAGCCAGCCGAAGCCGTTCAGCGCATCGAGCCAGAGCGGGGCAGCACCGGCGCGCTGCCATGGCGGATCGTCCGAATCGGGCAGTACCGTGCCGGCGGTGCCGCCGGCCGCGAACTCGCCCGTTTGCAACAGGCGTTGCCCGGCCACCGGATCGCCCGGCCAGGAATCGGCGGCGACGGCGAAGAAACTGCGAGGAGTGGCGTAGCCTAGAGTCAGGGAATAGAGGGAGGAGCCGAGAAGCCAGCGGCCGAAGGCGCGGCGCTCCCCTTTCGCGCCGGCAGACGGGCGGGTCGGAACCGAGCGGATCGGGCGGGCGCCGGAGACCAGAGGTTCCCCGTGCCGTCGTGTGTCAGCGACCAAGGTCATCTTTTCGTTCTTTGGCCCGGGGACTCGAGCAGCCGGGCGGTGGAGGGGTTTGGGATATTTTAGCCCAGCCTGAGCCCTCTGGCGATGGCCCGGTGGGACTTGAACGCCGGCCCTTGCATCCCAAATTCATTCCAAGGGAAGGCCCGCATGGGATTCCCTGCCACTCGCTCCATGGGAGGGGGGTCATATGAGTCGCGTATCGATGTTCAATTCGCCCTTGTTACTGGGTTTCGACCAGCTCGAACGGACGCTCGATCGGCTGGCCAAGAATGCCGAAGGCTATCCGCCCTACAATATCGAGCGGATCGGTGAAAACGGTCTGCGGATCACCCTTGCCGTCGCCGGCTTCACGAGCGACGGGCTCACCATCGAACTCGTCGAGAACCAGCTGACCGTCCGCGGACGGCAGGCAGACGAGGGTGGCCGCGTCTATCTCCACCGGGGCATCGCCGCCCGCCAGTTCCAGCGATCCTTCATGCTGGCTGACGGAATCGAGGTAACGGGCGCCCGTCTCGACAACGGACTTTTGTCCATCGACCTGGTGCGACCGGTCCTCGAACCCCGCATTCGAACCATCCGCATCGACGCCGGCGGCCCGGCCGGCGGTGCGGACCAGACGATCGATATCACCGCGCGTCGCAGCCGCTGAGACGGAGCGCGTTGACGCTGCCAAGGAGGTAGCCATGGAAAACGATGTTGTGATGTTCACCCCTCTCGCCGACGAGGCGTTCCTCAGCCTGGGCGCCGAGCACATCGCCTATGTGAAGGAGATCAGCCTGCCCGATGGCGCCCACGCCATCGGCATCTTCTCCGCCGACGGCAAGCCGATGGCTTCTGCCCCGTCGGTCGAGATCGCGCAGGCGCTGATCCGCCAGCACGAACTGGAGCCCGCGCTCGTGCACTGAGGAGTGGCTTCGGAAATCTGAAGGACTGGCGGTTCAGGCCGCGCTCTGGGCCTGGACCGTCTCGATCAGCAGCGCGTAGAGCGCTTCGGGATTGTCCGTCGCCCGCAACTTCTCGACCAGGCTGCGGTCGCGCAGCAGGCGCGACACCCGCGCGAGGGCCTTGAGATGATCGGCCCCGGCGCCTTCGGGCGTCACCAGCAGGAACACGATGTCCACCGGACGCTCGTCGATCGCATCGAAATCGACGGGCTGGGCCATGCGGGCGAACAGGCCGAGGGGTTTCGTCATGGTCGACAGGCGACCGTGCGGAATGGCGATGCCGCCCCCGATGCCGGTCGATCCCAGACGCTCCCGTTCGAGCAGGCGGTCGAACAGCTTGCGCTCGTCGACGTTGAAAAGGCCAGACGCACGGCTGGCGAGTTCTGCCAGCAACGCCTTCTTCCCGGTTGCCTTGGCGCTGGCCAGGACGGCATCCGGGCCGGTCAGCAAATCGGCGATTTCCACAATGTCACCAATGGGTTAGCGAGCGCGAACTTTGGCGGCCCGGCGAGGGGTGCGCCCCTATAGGCGCCTCCCCCGACCGGGTCAAGCCGTGGTTCGGAAGCACGCTGGCCCGCCTGGCGGCCGTCAGTCGGCCGGACCCGTCATCGCCTGCGCAGCGATGGCGGCATTGGACAGGACCGAGGGGATCTGGCGGCTCATTCCCAGGCGGCCGAGGCGACGGCGCTCGGCCGACGAGGGAATGCGCATGGCCTCTCGGTACTTGGCGACCGTGCGGCGTGCGATCTCGATGCCCTCGCCCTTCAGCAGGTCGACGATGCGATCGTCGCTGAGCGGCTGGTGGGCATTCTCGCCGCCCACGAGAAGCCGGATGCGCGACCGCACCGATTCCGAGGAGACGACGACACCCGGCGTGCGCGCCGGCAGCGCCGAAGTGAAGAAGTACTTCAGCTCGAAGATGCCGCGCGGCGTGTTGATGTACTTGTTCGAGGTGACGCGGCTCACCGTGCTCTCGTGAAGCTCGGTGGCGATCGCGATGTCGCGCAGCACCAGCGGCTTGAGCGCGCTGACACCATGGCGGAAGAACCCGTCCTGCTGCCGCACGATCTCGCGCGCGACCTTGAGGATCGTGGTGGCCCGCTGCTCCAGCGTCTTCACCAGCCAGTTGGCCGTCTGGAACCGTTCGGCGACGAAGTCGCGGTCGGGCTTGCCGCGGGCGCCCTTCATCAGCGTGGCGTGGTAGTTGCGGTCCACCAGCACCTTGGGCAACGCATCGGTGTTGAGCTCGATGTGCCAGCCTTCCTCGCCGGTCTCGGGATCCTTGGCCGGCGTCAGGTAGAGATCGGGCTGCACCGGCTGGATCGGCTCGAAGTCGAAGGCCTGGCCGGGACGCGGGTCGAGCGTGCGCAGCTCGGACAGCATGTCGCGCAGATCCTCGTCGTCGACGCCGCAGCGGCGGCGCAGCTGGCCCAGCTCGCCCGCGGCGACCAGATCGAGATTGTCGAGCAGCGCCTTCATCGCCGGGTCGAGTCGATTGCGCTCGGCCAGCTGCGCCCCCAGACACTCGGCGACGGTGCGCGAGAACAGGCCAGCCGGCTCCATCTGACGCAGGCGCGCCCAGATCTTCTCCACGACCGCGATGTCGGTCGCGACGGCTTCGGCCACGGCGGCGGGCTCGATGCGGCAGTAGCCGGCCTCGTCGAGACCCTCCGCGATCTTCAGGGCGATGCGGCGCTCCGCCGGATCCTGGAACAGGATTTCGAGCTGCTCGAGCACATGGACCGCCATCGACCGCGGACGTTCGGCCACGAAATCGAGAGCGTCAGGCGCATCTTCGCGCTGGCCGACACGGCTCGCGGCGGCATCGCCGCCCCGGTCGGCATGTTCGCGGGACCAGCGATCGTCCGCCTCGGCGAGGGCCGGTGCCGCGGCCGCCAGGGCGTCCGCCGTATCTCCGCCGGCCTCCAGGACTGGAGCCTCGTATTCGGCCGCCGGGCCCTCGTCGGAAGCTCCCTCCGAGAGCAGCGGATTCTTTTCCAGCTCCTGTTGAATGAACGCCGCCAGCTCCAGGTGCGAAAATTGCAGCAGCTTGATGGCCTGCTGGAGCTGTGGCGTCATCGCCAGGGTCTGGCGTGACGCAAGGATTAGGCTCGGACCAATACGCATGACACCCCACCCCTGAAGGTCGCTGGACCTCCCCGATGGGCAATCTAGAGCAAGAACCGTGCCAATGTCAGCACGGGCGAGCTCTCAGTGCGCGAATATGTCGGTTTCAGGCCACCCGGCAACGTCCAGACGGGCGCGGGTGGGCAGGAAGGCGAAAGCGGCCTCCGCCAGTTCGCGACGCCCTTCGCGCTCCAGGAGCACGTCGAGCTTGGCCTTCAGCGCGTGCAAATGCAGAACATCTGAAGCGGCGTAGGCAAGTTGCTCGTCCGTGAGGCTGTCAGCGCCCCAGTCCGAGGTCTGCTGCTGCTTGGAGAGATCGACGCCGAGCAGTTCCCGGCACAATTCCTTCAGACCGAAACGATCGGTGAAGGTGCGGACCAGCTTGGCCGCGATCTTGGTGCAATAGACGGGCTCGCAGCGCACGCCCAGCGAATGCTCGAGCACGGCGATGTCGAAACGGCCGAAATGAAAGAGCTTGAGCACAGTCGGGTCGGCGATCAGGGCGGCGAGCCGCGGCGCCTTGGCAGCACCCTTCGGCGCCCCGCGCGGAATCTGGACCAGATGGGCATTGCCGTCACCGCCCGAAAGCTGAACCAGGCAGAGCCGGTCGCGATGGGGATTGAGACCCATGGTCTCGGTATCGATCGCTACCACCGGGCCAAACGAAACGTCCGCGGGAAGATCGCCGCGGTGAAGGCTGATCGCCATTATTGGGTGCTCCGACTGACCTGCATGGTGCCCAGGAGAAGACTCGAACTTCCACGCCTCGCGGCGCTAGTACCTGAAACTAGTGCGTCTACCAATTCCGCCACCTGGGCACGGCATGCGGTCTAGTGCGGGCGCTGAGTTAGGGCCGTGCCGCGCCGATGTCAACCTCGCAGGACGCTCCCGCTACACTTGCGAGCACGCTTCGCCCTTGAACCTTCATGGGTTTGGGCTATAGGCAGCATCCATGAGCATCAAGCAGGTCACGGTCTTTGGCGGCAGCGGCTTCGTCGGCCGCGCCATCGTGCGGGCACTGGCGCAGGACGGATACCAGATCCGCGTGGCCTGCCGGCGCATCGAGCTCGCGGAGCGGATCAAGACCGCGGGTGATGTCGGCCAGATCACCATCCTGCGCACCAACCTGCGCAATCCCGCCTCAGTCGCGGCCGCCGCCTCCGGCAGCCAGGCCGCGATCAACGCCTCCGGCATCGCCTTCCAGCGCGGCCGGCAGCGCTACGAGGCCGTCCATGTCGCGGGCGCGCGGGCGATCGCGGACGCCGCCAAGGCGGCGGGCGTGCAGCGCCTGGTGCACATTTCCGGCATCGGCGCGGACCAGCGCAATTCGACGAACAAGTATGTCCGCTCCAAGGTCGATGCCGAGGATGCGATCATTGCGGGCTTCCCGGATGCCACGATCCTGCGCCCGAGCGTGGTCTTCGGGCCGGAGGACGTGATGTTCAACCGCATGGCACAGATCGCCGCCAAGGCGCCGTTCGTGCCCGTGGTCGGCGACGGCTCGGCCAAGGTCCAGCCGGTCTATGTCGGCGATGTCGGCGCCGCTGCCGTGGCGGTGCTGGCGCGGCCCGAAACCGCCAAGACCGTGTTCGAACTCGGCGGCCCGCGCGTCTACACTTATCGCGAGATCGCCGCCCTCGTGCTGCGCGAGATCGACCGCCACAAGCGCATCGTCGGCGTCCCGGCCGGCCTGATGAAGATCGCGGGGTTCTTCGCGGAATTCCTGCCCGTACCGCCGCTCACCCACGACCAGGTCGACCTTCTGGTCGCCGACAACGTCGCCCGACCCGGCGCGCCTGGACTTGCCGAACTCGGCATCGCGCCGACCACCGCCGAGGCCATCCTGCCGATGTACCTCGACCGCTACCGCATCGGCGGCCGCTACAACCGCCACGCTCCCGCCTGACATCAAAATAAAGGCGTCATCGATGCCGTCTATGCTTGCCCAGAGCCATTAGTCCATTTTCGGTATCATTTACCTGCGGATCTCTCGGTAACATTCCAACGAAGGCGAATCTCTCACCGCACTACCGCTTATTAGGTCAATAATATTGACTAACGTTTCGCGGCATGATTTAACGTGTGCAAGAACGCAGCAAAGGCGCGGTCGGCGCGCTTCTTGCGTAATAAAATTTCACAATTTGTCCGAGGAGGCCGGGGATGGCCGAGAGGATGCTGAAGTTCGTCGGAACGCCGCAAGCCATGCCCGACAAGCGGCCGGCAGCCGAACGCCGCCGCGACTTCGACGAGATCTATGAGGGTTTCGCCAAGGAAAAGGCGGCCGAGCAGGCGGCGCGCTGCTCGCAATGCGGCGTGCCCTTCTGTCAGATCCATTGCCCGCTGCACAACAATATCCCCGACTGGCTGAAGCTCACGGCCGAAGGCCGGCTCGAAGAGGCCTACGAACTCTCCTCCGCGACCAACAATTTCCCGGAGATCTGCGGCCGCATCTGTCCGCAGGATCGGCTGTGCGAAGGCAATTGCGTCATCGAGAAGGGATTCGAAGCGGTCACGATCGGCTCGGTCGAGAAGTACATCACCGACACCGCCTGGCAGCGCGGTTGGGTGAAGCCGATCCAGCCGCGGCGCGAGCGCTCCGAGAGCATCGGCATCGTCGGCGCAGGCCCGGCCGGCCTCGCCGCGGCGGAGCAGCTTCGCCGCAAGGGCTACCAGGTCGCGATCTACGATCGCTACGACCGGGTCGGCGGGCTGCTGATCTACGGCATCCCGAACTTCAAGCTCGAGAAGGAGATCGTGCAGCGCCGCGAAACGCTGCTGCGCGACTCGAAGGTCACCTTCCACCTGAACTGCGAAGTCGGCCGCGACGTTTCGCTGGAGGAACTGCGCGCGCGTCACGGCGCCGTGCTGATCGCCACCGGCGTCTACAAGGCGCGCGACATTGCCGCCCCCGGCGTCGGCCTCGCGGGCATCGCCCCGGCGCTCGACTATCTCACGGCCTCGAACCGCCAGGGACTGGGCGACACCGTTCCCGCGTTCGAGTCGGGCACGCTGAATGCCGCCGGCAAGAACGTCGTCGTGATCGGCGGCGGCGACACGGCGATGGATTGCGTGCGCACGGCCGTGCGCCAGGGCGCCAAGTCGGTGAAATGCCTCTATCGCCGCGACCGCGCCAACATGCCGGGCTCGCAGCGCGAGGTGAAGCACGCCGAGGAGGAAGGCGTCGAGTTCGTCTGGCTGGCCGCGCCGCAGGCCTTCCTCGGCAAGGACAAGGTGAGCCACGTCCGCACCGTGCGCATCCATCTCGGCATGCCCGATGCCTCGGGCCGCCAGACCCCGCAGGAGATCCCCAACAGCCACGTCAACATCGAGGCCGACCTCGTGTTGATGGCGCTGGGCTTCGATCCCGAGGACCTGCCGGCGGCAATGAGCGCGCCGGACCTCGGCGTCACCGGATGGAACACGCTCAAGATCGACTGGAAGAGCATGATGACCAGCCTCGACGGCGTGTTCGCCGCCGGCGACATCGTGCGCGGCGCCTCGCTGGTCGTCTGGGCGGTGCGCGACGGCCGCGATGCCGCCGAGCGCATCCACGCTCACCTGACCACCAAGGCGCTGGCCGCTCAGCGCATCGCCGCGGAGTAGACCATGCCGAAGGTCTATGACTTCACCGGGTCGGGCAACGGCTACAAGGTGTGGCTGCTGATGTCGCAGCTCGGCGTGCCGTTCGAGCGCATCGAGTGCGATATCCTGAAGGGCGAGACGCGCACACCCGAATTCCTGGAGAAGAACCCGAACGGCCGCATCCCGACGCTCGAACTCGAGGACGGCACCTTCCTCTTCGAGTCCGGCGCGATCCTCTGGTATCTCGCCGAGGGCACGGCCTTCGCGCCTGCCGACCGGTTGTCGCGGGCGAAGACGCTGCAGTGGATGTTCTTCGAGCAGTACAGCCACGAGCCCTATATCGCCGTGGCGCGCTTCTGGAAGCACTTCCTCGACAAGCTGTCACCGCAGCAGGAAGCGAACCTGCCCGACATCATGAAGAAGGGCCATGCCGCGCTCGAGGTGATGGAGAAGCACCTCGCGACCCGCACGTTCTTCGTCGACGACCGCTATGGCCTCGCCGACATCGCGCTCTATGCCTACACGCATGTCGCCGACGAGGGCGGGTTCGACCTGGCGCGCTATCCGAACGTCACCGCCTGGCTGGCCCGCGTGAAGGCGCAGCCCGGTCATGTCGCGATCGATCACGAGTTCTAAATCGAGGGAGACGAAGAAAATGCCGATGATCAATGTCCAGATGTTCGAGGGCCGCACCATCGAACAGCGTCGCGCGCTGGCCAAGGAACTCACCGAGGGCACCTGCCGCGCGCTGGGCTGCACGCCCGACGCCGTGCAGATCATCCTGACCGACATCAAGAAAGAGAACTGGGCCGAAGCCGGCAAGCTGTTTTCCGACACGTAGTTTCTGTCATCCCGAGCGCAGCGAGGGACCCTTGTCGGGCGCCGCCCAAAGGTCCCTCGCTGCGCTCGGGATGACACCGATCTCCTGAGCTGGAGTTTTTCGTCATGTCCGCCACACCCTTCGATGCCGAGCAGTTCGTCCGCGACTATCAGAGCGGAACCGCCAAGCTCACCGCCGCCTATGGCTACAACCCCGCCGAGGGACTGGATTCCTGCGGCGTCGGTCTCGTGGTTGCGCTGGACGGCAAGCGACGCCGCGACGTGGTCGCGGCGGGTATCGATGCGCTGAAGGCCGTGTGGCACCGCGGCGCGGTCGACGCCGACGGCAAGACCGGCGACGGCGCGGGCCTCCACGTCGAGATCCCGCAGGACTTCTTCAAGGACTATGTCCGCGACTCGAGCGGCGAGGTCCCGCAGGTCGGCCGCATCGCGGTCGGCATGGTGTTCCTGCCGCGCACCGACCTCGGCGCGCAGGAGCGTTGCCGCACCATCGTCGAGACCGAGATCCTGCGCTTCGGTCACACGATCCTGGGCTGGCGGCAGGTGCCGGTCGACATCTCCGTCATCGGCGCCAAGGCCAACGAGACTCGGCCCGAGATCGAACAGATCCTGATCGGCCGCGGCGATGCGAAGCTCGACAACCGGGAATTCGAGAAGCAGCTCTATATCCTGCGCCGGCGCATGGAGAAGGCGGCGCTGGCCGAGAACATCGCCGAGTTCTACGTCTGCTCGCTCTCCTGCCGGTCGGTCGTCTACAAGGGCATGTTCCTCGCGGAGCATCTATCGGCCTTCTACCCCGACCTACTCGACGAGCGCTTCGTCTCGCGCTTCGCGATCTTCCACCAGCGCTATTCGACCAACACCTTCCCGCAATGGAAGCTGGCGCAGCCGTTCCGCGTGCTCGCCCACAACGGCGAGATCAACACCATCCTGGGCAACGTCAACTGGATGAAGAGCCACGAGGCGCGCCTCGAACACGAGACGTTCGGGCGTTTCATCGAGGACCTGAAGCCAATCGTGCAACCCGGCGCGTCGGACTCGTCGGCGCTCGACAACGTGTTCGAACTGCTGGTCCGCGGCCATCGCAACCTGCCGATGGTCAAGACGATGATGATTCCCGAAGCCTCGGCCACGAACCCCAACGTGCCGGCCGAGCATCGCGCCATGTACAATTACGTGAACGGCGTCATGGAGCCATGGGATGGTCCGGCCGCCATCGCGGCCGTCGCCGGCAAGTGGGCGCTGGTCGGCCTCGACCGCAACGGTCTGCGCCCCATGCGCTACGTCATGACGTCGGACAAGCTGCTGATCGCCGGCTCGGAGGCCGGCATGGTGCCGCAGGACGAGGCCAAGATCATCGAGAAGGGCCGGCTCGGCCCGGGCGAGATGCTGGCCGTCGATATGGACAAGCCCAAGGTCTACAAGGACCGCAAGCTGAAGGACAAGCTGGCCGCGACGCACGACTATGCGAGCTGGACACAGCGCACGGTCGAACTCGATTCGCTGATCCGCCAGGACGCGCCGGCGGCCGAGCACTTCCCCGCCGACGAGTTGCGGCGCCGTCAGTTCGCGGCCGGCTGGTCGATCGAGGACCTCGAGGCGATCCTCCACCCCATGGTCGAGGACGGCAAGGAGGCCGTCGGCTCGATGGGCGACGACGCACCGCTCGCGGTGCTGAGCGACACCTATCGCGGCATGCACCACTATTTCCGGCAGAACTTCAGCCAGGTGACGAACCCGCCGATCGACTCCTTGCGCGAGCGCAACGTGATGACGATCCGCACGCGGCTGGGCAATCTCGGCAACATCCTCGACGAGACGCCGGACCAGAGCGAGATGCTGTCGCTGCAGTCTCCGATCGTGCTCAACGCCGAGTTCGAGGCGATGCGCAAGTATATGGGCGATACGGTGGCCCGCATCGACTGCACCTTCGACCCGAAAGGTGGCCTCGACGCGATGCGCCAGTCCTTCGAGCGCATCTGCAAGGAGGCCGAGGACGCGGTGCGCAGCGGCTGCCTGCACATCGTGCTGACCGACGCCAATATCGGCCCCGACCGCGCAGCCCTGCCGATGATCCTGGCCGCCGGCGCCGTGCACTCCTACCTGGTGCGCCAGTCGCTGCGCACCTTCACGTCGCTGAACGTGCGCTCGGGCGAATGCCTCGACGTGCACTATGTCGCCGTCATCATCGGCGTCGGCGCGACGACGGTGAACCCCTATCTCGCCGAGGAGACGATCGCGGCCCGCCACGCGCGCGGCCTGTTCGGCAAGCTGTCACTCGGCCAGTGCCTCGCGAACTTCAAGAAGGCGCTGGACGAGGGCCTGCTCAAGGTGATGTCCAAGATGGGCATCTCGGTCCTGTCGTCCTATCGCGGCGGCTGCAACTTCGAGGCGGTCGGCCTGTCGCGCTCGCTGGTCGCCGAGTTCTTCCCCGGCATGCCCTCGCGCATCTCGGGCATCGGCCTGCGCGGCGTGCAGGAAGAGATCGCCGAGCAGCATGCGCGCGCCTTCGACGAGGACGTGATCGCGCTCCCGATCGGCGGCTTCTACAAGGCACGCCGCGGCGGCGACCGGCATAATTTCGAGGGCGCGCTGATCCACATGCTGCAGGATGCGGTGAACACCGAGTCCTATGCGAAGTACCGCAAGTACAGCGAGGCGGTGCGCCGCCAGCCGCCGATCAACCTGCGCGACCTGCTCGACTTCAAGCCCGACCGTACGCCGATCGCCCTCGACGACGTCGAGTCGATCACCGAGCTGCGCAAGCGGCTGGTGGCGCCCGGCATCTCGCTGGGTGCGCTGGGGCCGGAAGCGCACGAGACGCTGTCGATCGCCATGAACCGCATCGGCGCCAAGTCCGATTCGGGCGAAGGCGGCGAGGATGCCGCGCGCTACCGGCCGCGGCCGAACGGCGACAACGCCTCCTCGGCGATCAAGCAGGTGGCGTCCGGCCGGTTCGGCGTCACCGCCGAATACCTGAACAACTGCCGCGAGCTCGAGATCAAGGTGGCCCAGGGCGCCAAGCCCGGCGAGGGCGGCCAGCTTCCCGGCCTCAAGGTCACGGAGATGATCGCCAAGCTGCGTCACTCGACGCCGGGCGTGACCCTGATCAGCCCGCCGCCGCACCACGACATCTATTCGATCGAGGATTTGGCGCAGCTGATCTACGACCTGAAGCAGATCAACCCCGAGGCACGCGTGACCGTCAAGCTGGTCGCGCGCTCCGGCATCGGCACGATCGCGGCGGGCGTGGCCAAGGCAAAGGCCGACGTGATCCTGGTGTCGGGCCACAATGGCGGCACGGGCGCCTCTCCCCAGACCAGCATCAAGTATGCCGGCATCCCGTGGGAGATGGGCCTGTCGGAGACGCATCAGGTGCTGACCCTGAACCGGCTGCGGGACAAGGTGCTGCTGCGCACCGACGGCGGCATCAAGACCGGCCGCGACGTGGTGATCGCCGCCATGTTGGGCGCCGAAGAATACGGGCTCGGCACGGCCTCGCTGATCGCCATGGGCTGCATCATGGTGCGGCAGTGCCACTCCAACACCTGTCCGGTGGGAGTCTGTACCCAAGATCCCAAGTTGCGCGAAAAGTTCGAGGGCTCGCCGGAGAAGGTGGTGAACCTGTTCAGCTTCGTCGCCGAAGAGGTGCGCGAGATCCTGGCGCAGCTCGGCTACAAGTCGTTGCTCGAGATCGTCGGCCGCTCGGACCTGCTGAAGCAGGTCGGCCGCGGCGCGCGCCATCTCGACGATCTCGACCTCAACCCGCTGCTGACGCGGGCCGACGGCGGGCACGAGACCGTGCATTGCACGGTCGAGGGCCGCAACGAGGTGCCCGACACGCTCGACGCCCAGATGCTGCGCGACGTGCAGCCGCTCTTCACGCACCGCGAGAAGATGCAGCTTCAGTACAGCGTGCGGAACACCCATCGCGCCGTCGGCACGCGGCTGTCGGCCATGATCACGCGCAAGTACGGCATGACGGGCCTGCCGCCCGACACGGTGACGGTCCGCCTGCGCGGCACCGCCGGCCAGTCGCTCGGCGCCTTCGCCGTGCAGGGCATGAAACTCGAAGTGTTCGGCGACGCCAACGACTATGTCGGCAAGGGCTTGAGCGGCGGCACCATCGTGGTGAAGCCCACCATCTCCAGCCCGCTGGTGCCGGAAGCCAATGCCATCATCGGCAACACGGTCCTGTACGGCGCGACGGCCGGTAAGCTCTTCGCCTCCGGCCGCGCCGGCGAACGCTTCGCCGTGCGCAACTCGGGCGCCGATGCGGTGGTCGAGGGGCTGGGCTCCAACGGCTGCGAGTATATGACGGGCGGCACCGCGGTGATCCTGGGATCGATCGGCGTCAATTTCGGCGCCGGCATGACCGGGGGCATGGCCTTCCTCTACGACCCGGAGGATGCCTTCCAGCTCAAGGTCAATCCCGAGACGGTCACGTGGCAGTGCATCGACCATCCGCACTGGGAAGCCGTGCTCAAGGCCCTGGTGGCGGAACATGTCGCCGAGACCAAGTCGCCGCTGGGCGCGCGCCTGCTGAACGACTGGGATCGCGAGGTCGGGCATTTCTGGCAGGTCGTGCCGAAGGAGATGCTGACGCGCCTGCCGCAGCCGCTTACCGTCGCGCAGGAGAAGCGCGCATAGGCGAGATGATTTGGGTTCGACACCAAATCTTCCGTCGTCTCGGCCGAAGCGCGTAGCGCGAAGCAGAGAGACCTTCGTTCCACCAAAAGCCGGCAAATCGTGGAAAAAAGGTCTCTCCACTCCGCCTCGCTGCGCTCGGCTCCGGTCGAGACGACGAGTTCCATTGCGTCAACTTCAACTCATCGCACTCTGAACGCGCTCGGCAACAAGACAACCGGAGGAAACACCCCATGAGCGACGCGCGGCCCTCGCGCGTGGCGTGGCTGCAGCTCGGCCTCGTCGTCGTGCTGTTCGGTCTGGCCTGGCCGGTGATCCGGATCAGCCTCGGCGCCGGCACACCGATCTGGCTGGCGGCAGCGCGCGCCACCCTGTCGGCCGCGACAGCTTTCGTCCTGGTTGCGGCGCTGAAGCGACTTGCCTGGCCCGGTCGCGCCGACTGGCCGATCATCCTGTCGGTGGGCGCGCTGCAGCTCACCTGCTTCTTCGCCTTCGCCAATCTCGGCGTGCAGATCGTGCCGCCTGGCCGCTCCGGCGTGCTGGCCTACACGACCATGCTCTGGATGGTCCCGATGTCCTGGATGGTCGGCGAGAAGGTCGGCCGCCGCGCCTTCGCCGGCGCCGCGCTCGGCGTCGCGGGCATCCTCGTGCTGATCGATCCGCTGCGCTTCGACTGGAGCGACCGGCGAGTGATGCTGGGCCACAGCTGGCTGCTGGCCGCGGGCTTCACCTGGGCGCTGGCCATCCTGCATGCCCGGCGCCATTCGTGGCGCATGTCGCCGCTCGACGTACTGCCCTGGCAGATGGGCGTGGCGACCGTGCTGCTCTGGATCCTCGCCTTCATCCTCGAACCCGCCGGCCATCTCGACCTGCAGCAGCGGTCGCTGTGGATCGCCCTGCTCTATCTCGGCGTGCTGGCCGGCCCGACCGCGACCTGGGCCGCCGTCTCCGTCGCCCGCGCCCTGCCGCCGGTCACCGGCTCGCTCGGCATGCTGGGCGTGCCCTTGCTTGCCATCGCCAGCTCGGTCGTACTGGTGGGAGAGCCCGTCACCTGGCCGCTGGCGGTGGGCACGGCGCTGGTGATCGCGGGAATTGCCATCGTGATCCTCGACAGGAACAATTGAGCCCATGTCCCTGATCGAAATCGAACGGCGCGACGCCCCCACCGGCCCCATCGCCATCCTGCGTTTCAACAATCCGCCCAAGGGCTACATGAATGCCGCGATGGTCGGCGAGCTCGACGCCGCGGTCGACGGGCTGCTGGCCGACGACACGGTGCGCGTGCTGGTCTTCACCGGTGCGCTGAACGGCGTGTTCATCGAGCATTATGACGTGTCCGAGCTGCTCGCCCTCTCGGAAAAGCTGCGCGCCAAGGGAACGACCTTCTCGCTCGACCGGCCCTCGCCGGAGAGTGCCTTTCACAAGATCCTCACCCGCCTCGAAGGCGCGCCCAAGCCGGTGATCGCCGCGATCAACGGCACGGCGATGGGCGGCGGCTTCGAGTTCTGCATGGCCTGCGACATTCGCCTCGCCGAGCGCGGCCCCTATTGGCTGGGCCAGCCCGAGATCAACATCGGCATCCTGGCCGGGGCCGGCGGCACGCAGCGCCTCGTGCGCCTGGTCGGCGAGGCCCGGGCCCTCGAACTGTCGCTGCTGGGCCGCACCGTGTCGCCCGACGAGGCCGCCCGCCTCGGCATGGTTCATGCCGCGGTCGACGGGCCGGTGCTGGACCACGCGCTGGCCCTGGCGAAGCGGCTGGCGGCGCAGCCGCCGCGGGCGGTGGCGCACATCAAGCAGCTGGTCCGGTCGGCAACTGAAACCCCTTTGTCACAAGGCCTCGCCAACGAACGGACCCTGTTCATGGACCTCGCCGTGAGCGACGATGGACACCGGTTGATGGGGGAATTCGTCGCCGGAAAGCGGACAATTCGCGACTGATTGACAGGCAAGTCCGGGCCCTTCCATATGCCGGGACCCCCAGCGAGTACGGCAGGCGAGGACGGAACACAGCAATGGCAAACAAGGTCTACAAGGATGCGAAGTCGGCGCTCGACGGCCTGCTGCGCGACGATCTGATGCTGATGTGCGGCGGCTTCGGCCTGGTCGGCATTCCCGAGAAGCTGATCGGCGCGGTGCGCGAGTCCGGCGTGAAGGGCCTCACCTGCGTGTCGAACAATGCCGGCATCGACGGCGCGGGCCTCGGCCTGCTGCTCGAGACCGGGCAGGTCAAGAAGATGATCAGCTCCTACGTCGGCGAGAACAAGACCTTCGCGAAGCTCTACCTCGACGGCAAGCTCGAGCTCGAGTTTAACCCGCAGGGCACGCTGGCCGAGCGCTGCCGCGCCGGCGGTGCCGGCATCCCCGCCTTCTACACCAAGACCGGCGTCGGCACGCTGGTGGCCGAGGGCAAGGAGACCAAGGTCTTCGACGGCGAGGAATATGTCATGGAGCGCGGCCTGTTCGGCGACATCGCCCTGATCAAGGCCTGGAAGGGCGACACGTCCGGCAACCTGATCTACCGGAAGGCCGCGCGGAACTTCAATCCGATGATGGCGACCGCCGCGAAGATGTGCGTCGCCGAGGTCGAGGAGCTGGTGCCGGTCGGCGAGCTCGATCCCGACCACATCCACACGCCTGCCGTCTTCGTGAAGCGCATCTTCTGCGGTGCGCCCTACGACAAGCAGATCGAACAGCGCACCATTCGCAAGGCTTGAGGAGAGAACGATGGCCTGGACCCGCGATCAGATGGCGGCACGCGCCGCCAAGGAACTGAAGGACGGCTTCTACGTGAACCTCGGCATCGGTATCCCGACGCTGGTGTCGAACTATGTGCCGGAAGATGTCGACATCACGCTGCAGAGCGAGAACGGCATGCTGGGCGTCGGCCCCTTCCCCTACGACAACGAGGTCGATGCCGACATCATCAATGCCGGCAAGCAGACCGTGACCGAGGTCAAGGGCACGTCCTACTTCAGCTCGGCCGACAGCTTCGCGATGATCCGCGGCGGCCATATCGACCTGTCGATCCTGGGCGCCATGGAAGTGGCGGAAAATGGCGACCTCGCCAACTGGATGATCCCGGGCAAGATGGTGAAGGGCATGGGCGGCGCCATGGACCTGGTGGCCGGCGTGAAGCGCGTGATCGTCACCATGGAGCATGTCTCCAAGGACGGCGCGTCGAAGCTGCTGGGCGAATGCACCCTGCCGCTGACCGGCCGCCGGGTCGTCGACATGGTGATCTCCGAGCTGGGAGTCTTCACCGTCGACAAGAAGGGCGATGGCGGCGTCACGCTGATCGAACTCGCCGACGGCGTCACCGTCGACGAGGTCAAGGCGAAGACGAAAGCCAAGCTCTCGATCGCGGCGGATTTGAAGGTCGCTTAGACTCATTGGAGCGCGCAACTCCAGTTGCGCTCATGAATCATGATGCGCCACTGGAACTTCGCGCTCCCATGAGCCCGAAGGGCTGGCATTCCCGCGGATACCTGCCGCATTTCGACTCGCCCGAAACACTGCAGTTCGTGACGTTTCGGTTGGCCGATAGCCTCCCGGCGGACGCGATCGAAAAACTCCGGACTGCAGCTGGATCAATCACTGCTGCCGAACGCGACGCCTTCCTGGATGCAGGATCGGGCGCATGCTGGCTCGGACGGCGAGAGATTGCAGAAATCGTTGAGACGGCCCGTCTGTATTTCGATGACAAACGCTATCGGCTGATTGCCTGGACGATCATGCCCAATCACGTCCACGTCCTGATCGAACTCCTCGGGCAACACTCGCTCGGATCAATCGTCAGCTCGTGGAAGCGGTTCTCGGCGCGAGCGGCCAATCGCATGATCGGGCGGTCAGGACCGTTCTGGCAGGACGACTACTGGGACACGTACATCCGCGACGAGCGGCATTTCGAATCCACACTCGGCTACATCGAGAACAATCCGGTCAAGGCGGGACTCGTTGGCGCTGCCGAGAATTGGCCTTGGAGTCATGTCCGGCGTCGAGTGACAGCGCAGACATGAGCGCAACTGGAGTTGCGCGCTCCAATGACGACTTCAGATCACCATTTCGACAGATATTGCCTGAGCGGTTCGGCGCCCGGATTGGTGTAGCGGCGGTCGAGCACGACGCCCTTCGCGGTCGCGCCGCTGCCGTAATAGAGCGCGTTCCAGTCGTTGTCGGCGTCGATGTAGGAACCTTCGATCGAGGCGCCGGCGAACAGGCCCTGCGAGTTGGCGAAGGCCACGATGTCGGCGCCACCGGCCGCGGTCGAGGCGCCCTCGAGACCGATGCCGACCGCGACCATGGTCACGCCCGCTTCCGCCCCGAACTTGAACTTGTGGTCGAGGATGGCCTGCAGGCCCTTCTCGGTCCGGATGATGAACACGATCTCGGAAACCTTGCCGCCGACCTGCAAACCGACGCTGCCGGAGCCCATGAGGTAGAAGGCCGGGTAGCTCCAGTTGTTGGGCGAGGCTCGGCCCAGCAGAACGCCGCGCCCGCCGGCAGCGCCGAAGATGAACCCGCCCTGGACCAGTTCGGGAATGATCAGGACGCCGCGGGCATTGACCATCTGTCCGGCGGCGTCGGGGAAGTCCGGGCCGCCCAGGATCTTGCGGGCGGTGGCGAGGCAGGAATCGACCAGCGATTGGCGCTTGGCGTCGGCACGGGCCGGCATTGAGGTCAGGAACGGCGCGGCGAACGCGGCCGCGGCCCCCGAGAGGACGGTTCGGCGATCGAGCTTCATTTTGTGCTCCGTGTGGCTGGCGACCGACGCCGAGGGAGCGCCTGGATGGTCACAAGAGCTGAATCATAACACGTTTTGCGGCCGATTGGGCCGCTTCAGCGCGGCCGGGCCGGCCGGTCCTTCATCACCAGAGGCAGGCCCGCGGCCATCAGGATCACCCGGTCGGCACGCTCGGCAATACGCATATTCAGCCGGCCCATCGCGTCCCGGAAGGTGCGGCCGAGGGGCGTATCCGGCACCACGCCGAGGCCCACTTCGTTGCTGACGAAGACCACCGGCTGGTTGTGATCATCCAGTGACCCCACCAGATCGTCGGTCGCCTGGTCGACATCCTCGCCGGCGTGCATGAGGTTCGAGAGCCAGAGGGTGAGGCAGTCGACCAGCATCGGCTGGCCCCTGGCGGCCTCCCGCTCCAGTGTTTCGGCGAGCTTCAGCGGCTCCTCGATCGTGGTCCAGGCGACGCCGCGGCGGGCGCGGTGGGCCATGATCCGGGTCGCCATCTCGACGTCGCCTGCCTCGGCGGTCGCGATATAGACGGCCAGCCGCGGCGCCCCGCCGTGCAGGGTGCCCGTCACCAGCCGCTCGGCATGGGTGCTCTTGCCCGAGCGGGCGCCGCCCAGCACGAGAGTCACCGGCGGCAGCGGGAAGGTCGAGATATGCTCCATCAGCCGGGCGTCGCGCCGACCAGCCAGCAGCCGCCGGGCAGCGACACGCCGTCCTTCGTGGCGTGCGGCGCCAGCGCCTCGATGATCGCCGCCTTCGCCTGCGCGGCGGCGGCTGGATCGGCTTCGGCGAGCGGCCGAGCCAGCGGCCCGAAGCGGCCGGCATTGGCCACGACATCGGCCGGGTCGCGGCCCATCCAGATCTCGACGTCGAGCGGCTCGATCGCCAGATCGCTGAAGCCCGCCCCTTTGAGGATCCGTTCGACCCGCGCACGGTCGCCGAAGGCGAACTGGCCGGGATCTTCCGGACCGGGCCGGGGCGGCAGCGTCAGGAACGGCGCCGCCGCCTTCACCGGCGTGAGGCTCCAGGGATTGTCCTGCGCGCTGCGCCAGCAGACGAAGGCGAGCCGTCCCGACGGCTTCAGCGCACGCCGCAGGTTGGCAAAGGCCGCCACCGGATCGCCGAAGAACATGACGCCGAAGCGTGAGAAGATCAGGTCCGCCGAACCGGCCTCGAACGGATGGGCGCCGGCATCGGCCACGACGAAGGTCGCGTTGGAAAGCCGTCGCGTCGCCGCCGCGTCGATCAACACTCGAGAGATGTCGACGCCGAGCACGTGACCCTCGGGTCCGACCGCGGCCGCCAGGGCCGCCGTCGTGGTGCCGGGACCGCAGCCGACGTCGATCGCCGTCTCACCGGGTTGAACATTTGCCAGCGCCAGCGCGTGGCGCGTGATCCCGGCCATCAGATGGTCGAGACGCGCCTGCGCCTTCAGCCAGTTCTGCCCGCCCGCACCGTTCCAGTGGGCGGCCTGGTCCGCCGCCAGTTCCGCGGTTGACTTGCCGGTCGACGGGGCGGCCGCCGTCACGCAGGCCCGCCGGCATGGGCGAGGACGATTTCGCGCGGCATGTAGTTCACGAACGACACGCGCCAGGCGTGGAGCGGATCGGCCTGCTCGAAATGCTCGATCAGCGTGATCGAGACATTGTCGATCTCGAAGCGCACCGCCGCCTCGGGATGCAGGTCGAAGGCATGGGCCAGCGCCGCGCGGATCGTGCCGCCATGCGCCGTCGCCACGATGTCGCGGCCCTTATGTTCGGCGGTCAGCCGGTCGATGCTGCGCACCGTGCGCTCGCGCAGGTCGACGAAGCTCTCGCCGCCATCGGGCCGGAATTCCGGCGGTCCCAGCCAGAAGAGATGGTTGTTGGCGTGGTTCTCGGCGATCTCGACATAGGTGAGCCCCTGCCACGAGCCGAAATGCTGCTCGGCGAGGTCGGGGTCGATGTTCAGCGTGTCCATCTCGGCACCCGCCTTCGCGAGCGTTTCGGCCGTCTTGCGGGCGCGCAGCAGGTTGGAGGCGTACCAGACCGCGCCCTTGGGCAGCAGCTTCGCCTGGTGCCGGAACAGCGCCTCGTTGCTCACGTCGCAATCCATGTCCGACTGGCCGTAGCAGCGCCGTTCCGGATTGGGCACCGGCGCATGCCGCACCCACCACCACCGCGTGACCGCTCCCGTGATCTTGGCGCCCGTCGCCATGCTCTTCCTCCGCTGGATTCTTAAGCGGCCGCCTTCTTAGCCGCCGATGAACAGCGCCGCCACCACGAGAAAGACGACCTCGGCCTTCTGCTGCACGGCGCCCAGCGTGTCCCCGGTGTAGCCGCCGAGCCGCCTGGCGATCCAGTGCGAGGCGAACCAGGCCGAGGCCAGGGCGGCGAGCGGCGCCAGGAGGGCCACGAACAGGCCCTTGCCCAACATCAGCAGGAAGGCCAGCCCGGCGCCGATGCCGATTGTGATCCAGACGTCGTTGTCGGTCGGCTTGCCCACCGTCGCGCCCAGACCGTCGGCATGGACCGGCGAAAAGGCCAGCAGCGGATAGGCCAGCACGGCGCGCGACAAAGCGTGGGCCGAAATGAGCACCACGAGCCCGGTGGCGGCGCCGAACTGCGCCAGGCAGGCCACCTTGATCAGCACCGTGAGGGCCAGCGCCAGCACGCCGAACGTGCCGTTGCGACTGTCGCGCATGATCTCGAGTCGGCGCGCCGGCTCCAGCGCGTGCGGCCCCAGCCCGTCGGCGGTATCGGCAAGCCCGTCTTCATGCAGGGCGCGCGTCAGAACGATCGCCGCGCCGACCGCCAGGACGGCCGCCAGCCAGCCCGGCCCAGCGATGCCGCGCACGATGGCGAAGACCAGCCCGGAGGCCAGCCCGATCGCCGCGCCCACCGCCGGCAGGACCGGCAGCACGTCGGCGAGTTGCCAGCGCGGTAGCCCGACATCGAGCTTCAGGCCGGTAAAGAACGTCATTTGTTCCTTGAAGGCCTGCAGCCATTCGTCGAACGACGCGGGGCGCGGGGCGCTGCTGCCCCCGCCACTGAACGAAGACGAAGAAGAGGAAGGCTCGTGGGGACTGGTCATGATCCCGCGAATATAGGATGGTCCGGCCCCTTCCTGAATGCCCCCGGACAAACAATGTCGGCTGCCTCCTTCGATGAAATGCGCCGGATCCTGCGCGAACTGCCGGGACCCGATCTCACCGCCCAGACCGAGGTGGTCCGCCGCCAGGCCGAGCTGACCAAGCCGCCGGGCTCGCTCGGCCGGCTGGAGGAGATCGCCGAATGGCTGGCCTGCTGGCAGGGCCGCGCCCAGCCGCGGGTCGAACGGCCGCGCATCGCGGTGTTCGCCGGCACCCATGGCGTCGCCGCGCGCGGCGTCTCGGCCTATCCGCCCGCAGTCACCCAACAGATGGTGAAGAACTTCCAGAACGGGGGCGCCGCCATCAACCAGCTCGCCACCATCATCGACGCCGACCTGCGCATCTACGAACTCGACCTTGAGCATCCCACCGCCGACTTCACGCAAGGGCCGGCGATGGACGAGACCCGCGCCGCCAACGCCATGGCCTACGGCATGATGGCCGCCGAACCCGGCATCGACGTGCTGTGCCTCGGTGAAATGGGCATCGCCAACACGACGGCGGCCTCGACGCTCTGCGCCGCCCTCTATGGCGGCACCGGCGCCGACTGGGCCGGGCCGGGCACCGGCGTCTCCGGCAAGGCGCTCGCGCACAAGATCGCGGTGATCGACGAGGCGCTGGCCTTCCACAAGGACGCGATCGCCCGCCGCGATCCGCTCGAACTGCTGGCCGCCGTGGGGGGCGAGGAATTCGCCGCCCTCACCGGCGCCATCGTCGCCGCCCGCATGGGCCGCATCCCGGTGCTGCTCGACGGCTTTGCCTGCACCGCCGCCGCCGCGGTGCTGCGCACCATCGACCGCCGCGCGCTCGACCATTGCCTGGTCGCACACCGCTCGGCCGAGCCCGGCCACACGCGCCTGCTTGCCGAGATCGGCGTGCGCCCGCTGTTCGACCTCGACATGCGCCTGGGCGAAGCCTCGGCCGCCGCGCTCGCCGTGCCGCTGCTCAAGGCCGCCGCCGCCTGCCACAACGGCATGGCGACCTTCGCCGAGGCCGGCGTATCCTCGAAGGATGCGTAGACGCACCCTGCTCGCGGGTCTCCCGCTTCTCGCTCTGGCCCCTGAGGCCCTCGCCCACCCGCCGCGCCAGCCCGACGCGGCGGAAGCCAAGAAATTCATCCAGGAAGTGACCGACTTCCGCGCGAAGCTTGCGAAGGCCGTGCTCGCAAAAGACTTCGCCGCGATGCGCCCGCTCTACGCCGACAGCTTCACGCACACGCACGGCTCCGGGAAACTCGACAACAAGGACGCGCGCCTCGCCGCCGCGATGGCCGGCGATCCCATGATCGAAACCGCCCCCGCCACCGACCTCAGCTTCCGCGTCTTCACCGGCCCGACCGTGATCGTCACCGGCAGGAGCCCGATCCTGAACGTGAAGGAACAGAAAACCTACGCCTTCCGCTGGGTGAGCGTGTACGTGACCGCGCAGGATGGGTGGCAGTTGGCGGTCAGTCAGGCGACGCGGCTGTCCTGACGGTAGACGCTCGCACGGTTACCCAGCAGAGTTGCAGCGTGATAAACATTGCAAGAACACTATGTGTGCTGGTGGGCATCACCGTGATGGCGGCATGTGCGCCGAAGCCACCGCCACAGATCGAGGCGTTGAAGACACCGCAGAGCCCGTTGCAACTTGTCGCGGCAATTTGGCAGTTGAGCGACTCGGGTCAAATCTTGAATTCGCGACTCTACACAGTCGTCAACTTGAAGCGCGCCTTCGGCGGCTCAGCCGTAGATTTGAAGGTCGGCAAGTCAGATGTCCTCATTGGCTCATATTGGGCAAGCATTCGTGATTTCCCGTTTGGACCATCTCTTCGGAATCATACGTCGTTGAGCATCGACAGACTCACTCTGCATCCGGATGGCGAGCTCCGGGCCAAAATCCGATTGGATTTCGAACGACCTTTTACGGATATAGATCTAACAACGATTGAAGAAAGATTTGGCAGATCGTGGACCGAGGAAGAAGCTGTGTTACCTCCACATCCGATCCCGATGTCAATCGGAAGAAAGATCACCTATCAAGCAGGCAACGACAAATTTGGGCGAACCGTTTCCTTCGTCTTTCAACGAGATGGAACACTTGGGACCATGTTTGTGGAAGTGAATCGTCCAAAGCCATGACCGACTCAAGGACCTTGGCGCCGACCACCTTGCGGAAAGCATCCGACTACATCGGTTGACACCACCTCGCCCCGCCCCCTTCCATCGACGCAACGAATAATGTCGGGCGGAAACAATGGATCTTCTCAGCACCCTGTCGCCATCGGGTGACTTCGCGACGCCGATCGTCGATGCGCATCATCACCTGTGGGACCTGAAGGCCGGGCACTATCCGACCAAGACGGACCAGTACGACAAGAATTTCTTCCTCGGCGACTATCGCGCGATCTGCCGCGACTACATGCCGTCAGACTATGTCGAGGCGCTGAAGGGCTTTCGTGTCATCGGCAGCGTCCATATCCAGGCGGCGCGCGCGATAGACGAGCAGGTGGCCGAGACCGAATGGCTGGAGACGATGAACGAGCAGTTCGGCCTGCCCTCCGTCGTGGTGGGCCACGTTTCGTTCATTCAGCCCGATTGCGCCGCGATCCTCAGAGGCCATGCGAAGTCGCCGCTGATGCGCGGCATTCGCTCGCGGCCCACGACGTCGCCAGGGCCGGGCGCGTCGGTCGCGGGTGCGCCGGGCACCATGCAGGACGATCACTGGCGGCGGAACTTCGCACTGCTGGAGACGCACGGCATGTCGTGGGACATGCGCATCCCCTACTGGCATCTTGAGGAAGGCGCCGAGGTCGCGCGCGCCTTTCCCGGCATCCCGATGGTGGTCAACCACACCGGCCTGCCGCTCGACCGCTCGGAGGACGGGCTCGCGATCTGGCGCAAGGGACTGGCGGCGCTGGCCGATTGTCCCAACGTGGTGATGAAGATCTCGGAGCTCGGTCTACCGCACGGCACGTGGGACGTGCCGAGCAATGTCCGCGTGGTGCGCGAAGCGGCGTCGATCTTCGGGCCGGATCGCATCATCTTCGCCAGCAATCTTCCGGTAGCGAGCCTCAGCACGAACTTCGGCGGCATCGTCGCGGTCATGCGCGAGGCGCTGGCCAAAGAGACACCGGAGACGATGGCCAAGTTCTTCGCCCGCAACGCCATCCGCTTCTATCGCATTCCCATCCAACTGCCCTGAGAGGCAGGTCGACACAACAACGACCAACCGGAGGACGAGCGATGAGCCAACGAGTGACGAGGCGTAACCTGCTGGCCGCCACGGCGGGCGGCCTCTTGGCGACGGCCGTGCCGTTTGCCGACGCGAGCGCCAACGAGCCCTGGCCGACCAAGCCGATCAAGGTGATCATGCCGTTCGGCGCCGGCGGCTCGATGGACACGCTGTCCCGACTGCTCGCGCCGATCGTGTCGGAGTCGTTGGGGCAACAGGTCATCGTCGAGAACCGGCCGGGCGCCACCGGCACGGTGACGATGGCGGCAGTGGCCTCGGCGCCGGCCGATGGCTACACGCTGATGTTCACGGGCAGCAGCTATTCCATCATCGCGCTGCTGATGCCCAACCTTCCCTTCAAGATGGATGCCTTCACGCCGCTGTCGCGGCTCACTGTCGGACCAACGCTGATGGCGGTGCCGGCGCAGCTCGGCATCAAGACCATGGCGGAGTTTGTCGCGGCGGCGAAGAAGCAGCCGGGCAAATGGTCGTACGGCAGCTCGGGCATCGGCACGTCGGTGCATTTGGGCGGCGAGTTGTTCAAGATGGCCGCCGGCGTCGACCTGGTCCACGTGCCCTATCGAGGCACCCCGGCGATCGTCGCCGACCTGCTGGAGAACCGCCTGCAGATGTCGGTGCTCGGCGTGGCCGACTGCCGGCAGTACGTCGCCTCGGGACAGTTGCGCGCGCTGGCCGTCAGCTACACGGAGCGGATGCCGGAATTCCCCGACGTCCCGACCTTCGCGGAAGTGGGCTATCCGAGCGTCCGCGCGAGCAACGACTTCGGTATCGCCATCCGCGCCGGCACGCCGGCGCCGATCAAGGCGCGGCTGGAGGAAGCCTACCGGGCGGCCGTGCGCCGGCCGGAGATCGTGCAGCGGCTGAAGGATTTCGGCCTGATCGTCGTGGCGACCTCGTCGGCCGACTTCGCCCGCGACCTCGCCGACGATGCGGTGCGCTACAGCGAGGTCATTCGGGCGGCGAATGTAAAGCTGGAGTGAAAAACACTCCGTTGTCTCGACCGTAGCCTCGCGAAGCGAGGCGAAGTGGAGAGAACTTCTCTCCACCAAAATCCGGCTATTCGACGAAAGAAGATCTCTCCGCTTCGCGCTGCGCGCTCCGGTCGAGATGACGGAGTTAAAAAGCCCGCCGCGGCTCTCGCCGGGCGGGCTTTCCGATTCATGTGACGCAGCTCAGGCGTGGAGGTCGAAGCGGTCGAGGTTCATGACCTTGGTCCAGGCGGCGACGAAGTCCTTCACGAACTTCTCCTTGGCGTCGGACTGGGCATAGACCTCGGCCAGCGCGCGGAGCTGGCTGTGCGAGCCGAAGATCAGGTCGACGCGCGTGCCGGTCCACTTCACGGCGCCGGACTTGCGGTCGCGGCCTTCGTAGACGCCGTCTTCGCCGGCGACCGGCTGCCACTCGGTCGCCATGTCGAGCAGGTTGACGAAGAAGTCGTTGCCAAGCGTCTCCGTCTTGTCGGTGAAGACGCCGTGCTTCGACTGACCGACGTTGGCGCCCAGCATGCGCAGGCCGCCGACCAGGACCGTCATCTCGGGGGCCGTCAGGGTGAGGCGCTGGGCGTGATCAACCAAGCGCTCCTCCGGCGACTGCGGGACCTTCGTGCCGACGAAGTTGCGGAAGCCGTCGGCGGTCGGCTCGAGCGGCGCGAAGGAATGCGCGTCGGTCTGTTCCTGGGAGGCGTCCATGCGGCCCGGCGTGAAGGGGACCTTCACGTCATGGCCGGCGGCCTTCGCCGCCTTCTCGACGGCAGCGACGCCGCCCAGCACGATCAGGTCGGCCAGCGAGACCTTCTTGCCGCCCGCGGCCGAGGCGTTGAACTCAGCCTGGATCGCTTCGAGCTTCTGCAGGACCGTCGCCAGTTCGGCGGGCTGGTTGACCGCCCAGTCCTTCTGCGGCGCGAGGCGGAGGCGCGCGCCGTTGGCGCCGCCGCGCTTGTCGGCGCCGCGGAAGGTCGCGGCCGAGGCCCAGGCCGTCGTCACGAGCTGCCACACGGTGAGGCCCGAGGCCAGCAGCTTGGCCTTGAGCGCCGCGATTTCGGCGTCGCCGACCAGCGGATGGTCGACCGCGGGGATCGGGTCCTGCCAGACGAGATGCTCCTTCGCCACGAGCGGGCCCAGGTAGCGCGCGATCGGCCCCATGTCGCGATGCGTGAGCTTGTACCAGGCCCGCGCGAAGGCATCGGCGAACTGGTCGGGGTTCTCGTAGAAGCGGCGCGAGATTTTCTCGTAGGCCGGGTCGAAGCGCAGCGCGAGGTCCGTCGTCAGCATCGTCGGCGCATGACGCTTGTTCTTGTCGAAGGCGTCCGGGATCGAATCGGCGCCGGCACCGTTCTTCGGCCGCCACTGATGGGCGCCGGCCGGGCTCTTGGTCAGCTCCCAGTCGTAGCCGAACAGGTTCCAGAAGAAGTTGCTGCTCCACTTGGTGGGCGTCGAGGTCCAGGTGACTTCGAGGCCACTGCCGATCGCGTCATGTCCCTTGCCGGTGCCGAAGCTGCTCTTCCAGCCCAGGCCCTGCTGCTCGATCGGCGCGGCTTCCGGCTCCGGCCCGACCAGGGCGGCATCGCCGGCACCGTGTGTCTTGCCGAAGGTGTGGCCGCCGGCGATCAGCGCCACCGTCTCCTCGTCGTCCATCGCCATGCGCGCGAAAGTCTCGCGGATGTCGCGCGCCGCCGCGATCGGATCGGGGTTGCCGTTGGGGCCCTCGGGATTGACGTAGATCAGGCCCATCTGCACGGCGCCCAGCGAGCCCTGGAGCTGGCGGTCGCCGCTGTAGCGCTCGTCGGCCAGCCACTTGCCCTCGGGACCCCAGTAGATGTCCTGCTCGGGCTCCCAGGTGTCGACCCGGCCGGCGCCGAAGCCGAAGGTCTTGAAGCCCATCGATTCGAGCGCGACGTTGCCGGTGAGGATCAGCAGGTCGGCCCACGAGATCTTCGCGCCGTACTTCTGCTTGATCGGCCACAGCAGGCGGCGCGCCTTGTCGAGATTGACGTTGTCGGGCCACGAATTCAGCGGGGCGAAGCGCTGCTGGCCGCCACCAGCGCCGCCTCTTCCGTCACCGACGCGATAGGTGCCGGCGCTGTGCCAGGCCATGCGGATGAAGAACGGGCCGTAATGGCCGAAATCGGCCGGCCACCAGTCCTGCGAATCGGTCATCAGGGCGCGCAGGTCGGCGATCACGGAATCGAGGTCGAGGCTCTTGAAGGCCTTGGCGTAGTCGAAGGCCTCGCCCATCGGATTGGAGAGCGGGGAATGCTGGTGCAGCACCTGAAGGTCGAGCTGGTTGGGCCACCAGTCACGGTTCGTATGGCCCTTGGGTGCACCGCTGAAGGGGCATTTGCTCTCGGTCGTCATCGTCCATCCCTCATGTTCCAGGCTAACGGCCTAAATTAGAACGATTCTAAAATAGAAGTCACGTTCTTTGTCGAACGGAGGCACTTTCGAACGGGCGGGACGGGGGCGCCACCTATCCTTTGGCATGGTTCTGGCGTCCACACGGACAACGACCACAAGGAAAACAGGGGCCTTCGTCATGATCTTCGCCAAGAAAGCGGTACTGGGGACCGTCGCCCTGCTGGCATCGCTGGCCGTGACGCCAGTCCTGGCGCAGGGCACCCTGCGCATCGGCATGACCGCCTCGGACATTCCGCTGACCACCGGCCAGACCGACCAAGGCGGCGAGGGCATGCGGTTCATGGGCTACACGGTCTATGACGGGCTGATCAATTGGGACCTGTCCTCGGCCGACAAGGCCTCGGGCCTGGTGCCGGGCCTCGCCACCTCGTGGGAAGTCGACAAGGCCGACCCGACGCGCTGGGTGTTCAAGCTGCGCGACGGCGTGAAATTCCACGACGGCAGCGACTTCACCGCCGACGCGGTGATCTGGAACATCGAGAAGCTGCTCAACGACAAGTCGCCGCAATACGACAGCAAGCAGGCCGCCCAGGGCCGCTCGCGCATTCCCGCCGTCGCCTCCTACAAGGCGCTCGATCCCAAGACGGTCGAGATAAGGACCAAGACGCCCGACGCCTTCCTGCCCTATCAGATCTCCTGGGTGATGATGTCGAGCCCGGCGCAATGGGAGAAGCTCGGCAAGGACTGGAACAAGTTCGCGCAGACACCGTCGGGCACCGGCCCGTGGAAGGTGACGGCGTTCCAGCCGCAGACGCGCGCCGAACTGTCGCCCAACAAGGACTATTGGGACAAGGCGCGCGTGCCGAAGCTGGACAAGATGGTGCTGCTGCCGATCCCCGAGACCGCGACGCGGACCGCGGCGCTGCGCTCGGGCCAGGTCGACTGGATCGAATCGCCCTCGCCCGACGCGGTGCCAAGCCTTGAGAAAGCCGGCCTCAAGATCGTGAGCAACGCCTATCCGCACAACTGGACCTGGCACCTCAGCATGGTCGAAGGCTCGCCGTGGACCGACATCCGCGTGCGCAAGGCGGCCAACCTCGCGGTCGATCGCGACGGACTCAAGGTCCTGCTGAACGGGCTGATGATCCCGGCCAAGGGCTTCGTGACGCCGGGCAGCCCGTGGTTCGGCAAGCCCACGTTCGACGTGAAGTTCGATCCGGAGGCGGCGAAGAAGCTGTTGGCCGAGGCCGGCTTCAGCAAGGCCAAGCCGGTGACCGCCAAGATCCTGATCTCGAGCTCGGGCTCGGGCCAGATGCAGCCGCTGGCGATGAACGAATACATCCAGCAGAACCTCGCCGACGTCGGCATCAAGGTCGAGTTCGAGGTCGCCGAGTGGAACACGCTGATCAACCTGTGGCGGGCCGGCGCCAAGTCCGACCTCGCCAAGGGCGGCAACGGCATCAACTTCACCTACTTCATCCAGGACCCGTTCACCGCCTTCATCCGTCATCTCGATTCGAAGCTGGTGGCGCCCAACGGCACCAACTGGGGCTACTACCAGAACCCCGAGATGGACGCGCTGCTCGAGAAGGCGCGCACGACCTTCGACGCCAGGGAGCAGGACGCGGTGCTGCAGAAGATCCACGAGAAGATCGTCAACGACGCGCTGTTCCTGTTCGTGACCCACGACGTGGCGCCGCGCGCCATGTCGCCCAAGGTGACCGGCTTCGTGCAGGCCCAGAACTGGTTCCAGGACTTCTCACCGATCACGATGAAGTAGCGACGCAAGAGGAGCGTCACTCGATCACCCGACCTCATCCTGAGGAGGTCGCCCCTCGAGTACCTCGGGGTAAACTCCACGACCGTCTCGAAGGATGGGCAGCAGACGTGGTGCTCGTGCCGACCCTTCGAGACGCACCGCTACGCGGTGCTCCTCAGGGTGAGGCTTTATTCTGTTTGAACTGCCTCAAGCCCGCATCCGGTCCCACCAGTCGCGCGTGCGGTACCAGGCGCCGACGAAGGGCAGCACCCATTCGGGGTTGCCGCTGTAGAAGGGGACGGTCGGGAAATCCTGGCCGTCGAAGGCATTGACAGGCGCGTTCGAGCCGCCGGCGATCTTCCGCGCGGTCTGGTAGCCGAGATAGGACATCATCGCGACGCCCGAGCCGTTGCAGGCCATCAGATAGTGCATGCCCTGCTCGATGCCCATGTGCGGCAGGAAGTCGAAGGCGAAGGCCACGTTGCCCGTCCAGGCATGGGTCACCTTCACGCCCTTGAGCTGCGGCCAGCGCTCCAGCATGTAGCCGTGCAGCACCGGCGCGCTGACCTCGGGCGTCACCTGGGTGAAGCGGGCGCGGCCGCCGAAGATCACGCGCTTGTTGTCCGGTGACTGACGGTAGTAGCAGAGCACGCGCTTGGTATCGGAGACGACGCGGTTCTTCGGGATCAGGCTTTTGACCAGATCCTCCGGCAGCTCCTCGGTGGCGATGATGTGGCTGGCCACCGGCACCAGCTTGCGCCGCAGGGTCGGCGTCAACTCGGTCGTATAGCCGTTGGTCGCGATCACCACCTCGCGCGCCTCGATCAGGCCCTTGCTGGTCAGCACGCGGAACCCGCCCCCTGCGCCTTGGGCCTTGCGTTCGATCTTTTCGGCATCGCAGTTGGCGCAGAGCTTCGCCCCGGCACGATGGGCGGCCTTCAGCAGGCCGCCGTAATAGAGCGCGGGATGGAGCTGGCCGGTGCGCTCCACGACCATGCCGCCATAGTAATAGTCGGAGGCGATCTCCTCACGCTGGCGCTCGCGCGAAACCATGTAGGTGCCGAGTGCCGCCTGCTCGTTGTAGGTCGCGACCTTGGCCTGCTGTTCGGCGAAGTGGCGCGGCGTGTAGGCGCCACTGAAGCGGCCGTTCATGCGCCAATGGCACTCGATGCCCTCGCGCTGGATCACGGTCTCGACCTGGCTGAGCGAATCGGCGGCGTCGCTCAACATGCGCGCCATCACCTTCTTCCAGGCCTCGGGGTCGCCGCCGACGCCCTTGCCGGAGAAGCCCTTGCCCATGGTCGTGCCGCCGCTGACGCCGCCGCCGTTGCGCGTCGAGGCGCCGACACCGAAATCGCCACGCTCCAGCACGGTGACGTCGACGCCGGAGCGCGCCAGCTCCAGCCCGGTCGACAGGCCGCCATAACCCGCACCGACCACGAGCACGTCGGTCTTGAGCGGCGGGTCCTGGCTCAGCTCGTTGGAGGGATGCCACCATTCCCACCACCACGGCGTCGCCTTGAAATCCTTGTGGAAGATGCTGTCGGCCATCCTACTCTCCTAACGCGCACTATCCTTGAGGCCCCGGCCGAAGCGGCCGATCAGCACCAGCACGATCGACACCAGCAGGATCTGCATCACCGACACCGCGGCGATGGTCGGGTCGATCTCCATCATGATGTTGTCGAACATCTTCTTCGGCAGGGTCATGTTGGCGCCGGCCAGGAACAGCGCCACGACGACCTCGTCGAACGAGGAGATGAACGCCAGCAGGCCGGCCGAGACGAGACTGGGCCGCAGCAACGGCAGGGTGACGCGCGAGAGCGTGCGCCAGCGGCTGGCGCCCAGCCCTTCGGCCGCCTGTTCCAGCGAGCGATCGAAATCGCGCAGACCGGCCACGATCACCAGTACCACGAAGGGCAGAGCCAACACCGTGTGAGCCACGACCAGTCCGTACCAGGTACCGATCAGCTTCAGCTTGGCGAACAGCCCATAGACCGCCACCGAGAGGATGATGGTCGGCACGATCACGGGGGCGAGCGCCAGCCGGTCGATCAGGATGCGGCCGAAGAATTTTCCCCGCACCAGCGCGAAGGCAAGCGGCACGCCCAGCATCAGGGCGAAGACCGCCGTCGCGCTCCCGATGTAGAGCGAGCGCCAGGTCGCATCGATCCATTGCGGATCGTCGAGGTAGCGCTCGTACCACTGCCACGACAGGCCGGGCGGCGGGAACTGCATGTAGGGCGCCGACGACAGCGAGATCGGGAAAACGACCAGCAGCGGCAACATCAAGAAGAAGTAGATCAGCCCGCAGGACAGGACGAGAAGCCGACGACTCATCGCGCCGCCTCCGTTCGGGTGAAGCGCTGGGCCAGGGCGTAGACGGCGAAGGTGAAGACCAGCAACACGGCGGAGAGCGCCGCGGCAAACGGCCAGTTCAGCGCCTCGCGCACCTGCTGCTCGATCAGCACGGCGATCATCATGACGCGGCCGCCGCCCAGCAGCGCCGGCGTGATGAAGAAACCCAGCGACAGCACGAACACCAGAACCGAGCCCGCGAAGATGCCGTTCAGGGTGAGGGGCAGGTAGATGCGCCGGAAGATGGCGAAGCTCGACGCGCCGAGCCCCGCGGCAGCCGCCGGAATGGCGGGGTCGACCTTGCGGACGGCGCCGTAGACCGGCAGCACCATGTAGGGCAGCAGCACATGCACCATGCCGATCAGCACGCCGGTGAAATTGTGCAGGAGCGGAATCGGATCGCTGATGATGCCCGCTTCCATCAGGGTCCGATTGAAGACGCCGTTACGGCCGAGCAGCACCATCCAGGCATAGGTGCGCACCAGCACCGAGGTCCACAGCGGCAGCAGGACGAAGATGAAGCCCACGGTCGCCCAGAAGGGCGTGGTGGTGGCCATCAGGAAGCCCAGCGGATAGCCGAGCAGAAGGCAGAAGAAAGTGACGAGCAGCGCGATCTCGAAAGTGTTCCAGAAGACGCGGAGATAGAGCTGCTCGCCCAGCGCCTTGGCGTACCAGTCGAGCGTCCCGCCCTCGAGGCTGAAGCCCAGCATGCGCACGACCGGAAACAGGAAGAAGACGAAGAGCAGGATCAGTGCCGGCAGCGCCGGGAGGAAGCCGCGGGACTTCACGACAGGGCCCTCGTCCTGAGGAGGCGCGCGGCGCCGTCTCGAAGGATGGGACCGAGCACCGCGCCTGCGGCCCATCCTTCGAGACGCATCGCTGCGCGACGCTCCTCAGGATGAGGTCGGAGGGGTTCACTCTCAGAACACATGGATCGACTCGGGGTCGATACCGACCGTCACGCGCGTGCCGGCGGTGGGTAGCGCGCCGCGCGCGGGCTGGCGCACCAGCAATTCGAGCCCGCCCTCGCAGGCGAGCCGAAGCTTGAACGACGTGCCGAGATAGACCGACTCGACGACCTCGCCGGTGAAGGCGTTCGCGCCCGACGGCGCGAAGCGTTCGGGGCGCATCAGGACGCCGACCTTGCTTCCGGCCGGCTTCTCGCCGCGCACGTGGAGCGTCCGCCCGCCTTCAAGCGTGACCGTATTCGACTCGCTCATCGTGCCGTGGAAGATGTTGCTCTCGCCCACGAAGTCGGCGACGAAATCGTTGGCTGGGCGCTCGTAGATCTCCGTCGTCGTGGCGACCTGCTGGATCGTGCCCCTGTTCATCACCGCGATGCGGTCGGAGAGGACCAGCGCCTCCTCCTGGTCATGGGTGATGAAGATGGTGGTGAGGCCGAGGCGGCGCTGCAGGCGGCGCACTTCGAGCTGCATCGTTTCCCGCAGCTTGCGGTCGAGTGCCCCGAAGGGTTCGTCCAACAGCAGGAGCCGCGGGTTGAACACGATGGCGCGCGCCAGCGCGACACGCTGCTGCTGGCCACCGGAAAGCTGCCGCGGCAGGCGCGCCTCGTAGCCTTTGAGTTCCACCATCGACAGGGCCTCGGCGACGCGCCGCTCGATCTCCGGCTTGGCGACGTTGCGCATCTCCAGCGGGAAGGCGACGTTGGCCGCGACGCTGAGATGCGGAAACAACGCATAGTTCTGGAACACCATGCCGATGTCCCGCCTGGCCGGCGGCAGCGAGGTGATGTCGGCGCCGCCTACCTTCACGGTGCCGCCGTCAGGCGTCTCGAAACCCGCAATGACTTTCAGCAACGTGGTCTTGCCCGAGCCGCTGGGCCCCAGAATGGTCAGCAGCTCGCCCTGCGCCACCTGCAGGGAGACATGGTCGAGCGCGACCACGTCGCCATAACGCTTGCCGACCCCCTCGACGAGAAGGTCGGCCGATCCCCCGCTTGCACTCAAGGGAGGTCAGGCCTTCTTCAGCATCCAGGCGTTCCACAGTTCGGCCGCTTTGGTGCCGTTCTCGGCGTACCACGCGTCGCTGACCCAGAACTGCTGATCGAGATAAGCGGTCGGCAGGAAGGGTTTCACCTTCGGATCGACGAAGTTCAGCGATTCGAGATTGAGGCCGGGATAGCCGAGCTCCGAGGCATAGACGGCCTGCTGCTGCGGCACGGCGAGTTCGGCCAGCATCTTGTTGGCCCAATAGGGGCTCTTGGCGCCGCGCGGGATGGCGAAGCTGCCCTGCTTCAGCGCGCCCTCGTTCCATTCGATGCCGACCGGCGCGCCCTTCTTGATGATGTCGTAGAAGCGGCCGTTCCAGCCGGTCGCCAGCACGACCTCCTTGTCGAGCAGGAGCTGGGCAGGCTGCTGGCCGGTCGACCACCATACGGTGATGTGCGGCTTGATCTGGTCGAGCTTCTTGAAGGCCCGGTCGAAGTCGATCGGATAGAGCTTGTCCTTCGGCACGCCGTCGGCGATCAGCGCGAATTCGAGATTGTCGGTCGGGTGGTTGCGCATCGAGCGCGCGCCGGGGAACTTCTTCACGTCCCACCAGTCGGCCCAGCTCTTGGGCTGGGTGCCGTTCTTGAACACGTCGTTCCGGAACCCGATGATGGTCGTATAGACCGACGAAGCGAAGACATAAGGGTTCTGCGCCGAGGCCGGATACTTGGAGCGATCGACGATCTTGGGATCGATCTTCTCCAGCAGGTTGGCCTTGCCGGCGCGGATCGCGTCCTGGCCGCCGATCTCGGTCAGGTCCCATTCGACATTGCCGGAATCGACCATCGCGCGGAGCTTGCCGAAATCGACCGGGCTCGTCTCCACGACCTTGATCCCGTACTTCTTCTCGAAGCCGTTGAAGAAGGCCTTGCGCATCGCCGAGCCCATCGACCCGCCGGAATGATTGACCACGAGCTGGGCGGGCTTGGCCGGTTCCGTCTGCGCGAAGGCGGGCCCGGCGGCACCGACCGCAGCGGCGCCTCCCAACAGAGAAAGAGCGTGACGGCGATGCAGGCGCTTGATGTCCATGACGTATCCCCTCCGAAATCCCCATGCGACTGTAGAAGCGGTATCTGCATGGAGCAACACCCAACGCCATAACCTTTGGGAATGATCAGACAGGACGAATGAATTTCTCCCGCGCTGCGGGATGCGCCTAACGTCGTCAAAACGGGACAACGGCGGGGGCCAGCGATGATGAACCGATTGAAGGCGTTGATGTGCGGTGCCGTTCTGGCCTGTGCGGGCGCGGCCGGTGGCGCGGGTAGCGCATCTGCCCAGGAACTCACCATGGCGGTATGGGGCGGCGGCGGCGCCAACACCTGGCGCGAGGCTTTCATCAAGCAGTTCAACCCGGGCAACGGCTCCACCATCAAGATGGTCGAGGTGCCGAACCCGGCCGGCGCGCTTCGCTCTCCCGCCGCGGCCGGGCAGTATAACCTCGCACTGGTCACCTATTTCGAGGCGATCGCGCTCTCCAATGCCGGCCTGATCGAGAGTTTCGACGACAAGCAGCTTCCGGGGATCGCCGACGTCGATCCGAAGTTCCTGACCAAGGACAAGGCCGGCCGTCATGTCGGCCTGCCGGCCTACTTCACCTACTACGGGATCGCCTACAACACCGATCTGGCCAAAGCCCAGGACTTCGCCTCCTGGCAGGGACTCGCCGATCCGAAATGGAAGGGCAAGCTGTCGCTGACCCGGCCGGTCTATCTCGCCCCCTACGACGCCGTCATCATGGCCAAGGCGATGGGCGGCAGCGAGAAGGACATCGATCCGGGCTTCAAGCTGCTCGAAAAGATCGTGCCGAACGTGCTGGCGACCTACACGTCGCTCGCACACATGAATACGCTGCTGACGCGCGGCGAGGTGGCTGCGGTGCCGTTCTATGCCTCGCGCGTCTGGTCTCTGCGCCGCCAGGGTGCATCCAACGTCGGGATCGTAATTCCCAAAGAGGGCGCGCTGATGTTGCCCTATGTCGTGGTGATTCCGAAGGGGGCCAAGAACCAGGACAAGGCGCTGGTCTGGATGAACTACATCGCCGGCGCCGAGCCGCAGCTGCGCGCCGCCCTGCTCGACGGCTGGCTGCCGATGAACTCCAAGGTCAAACTGCCCGAGGATCTGCAGAAGACCCTGGGCCAGCCCTACGAGCAGATCGTGAAGTCGCTCTACTCGCCCGACTGGCGCATCGTCGTGGAGCACAACGAGGCGCGGGTCGACCGCGCCGAGAAGCTGATGTCCGGCGTCAAGCAGTGAGCCGGGGATCGATCTCGATCACGGGTGTCGGCAAGGAGTTTGGCACCGCGACGGTCCTCGACGGCGTGGATCTCGCGATCGAGGGCGGCAGCTTCGTCACCCTGCTCGGCCCCTCGGGCTGCGGCAAGACCACCCTGCTGCGCCTGATCGCGGGCTTCCTCGCCCCCAGCCGCGGCACCATCGCCATCGACGGCGCGCCCATGCAGGGCGTGCCGCCGCGGCGCCGGCCGCTCGGCATGGTGTTCCAGAACCTGGCGCTGTTCCCGCATCTCGACGTCTTCGAGAACGTGGCCTACGGGATGCGGATCCGGGGCAGCGCGTCATCCGAAATTGCCGCCCGCGTCTCGCGCTTCCTGGGACTCGTGGGCCTGGCCGGATTCGAACGGCGGCGCATCGGCCAGCTCTCCGGCGGCCAGAAGCAGCGCGTGGCGCTGGCGCGCTCGCTGGCGCTCGAACCCGCGATCCTGCTGCTCGACGAGCCGCTGAGCGCGCTCGATCTGCAGCTTCGGCGCCAGTTGCAGGTGGAACTCAAGTCGATCCAGCGCCAGCTCGCCACGACCTTCGTGTTCGTCACGCACGACCAGGAAGAAGCGACGATGCTCTCCGACACGATCGTCGTGATGAACGGCGGGCACGTGCAGCAGGTCGGCACACCCGGCGAAATCTATCGCCGCCCCGCTTCGCCCTTCGTCGCGCGCTTCGTCGGCGACATCAACATGTTGGACGGCCGCATCGAGGCGGTGGATGCCATGTCGGTCGCGGTCTCCGTCGGCGGCAGGACGATCTCCCTTCCCCGCTCTTCCGTCGTCGGCACCGCATCGGCCGGCCGCGCCTGCCAGCTCGCCTGCCGCCCCGAGTCGGTCCGGCTGGGAGAAACACAAGCGGACGCGCTGTCGATCGAGGTCCGCGTGTCGGCATTGCATCGCCTCGGCCCCACCGTGAAGGCCGTGCTCGACACGCCGCTGGGACCGCTCACGGCGCTCGCCATGGCCGACACGCCGCACGTTGCGGAACTCGCCGAAGGAAAGACGGCGCACCTCTCCGTGCCGTCGGACACATTCACCCTCTTCGCTTCAACCTGAAAGATCGATCAATGCCCGCTCAGGATTTCGCCGGCCGCACCGTCGCCGACCATGTAGAAGCCTTCACCTCCGGCAAGGTTGCCGCACGCGACATCGTCGAGGGGCTGCTGGAGCGCACGAAGAGGGCCGAGCCCTTCAATCCCATCGCGACGCTCGACGCCGAGGGCGCGCGCGCTGCCGCCGACGCCCTCGACGCGCGGCGCAAGGCGGGTGGGTCTTTCGGAGCGCTGGCCGCCGTGCCGGTCTCGGCCAAGGACCTGATCCTGACCAAGGGCCTGCGCACTGCCTTCGCCTCCGTCACCATGAAGGACAACGTGCCGTCGATCGACGCCGAGGCCATTGCCCAGTGGCGCGGCGCCGATGCCGTCCTGTTCGCCAAGACCACGACGCCGGAGTTCGGCCACAAGGTGCTGACCGACAGCCCCCTGCATGGCATCACGCGCAACCCGTGGAACCGCGAGCATACGAGTGGCGGGTCGAGTGGCGGCGCGGCCGTCTCGGTGGCGCTGGGTCTCGGCCCGATCGCCATGTCGACCGACGGGGCGGGCTCGGGCCGCATTCCCGCCGCCTGCTGTGGCGTCTACGGCCTGAAGGCGACGCTGGGTCGCGTGCCGCACGAAGTGCCGCCCGACCAGTTCGGCCAGCTCACTTATCTCGGTGTCATGGCGCGCCATCCCGGCGATCTCGGCGCCGGCCTGGCCTCGATGTCGCGCGGTCATCGCGACGATCCCTGGACGTTGGCCATCGGCCGCGAGCCGTTCGCCTGGCCCGACGACTCCGGCGAGCATCCGATCGCCGGCCGGCGCATCACCGTCATCCGCCGCATGACCGGCGGTTATCTCGATCCCGACACCGAGGCCCGCCTCGACGCGGCGCTCGCCTTCCTCGACAAGAAGGGCGCCCACATCAAGGAGATGGACGGGCGCGAGATCGATTGGAAGCTGGACGTCGCACGCATCATCCTGCGCGCCAACCAGATCGAACGCTTCGCCGACATCCTGAAGAACCGGCGCGACGATCTCGATCCGTCCTTCGCCCGGACACTGGAGGAGGGCAATGCCGTCGACGTCGTGGCGCTGCGCCGCGCGCTGGTCGATCGCACCACGGCCTTCAAGTCGGTGCAGCGCCTGTTCGCCGACTGCGACCTGCTGCTCACCCCGACCGTGGCCACGCCGGCGCCGCTCGCCAGCCAGAACCAGTTCGAGCCGCTGGTGGTCGACGGCAAGCCGCTCGGCGACCTGCGGGCCGCCTGGTACACCTACACGATCCCCTTCAACATGACCGGCCATCCGGCGATCTCGATTCCGTTCGGCCGTTCGAAGGCGGGCCTGCCGATCGGAATCCACTTCGTGGCGCCGTGGTACGCCGAGGCGCATCTCATCAAGCTTGCCCAGGCCTTCGATGCCGAGACCGGGGCCTCGGCCGAGTTCCCGCCGGGCTTCGCGGCCGGCGCCTGAGATGCGCAGCGCCACCTCCGCACCGAAAGGCCTGGGCTGGCTGCTGCTGCCGGCGCTGCTGGTGCTCGCCCTGTTCCTGGGCTCGGTGGCGCTGCTCCTCTTCCATGCCTTCTGGGGCAAGGATGGCTTCTCCCTGAACTATTTCCGGCAGATCCTCGAACGCGCCGACTATCACGACGTCTTCCTGCGCACGGTGTCGATCGCCGCCATCGTGGCGGTCGCCGCAGCCGTGCTGGCCTACCCGATCGCGTGGCTGCTGTGGCGCCTGCCGCGCTGGCGCAATCTCCTGCTGGTGATCGTGCTGGTGCCGTGGCTCGTCAGCCTCGTGGTGCGCACCTATGGCTGGCTGGTGATCCTGGGCCCCAAGGGCTTCCTCAACGAGACGCTGAAATGGGCGGGCGTCATCCAGTCGCCGCTGCCGCTGATCTTCAACGATCTCGGCGTGGTGATCGGCCTCACCCACGTGCTGATGCCCTTTTCGGTGATCGCCACCCTCTCGGTCCTGCTGCAGATCGACAACCGCCTGGAGGAGGCGAGCGAATCGCTGGGCGCCGGCGGCTTCGAGACCTGGCGCCGCGTGGTGCTGCCGCTCTCCCTGCCCGGCGTCTTCACCGGGCTCAGCATCACCTTCCTCACCTCGATGGGCGCCATCGTGACGCCGATCCTGCTGGGCGGCATCCGCCAGAAGATGGCGGGCACGCAGATCTATCAAGAGGTCGTCTACAACTTCAACATGAGCAAGGCTTCGGCCTGGGCGATCTGCCTGCTGCTGCTGAGCGGGCTGGGACTCGCCCTCCTGCGCCTGCTCGAGGCGGCCCTGGTGCCGAAGGCCGACCGATGAACACTCCGATCGTGAGACTGGGTCGCGCCGCGTCGTTCGCGCTGCTGCTGTTCCTGCCGTTGCCCATCGTGGTGATCGGCGCGACCTCGTTCGCCGCCGCCGGCTATCTCAGGTTCCCACCGGGCGAACTCAGCCTGCGCTGGTATGCTGAGGCCGCCACCGATCCGCGCTGGATCGAGGCCTTCGCCACCAGCCTCGGGATCGCGGCCGTGGTGTCCGTGCTCGTCACCGCCATTGCCTTCGCGGGCGCCTATGCCTGTCATCGGCTGCGGCCGCGCTGGCTGCCGGCCTTCGAGCTGGCGGTCATGTCGCCGCTCTTCTTCCCGCATGCCGCCCTGGGCGTGGCCCTCGTGAACGTGCTCGCGATGGCGGGTTATCTCGGCTCGGCCACCGGCATCGTGGTCGCCCATATCGTCTGCACGCTTCCCTTCGCGTGGCGTCCGATCGTCGTCGCCCTGCAGCGCATCGATGGCGAGATCGTCGAGGCGGCGTCACTGCTGGGTGCGGACGAGCGCCGCATCGCGCTCGGCATCGCCCTGCCGCTCGCGCGCTCCGGCCTCGTCACCGCACTGCTCTTCTCGTTCATCATCTCCTTCGACGAGGTGACGATCACGATGTTCCTCACCGGACCTCAGGTCACGACGCTGCCGGTCCAGATCTATGCCTTCATCCAGGAAAACGCGTCGCCGGTGCTCGCGGCAATCTCGACCGCGACCGTCTTGGTGACGCTGGTGGTGGTCATGCTGCTGGAGCGGCTGATCGGCCTCGAATTCTTCGTGGCCCATGACCCGGCCTAGCTTGCCGCGCGAGACGGAATCGTCCGCCCCACGGGCCGAGCTTCGCTCGACCCTACCAGCCCTTGGCCTTCATATGGACCTTCACGGTATCGAGGAACGCGTCGGCCAGTCGCGAAGGCTTGCGATGGCGCGGCCGCATGGCGCGGAAGAGATAGCGGATGCGCGGCTCGAACGGCACTACCGCGATGCCGGCGCCGAGATAGTCTCGGGCAGTGAACGGATCGACGATCGAGACGCCGAGGCCGCGCGCCGCGAGCGCGCAGGCATCGGCCGACGAGTAGACGTCGATCTGCAGCTGCCGCTCGATCCGCTCCTGCTCGAAGGCGGCGTCGATCAGGTGACGCATGCGCCCGTCGAGCGGGAAGGACAGGAAGCGCTCGCCGCGCAGGTCGGCGGGGCGAATGACCTTGCGGCGCGCCAGCCGATGGTTGCCCGGCAGCACGCAGACGGCGGCGGCTCGGCTCAACTCCTCCGTCACCATCGCGGGATGCTCGAACGGCATCATCGAGAATCCGAGGTCGATCTGCTGGTCGATCATCTTCTGGTTGATATAGGTCGAGCTGCGGACCTGGAAGACGATGTGCGCCTTGGCGTGACGCTTCATGAAGGTGGCCATGACGTCCGGCAGGACGCTGCGGCCGAGCGCCGGCGTCGAATAGATCAGCAGGTCGCCGATCTGCCGCTCGCGAATCTCCCGCGCCACCTCCGTCACGCGCTCGAGGCTGTGATAGAGCCGGGTCACTTCCTGTTCGAGAAGCCTCGCCTCGCTGGTCGGCGCCAGACGGCGCTTGATGCGGGTGAACAGCGGATAGCCGATCTCGTGTTCCAGCCCCGCCAGGATTTTGCTCACCGCCGGCTGCGAGACACCCAGTCTCTCCGCGGCCGCTGTCACCGTCCCGTGCGCCATGATGGCGCGAAAGGCTTCGAGTTGGCGCGACGTGATCATCATAACCTCGAGGACTTAACCTCGTCGGACAATGACTTTGACGGTCCCGTGGCTCAAGCCTTTACTCATTCCTGTCAACGTTTTGTGTGTGAGCCTCTTCATGCCTGCGGTTAATCAATCGATCTTCTCCAGCGACTTCAGGGACGAGCCCTACTGGTGGGAGGCATTCCGGCCGCAGACCATCACCGCGCCTTCGCTGCCCGGTCGCACCGACGTCGTGATCGTGGGCGGCGGCTATGCCGGCCTCGCGACGGCGCGGGCGCTGGCGGATGGCGGCGTGCAGAGCGTCGTGCTGGAAGCCGACGAATTCGGCGCGGGCGCCTCGACGCGCAGCGGTGGCGCCTTGAGCGCCGGCCTGTCGATCGGCAAGAGCTTCACCGGCCGCACGCTCGACTATTCGCCCGACCTGGTGCGCGACGTGGTGGGCTGGGCGATCGATGCCTATCGCGCCCTGATCGAGCTGGTCGAGCAGGAGAAGATCGACTGCCATCTCGAGCAGCGCGGCCGTTTCCTCGGCGCCTGCGCGGCCTCGCATTATGAGGGGCTGCGCACGCGCTTCGCCAAACTGCGCGACGGCGGCGCCACCGACTGCCGCCTGATCACCCGCGAGGAGCAGCGCGAGGAGATCGGCAGCGACTTCTATCATGGCGGCATGGTCTTCGAGGCGGCGGGCAAGCTGCATCCCGCCCTGTTCTATGGCGGCCTGCTGGCGGCGGTGCGCCGGCGCAATTCGGTGACCCTGGCGGGCCATTGCCGGGCCACCGGCCTCGCCCGCGATGGCGAGGGCTGGCGGGTCAGCACCAGCATGGGCGAGGTGCGCGCGCGCCACGTCGTCGTCGCCACCAACGGATATACGTCCGACGTCACGCCGCGACTACAGAAGCGGCTGGTGCCCATCGCCAGCCACATCATCGCGACCGAAGAGTTGCCTGCGGATCTGATCCGCGAAATCTGCCCGAAGGGGCGCACGTTTTCCGAGACGCGGCGCGTGCTGCACTATTACCGGATCTCGCCCGACGGAAAGCGCGTGATCTTCGGCGGTCGCGCCCGCTTCACCGAGATCGCCGCCGAACTCCGCGCGCAACTCCTGCACCAGGCGCTCGTCGAGCGACTGCCGCAGCTCGCCGACACCAAGGTCACCCATACCTGGCAGGGCAACGTCGCCTTCACCTACGACGCGCTGCCGCATGCCGGCGAGCTCGACGGGCTGCACTTCGTCCTGGGTTGCAACGGCTCTGGCGTGTCGATGATGCCGTTCCTCGGCAACGCGATGGGGCAATCGATCGCCGGGCGCCTGCATGGCAAGGTGCCCTTCGCCGAGACGGAACTGCCGCCCATTCCGCTCTACTCCGGCAAGCCCTGGTTCCTGCCGGTGATCGGCGGCGCCTTTCGCACCCTGGACTACATCGACGAGAAGGTCAGATGAGCGCTTCGTTTTTCTCCGCCGCCTACGGCGAGGCCCGTCAACGCTTCCTGGAAGCCGCGGCCAAGGCCGGCGCCGCCGTTCAGCATCACGTCCATCCGCTGAAGGGCGCGGCGGGTGAGGAGATCGGCACCGACACCGCGCTTATCGGCCCGGGCGACGTGGCCAGGCTGTTCATCGTCACCTCGGGCACGCACGGACCCGAAGGTTTCTCCGGCTCGGCCTGCCAGCTCGCGCTGCTGAACGACGAGTTGGCGAAGCGGGCGGCCGATCGGGGAATCGCGTTGCTGCTGATCCATGCGGTCAATCCGTACGGCTTCTCCCATTTGAAGCGGACGAATGAGGACAATATCGACCTCAATCGGAATTTCGGAGATTTCTCGCAGCCCTATCCCGACAACCCGGTCTACGAGCAGATCCACGACCTGCTGGTGCCGGCGACCTGGCCGCCCTCCGCCGACAACGAGGAGCGCCTGAATGCCTCGATGACGCGCCTTGCAGGGCAACGCGATCCCGGCGTGTCGAGCGGCCAGGCGAAGCATGCGGACGGCCTCTTCTACAGCGGCACGGCGCCAGCCTGGAGCAACCGCACGATCCGCTCGATCCTGCGCAGCCATGGCACGAACAAGCGGCACATCGCCTGGATCGACGTCCACACCGGTCTCGGCCCCTATGGTCATGGCGAGAAGATCTTCGGCCGGCATTCGGCGGAGACCACGAAACGCGCGAAAGCCTGGTGGGGCGGCGACCTGATCGTCAGCACGGCGACCGAGTCGGTTTCGCCACGCACGATCGGCCACATCACGGGCTGTGCACCGGAGGAATGCCCGGGCGCGGCGATCACGCCGACGACGCTGGAGTACGGCACCGTGCCCAATCCCGTCGTGCGGCATGCACTGCGCGGCGAGGCCTGGCTGGCGGGCCATCCGGACGCGCCCGCGCCTCTCGTGAAGGACATCCGGCGGGCGGTGCGCGACGCCTTCTTCGTCGATGCCGACGACTGGAAAGGCATGATCCTCGGCCAATTCCGGGCCCAGGCCCTGCAAACGATAAACGGGCTCGCAAACGAACAAATCTAGGGAGGAACCATGAACTTCAGGACCCTGCTGGGCGCCGTCGCCGGTCTCGCGCTCGCGATGCCGGCTGCCGCGCAGTCGACACTCAAGATCGTCATGCACTCCGATCTCAAGATCCTCGATCCGATCTGGGCATCGGCGCAGATCAGCCGCACGCACGGCTATCTCGTCTACGATACGCTGTTCGGCCTCGACGGCGATCTCAAGCCGCAGCCGCAGATGGTGGGCAACTGGACCGTCGATCCGGCCGGGCTGATCTACAGCTTCACCCTGCGCGACGGGCTGAAGTGGCACGACGGGGCGCCGGTGACCGCCGAGGACTGCGTCGCTTCGCTCAAGCGCTGGGGCAGCCGCGACCCGGTCGGTCTCAAGCTGATGGCCAACGTCAAGAACCTCTCCGCATCCGATGCGAAGACGATCCGTCTCGAACTTTCCCGGCCCTATGGCCTCGTGATCGATTCGCTGGCCAAGCCGGCCGGTGTCGTGCCCTTCATGATGCCCAAGCGCGTCGCCGAGGCGCCGGCGACCCAGCAGATCAAGGACCCGACCGGCTCCGGCCCGTTCATGTTCAAGGCCGACGAATGGCGGCCTGGCGACCGCGTCGTGTACGTGAAGAACCCTAACTACGTGCCACGCAGCGAGCCGCCGGCCAATTTTTCCGGCGGCAAGGTGGCAAAAGTCGATCGGGTAGAATGGGTGTCGATCGCCGATCCTCAGACCGCGGTGAACGCGCTGCAGAACGGCGAGGTCGATGCACTCGAGTCGGTGGCGCACGACCTGCTGCCGCTGGTCGAGAAGCAGCGTGGCATCGACGTTCAGCGCGGCGCCTATGCCAGCCAGTATGCGCTCCGCCCCAACTGGCTCCATCCGCCCTTCAACGATCCGCGGATGCGCCTCGCGCTGGGCTACGCCATCGACCAGAAAGGCTTTCTCGACGCCGCCGTCGGCGACCCCAAGTACTGGCGTCTCTGCAAAACCTACTATGGCTGCGGCACGCCGCTCGCCTCCGACAAGGGCACGCAGGGCCTGCTCGAAGGCAATGTCGAGAAGGCCAAGGCGCTTCTCAAGGAGGCGGGCTACGACGGGCGGCCGATCGTGCTGCTGCAGGTGACCGACCTCGCCTCGCTCGCCAATCTCGGTCCCGTCGCCAAGGCGCAGCTCGAGCGGGTCGGCTTCAAGGTCGACATGCGTCCGGCCGACTGGCAGACGCACCTTGCGCGCGTCATGCGCAAGGAGCCACCTGAAGACCGTGGCTGGAACGTCACCCTGTCGAGCACCGGCGTGATCGACGTCGCGAACCCGATCACGTCGCTGTTCCTGAACTCGGCCTGCGACAAGGCTTCCGCCGGCTGGTCGTGCGACGCACGGATCGAGGCGATGCGCGAGGCGTTTACGCTGGAGCCCGATGTGGCGAAGCGCAAGGCCATCGCCGAGGAGATCCAGGAACGCGCCCTGCAGATCGGCACGCACTATCCGCTCGGCGAATGGTACAGCGCCTCGGCCGTCAGCGCCCGCACGAAGGGCTGGATCCGCCCTCCCTCGACGACCGTCTTCTGGAACGTCGAGATCGCGAAGCGCTGAAGGCTTCGGGTTCTACTTCTTCTGGGCGCCCGGCAGGAAGTCGTCGAGCGGCACGCCGAAGCTGTTGAGCGCCCAGGAGACGAGATTGTACTGGCCGACCGTGAACACGGCGTCCATGAGCTGCTCGGTCGAGTAGGTCTTCGAGAGCGTCGCCCAGGTCTCGTCGGACGCGACCGAGTTCTCGAAGAGATCGTCGGCGAGCTGCATCAGCGCCGCCTCGTGCTCGTTCCAGCCCTTGGCCTTGGGTCCTTCCTTGAGGTTGGCGATGTCGGCATCGCTGACGCCGCCCCTCTTGGCGATCAGCTCGTGCTGCGCGAATTCGTATTCGGCCTGGTTCAGCCAGCCGATGCGCAGGATCAGCAGCTCGCGATCGCGGAAGGGCAGGGTCTGTTTGGAGAGGATGTGGCCGGCGAACGGCGTCCAGCGCTTCGTCAGCGCGGGGTGATTGGCCATCACCTTGAAGATGTTGAACACCTGGCCGTTCAGGGCGTTCTTCTCGATGGCCTCGCGATCCTCCGCCTTCATGGTCGAGAGGTCGCGAATCGGAATACGCTGCTTGCGCTTGATCACCAATTTCCTCCGTTGTCGGTCGTGATGTGGACTAGCGTCCCCTCGGGCGACCGACAAGGCGAAAGGACCTACTCCACACGTGCGCTTTCGCCCGGCGGCTGGAGCTTGGCTGCAGCAAGCCGCGCCTGGCCCGGCGTGTTGAACTGGTGACCGTCGAGTTCGAAAAAGGGACGGGCGAAGGCATGGAAACGAAACGCATTGCCTTCCTTGAGGACGACGCCGGCGGGCTTTCCCCAGATTTCGACGACGAAGGGCTCGGGCATGGCGCGGTCTCCTTCAGGCTGAGATGTCTGCGATCGGTTCTGAGATGGGAGCGACATGGGAGAAGACAATGGCCAGAACTGTCGAAACAACAGACGGTCACAGAAGAACCTTCGCGTACGGCATCAATATGGCGCCGCGCCTTCCACGCTGGTGTAATGGCCATCATTGCTGAACAATGACATTGCAATGTCACGTGACTTCACCCGCTCCCGCTTCCTGCGCAGCGCCAGTGTCACGGCCGCCATGCTCGCCGCCGCTCCGTCGAGCGCGCAGTCGCGACGCGAAGAACAAGTCCTCATCAGCGACATCGAGACTGCAACGATCGACGGCCGCGACTGGGACAGGCCGATAGCCGGCGGCCGCACGGTCGACGCCGTACATCGCTCCGTCCTTCTCCGCTTTCCCGGCGGGGCCGACGCCATCGCCCTTCACCTGCTGCACGGCCGCGTGCTGGCAAAGGCCGAGCTGGTGCTGGACTATGGCGGCTACGAGATCGTGCCCGTAGGCTATACCTGCCGCGAGGGCCTGGGCCGCAAGCTCTGGACCGACGATCCGCCGAGCTGGCATGTGGTGGCGTGGCCGTTGCGTCAGCCCTGGGTCGCCGATGCCACAATCGGACCGACCTTCAATGCAAGCCTCAACGGCAGGCGTTACTGGGCCCGCTGGGGCGCGACCGATCCGACACACGACCGCTTCGACGGGCTGCTCGACCCTCAGGAGCTTTCGCAGCAGCGGCGGACCGCTCGTTTCGACATCACGCGCTTCTTCTCGACGGACATCCTCACGCGCAAGCCGGCGAGCCGAATGCTGATGCCCGAGCGCTGCGGCTTCCTCCTGCGCAAGCTCGAGACCTACGACACGCGCTATCGCGAACCTGGCAATGCCTACGAGTGGGCGATGCCGATCGGCGGACACGGGCTGGCGTTCAAGGCCGCCCACCTCCAGCTCACGCTTCGTCCCCTTGCCAGCGGCGGCAAGGTCGCGATCAGCGTGCCACTTGCTGCTGACCGCGTCCTGCCGCGCACCGCCGACAGCAGCCAGCCGACGGCCCGTCTGCTGCCGATCGAAGAGATTGCCGCGCGCGCACGTGCCGCCACCCGCGCGCGCGGGAATCGCCCCGAATGGCAGGTCGAGCGTATCTGCCAACTGCAGCGCGTCGGCGGCGACAATGTCAGCCCCTGGGCGGAAGTCGTCGGACCGGACGCACGTCGCGTCTACGCGAGCCGGCTCAGCGAACTGCTCGCCATGCCGCCGCGCTACTGGATGGGCTGGGAGATCGCCGACCTGCTGCTCATCTGGCATCTGTTCCGTGAGCTGCTGCCGGAACCGGTACAGGACCACCTGAAGGCCTACTGGACCGCCTGGCTGCAGCCCGAGCTGCCGACCAGCGCTTTCGTCTCACCGCAGGGCCCCGAAGCCATCGACTACTGGCGCCGCAACAGGGATTGGCGCGGGCGCGCGTCGTTCTTCCGCGACGGCTACAACTACGCCGTCAGCACGCAGAATTTCAATCACACCGCCGCCATGGGCGCCCTGCTCGGCGGCGCGATGATCGGCTCGTCTCATGCCATGGGCGACGGGCGGCACGGTCTCGAGAACCTGCCGCTGCGCTTCTGGGGTTTCCTCGACGGCAGCACGCAGGAGATGCTCGACCCCTATTACCTGTCGATCACCCTGAGTGCCCTCAAGCTGTTCAGGGACCATGGACCGACGCCGCTCGACCGGCTGATGGGTCGCGTGCTGGTCGATCGCACGCTGGAGCTGCTCATCAGCGTCTATCATCCCGCCCTGCGCCGTTTCGTCTGTTCGGGCACCCGTGTCCGCCTCTCGGGCGTGCTCGCCGAACAGGATGGCATCTATGGCGCGCTTCATACCGTATCGAAGGCTGGCGTGGTCAATCACCTCGACATGGATTCGACGGGCACGACGCACGGTATGCCGGCCTGGGGCTACGACTTCCCGCCGGGCCGCGTCGCGATGCAGAGCCTCGCGGCCCCGTGGGCGCCCGACTGGGTGTCCGGCCCGATCGACGACCGCGCGCACCCCTGCGAGGAGACCTCCGCCGAGACGACGCGCGGCATCTACAAGCCGCCGCTCTGGAAGCGAACCTATCTCGGGCGCTGGCACGGGCTTGCGAGCCAGGACATGCGCGGCGGCACGGTCGATCTCGTCGGCCAGTGGGTCCGCGTGCCGCAGACCGCCACGGGTCCGGCGGAACGCGGCATGCTGACCGCCCGCTATTCGGTCAATACGCCGAACCTCACCACCACGCGCGAAGGGCTGATCCCGCAGGCCGGCTTGTTGCTCACCTTCCAGAGCCGCAACCGCGCCATCGTCTTCGCGACACCGCACTGCAACCGCCAGCGCTTCCTCGACGCCGCCACCGACGGAATCGCCTCGCTGGCAACGGTGATCGGGCTGTGGAACTTCGCCCCGTCGCCCGGCTGGGAACTCCATGCGGGCGATCGCCGTCTCGAGTCGTTTCCGCAGAAGCTGCCGGCCGGACAGGGCCTGTTCATTCGCGACGGCGTGACCTATCTCGCGATCCTGCCGCTGCCCACGACCGATCTTGGCCGCGACATCGGCATCGAGATCGCGCCGGGGATTGCGGCAAAGGCCGAACCCAACGGCGCCATGGTAGGGCCTGCCCTCACCATCTCCTTGTTCAATCTGCGCCGTGCGCAGCCGGTGCCGGTGTCGTCGCTCGATTTACGTGAAATCCTGTCCCGCACCCATGGCGGCTTCGTGCTCGAGATGGGCGACGAGGCGCAGCATGGCAGCTTCGATGCCTTCCGCCGCCATATCGCGGCCGCCGAGCTGAAGGCGGACTGGAACGCCTCCAGACGCATCATGGATGTCAGCTATCGCAGCGGGAGCGATCTCATGGAGGCGGGCTTCTCGACGGAGTTCGCCCAACCTTCGGAGATCAACTATCCGCTGGAAGGCGGCGCGCAGCAGAAGGCGATCCCCTATCGTCGGCTGAACGGCGTCTGGCCTTACCTGCCGCCGGGAATCGATCGCGACAGTTTCTGGGCGCAGCAGGGCACGACCGGCCGGTTGGAAAAGGCCGGCGCGGTACTGACGACCGAAGCCGGGCGCAAGGCGTACCTGATCGCCGATCGGTCGAGCGGTGCGGTGGTCGCCTACAATCCGCTGCCCGACCCACAGGATTTCGCGCTTGCGACACGCGACGGCGCCACCTTCCGCGCCGACGGAAAGGTCGGCCTGATGCGGCTCGAGTACCGGCCGTGGGCGCACGAGGTCGAAATCGATCATACGCCCAAACCCGGCCAGGACGGCTTGGCCCCGACGATCACGGTCTCGGGACTTGCCAGCGAGCCGAAGGTCACGGTCAATGGCCACCCTGTCGATCCAGGCCGAATCGGTGGGGTTTTTCAGATACCATTGGCCTGATGATCATTGAAAAAGTAGAGGTCGCGGAGAGGTTCATGCGCCTGACCCGTTCAGCCCTGCTCGGCCTCGCCGGCGCCAGCGTCCTTGCAGGACAAACCGCCGCCCAGCCAGGAGCACGCATGCACCAGCGCAAAATCCCGTCCTCGGGCGAGATGCTGCCCGTGGTCGGCGTCGGCACATGGCGCACCTTCGATGTCGGCGCCCAGCCGGCGGGCCGTGCGCCGCTGGCAGAGGTGCTGCGCCTGCTGTTCGACGCCGGCGGATCGATGATCGACACCTCACCGATGTACGGATCGGCCGAGGCCGTCGTCGGCGACCTGCTGTCCGCGGCCGATTCGCGCGCCAAGGCCTTTATCGCCACGAAAGTCTGGACCACCGGCCGCGACAACGGGATCGCGCAGATGCGTACCTCGATGCGGCTTCTCAAGACCGACCGCATCGACCTGATGCAGATTCACAATCTCGTCGACTGGCGCGCCCATCTGCCGACCCTGCGCGCCTGGAAGGCGGAGGGCCGCATCCGCTATCTCGGCATCACCCACTACACCGAGAGCGCCCACGACGAGCTGGAAAGCGTGATGCGGGCGGAGAAGTGGGACTTCGTGCAGGTCAACTACGCGCTCGACGATCGCGCCGTCGAGCGCACGCTCCTGCCGCTCGCTGCCGAACGCGGCATCGCGGTTATCGTGAACCAGCCGTTCGGCGGCGGCGGACTCCTGCGCAAGCTCCTCAGGCGCAAGCTTCCGGACTGGGCCGGCGAGATCGGTGCCACGAGTTGGGCACAGCTCCTGCTCAAGTTCGCGCTGGCGAACCCGGCCGTGACCTGCGTGATCCCCGGCACGGGCAAGCCCGAGCACATGGCGGACAATCTGAAGGCGGGCTTCGGCATCTATCCCGACTCGGCGCTGCGCAAGAAGATGATCGACGAGATCGCTGTCTAAAGCGGCAGCTCCGCCTCGATCCATTTCGTCGCCGAGCCGTGCTTCGGCTGCCAGCCCAGTTCGCTGCGGGCGCGCCGGGCGCGGACGCGGCTGTTGGAGCCGAACGTGTAGGCCGCGCTGTTCTCGCCGAGTTCCCTGGCGGCTTCTTCGAACGGCCAGGCCTGCGGCTCGCCCAACTTCAGGCGGCGCGCGATCGCCACGCAGATTTCACGATACGAGGCCTCGCCGTTCTCGGCGAAGTAGAAGGCACCCGCCGGGGCCTTGCCGAGGGCGAGACGATAGAGGTCGGCCACGTCCTCGACATGAACGTTCGACCAGATGTTCAGCCCCTTGCCGACATGGCGCACCACGCCTGATGCCTGCGCCCGCTTCGCGAGGCCTGGAATCTGTGCGCTGTCTCGCGCAAGGCCCAAGCCGTTGCCATAAATCATCGTCGGGCAAACGACGATGGAGCGCACGCCGCGGCTGCTCGCGTCGCGTATCATCCGGTCGATGGCGACCCGCGCCTGCTTGCCGGGCACCGGTACGAACGACGTCTCTTCGTCGTAGATCTTCTCCGAGGCGACATCGCCATGGGCATCGTCGGCCACGATGCTGGAGCCGCTGGTATGCAGGAACGGCTTGTTCGATCCTGCAAGCGCCTCCAGGAACGCATCGATTGCACCGCGATGATCGCTGTTCGCGGTGTTGACCACGGCATCGGCGCGCCTGGCTTCGGCGGAGAGGATCGCGGCATCGTCGAGGCCGCCAATGACCGGCTCGACACCGAAGACCGCGAGTTTCTTACCCTTCTCCGCATCGCGAACGAGACTGCGGATCGCGTGTCCATCGTCGAGCAGGCGGCGTGCGATCGTGCCCCCGATATATCCGGTCGCGCCGGTCATGAAGATCTTCATGGTCATGTCTCCTAGAGAGCCAGTGTCATTTGGGGCGATGCCTTGCGCTCTTCGCGTAGGTGGAGGTTGTGCAGCGAGACGCCCAGCAGGCGCACTTTCTTTTCGAGCGGAAAGATCGAGCGCACCAGTTCGCGCGCCGTGCGTTCCAGCAGGTCGCGGCTGTCGACACCCTCTTCGAGGGTCCTGCTGCGCGTCACGATCCGGAAGTCGGCATACTTGATCTTCACCGTGACCGTGCGCCCAACGATGCCGGTACGCTCGCAGTACGACCACACATCGCCCAGCACCGAGGCGACGCCGTCCTCCACTGCCGCCGGCCGGTCGAGATCCTCCATGAAGGTCGTCTCCGAGCCGACCGACTTGCGCGGCCGGTTGGGCACGACGCGGCGCTCGTCATGGCCGCGCGCGATGGCGTGATAGTAAGTACCGGAACGGCCGAAATACTGCTGCAGCAACTCGAGCGTCTGGGCCTTCAGGTCGGCGCCGCTGTGGATGCCCAGACGGTTCATCTTTTCCGCCGTCTTCGGCCCCACGCCGTGAAAGCGACCGACTGGAAGCCCTTCCACGAAGGCTGGACCCTTCTCCGGCGGGATCACCGTCTGGCCGTTGGGTTTACGATGATCGGAGGCGAGTTTGGCCAGGAACTTGTTGTAGGAGATGCCCGCCGACGCGGTGAGGCCCGTGCGTTCGAGAATGCGCGCGCGGATCTCGCGGGCGATCTCGGAGGCGAGGGGCATGCCCTTGAGGTTGGTCGTCACGTCGAGATACGCCTCGTCGAGCGAGAGCGGCTCCACCAGCGGCGTATAGTCGAGGAAGATCTCGCGGATCTGCCGCGACACCTCCTTGTAGACCTCGAAGCGCGGCTTCACGAACAGCAGCTCCGGACACAGGCGCTTGGCGGTGACCGAAGGCATGGCGGAGCGCACGCCGAATTTCCGCGCCTCGTAGCTCGCCGCCATCACGACGCCGCGCTGCCGTCCCCCGACCGCGACCGGCTGGCCACGCAGCGAGGGATCGTCGCGCTGCTCCACCGACGCATAGAAAGCGTCCATGTCGACGTGGATGATCTTGCGGATCTCTGCTTCCGCCATGGCAGGAGTATAGGGCTCTCGCGATCCGCGGTCCCCTGGATCAGTGCCTCAGGCCGGACGGGACGATTGCAGGCGAAGCGTGAAGACCGCGCCTCCGCCGGGCCGGTCATCGACGGAGATGGTGCCGCCATGAGCCGCGGCGACGCGTGTCACGATGGCCAGTCCCAGCCCGCGGCTTTCTGGCCGGGCGCGGTCGCGCCGCCAGAAGCGCTTGAAAATCGTCTGGCGTTCGGCGACCGGCACGCCCGGCCCTTCGTCGAGCACGCGAACCGTTCCGTCCGCTGCGACCTCGACTTCGATCGCCCCGCCGGCCGGCGTGTGGCGAATCGCATTCTCGACCAGGTTGCGAACCGCGCGGAACAGCGCCTCGGCATGGCCATGCACCCATACCGGCGCTTCGACACCGGTCAGAGCGATCGTCTTGTCGCTGTCGACGGCAAGCGGTGCCATGAAGGCGACCGCATCGGCGCATACGGCCTGGAGGTCGGCCTGGGCGCCCCCGTCCACGACGAATGCCTCGAGTTCGGCGATGTCGAGGACCTGGTTCACGGTGCGCGTCATGTTGACGATGTCGGCTTCCAGCGACCGTCGCAGCGGCTGATCTTCCATCGTGTCGATGCGCGCACGCATGATGGCGAGCGGCGTCCGCAATTCGTGCGCCATGTCGGCGGTGAACTCGCGCTGCGCACGGAACCCTGCCTCCAGCCGGTCGAGTGCCTGGTTGACCGCGTGCACGAGCGGAACGATCTCCCTCGGCATCGACTGCTCGGACAGGCGGACATCGGTGCTGGTCGGGCCGATCGCCGCCGCCGTATTCGACGCTTCGCGCACCGGATCGAGCGCGCGACGGAAGATCATGATGTCGATCAGCAGAAGCAGCAGCAGGATGGGAAAGGTGATCCACGCGACGCGCGGCAGGAAGGAGGCGACGATGTCATCGATGATCACGTCGCGGTGTGCCAGGTCCTGTCCGACCTGGATCCAGTAGAGATGATCGCCGATCGCGCGCGGCACGTTGACCCCGATGAGCAGGGTGCCCTTGCTCCGGCGTCGCATGAACGAATCGTTGATCAGCGGATCGTCCGGCGCCGAGAGCGGCGCATCATCCGGCCGCGAGGTGAACAGGACATTCCCCTTCGCGTCGAGAATCGCATAGGCATACAGGGCGTACTCGCCCGAATAGATCGGCCGGGCCTCCGGTGGGATATCGAGCGTGACGTCGCCGCCATCGGGCATGGGATGCAGGAAGCTGGCGATCGTCAAGGCCTGCGCCCGCAGCGCATCGCGATGGAGACTGTTCGCGGCTTCGTAGAGCAGCCAGTACAGCGCAAGCGGCATCAGGATGGACGTGACGCCGATCGCCACGATATGCAGCGCGACGACACGGGAGATGATCGATCGGAAGCGCGTCAAACGGCAGCCTTTTCCTCAGCCAGCAGATAACCCACGCCGCGCACGGTATGAATCTTCACCGTCGCGCCGCAGTCGGTCAGCATCTTCCGCAGACGATGGACATAGACCTCGACCGCATTCGAACCGACATCTCCCGACAAGCCGAACAGCTGGTCCTCGAACAGACGCTTCGGGACCACATGGCCGCCGCGTCGCAGAAGAATTTCAAGGATCGCCGTCTCCCGCGCGGGAAAGACCCGCACCGTGCCGTCGATGAAGACCTGACGTCCCTCGGTCTCGAGCGAGACATTGCCGAAAGTGAGCTGGCGGCCCAGCAGATTGCCGGGCCGCCGCAGCAGCGCCTGCAGGCGCGCCACCAGCTCTTCCATGGCGAAGGGCTTCACGAGATAATCATCGGCCCCGGCGCGCAACCCGTTGACCCGATCGCTCACCCCGCCACGGGCCGTGAGCACGAGAACCGGCGTCGAATCGCCGCGTCCCCGGATTCCCCGCAGCAGCGACAGCCCATCCTGGTCCGGCAGACCGAGGTCGAGCACGATCGCGGCGTAGCGCATGGCCGCCAGGGAATGCTCCGCATCCCCAGCATTGCTCACTGAATCCGCTGAGAATCCGCTGCGCGCCAGGCCTTTCGCCAGCAAGGCGACGAGTTCCGCGTTGTCCTCGACGACAAGGACTCTCATGAACGTCCGTCCTCCCGACGTAGTCGCAAACTTCGTCATCCTATCACGGCAAGCGCTTTGTAACTGCCGGGCAGGCAGCAAGTCAGGCGCACGTAATGTGAAGCGAATAGCTTCCGCGCCATGACCGCTGCGCCCAAAACCTCCACCACAGCTCGCTCGCGTCGCTACCGCCTGTGGTTCGCCGGCGCTGGCATCGTAACCCTCGCCCTCGCAGCGGTTTGGACCCTCGATACCGGTCCGACCAACGCGCTCATTCGGCCGGCACTGGCGGTGGAGAACGACGGCGCCTTCCGTCCCAGCGAGACCCAGTGGGCCAGCCTGCGCATCGCGCCGGTCGAAGCCGCTTCCTTCCGCGACGAGCGCGCGACCGACGGCAAGATCGGTATCAACGAAGACACGACGACGCCCGTCTTCTCGCCATATTCCGGCCGGGTGACGCGCCTGATCGCCAAGCCGGGCGAGCGCGTCCAGCGCGGCGACCCTCTCTTCGCCATCGAGGCCAACGAGTTCGTCCAGGGCCAGAACGATCTCGTGAGCGCCGTCGCCGGCGTCGAGAAGGCCCGTTCCAAGCTCGCGCTCGCGCAGAATTTCGAGAAGCGTCAGAAGGAATTGCTGGCGATCCGCGGCGGCTCGCTGAAGGACCTCGAACAGGCTCAGTCCGACCTGGTCTCGGCACAGGGCGACCTGCGCTCCTCCGAGATCGCACTGGCCGCGGTGCGCAACCGCCTGCAGATCCTCGGCCGCACCGATGCCGAGATCGATGCGCTGGAGAAGGTCGACCATATCGGCGCGGAAGCGATCGTGTCGGCGCCCATCGCCGGCACCGTGATCCAGCGCAAGATCGGCCTCGGACAGTACATCAATGCCGGCGCCGCCGACCCGGTGTTCAACATCGGCGACCTCTCGACGGTCTGGCTGGTCGCCAACGTCCGCGAATCCGACGCGCCGAAGATGAAGGTCGGCGCCCCGGTCGAGGTCTCCGTGCTGGCCCACCCCGACCGCGTCTTCAACGCCCGGCTGTCCTACGTCGCGCCCGCGCTCGATGCCAACACGCGGCGCCTGCCGGTCCGCGCCGAGATCGCCAATGCCGATCGCGAACTGATGCCGGAGATGTTCGCCAGCTTCCGCATCGTGACGGGCGAACCGACGACCAACCCGGCCGTCCCGCAGGAAGCCGTCGTCTATGAGGGCGCCAACGCCCATGTCTGGGTTGCCGATCCAAAGGACAAGTCCGTCGCGTCGCGCCCGATCGAGGTTGGCGCGACCTCGAATGGCATGGTCGAGGTCAAAAAGGGCCTCGCCCTGGGCGAGAACGTGGTGACCAGCGGCACACTCTTCATCGATCGCGCGGCCAAGCGCGACTGACGGCCCGGCGCGCCCTTCAAGCGCGTCCCTCCAACCCATCGGCTGCCCATGCAATCCATCGTCGCCGCCGCCCTCAAGCAGCGAATCCTCGTCGTCATCCTGAGCGTGGTGTTGTCCGTCGCCGGATTGTTCGCCTACTCGCGGCTGAATATCGAGGCCTACCCCGATCCGGTGCCGCCGCTGGTCGACATCATCACGCAGAACCCGGGCCAGTCTTCCGAGGAGATCGAGCGGTACATCACGATCCCGATCGAGATTCAGATGGCCGGCCTGCCCTACGTACAGGCCATCCGCACGGTCTCGCTGTTCGGCCTGAGCGACGTGAAGGTACAGTTCACCTACGACCTGACGTACCAGCAGGCCTCGCAGATGGTGATCAACCGCCTGTCGCAGCTCGGCCCGCTGCCGAACGGCGCTCAGCCCACCCTGTCGCCGACCAGCCCGATCGGCGAAGTCTTCCGCTACCGGATCGTCGGCCCGCCGGGTTACTCCGTCTCCGACCTCAAGACGCTGCAGGACTGGGTGCTGGAGCGCCGCCTGAAGGCGGTGCCGGGCGTCGTCGACGTCACCGGCTGGGGCGGCAAGACCAAGACCTACGACATCACCGTCAATCTCGACCGCCTGCTGGCCTACGGGCTCACCCTGAAGCAGGTGCTGGACGGGCTGAACAACGCCAACATCAATGTCGGCGCCAACACCGTGAACATCGGCTCGCAGTCGGCGATCGTGCGCAGCGTCGGCCAGATCCGGTCGATGGACGACATCCGAAACACGATGCTGACCGTGCGCGACGGGGCGCCCGTCCTGGTCTCCGACGTCGCCGACGTCACCGTCGGCAATCAGCCGCGGCTCGGCATCGCCGGCCAGAACGACGACGACGACATCGTGCAGGGAATCGTGTTGATGCGGCGCGGCGCGGAGACCATGCCGACGCTCAGCGGCGTGCTGACGGAAGTCGACAGGATCAACAACGCCAACATCCTGCCACCCGGCGTGCGCATCGAGCGCATCTACGATCGCAGCTCGCTGGTAAACATCACCACCCACACCGTCCTGCACAACATGGTCGTGGGCGTCTGCCTCATCTTCCTCATCCAGTGGCTGTTCCTGGGTGATCTGCGCAGCGCCCTGATCGTTTCCGCCACGATCCCCTTCGCGCTCCTGTTTGCCGTGGTCGTCCTGGTGCTGAGCGGCGAATCGGCGAACCTGCTCTCGATGGGCGCGATCGACTTCGGCATCATCGTCGATGCCACCGTCATCATGGTCGAGAACATCTTCCGGCATCTGTCCGAAAGCGATCACCAGTCCGGCTCCCAGCGGCGCGCGCCGGACGGTCTCACCGGCAAGCTGGCGACGATCTTCAACGCCTCGACCGAAGTCACCCAGGCGATCTTCTTCTCCGCCACCATCATCATCGCGGGCTTCCTGCCGCTGTTCACTCTGTCGGGAGTCGAGGGCCACATCTTCGGACCGATGGCGCGGACCTATGCCTACGCCCTGCTGGGCGGCCTGATCGCCACCTTCACCGTGTCGCCCGCGCTCTCCGCCCTGCTGCTGCCCGACAAGATGGCGCATGCCGAAACGCGTGCCGTGCGTGCCCTGCGCCGCGCCTACGAGAAGCTACGCAACGCCGCCCTGGCCAGCCGCCGGGCCACCTTCGCAGCCGGACTTGGCGCGCTGGTCCTGGCGGGCGCCGCCGGCAGCACGATCGGCCTCGAGTTCCTGCCCAAGCTCGAGGAAGGCAACATGTGGATCCGCGCCGTGATGCCCGCATCGATCTCGCTCGAGGCCGGCAACGACTATGCCAACCGCATGCGCCGGCTCATCAAGACCTTTCCGGAAGCCGAGACCGTCATCTCCCAGCACGGCCGCCCCGACGACGGCACCGATTCGACCGGCTTCTTCAACGCCGAGTTCTTCGTGCCGCTCAAGCCGGTGGACCAGTGGCGAAAGGGTCTCGACAAGGAAGCCCTGATCGCCGAGATCAACGGCGCGCTCGAGAAGACCTTTCCCGGTGTCGAGTTCACCTTCTCGCAGTACATCCAGGACAACGTCCAGGAAGCGGCCTCCGGCGTGAAGGGCGAGAACTCGGTCAAGATCTCGGGCAACGACCTCGAAACGCTGGCCAAGCTCGGCAACGAGATCAAGGCGGTGCTCGCCACCGTGCCCGGCATCACCGACCTCGCCGTGTCGGCCTCGCTCGGCCAGCCGACCATCCGCATCGACATCGACCGCGCCAAGGCCGCGCGGTACGGCCTGTCACCGGGCGACATCAACGCCACGGTGCAGGCCGCGATCGGCGGCCAGGCCGCGGGCGACGTCTACGAGAGCGGCAGCGACCGTCACTTCCCGATGGTCGTCCGCCTCGCCTCCCGCTATCGCCAGAGCCTCGACGCGATCAGCCGCATCCAGATCGGCGTGCAGGGCGCGAACGGCACCATCACGCAGGTGCCGTTGAGCGAAGTCGCCAAGGTCGAGCTGGTCTCCGGCGCCTACTACATCTACCGGGAGCAGCAGGAGCGCTACGTCCCGGTCAAGTTCAGCGTTCGCGGCCGCGACCTCGGCAGCACCATCATCGAGGCGCAGCAGCGCGTCGCGGAGAAGGTGCAGATCCCGGGCGGCTACCGCATCGAATGGGTCGGCGAGTTCGGCAATCTGAAGAATGCCCTGCAGCGGCTCGCCGTGGCCGTGCCGATCGCCATCGGCCTGATCGGGCTGCTGCTCTACATGAGCTTCGGATCGTTCCGCGACACGCTGCTGGCCGCGAGCGCCATTCCCATGGCGCTGACCGGCGGCATCCTCGGCCTCTGGGTCACCGACATGCCGTTCAGCATCTCCGCCGCCATCGGCTTCGTGGCGCTGTTCGGCATCGCCGCCATGAACGGCATCATGGTGCTGAGCTGCTACAACCGGCTGATCGATGCCGGTCGCGATCGCAGCATGGCGCTCTACGAGACCTGCTCCCTGCAGATGCGCCCGGTGCTGATGACCTGCGTCGCAGCCGCCGTCGGCCTGCTGCCCGCCGCCTTCTCGACGGCGATCGGCAGCCAGGTCCAGCGCCCGCTCGCCATCGTCGTGGTCGGCGGCACTCTGATGGCGCCCTTCCTCTTCCTCACGGTGCTGCCGGCCATGATCGGCCTGTTCTCGCGCCGCCGTGCCGCGGTCCCGGCGTCTCACCCCCACGATACGGTTGCCGAGGCGACATGATGCGACACTCTCTCCTTGCCACGTTGCCGCTGCTCGCAGCCGGCGCCCTCGCCGGTTGCTCGGTTGGACCGGACTTCGCCTCGCCGGAAGGCCCGAAGACGGCGACCTATCTTCCAGACCAGAAGAACGACCTGATCGCTGCCGGCATACCGGGCGGCGAGGCGCAGCGGATCGTTCAGAGCATGGATATTCCCGGTCAATGGTGGGGCGTGTTCCAGTCGCCGCAGCTCAACAGCCTGATCGAGCGCTCGCTGCGCGCCAATCCGGACGTTAAAGCGGCCGTCGCCGGCCTGCGCGTTGCCCAGCAGAACGCGCGCGCCCAGCGCGCGACCCTGTTTCCGACCATTCAGGGTACGTTCAACGCCACCCAGAACCAGACACCGGCCAGCCTGCAATCGGCCACAGCCGACCAGCAGCCGATCTACGGCCTGTTCGTCGGCGGTCTCCAGATCACCTATGCCCTCGATCTCTGGGGCGGCAATCGCCGGCAGATCGAATCGCTCGACGCACTGGCGGAAGCTCAATGCTTCCAGCTCGAGGGTACCTATCTCTCGCTCGCCTCGAACGTCGTCGCGGCCGCCATCGTCGAGGCGTCGCTGCGCGGCCAGGTCGAGGCGACCAGGCGCATCGTCGCCACCCAGCGCGACACGCTCGGCATCCTGACGCGCCAGTCGGGACTCGGCGCCATCCCCGGCGCCGACGTCGCCACGCAGCAGGCCGCCCTCGCACAGGCCGAATCGACCCTGCCACCGCTCGAGAAGGCACTCGCCCAGCAACGCAACCTGCTGGCCACCCTGACCGGCCGGCTGCCGAGCGATCCCGTCGCCGAGCGCTTCGAGCTCACCGATCTCAAGCTGCCGTACGAACTGCCGCTCACGCTGCCCTCGCAGCTGGTCGAGCAGCGGCCCGACATTCGGGCCGCCGAAGCCAACCTGCATGCCGCCAGCGCCCAGGTCGGCGTCGCCATCGCCAACCAGCTGCCGCAGGTGACGCTGGGGTTCGGCCTCAACACCAGCGCCCTGTCGCTCGGCACGCTGTTCATGCCCGGACTCGCGGGCGCGACCACGGGCGCCAGCGCCATCCAGACTCTGATCGACGGCGGCGCACTGGCCGCCAAGAAACGATCGGCGGTCGCGGCGCTCGAACAGGCCGACGCGCAGTACCAGTCGATCGTGCTGGCCGCCTTTCGCAACGTTGCCGACACGCTGAACGCCCTCGAGTACGACGCGCTGGCGCTGAAGTCGGCGGTCGAGGCGGAGCGGGCGGCGGCCACGGCCCTCACCATCGCGCGCAAGCGTCTCGAACTCGGCGACACGACCTATGTCGTCGTGCTGATCGCCGAGCTCACCTATCAGCAGACTCTCCTGACCCGCGTGCAGGCGCAGGCCGCGCGTCTCACCAACACCGCCGCACTCTTCCAGTCGCTGGGCGGTGGCTGGTGGAATCGCGACGGCGCCGGCCCGGGGAATGGCCGGTCGCGCTGCAAGCCTCCGGCCTCTCCCTGGTCCATCTCCTCAAACACCCAGCGCCGACACGGCTGATCGGGGTGCCATGTCGGCCATGGCCACGAAGCCCCGCCAGCCGGCCACCGCATTCAAGGCAGCCATACTGTTGGCAGCCTTCGTCATGTCGGCCGCGGTGGGCTATGCCGACATCGTCACCGGCGACCTGCGACTCACCGCGCTCTATCTCGTGGTCATCTTCGGTGCGTCGTGGTTTGCCGGTCGGTGGATCGGCATCGCCGCGGCATCGATCGCCTTCGCGTGGATGGTGGGTGCAAATCCGCCACCGGATTTCGTCAGCACCCGGTTTACCTATTACGGCATCGAAGCCCTCGGCACCGTCGCGGTGTTCCTCGCCTGCGCGCTCCTCGCCGACCGGCTGAGGCAAAGCCTCGACCGCGAGCGGCTTCAGAATCTCAACCTCTCACGCTACCTGCCCTCGGAGCTGGTCGACCGACTGGCACGAGAGGGACTGCGTGCGGCCCGGGGCCGACGGATGAAGGCCGCGATCCTGTTCATCGACATGCGCGACTTCACCGCATCGGTGCAGACCATGGAACCCGACGCCCTGTTCGGCTTCCTCCAGGAATACCGGACCGTGGTCTCGCGCATCGTCGAGGGCGAGGGCGGACTCATCGACAAGTTCATCGGGGACGGCGTGCTGGCGCTCTTCGGCGCCCTGCGTCCATCGCCCAACGATGCAGCCGCCGCCATCCGATGCGGCCTCCGGCTGCTCGCGGCGATCGATGGCTGGAACGTCGAACGCGCGAAGCACGGCGAGTCGCCGGTCCGTGTCGGCGTGGGCATCCACCACGGCGAGGTCGTCATGGGCGCCATCGGTGACGAGCAGCGGCTCGAATATTCCGTCGTCGGTCACGCGGTGAACGTCTGCTCGCGCATTGAACGCCTGACGAAGAAATATCACTCTCCTCTGCTGATATCGGAAGAGACCCTGGTCGAGGCCGCGCGGAGCGGCATGTCGTTCGAAGGCTGGCACCATTTCATCGACGAGGAAGTGCGGGGCATCTCCGGTGAACTGAGACTGGCGGCACCGCGAAGTGCAGACCTGCAGAAGGTTGCATAGATGTTGTACTCGCAACGCTAGTGTGTCTGCGCGACTTGTGTCTTAGCTCCTCGCGAAGGCACCGCCATCCCACGGCCTGCCGCGAGGGCCGTAGATGCAAACGATCGTCGGCGCTGCACTCCGTCAGCGCATTCTGGTTCTGATCCTTGCCGTCCTGATGATCGCTGGCGGCCTGTTCGCCTACAAGCGCCTCAACATCGAAGCCTATCCCGACCCGGTGCCGCCCCTCGTCGACATCGTGACGCAAAATCCCGGCCAGTCATCCGAGGAGATCGAGCGCTACATCACGATCCCGATGGAAGTGCAGATGGCGGGACTTCCCTACGTGAAGTCCATCCGCTCGATCTCCCTGACCGGCCTCAGCGACGTGAAGGTCCAGTTCACCTACGATCTGACCTACCGAGAGGCCGCCCAGCTCGTGACCAATCGGCTGGCCCAGCTCGGCCCGCTGCCCAACGGCGCACAGCCCATCATCTCGCCGACCAGCCCGATCGGCGAGATCTTCCGCTATCGCGTGGTCGGTCCGAAAGGCTTCAGCGTCACCGAACTGAAGACGATGCAGGACTGGATCCTGCTGCGCCGTCTCAAGGCCGTAGCCGGCGTAATCGACGTCACGACCTGGGGAGGCAAGAGCAAGACCTTCGACGTCATCGTCAATCTCGACCGGCTGCTGGCGCACGGGCTCACGCTGAAACAGGTGATCGACGGCCTGAACGGCGCCAACATCAATGTCGGCGCGAACACGGTCAATCTCGGGCCGCAATCGGCAGTCGTGCGGGCCGTCGGCCAGATCCGGTCGATGGAGGACATCCGCAACACCATGCTCACGGTGCGAGACGGCTCGCCCGTCCTGGTCTCGGATATCGCCGATATCGCCGTCGGCAACGAGCCGCGGCTTGGCGTCGCCGGTCACGACGACGACGACGATGTCGTCGAGGGCATCGTCCTGATGCGTCGTGGCGCAGAGACGATGCCGACGCTACGCGCCGTCGAGCGCGAGGTCGAACGCATCAACGGATCGAGCCTGCTGCCACCCGGCGTGCGCATCGAACGAATCTACGATCGCAGCGTGCTGGTCGACGTCACCACCCACACGGTCCTGCACAACATGGTGATGGGCGTCTGCCTCATCTTCCTGATCCAGTGGCTGTTCCTCGGCGACCTGCGCAGCGCCCTGATCGTCTCCGCCACGATCCCCTTCGCGCTCCTGATCGCCGTCGCCATCATCGTGATCAACGGCGAGTCGGCCAACCTGCTCTCCATGGGCGCAATCGATTTCGGCATCATCGTCGACGCCACCGTCATCATGGTCGAAAACATCTTCCGCCATCTCGCGGAGGCCGGCCATGCCGGACCGGCACGGTCGGCGCGGGAAGAGCCGGAGGGCCTCACCGGCAAGCTGTTCACGATCTACGAAGCCTCGGGCGAGGTGACCAGGGCGATCTTTTTCTCAGCTACGATCATCATTGCGGGCTTCCTGCCGCTGTTCACCCTGTCAGGGGTCGAGGGGCGCATCTTCGGGCCGATGGCACAGACCTATGCCTATGCCTTGGCCGGCGGCCTGATCGCGACCTTCACCGTGTCGCCGGCACTCGCCGCCCTGCTGTTGCCGGAGAAGGTCTCCGAGACCGAGACTTTTCTCGTCCGCGGATTGCGTCGGCTCTATCGCCGGGCCTATTCGCGCGCACTCGCCTGGCGTCACGTCATGTTGGCCGTCGGCCTGGGCGTGCTGATGGCGGCCGGCGTCGCAGCAAGCACCGTCGGCCTCGAGTTCCTGCCCAAGCTCGAGGAAGGCAATATCTGGATGCGCGCCGCCCTGCCGCCTTCGGTCTCGCTGGACGAAGGCAACGGCTACGTGAACCGCATGCGCAAGCTCGTGAAGAGCTTTCCCGAAGTCGAAACGGTGATCTCGCAGCATGGCCGACCCGACGACGGCACAGACCCCGACGGCTTCTCCAACGCCGAGTTCTTCGTCCCGCTGAAACCCGCCAGCAAGTGGCGCAAGGGCCTCGAGAAGCCTGCGCTGATCAGCGAGATGAGCGACGCGCTGAGCCGGGCCTTCCCCGGCGTCACCTTCGCCTTCTCTCAATACATCCAGGACAATGTGCAGGAAGCCGCCTCGGGCATCGACGCGGAGAATGCGATCAAGATCTCCGGGCCCGACCTCATCACCTTGCGCAAGATCGCCGTCGACATCCGCGGCGTCCTGGAGGGCGTGCCCGGAATCACCGACATCCAGGTCCCGCCGCTTCTCGGCCAGCCGACCATCCGTATCGACATCGATCGCGCCAAGGCCGCACGATATGGCCTGTCGCCGGGCGACATCAATGCCACGATCCAGGCGGCGATCGGCGGACAGGCGGCAGGCGATCTCTACGAGGAGGGCAGCGACCGTCATTTCCCGCTGCTGGTGCGTCTGGCGTCGCGCTACCGCCAGGACATGGACGCGATCCGCCGCATCGCCCTCGGCACCGTCGGTCCCAACGGCAGCATCGTGCAGGTCCCGTTGAGCGAAGTGGCAACGGTGAAGCTGGCGACTGGCGCCTTCTACATCTACCGCGAGCAGCAGGAGCGCTACATACCGGTGAAGTTCAGCGTGCGCGGACGCGACCTGGGCGGCGCCGTGCTGGAAGCCCAGCAGAAGGTGAACGAACAGGTGAAGTTGCCGAGCGGCTACCGGCTCGAGTGGGCGGGCGACTTCGTCAACTTCGAGAGCGCCATAGCGCGCCTCGCCATCGCCGTGCCGATCGCCATCGGCCTGATCCTGCTGCTGCTCTATGTCAGCTTCGGCTCGCTGACCGACACGCTCCTCGCCGGTGCCGCCATGCCGCTCGCTCTGTCGGGCGGTATCCTGGCCCTCTGGTCCGCCGACATGTCCTTCAGTATCTCCGCGGCCATCGGCTTCGTCGCCCTGTTCGGCATCGCGGCCATGAACGGCATCATGTTGGTCAGCTGCTTCAACCGCCTGATCGCCGCGGGCGTCGACCGCGAACAGGCGCTGCGCCAAACCTGCGAACAACAGATGCGCCCGGTGCTGATGACCTGCGTCGCCGCGGCCGTCGGCCTGCTACCGGCCGCTTTCTCCACCGCGATCGGCAGCCAGGTCCAGCGCCCGCTCGCCATCGTCGTGGTCGGCGGCACCCTGCTGGCACCCTTCCTCTTCCTTACCGTGCTGCCGGCCATGATCGCCGTCTTCTCGCGGCGCCGCTTCAAAGCGCCCTTACCGCGAGCCGGTCTGGTGACAGCCTGACACCGTCTTGACCGCAAGCCGGGGGCCCCCGAAAAGAGGTCGATGTCCTCGACAGACGAATTCATCGACCTCGGCGACCGGCGGCTTCGGGTGCGCCGCCTCACCCCGGCGCGCGACGACGGGCTCGACCGCACGGTGCTCGTCTTCCTGCACGAGGGCCTGGGCTGCATCGAGATGTGGCGCGACTTCCCCCAGAAACTGTGTGATGCCACCCGTTGTGCCGGCATCGTCTACGACCGCACCGGCTATGGCCGGTCGAGTTCGTGGCCAAGTGATCCGGGCGTCCGCTACATGGAGATCGAGGCCGATCTCGTCCTGCCGCGCCTGCTGGCCGCGCTCGGCATCGAGGATTGTGTGCTGGTGGGCCACAGCGACGGCGGCACAATTGCCCTGAACTATGCCGCGACCGATCCCGAGCCGCTGCGGGCGGTGGTCACCCTGGCCGCCCACGCGATCAATGAACCGATCTGCGTCGAGGCGATCACGCGGGCGCGGGAAGCCTTCGCCACCGGCGACCTGCGCCCGCGGCTCGCCAAGTATCATGCCGATGTCGAAGGCGCCTTCCGGCTGTGGGCGGACGCCTGGGTCTCGCCCGGCTTCGAACCGATGGACGCCAAGGGCAGGCTGCCGGGCGTCGTCGTGCCGGTGCAGGCGATCCAGGGCGAGGACGACGAATACGGCACCGAGCTGCAGCTCGGAATCATCGCCGGCAAGGTCGGGGGCTATTGCGAAACGCGGCTGGTGCCGGACTGCGGCCACAGCCCGCACCTGCAGCAGCCGGTCTATGTCCTGTCCGAGATCACGCGCTTCGTGGCGCCGCTGGCGCTGGCCGGCTGATCAGAGCCGTTTCAGCTCGCTCGACGCTGCCCAGTTGAACTCCGAAACGGTCGGGCAGCGGGCCTGGGCAAGCTGGAACTGTTCGCGCGCGCGCTGCTTGTCGCCGCGCCGCACCGCGTCCATGCCGATGAAGAACGCCGCCGGGCATTTGCCGTTTGCGCGTTTGGCCCCATCGTCGGATTCAGCGGCAACCTCGAGTTCGCCGGCCGAGCTCTTGCCCATCAGGAACCGCATGATGGGACCCGGCCATTCGTTCAGGCTCTCCGCGCCCACGTCACGGACCAGGGCAGCGCGCCCATCGCGCCGGGCCCGGACCTGGGCGGCATAGCGCCAGAGCATCGGCGCCTGTTTCGTCTTGAAACTGGGTCGGCCCGCCAGGGTCGCGTCGAAATCGTCAGCGGACTGCGCGTAGTTGCCCAGGTTGAAATTGGCAAGGCCGCGGTAGAAGAGCGCCGACCGCCGCTCGCCCGGCGTCTGGGCACCGGCCAGGGCCGCATCGAGCAGGCCCAGCGCCCGCTGGAAGTCGGCGATCTGCATGTAGACTTGGGCCTGAGCCATCGTCAGGGACGGGTCGCCGGGCTTACGCTGCAGTGCGCTGTCCAGGGTGCGCAGCGCCGCCGCCCGGTCGCCGCCGCCCGCCAGGCCCGGCATCGTGCTGGAAAGCACGACCTGCCAGTCGCCGGGCAGGACCCGGCCCATTTCGGCGATGTCCTTCTGGCTGTCGGCCTCGCGCCCGAGACGGGCAAACTGGAAGGCGCGAATGCTGAGATAGATCGACCGGTCGAAGGCGGAGAGCTGCGACGCCGAGAGGATTTTGTTCAGCGATTCGAGGGTGGCCCCGCCATTTCCGCCCTTCGCACCGGGGAGCGAAGGGGCCGGCGAGCCGCCGGACGAAAAGCCGCGTGCGCTGGGGTCCCAGGACTCGGCCGCATTGCGCTGCGCCACCGCCTCGCCCGTCAGGGTCAGAAACGCTGCAAGAACCCCAAATACGTGACCTATTTGACGCCGCATGGGTCCAATCTGACACAACGGCCACAAAGCCGCATCCGCCGATTGCCTGAGGAGGTGCATGCCCCTATTTTGCGCCACATCCGCAGAGAACCGACCTTCCAGGAGTGTAGATATGGCCGCCGCCCATCCCAATAGCTTCAAGGCTCGAAAGACACTGAAGGTCGGTAGCCGCAGCTATACCTATTTCAGCCTGAAGGCGGTCGAGAAGGAGGTCGGCGACCTGTCCCGCCTGCCCTTCTCGCTCCGCGTGCTGATGGAAAACCTGCTGCGCAACGAGGACGGCACGACCGTCAAGAAGACCGACATCGCGGCCTTCGCGGACTGGATCAAGAATGGCGGCCGCTCCACCAAGGAGATCAACTTCCGCCCCGCCCGCGTGCTGATGCAGGACTTCACCGGCGTCCCCGCCGTGGTCGACCTCGCCGCCATGCGCGACGCCATGGGCAAGCTGGGCGGCGACCCCAAGAAGATCAACCCGCTGGTCCCGGTCGACCTCGTGATCGACCATTCGGTGATCGTCGACAATTTCGGCAACTCGAGCGCCTTCGGCGCCAACGTGAAGCTCGAATACGAACGTAACCTCGAGCGCTACCAGTTCCTGCGCTGGGGCGCGATGGCGTTCGACAATTTCCGCGTCGTCCCGCCGGGCACCGGCATCTGCCACCAGGTCAACCTCGAATATCTCGCCCGCGTCGTCTGGACCAAGAAGGAAGGCAAGGAGACGATTGCCTATCCCGACACGCTGGTCGGCACCGATTCGCACACCACGATGGTGAACGGCCTGGCCGTGCTGGGCTGGGGCGTCGGCGGCATCGAGGCAGAGGCCGCCATGCTCGGCCAGCCGCAGCCGATGGTGATCCCCGACGTGATCGGCTTCAAGCTGACCGGCAAGCTGCCCGAGGGCGCCACCGCGACCGACCTGGTGCTCACCGTCACCCAGATGCTGCGCAAGAAGGGCGTGGTGAACAAGTTCGTCGAGTTCTACGGCGAGGGCCTCGACGAGATGCCGCTGGCCAACCGCGCGACGATCGCCAACATGGCGCCCGAGTACGGCGCGACCTGCGGCTTCTTCCCGGTCGACGACATCACCCTGGGCTTCCTCAAGACGACCAACCGCGGCCCGGCCGCCAAGCTCACCGAGGCCTATGCCAAGAAGCAGGGCCTGTGGCGCTCGAAGAAGTCGCCGGAGCCGGTCTTCACCGACACGCTCTCGCTCGACCTCGGCGACGTGGTGCCGAGCCTCGCCGGACCGAAGCGCCCGCAGGACCGCGTGCCGCTCGCGGAAGCCGCCCACCAGTTCATCGCGAACATGGAGAAGGAGTTCGACCGCAAGGACGACGGCAAGCGCATCCCCTGCGAAGGCACGAATTATGACCTCGGCCACGGCGACGTGGTGATCGCGGCCATCACCTCCTGCACCAACACCTCCAATCCCTATGTCATGCTGGGCGCCGGCCTGATCGCGCGCAACGCCGTGAAGCTCGGCCTCAAGGTCAAGCCGTGGGTGAAGACCTCGCTGGCGCCGGGCTCGCAGGTCGTGACCGAATACTTCGAAGCCTCGGGCCTGCAGAAGGACCTGAACAAGATCGGCTTCAACCTGGTCGGTTACGGCTGCACGAGCTGCATCGGCAATTCCGGCCCGCTGCCCGATCCGGTCACCAAGGCGATCGGCGACGGCGACCTGGTCGTGAGCTCGGTGCTCTCGGGCAACCGCAACTTCGAGGGCCGCGTCAATCCGCTGACCCGCGCCAACTACCTCGCCTCGCCCATGCTGGTCGTCATCTATGCGCTGGCCGGCTCGATGAAGATCGACATCACCAAGGATCCGATCGGCATCGGCAAGGGCGGCAAGCCGGTCTACCTGAAGGACCTCTGGCCCTCGAACATGGAAGTCGCCAAGACGGTCGACAAGTTCGTGACGGCCAAGGCCTTCAAGAAGCGCTACGCCGACGTCTTCGAGGGCGACCGGTTCTGGCGCGGCATCAAGACCAAGCCCAGCCTGACCTACGCCTGGGACGACAAGTCGACCTACGTGCGCAACCCGCCCTACTTCGAGGGCATGGGCAAGACGCCGGCCGCCCTGTCCAACATCAGCGGTGCCCGTCCGCTCGGCCAGTTCGGCGACTCGATCACCACCGACCACATCTCGCCCGCCGGCTCGATCCGCAAGGACAGCCCCGCCGGCAAGTACCTGATGGAAGAGGGCGTCGAGGCCAAGGACTTCAACCAGTACGGCACGCGCCGCGGCAATCATGAGGTGATGATGCGCGGCACCTTCGCCAACATCCGCCTGAAGAACGAGATGGTCCCGGGCGTCGAGGGTGGCTTCACGCACCACTATACGACCGACCAGCCCGAGCCGATCTACGACGTGGCGATGCGCTACAAGAAGGAGCACACGCCGCAGGTCCTGATCGCCGGCAAGGAATACGGCACCGGCTCCTCGCGCGACTGGGCGGCCAAGGGCGTCAACCTGCTGGGCGTCAAGGCCGTGGTCTGCGAGACCTTCGAGCGCATCCATCGCTCCAACCTGGTCGGCATGGGCGTGCTGCCGCTGCAGTTCAAGAACGGCATGACGCGCAAGACGCTGAACCTGACCGGCCGCGAGACCTACGACGTGGGCGGCATCGACGGTGAGCTGAAGCCCGGCATGGACGTGCCACTGACCATCCATCGCCCCGACGGCGCGTCGGAGACGATCATGCTGACCTGCCGCATCGATACGGCGGAAGAGGTCGGCTACTTCAAGAACGGTGGCGTGCTGCATTACGTGCTGCGCAACCTGGCCCACGCGGCCTGACGCCGAAGGACACGGGACCCATGGCGACGGGGCTGCCAGGCCATGCCGTCGCCATGGCCCGCAACAACATCTGGGCGAACCACCGGCTGCTCAACGCCTGCAAGGCGCTGACGCCCGAAGAGTTCGCCGCGCCGCGCACGAGCTTCTTCCCCTCGCTGCGCGCCACGCTGAACCACATCCTCTGGGTCGACGTCTATTACATCGACGCGCTTCACCGCGATCCGACGGTGCTGAGCCGATATCACGACCCGATTCCCGACTTCCCCGACGCCGCGTCGCTCCATGACGCCCAGATCGCCAGCGACCGCCGGCTGCTGGCCTTCTGCGAGCGCCAGACCGAGGAAAGCCTGGCCGAGGGCCTGTCGCTGCCGCGCCCCAACCGCACGCCGCCGCCCTCCAGCGTGATCTCGATCCTCGAGCACCTGTTCCAGCATCAGACGCATCACCGCGGGCAGGCGCATGCGATGCTGGCCGGCACGTCGGTGAAGCCGCCGCAGCTCGACGAGTTCTTCCTCGCAGGCGAGCAGCATCTGCGGCGCGACGAATTGCTCGCGCTGGGCCTGGAGCCGAGCTGATGCGGCCGCGTCCTTCCTTTGCCGGTGCGGCCATCGAGGTGAGCGACCTCGCACGCTCCGTCGCCTTTCATCGTCTGTGGTTGCCGATGCTGGGCTTCCATCGCGTCTGGACCAGTCCCGACCGGGTGATGTGGTCACGCGGCTACGACCATTTCGTGATGCGCCAGGCCAAGGACGGCATCTCCTACGGGCCGGGCGCGCTGTGGCTCGCCGTCTCGGCCGAAAGCCGCGGTCAGGTCGACCAGGTGTTCGCCGAGCTGCGCGACGCCGGCGCCGAGATCATCCAGCCGCCGCAGGAGCTCGATTACCTCGCGCCCGGCTATTATTCGGTGGGCTTCCGCGATCCCGACGGCGTGCCCATCGAGGTCATGCATCGCTGGGACGACCTGCCCGAGGTACGCGACGCCGAGCAGGTGCGCGTGCCCGGCCACGGCGTCAGCCTCGGCGGCTATTTCTTCAAGCCGGTTGCCGGCCAGCCGCCCTATCCGGCGCTGATCCTGCTGCACGGTTTTGCGGGTCACGCCCACAACATGGTGGGACTCGCCCGCGCCGCCGCCGCCAACGGCTACGCCGCGCTGGCCCTGTCGCTACGTGGATGGCTGGGCTCGGAGGGCGAGAACGACCAGGGCCTGCGCCAGCCGCTCGACGTGCTTGCGGCCATCGACTGGCTTTCCAAGCGCCCGCTGGTCGATCGCGACCGGATCGCGTTGGTGGGCGCCTCGATGGGCGGACAGGTGGCGCTGCTCGCCGCCGCGCACAAGCCGCCGGTGCGCGCCGTCGCCGCCTTCTTCGCGCCCACGGACCTGGCGCGCTGGCGCGAGGCCAATCCCTACATGCGCGACTATCTCGACGACCTGTGCGGGCCCGAGGGCCTGCCGGTGCGCTCGCCGATCCTGCGGGTGGCGCAGATCGACGCACCTGTTCTCCTGCTGCACGGCGACCGCGACGAGAACGTGCCGGTCGAGCAGTCGCTCGCCATGGCCGAGGCGCTGGTTGCGCACGGCAAGGAGGCCGAGGCCGTCGTGATCCCCGGCGCCACCCACTATTTCACCGAACAGCAGAACGCCGCCGCGCGGCGCACGCTGTTCGACTTCCTGCGTCGTCATCTCACCCGGAGCTAGCCGTCCATGCGCGTGTCAGAAGCCGTCCATTCCCGCCGCTCCATGCGCGTCTTCAAGCCGGATCCCGTGGCCAAGGCCGATATCGAATGGATCATCGAGAACGCCAACCGCTCGGCCTCGAACGGTAACCTGCAGCCGTGGAAGCTCTACGTGACCATGGGCGCGGCGCGGAAGCGGCTCTCTGCGGCGATCCTGAGCGCCATGGATGCCGGCGATAACGGCCCGGGCGCCGAATACAACGTCTATCCGCAGGAAATGACCCCGGTCTACGACGCGCGCCGCAAGCTGGTCGGCAAGCAGCTCTACACCCTGCTCGGCGTACCACGCGGCGACGCCGCCGGCATGCTGAAGCAGTTCCGCAAGAACTACGAGTTCTTCGACGCGCCGGTCGGCATGATCCTGTCCGTCGAGAAGCGCATGGGCAACGGCCAGTGGATCGACTGCGGCATTTTCCTCGATCAGCTCATGCTGCTGGCGCGCGAGAAGGGCCTGCACACCTGCCCGCAGGCCGCCTTCAGCCGCTACCAGCACGTGGTGCGGCGCGAACTCAAGATCCCCGACGATCAGACGGTGATCTGCGGCCTGGCGCTGGGCTACGCCGATCCCGACGTGGTGCCCAACAGCCTGATCACCGACCGCGCGCCGATTGCGGATTTCACGACCTGGTTCAGCGAGTGACGCCCAAAGTCGAATTGCCGAGCCCGGCGGCAGCGGGCTAGAACGCAGGTAATTCAAGGCACAAAGCCGAAGCTGGAGGAAAGCCATGGCCGATGAAGTGATCGCCGTCAGCGCGGACTGGGCCAAGCGCGCCTATGTCGACGAGGCCAAGTACAAGGAGATGTACGAGGCCTCAACCAAGGATCCCGCCAAGTTCTGGGAAGAGCACGGCAAGCGGATCGACTGGATCAAGCCCTACAGCCCGGCTGCCGTGCGCGACGTCGACTACAACGGCGACGTCCGCATCCGCTGGTTCCACGATGGCGTGCTGAACGTATCGGCCAATTGCATCGACCGTCACCTCAGCCATCGCGCCGACCAGACCGCCATCATCTGGGAAGGCGACGATCCGGCGAAGTCGAAGAAGATCACTTATCGCGAGTTGCACGGCGAAGTCTGCCGCATGGCCAACGCGCTGAAGGAACTCGGCGTGAAGAAGGGAGATCGCGTCACGATCTACCTGCCGATGATCCCCGAGGCGGCGTACGCGATGCTGGCCTGCACCCGCATCGGCGCCATCCATTCCGTCGTATTCGGCGGCTTTTCGCCCGACAGCCTCGCCAACCGCCTGGTCGACTGCGACAGCAACGTGGTGATCACCGCCGACGAAGGTCTGCGCGCCGGCAAGCACGTGCCGCTGAAGGCCAATTGCGACGAGGCGCTGAAGAAGGCGCCGGGCGTGAAGAAGGTGCTGGTCGTCAAGCATACCGGCGGCAAGGTCGGCTGGGAGGCCGGCCGCGACGTGTGGTGGCACGAGATCGCCACCAAGGTGCCGGCCGAGTGCGCGCCCGAGCCGATGGGCGCCGAAGATCCGCTGTTCATCCTCTATACGTCGGGCTCGACCGGCAAGCCGAAGGGCGTGCTGCACACGACCGGCGGCTACATCGTCTTCGCGTCGATGACCCACCAGTACGTGTTCGATTATCACGACGGCGACGTCTACTGGTGCACCGCCGACGTCGGCTGGGTGACCGGCCACAGCTACATCCTCTACGGACCGCTGGCCAACGGCGCCACCACCCTGATGTTCGAGGGCGTGCCCAATTATCCCGATTCCAGCCGCTTCTGGCAGGTGATCGACAAGCACCAGGTGAACATCTTCTACACCGCCCCCACCGCCATCCGTGCGCTCATGCGCGAGGGCGAGGCACCGGTGAAGAAGACCAGCCGGAAGAGCCTGCGCCTGCTCGGCTCGGTCGGCGAGCCGATCAATCCCGAGGCCTGGCTGTGGTACCACCGCGTGGTCGGCGACGATCGCTGCCCGATCGTCGACACCTGGTGGCAGACCGAGACCGGCGGCATCCTGATCACGCCGCTGCCCGGCGCCACCGCCCTGAAGCCCGGCTCGGCGACTCTGCCGTTCTTCGGCGTGCAGCCGGTGATGGTCGATGCCGAGGGCAACGAACTGCAAGGCCCCTGCACCGGCAATCTCTGCCTGATCAACTCCTGGCCGGGCCAGATGCGCACGGTCTACGGCGATCACCCGCGCTTCATCGAGACCTACTTCAAGACCTATCCGGGCAAGTACTTCACCGGCGACGGCGCGCGCCGCGACGAGGACGGCTATTACTGGATCACCGGCCGGGTCGACGACGTGATCAACGTCTCGGGCCATCGCATCGGCACCGCCGAGGTCGAGAGCGCGCTGGTCGCCAACACCAAGGTGGCCGAGGCCGCCGTGGTCGGCTTCCCGCACGACATCAAGGGCCAGGGCATCTACGCTTACGTCACCCTGAAGGCCGGCGAGCAATCCTCCGAGGAGCTGCGCAAGGAACTGGTCGCCTGGGTGCGCAAGGAGATCGGCCCGATCGCCACGCCGGACGTGATCCAGTGGGCGCCCGGCCTGCCCAAGACCCGCTCGGGCAAGATCATGCGCCGCATCCTGCGCAAGATCGCCGAGAACGATTTCAGCAACCTGGGCGACACGTCCACGCTCGCCGACCCGATGGTCGTCGACGATCTCGTGAAGCACCGCGGCAAGTAAGGATTCCGATGGCCAACCCGACGATCACCCAACTCGCCGCGGACCTGGCCGCCGGCCGCACCACCTCGCGCACGCTCGCCGAAGAGGCGCTGGCCCGCATCGAAGACCCCAAGGGCGAAGGCAAGCGCGCCTTCGTGAAGGTCTGGAAGGAGCAGGCGCTGGCCGCCGCCGATGCGAGCGACGGTCTGCGCAAGGCGGGCCTCGTGCCGTCGACGCTCGCCGGCATCCCGGTCTCGATCAAGAACCTGTGCGACGTCGCGGGCGAAACCACGCTCTCGGGCTCGAAGGCGCTCGACGATGCCAAGCCCGCCACCGCGGATGCGCCCGTGGTGGCGCGCCTGCGCGCGGCCGGCGCGGTGATCGTCGGCAGCACCAACATGAGCGAATTCGCCTTCTCGGGTGTCGGCTTCAACCCGCACTACGGCACGCCCGGCAATCCGGCCGACCGCACGCGCGTGCCCGGTGGATCCTCGGCCGGCGCCGCCGTCTCGGTCGCCGACCGCATGGCCGTCGCGGCGCTGGGCACCGACACCGGCGGCTCGGTGCGCATCCCGGCCGCGGTCTGCGGCCTCGTGGGCTTCAAGCCGACGGCGCGCCGCGTACCCATCGACGGCGTCATCCCGCTCTCGACCTCGCTCGATTCGATCGGGCCGCTCGCCAACTCGGTCGAGGATTGCGCCATCGTCGACGCCGTCTTCGCCGGTGAATTCGGAAAGGGGCCGATCTCGGTGCCCGACGCGGCGCCGCTCGCCGGACTGCGCTTTGCCATCCCGAAGCATTTCGTGATGGATGAACTCGATGCGACCGTGGCCAAGGCCTTCGAGCGCGCTTGCAAGGCGCTGGCGGCCAAGGGTGTGAAGATCGAGGAGATCGACCTCGCCGAGCTGAACGAACTGCCGGCCATCAATGCCAAGGGCGGGTTCGCGGCCTCCGAGGCCTATGCCTGGCACAGGGAGCTGATCGCGCGCCGTGGTCCGGACTACGACCCGTTCGTCCATCCGCGCATCATGCGGGGCAAGGACATGACCGCCGCCGACTACATCGAGCTGCTGGCAAAGCGCGCCGACCTCTGCCGTCGCGTCTCGGCCATCACCTCGAACTACGACGCGGTGATCATGCCGACCTGCGCCATCGTGGCGCCGACGATCGAGGAAGTCTCGACGCCCGAGGGCTTCACGAAGAAGAACCTGCTGCTGCTACGCAACACCACGGTCGGCAATTTCCTCGACCGCTGCGCCATCAGCCTGCCGTGTCACGCCAAGGGCGAACTGCCCGTCGGCTTCATGATGATGGGCGAGGCGATGGCCGACAGGCGCGTGCTCGCAATGGCGCGCTCGCTGGCGCCGGTGGTGGCGGCGCACTGAAGTTCTGCCCCCTCCGTCGGCGTCTTACGCCGACGGAGGGGGCAGAAGCTCTTGCTCACTGAAACCGCGGATCGTCCGGGCGGCGCATCTTCCAGACGTTCTCGACCGTCGTGTATTCGCTGTAGCCCAGCCGCGCGACCGGCTTCATCGACAGGATGTCGACACGGCCGTCCTTCAGGATGGCGTCGTCGATGTGGATGCCGACCACCTGGCCCAGCACGATCGATCCGCGCTTGGCCTCGTGCCCCGGCTCTTCCGGCAGCTCGATCGTCTTCCAGTACTTGCACTCGAGCGCCACCGGCGATTCCTTGACCCGCGGCGGCTTCACGAAGCGGCAGGGCTCGGGCGTCAGGCCGGCGAGCTTCATCTCGTCGATGCCGTAGGCCACCATCGCGGTGGTGATGTTCATCTTCTCGCTCATCTCCGCAGTCACCATGTTGACCACGAACTCGCCGGTCTCCTCGGCGTTCATGCGGCTGTGCTTGGTCGGCGTGTCGCCGTAGGTGCCGGTGATGGCGAAGTAGACCATGGGCGGGAACTCGCCGACGCCGTTGTAGAAGCTGTAGGGCGCGAGATTGACCCGGCCCTGGCCGTCGACCGTGGAGATCCAGCCGATGGGCCGCGGTACGATCAGCGCCTTCAGCGGATCCTGCGGCAGTCCGTGGTCGCGCTTGGCGGCATCGTAGAACATCGTACTTCCCTCTCGATCGAAACGCACAGGCAGAGAGGTTGTGCGACGAGGCGTCCGGCTTGTCGAGCCGCCCCGTGCAGCCCATGTTCACGCCATGTCACGCACAATGAAGGCGCTGCTCGGCGTCTGGATCGCGGCGCTCGTCGTCGCCGCCGGCTGGATCGGCTGGGATGCCACGCAGGGCGGCAAGCCGTCGATCGGCGGGCCGTTCCAGCTCGTCGACCAGGACGGCCGCCCCTTCTCGAGTGAACAACTCAAGGGCAAGCCCACCCTGATCTATTTCGGCTTCACCTATTGTCCCGACGTCTGCCCGACCTCGTTGCTGTTGATGGAAACGGCGGTCGAAAAGCTGGGACCGGATGCGGCCAAGAAGGTGAACCTCGTCTTCATCACCATCGATCCCGAGCGCGACACGCCGGAACTGCTCAAGGGCTATGTGCCGAACTTCGGGCCGGGAATCATCGGCCTCACCGGGACGCCACAGCAGATCGCCGACGTGGCCAAGGCCTATCGCGTTTACTACCAGAAGGTGCCCGGCAAGGAGGGTTCGCCCTACCTCATGGACCACTCCTCGATCGTCTACCTTCTCGACCGCAACGGTCGCTTCGTCACCCACTTCACCCATGACGCCAAGGCCGAAACCATTGCCAACGCCGTGGGGCGCCTTCTCTAAGTCGTTGATTTTTCACAATTGTTGCGCCGCAATATCGGCGTGACAAGGGCCCGCGTGAGCGTACAATCCGCGCCCCATGCTTTATCAAGCCTACGAATTCCAGCGCCAGCTCTCCGTCCCCCTCCGGATGTGGGCCAGCGCCCTCGAGCAGGTCTATTCCAGCCCCTACAATCCGTGGGCGGAAACCTGGTTCGGCAAGTCGATCGCCGCGAGCGCGGAGATCATGACGCGCCTCACCCAGAATTACGGCAAGCCGGCATTCGGATTGAAGACGACGGTGGTCGGCGACGACACCGTCGCCGTCAACGAAGAGATCCTGCTGCGCAAGCCCTTCTGCCAGCTCCTGCACTTCCATCGCGACACCACCCGCCGCGATCCCAAGGTCCTGGTCGTGGCGCCGATGAGCGGCCACTACGCCACCCTGCTGCGCGGAACGGTCGAGGCGCTGCTGCCCGACCATGACGTCCACATCACCGACTGGATCGACGCACGCGAGGTGCCGCTGAGCCAGGGCAACTTCGATCTCGACGACTATATCGACTACGTCGCCGACTTCTGCCGCTATCTCGGACCCGACGTCCATGTCATCGCGGTCTGCCAGCCTTCGGTGCCCGTGATGGGCGCCGCCGCGCTGATGGCCGAGGCGAAGGAGCCGCGTCAGCCCAAGTCGCTCACCCTGATGGGCGGCCCGATCGACACCCGCGTCAGCCCGACGGTCCCCAACGACCTCGCGATGCGCAATTCGATGATGTGGTTCCGCCAGAACGTCATCTCGACGGTGCCGCTCAACTATCCGGGCGCGCTGCGCCGCGTCTACCCCGGCTTCCTGCAGCTCACCTCGTTCATCAGCATGAACCTCGACCGCCATGTGAATGCGCATATGCGGCAGTTCGAGCATCTGGTGAAGGGCGACGACGATCCGGCCGGCGCTCACCGCGCCTTCTACGACGAATATCTCGCCGTGATGGACCTCAGCGCCGAGTTCTATCTCCAGACCATCGAGGTCGTGTTCAAGGAACATCTGCTGCCGCGCGGCGAGTTGGTGAGCCGCGGCCGCAAGATCGATCCCTCCTTCATCGAGACCGCCCTGATGACGGTCGAGGGCGAGCTCGACGACATTTCGGGCGTCGGCCAGACCAAGGCAGCACACGCCCTGACGCCCAACATTCCCGGGGCGAGGCACGTGCACTGGGAGCAGCCGCGGGTCGGTCACTACGGCATCTTCAACGGCCGCAAGTGGCGTGAGCAGATCATGCCGCGCGTCCGCGCCTTCATTCGCGAGAACGACGCCCGCTAAGGCCCTCCGGCCGGCGGAGGAACCGCCCACGCGCCGCGGGCGTTGCCTCCCTCATGGAGATCGAGCAACAGTGGAACCATGCCGCCAACATAATGGTGGCCATGGGTACGACCTATGGGCTTCGGGTCGTCGGCGCGATCATCATCCTGTGCATCGGCTGGATGATTTCCCGGCTGCTCTACCGGGCAGTGGTCCGCCTGTGCCAGCGCACGCCGAGGATCGACCGCACCGTCGCGCTCTTCCTCGGTAACGGCGCCCGCTATACCGTCCTCGTTTTCACCTTCGTCGCCGTTCTCACGACCTTCGGCATCGCCACCACGAGCTTCGTCGCCGTTCTGGGTGCGTTGGGCATCGCCATCGGCCTGGCGCTCCAGGGCACGCTCAGCAATCTCGCGGCAGGAATCATGCTGGTTGTTTTTCGCCCGTTCCATATCGGCGACCGGGTCGAGACCGGCGGAGTCACGGGCATCGCGCGTGAGATCAACCTGTTCTTCACGGAGATCGACGGCGACGACAACACGCGCATCATCATTCCCAACGGCAAGCTATGGGGAGAGATCCTGAAGGTGCCGACCCGCAATGATACCGCGCGACTGGAATTCCGCGTTCCCCGGCCCGCAAACGAAGACATTGACACCTCGATCTCGCGCCTTCGCGCAACGATCGAACGGGATGCCCGGGTTCTCAAGGTCTCGGCGATCGGCATCGATACGCTGGAGGCCGACAAGTACACATTGGCTGCACAGGTATGGACCCCGCGGGAGTCGGCCATGCAGCTCAAATACGACCTCAATCGAGGGATCAAGCACGAGTTCGACCGCGAGCCGGCGGCGGTGGAGCGCCTATCCGGATAGGGCTAGCATGGCCCCATGACCGACCTCCCCGTCACCGTCTCAGAGTGGAAGCCCGCTCCCTTCGATCTGAAGGGCGAGACGGTGTTCGCCATCGGCGATGTCCATGGCTGTGCGCCCGAACTCGGCGCGCTCCTGAATTCGATCGCGGGACTGGCCGGTGAGACCGCAAGCAAACGACGGCTCATCTATCTCGGCGACATGATCAACCGCGGCCCCGACAGCGCCGGTGTGCTCGAACTGTGGGCCCGCTCGGAGGAAGCGCACGGCGTCGACCATGTCGACCGGCTGATGGGCAACCACGAGATCATGATGATGCTCACTTTGGTCGGCGGTCCGCATGCGCACAAAGCCGAGACCATGTGGCTCAGCAAGCGAATGGGCGGCCACATTCTCCTCGACGAGATGGCGGCCCGCGCCGGCCGGGAAGCGGCCCATGCCGACCAGGCCCTGCTGCACGATGCGCTGGGCGAGACGGTCGTGCACCGCCTGCAGGGCATGCGCTCTCATGTCAGGCTGGGCAACACGGTCTTCGTCCATGGCGGTCTCGATCCCCATGCCGAGCAGGACGAGTTCCTCGCCCGCCCCTGGCTGATCTTCACAGAGGCGCGCTGGGCCTGGATCAATCATGGTTTCCTCGACTGGAAACAGGGTTTCGGCGGCACCTTGGTGGTCCATGGCCACACACCGCCCGACAAGCACCGGGCGATCAGCGGCATGGAAGATCCGCACCTCTTCGAGGGAGATCGTCTCGGTCTCGACGGCGGCAGCGCCCGTACCGGAATCGTGACCGGCGCGCAGATCGAGGATGGCCGCTATCGCATCCTGAAGGCCGGCATTCCCTTCGAGACTCCGGTCTCTTCCGACGCCGGGTGAGCTGAAATAATTCAGGGCCGGGCTGTCGGCACGAGGCCCGGTCCTGCGTCCTCCGTCCAACAGGAGCCGAAGACCCATGCTCTACGCCATCCTTTGCTACAATTCCGAGGAAGCCATCGGCTCGTGGTCGAAGGAATACCACGATGAGACCATGACGAAGCTCTATGCCGTGAACGACAAGCTCGCCCGGCAGGGACGGCTGGGGCCGGTCGCCCGCCTCCTGCCGACGACGGCCGCCACGACCCTGCGCAAAGGGCGCGAGGAGATGGTGATCGACGGGCCGTTCGCGGAGACCAAGGAACAGCTGCTCGGCTTCTACGTCATCGACTGCACCTCCCTGGAGGAGGCGATCGATACGGCGAAGGAACTGGCTAAGGCCAATCCCGGCACCGGCAGCTACGAGATCCGGCCGGTGGCCGAGTTCCATCCCAGCCAACTCGCCGACGAGAAGCAGCCGGCCACATGACCGATCTCGGCTGGATCGATCCGATTCTGGGTGCGGCCCGCCCCCGGGTGATGGGGGCGCTGCTGCGCTACTTCCGGAGTCTCGATACCGCCGAGGAAGCCTTCCAGGAAGCCTGCCTGCGCGCGCTGAAGACCTGGCCGCAGAACGGCCCGCCGCGCGATGCCGCGGCCTGGCTGATCCTGGTCGGTCGCAATGCCGCGATGGACCAAGTCCGCCGGCAGGCGAAGCAAACGGAACTGCCGGACGAGGCGGTGCTCTCGGACCTCGACGACGCCGAGTCCTCGCTGGCCGACCGGCTCGACGGCGAGCACTACAAGGACGACATTCTGCGGCTGCTGTTCGTGTGCTGCCACCCCGACCTCCCGGCGACCCAGCAGATCGCGCTGGCGCTGCGCATCGTCTGCGGCCTCTCGGTGAAGCAGATCGCCCAGGCCTTTCTGGTCGGCGAGGCCGCGATGGAGCAGCGCATCACCCGCGCCAAGGCCCGCATCGGCAATGCCGGCGTTCCGTTCGAGACACCGGGCGCGCCGGAGCGGGCCGAACGGCTCGCCGCCGTGGCGGCCATGATCTACCTGCTCTTCAACGAGGGCTATTCCGCGAGCAGCAGCCGTGAGGCCGAGGCGCGCAAGCCGCTGGCCGAGGAGGCGATCTGGCTCGCCCGCCTGTTGCTGCGCCTGTTTCCCGCCGAGCCCGAGATCATGGGCCTCACGGCGTTGATGCTGCTGCAGCGCGCGCGGGCCAAGGCTCGCTTCGACGGGGAGGGCAACATCGTGTTGCTGGAGGACCAGGATCGCAGCCTGTGGAGCCGGCCGCGCATCGCCGAGGGACTGGCCCTGATCGACAAGGCGATGCGCCACCGCCGGCCGGGCCCCTACCAGATCCAGGCGGCCATCGCGGCATTGCATGCCCGCGCGCAACGCGCGCAGGACACGGACTGGGCACAGATCGACCTGCTCTATGCCAACCTCGAACGGCTGCAGCCGTCGCCCGTCGTGACCCTCAATCGGGCGGTTGCGGTCTCGAAGGTTCGCGGACCCGAGGCCGCGCTCGAGATGATCGAGCCGCTCGGCGCACGGCTGCAGGGCTACTTCTATTTCCACGGCCTGAAAGGGGCGTTGCTGCAGCAACTCGAACGCCCCCAGGAAGCCCGGGAAGCCTTCGGCCGCGCGATCGCGCTCGCCAACACCCCGGCCGAGGCGGCACATATCCGGCACCATCTAGACCGGCTGTCTTGCTGAAAAAATCCGGCCGGCCGTGTCGGATCGGAAGCCGGCCGTTCGTCCTCGGCACATGACATCAGCCAAGGAGACCGTCATGAGCCCTGCCGTCCAGCCGCCCGTCCTCGGTGGCCCCTGCCCCTATCTCTCAGTCAGCAATGCCAGCCAGGCGGCCGAATTCTATGCGACGGCGCTCGGCGCCCGGGAAGTCATGCGCATGCCGCCCGACGACAAGGGCCGTTACATGCACATTCATCTGGTGATCAACGGCGGGTCCCTGATGCTGGCCGACGCCTTCCCCGAGCATGGCGCTCCGCTGGAAAAGCCCGCGGCCTTCATCCTCCATCTCCAGGTCGACGACGTGGATGCCGCCTTCGACAAGGCCTTGAAGGCGGGAGGCACCGTCGTGCTACCGGTGCAGGACATGTTCTGGGGCGACCGCTACGGCCAGTTCCGCGACCCGTTCGGCGTCCTGTGGTCCATGGGCACGACCATGAACAAGAGCTGAGCAAGCATGGTCTCTGCAAGAGCACTCTGGGCAGGCCGCGTCCTCAGCGGCCTCGCCATCCTGTTCCTGATCTTCGACGGGATGATCAAACTGCCGCCACTCGACATCGTAACCGGCACCATGAAAGAGCTGGGCTACCCGACGACTGATTCCTTTGCACGCTTCCTAGGGGCAGTGACCCTCGCCTGCACGGCGCTTTACGCCTGGCCTCGAACCGCGTTGCTGGGCGCGGTCCTGCTGACCGGCTTGTTCGGGGGCGCGATCGCGACGCACTTGAGAATCGACAGCCCTCTGTTCAGCCACACGCTGTTCGGCATCTATTTCGGCATTACGGTCTGGGGCGGCCTGTGGCTGCGCGACGAGCGCGTGCGGCGGGTGATGCCGTTCCTGACCCGATGACTCACCCCAGCAAGTTTTGGATCTGCTCGGCAAGTTGCTGCTGCTGATAGGGCTTGCTGAGGCGCGGCAGGACAAACCCGGGGCGTGTTGGCAGATCGGCGTAACCGGTGGCGAGCAGTATCGGAAGGTTCGGCCGCAGCGCCCGAGCTTGCTCGGCGAGTTCCAGTCCGGTCATGCCGGGCATCGCATAGTCCGTGATCATCAGGTCGAGGGATTGGCCGGAACGCAAGATTTCCAGCGCCTCCGATCCTGAAGTCGCCCCGACGACTGTGTGTCCGAGATCCTCGAGGAGCGAAGTCGTGCTCAGGCCGATGAGATAGTCGTCATCGACGAAGAGAATGATCGCCCGGCGCTTCTCTCCCGGCGGTTCGACGGGAGACTCGGGAGCGAGGGGGATTGCCGCAGCATGGGCGACCGGCAACCACAGCTCCGCCCGCGTTCCCTGACCGGGCGTACTGAAGAGACGCAGAGCCCCTTTGAGTTGTTGGGCCAAACCGTGGATCATCGAGAGGCCAAGCCCGGTTCCCTTGCCGAGGTCCTTGGTCGAAAAGAACGGCTCTATGGCCTTCCCGAGTGTCTCGCCGTCCATGCCTACGCCGGTATCCGACACAGTGAGGCGAACATAGCGGCCGTCCGCCAGATCTCTCTCCGCGTCCGCGAGCGCGACATCGAGGGTCAAGGTCAAAGTGCCACCCGCCGGCATGGCATCCCGGCTGTTGACGGCAAGATTCAGCAAGGCGAGTTCGAGCTGATTGGCATCGACATGGGCCGGAGGAATGCCGGCGGGAAGATCGACGACCATCGTAATCGACGGGTCGAGCGAACGATGGAGCAGGTCATCCATGCCTCGCACCAATGCCCCGAGGTCGACGGGCCGGGCATCCAGCGACTGATGACGCGCGAAGGCGAGGAGGCGCTGCGTCAGTGACGCACCACGTTGCGCGCCCTGCATTGCGCCGTCGATCAGCCGATCACTGGAGGGGCTGGAAGGCACGCGTTTGCGCAGTAGTTCAAGATTACCGATGACGGCCGTCAGGAGGTTGTTGAAGTCGTGGGCGACGCCGCCAGTGAGCTGGCCGATCGACTCCAGTTTCTGCATCTGCCGCAGTTGTGCCTCCGTGCGTTCCCGCTCGGCAATCTGTGCCAGGAGTTCGTCGTGTGCGCTGCGAAGCTGAGCCGTTCGCTCCTCGACGCGCCTCTCGAGCTTCTCGTTCATGCCCTGAAGCGCCATCTCCGCCGACTTGCGGGCCGTAATGTCCGAAGCAAGGCCGACGAAACGCCGCGGCGATCCCAGGCCATCGCGGACCAAGCGTGCACGGACATCCAGCCAGAGAATTGTGCCGTCCGGGCGCTCGAAGCGGAGATCGACCGCAAAGTCTTCATTGGACGCAATGCTGTGGCTCAAGGCTCGAGCCACGCGGATCCGATCTTCGCCTGCAATCCCGCGCAGCAGCTCATGGAGCTCGATCTCCCGGGGGCCCGAGCGGCCGAGGATCGCTTTCCCCTCGACCGAGATCCCAAGTTGCGAGGTCGAAAAGTCGAATTCCCAATCTGTCAGGCGGCCGGCACGCAATGCCGTCCGCAGACGCACGTCGCTTTCCCGCAGATTGGCGAACAGCCGCCGCGTCTCATGCTGTCGTCGCCGACCCTTTGCGGCAGCGCGCGCAACGCTGATCAACGTGGTGGGATGGAATGGCCTCTCGAGAAACGAGACGTTGCCCAAGGCTTCGAGCCAGCGGGACGCGATGGGATTGCGCTCTGGGCCTCCGCCATGATCGGTTATGAGGAGAAACGGCAGGTCCGACCATGGAGGCTGTGTGGCGAGCCAGCCCGCCAGGGGTCTCAGGTCGGCGCCGCGAACAGCCTCTTCCGTCATCAGCACGAAAGCGACCTCGTCGTCGAGTGTATCGACCACGCTCGCGAGGTGCGGACACACGACGCACGGCACACCTGTTGGCTCGATGAGAGAAGACGCGACTGTGGCATCCCGCCCTTTCGGCGCCAGCACCAACGCTCGCAGGGGCGGTCCCAGGCTCTGGACCGTCATCCGCGTCGCGCCGGGCGCGACGGCGCACGCCCTTCGGGGTAGGAAGGCGTGCCGCGGAGGACGCCCTGAAATTCCACCAGGGGCTCACCGATATGCAGACCACGATCGATCCAGAACTCGCGTATCGTATCCTCGTGCCTGCCGCCGCGTTTCTTGATCACCGAGAGAGCGCGACGCACCGATCCCCCCGCCTCGAAGAAGCGAAGCAGGATCACGGCATCCGCGAGATAGGTGACGTCCACCGGCGATTTCATGTCGCCGACGATCCCTTGTTGCGCCACCGTTACGAAGGTCGAGACGCCGGTACGATTGAGGTATTGAACGAGTTCATGCATGTGAAGGATGAGCGACCTCTCCTCAGGCATGGCTGCCTGATAGCCGTTCAGGCTGTCGATCACGACCGACTTCATTGACGGATCGCTGGCCGCACTCTGAACAACATGGGCGAATTCGCCGGGCGACAACTCTGCGGCATCCAGCTGCGTCATTTGCAACCGACCCGTAGCCCGCATGGCGGCGAAATCGAAACCAAGCGGCTTGGCCCGGTCCACGATCAAGTCGAGTTCCTCGTCGAATACGAACATCGCAGCCTTGTCGCCGTTTCGAATGGCTTCTGCCGCGAATTGCCACCCCAGCGTCGACTTTCCACAACCCGCCGGTCCAACGAGGAGCGTGCTTGTTCCTTGCTCGATCCCGCCACCGAGCAGACCGTCCAAAGCGGGCAGTCCCGTACCGATCCGCCCCCGGGAGGATGATCGTCGGCTCTCCGCCGCGACCAGTCGTGGAAAGACGCGGGCGCCGCCCGGACGGATGACGAAATCGTGGTAGCCCCCGCGAAACCCCTGCGCCCTGTATTTCATCACGCGCAGGCGTCGTCGTTCGCCGCCATAGTCCGGCGTCATCTCCTCGAGCCGGATGACACCGTGTGCGACGCTGTGCACCGTCTTGTCGTGAATGTCGGTCGTCAGATCGTCGAGCATGAGAACCGTCGCACCATGCCGCGCGAAGTAGTGTTTCATCGCCAGAATCTGGCGCCGGTATCGCAGCGAGCTTTGCGCAAGCAACCGAATTTCCGATAGCGAATCGAGAACGATCCGCTGAGCCTTGCTCTGTTCGACGGCTTCGAAGATCAGCTTGGTGGTTTCGCCCAGTTCGAGATCCGACGAGTACAGCAGGCTCTGCTGCTGGCTCGCATCGAAAAGGCTCTCCGGTGGCACAACTTCGAAGATCTCGACGTTGTCGCCCATCTCCCAACCATGGGATTCGGCCGTGGCATGCAGCTCCGCCTCGGTTTCCGACAAGGTGATGTAGAGGCCTCGCTGTCCAGCCTCGGCGCCCTCGAGAAGAAACCGCATTGCCATCGTTGTCTTGCCGGTACCCGGACTCCCCTCCAGCAGGAAAACGCGACCGACGGCCAAGCCGCCCAGCAGAACATCGTCCAGGCCCGGTACACCCGTCCGGTCCACAGACCGACTCATGCTGGCCGCCATCGCCTCCTCCGCCTTTGATGGCCACGCGGGGCCGGGAACGCCGGCCGGCTTCCACGGCAGCGCGATCTCCAAAACGGCGGGGAGGCTGAAGAAGTTCCGGAATCGGGCTTGTCAGGCTGACCGGTGCCCGATGACGGCCAGGAACTCGGCGCCATAGCGTTCGAGCTTGGCGTCGCCGATGCCGTGAATCTCGCGCATGGCGGCCTGGGTCGCGGGCCGGTGGGTGGCGAGTTCGACCAGGGTCCGGTCCGAGAAGACGACATAGGCGGGCACGTTCTGGGCCCGCGCCAACCGGGTACGCAGCGCGCGCAGCGAGTCGAGAAGCTGGCTGTCGGCGTCGCTCACGATCGCTGGCGCCGTGGCCCGCCCGCGGCGCTCCCCCTTTGCGGTACTCGACGCGGCGATCTTCCGCAGCTCGACCGTCTGCCTGCCCTTGAGCACGGCCCACCCTTCGTCGGTGACCCGCCAGCGGCCATGCTCCATCAGCTCCTGCGCAATCAGCCCGACCGCCGAAAGCTGGCGGAAGATCGAGCGCCAGTCCGCCGCCTTGCGATTTCGGCCGACGCCGAAGGTCGGCAACTGGTCATGATTGAACTTCGACACGTTGTCGGTGAGGTCGCCGGTCAGGATGGCGACGAGATGCTCCATGCCGAAGCGTTCGCCGGTGCGCACGATGGCCGACATCGCCTTCTGCGCGTCGACGGTCGCGTCGAACAGTTCGACGCCCTCGACGCAGAGATCGCAGTTGCCGCAGGGCTCCGACGCCTCGCCAAAATAGGCGAGAAGCGTCTGGCGCCGGCAACGGGGTGCTTCGGCAAGCGCCAGCAGGGCGCCCAGCCGCTGGCGCTCGATGCGCTTGCGCTCATCCGACGAATCGCTCTGCTCGATCTGCAGCCGCCGAAGCTGCATGTCGCCCAGCCCGTAGAGGGTGAGGGTATCGGCGGGCAGACCGTCACGGCCGGCGCGTCCGATCTCCTGATAGTAGGCCTCGACGTTTGACGGCAGATCGGCGTGGCACACGAAGCGCACATCGGGCTTGTCGATCCCCATGCCGAAGGCGACGGTAGCCGTCATCACCAGCCCGTCTTCCTGCTGGAAGGCATCCTGGTTGGCGTCGCGCACGCCCTTCTCGAGACCGGCGTGATAGGGCCGCGCCTTGATACCGGCCGCCATCAGCGCCTCGGCCAACTCCTCGACCTTGCGGCGAGACGAGCAGTAGACGATGCCGCTTTCGCCCGGATGGGCCTGCACGAAGGACAGGACCTGGCGCGTCGAACGTTCCTTGGGCCTGAAGGCCAGCCGGAGGTTGGGACGATCGAAGCTGCGAACGAAGACGCGCGGCTCCGCAGCGAACAGCTTCTCCACGATATCGCCCCGGGTCGGCGCATCGGCGGTGGCGGTGAAGGCCAGGGTCTGCAGGCGGCCGCCGATCTGGCGCGCGAGATTGCCGAGCGTCAGGTATTCGGGCCGGAAATCATGCCCCCATTGCGAGACGCAATGCGCCTCGTCGATGGCCATCATCGTGACATGCGCCTCGGCCAGCAACTCGACCGTGTCGGGCCGGGCCAGTCGCTCCGGCGCCACATAGAGAAGACGCAGCTCGTCCCGGCGCAGCAGCCCCAGCACGCGGCTGTTCTCGGCCGGATCGTTGCTGGAATTGAGGCTGCCGGCGGCGACACCGGCGGCGGTGAGCGCCCGGACCTGGTCGCGCATCAGCGCGATCAAGGGCGATACCACCAGGGTGAGGCCGGGCCGGACGATGGCGGGAAGCTGGTAGCAGAGCGACTTGCCGCTGCCGGTCGGCATCACCGCCAGCACGTTCTCCCCGGCCAGCACGGCGCGCACGATTTCCTCCTGGCCGGGACGGAAGGCGCTGAAACCAAACACTGAATGCAGGAGCGCCCGAGCGCGGGGGAGGAGACCGTCCATCGTCGGCGGCAAACTACCCCCGCCCGCCTGCCTGCGACCATGTGGAACGCCGTCGCTGGGGAAAGATCGTTGGCTGGTTCCGTACGGAATAAAGACCATTCCGCGGCGGAACCCGCACTCCCTGTGCTCGTTCATTCGCCAACGATAAGGGGATACTCATGCTGGGATTGAGCCTTGCCGTCCTGCTGGCGGCTGCAGGCATTGCGGCCTTTCCGTGCTGGCGCCACAGCGCGGGGTGGGGCTATGGACCGAGCGCCGTGGCCGGCGGCCTTCTGGTCCTGGTCGCGGCGGTGACCGTCGGGGACCGGATCACGCTCAGTTCCTCCCAGCAGACCGCGCCAATCCGTATTGGCATCCACCGCGTCTGAACAGGGGACTATTGAAGCGGGTTTTGCTATTCGCTCTTCCGGAATTCATCACGGGAGACCGATCAATGCTTCGCCTCGCCACTCTGGCCGCCGCCGCCCTCGTCGCCTCGGCAGCGTCACCCGCCTTCGCGCTCGACTGTCCGAAGCCGCAGCCGACGGCCAAGCCCGGCATCCTGAAGGAAACCCCGGCGCAGATGACGGCCGTCGGCAAGCAGCTGGCGAGCAGCGACACGTTCAATGCCATTGCCTCGGCGACGGCCGATCTCCGCCTCCGCTATCCCGGCGTCGAGAGCGCCGAGGTCGTGAACTACCTCCTCACGGCCTACTGCCCGGCCGTGGCGGCCGACAGCAAGCTGAGCGAAGCGCAGAAGAAGGCGGCGGTCGACGGCTTCGCCGCCAAGGTGATGCGCCAGGTCTACTGATGGGCTGAGCGAAGCTCAGCCAAGGAGCGGCAGGACATTGCCTGGGGTAATGTCCGAGAGCGCCGAAGGAAGAACGACCATCGGCCTCTCATGACCCCTCCGGCCCTGCGGGCCACCTCCCCATTTGAATGGGGAGGCAAAGGCTCTAATGGCGGGCGGCCTGCCCGCCATCGAGGGTCATGACCACGCCGCTGATGTAGCTGGCTCGGTCGGAGGCGAGGAAGACGGCGAGGTCGGCGACCTCGTCGGGCTCGGCAGCACGGCCGAACGGCATGTGTTTGGTCAGCTCCGCCCAGCGCTCGGCATCGCCGAACTTCTGTTCGGCCTGGGCGCGTAGCCGCGTCAGCATACGGTCGGTGCGGGTCGCCGGCGGATTGATTCCCACGACACGAACGCCGTGATCGACGCTCTTCGATCCCACGGCGCGGGTAAAGGCCATGATACCGGCGTTGCCCATCGTGCCGGCGACATAGTCGTAGTTGAAGCTCTCGCCGGCGAGGCCGATCACGTTCACGACGACGCCCGCCTTGCGCGCGTACATCTTCTCCAGCATGGCGCGTGTGGCGTTCACGTAGCCGAACACCTTGAGATCCCAGGCCTCGCGCCATTTCGGCTCGGTCATGCCGAAGACGTCGCCCTGCGGGATGGCGCCCGCGTTGTTCACGAGGATATCGGCATGGCCGACCGCCTCGACGATGCTGCGCGCGGTGTCGCCGTTCGAGAAGTCGGCGGGATGGATCTCGACCGGTACGTTGTGGCGGGCGCGGATTTTTTCACGGGCAGCTTCCAGGGACTCCTTCGACCGCGAGGCGATGTGCACCGTGCAGCCTTCGGCCGCGAATCCCATGGCGCAGGCGAAGCCGATGCCCCGGCTGCCGCCGGTAATCAGCACGGTCTTGCCCGTCAGCTTCAGGTCCATTGGTCGTTCCCCCTTGGCAGGCTGTTGAAATGGCTTTTTCAGATGCCGGCGGACAAGATCGCCCCGTCAACGGTACCAGGATACCTGCTCCAGGGGTGCTACTCTCGCTTCGTTTGATTCGTTTATTTCGTTTGTTTCGTTTATTTGCAGGACTCGGCTACTTCAACGGCGTGTCACAGCCGGTAGACGCTGTCGATGGCGGCGCGCCCATCCTCGGTCTTGACCCGTCCGTCCTTCACCATCTGGACGAGATGGGCCAGCATCGACCGCCCGGCCGCCGGATGCAGATGGACCGGCGTGTCGGCGTAGTTCTTGGCCACCATCTGCGGGATGGTCTGCGGACCGTCCTTGAGGCGCGCGATGATCTGCGCCTCGCGGCCCAGCCGATGCTCGATATAGGCCTGCACGAACGGATTGGGATCGCGGATCTCGGCGCCGTGCGTCGGGATGTAGAGGCTCTCGTCGCGCGGCAGCAGCTTGCGCAGCGAATTGAAGTAGTCGGCCATGTTGCCGTCGGGCGGCGAGATCACCGCCGTCGACCAGCCCATGACATGGTCGCCCGAGAGCAGCGCCTTGTCTTCCTTCACCGCGAAGCAGAGATGGTTGGAGATGTGCCCCGGCGTATGGACCGCCTCGACGTTCCAGCCGTCGCCCTGGATCACGTCGCCATCGTTCAGCTTGACGTCGGGGGCGAAGGAGAAATCGCCCTCCTGCTCCGCCGTCACGCCTTCGGGCGTGGGATGCGGCCCGTAGCTGTAGACCTTGGCGCCGGTCGCCTTGGCGAGCGCCGGCGTCGCCGGCACATGGTCGATATGGGTGTGCGTCACCAGGATGTGCGTCACCGTCTCGCCGCGCAACGCGCGCAGCACGGCATCGATATGCTCCTGATCGTCCGGACCGGGATCGACGACCGCGACATTGCCATGTCCGACGATGTAGGTGCCGGTGCCCTTGAAGGTGAAGGCGCTCGGATTGTTGGCGACGACCCGCCGGATCAGCGGCGTCACCTCCATCGCCGTGCCGTAGTCGAACTTGAAGTCCCTGATGAACGGAATACCGGCCATGGCAGCCTCTTTGGAATGCGCCGACTACGGCGGTGTCAACTTGTAGAGCGCGTTGCGGATGTCGGCGCTGACATAGACGATGCCCGTGCGGCCGACGGCGACGCCGGTCGGAACCAGTGCCGGCGGTCCACCGGCGAACGGCGCCAGGCCGATGTCGAGATTGGAGGCGATCACCGTCTTGGCACCCGTCGCCGGATCGATGGCGACGACCCTCTTCTGGCCGACCTCGGCGACGTAGAGCTTCCCATCCGGCCCGAGGTCGATGCCCTCGGGGCCGGCGAGATTGTCCGCCACCACCTTGCGTGTCCCCGTGGTGACGTTGATCTCGGTGACGGCGCCAGCCGAGATCTCGGTGACGTAGATGAGCGGGCCCGAGCCATGGACCATGGCGACGGGACCGCGCAGCTCCTTCAAGACGGTGCTGCGCTCCTTGCCGTCGGCACTCACCTTCACGAGGTTGCCGCTCGCCAGCTCGGCCACGTACATCGTGCCATCGGCGAACTCCACCGCATCCACCGGCGCGGCGAACTCGCCCAAGGTCGCCGTCACCTTGCCGGTCTTGCGATCTACCTTCTCGACGGTGTTCGAGAACCAGCTCGAGAGCAGCACGTTCTTCGGCCCGACCGAGATTCCGATCGGATAGGCGTGCGTCTCGCCATGGACGCGCAACACGTCGGTCACGTCGCCGTTGGCGCCGTCGACCGTGCGATAGCTGAACACGTCGGCCACGTGCACCGTGTCCTTGCCGCCTTCGCTGGTCACGGCGAGGTCGGTCGGAACGGCGAGCTTGCCCTCGACGATGGTGCGATGCGCGCCCGTCTGCTTGTCGACCAGGTAGACGCCATTGTCGGTCATCGAGGTGACGAACAGGCGGCCGCGCGAATCGAAGGCGAGATTGTCGAGGCCGGGCTTCATGGAGGCCACCAGCTTCTTGGCCTTGCTGGTGAGGCTGACGCTCCAGATGCCGCCCGTACCGGTATCGACGACGTAGAGGTTGTCGCGGTTCTGCGGATCGATGTTGGCGGCGGCCGGGGTCTTGAAGCCCGAGGCGATCACTTCGGTGGCGCCGGTCTCGAGATTCACCTTCACGATCTCGCCCTTGAACCAGAGCGGGCCGTAGAGGAAGCCGTCGTCCTTGTGGACCTCGAAGCCGTTGAGACCGCCGAGCTTTTCGGAAATGCGGCGCAGCTCCGACCGCCCCAGCGGCTTGAAGTCGGGCTTGTCGACGTTCTTGATGTCGATTTCATAGAGCGCATCGCCGAGGAAGACCTCGGAAACGAACAGCCGCCCATCCTTGCCGAACGCAAGCGAATTGGGGCCGCTCAGCCCCTGCGCGACCTCGATGGTCTTGCCGTTGGGCTTGCGGACATAGACCTTGCCGATCAGGAACGCCGTCCAGGCCATGGTGCCGTCATCGGCAAAGGCGATGTCGTCGGCCATGCCGGTCGGCGGATCGATCACGCGGTCGACTTCGCCTGAGTCGACCTGGACGCGGTACAGCGTCTGACCGATCACCGAGCCGGCAAACAGCTGGTCGTCCTTGTTGAAGGCGAGCCCGTGCACGCCATGGAACCAGGAGCCCGGCACCAGGAACTGCTGACTGTACTCCTTGGGCGGCGGCGCTTCGGCCTGCTGCGCAAGCGCGCCACCGGTTACGCCGAACGCAATCACCGCCGACGCGACAATGCGGCCCAACCCCATCCCGTTTCCTCCGACGTCCCAATCGCGGCGCGGACTTTAGACCGCGTGACAGGTTTTGTAACGCCGAACCCTTCGGCTACGATCACGGTTCGACAGAAGAACGCTCATTCTGCAGGAGGAAATCATGGCGGGTCCGCTTTCTGGACTGACGATCGTCGAGCTGGCCGGAATCGGTCCGGGACCGATGTGCTCGATGATGCTGGGCGACATGGGGGCCGACGTGATCCGGGTCGATCGCACCAAGGCGCACGTCATGGACCGGTTGGCCGATCCGAAGTTCGCCGTGCACAACAGGAGCCGCCGGTCGGTTTCCGTCGACCTGCAGAGCAAGGAAGGCGTCGAGGTCGTGCTGCGCCTGATCGAAAAGGCCGACGGCATGACCGAGCCGTTCCGCCCCGGCGTCGCCGAGCGTCTGGGCCTCGGCCCGGACGTCTGCCTCGCGCGCAATCCCAAGCTCGTCTACGGCCGCATGACGGGCTGGGGACAGGATGGCCCGCTCGCCAAGGCCGCCGGCCACGACATCAACTACATCGCCCTGACCGGCGCGCTGCATGCGATCGGCGGCAAGGACAAGCCGGTGCCGCCGCTCAACCTGGTGGGCGATTTCGGCGGCGGCGGCATGCTGCTGGCCTTCGGCATGGTGTGCGGCCTGCTCGAGGCCCAGCGCTCCGGCAAGGGCCAGGTGGTCGATGCCGCCATGGTCGACGGCGCGGCCCTGCTGCTGGGTGGGATCTACGGCATGGCCGGAGCCGGTCTGTGGAGCGACGAGCGCGAGGGCAACATGCTCGATGGCGGCGCACACTTCTATGGCACCTACGAGACCCGGGACGGCAAACACGTCTCCATCGGCTCGATCGAGCCGCAATTCTACGCGCTGCTGCTCGAGAAGACGGGCCTGAAGGACGAGCCGCTGCCGTCGCAGATGGATCGCAAGGCCTGGGGCCAGCTCAAGGACCGGCTGGGCACCATCTTCAAGACCAAGACACGCGACGAATGGTGCGCGATCATGGAAGGCACCGACATCTGCTTCGCCCCGGTGCTCAGCATGAAGGAAGCGCCGCACCATCCCCACGCCAAGGCACGCAACGCCTATGTCGACGTCGCCGGCTTCGCGCAGCCGGCCGCCGCGCCGCGCTTCTCGCGCACCAAGGAAGGTGTGAAGGGGCCCGCGGCGAAGCGCGGCCAGCATACCGACGAGATCCTCGGCGAGCGTGGTTTCTCGGCCAAGGAGATCGAGGAACTGAAGGCGTCCGGCGTCGTCGGTCCGCAGGCCTGATCTCGTCAACCTGATGGACACCCCATGATCCGTGCCTTCGAACTGGCGGTGCAGCAGCTCGGCGATCCCAAGCTGCGCGTCATCGTCTGGCAGTCGCTGGCGCTGTCGCTGGTGCTGCAGATCGCGCTGGGCGTGTTGGCCTGGTGGGCGCTGCAGTCCTTTGCGACCTTCCAGTGGTCATGGGTGAACGAGACGATCCGCTGGCTGGGCGGCGGCGCGGTCGCCGTCCTGGCGCTGATGCTGTTCCCGGCGAGCTTTGGCATCGTCATTTCGGTGTTCATGGAGCGGATCGCCGACATCGTCGAGGCGCGGCACTATCCTCATCTCGGCCCGGCGCGTGGCATCCCGCTCTGGACCGGGCTCTGGTCGGGCATCGTGTTCCTGTTCGCGCTGCTCGCCATCAACCTCGTGATGCTGCCCTTCTATGTGGTGGCCCTGTTCGTCGCCGGGCTGGGCGCCGTCCTCTTCTACGGCGTCAACGGCTGGCTGGCGGGCCGGGAATATTACGAGCAGGTTGCCTTGCGCCGGCGCGATCCGGCGGAGGTCAAGGCCTGGCGCAAGGCCAATCTCGGCACCCTCTGGCTCAGCGGTATCCTCATCGTCTTCCTGGGCACAATCCCGATCCTCAACCTGATCGTCCCGGTGCTCGGCATGGCGATGATGGTCCACATCGCCCAAACCCTGAAGCCGCCTCTTAACCGGCCGGTGACGCCGCGTTAGAGTGAAGGCCATGAAATCTGCATTTGGGGCGCTCGCGGCCACCCTTCTGCTGGCCGGGTGCCAGACGGGCGGCTCTCAGGAATACTCGCTGGGGGCCGGCGAGAAGGGCGTCTTCAGTTCGCGCAACGCCGGCTCGCCGATCCCCGCCGATCGCATCAAGGGGCTGGACGAAGCGCAACTGGTCGCGCTGTTCGGCGCCCCGCAGCTCGATCGCAAGGACGGAACGGCCCGCGTGCTGCGCTACAAGTCGGACGCCTGCACCCTCTTCATCTCGATGTATCAGCGCGACGGGCAGCCGTTCCGCGCCGAATTCGCCGACGCCTACGACACCCAGCTCCGCCCGCTGCCGCCCGACCAGTGCGCCGGTTCGGTCGTGGCGCAAAAGAAGCGTGTCGCCTGATGACCTCAGGTCCCGCTCTCGCCTGAGAGCTGCCGCCAGAGAGCGGCGATGGCTGCGCAGGCCCGTTGCTGCGCGATCATGTCGAGATGGCCAAGGCCCGGCACGACCTCCACCGAAATACGCGGATTCAGTTCCCTGAGCAGCGGCGCGTACTGCTCGGCCCGGAACAGTTCGTCATCCGCCCCGACGGCGACGATCATGGGCCGGTCGATGCGAGCAATCTCGCTCCGCCAGTTGCGGCTGAGCTGGAGGCCGGCAGCGAGCCGGAAGGAATAGGCCGGCGTGCGATTCTCGCTCGGCGCCGACGCCGTGGCGAAGCGCACCACGGGAAGTCCCTGGAACCACGGCAGACCGAAGCCATCGAGGATCGTGAGGGCGGCCACGCGCGGCACCGCCACACTCGCCCAGCCGCCGGAGGCCGGTCGCGTGGTGGGTGCATCCTGCGCGATGTAGGGCGAGATCGCGAGATAGGCATCGAAGGCCTGCCGGTTGGCGCCGCTCGCCGTGCGCAAGACGAACCCGCCGCCGGACGAGAAGCCGATCAGCGTCTTGCGGATCCTGGAATCGGTGAGACCGACCGCCTTCACGAAATCCGTGAGATCGTCGTCGAGCTGGTCGCGATACGACGTGTCGCCTTTCGCCGTGCCGCTGCCGCCATGGCCGCGCAGGCTGATCGAATAGACCGTCGCGCCGGCCGCCTGCAGCGCCTGCGCCGACTTGTGCATCGAGATGCTGGCGCTCGACGAGCCGTGGACCAGCACGACGGCGCGGTCGGCCCGTGCCGGATAGACGCGGTAGGCGAGCGGCGCACCGTCGCGCGCCGCCACGCGCTCGACCGGAGGAAGTTCGGCCATGTTCCAGGCCGACATGCCGGGCAGCGAATCGCCCGCCATCAGGCGCGGAAGTTCACCGGGTGTGCTGAAGACGATCGCGCCACCGAACCCCGCCGCGACGACCAGCAGCAGGATCGCGGGCACCGCGCCGAGCCGCTGGACCCAGCGGTTGGACCGTCCGCCCACGCCGCCCAGCCAACCAAGGCCGATCCCCGCCACGAAGCCGCCGACAGCGCCGGCCAGGGCGATCCACAACGGGTCGGCCCGGAGCGCCGGCGCCATCCCGAAGATCACACCCAGCGCATAGCGTGCAGCAAAGATTGAGAGGCCGAAGACCAGCATGAACCAGCCGCCGGCGATCTCCAGCCGTCCATCGTCGAGGTGTCGCACGGTGCGACGGCGGCCCAGCAGGAAGCCCAACGGCAGCGCGACCGCCAATGCCGCCAGCCAGGCGACCAGGGCCAGCGCAGGCTGGGCGGCCTGACCGAGTCCGACGAAGGACAGGACCAGTCCGACGGCCGGCAGCGCCGCCAGCCGCCACAGTGGCAGGGTGCGGGAACGGAGCCCGAGAATTCCCAGCCAGACGACAAGGACCATCAGCGGCCACACCCAGAGCGGGGTGTTCCTGACGATCTGAAGTACGGTTTCGTAAAGTGATGACATTGGGGACCCCGGAGAAGATGGCGTTGCCCTTCACCTTCCCTGCGCTACCGGTCCGGCTCCATCATCGCTTCGCGGAAAGGCTGGTGTTTTTCGCCATCTGCCGTCATTCATCCGTTCACGATGCGCGAATCGCCCTACGTCCGGTCGTTGCCGTATCAGCTTCTGCCGGTCCTCGGCATCGCGCTGGTGCTGGCCGTGCTCGGTCCGTTCGGCACCTACCAGCGCATGGACCTCGTCCAGCGGCTGGCCCATTTCGGCATCATTGGCGCCTTGAGCTGGATCCAGGTGGTCCTTCTGGCCGCCTGGTTCGGGACCATCGAGCCGATCGACCGCTGGCCGGTGGCGGGTCGGATGACCCTGGTCGGGCTGCTGGCGGCGGTCCCCAGCACCTTCGAGGTCATCGCCGTTCATTCCTGGCTGGTGCGACCCATCCCGCTTTCACTCGCACCGCAACTGTATCCCGAGAACGCCTTCCTGACCGTGGTCGTCTCGGTGATGATCGGCCTGTTCGTCGAGCAGCGCCTGCGGGCGAAGGCAGATGCCGAGCGCGAACGCGTCGCCGCCCTGCCGGCGTCCAAACCCGCGTCCAGCCAGCCGGCCCCGGCCCTACCCGATTTCTTCCGCCGCATCCCGCCGGCCCTGGGCCGCGACCTGATCGCGCTGGAGATGGAGGACCACTATCTCCGCATCCACACTGCCCTCGGCAGCGACCTGATACTGATGCGTCTGCGCGATGCGCTGTCAGAGCTAGGGCCTGACCGTGGTCGGCAGGTCCATCGCTCCTGGTGGGTCGCAGAGGGCGCCGTCGCCTCGGTCGACCGCACTCCGGGCCGGCTCGTCCTGATCCTGCGCAACGGCCTGCACGTGCCCGTCAGCAAGACCTACCGGGACAGCGTCAGAGAAGCAGGCTGGCTCGAAAAGTAAAAGACCCGTCGTCTCGACCGGAGCGCCGCAGGCGCGTCGTGGAGAGACCTTGCCTCAGCCAAAAGGCTGCAGATCGTGGAGAAGAGATCTCTCCCCTCCGCGCCTGCGGCGCTCCGGTCGAGATGACGAGAAGACTATTTCCCGCCGCGTTCTTCGCGCCACAGGTCGAGCTTCTCCTGGATCGGGCGATCGGAGAAGGAGAAGAGGACGGCGTCGCTGTCGGCGCGATGCTCGACCCGGGCCCAGCTCGGCACGACGAAATGGTCGCGCTTCTTCCAGCGCATCACCGTGTCGCCGATCCGGCTCTCGCCTTCACCCTCGACGACCGAGAACACCGTGCCGTCGGTGCTGCGATAGGGCGCCGTCGCAAAGCCCTTCGGCAGGAGCTGCATGAAGGTGCCCATGGTGGCGATCGGCGCGCCGCCGTTCGCCGGATTGACGTAGCGCAGCTTGTAGCCGTGGCAGGGATCGGGCGCGCCGGCGCGGGCCAGCCCGTCGAGCGCCTCGCGCGTGCGCGCATAGGGATAATTGAAGATCGGCGAGGTCTGCCGCGACGGCTTCCAGTCCACCGGCAGGAGACCGCTCGCGAACTTCGCGTCGGAGGTGCCCTGCGGCGTCGTCACGACCTGCTCGTCGGTTTCGCCGGTCTCGGCGAAGCCCGCGTTGAACATCGCCACGAGCGGGATGTCGAGCCCGTCCAGCCACACCATCGGCTGCGACGAATCGTTGCCGTGATCGTGCCAGGTCCAGGTCGGCGTGATGACGAAGTCGCCCTCGTGCATGATCGTGCGCTCGCCATCGACCGCCGTGTAGGCGCCCGCGCCTTCGACGATGAAGCGCAGGGCCGACTGGGTATGGCGATGGCTGGGGGCCACCTCGCCCGGCAGGATCAGCTGCAGGCCGGCATAGAGCGTGGGGGTGATGCAGGCGCTGCCCGTCATGGCCGGATTCTCGAGGATCAGCACCCGCCGCACCGCTTCCCTGGCCGTGATCAGGGAGCCCGACTCCATCAGGAACGGCCGCACCTTGTCGTAGTCCCAGTGCGCGGCCTGGTACTTTGGCGCCGGCCGGGGCGGCACGAGCTGGTGCAGCGATTCCCAGAGCGGCGCCATCGAAAGCCCGCCGATGCGCTCGTAGAAGTCGCGCCGCGCGTTGTTTCCCGTGGTCGGCGAGGACACTGAATGCCTATTCGGCGGCGCGCAGCATCGGTGCGGCCCGTGCCGCCATGCGTTCGCGGCAGGCGGCCGCGAAGGCATCGAAGAGCTTCATCGAGACCGGGTTCTCGAGCGCCTTGTATTCGGGATGCCACTGCAGCGCGAGCACGAAGCCCGGTGCGTCGGGCACGCTCAGCGCCTCGACCTGCCCGTCCTCGCAGCAGGTCGCCTCGACCCGTGCGCGGGGCGCCAGGACGTCGACGCCCTGGCCGTGCAGCGAATTCACCTTCACGCGGCGGGTGGCCAGCAGGCTCTGCAGCATCCCGCCCTCGGCGATATCGATGTCGTGTGCCGGCGCGTAGTTCACATCCATGTCGGGCGACTTGGGTGAGCGGTGATCGCGCCGTCCCTCGACCTCGTGCACATGCTGGTGCAGCGAGCCGCCCAGCGCGACATTGACCTCCTGCAGGCCGCGGCAGATTGCGAACAGCGGCACGCCGCGGTCGATCGTGTGCCGGATCAGCGGCAGGGTCGTCGAATCGCGGGCGGGGTCGTGCTGCGTGCCCTCGCGGCTCTCCTTGCCATAGTGATGCGGCTCGACATTGGACGGGCTGCCGGTCAGCAGCACGCCGTCGAGACTGTCGAGCAGCCGGTCCATGGCCTCGATGAATCCGGGTTCGTCGTCGAATTCCGGGCCGATGGCGGGGATCAGGACGGGCAGGCCGCCGACGGCGCGCAGCGCTGCCTGGACATACTTCTCGCCGACCGTGTGATGCCAGCCGCCTCGTCCGTTCTCCTTGAGACAGGCGGAAACACCGATCAGGGGGCGTGAAGAACTGCGAGTCATTGGCTGCCGGGACGTGCAAATAGCGGGAGAGGTATTTTCACCGCTGCCCCGTGTCTTGGCAATCGGCCCGCGCTCGCTCCTGGCCGCTGCTTGTGCAGTGCAGCCCTGCATGGTACCGCCGCGCCGCAGCAAACTTTTGTCCAAGACGATTGGAAGAGCGCCATGACGACCACCCCTCCGCCGTCCGCCCCGCCCGCCGGCACGACTGCCCAGGCCGGCCCCGCCGCCCCCCTTACGATGCACGGCCAGTACATCAAGGATTTCAGCTTCGAGAATCCGCGCGCGCCGCAGAGCCTGATCGAGCAGACGCAGCCGCAGCTCACGCTGAACGTGCAGGTCGCCAATCGTCAGTTCGACGCCAAGACCTTCGAAGTGTCGCTCACCATCGAGGCCTCCGCGCATACGCCGGAGAAAGAGCCGCTGTTCATGCTCGAACTGGTCTATGGCGGCACCGTCACCCTGGGTGAGATCCCGCAGGAGGCTTTCGGCCCGATGCTCTTCATCGAGACGCCGCGCCTGCTCTTCCCGTTCGCGCGCGCCATCGTGGCCAACGCCACGCGCGAGGCGGGCTTTCCGCCGCTCAACATCGCACCGGTCGACTTCGTGGCACTCTACCGCCAGCAGCTCGAGGCCAATGGCGGCCAGGCGCCCGGCATGCCCGCCGGTCCGGTCGGTCACGCCTAAGCGTCGGCCTTCAGCCAGAGAGGATCGCTGATCTTCTTCAGGAACTCGGCATGTGCGACGAGCTCGGCAGGGCTCGCCGCATGCGGCCGGGGCGGCCGGATGGGCCGGCTCTGGTCCATGAGGCCTTGCACACCCGCCGCGACCATCTCTGGCGCCAGACCGAGGTCGCGCTGCCGGCCACCGCTCAGCTCCAGATAGACTTCCGCCAGAAGCTCCGAATCGAGCAGAGCGCCATGCTTTGTGCGCTTGGCGTTGTCGATCCCGAATCGATCGCATAGCGCGTCCAGGCTGGCGCGCTGGCCGGGAAACTTGCGGCGCGCCATCGTGACGGTGTCGATATAATCGTTCGCCAGCTTGGGCTTGCCGACGCGCGCGAGTTCGGCGTTCAGGAAGCCCAGATCGAACTGTGCGTTGTGGATGACGAGCTGGGCATCCCCCAGGAACTCCAGCAGCTCCTCGACCTTGTCAGCGAACAGCGGTTTGTCGGCCAGGAATTCGTCGGAGAGGCCGTGTACTTCCTGCGCCCCGGCCGGCATCGGCATCTCGGGATTCAGATAGAGCTGCAGCGAGCGGCCGGTGGCCACGAGGTTCACCAGCTCGATGCAGCCGATCTCGACCACGCGGTTGCCGGAGAGCGGATCGAGGCCGGTGGTCTCGGTATCGAGGACGACTTCACGCATCCCGCTCTTGTAGCCTGATTGGCCGCCTACTTGCGACGCGCGCGGGCGAGACGGGCTGTGAATTTCTCCCGCCACGGATTGGGCGGCCAGAACTGTCCGCGCAGGCCGCGCAACTCGGCCACGGCCTCGCGAAGGGCGGCCCGCGTCGGTGCGAGGCCCATGCCGGTCGGGATCACGATGCTGGCCTTGCGCCGCTTCAGCGCGTCCGGCACCTGCTGGCGCAGGATGCCTTCGAACTTCTCGGCGGTCATGCCGGGCCGCGCCATGACGCGCCGGCGCTGCAGGAAGGCCGGCGCGCTGACGACGAGAGTGGCGTCGACGCGACGCTCGCCCATCCCCTCGAACAGCAGCGGGATGTCGAGCACGACCAGCGTCTCGCCTGCCAGCGCGGCGCGCCGCAGGAAGGCGCGCTGCATGCGGTGGACGAGCGGATGCACGATCGCCTCCAGTCGCCGCAGCGCTTCCTTGTTGCCGAAGACGCGGGCGCCCAGCGCCTGACGGTCGAGCACGCCCGCGTTCACAACCCCGGGAAACGCCGCCTCGATGCCGGGCAGCGCCGCGCCGCCCGGCGCTTGCAACGCATGGACGGCAGCATCGGCGTCGTACACGGGCACACCCATCTCCCGCAGCATTTTCGCTGCGGTCGATTTTCCCATGCCGATCGAGCCGGTCAGTCCGACGATGACCATTTAGGGTCTTCCCGTTTCACGTTTCCCCCTCACCTCATCCTGAGGAGGCCCGAAGGGCCGTCTCGAAGGATGGGCAACAGACGTGGTGCTCGTGCCCACCCTTCGAGACGCGCTCCTTGCGGAGCGCTCCTCAGGGTGAGGCCATTTTTGAAAGGCCGATGCGACTCTTTCCTGATTGGAGGGACTTTTAGGGGACCAGGACGGTCTGGCCGGTGGTCTTGCGGCTCTCCAGGTCGATATGCGCCTGCGCGGCCTCGGCCAGCGGATAGTGCTGGTCGATCGAAATCTTCACCTTGCCGCTCTTCACCATCTTGAACAGCGACCGGGCGCTGGCCTCGAGGTCGGCGCGCGTGGCGGTGTAGGCGGCGAGGCTGGGACGCGTGACATAGAGCGAGCCCTTGGCGTTGAGGATTCCGATCGGCACCGGCGCGACGGCACCCGAGGCATTGCCGAAGGAGACCATCAGACCGCGCGGCTGCAGGCAGTCGAGCGAGGCCGCCCAGGTGTCCTTGCCGACGCCGTCGAACACCACGGGCACGCCCTTGTTCTTGGTGATCTTCTTCACCTCGGCCACGATGTCCTGCTTGGTATAGTCGATCACCCACTTGTAGCCGTTCTTCTTGGCGAGGGCGGCCTTCTCGGGCGAAGAGGTCGTGCCGATCACCTTGTAGCCGCGCGCCTTGGCCCACTGGCCGAACAGCAGGCCGACACCGCCGGCGGCGGCATGGAACAGGATCGTATCGCCCTTCTTCAGCCACGCCTTGGCGGTCCGGTCGACGAGATACTCGGTCGTCATGCCCTTGAGCATGATGGCAGCAGCCTGCTCGTCGCTCACGCCCGCCGGCACCTTCACCAGCTGGTCGACGCCCATCAGGCGCTCCTGGCAGTAGGCACCCAGCACGCCGCAATAGGCGACGCGGTCGCCCTTCTTGAAACCCTTCACCCGGGCGCCGACCTCGACGATCACGCCGGCGGCCTCACGGCCGACCGCGTTGGGCAGGGGCGTCTGATACAGGCCGGAGCGGGTGTAGACGTCGATGAAGTTCAGGCCGATCGCCGTGTGACGCAGTTTGACCTGGCCGGGACCGGGCTTGCCGACCTCGACGTCCTCGAACTGCATCTTCTCCGGGCCGCCGTTCTCGTGAATCAGAATGGACTTGGACATCTCGAATTTCTCCCCTTGCTGCGGCGACCGAGGAACGTCGCCTGCTTGCGTGCGTCGAGTATAGTGACCGGCTTTTCATGCGCCAGCCCGGCGGCTTTCGACAGGAGAGTTTATGCGCGGGAAGGTCTTTCTCGAACGTCGACAGCTTCTGGTCGGGACCGCTGCCGCGCTGGCCGCTCCCGCCGTGGCGCGCGCCCAGCAGATCCTGCGCAGCAGCAAGGCTTCCTACAGCCTGAGGATGCTCACACTCGATCTCGAACAGCCTTGGGGCATGGCCTTCCTGCCCGACGGCCGCCTGCTGATCACGGAGCGGCCGGGGCGTCTGCGGATCTTCGCCAATGGCCGCCTGGAGCGGGCGCCGGTCGGCGGCCTGCCGAAGGTCTACGCGCGCGGCCAGGGCGGGCTGCTCGACATTTGTCTGCATCCCGACTTCGCCCGGAACGCCCAGCTCTATCTGACGTATTCAGGCGAAGGCGACGGAGGCGCCGCGACGGTGCTGGCGCGGGCCGAGTTCCGAAACAACGCCCTGGTCGGCGTGCAGCGGATCTTCGAGGCCCTGCCCCGCACGTCCGGTGGTCTACATTTCGGCTCGCGTGTCGTCTTCGACCGGGCGGGATTCCTCTACGTGACCTGCGGTGAGCGCTACCAGATGCAGCGCGCGCAGAACCTCGCCGATCTCGGCGGCAAGGTTGTGCGGCTGCGCGACGACGGCACGGTCCCGGCGGACAATCCCTTCGTCGGCCGCGAGGGCGCGCGGCCGGAGATCTTCAGCTATGGCCATCGCAATCCGCAGGGCATGGCGATGCATCCCGGTACCGGCCGCATCTGGCTGGTCGAGCACGGGCCGCGTGGCGGCGACGAACTCAACCTGCTGAAGGCCGGCGCCAACTACGGCTGGCCGCGGGCAACCCATGGCATCGACTATAGCGGTTCGACGATCAGCCAGAACAAGAGCCTGCCCGGGATGGAGGATCCGGTGCGCGTCTGGGTCCCCTCGATCTCGCCGAGCGGTCTCGCCTTCTACACCGGGGATCGCTTCCCCGGCTGGAAGGGCTCGGTCTTCACCGGCGCCCTGTCCGACAACGCGCTGTTCCGCATCGAGCTCGACGGCGACCGCTATGTCGGGGAAGAGCGGTTGCTCGTCGACCTGCTTCCCTATATCCGCGACGTTCGTCAGGGGCCGGACGGCCTCCTCTACATCGTCACCCACACCGACAGTGGGGGACTCTATCGCCTGGAGCCTGCGTAGCGGCCATGCTGATCCTCGCCTCCGCCAGCGTTTCGCGTCGCCAGATGCTGCAGAATGCCGGCCTCGACTTTTCGGTCGAAACGTCCGGCGTCGACGAGGACGAGGTGAAGCTCAGCCTGTCCGCTGAAAAAGCGACGCCACGGGACATCGCGGAGACGCTGGCCGAGCTCAAGGCGCAACGCGTCTCCAAGCGCCATCCCGAGGCGCTGGTGATCGGCGCGGATTCGACGCTGGCCTGCAACGGCCGCCTGTTCGACAAGCCCCCGACGATGGAAGCGGCGCGCAAACAGCTTCAGGCGCTGGCCGGTCAGACCCACGAGCTGCATTCCTCGGTCGTGGTGGCGAGAGGCGGCGTGCGGCTGTGGCATTGCAACGACAGCGCACGGCTCACCATGCGGCCGCTGCCCGATCGGTTCCTCGACGCCTATCTCGCGCGTGCCGGGGAAGTGGTGACCGGTTCGGTCGGCGCCTACCAGCTCGAAGGGGTTGGCGCGCATCTCTTCACCAAGGTCGAAGGCGACTACTTCACCATCCTCGGCCTGCCGCTGTTGCCGCTGCTTTCGTTTCTCGCCGGCCATGGCATCGGACTGGAGACAGCCTCATGAGCGCTTACGACACCCTGCTCGCCGAGGCCGCGGGCCGGCCCTTCGCCGCCATCGTCGGCTGGCCGGTCCAGCATTCGCGCTCGCCCGCGCTGCATGGTTTCTGGCTGAAACAGCATCATGTCGACGGCCATTACGGCCGGCTGCCCGTGAAGCCCGAGCGCGCCGCGCTGGAGGAGCTGGTTGCTTTCCTGAAGAAGACGCCCAACGCGCGCGGCTGCAACCTCACCCTGCCGCACAAGGTCGAGATCCTGCCGCTGCTCGATCGCATCGACCCCGTCGCGCGGCGGATCGGCGCCGTGAACACCATCGTGAAGCAGCCCGACGGCACGCTGGAGGGGCGCAACACCGACGGGTTCGGCTTCCTCGAGGCCCTGAAGTACAACGCACCACACTGGATGCCCGACGCCGGGCCGGTCGCGGTGCTGGGCGCCGGCGGAGCCGCCCGCGCGATCGTCGCGAGCCTGATCGATGTCGGCGTGCCCGAACTGCGGCTGGTCAACCGGACACGCGAGACCGCGATCGATCTGGCCGTCGCGCTTACTCCACCGGGCGGGCAGCGCATCGTGGTCGGCTCGTGGGACGAGCGATCCGAGCTGCTGCAAGGCGCGACCCTGCTGGTCAACACGACGTCCCTCGGGATGATGGATCAGCCCGCTCTCGACATCGACCTGGCGAAACTGCCGCACACCGCGGCGGTCTACGATATCGTCTACGTGCCGCTGGAAACCTACCTGCTGGCCGCCGCCCGTTCCCGCGGCAATCGCTGCATCGACGGATTGGGCATGTTGCTGCACCAGGGCCGCCCCGGCTTCGAGGCGTGGTTCGGGCCCAGGGTCGACGTCTCGGCGGCACAGCGCCATGCAGTCGCCGCCGATCTCGGGGCCTGATCCATGGACGAGAGCAACCCGCCAGCATCCGATCCACCAGCCGGCTACGAGCCGCTGTTCCGCACCAGCCCGTTCCTCGACCATAACGGGCCGTTCTTCTATCGCGAGAACGGCGACGGCACCTTCGTGGTCGGCCTGCGCATCCAGCCCAAGCACGCCAATGCGCGCGGCGTCGCCCATGGCGGCATCCTCATGACCCTGTGCGACATCTCGCTGGGCTATCGCACGACGCGCAGCCAGACGCCCTCGCCGCTGATCGTGACCGCCAGCGTGAAGACCGACTTCGCCGGTTCGGCGAAGATCGGCGACTGGGTCGAGGCCCATGTCGACGTTCAGAAGGTCGGCGGACGGCTGGCCTTCGCCAACTGCTACCTGAAGGTCGGCGAGGAGCGCATCGTTCATGCGAGCGCGGTGTTCGCCAGGACGGGCGACCGCCCTTGAAGCTCGTTCTGACGGCGTTCCTGCCGTTTGCCTTCGGCTATTTCCTGAGCTTCCTGTTCCGCTCGCTCAATGCCGTGGTCGCGCCCGCGCTGCGCAGCGAACTCGGCCTCGACGAGGCCGCCATCGGCGTCGTGACGTCGATGTATCTGGCAGCCTTCACGGTGGCCCAGCTTCCGGCCGGCGTGGCCCTCGATCGCTTCGGTCCGCGCCGCGTGGCGCCCGTCATGCTGCTGGCGACCGCGCTGGGGGCCGTCATCTTCGCGCTCGGCCAGGACGTCGTCATGCTGAGCATCGGCCGCGCCCTGATCGGCCTTGGCCTGTCGGTGGCACTGATGTGCGGCTTCAAGGCCAACGTCCTCTACTGGCCGATCGGCCGCCTGCCGCTGGTCAACGCGGTCATGATGACGTTCGGCGGGCTGGGCGCCGCGATGGCCACACGCCCGGTGCAGTGGCTGCTGGTCGACTTCGACTGGCGGGAGGTCTTCCTGGGTCTCGCCGCGATCACCGTCGCCGTGGCCATCTACCAACTGCTTGCCGCTCCCCGCTACGAACGCGGCGGCAAGGGCCGGCTGGCCGACGAACTGAGCGGTCTGATGGGCGTGCTGCGCACGCCGCTTTTCTGGAAGGCGGGACTGGCGCCGACATTCTCCCTCGGTGTGTGGGTCTGCTATGCGAGCTTCTGGGCCGCAGGCTGGCTGCGCGACGTCGCGCATCTCGATGAGCCCTCGGTCGGCGTCGCGCTGTTCGTGCTCTCGATCGCCATCGTGCCAGGCTATTTCTTCAGCGGCATGATCGTCGACCTGCTGCACCGGCGCGGCATACGCGGCGGCCGGGTGCTGCTGGTCTACGGGATGCTGTTCCTCGCGATCCACGTGCCCATCGCGCTCAATGTCACGGCCGCGCCGAAGCTGCTGTGGTTCGCCTATGTGATGTTCGGCGGCATGTCGGTGGTCTGCTATGCGCTGGTGACGCGCGCCTTCGCGCCTGAGCTGGCCGGCCGGGTCAACACGACGCTGAACCTCATCTGCATGCTGATCGCGTTCGTGGTGCAGGCGGCGATCGGGCCGGCGCTGGCCTGGATGGAGGCCGCGCACGGCCTGTCGCGCCCCGGGGCGCATCAGGTCGTGACGGTCGCCCTGCTGGTGATGCAGGCGTTGATCTGGCTGTGGTTTGCGTCGAGCCGGGAGGCTCGGGATCTGCCTTAGAAAAGCGAAGAGCGCCGACAAGCGGCGCTCTTTTGAGTTCTTGTCTTTCTGAGCCGTGTGGGTCGGCGCTGTTTACAGCGCCTGACTCGCGCTTGGTTACAAGCGCTGCCGCCCACCCGCGCCACAGCAGCTTTGCCCTGCAGGGCAAAGCTGCGAGAAGGCGCGTTACTGATTCATCGACCCGAAGAAATCCTGGTTGGTCTTCGAGGTGCGGAGCTTGTCGAGCAGGAACTCGATCGCATCGACGGCGCCCATCGGCATGAGGATGCGGCGCAGCACCCACATCTTGGAGAGCGTCGCACGGTCGACCAGCAGCTCTTCCTTGCGGGTGCCCGACTTGGTGATGTCGATCGCCGGGAAGGTGCGCTTGTCGGAGACCTTGCGGTCGAGGATGATTTCCGAGTTACCGGTGCCCTTGAACTCTTCGAAGATGACTTCGTCCATGCGGGAGCCGGTATCGATCAGGGCGGTCGCGATGATGGTCAGCGAGCCGCCTTCCTCGATGTTGCGGGCGGCACCGAAGAAGCGCTTCGGACGCTGCAGGGCATTGGCGTCGACACCGCCGGTCAGCACCTTGCCGGAGCTCGGCACGACGGTGTTGTAGGCACGCCCCAGACGGGTGATCGAATCGAGCAGGATCACCACGTCCTTCTTGTGCTCGACCAGGCGCTTGGCCTTCTCGATCACCATTTCGGCGACGGCGACGTGGCGGCTGGCCGGCTCGTCGAAGGTCGAACTCACGACCTCGCCCTTCACGGTGCGCTGCATGTCGGTCACTTCCTCGGGGCGCTCGTCGACGAGCAGCACCATGAGGAAGACCTCGGGATTGTTGGCGGTGATGGCGTGCGCGATGTTCTGCAGCAGCACCGTCTTGCCGGTGCGCGGCGGCGACACGATCAGGGCGCGCTGGCCCTTGCCGATCGGCGCGATCAGGTCGATCACGCGGGTCGAGATGTCGAGCTGCTGCTGCGGCGTCGTGCCGGCCTTCTTGGTCAGCGTGCCGGTACGACGCGCGCCGACCCGTCCCGACGAGGTCGCCTTCGCCCCCCCGATGGCTTCCTCGGTGATGGCCGGGGCCATGGCGGCCGCTCCACCGTCGAGCTCGAGCTTCAGCTTCTCATCGGGATAGAGCGGCGTCAGCGAGTCGAAGTTGATGCGATGACGCAGCGAGTCGGGATCGTCGAAGTTGATCTTGTTGATCTGCACCATGGCGAAGTAGCGCTCGCCGTCCTTGGGTGCGCGGATCTCGCCCTCGACGGTGTCGCCGGTGCGCAGGCCGAACTTACGGACCTGCTGGGGGCTGACATAGATGTCGTCGGCGCCGGGCAGGTAGTTGGCTTCCATCGAGCGCAGATAGCCGAAACCGTCGGGAATCACCTCGATGGTGCCGACGCCGAAGATCGCCTGGTCGGCGGCGGCCAGCTTCTGGAGGATGGCGAACATCAGCTCCTGGCGGCGCATCATCGCCGCACCCTCCACGCCCTGCTCTTCGGCAAAGGCCAGGAGTTCGGGAGGCTTCTTCTTTTTGAGGTCTTGGAGATTCATGGGTCTTCAGTCTTCTGGGGAATGATGCACGCGCTTGCAGCGACCGGGGCGGTCGAAGTCTGAGATAGCGCCATGTCGTACGGGACGGGCCCCTTCGAGTTTCCGCCGGGGAGGCGGCACCAAGGGCCCTGTGCGGCTTTTCTATAGGGGCCGTCGCCACCCCTGTAAAGACGCCTCAGTCGCGGCGGGGCGCCGCGTGCGGGTCCACAGGCCGATGCTCGGTGCCGGCACCGGCGTCAGGAACACCAGCCGGCCGGGCTCCTTCACGAGTCCGCGGTGCCAGACGCCACGCGGGACGATGAAGGTCTCCCCGGCCTTCAGCCGTACCCGCTGCTCACCCTCGGGCTCATCCAGGATCAGCTCCATTTCGCCCGACAGGAGGGTCAGGATCTCGTCGCCCGCCGGGTGGCGCTCCCAATGGTCCCAGTCCCTGCCCTGGTCGCTCGCGCCCATCAGCCGGCCCTCGCCGAGGTCGCAGCGCTCCCCGATGCCTGCCCAGAAGCGCTCGCCGCCTTCCAGGGTTCGGGCGCTGTCGTCCGCCTTCAAGTGGATGTAGGTCCCATCGAGGGTGAACGCGCGCGCCATCGCTCCCTCCGGCTACTCGCCCTCGGCCAGCATCTCGGCGTAGCGGAAGATCTCGGTATGGTCGGCGCCCTTGCCCAGCTTGCCGTCGGCCGCCGTCCAGTAGGCCACGGCCTGCTGAAGGCCCGGTACGTTGACCTTGAGATGATTGGCGACGTCACCCGCGGTGCGCAGGTCCTTGGCCATCAGTGCGGTCGTGAAGCCGGCCGCGAAAGTGCGCGACACGACGAACTGGCGGCCCTTTACCTCGGTGGCGTTGCTCTTGCCGGTCGAGCTGTTGAAGACGTCGACCATCGTTCCGGGATCGAGCCCGAACGATTCGCCCACGACCAGGGCCTCGCACATGGCGACCAGGCCGGCGGCCGAAAGATAGTTGTTCAGGGCCTTCAGCGCATGACCGGCGCCGGCGGGACCGCAGAGCGTGATGGTCTTGCCCATGGCGCCGAAGACGGGCCGCGCCCGTTCGAGATCGGCGGCCGCGCCGCCCACCATGATGCTGAGCGAACCGTCGATCGCGCGCTTCACGCCACCGGAAACCGGCGCATCGAGCAGCGCCACGCCGCGGCCCGCGAGATCCCTGGCGAGCTTCTGGGTGTCGACCGGGTTGGACGAGCTCATGTCCATGACCACCGCGCCCGCTTCAAGCCCCTCGATCGCGGGGTCCCGCCCTTCGAGGATGGCCTGCCGCACGATCTTGCCGTCGGGCAGCATCGTGATCAGCGCCGCGGCGCCCTGGGCGGCGGCCTTCGCCGAGGCCGTGGCCAGCGCCGACGGATGGGCGCCGACGAAATCGGAGACCGCCTTCTGCGAGACGTCGAACACGCGCAGCGTGAAGCCCGCCTCGACGAGGCGGGTCGCCATCGGGCGGCCCATCATGCCGAGGCCGATGAAGGCGATCGTGGCGGGGGGTGCGAGCGTGGTCATGACGAGGCTCCTGACGTGAGGTCATATTCATAGAACGGCAGGACGCGACCGGGAATCGCATCCGACGGCTCGTTTCGCAGAAAGCGCGCGCCCATGCGCTCGTAGAAGCGGGCGGCGTTCACGTCGGCGAGGATCGTCATGCGCGGGTATCCCAGCTTTCGCGCCAGCCCGACCGCGGCCTCGAACAGCAGGCGGCCCGTCCCGCCGCCCATGGCGGTCGGCTCGACGAACATCAGCGCAAGCTCGGCATCGTCACCGTTACGACCGACACTGACGGTACCGACCGTTTGACCGGTCTCGTCGGTCGCCACCAGCACGCGCCCCTCGGCGATGCTGCGCTCCTCGACCGTGAGCGAGGGGACGCAGAGCCGCATGAACTCCGCGTCGTAGCCCCAATGCGCCTTCGACCTGAGGCAGAGCGCGGTGAGGCTGGCCTCCTCACCGGGCCGTGCCGGCCTCACCGTGGCCATGGTTCAGATGCCGCGGTCCTTGAAGACGTCGCGGGCGGTCTTGAAGGCGTCGAGGCTGGCCGGAATACCGCAATAGATCGCGACCTGGAGGAAGATCTCCTTGATCTCGTCCTTGGTCAGGCCGTTGTTCAGGGCACCGTTGATGTGCAGCTTGAGCTCGGGGCCGCGGTTGAGCGCCGCCAGCATCGCGAGGTTCAGCATCGAGCGGTTCTTCTTCGAGAGGCCCGGCCGCGTCCAGGCATAGCCCCAGCAGTATTCGGTGGTGATGTCCTGGAAGGCCATCATGAACTCGTCGTCGGCCGCGCCGGCCAGCGAGTTGTCGACATAGGCCGCGCCGAGCACGGCCTTCCGCATCTTCATGCCTTCGTCGTAGAGCTTCTTATTGCGCGGTGCGGGCTTGGCTTTCTTCGCCTTCGCGACAGCGGTCTTCTTGGCCATGTCTTGCTCCTCCGGATGAAATCGGGGAGCTGTATATCAGATCGTCGCGTGGCCCGCGTGGGGTTGCACGGCCGCAACGTTGAGCCCCTTGGAGCGCGCCTGCTGGCAGAGATCCTCGATGGTCACGTTGTCGAGTTGCGCCATCATTTCCTCGCGCAGCTTCTCCCACAGCGGCCACACCACCTCATGCGCGAGCGGCGAGCCGATCGAGGGATCGCTGGGCTCGGTCTCGACCTCGAGGTTGCGCACCACCCGCACGACCTCGCCCAGGGTGATGCTGGCCTTTTCCCGCCCCAGCCGGTAGCCGCCCCGCGGCCCGCGTTTGCCCGAGAGGATGCCGGCGCGCACCAGATGCTGCAGGACCTGTTCGAGATATCGTTTGGGGATGCGCTGGCGCTCGGTGATGTCGCCGCTGCGCACCGGGTGATCGCCGACGTGGAAAGCCACGTCGAAAACCGCTTCGATCGCGAACATCGTCTTCTTGCTGAGGCGAGGCATCCGTTTTCTCGTCCCTCTTCAGGCCCTCTTGATCGAGCCGGCCGTTACGCCCGTCGACCCGAAACCGCCGGCGCCGCGTGCCGTCTCGTCGAGGGTCGAGACCTCTCGCCAAGCGGCACGGGCATGACGCGCAATGATAATCTGTGCAATTCGCATGCCGCGCTCGATGCGGAACGGCTCCCGCCCGAGGTTAATCAGGATGACGCCGACCTCGCCGCGATAGTCGGCATCGATGGTGCCGGGGGCGTTGGCGACCGTGACGCCGTGCTTGGCGGCAAGACCGGAGCGCGGCCGGACCTGGGCCTCGAACCCCACCGGAAGGGCAATGGAGACACCGGTCGGAACGATCCGGCGCTCGAGCGGCCCCAGCTCGATGGGCTGGTCGATCGCCGCCAGCAGGTCCGCTCCGGCGGCGGCGGCCGTCGCATAGTCGGGCAACGGCAGGTCATGGCCGTGCGGCAGCCGCACGATCTCGATTTCGACGCTCTCGATGCCCTTCATCGGCTCCCCATTAATCAAAAAGTCCGAGCCCTTTCGAAATCGGGCCGGGCATTCACTCTGCCGCCTGTGCCTTGCCTGCCTGCGCGAGATGCAGCGCGATCCGCCCGGCCAGGCGCCGGGCGACATCGCCCTTGCCGAGCGGCGGCCAGTCCTCGGTGCCCGCTTCCGTGATCAGGTGCACGGTGTTGCGCTCGCCGCCGAAAGTGCCGGTGGCCGGCGACACGTCATTGGCCACGATCCAGTCGCAGCCCTTGCGGGTGCGCTTTTCGACGGCATTCGCCACCACGTTCTCCGTCTCCGCGGCAAATCCCACGACCAGGGCCGGCCGGCCGGGGCCGGGCCGTGACAGCGTCGCCAGAATGTCGGGATTGGGCGACAGTTCAAGTGCCGGCGGCGGCGCGCCTGCCTGTTTCTTGATCTTGCCGGTGGCGGGTCTGGCCGCCTTCCAGTCGGCGACGGCGGCGGCGCAGACGGCGATGTCGAGCACGCCTGCATCGAGACAGGCCGCGAGCATCTGGTCAGCCGATTCGATGCGCACCACCTTCACAGCCGGAGGGTCCGGCACCCCGACCGGTCCGCTCACCAGGGTCACGTCGGCGCCGAGTTCCGCGAGGGCCGCCGCGATGGCATGGCCCTGCTTGCCCGAGGAATGGTTGGAGATGAAGCGCACCGGATCGAGCGCCTCGCGGGTCGGGCCCGAAGTGACCAGGGCGCGCCGGCCGGCGAGCGGCCGGTCGCGCACCAGAATCGCTTCGATGGCGGCGACGATCTCGGCCGGCTCCGACATGCGGCCGGGGCCGTGTTCGTTGCAGGCCATGGCGCCCTCGTTCGGCCCCACGAAGACGATGCCGCGCCTGCGGAGCGTTTCGACGTTGGCGACGGTCGCGGCATGGGTCCACATGCGCACGTTCATTGCCGGCGCCGCGAGCACCGGCTTGTCGGTGGCGAGCAGGACGGTGGCCGCGAGATCGTTGGCCAGGCCACCCGCCATGCGCGCCAGCAGATCGGCGGTCGCCGGCGCCACGACCAGCAGGTCGGCATCGCGCGAGAGCTGGATGTGGCCCATCTCGCTCTCGTCGGTGAGGGAGAACATGTCGCCGTAGACGCGGTCTTCCGAGAGCGCCTGGAGGGTGAGCGGCGTCACGAATTTCGCGCCGGCTTCCGTCAGCACGCAGCGCACCGAAGCGCCACGCCCGCGCAGGAGCCGGATCAGCTCCGCCGACTTGAAGGCCGCTATGCCGCCCGCGACGATCAGCAGGATACGCTTGCCGTGCAACATGGCCGTCAACCTATCACAAGAGCCGGGTGGCGACAGTATAGAGGCCGGTCAGCAGCAGCGCCCAGAAGACGGCCAGGCGGAACTGCTCCACCGAGAGCCGCGACCGGATCTGCTGGCCGAGCCACATGCCGCCGATCGCGGGAACCACGGCAGCGGCCGAGACGACGGCACGCGGCCCGTCGAGCACGCCGAAGAACAGGAGCGAGGCGGTCAGGGTCAGGGACGTGGCGCACAGCACGACGCCCAGGGTCTGCACGAGCTCGACCGGCTTGATGTCGAGCCCTTGCAGGTAGGGCATCAGCGGAATGATCGGCACGCCCACCAGGCCTGCCACGAAACCCGACACGACACCGATGACCGGCGCCAGCGGCTTCTCGAGATCGGCGTGGATGGTGAGGCGGATGCGCAGCAGGCCGAGCGTGCTGTAGACGATCAGCACCGTGCCCAGCACCAGGAAGGCCCAGCCGGGCCCCTTCTGGCCGATCAGCCAGACCGTTAGATAAAGCACGACCGTGAGCGGTAACATCAGCGGCCACTGACGGCGAACGATGTGCCAGAAATGACCGCCCACCGATGCCTGCCATACATTGGTGATGATCGTCGGCAGCGCGATCAGCGCCACCGCTTCCGACAACGGCAGGAAGAGCGACATCAGCGCGATCGAGATGGCCGGCAGACCCAGTCCGACCAGGCCCTTGACGGTGCCTGCGAGCAGGAAGATCACGAGGCCGACGACGATCTGATCGGTGGTCACGAGCTCACTGCCACCAGGCGGCGATGGCGGCCACCAGGGCCAGGATGGCGACGGTCTCGGAGAAACCGGGCCGCCACAGCCGGCCACCCCGAGGCGGCTCCAGCGCGTCGCGCTCGGCCTTGCGCCGCTCGTGCTCGGCCACGAGATGCAGGCTGTCGATGAGGCGCGGCAGGCGGCGCAGCCCCTGGGCGAGATCGTCGACCGCGCGGCCGACGGTGGCACGCGGACCGAAATGGGTGACCATCCAGTCCTCGATCAGCGGCCGCGCCAGCTCCCAGATGTTGACGTGAGGGTTGAGCTTGGTGCCCATGCCTTCCGCCATCAGCATGGTCTTCTGCAAGAGCAGCAGCTGCGGCTGGACCGTCATCTCGAACTGCTCGGTGACGCGCAGCATCTGCGCCAGCAGGCGGGCGATCGAGATCTGATGGCTGGGCTTGCCGAAGATCGGCTCGCCGATCGAGCGGCAGGCCTGCGCGAAGGTTTCGAGCGACTGGTCGGGCGGCACATAGCCCGCCCGGAACTGGACCTCGGCGACGGCGCGATAGTCGCGCCGCAGGAAGGCGACCAGCAGCTCGGCGAGATAACCGCGCGTGGCCTCGTCGACCCGCCCCATGATGCCGAAATCGACCGGCACGATGGTGCCCTGGCGATCGACGAAGGCGTTGCCGCCGTGCATGTCGGCATGGAAGAAGCCGTCGCGGAACACCTGATAGAAGAAGGCTTCGGCGCACTTCCGCATGATCTCGTGCGGATCGTGGCCGGCGGCGATGATGGCGTCGCGATCCCCGATCGGGATGCCGTCGACCCGCTCCTGCGTCATCACGCGCTCGGCAGTGCGGTCCCAGTCGATCTTCGGCGTCCGATAATTCGGATCGTCGGCGAAATTCTCGCCCAGTTCCTCGGCCGCCGCCGCCTCCATGCGCAGGTCCATCTCGACACGCACGACATCGGCGAAGGCGCGCACCGATTCGACCGGCTTCAGGCGGCGGAAGCGCGGCTGCGTGCGCTCGACCAGTTCGGCGACCCAGTAGAAGAGATCGAGGTCCCGTTCGAAGGCCTTGGCGATGCCGGGTCGCAGCACCTTCACGGCGACATCGCGACCGTCGGCGGTGACCGCGAAATGCACCTGGGCAATCGACGCCGCCGCCACCGGCACGTCGTCGAACTGCGAGAAGATGGTGCCGAGCGGCTGCCCGAGTTCGCTTTCGATGATGCGGCGCGCCTCCGCGCCGGGAAACGCCGGGATATGGTCCTGCAGGCGCGCGAGATCGGCGGCCACCTCCTCGCTCAGCAGGTCGGCGCGGGTCGAGAGCGCCTGGCCAAGCTTGATGAAGGACGGTCCCATGTCCTGCAGCGCCGCCGCCAGCCGCTCGCCGGGCCGGCGCGGGTCGTTGCGCGGCGCGAAGAGACGGGCCCAGGCGATCAGCGCCGGCGCGATGCCCAGCGACTCGAGCGGAAACAGCGCGTCGTGGCGAGCGAAGCTCACCGCCATGCGCAACAGGCGCCAGGCATTGCGGAGTGCGCGGAACATCTAGATGCGCCAGCCCTGATGCAGCGCCACGACGCCCAGCGACATGTCGCGCCAGGAGACGTTCTCGAAGCCGGCGGCCCGCATGCGCGCCGCCAGCTCGCGCTGGGGCGGAAAGCGGCGGATGCTCTCGTGGAGATAGCGGTAGGACTCGGCGTCCCGGGCAATGACCTTGCCGAAGAACGGCAGCGCGCGCTCCGAATAGGCGTCATAGACGCGGCCGACCGGCGCCGAAGTCACCTTGCTGAACTCCAGGCAATAGAAGCGGCCGCCGGGCTTCAGCACGCGACAGGCATCGCGCAGCGCCTGGTCGATGTCGGTGACGTTCCGCAGACCGAAGGCGATCGTATAGGCATCGAACGAGCGATCCGGGAACGGCAGGTGCTCCGCATCGCCGGTCGCCCAGGTGAGCCCCTGTAGCAGGCCTTGGTCGACGGCGCGGTCGCGCCCGACCTCGAGCATCGCCGGATTGATGTCGCACACGGTGACGTCGGGCCGTTCGCCCTGACGGCGCAGCAGGCGGAAGGCGATGTCGCCGGTGCCGCCCGCTACATCCAGAAGCTTCTCGCCCGGCCGCGGGTTAACCACGTCGACCATGGCGTTCTTCCAGAGCCGGTGCACGCCGCCCGACATCAGGTCGTTCATCAGGTCGTAGCGCGGCGCCACGCTGGCGAAGACCTCGCGCACCAGGCCCGCCTTTTCGGCCGCCGGCACGTCGCGGAAACCGAAGGACGCACGCCCTTCCGGGGCCTGTCCCTCGGGGCGGGCTGCGCTAGGATCGTCGGAATGGGCTTGGTCCATGGGGCCGCAACCTAGAGGAATCGCCATGCTGCTGAAAGACCGGGTCATCCTGATCACCAACGTCGAGAAATTCGCAGGCCACGGCACCACAAGGGTCGCCCTGGCCCAGGGCGCCACCGTGCTGGCGCACGATCCGTCGTTCGAGGCGCCCAGCGCCCGACGCAAGTACGAGGCGGAGTTCCCGGGCGCTCATGCGCTGTCGGCAACCGAGCCGGCGACGATGGTCGAACTCGCCCTGAAGCGGCACGGTCATATCGACGCGCTGGTCAACAACGACGCCTACCCCGCCCTGCGCGCGCCGCTTGGCGAAGCCCGGGTCGAGGACTTCCGCGATGCGCTGGAAGTCATGGCCGTGGCGCCGTTCCGGCTGACGCAGCTCGTCGCGCCGTCGATGCGCAAGCGCAAGTCGGGACGCATCGTCTTCGTCTCCTCGGCTGCGCCGCTGCGCGGTATCGCCAACTATGCGCCCTATGTCTCGGCGCGCGCGGCCGGCAACGGTCTCGTCTCCTCGCTCGCCAAGGAGCTGGGCCGCGACGGCATCACGGTGAACGCGGTCGGCTCGAACTATGTCGAGAACCCCGACTACTTCCCGCCGGCGCTGCTCGCCAACAGCGAGGCGATGGCGAAGATGACGGCGCAGATCCCACTCGGTCGACTCGGCAAGTCCGACGAGCTCGGTGCCACGATCTGCTTCCTCTGTTCCGACGGTGCCGGCTTCATCACCGGACATGTCCTGCCGCACGCAGGAGGCTGGGCGTGACATCGCAAAAAATCGCATGCACAATCTCTGCATAACGAACGCCGCGCAGGTCTGACCGAAGCAGCGGCTGCCAGGGAGAAGCGTCGAGACACGCCGGGAAACCGGCGCGCTTCTTCTTGGCCGAAACGGTCCGAGGACGGCGCATGGGAAGACAGATCGTCCACCGCCTGCTGGTCTCGTTCCCCGCGCTGCTCGGGGTTCTCTTCCTGTGTTTCTGTCTCCTGCAGGTGGTGCCCGCCGATCCGGCGATGATCATCGCCGGCCCCGACGCCAAGGCCGAAACGATCGCGGCGATCCGTGAGGAACTCGGCCTCGACCGCTCGATCCCCGTCCAGTTCGCCGACTATATCGGCCGGGTGCTTCAGGGTGATCTCGGGCGCTCCATCATCTCCAACAAGATGGTGAGCGAGGAGCTTGCGCTCACCATCGGTCCGACGGTCGAGCTGATGCTGGGCGGCATGGTGATTGCGATCCCCCTCGGCCTGGCGCTGGGGACGCTCGCTGCCGTCAAGCGTGGCACCCTGGTCGATCGCGCGATCATGGCCGTCTCGGTCGCGGGCGTGTCGATGCCGGTCTTCTTCATCGGCCTGGTCCTGATCCAGTACATGGGCTTCCAGTGGGGCCTGTTCCCCTTCACCGGCCGCACCGGTCCGATCTGGGACGGTGGCCTGCCAAGCCTCGTGCTGCCGGCACTGACCCTGGGCAGCGTGCTGATCGGGCCGATCGCGCGGCTGACGCGCACCGCTGTGCTCGAAGTGCTGGGCGCCGACTATGTCCGCACCGCCCGTGCCAAGGGCCTGCGCGAGACCGTGGTGATCATCCACCACGCGCTGCGCAACGCGATGATTCCGGTCGTCACCTTGATCGGTCTGCAGGCGGCCTTCCTGCTGGGCGGCGCCGTCGTTACCGAGACGATGTTCTCGTGGCCCGGCGTCGGACGGCTGGCGGTCGGCGCGATCGTGTCCAGCGATTTCCCGACGGCCCAGGGCGCCATCATGATCCTCGCGATCGCCTTCCTCACGATCAACCTGATCGTCGACGTCCTCTACGTCTACCTCGATCCCAGGATGCAGCGGTCATGAGCGTCGAAGCCCTCAACGCCTCCGCTCCCACACCGACAGCCGCCGACGAGAACGGCCTCTTCGCGCGCTCCGGCGTGTTGCGCCGGCTGGCCCGGGACAAGGTGGCGCTCGTGGCCGCGCTGCTGCTGACCGCCATCGGCCTCGCTGCCCTCTTCGCGCCGCTGGTCGCGCCCTACGACCCCTATCTCACCGATCTCACCAAGGTGATGCAGCCGCCCAGTGCGGAGCACTGGTTCGGCACCGACAATACCGGCCGCGACATTCTCAGCCGGGTCATCTACGGCTCGCGCAACACGCTGATGCTCGGCCTGATCGGCGTCATCGTCGGCGGCTTCCTGGGCGGCTTCCTCGGCATCCTGGCGGCCTACTATCGCCGGCTCGACGGCTGGATCATGCGGCTGGTCGACGTGATGCTGGCGTTCCCGGCGATCCTGATCGGCCTCGCGGTGGCGGCGATCTTCGGCGCCGGCCTCACCGCCGTGGTGATCGCGCTGGTCGTGGCGACCGTTCCGGACGTGGCCCGCGTGGCACGCGGCGCCGCTATCGGCATCATGAGCCAGGAATTCATGGAGGCGGGCCGCGCCGTCGGCGTCTCCGACCGCACGCTGATCTGGCGCTACCTCACGCTCAACTGCATATCGACCATCTTCGTGTTCCTGACCCTGCGCTTCGGCCAGATCATCCTGATCGGTTCGGCCCTGGGCTTCCTCGGCATGGGCGCCCAGCCGCCCACGGCCGAGCTCGGCATGATGGCGGCGCAGGGCCGCGACTTCCTGTTCATGGCGCCGCACATCGCGACGATCCCCAGCTTCATGATCTTCGTGATCGTGCTGGCCGCCAATCTCCTGGGCGACGCGCTCCGCGACGTCCTCGATCCGAGACTGCAGAGCTGATCCTGCACACTCCTTCGACAAGGGTCCCGACGTGACGCACTGAACAACAACAAGGCGAGGAAGCGATGCGTAAGTTCCTGACGGGCGTAACGGCGTTGCTTGGCGTGATGGGCCTCTCCCCGGTGGCGGAGGCGCAGACCTTGCGGATGATGAAGTCGCTCGATGCGCCGCATTACGACGGCCAACGCACGACCTGGTCGCCGACCTCCGACATCGTGAACATGTTCCAGGACACGCTGGTGGCGATGGACTGGGACGGCAAGACAGCCATTCCCTACCTCGCCAAATCGTGGACGATCAGCCCGGACGGCAAGCTCTACACCTTCAAGCTGCGCGACGATGTGAGCTTCTGCAGCGGCAAGAAGTTCACCGCCGAGGACGTCATCTACTCGTTCAAGCGGCTGAAGAGCCCCGAGCTCAAGGCGCCGCTGGCCTGGCGCGCCGGCAACATCAAGGAGCTGCGCGCGCCCGATCCCTACACGGTCGAGTACGAGCTGAACGAGCCCTTCGCCGACCTGCTGCTGCAGCTCACCATGTTCACGACGGCCATCCACAACAAGGAGAGCGTCGAGGCACTGGGCAAGGACTACGGCGTCAAGGCGATCGACGGCACCGGCCCGTGGTGCTTCGAGAGCTGGCAACCGCGCACCGAGATCGTGCTGAAGCGGCACGACGCCTATAAGTGGGGGCCCTCGATGTACACCAACAAGGGGCCGGTGAAGTTCGAGAAGCTCAGCATCAAGATCGTGCCCGAGGATTCCAGCCGGGTCGCGGCGATGATGGGCGGGCAGTTCGACGTCACGCACCAGATCCCGTTGCAGTTCATCCAGCAGGTCAAGGCCTCGCCCAATCTCAACGTCCAGGAGGCCAAGCCCAACTTCCAGCTGATGTACTACGGGTACAAGACCACGCGCCCGATGGTGGCCGACAAGCGCGTGCGCGAGGCGATGAACATCGCCATCAACCGTGCCGACATCGTCAAGGGCATCATGCTGGGCAATGCCGAGCCGGCCTACACCTTCATCGATCCCAAGGCGCTCGACTTCGCCGACTCGACCAAGGGCCTCATCAAGGAGGATGTCGAGCGCGCGAAGAAGCTGCTCGACGAGGCCGGCTGGAAGGTCGGCGCCGACGGCATCCGCGAGAAGGACGGCGTCAAGCTGGCGCCCAGGGTCCTGTTCACCCAGGTCGCCTACTTCCCGCGCGTCTCCGAGGCGATCCAGGGCTACATGCGCAAGATCGGCGTCGACTGGAAGATCGTGGGCTACGACTCGACCATCGCACCCGCCGAGATGGGCAAGCAGGACTTCGAGTTGTGGACGGTGACGTTTCCCTACATCTCGTCCGGCGATCTGCTGAACTTCTACTTCGATTCCAAGAACATGCCGGCGCCCAACCGCATGAACTGGAACGACGCCAAGACCGACGAGTATCTCAAGATGGGCCGCGCCTCGATCACCGACGCCGACCGGGCCAAATACTATGCGCTGGCCCAGCAGCGTGTGACCGAGGAGCACCTCTGGATGCCGGTCATGAACATCGCGATGTACACGACCAGCCTCAAGAAGCTGAAGGGCGTGCGTCCGCACATGCTCTACCAGAACACCTTCTACAAGGGTCTGGATTACTCCTACTGATGGAAAAGCTCCTCGAGGTGCGCGGTCTCCGCACCCACTTCCACACCGACCGCGGCCTCTTCCGCGCGGTCGACGGCATCGACTTCTCCGTCGGGCGCGGCCGCACCGTCGGACTGGTCGGCGAATCCGGCTGCGGCAAGAGCGTCACCTCGCTCTCCGTCATGGGCCTGGTGGCGAGCCCGCCCGGCCAGGTCGCAGCCGACGCGATTTTGTTCGAAGGCCGGGACGTGCTCGGCCTCTCGGCCGACGAGCGTCGTCGCCTGCGCGGCGGCAAGATGTCGATGATCTTCCAGGAGCCGATGACCTCGCTCAATCCGGTCCACACGATCGGCCAGCAGATCGTCGAGGCGATCCTGGCGCACACACAGCTGTCGCCGCAGGCCGCCAAGGCCCGCGCGATAGAAATGCTCGAGCTGGTGCGGATCCCCTCGGCGAAGCAGCGGGTCGACGACTATCCGCACCTCCTGTCCGGCGGCATGCGCCAGCGGGTCATGATCGCCATGGCGCTGTCCTGCGAGCCGGCCCTGCTGATCGCCGACGAGCCGACCACGGCGCTCGACGTCACCATCCAGGCGCAGATCCTCGACCTGCTGCAGGACCTGCAGCGCCGGCTCGGCATGGCGATGCTGATCATCACCCACGATCTCGGGGTGATCGCCGAGATCGCCGACGAGGTGGTGGTGATGTACGCCGGCAAGATCGTCGAGAGCGCGCCGGTCGATGCGCTGTTCGCCGATCCGCAGCACCCCTACACGATCGGCCTGCTGGGCTCGATCCCGCGCATCGAGGTCGACCGCGAACGCCTGTCGACCATCGAGGGCTCGGTGCCCAGTCCCAACAACCAGCCCAAGGGGTGCCGCTTCGCGCCGCGCTGCCCCTTCGCCGACCCACGCTGCCACGTCGAGCCGCCGCCGCTGCGCGACCTCGGGCCGGCGCATCGAGTGGCCTGCTGGAAGGCGCCGGTCGAACTGGCGAGGGCGGCATGAGCACAGCAACGGCAACGCCCGTCCTGCAGGTGGATGGGCTGGTGAAACACTTCCCGGTGAGCCGCGGGCTGATCCGCCGCAAGGTGATCGGCATGGTGCGCGCCGTGGAAGGGGTAAGCTTCGAGATCGCCCGCGGCGAGACGCTGGCGCTGGTGGGCGAATCGGGCTGCGGCAAGTCGACGACCGGCCGCCTCGTGCTGCGCCTGATGGATCCGACCGCGGGTTCGGTCCGGTTCAAGGGCGAGGAGATCGCGACCCTCGACAAGCACGCGCTGCGCCGCCTGCGCCGCCACATGCAGATCATCTTCCAGGACCCCTATGCCTCGCTCAACCCGCGCATGACGGTGGGCGAGATCCTGGCCGAGCCGATGGCGGTGCATGGGCTCCACACCGAGGCCGAACGGGCGACACGGGTCAAGGACCTGCTCGACGTCGTGGGTCTGCTGCCCGAACATGCGCGGCGCTATCCGCATCAGTTCTCCGGCGGCCAGCGCCAGCGCATCGGCATCGCCCGCGCGCTGGCGGTCAATCCCGACCTCATCATATGCGACGAGCCGGTCTCCGCGCTCGACGTCTCGATCCAGGCGCAGATCGTGAACCTGCTGCAGAACCTGCAGCAGCGCTTCGGCCTCTCCTATCTCTTCATCGCCCACGACCTCGCGGTGGTGAAGCACATCAGCGACCGCGTCGCGGTCATGTATCTCGGCCAGCTCGTCGAGATCGCCGCTAAGCGCGACCTCTACGACCGGCCGCTGCACCCCTACACGCAGGCCCTGCTGTCGGCGATCCCGCGCCCCGATCCCAGCGTCCGCAAGGAGCGCGTTCTGCTGGCGGGCGACGTGCCAAGCCCCTTTGCGCCACCGCCAGGCTGCCGCTTCCACACGCGCTGCATCCATGCCCAACCGCGCTGCAAGCAGGAGCAACCGGTGCTGCGCGACGCCGGCGACGGCCATCGCGTGGCCTGTCACTTCTACGAGACACTGCCGAAACCGGCGGCCGCTTCGACGGCCAGCACGTCGCTCGGCAAACTACCCGAACGCCTCGCCGCCTTCGAGGCAGCCATGGCGGCGCGCGCCGTCTGATGCCGCTTAGCGCCGGCGCTTCGGGTGCCCGGTCGACCCGAGTACCGTGTCGCGCAGCTTCACCAGAGCGCGATCGATCTCGGCTTCGGGTATGCCGGCATAGCCCAGGATGAGGCCGTGCCGCCGCGTGCGGCCGGCGTAGCAGACCGAAAGCGGTTGGACGGTCAGGCCGTGGGCCGCCGCGGCCGCCGTCACGGCGACGTCGTCGAAGCGTTGCGCGATCTGCGGGGAGGGGCTCGCGATCACGTGCATGCCGCCCGGATCGGGAGCCACCGTGAGCAGCCCGTCGAGATGCCGCGCGGCCGCCTTGAGCAAGGCCTCGCGGCGGCCGGCGTAGAGAAGACGCGTGCGGCGCAGATGGGTGGCGAAATGGCCCTCGGCGATGAACCGTGCCAGCGCACCCTGCCCCAGCAGCGGCGCCCGCACCGAGATGCGGTCCATGATGCGTTCGGTGGCCTCGACCAGCGAGGCCGGCAGGACGAGGAAGCTCAACCGCAGCGCGGGGAAGAGCAGCTTGGAGAAGCTGCTGAAATAGGCGACGCGGCCTGAGCGATCGAGGGTGCGCAGCGGCGCCAGCGGCCGTCCGCTGTAGCGATACTCGCCGTCGAAATCGTCCTCGGCGATCCAGCCCTTGCTTCGTTCGGCCCAACTCAACAGCTCCAGCCGGCGCTGCAGGCTGAGCACGGTGCCGAGCGGGAAATGATGCGCCGGCGCTACGACCGCCAGCCTGGCCTCGGGCGCCGTTGCCTGCGCCACCTCGGGCGAAAAGCCCGACTCGTCGATGGCGATGGGCACGGCCCTCACGCCCGAACCCGCCAGCGCCTCGCGCACGCCGACGAAGCCCGGCTCCTCGATCCAGGCCGTGTCGCCGGCATCGAGCACGACCTGCGCGAACAGCGAGAGGCCGTGACGGATTCCCGTCGTGACCACGACCTCGGCCGGATCGCAGGTGAAGCCGCGCGCCACGCCGAGATAGGTCGCGATCGCCTGACGCAGACCGGCATGGCCGAACGGATGCGCGGCGCTGGCCGCTTCGAGGCCGGGCCGGCGCCACTCCCGTTCCAGCAGCTTGGCCCACAGCGCGAAGGGAAAGGCCTCGCGGTCCGGCTGCCCGGTGGGAAAGCCCAGAGGCGGGCCGGCCGGGACGGGTGGGCCCGTCTCGGCCAGCAGCGCCCGCGTCCGACGCGCCACGGCGGCCCTGGCGGCCGACTTGCCCGGCAGCGGTGCGCCGGTTCGCGGCACGGTCAGCATCTCGTCGGGCAGGTTGGCCGCGACCGACATGGCCGCGCCGGCCTGGCTCACGACGTAGCCCTCGGCGACGAGTTGATCGAAGGCGAGCACGACCGTGCCACGCGCGCAGTCGAGATCCTCTGCCATCTGCCGCGACGAGGGCAGCCGCGCGCCGGGCTCCAGCCGACCCTCGAGGATCGCGCGCCGCATCTGCTCACCGATCTGGCGATGCAGCGGCTCGGACGAGGTTGGATCGAGCGCAAGGCCAAGTGGCGGAGCGCGCCGGGAACGGGGCGTCGCGCGGGGCTTCGAAACTGGTCCAGTCACTTTCCACCAAACTGGCTCTTTCACCTGATCCGTATCGCGCCGATGGTCCGCCCGCAAGCAACCCCTTCTCCGGTGCGCCAAAGGTCACGTCATGAGCCCTCCCGATTCAGTCACCCCGCCCGACAGCTATCCCGTCACCAACGTGAACAAGGTGAAGCGCGTCCACGAGCGCGGTCGCTACGACAAGGAAACCATCCACGCGATCCTGGATGCCGCCCTGGTCTGCCACATCGCCTATGTGATCGACGGCCGCCCCTACTGCACGCCGACCTCGTTCTGGCGCGAAGGCAGCCACCTCTACTGGCACGGCTCCTCGGCCAGCCGCATGATCCGCAGCCAGAAGGAAGGCGTCGACGTCTGCCTCACCGTCACGCATCTCGATTCGCTGGTGATGGCGCGCTCCGGCTTTCATCATTCGGTGAACTATCGCGCGGTCATGGCCTTCGGAAAGGCGCATGTGATCGACGATCCGGAAGAGAAGCTGAAGCTGATGGACCGCTTCATCGACCGCATCTATCCCGGCCGCTCCAAGCTCATCCGCCAGCCGAACAAGCAGGAGTTCAAGGCGACGACCATGATCGGCATGGAGATCGAGACCGCGTCGGGCAAGATCCGCAACACCCATGTCGCGGACGAGGAAGAGGACTACGAGGGCGTCCCCGCCTGGTCGGCCCTCTACCCGGTCACGCAGGTCATCGGCGAACCGTCCGATTGCGCGCGCCAGCTTCCGGGCCTGACCCGGCCGGACGACATGGCCGACTTCGTTCCCGGGGCGCGCCTCGACGAGGTGATGACCAAGACCTACAAGCGGACTTTCGGCGAGGGCTGAACGTCACGACGGCGACCGGTCGTCCTTTCGGCCTCCGCGACCGCCCACGTCACGAACCGTCGCACACGCTCGTCGCCCGTCAGGGCGGCGGGCCAGCGCACGATATGCGCCTTGCTCGACGGCATGTCCCAGGACGACGGCAGCACCCGCACCAGCCGCCCGTCCTTCAGCGCGTCGTGCACCAGCAGCGAGCGTGCCATGACGACGCCCGCGCCCTGCAACGCCGCGCTGATCGCGGTGTGAATGGTGCCGAAGCGCAGGGCCGCGGCCGGCGGCTTGCCGGCGATGCCCAGCCGCTCGAACCAGACGGGCCACGACCATTCCGCGCCCTGGCCACGACCGGGCGTTCCCTTGTGCAGCAGCGGCAGCGTCGCCAGCGCCCGGGGATCGCGCAGCATCCGGCCGCCGGGCAGCAATCCCGGCACGCAGACGGGAAAGACCTGCTCCTGGAACAGCAGGCGCTGCGTCGACGAAGAGCGCGCCGTCGCGGTGGGCTGCCAGAGGATATGCACGTCGATGTCGGCCGCGCGCAGTTCGGCCTCGCTCTCGACGATGGTGAGTTCGACTTCGAGGCCGGCATTGGCCGCGGCAAAGGCCGGCAGCCGGCGCACCAGCCAGTAGTCGGCAAGGGCGGCACCCACGCCGACCCGCAGCCCCGACGGCGTGGCGACGGCCCGACAGCGCGCGCGGAGATCGGACAGACCATCGAGCAGTCCGGTAAGACCGGCAGCCAACGTCAAGCCGGCTGGCGTCGCGCTGAGACCGGTGCTGGAGCGATGGAGCAGCGCGGCGCCGACATAGGCTTCGAGCCGGCGCAGGCGGTGGCTGACCGCACTCTGGGTCATGCCGAGTTCGGCCGCTGCCCGCGTCATGCTGCGATGGCGGAGCGCGGTGTCGAAGGCGACCAGGGCGTCGAAGGGCGGCAGCGAGCGCATTTTCCAGCATCATGAACGAAATTCATATCGAAGTGAATGCTTGGCGCTCGGGCTTGCGGGCACGGGGCGGCGACACTCGCCGCCATGAAAAGCTTCCGGCGCACTCCTGCCCTCGCCCTCTCCTTTGCGGGCTTCCTCACCCAGCTCGACGTCACCGCCGTCATCGTCGCCCTGCCGACCATCGGCGACGATCTGGGATTCGGCCTGGCGGCCTATGCCTGGACGATGGACGCCTACAGCCTGGCCTTCACCGCCACGCTGCTCGCCTCCGGTGCGCTGGCCGACCGCCATGGACGGCGGCGCGCGCTTCTGGCCGGCAATGTGCTGTTCGCCGCGGCCTCGCTCGCCTGCGGGGTGGCCTGGGACGGCCCGTCGCTGTGGGCCGCCCGCGTCGCACAGGGCCTCGGAGCCGCCTTCGTGATCACCGGCTCGATCGCGCTGACCGCCTGCGCCTACCCCGATCCAGCGGATCGCGCGCGGGCCTTCGGCCTTGCGGGAATCGTGTCGGGCGCGGCGATGGCGATCGGCCCGACCCTGGGCGGCGCGGTTGCCGCCTGGTTCGGCTGGCGCTGGATCTTCCTCGCCAACCTTCCTTTTTGTCTGATGGCCGCGTGGATCGTGCCGCGGCTCGTCGCCGAGGAGCGCGCCACCGATTCGCGGCCGCTTGATCCGGTCGGCATCGCCCTGCTCACGCTGGCGCTCGGCGCCGCCATCGAAACACTGCTGGCCGGGCGCACGCCGATGCACATCGCCCTCGGCACCGGCGCGACTCTGATCTTCGGCGCTTCGTTCGTCGCGCAGCAGCGACGCCGGCCTCAGCCGATCCTCGATCCCGTCCTGCTGGCACAGCCGGCGATGATCGCCGTCGCCTTGCTGCTGATTACCGTGTCGATCGGCTACTGGGCGGCGCTGGTCTATCTGCCATTGTTCCTCACGACGGCTTTCGGTCTCTCCACGGCGCAGGCCGGTGTCGCCATGCTCGCCGCCACCCTGCCGATGGTCTTCCTGCCGCCCCTCGCCGGCCGCCTGGCCACGCGATGGGGATGGAGAGCGCTGTTCACCTGCGGACTCATGGTGATCGCCGCGGGCGACCTCGCCCTGGCGCTGGAGCCGACCTGGACGATGGCGCTCCTCGGCATGGTCGTGATCGCAACGGGCGCCGCGCTCGTGCAATCGCAGCTCTCCGGCGCGGTCGTGACCCTGGCGCCACCGGCACAGGCCGGCATGGCCTCGGCGCTCACCATCGTGATGCGCCAGGGCGGCTTCGCGCTCGGGATCGCAGCCCTGGGCGCCGCGCTGGGATCGGAACAGGCAGCGAGCGCCTACACCCTCTCGTTCCTGTTGGCCGCTGCCGCGTCCGGACTGGGTGCCGTCGCCGCGCTCCTGCTTCTGCCTTCCGATGCTACTCGGCCTTGATGCCGGCGGACTTGATCACCTTCGCCCACTTCTCCGTGGCGTCCGCGAGGATCGCGCCGAATTCCGCCGGCGTGCCGCCCACCACCGTGCCGCCCAGTTCGACGATGCGGGTCCTGATCCTGTCGCTGGCGAGGCCGGCGTTCAGTTCCTTGTTCAACAGAGTGATGATCTCGGCCGGCGTACCTTTGGGTACGCCGATGCCGGCAAAGCCGCTCGCCTCGTAGCCCGGCACGAAGTCCGCCACCGGCGGAACGTCCGGCAGCACCTCCAGACGCGCCTTGGTCGTCACCGCCAGCGCGCGCAGCTTCCCGGCCTTGACCTGCTGTATCGATTCAGACAGCGGCGCGAAGACGACCTGCACGTGGCCCGCGATCAGGTCGGCGACGGCCGGCGCGCCGCCCTTGTACGGAACGTGCACCAGGTTCACGCCGGTCATCATCTTGAAGAGTTCGCAGGCGATGTTCTGCGGCGTGCCCTGGCCGGCCGATCCGTAGTTGATCTTGCCGGGGTTGGCCTTGGCGTAGGCGATGAGCTCGGGAAGTGTGTTCGCAGGAACCGACGGATTGACCACGACGAGGTAGGCGAGGCGCGCGGCGCAGATGACCGGCGCGATGTCGCGCATGAAGTCGAAGCTGAGATTTGAATAGAGCGCGGCGTTGATCGCATGGGGCGTCACGACCTGCAGCAGCGTGTAGCCGTCGGGCGCGGCCTTGGCGACGGTCTCGGTGCCGATGTTGCCGCTGGCGCCGGGCTTGTTCTCGACGATGAACTGCTGGCCGAGACGCTCGGTCAGCCATTCGGCCATCAGGCGACCCTGGATGTCGGTCGCACCGCCGGCGGGAAAGCCGACGACGATGCGGGCGGTGCGCGATGGATAGGCCTGCGCGTGCGCCATGCCGGGCACGAACGGCAACGCGGCGGCACCGACGGCGAGATGCGCCAGTGAACGGCGACGAGTTTTCATGATGGCTGCCTCCAGGGTTCACGACGGCGCGCGGACGCAACGCAACTGGACGCTCAGCGGAGGAAGCCTACATCGGTCTCATGGGAGGGTGGAAGGGAGCAGCGCCCTCAATAGGTTGACGGCCCTGCCAGCGTTTGGAACGATGGTGTGATCAAGTCATACCGGTGGGTGAAGATGAGCAGAGTTTCAAAGCGTACGTTCAGCCTTCCGATCGAACAGGCAGCCTATATCGACTCGAAGGTCGAATCGGGAGCCTATGCCTCCAGCTCCGAAGTCATCCGGGCGGGTCTCCGTGCGCTGCAGGAGCGCGACGCTGCCGTCGAAAGATGGCTACGAGACGAAGTCGTTCCCGTCTATGACGCGATGACGGCGAATCCGGAACGCAAGCTCTCGAGCAAGTCTGTCCTCTCCGAGGCGCGCGCGCGCTACGCCCCGAAACGCAAGGCCCGTCGTTGAAGCGTCGTATCGTTACTTTCGCGCCCGAGGCCCGGGACGATCTCATCAAGCTGGGCGACTGGATCACGGAACGAGCGGGTGCCGAATTAGCGCTGAACTACATCGAGCGCCTGATGTCCTATTGCACTGGCTTCGAGATCGGCAGCGAACGGGGTCAGAGGCGCGACGACCTGCGTCCTGGCTTGCGAGTGGTGGGCTTCGAACGACGAATCGCGATCGCCTTCACCGTCTCCTCGACAGAGGTGACGATTCTTCGCTTCTATTACGGTGGCCGGAACTGGGACGCGTCCGTCCCTGGTTGATGCGCACCGGCGACGTCAGCTGAACGCCTCGTCCCAGGTGCCGCGCGTAGAAGCCTTGGAGTATTCGGTCGAGCGGTTCTCGAAGAAGTTGGTGTGCTCGATGGCGTTCATCATCTGGTCCATCCACGGCAGCGGGTTCTTGGCGTCCGCGCGATAGATGGGCTGCAGGCTGAGCTGGGTCAGGCGACGGTCGGCGATGTAGCGGATGTAGCGCTTCACGTCGGTCGCGGTCATGCCCTCGATGCCGCCCAGTTCGAAGGCGAGGTCGATGAAGGCGTCCTCGTGATCGACGATGGTCGAGCAGGCGACGTAGATCTCGCGCTGCAGCTCCTCGGTCCAGACTTCCGGGTTCTCCTGGATGAAGGTCCGGAACAGCTTGACGATCGAGTTGCAGTGCAGCGTCTCGTCGCGCACCGACCAGGTCACGATCTGGCCCATGCCCTTCATCTTGTTGAAGCGCGGGAAGTTCATCAGCATGGCGAAGCTGGCGAACAGCTGGAGGCCTTCGGTGAAGGCGCCGAACACGGCCAGCGTCTTGGCGATGTCGGCCTTCGAGTCGACGTTGAAGCCCTGCATGTAATCGTACTTGTCCTTCATCTCCTTGACGGTGAGGAAGACGGAGTACTCGGTCTCGGGCATGCCGATCGTGTCGAGCAGGTGGCTGTAGGCGGCGACGTGCACCGTCTCCATCGCCGAGAAGGCGGCCAGCATCATCTGCACTTCGGTCGGCTTGAAGACGCGGCTGTAGTGCCGCATGTAGCAGTTGTTCACCTCGACGTCGGCCTGGGTGAAGAAGCGGAAGATCTGCGTCAGCAGATGGCGCTCGCTGTCGGTCAGCTTGTTGCGCCAGTCCTTGACGTCGTCGGCCAGCGGCACTTCCTCGGGCAGCCAGTGGATGCGCTGCTGCGTCAGCCAGGCGTCGTAGGCCCAGGGATAGTGGAACGGCTTGTAGATCGGCTTGGCGTCGAGGAGTGACATGGCGCAGGCGTCCAATATGTCGGGCGAATGAATGGGGTCGCTTGAAATTAAAACCCCCTGCCGCGGTCCCGAATGCCGGGAACGCGACAGGGGAGACAACGCTCGTTTACTGGCAGCTAAGACATTCTTCGTAGTCATTGCTCTGCGGACCCGGCGGCGTTCCGAGCGGCAGAGAGGAGGGAGCGTCGATTCTAGGCGCCGTAAGGGCATGGTCGCCGAGCGGTGCGGCGAGGGCTTCGCCTGCCACGCTCTCGGCGCGCTGGATGGAGAGGGAGCGGCAGTAATAGAGGCTCTTCACGCCGCGCTTCCAGGCCATCATGTGGATCTGATGCAGGTCGCGCTTATGCACGTCGGCCGGCAGGAAGATGTTCAGCGACTGGCTCTGGCAGATATAGGGCGTCCGGTCGGCCGCATGCTCGACCAGCCAGCGCTGGTCGATCTCGAAGGCGGTCTTGAATACCGCCTTCTCGTGATCGTCGAGGCAGTCGAGATTACGCACCGAGCCCTGGTCGGTCATGATCGCCGTCCAGGTGTCCTCGTCGTTCTTGCCCTTCTGGTTCAGCAGCTTCTCGAGGTACGGATTGCGCACCACGAAGGAACCCGAGAGCGTCTTGTGATTGTAGACGTTGGCGGCCGACGGCTCGATGCCGGGCGAGGCGCCGCCGCAGATGATCGAGATCGACGCCGTCGGCGCGATCGCGAGCTTGTTGGAGAAGCGGTCCTGGAAGCCGAAATCCTCCGCATCCGGGCAGGCACCGCGTTCCTTGCCCAGCGTCATCGACGCCTCGTCGCACTGGCCGCGGACGTGCTTGAACATCTTCTTGTTCCACACCTTGGCCATCACGGATTCGAGCGGAATGCCGTTGGCCTGCAGGAAGGAGTGGAAGCCCATGACGCCGAGACCGACCGAGCGCTCGCGCATCGCGGCATAGGTCGCCCGCGCGAAGTCGGAGCCGGCGGTGTCGATGAAGCTCTGCAGCACGTTGTCGAGGAAGCGCATCACGTCCTCGATGAAGGTCGGATGCTCGTGCCACTCGAGATAGGTCTCGAGATTGAGCGACGACAGGCAGCAGACGGCAGTACGCTGCTTGCCGTGATGGTCGATGCCGGTCGGCAGCGTGATCTCGCTGCACAGGTTCGAGGTCTTGACCTCTAGGCCCGCGAGCTTGTGGTGCTCGGGACGGGCGTTGTTCACATGGTCGACGAACACGAGGTAGGGTTCGCCGGTTTCCACGCGCGCCGTCAGGATGCGGATCCACAGGCCGCGCGCCGAGACGGTGCGCTGCACGGCGCCGTCCTTGGGGCTGACCAGCGCCCATTCCTCGTCGTTCTCCACGGCGCGCATGAAGGCGTCGGAGATCAGCAGGCCATGATGCAGGTTCATCGCCTTGCGGTTGGGATCGCCACCGGTCGGACGGCGGATCTCGATGAATTCCTCGATCTCGGGATGGTTGACCGGCAGGTAGACGGCGGCCGAACCGCGGCGCAGCGAGCCCTGGCTGATCGCCAGGGTGAGCGAGTCCATCACGCGGATGAATGGCACCACGCCCGAGGTCTTGCCGTTCATGCCGACCTTTTCGCCGATCGAACGGAGATTGCCCCAGTAGGAGCCGATGCCGCCGCCACGGGCCGCCAGCCACACGTTCTCGTTCCACAGCCCGACGATGCCCTCGAGGCTGTCGTTCGCCTCGTTCAGGAAGCACGAGATCGGCAGGCCGCGGGTGGTCCCCCCATTGCTGAGCACGGGTGTGGCCGGCATGAACCACAGATTGCTGATGTAGTCGTAGAGGCGCTGGGCATGGGCATCGTCGTCGGCATAGGCCGAGGCAACGCGCGCGAACATGTCCTGATAGGTCTCGCCCGGCAGCAGGTACCGGTCGTTCAGCGTGGCCTTGCCAAAAATCGTGAGCCGGGCGTCCCGGGAAGAATCGGTAACAACCCGCGCACCGCTTCGAACTTGAACGACATCAAACACTTGCGGTCCCCTTTTTCTTTTTTGTCCACAGTTGTGGATAGAACACTCTGTGGAAGAAGCCTACATCTTGGGAGCGATTGGCCGCTTCCCACTATCCATAGATAGTACGGATGCCGCCGGGCCTGTCATTGCGAAATTTACTCCCCGTTTGTGAATCTCAGGAATGGTTGGTTAACCCCCTGAAAAACCGGCCGAAAATCGGCTTTGAAATTCTGTTTCCCGAGCGGTTTTCGACTCTTCGCAGGTGCAGCATAGAGGAGAACAAAACGCGCTTTCCCGCGGATTCCGTGCCTCCCAGACAGAAACCGCAGCGAATCGGCTCAACCTCTCGGGGCCAAGCCGGGAAAGGCGAGATACGATGGGCATTCTCGGCGTCGCCAAGAGTCCGTCGTCAGAATGTCATGGTCAGGCGTAACATCGCCCCCGGTTTTGCGGAGGAATGCACAAAATATGGTCACCGCTTCGGTGCCGCGCGTCTATGGGTTGGACGCCATCTGCGCTGCCGCCCTGCAGGCCGGCGGTGAGGATTCCGCACAATTTGCGCGCAGGCTGTTCGGCCGCCTGTCCGACAAGGACCTGGCCGCTGCACCCGTAGACCAGCGCGCCGCGGCTGCAACCTCGCTGCTGGCCTTCGCCCGCCGCCGCCTGCCCGGCGTCGCCAAGGTCCGCATCTTCAACCCGTCGCTTCCAGACCATGGATTCGAGAGCCGTCACACGATCGTGCAGATCGTGAACGACGACATGCCGTTCCTGGTCGATTCGATCGCCAACGAGTTCAACCGCCGCGAAATCGCGGTCCATCTGCTCGCCCATCCGGTGCTGGCGGCACGCCGTGACCTCGACGGCGACCTGGTGGGCATCGCGCTGGAGGCCGGCGAACGCGCGCGCTCGGAATCGATGATGCACATCGAGATCGACCGCCAGACCGATCCGGTGCTGCAGGACGAGATTGCTTCCGCGCTCACGCGCGTGCTGGCCGAAGTGCGGCTGGCGGTCGACGACTGGCGCGCCATGCGCCGCGCCTGCCTCGACGCGATCGTCGATCTCGCGCCCGGCCGCGCACCGGACCTCGCGGAATACGATGACTTCCTGCGCTGGCTCGAAGCCAACCATTTCACGTTCCTGGGCCATCGCCGATACCGCTACGTCGACGATTCGAGCCAACCCGGCGGCCTGCGCTACGAGCTGGTGCCGGGATCGGCGCTGGGCATCCTGCGCCGCGACGAGGTGCGCCTGTTCGACCCCGGCGTGGGCAGCGGCGAGGCGATGGCGCGCTTCGCGCAGGGTCCGCACAACATCCTGATCGTCAAGACCGACCGCCAGTCGCTGGTCCACCGCATTGGGGCCATGGACTGCGTGATCGTGAAGACCCGCGACGCCGACGGAAGGGTCACCGGCGAGCATCGCCTCGTCGGCCTGTTCACGTCGGCCGCCTATCACGCGGCGGTGCACGACGTGCCGCTGCTGCGCGGCCGCGTCGAGACGTTGCTGCGCCGCTCGGGATTCGACCGCCACGGCCATGACGGCAAGGCCCTGCTGGCGATCCTGGATTCCTATCCGCGCGACGAGTTGTTCCAGATCGACGAGGAGACGCTCTACGATCATGTGCTGGGCATTCTGCAGCTCCAGGAAAGGCGGCGCGTGGCGCTGTTCACCCGCCTCGACACGCTCGGCCGCTTCGCCTCCGCTCTGGTCTTCGCCCCGCGCGAACGCTTCGATGCGGCGCTTTCGGAACGCTTCACGTCGCTTCTGGAGAAGGCCTGGGATGCGACCGCCGTCTCGGTCGCCACGTCGATCGGCAGCAATTCCGCCCTGGTCCAGTCGCTCCATACGCTGAGGCTCCACACGCCGGGGCGGCCCGTCCCCGATCTCGCCGCGCTCGAACGCGACATGATCGAAGCCGCGACGTCATGGAACGACCGTCTGCGCGCTACCCTGCAGGAGAAGCTCGGGGAGGCCGAGGGACGCGCCGCCGCGCGGCGCTGGCGGGACTGGTTTCCCGTCGTCTATCGCGAGACCTTCGATGCGGCGCAGGCCGCGACCGACATCGAGCAGCTCCAGAGGTTTGGCGACGGCGCCGGGTTCGGCGTGCAGGTCGGCCGCCGCAGCGGCATGCCGGCGCACCGCTTTGCGCTGCGCCTGTTTCATCCGCGCAAGCCTTTCGCGCTGTCCGACATCCTGCCTCTCGCGGAGAATCTCGGCCTGCGCGTGATCAGCGAGGTGCCGTTCCTGCTGCGCAAGGAGAGCGATGAGGAGCCGGCCGATGGCGTGGCCATGCAGGTGTTGCGGGTGGAGACCGCGGACAAGTCGGCGGTCGATCTCACGCTTGCCGGGCCGCGCTTCATCGAGGCGATCGAGAAGTTGCGGTCAGGCGCGCTGGAGAATGACGGGCTGAACAGGCTGGTCCTCGGCGCCGGCCTCGCCTGGCGCGAGATCGCCATCGTGCGCGCCTATGCCAAGTACCTCCGGCAGGCCGGCATCACGTTCAGTCAGGAATATATGGAGCGCACGCTGGCGGCCTATCCGCGGGTGGCGCGGCTCTTGGTCGATCTCTTCGTCGCGCGCCTGGATCCGGCCTTGGGCGATGCGAGCGGTGGAGAGCGCACGGCGCGGATTGAGTCCATCGAGGCGGAGTTCGCGACCGCGCTCGAAGCCGTCACCACGCTCGACGAAGACCGAATCCTGCGTCGCTTCCACAATGCCGTGCGCTGCACGCTGCGCACCAACTACTGGCAGGCCGGCGGCACCAAGGCGTGGATCTCCCTCAAGATCGACAGCCGCGCCATCGACGACCTGCCGGCACCGCGGCCTCTGGTCGAGATTTTCGTCTACAGCCCGCGCATGGAAGGTATCCATCTGCGCGGCGGACGCGTCGCCCGAGGCGGCATCCGCTGGTCCGACCGGCGCGAGGATTTCCGCACCGAGATTCTCGGACTGATGAAGACGCAGATGGTGAAGAACGCCGTCATCGTCCCGGTCGGCTCGAAGGGCGGCTTCTACGTGAAGCAGCCACCGGCCAATCCTCAAGGAGGCGCGGGCACGCGCGAGCAGATTCAGGCCGAGGGCATTGCCTGCTACCAGACCCTGATCCGCGGCCTGCTCGACATCACCGACAATTATGCGGACGGGGGGATCGTGCCGCCTGCCGACGTGGTGCGCCACGACGGCGACGATCCCTATCTGGTGGTCGCCGCCGACAAGGGCACGGCCACCTTCTCCGACATCGCCAACGCGCTGGCCCGCGACTACGGCTTCTGGCTCGACGATGCCTTCGCCTCGGGCGGCTCGGCGGGCTACGACCACAAGAAGATGGGCATCACCGCGCGCGGCGCGTGGGAGTCGGTGAAGCGCCACTTCCGCGAACTGGGCCAGGACATCCAGGAAACCCCGTTCACCGTCGCCGGCGTCGGCGACATGTCGGGCGACGTGTTCGGCAACGGCATGCTGCTGTCGCCGCACACCCGGCTGGTGGCGGCCTTCGACCATCGTCACATCTTCATCGATCCCTCGCCCGACCCGGCCACGAGCCTGGCCGAGCGGCAACGGTTGTTCGCGCTGCCGCGGTCCTCCTGGATGGACTACGACAGGAGCCTGCTGTCGCCGGGCGGCGCGATCTTCGACCGGGCGGCCAAGTCGCTGGCGCTGTCGCCCGAGGCCTGCGCGGTGCTGGGAATAGAGCAGCCGGCGATGGCGCCGCTCGACCTCATGCGGGCCATCCTGACGGCGCCGGTCGACCTGCTTTATTTCGGCGGCATCGGGACCTACGTGAAGGCCTCGGACGAAAGCCATGGCGAGGCCGGCGACCGCGCCAACGACGCGTTGCGTGTAGACGCCGCGCACCTGCGCGCCCGCGTGATCGGCGAAGGCGCCAATCTCGGCTTCACCCAGCGCGGCCGCATCGAGGCAGCACTGGCCGGGCGCAAGATCAACACCGACGCGCTCGACAATTCGGCCGGCGTCGACACGTCGGATCACGAGGTCAACATCAAGATCGCGACCAGCGCCGCCATCGCCGCCCGTGCGCTCGACGCAACGGATCGGGACCCGCTGCTCTTCTCGATGACCGACGAGGTCGCGGCGCTGGTGCTGCGCCACAATTACCAGCAGAGCCAGGCGGTCAGCGTCGCCGAGGGCCAGGCGGCGGAGGAGCACGACCGGCTGGAGCGCTTCATGCGTGCCCTTGAACGCAAGGGTCGGCTCGATCGCGCCGTCGAGTTCCTGCCGGGCTCCGCCGCCATGCGCGTGCGCGCCCAGAATCGCCAGCCGCTGACGCGGCCCGAACTGTCGGTACTGCTGGCCTACGCCAAGATCGATCTCAACGAGGAAATCCTCGCTTCCGACCTGCCCGACGATCCCCGCCTCGAAGAAGAGTTGCTGCGCTACTTCCCGACGGCGCTGCGGGAAAACCATCCGGCGGCGCTGCACGGTCATCGCCTGCGCCGCGAGATCACGACGCTGGAGGTCGTGAACTCACTGGTCAACCGGTGCGGCCCGACCTTCGTGCACACGGTGGCGCAGCGGACCGGCGCCTCGGCGGCCGCCATCGCGCAGGCCTTCACGGTCGTGCGCGACGCCTGGAAGCTGCGGGAGCTGTGGGCCGACGTCGAAGCGCTCGACCCTGCCCTCAAGGCCGCGGCGCAGATCCGCATGCTGATCGCCTCGCAGCGCTTCATCCTGCGCGGTGTGCAATGGGTCCTGCGGCGCCTGCCGCAGCCGCTCGACACGTCGGCGGCAACGGCCCAGCTCGGCCGCGCCGTTGCCGAGTTGGGAGCCCTGCCCGCGGATCTCGTGGGCGAGGCCGAAGGCGCGGCGCTGGGCGAGCGTTCCGCCGCACTCGAGGCGATGGGCGCGCCGGCCGATCTCGCCCGTCGCGCCGCCGCACTCGAAACCCTGTCCGCCGCGGGTGACCTCGCCCTGGCCGCCGAGGCCAACGGGTGCACGATCGGCAGTGCCGCGAGGCTCTACTTCCGGCTGGGTGAGCGGCTGTCGCTCGCGCTGCTGGCAAACGCCGCGCAAAAGCTGCCGCGAGAAGGGCTGTGGCCGTCGCAGGCCGCGCTCGCGATGCAGGACGAGTTGGCGGCACTCCATGCCGACCTGCTACGGTCCGCCCTGCGCGCCGGCGGGCGTGAAGAGTGCGACCCCGATTCGGCCCTCGCCGCCTGGAGCGAACCACGCAAGCTCGCCCTGGAGCGCGTCGACCGTCTCCTCAAGGAGGATCTCGCCTCGGCCGGCGCCATCGATCTTGCCATGTTGTCGGTCGCCACCGCGGAGTTGCGCACCCTGGTGTAGTCGGCTTTGGACTGAATGGGCCGCCTTGCCTCAGAGCCCCTTTAGGAACTCGATCAGCAGGCGATTGACCTCGCTCGCGCGTTCCTGCTGCACCCAGTGGCCGGCGCCGTCGAGGATGTGGCTGCCGCGCAGGCCCGGCAGCGTCGTCGGGTAGGCGTCGAGCTGGCTCTTGGCGGCCGGGAAGCGCAGCACGCCGTCGCGGCTGCCGGCGATGAACATCGAGGGCTGGCGGATCGGCTGGCCGCGCCACGGCCCGCTGAGCTCCCAGTTGCGCCGCAGGTTGCGATACCAGTTGAGCCCGCCGCGGAAGCCGGCGCGCGCGAACTCCCCGGCATAGTAATCGAGATCGGCATCGCTGAGCCATGCGGGCAGCGTTTCCGGCTCGACGGTGTTGGCCAGAAGCGAGCCTCCCGTCAGGCGCCCAAACCCCTTGTCCTTCTCCACCATCTCGCCGCCGGCCGTGTAGTAGAGCTTGCGCAAGGCGCCGCGAATGTCCTGCTGCAGCTCGGCCTCGGCGACACCCGGCTTCTGGAAGTACTGCAGATAGAAGTTGTCGATGCCGAGCTTCTCCAGTGCCGACAGGATGTCGACATAGCCCGGCGGCGCATAGGGCACGCTCATGGCGCAGACGGCGGTGAAGAGGTCGGGCCGCCACAGGGCGGCATGCCAGGCGACGGGTGCCCCCCAGTCGTGGCCCACGATCACCGCCCTCGTCTCGCCCAGCGCCTTCACCAGTTCGGCCATGTCGCCCACCAGGTGAAAGAGCGTGTACTGGTCGATCGGCTCGGGCGACTGGGTGCCGCCATAGCCCCGCATGTCGGGCGCGACGGCGCGGAAGCCCGCTTCGCTCACCGCCTTGAGCTGGTGGCGCCACGAATACCAGCTCTCCGGCCAGCCGTGGCAGAACAGCACGAGCGGTCCACTGCCGTCCTTTGGGCCGGCTTCGGCATAGCGCATGTGGATGGTGTTGGCCGTCGTGGTCTTGAGGGTGACGCCCGTTACCGGCGAGTTGGTCATGCTTGGTTCCTCCGCAGGAGGCACCCTAGCCCGCCGCGTCACCCGCGCAAGTGAACCGACCGCGACAGGCGGGCGCGCACCGAGGCACGCGACCCGAAGAGCAGCGACACCAGGAAGAACGAGCTGGCGCACAGCACGATCACCGGACCGGACGGCAGGCCGGCATGAAACGACACCAGCAGTCCAATGGCCGCGGAGGCGAATGCCATCGGCGCCGCGACCAGGCTCATCGACCAGACTTCACGCGCCCAGAAGGACGAGGCGACGGCGGGCAACAGGATAAGGCCCAGCGCCATCAGCGTGCCGAGTGCCTGGAACCCCGCCACCATGTTGAGCACGGCGAGCGACAGGAAGAGATAGTGATAGAGCGAGCCGCGCATCCCCATGGCAGCGAGGAAGCCCGGATTGAAGCATTCGACGACCAGCGGGCGGTAGATGGCGGCGAGACCGATCAGGGTCACGGTCGCGGTCGACACGACGAGGATCAGCGCCGGCTCGTCGACGGCCAGGATCGCACCGAACAAGATGTTCATGAGATCGACGGCGGAGCCGCGCAGGGAGACGATCAGCACGCCGAGCGCCATTGCCGTCAGGTAGGCGGCGGCAAAGCTCGCATCCTCGCGCATGCTGGAGAAACGCGCGATGACGCCCGAGAGCAGCGCCGTCGTGACGCCGGCGATGAAGCCACCCAGGCTCATCGCCGGCAGCGACAGGCCGCCGATCAGGAAGCCCAGGGCGGCGCCGGGCAGAAGCGAATGTGCCAGCGCGTCGCCCATCAGGCTCATGCGGCGCAGGATCAGGAACACACCGATCGCCGAGCCGCCCATCGACAGGGCCAGGCTCGCGACCAGCGCGCGGCGCATGAAGCCGAAATCGGCGAAGGGCGCGATCACATACTCGTGGAACATGACGCGAAGCGCTCGATCAGGCGCTGAGACGCAGGGGCACGTCGCAGGTGCCGGCAGGCTCGTCGCGCGATTCGGCGAGGGCGCGGGCCCGCAGCAGATTCTCGGGCGACAGGACACGGGACGTGGGACCCGCATCGACCAGTTCGCATGCCAGCAGCAGCGCGTAGGGGAAGTCGCGCCGAACTTGGTCGAAATCGTGCAGCACCGCGACGACGGTGCGCTTCTCATCGCGCCAGCGGCGAATCACGACCATCAGATCGGAAACGGTCCTGCTGTCGATGGCAGCGAACGGCTCGTCGAGGAGCACGAGGTCGGCATCCTGCAGCAGCAGGCGCGCGAACAGCACGCGCTGGAACTGGCCGACGGACAGTGTGTCGATCGGACGGCGCTCGAGGCCAGAGAGGCCGACTTCCTCGATTGCGCGCCGGGCGTCGTCGAGATCGACCGGGCGGGCGGCCCCGAAGGCGCCGAATCGCGACCAGCGGCCGAGCAGGACCGTATCGAGCACCGAGATCGGGAAGGAACGATCGATCTCCGCCTGCTGGGGCAGATAGGCGATCCGCTTCGCGGTGCACTCGATGCGGCCCTCGACCCGCGGCGCCAGACCGAGCAGCGCCTTCAACAGCGTGCTCTTGCCCGCCCCGTTGGGACCGACGATGGCCGTCATCTCGCCGGCCGGGATCTCCGCGGAGACGTGATGGACCGCCGGGCGACGGTCGTAATAACTCACGGTCAGGTCGGTGAGGCGCAGCGCGGCGGTCATGGCGAGCCTAGAGCGCCCACCAGGCACACAGCCAAAGCAGCGTCGAGACGCCGATCGCTGCAGCGATCCGGGTCGGAGCGCTCATGGCGAGCAGGGTCGTACCGGGAGAGAGAGGGCGAAGCATACGGTGGATTGTTATAATATTACGCTTTGTGAGTCCATAAGGGGCGGATTGCCCCACGCGGCCGGACGTCACCGGGCAGTGAGCGATCGGTGAGCGATTGTTGATTGGCAGAGCACGGGCGACGCGCGCATCCTGTCGCTCATGACGACGTGTCTAATTCCCAGTCGCAGATCCCTGCTGATAGGCGGGGCCGCCGCCGGCCTGTCGGCGGCGCTGCCATTGGCCGCGCGGCCAGCCAGCGACGGGCCATGGGCCGTCGAGCTCTTCACGTCGCAGGGATGCAGTTCCTGCCCGCCAGCCGACGCCTACCTCGGTCGCCTGTCCCTGCGCCCAGACATCGTCGCCCTCGCCTTCCACGTCGACTACTGGGACTATATCGGCTGGCGGGATCCCTTCGCCTCGCGCGAAACGACCGAACGTCAGCGCGCCTATGCCCGCGTGCTGAAGCAACGCTATGTCTACACGCCGGAGATGGTGGTCGACGGCATCGGTCACGACACAGGTCGGGACAAGGCGCCCATCGAAGCGCTGCTGGCCAGGGCACAGGCTCTCTCGCCCCGGCGGGCGACGCCCGAACTCGCGCGGACGATGGGGAAGCCGCTCACCATCAGGCTGGATGCCTTCCCGCTCGGCGGGCGCACCGCCGATGTGACGCTCGCCGTTTATGACCGCCGCCACACCACGCCGGTGAAGAGCGGCGAGAACCAGGGCCGCATGATCGAGAACTTCAATGTCGTGCGACGGCTCGAACTGATCGACCATTGGGACGGCGCAGCGAAAAGCTGGACCGTCCCCGGCGGTGACATCGGCGCCACCCAGGGCGTGGCCGTGCTGGTCCAGTGGTCCGACCACGGCGCGATGATCGGCTGCAACAAGCTGGAACCCGCCTATTCGGGCTGACGGCTATTCCATCTTGGCGCCGGTCGCCTTGATGATCGGCTCCCACCGCTCGATCTCGCGCGTGAAGTAGGCGGCCGACTTGGCTGCATCGGCATCCCCCACCGGATCGATCGACATATTGCGCAGATCTGCAAGCAGCTTCTCTTCAGCCATGACCTTGCGCGTGGCCTCGGCGATCGAAGTCACGATCGGCTGCGGTGTGCCGGCCGGCAGTCCCACCGGATTGACCGTCAGTACCTGGACTTCGGGCAAGCCGCACTCACTGGTCGTCGGCACCTCGGGCGCCAGCGCCGAGCGTTTCTCGTCGCAGACCGCGAGATAGCGCAGCTTGCCCGACTTGTAGTGACTGAACGAGGTCCCGAACGTGTCGAGCATGAAATCGACCTCTCCCGACAGGCAGGCCTGCAGCGCCGGACTGTTGCCCTTGTAAGGCACGTGCAGAGCACTGAGATTGCCGGCCTTCATCTTGAAGAGCTCGGCCCCAAGATGGTTGATGCTGCCCATGCCTGAGGAACTGTACCGATATTTGTCGGGATGGGCCTTGAGGAGCGCCACCAGCTCCGGCAGCGTCTTGGCCGGCAGCGCCGGGTTCGCCGCGATCACCATCGGCACGCGCCCGACGATGAACAGGACGAAGTCCTTGACCGGATGATAGGGCGGCGTCGGCATCAGCAGCGGGCTCGTGACCTGCGTCGAGGACGAGCCGAACAGCATCGTATAGCCATCGGGCTTCGACTTCGCGACGAGGTCGGCGCCGATCGTGCCGCCGGCCCCCGCCTTGTTCTCGATCAAGACGGGCTGGCCCAGCAGAGCCGACAGGCGCTCGCCATAGCGGCGGCCGAACACGTCGGTCGGGCCACCCGGCGGGAACGGCACCACCAGCCTGATCGGCTTGGAAGGATAGGTATCCTGCGCGACGGCCGCTTTCGCGCCCTGCAACGCGCCCACGCCGAGAGCGGCGGCGCCGATGAGAAGCTTGCGTCGATTCATTTTCTTCCTCCCTTTCTTTCTTGCCGTTGTTGCCGTCACCAGCTCGGAATGCGCTTGTCGAAGAAGGCGGCGATGCCTTCGCGGGCCTGCGGGCTCGCCAGGCCAAGGCTGATTGAATCCACCGCGGTCGCCATAGAGGCGCGATGGCCGGACTCGTCGCTGTGCCAGACGAACTGCTTGGTGCGCGCCACGGCATCCGGGCCGCTGCGCAGCAGGCCGGCCAGCAGCTTGTCGAGCTCGGCCTCGAGCGACGCCGCCGGCACGGCGCGCGTGATCAGGCCGATTCGGTCGGCTTCCAGCGCGTCGATGCGGCGGCCGGTCAGAACCAGCTCCATCGCCTTCTTGCGGCCGACGGCCAGGAAGAGAGCCATCAGCGCGGGCGACGGCGGGAAACCGTGATGGACTTCAGGGTAGGCGAACAACGCCGTTTCCTCGGACAAAGCGATGTCGCACCAGCTCGACAGGGTGGCGCCGGCGCCGAAGGCGTACTTCTCGATCAGCGCCACGGTCGGCTTGGGACAGAACCACACCGCCTCGTTCAGCGCCTTCAGCTTCTCGTAGGTCGCCACGATCGTGTCGTTCGACGCATCCTGCAGCGCCCGCAGGTCGCGCAGCTCGCGCCCGGCGCAGAAGATGCCGCCGCGGCCGCGCATCACGAGGACCCGGCAGGAGGGATCGGCTGCAAGAGTGCGGCAGTGCCCTGTCAGCGCATCGATCAGCGTATTGTTCAGTGCGTTTCGATGCGCTGGATTGTCGATCCAGAGCACGGCCACGCCGTCGGCCCGCCGTTCGAGTTCGATCCTGCCGCTCATATCGCTCCCTCTTTCCGAAGCGCCGTGATGCGCGCCTCGTCCAATCCAAGTTCACCACGCAGGATGGCGTCGGTGTGTTCGCCGAGCCGCGGCGGGGCGGCGCCGGGCGCCGCCGGCGTCGCCGACAGGTTGAGCGGCACACCGACCAGCGGCATCGAACCGCCATCTCGGCGGGCCACGTCGAGCACCATCTTCATCGCTGCGATCTGCGGATGGGCCAGCGTCTGCGAGATGTCGTTCACCGGCGCGCACGGCACATTGGCGGCGTCCAGCGCCTCGACCCAGTCGGCCGTGGACCGGGTCGCGAAGATCGCGGCCAGCGCCGGGATCACCTTGTCGCGGTTCTCGATGCGCAGCGCCGAGGTGGCGAGCGCCGGATCGGACGCGAGCGCCGTCGCGCCGATCGCCCCGCACAGACGCTGCCATGCCGCGTCGTTGGTGGCGCCCGCCAGCACGTGACCGTCGCGTGTCGCAAAAGCCTGGTAGGGCACGATGTGCCACACGCCCGATCCGTCGCGCGGCGGTACCTTGCCGCCCATCGTGTAGGCCGGCACGTGATAGCCGAGCAGCGCGATCGCCGTTTCCATCAGGGAAACCCGGATGTGCTGGCCGCCCGCCTTTCCGGCCTGCCGCGCATAGAGCGCCGTGGCGATCCCCGAAAAGGCCAGCAGTCCGGTCGCCATGTCGATGAAGGACGCACCGGCGCGGATCGGGCCACCGTCGCGCTCGCCTGTCATTGCCATCATGCCACTGAAGGCCTGCAGCATGAGGTCGTAGCCCGGCTTGTCCGCGAGCGGTCCCTCGTGACCATAGCCGCTGATGGTCGCATGCACGAGATCGGGCCGGACCGCGCGCAGCGTCGCGTCGTCGACACCCAGCCGCCGCGCGACCGCAGGCAGGAAGCTGTCGATCACCACGTCGGCCTTGCGCACGAGCCCGGCCAGCACTTCCTGGCCGGCGCGGCTCTTGAGATTGAGCGTCATGCCGCGCTTGCCGCGGTTGACGCTGAGGAAGTTGGCGCTCTGGCCGTCGATGACTGGCGCCCACTTGCGATTCTCGTCGCCGCCCACATCCTCGACCTTGATCACGTCGGCGCCGAAGTCGGCGAGCATCTGCCCGCAGGACGGCCCCGCGAGGACGCGGCTGAGATCGAGGACGCGGATGCCCGTAAAGGCTGTCATGTCAGGTACCGCGCACTGCGGCCTCGCGCTTCTCACGCCAGGCATTGTGAGCTTCCTTGGAGTCCTCGGTCTGGCTGAGCGCCATGAAACGATAGACGTCGACTTCCGAAGCATCCTGGATGTTGGGAATGTCGAGGCCCTTGGTCAGCGATTCCTTCGCCAGCCGCGCCGCGAGCGGCGGCAGAGCCGCGATGTCGTCGGCGACCTTGAGGGCGCGATCCATGAGCTCGGCGTGCGGCACCAGCCACTGCGCAAGGCCGATGCGATAGGCCTCGGCACCGTCGATCGGATGGCCGAGCGCAGCCTTCATCGCATTGCCCTTGCCGACCCAGCGCGACAGGCGCACCGCGCCGCCATAGGCCGGCATGATACCGAGTCGCACCTGCGGCAGGCGCCATTCGGCGCGCTCCGACGCCACGATCAGATCGCAGCAATAGGTGGCGATGCAGCCGATGCCGATCGCGTAGCCGTTGACCGCGGCGATCACCGGCTTGGGAAAGTCGGTCAGCAGGTTGGCGACGAACTTGCGCCAGTGCGGGATGCCGGTGATGAACGCCGCCGGCGATGCGACCGTGTGCGTTTCGGTGTCGGCGAGGTTGGCGCCGGCCGAGAAGGCGGCGCCCTTCTCGTCGCCGGTCAGGATGACACAGCGGATCTCGTGGTCGTGCTCGAGTTCGCTGAGCCGCGCTTCGAGGCCTTCGTTGAAGTCCTCGTCCCAGGCGTTGCGCGCCTCGGGCCGGCTCAGGGTCAGGATGGCCACATGGCCGCGTTTCTCGCAAAGCAGGGGCATCGTTCTCTCCTATTTTCCCTTCCAGACCGGCGGTCGCCTCTCGCGGAAGGCGCGCATGCCCTCCACGGCGTCCTCGCTTTCGAACACCGGCTTGAAGCGCTCCAGTGACACCGCCATCGCGGCTTCGGGCCCGAGCCCGGCGGTCTCGTAGATCATCGCCTTGGTCGCACTCACCGCGAGCGGTGCGGCGGCGCAAAGATCCATCGCAAGGCCCAGCGCCTTCTCCATCAGGAAGGCGTCGGGCACGACGTGGTTGACCAGGCCGAGCTCGTAGGCGCGCCGCGCCGTGATCGGATTGCCGGTCATCGACATTTCCAGCGCCACCTTCTGCGGGATCGCGCCGTTCAGCCAGAAAGCATAGATCGGCGCGCGCCCGACACGAGCCTCGGTCAGCGCGAAGCTCGCGGTCTCGGCCGCAACGCATAGGTCGCACGAGATCGCCATGAAGCAGCCGCCACCCAGCGCCGCTCCGTTGACCGCGGCAATCACCGGCTTGGAGACCGACACCTCGTCGCGCAGGATCGGGATGAAGCCGTGGCCATGGCCGCTCGACGCCTCGGAGAGGTCGCGTCCGGCACAGAAGGCCTTGTCGCCGGCAGCGGTCAGGATCGCCACCCGCGCCGCGGGGTCAGCGTCGAAGCGTTTCCACGCCGCCAGGACGCCGTCGCGCATTGCCGTGTTCACGACATTGCGCTTCTCCGGCCGGTTCAGGGTGACGATCGCCACCGGACCCTGCATCTCGTAGAGGACGGGATCCTGGCTCATCCGATGGCCCTCCTGGCCTGCAGCGCCGTCGATGAATCCGCTCGCTTGCCGGGCAGCATCATTCGTCCAGCTTGATGTTGCCGCTGCGGATCACGTCGCCCCACTTCTTCGATTCGGTATCGAGGAAGGCGCGGAACTGGGCGGTGTCGTTGCCGACGATGGTGTTGCCACCGGCGATCAGCTTCCGGGCGACATCGGGATCGGCCAGCGCAGCCTTGGTGGCATCGTACAATCGCTTGATGATCGGCTCGGGCGTATGGGCGGGTGCGAACAGGCCGACCCAGCTATCGGCGTTGAACCCCTTCAGCACCGTTTCGTCGAGCGTCGGTACGTCGGGGAGGCTCTGCGAGCGTTGCAGGCCGGTCATCGCGATCGCCCTGAGCCTGCCGGCCTGGATCAGCGACAGAGTGGCCGAAACGGTCGAGAAGCTGAGATCGACGTTGCCCGCGACGACATCCATGATGGCGGCGCTGTCGCCTTTGTAGGGCACGTGCACCATGGCGGAGCCGACACGTGACTTGAAGAGTTCCGCCGCGAGATGAGTGGGCGCGCCGATGCCCGACGAGCCGTACTGCATCTTGGCCCCGTTGGCCTTTACGTAAGCCACCAGTTCGGCCGGCGTCTTCACGGGCAGCTTCGGGTTGACGACGATGACGACGTCGTTCGTCGCGACGAGGCTGATCGGCACGAAGTCGTTCACCGGATCATAGGGCACCTTGAGCATGTGGGGATGGATGGTGAGCGCGCCGATGCCGCCCAGCAGCAGCGTGTAGCCATCGGGCGCGGCCTTGGCGACGACGTCGGTCCCGATCCGACCGTTGGCGCCTGCGCGATTGTCGATGATGAAGCTTTGTCCGAGTTCACGACCCATGCGCTCGGCCAGTACGCGGCCGATATTGTCGGTCACGCCGCCGGGCGTGAACGGCACGATCAGCCGGATCGGCTTGTCGGGATAGCTCTGAGTCTGCGCCCAGGCTCCGGCAAGCGCCGATCCGGTGCAGGCAAGCGCCGCCAGCGCGCCCAGCACAAATCGTCTCGTCTTCATTTTGCGTTTCCTCCGAGGGGAAGGATTCGCCGAGTCCGATCATATGAGAATTATATTTTTTAAATCAGACTATTCTGATTATCCTATTACTGATGAACTTGCGCTCCCTTCGCTGCTTCCTGGCCGTCGCCGAAGAACTGCATTTCGGCCGCGCGGCGAAGCGCCTCGCCCTTTCCCAGCCGCCGCTCACCCAGCACATCAAGAACCTGGAATTGGAAATCGGCGCGTTGCTGTTCCATCGCACCAAGCGATCGGTGCGCATCACCGACGCAGGCACCGCGCTGCTCGACGAGGCGCGCCGGCTGATCGCCCAGGCCGACGGGCTGCGTCATGTCGTGCAGCGCGCGCACGAGGGCCGCGGCGGCTATTTGCGCGCTGGATTGATCACCTCCTCGGTCTTCACCGAGATCCGGAAGCTCTACAGCAAGATTTCGCGCGGCGTGCCGGGCGTCACGGTGTTGTGGCAGGAAATGAGTTCGTCGGAGCAGATCGAGGCGTTGCACGAGGACAAGCTCGACATCGGCTTCCTCCACATGCCGACGCCTCATCCCGACCTGGTGACACGCACCATCGTCCGCGAGCCGATGTTCATGGCGATGTCGGACGTGCACCGCCTGGCCGGCCGCCGCCGGGTGAGGCTTTCGGAATTCGCCGGTGACGATTTCGTCCTGCCGCTCCGGCACATGTCGCCGATCTTCTACGACAGCATCATCGCTGCCTGCCGCGCCGCCGGCATCAGCCCGACGATCCCGCCCCATCAGCCGCGCAATCTGCTCACCATCCTCAGCCTGGTCTCGGTCGGCGCCGGTGTTTCGGTGATACCGCGTACGCTGGCCGCCGCGGGATTTCCCGGCGTCGCCTTCAAGCCGCTGCGCGGCGAGGCGCCGATCAACGAGGTTTCTGTGGTGTGGCGGGCCGACAACCGCTCGCTTGTCCTGGCGCGGGCCCTGCAGGCACTCGGCCTCGCGCAGGCCAGGGGCGCCTCGGCCTGAAGGGGCGGCCTTGCTTCCGCCGCGGCCGCGCGCGATGGTGCCTGCATGTCGTTTTCCGGCGCCTCCGGCCGCCTGACCGCCGTCCTCGGCCCCACCAATACCGGCAAGACCTATCTCGCGATCGAGCGCATGCTCGGCCACGACTCGGGGATGATCGGCTTTCCGCTGCGTCTGCTGGCGCGCGAGAATTACGATCGCATCGTCAAGTTGAAGGGCGCCGCCCAGGTCGCGCTGATCACCGGCGAGGAGAAGATCGCGCCTTCGAGTGCGCGCTACTTCGTCTGCACCGTGGAATCGATGCCCGTCGAGAGGCCGGTTTCCTTCCTCGCCGTGGACGAGGTGCAGATGGCGGCCGATCCGGAGCGCGGCCACTTCTTCACCGACCGGCTGCTGCATGCGCGCGGCCTGAACGAGACGATGCTGCTGGGCGCCGACACGATCCGTCCGGTATTGAACCGACTGCTGCCCGACATCGACGTGGTCGCCCGCCCGCGCTTCTCCAACCTGACCTATGTCGGATCGAAGAAGGCGACGCGCCTGCCGCATCGTTCGGCGGTCGTGGGATTTTCGGCCAACGAAGTCTATGAAATCGCCGAGTTGATCCGCCGTCAGCGCGGTGGCACCGCGATCGTGATGGGCGCCATGAGCCCGCGGACGCGCAATGCCCAGGTCGACATGTTCCAGTCGGGCGAGGTCGACTATCTCGTGGCGACCGACGCGATCGGCATGGGCCTCAACATGGATGTGAACCATGTGTGGTTCGCGTCGTTGCGGAAGTATGACGGCCGCAGCTCACGGCCGCTGCGCACCGGCGAGCTGGCGCAGATCGCCGGCCGCGCCGGCCGGCACATGAACGACGGCACCTTCGGCACCACGGCTGGGGTACCCGGCCTCGACGCGGAGGTCGTCGAGGCCATCGAGAACCACCGCTTCGATCCGCTGCGCGACCTGCAGTGGCGCAACAGCCAGCTCGATTTCCGGTCGGTCCAGGCCCTGGTCGGCTCATTGAACGCCAGCCCGCCCCATCCCGCGCTCCAGCGGGTCCGCGAGCAGGACGATCAGCTCGCCCTGCAGACGCTGGCGGCCCAGTCGGCGTTTTTGCCGCGCCTGCACTCGCCTCGCCGAATCAAGCTGCTTTGGGAAGTGTGTCAGGTCCCCGACTTCCGCAAGACGATGACGGAAGAGCACATTCAGCTGCTGGGACAGCTCTTCGGACATCTGACGCAGGGCGGTGAGAGGCTGCCCGAGGACTGGATCGAGAGCCACGTGAAGCGCCTCGAGCGTTTCGATGGCGACATCGACACGTTGATGGCGCGCATCGCACACGTTAGGACATGGACCTATATTTCCCATCGGCCCGACTGGATTCAGCGCGCCACCCACTGGCAGGAGCGCGCGCGCGCCATCGAGGACAGGCTTTCGGATGTTTTGCACCAGCGGCTCACACAACGGTTTGTCGATAGACGCGCGGCTTTGCTTGTACGAAGATTGCGCGATGAGGGTGAAATGAACTCGTCAGTCGCCGCAGCGGGCGAAGTCACGGTCGAGGGCGAGCATCTCGGCCGCGTCGAGGGCTTCCGCTTCGTACCGGATGCCACGGAAGGACAGACCGACCAGAAGGCGGTGCTGAGCGCAGCTCTGCGCGCCCTGCGCCAGGATCTGCCCGACCGCCTGCAGGCCTTCGTGAACAGTCAGGACGGCGAAATCGTCTTCGACGGGCAGTTGCGTGTCTGCTGGGGCGGCGGCCCCGTGGCGCGGCTGTTGCCGTCTGGCGACGTGCTGGCACCCAAGGTCGAGGCGATTGCCACCGACCTGCTGGACGGCCCGGCCCGGGAGGAAGTGCGCAAGCGCGCCGCGACCTGGGTGGAAACCCGCATCCGCCTCGGCCTCAGCGAGTTGATGGACGCACGCGCCACGACGGAACTTCCGGCCGGTGCCCGCGGCGTCATCTTCCAGCTCTGCGAAGGACTGGGAGTTCTGCCGCGCCGCCCGGTCGAGGAGCAGCTCACCCAGCTCAGCGACGAGGATCGCAAGGCACTGGCGCGCCTCGGCGTCCGCATTGGCGTGTTCTCGCTCTATTTCCCGAGCATGCTGAAACCGGTGCCGATCCGCCTGCGCGCCGGACTCTGGATGATCGCCAGGAACCGCGAGACGATCCCGACGCTGCCGGCCGAGGGCCGTACCTCGATGGATCTGCCGCGCGATGCCGAGCGCGATTTCTACACGACCATCGGCTATCTGCCGCTCGGCGACCACGCGATCCGCGCTGACATGGTCGAGCGTCTGGCCGCCATGGCGCGGGCCGCGGTTCGCGACAGCCGCGAAGCGTCGCGCCGTGCCCAGCAGCAGGAAAACCAGGAAAAGAAGCCCGCCGGTGAGGTAAAGGGTGCCGCGCCCGCGATTCCCGCCCCTGCGACGGCGGAAGAGATCAGCGAGTGGGCGATCGTCGCCGCGGCTTTCGGCGAGAGCGAGCCGTCAGCCGAACCCGAATCCCCTGCTTCCGAGCCTGTCGCCGCCGCCGAGCCGGTCCCTGAACCGGCGCCGGCGCCTGCCGAGGCAGCGGTTGCCGTCGCCCCTGCCGAGGCCGCACCGATTGCCGACCCGGTTCCCGCAGAGACGCCTGCGCCGCAGGAGCTGACGACCGAAGAGACGGTGGTCGAAGAGACGTTGGTCGAAGGGGCGGTGGCCGAACCAACCGCGACCGAACCGGCCCCGGAAACGGCGGCGGAAGCCGCGCCGGAGCCGGCCGAGAACGCCGCTGCCCGGTCCGAGAGCAAGCCGGTGAAGAAGGAGCCGCGTCCGCTGCCGCCGGGCTGGTTCCGGGCCACGCCGCAGATGATGTCGCTGGTCGGCTGCTCCGAGCCCGAGATGGCCAATGTGTTGCGGGCCCTCGGCTATCGCGTGCATCCGCCGTCGGAAGAGAACGGACCGCTCTACGCCTTCTCCATCAAGCCGCGCTTCGTGCGCGAGCGGGAGGAGCAGCGCGAGCGTCAGCGCCTGCAGGAGCGCGAACGCAACCAGCGTCGCCGCGAGCGCCCGGAACGGCCCAACGAGCGTCAGTTCTTTGCCGATTCACCGCGCCCGCCCAAGGGCAGGGATGACGGCCCGCGCAGTGGATCGCGGCCAGGGGGCGGCCAGCCCGACAAGGGCCCGCGTCCCGAGGGTCCGAGGCAGGAACGCAAGGACGGTCGCCCACCGCAGGACAATCGCGGTCGCGACGACAGGCGTGGCCCGCGCCCGCCGCGGCGCGACAGCGGCGGACCAGCCCTGCGCCTGTACGCTTCGACGGAGGCGAAGGGCGATCCGGCCGCGGATTCGCCGTTCGCCAAGCTGCTCGAGCTCAAGCTCGGTGGAAAGAAGTAGCTGCCCGTGAGTCGCTGAGGCGCGATGCGGCTCGACAAGTGGCTCTGGCACGCGCGCTTCTTCAAGACCCGCACCCTGGCGTCGCGTTACGTGGAGAAATCGCGCTGCCGGATCGATGGCCGCGCCGTCGAGAAGCCGCATGCCACCGTCGCACCGGGCATGGTGCTCACTTTTGCGCTTGGACCTCGGGTGCGAGTCGTCCGTATCGTAGCGCTCGGTGAACGTCGCGGGCCCGCACCGGAAGCACGCGCGTTGTATGAGGAGATCGACTCGCCTTAAATGGTGTGCGCGCCTTCGCCAGCCTTGCGCGGCGGGGGTTCGCACGTTAAGCAGCCGCCGCTCGTTTCTGGAGCTGATATGACCTACGTCGTGACTGAGGCTTGCATCAAGTGCAAGTACATGGACTGTGTCGAAGTGTGCCCCGTGGATTGCTTCTACGAGGGAGACAACATGCTGGTCATCAATCCGGACGAATGCATCGACTGCGGTGTCTGCGAGCCCGAGTGCCCGCCGAATGCCATCCTGCCCGACACCGAAAAGGGCCTGGAGAAATGGCTGGAGCTGAACCGCAGTCTGTCGTTGACCTGGCCCAACATTACCCGCAAGGGTGAGGCACCGGCCGATGCCGAGCAGTTCAAGGACGAGAAGGACAAGTTCGAGAAGTACTTCAGCGACAAGCCTGCGGCCCGCTAGAACCTACCTCGCGTAAAGTTCTTTATTGTACCTTTTGCAACAGCCATGCAGTTTCTGCATGGCTCGACCGTTGCTGAAATGCAACATATTACGCGACTCAACGCCTGAATTCTGATATGAGACTGCCGCTTGAAGCGGTCCGGGGTCCGGTCCGCCGCTCGCTCGGTGTCCACTTCGGTATCCGAAAGAAACCTACCGATGGCGTGACGCCGGGCCGAATACGCAGGGGAGCGTATGCGGTGGGTCGCGGTATCGCAGAAAGCGGGGCTGTTGTGAAGGGACTAGATGATATGGCCAAGCCGAAGAAGGCGCCCGCCAAGCCGAAGGAATATGCCTTCGAGAAGGGCGATTTCGTGGTGTACCCGACGCATGGCGTCGGCCGCGTGATTGATATCGAAGCCAAGGAGATCGCGGGTCACAAGCTCGACCTGTTCGTGATTTCATTCGAGCAGGAGCGCATGATGCTGCGCGTTCCGGTGGCGAAGGCGAAGATTTCCGGTCTGCGCAAGCTCAGCTCGCGCAAGATCATGGAAAGCGCGCTGGTGACCCTCAAGGGCCGCAGCCGCGTGAGCCGCGCCATGTGGAACCGCCGCGCCCAGGAATACGAAGCCAAGATCAACTCGGGCGACCCGGTGTCGATCGCCGAAGTCGTGCGCGACCTCCATCGCAACGCCGGCCAGCCCGACCAGTCCTACAGCGAACGGCAGATCTACGAGGCCGCGCTGGACCGGCTGGCGCGCGAACTCGCCGCGGTCGAACGGATCGACAAGGATCTGGCGACCCAGAAACTCAACAGCGTCCTGCAGAAGGTCGCCTAGACGGTCCTGGTACGACCATGAGCGAAAAGGCGGCCCGACATTTTCCTGTCGAGCCGCCTTTTTCATGTTCGGCCACTCGACGCGCGTCTCCTCGGTCATGACCAAAGTTGCCTCGATCGCCCGCCTGCGCGAAGGCGGCACCACGTGGGCGCTCGGCGCCCTGGCCGGCGACGACGCCGCGCTCGAGCGGCTGGGCAGCGCGCTGATGCAGCATTGGCAGCCCGGCGACCGGCTCGTGGTGCTGGGCAACATGCCAGGCGCCGCCGGCAATACGCCGCGCACGCTCGACCTCATGCTGCTGCTGCGCCGGCGCCTGCTGGCGAGGCCGGGCGCCGAAGTCGAGGATTTCGTCTTCCTGCGCGGGCCACAGGAGGAAATCTGGCACAAGGCGCTGCAGCTCCAGTTCGCGCTGGCGCCGCTCGATGTGCTCGACTGGATGCTGTCGCGGGGACTGGCCGCCATCATCGAGGCCTACGGCTATTCCATCGCCGAGGGGCGCATCGCCAGCCGCAACGGCCCCCGGGCGATCGCCCGCTGGACCTCGGGCCTGCGCGCGTGTCAGGCCGCCCGACCGGGCCACGCCGATCTCCTGAACGCCCTGTCCCGCGCCGCCTTCAGCGCCGACGGCCGTCTCGTCTTTGCCGCCAGCGGAGTCGATCCCGGCCGGCCGCTCGATGGGCAGGCCGATGCCTTCTGGTGGAGCACCCAGACCGACTCGGCCCTCGACGAGGCGCTGGGCAAGGCCGGCAATGGCGGCTGGCCCGCGATCGAGCGTGTCGTGCGCGGCACCGCCCCGTCCCGGAACGTCCCGCAGGACTCCGGCCGCGTCCTGACCGTCACGCGGGGCGCACCGGCCCTGGTGGGGCTCGATGCCGGCGGCAACGTGCGGGAGCGGATCGAAGCCTAAGGCTCGATGATCTTTATCTGCGCGCGGCTTGCGAGCTCGGCGGGTGTCTGCGCCGCGTTCAGCACGAGAAGACGTTCCATCTTGAGATCGGGATAGGGCATGCGGGCGGCGAGCTGTGCAGGCGTCGATCCCGCCGGCGAGACGATGCGCAGCCGGTACGGCCGCAGTGCTCCGGCTTCGGCCGGCGTCAGGGTGTGGAAGGTCCTCGCCGCCCGCACCATCTCGTCGATCTGGCGATCCTGGTTCGCGCCTTCGCTGACCAGCGCGAAGTTGCACACGCGATTGCCGTCCCGGATGACGATGTAGCGCGCCTGGCCAAGCCCGGTATCGGAGCCGCGCGGGCGAGCGCCGATCGCCGCCTCGTTGCCGTTGATCTCCAGGGTCTGGATGTTGGTGGGCGTGGGCTTCAGCTTGTTGCGCATCCAGTCGTCGAGCGGACCCGCAATCGAAGTCGACAGGCAGGCGAACAGCATCAGAGACCGGTCGCGGTTGACTGCCAGCACGCCGTCGCTGTCGTTGAGCAGGCGGAACCCCGGCGGCGCGGTGAAGGCGAGGCGCATCGTCGGGTGGAGGAAAGTGCGACCCCGGATGAAGCCTTCGCGCGGCGAATCGTCGACGGACATGCCGTCGATCGCCGCGAAGTAGCCCTTCTCGTTGGTTTCGCCCGGGGCATTCGCGAGCGGCAGGCCGGCAATGGCGGAGGTGCGTTCCATCGGCACGGGATGGGTCGACGCGGCACTCGGCCGATCGCTGACATCAGGCGACTCGCCCATGATTTGCGCTTCAAGCGAGCCCTGGCGACGCAGGCGCTCGATCAGGGACGCCATCGCATCGCCGCGATAGCCGGCCTTGACGATATAGCCGAGACCCAGACGGTCGGCCTCGAGTTCCTGTTCGCGCGAGTAGCGTCGCAGGGCGAGCAAGCCGTCCTGCGCCACCGCACGGCCGACGGTAACCGACCCGCTGGCGGCCGCCGCGCCGATCGCGGCATCGAGCACACCCTGACGCGCACGCGCGCGCTGCGCGGCGTGGCGCTGCACCAGATGGCCGAGTTCATGACCGACCGCTGCGGCAAGCTCGGCCTCGTTCTCCAGCAGGGCCAGCAAGCCTCGCGTCACGAAGACATAGGATTGCACGGCATGCGCATTGGCGACCGGCGAATCGAGCACGACGAAGCTGAAGCCGCCGACACCGGCAGCCGTCGCCACGCGCTGACCGACCTGTTCGACATAGGCCTGCAGACGGACATCCTGGTCGGCCGGGCCGACGAGCTTTTCGATGCCGCGGGGCAGGGCGGCCGGGCCGCGTCCGGTCGCCGCAGCCGAGGCTGAGGCGGACGGCTCTGCAGACGTGCAGGCAACGACGCTGGCCAGCAATGCGACCAGCGCCAGAATACGGCGAATACCCACGGATCCTCCTGGAACGACTCGACCTTAGACGCTCGACCGACGAGGCTGCAATCGCCTGCAAGGCTGGTACGAGTGCTGCCGCTATGGCAGTGATGCCTCCGAGGACAATCGCATGCCGCGTTCAGAGACCCCTCTTCGCTCCGACCTTTTCCCTGAGATCTCGCCCTATGCCAGCGGGATGCTGGCGGTCGACGGTCGCCACACGATCTACTGGGAGCAGAGCGGCAATCCAGAGGGGGTGCCGGTCGTCTTCCTGCATGGCGGGCCGGGCGCCGGCTCCGCCCCCGTCCATCGTCGCTTCTTCGATCCGCAGTTCTACCGGATCGTGGTCTTCGACCAGCGCGGCTGCGGCCGCTCGATGCCGCTCGGCGAGTTGCGGGACAACACCACGGCCGATCTCGTGGCCGACATGGAGAAGCTCCGGACGCATCTCGGCATTCCGAGCTGGCTGCTGTTCGGTGGCTCGTGGGGCAGCACGCTGGCGCTGGCCTATGGCCTCAGCCACCCCGGCCGGGCGACCGGCTTCATCCTGCGTGGCATCTTCCTGGGCGCGCGCCCGGAGATCGACTGGTTCCTCCAGGGCATGCGCACCATCTTCCCGGAAGCGTGGCGCGAGTTCGCCGAGCATCTGCCCGCAGAGGAACGCGGCGACCTGCTGGGCAACTATTATCGCCGGCTGATCGACCGCAATCCCGACCTGCACCGTCCGGCGGCACGGGCCTGGAGCCGCTACGAGGCGGCCTGCTCGACGCTCTACCCGACGGTGCGCGCACCGTTCGAGACCGACCACGGCGGCTTCGCGCTGGCTCTATCGCGCATCGAGGCGCACTACTTCGCCAACGGCACCTTCGTGCCGGAAGGCTGGCCCTGGGCCGGTCTCGATCGCATCCGCCACCTCCCCGGCACCATCGTCCAGGGCCGCTACGACATCGTCTGCCCGCCGGTGACGGCCGATGCACTGGCCCGCGCCTGGCCCGAGGCGCGCTACGTGATCGTCCCCGATGCCGGTCACAGCGCGCTGGAGCCCGGCATCCGCGCCGCCCTGGTCAACGCCACTGAGAGCTACCGTCTGTCGACCAGCGATACCGAACTATTCGCCCCGCGGTTTCCCTGGGACGCATAAGAAGACTGAACTGAGGAACGCCTGATCATGTCGTACGAACTCCCGCCGGAGCAGACCGGCGCCGCCGCCTGGTATGGACCCGAGATCGCCACGCGCGACGACTGGATGATGCCGCTCTCGGCCGCCGAGGTGGCCGAGGTCGAGGCGGCGACCCAGGCGCTGGTCGCGCGCGATGCCGACATCGCCGTGCTGAAACCGCAGGATTTCCCGCTGCCGACCCTCGGCGCCAGGCTGCGCTCGCGCGTCGACGACGAGGTGCTGAGCGGCCGCGGCTTCCTGTTGCTGCGCGGCCTGCCGGTCGAGCGCTGGTCGATCCGCGAATCGGCGACGGCCTTTTTCGGCCTGGGCGCCCATCTCGGCAGCGCCCGTTCGCAGAACGGCAAGGGCCATGTGCTGGGCCACGTGCAGGATCTCGGGCTCGACGTGAACGACCCCAACGTGCGCATCTACCAGACCCACGAGCGGCAGACCTATCACACCGATTCCTGCGACATCGTTGGGCTGCTCTGCCTCAAGACCGCGAAATCGGGCGGGCTGTCGGCGCTGGTGAGTTCGACCACGATCTTCAACGAGATGCGCCGCCGCCGGCCCGACCTGCTGAAGCTGCTGTTCCAGCCGATCGCCACCGACCGGCGCGGCGAGGTGCCGGAAGGACAGAAGCCCTTCTTCGAGATTCCGGTGTTCAACTGGCACCAAGGCTACCTGACCGCGATCTACCAGCGCCAGTACATCGACTCGGCCCAACGCTTCCCCGAGGCGCCGCGGCACACGCCGGAACTGGTCAAGGCCCTCGACCTGTTCGACTCGCTGGCCAACGACCCCGCACTGAACACGTTCATGGAATTCAAGCCGGGCGACGTCCAGCTGGTGCACAACCATACGATGCTGCACGACCGCACCGGCTTCGACGACTGGCCCGAACCGGAGCGCCGCCGCCACCTGCTGCGGCTGTGGCTGGCGGCCGATGCAGCCCGGCCGCTGCCCGAGATCTTCGCCCAGCGCTACGGTCAGGTAACCATCGGTGACCGCGGCGGCATCATCGTGCGCGGCACCAAGCTGCATGCGCCCCTGCAGGCGAGCTGAGCCAGTTGACCCGGGCCGGCCTCATCCCTAAGTGAAGGCCGCTTCGAGCAACCAACACACCACACAAAGGGACACACCATGGCCAGCGATCCATCCGCGGGCGGCGCCCCGGCGGATATGCCGGTCGACCCCGACAATATCGACATTCCGCCCCGGCCGGAGACCGCGGCCGAATGGCAGCGGCTCGTCGACCAGCTCCAGGCCGAGAAGGCCGAGCTCCAGGACAGGCAGCTCCGGGCTCTGGCCGAGGCGCAGAACGTGCGCCGCCGGGCTCAGCAGGATGTCGAGAAGGAGCGCAAGTTCGGTGTCGAGCGCTTTGCCCGCGATGTACTTTCGGTGGCCGACAATTTCGGCCGTGCCCTGTCGGCGCTGCCCGCCGACCTCGATTCCCTCGATCCGGCCATGCGCAACGTGATCGTCGGCATCCAGGCGACCGATCGGGAGCTGCAGTCGGTGCTGGAGCGCCACGGCGTCACCCGCATCGAGAGCCTCGGCAAGCCGTTCAACGCCGAATTCCATCAGGCCATGATGGAGGTCGAAAATCCCGACGTTCCGCACGGCACGGTGGTCCAGGAACTGATCCCCGGATACCTGATCGCCGGCCGGCTGCTGCGGGCCGCGATGGTCGCGGTTTCCAAGGGCGGCCCGGCCGCCGGCGCAGCGGCCGCCAACGCGAATTAAGGTGATGGCCGGCCTCGCCGGCCATTCCCCATGAGTCCGACCGGTAGTGCGCCGAACGGCACATTCCAGCGGAGATTTTGGTCCTCACGTCCATTGCAGGCAGGCGGACAGGACCTATATAGCCCCTGTCCTGACCCGGTTTTTCCGGCAGGTAACCACAGTACGGGGGCCGATCGGGCGCCTTTGGGCCCGGAACGGCTTGCCGAGGGAAGAGAGTAGAAATCATGGCGAAAGTCATTGGCATCGACTTGGGAACGACCAACTCGTGCGTCGCGGTCATGGAAGGCGGCGACACCAAGGTCATCGAGAATTCCGAGGGCGCGCGCACGACGCCTTCGATGGTCGCCTTCACGGATGGCGGGGAGCGCCTGGTCGGCCAGGCTGCCAAGCGCCAGGCCGTCACCAACCCGCTGAAGACCCTCTATTCGGTCAAGCGCCTGATCGGCCGTCGCTTCGACGACCCCATGGTCGCCAAGGAGAAGACGCTCGTCCCCTTCAAGATCGAGAAGGCCGCGAGCGGCGACGCCTGGGTCGAGGTGAATGGCGAGCAGTACAGCCCGAGCCAGATCTCGGCCTTCATTCTCGGCAAGATGAAGGAGACGGCCGAGGCCTATCTCGGCGAGAAGGTCGAGCAGGCGGTCATCACCGTCCCGGCCTACTTCAACGACGCCCAGCGCCAGGCCACCAAGGATGCCGGCCGCATCGCCGGCCTCGAAGTGCTGCGCATCATCAACGAGCCGACGGCCGCGGCGCTCGCTTACGGCATGGACAAGCGCAAGACCGGCACGATCGCGGTCTATGACCTTGGCGGCGGCACGTTCGACGTGTCGATCCTCGAGATCGGCGACGGCGTGTTCGAGGTCAAGGCGACCAACGGCGACACCTTCCTGGGCGGCGAGGACTTCGACCAGCGCATCATCAGCTACCTGGCCGACGAGTTCAAAAAAGAGCAGGGCATCGACCTGCGCAACGACAAGCTCGCCCTGCAGCGTCTCAAGGAAGCGGCCGAGAAGGCCAAGATCGAGCTCTCCAATTCCAAGGAGACCGAGATCAATCTGCCGTTCATCACGGCCGATGCCAGCGGTCCCAAGCATCTCGTGCTCAAGCTCTCGCGTGCCAAGCTCGAGTCGCTGGTCGACGACCTGGTGCAGCGGACGCTCGAGCCCTGCAAGGCGGCGCTCAAGGATGCCGGCCTTCAGGCCGGTCAGATCGACGAGGTCATCCTGGTCGGCGGCATGACGCGCATGCCGAAGGTCATCGAGGTGGTGAAGCAGTTCTTCGGCAAGGAGCCGGCTCGCAACGTCAATCCCGACGAAGTCGTCGCGGTCGGCGCAGCGGTCCAGGCGGCTGTGCTGAAGGGCGAGGTCAAGGACGTCCTGCTGCTCGACGTGACGCCGCTGTCGCTCGGCATCGAGACGCTGGGCGGCGTGTTCACGCGCCTCATCGAGCGCAACACGACGATCCCGACCAAGAAGAGCCAGACCTTCTCGACGGCCGACGACAACCAGACGGCCGTGACCATCCGCGTCTTCCAGGGCGAGCGCGAAATCGCCGCCCAGAACAAGATGCTGGGTCAGTTCGATCTGGTCGGCATCCCGCCGGCACCGCGCGGCGTGCCGCAGGTCGAGGTCACGTTCGACATCGACGCCAACGGCATCGTGCAGGTCTCGGCCAAGGACAAGGCCACCGGCAAGGAGCAGCAGATCCGCATCCAGGCTTCGGGCGGCCTCAGCGAGGCCGACATCCAGAAGATGGTGAAGGACGCCGAGCTGCATGCCGAGGAGGACAAGAAGAAGCGCGAGCTGATCGACGCCCGTAACCAGGGCGAGGCGCTGGTCCATTCGACCGACAAGCACCTGAAGGAGTACGGCGACAAGGTGAGCCCCACCGAGAAGGCCGAGATCGAGGGTGCGCTCGAAGGGCTGAAGACGGCCCTCGCGGGCGAGGACGTCGAGGCCATCAAGGGCAAGACCAACGACCTGACCCAGGCCGCGATGAAGCTCGGCGAGGCGATGTACAAGGCCCAGCAGGCCGAAGCCCAGGCGGGTGCCGCCGGGACGGCGGCCGGCGGGACGGGTGGCGGCGCGACCGACGCGAAGGGCGAGAAAGTCGTCGACGCGGAGTTCGAGGACGTCACCGACAAGAACAAGAAGACGGGTTCCTGATCAGGGACACCCGGACGAACGAGACGGCCTCCCGCGCGAGCGGGAGGCCGACCAGGAAGGGGCCAGGGGGGGCTGCGTAGAGCGGTATGTCGCAAGACGTTTACGAG
>NZ_JBQVQG010000006.1:0-77465 GCF_052439685.1 Reyranella sp.
TTGTAGAGGCCGACGGTCGCTGTTGCCGTGACCAAGGCCAGCTTGGCGCGGCCGAAAGTCTGGTCGGCTTTGTCCTGCCGTTCCTGCTGGGTTCCCCCGCAGGCCGTCAGCGCAAGCATCATCGCGGCCACGAGGGCCGTTGCCATCTTCTTCATGTCGACTTCCTTTCGGGGGTGGTAGACTTCAGGCGCTGCGGCGGAACGGATGGACGTGCATCTCGTCGTGAGTAGAGGTTCGAGTCCTCGATGCCTGAAGGCATGCTGGTGGCGGCGAAAACGACGAGATTAGTTCGAGTACCTTGGGCCCAAGGGAAAGAGAGCCGGTATCAAGCCCCGGCCCGCAGCTACTTCTTCGACTTCTCGACGAGCTCGTCGCCCTTCGGGGTGACCGCCACGACCGTCACATCGGGGATGCTCTCGACCTTGCGGATCTGGGCCGTCGGGCTGGCGCTCCGACTGGCGCGCAGGGCGTTGATGATCGGCAGCAGCGCCGCGATGGCGCCGACCACGATGCCCAGTCCCTCGCCCAGCTGCTTGACCAGCTCGATCACCTTGTCGGCGTCTTCCTGGCCCATGAAACCGAACGCCACGGCAACCACGGTCCCGGCGCCGACGGCGGTGTAGACATGCCGCATGAAGGCGGCGACTTCGTCCTTGCTCCACATCGTCGCCCCCTCAGATCAGGCCGTAGTCGTTGGCGGCCTTCTTGCGCCAGCGCTCGGCGACGCAGTAGCCGTTGGAGCCGCCGGCCTCGTTGGTATTCCCCTCCACGCAGCGGATCGTGGTGCCGTCATCGGCCAGGACGATGCCGACATGGATGTGTGAGTGCTCGCCACCCCGCGCGCCGGGCACGAAGAACATCGAGCCCGGGGGCACGATCTCCTTCAGGGTGGCGCCGTTGCGGAACTTGCCGGCGCGACGCGCCGAATCGGCCACCCAAGGCACGTAGTAGGACGGCGAGCCGCCGGCATCGGTCAGGGGGAACGGCAGCGGCACGTTCAATTCGCGCGAGGCCGCAAACCACGGCTCGTTGGCGAAGGCCTGACACCACGGGAAGAAGCCGACGACGGACTGGTCGAGTCCGCGACCGTAGTGGCGCACCCACGCGCCCCGGTTATCGCCGCCGACCTCGCGCGCCTTGGCCGCAAGGTGCTGGCGGGCCACGCGACACACGCGCTCGCCGAACTTATCGGGCATCGACGAGACGGCCGTCGCGGCAGCCAGCGGGGCCACGAGGGCGCCCCAGGTTTCATTGTCGACGGAGCCTTCGTTGTGGTCGCGGAGGCAGGATCGTGATCTCGACGCCGACATCCCAGGTGGCCTTGTTGACCACGGTGAGGCCGACGTCGCGCACCAGAGGCGAGGCCGAGACGGCGTGATAGATGTAGCCGCCCGGCGTGCCGGCGCTGGCGAAGGCTTCGGGCGCCAGCTGGATGCGGGCGCGATAGCGGTCGTCGGTCTCGCCGTCGGCACGGGCGGTATGCGAATCGCCCAGCCGGTCAAGGAACGGGCCCGTCGCGAAGGCCAGCAGTACCGCAGCCTGGGCGTCATCGATGGCGCTGCGGACCAGCAGCTCACGGTAGCCGCTGGACTGTTGCAGCACCCGGGACGGATCGGTTTCAAGCATTTCGACGTCGAACGGGACGCCTGCCGAGGTGAACCTGGCCTTGAGATCGGCGAGGCGCTCGATCTCGATCTGCGCGAACGAGTGTTCCGGCCACAGCGCGGCGCGGTCGACGCGGCTGAGATCGAGGGCCGTGCTCGAGAATCGCGTCATGCCGACCTCACCGTGATTCCGCTCGCCGCCAGGCCGACACCGATGGTTCGCAGCCCGACCTCCGGCGTGAAGTCGCCGAGGTGCGCGCGAGGCCTGTATGGATGATGTCACGCGCCGGGATGCGCATGGTCTCCTGGTTGAAGCTGTCCAGCGCACCGGGATGGTTGCGGTAGAGGTGATACGCGACGCGCTTGCCCTCCTTGCCGTACTCGATGCCCTGGCGCGCCGTATTGCCGTTGGCGAGTTGCCCGTCGACCAGGCTGTCGAGGTAATCCGGCTCAAGCACCTGCACCTGAAAAGGCAACGCGAGACTGCGATCCGACGACCAAAGCCGCCTCACCAGCACCTCTCCGCTCTCGACGAGGCACCGCATCACCAGCCCCTGCACGCCGTAGAGGTCGTGTTGCCCCAGGACGTCGAAGGACGTCGTTTCGAGGTGACGCTTGATCAGCTTGCGGATCCGCTCGGCCCGCGGCTCGCTCCGCGACTTCACCGTCGGGACGATGCCGGCGCCGATGACGTTCTGGTCGATGATCTGGACGGCGCGGGCAGCTATCGGGTTGTTGCGCACCATGTCGCGGCTGATGCCGCGGAGCCTGACTTTCGCCCCGGCGATCTCGGCGTTGGCATCGGTGGCCGCGACCCACTCGGCGTGATAGACGCCCTTCTTCGACTTGATCGGCTTCCCGGTCTTCGGGTCAACCGGACCCCAGTCCGCGAACTCCGGCACGTTCTCAATGATGAGCCGGTCGACCATCAGCTCGGTCAGCCAGGTCACGACGTGCCAAGGGTCCATCCGCTGCTGATCGGAGGTCGGACGGCCGCCACGCGCGCGGCTGTGATAGGTGCAGGTCGGTGAGGCCATCAGGAGGTCGAGGTGGCCGCCGGGCACGCACTCGATTGGGCGCGCAGAGGCGACATCCTGGCAGTAGTGCCGCGCCTCGGGGTGCATGCGCTTGTGGGTCTCGATGGCGCGATCCCAGTGGTTCACGCAGACGAGATCCATGTCGCGGCCGAGGGCTTCAATGGCTTGGCGGGCGCCAGTGCTTGATCCGCCAGCACCACAAAAGAGGTCGGCCACACGAATTTTCCGCATCACTTCCCGCCCCTCATCAGCGCGCACGCCAAAACCAAGTCAAAGTCGTCTTCCGGCTGAGCCCACCACTCCGCTCGCAGCAGCCCGAGCAGCCGGCGGGCCTTGATCGCGGCGAAGTGGTTGGCGGCGGAATCGGTCATGAGAGCACCACGTCAATTCCGTGCACGGACTTCATCAGGTGCCGCTTGATCCGGCTGACCGGCGTGTCGCGGCCTTTGGCGTCCTCGACGATGAAGCGACCTTTCTCGACGTCGAAGTACCGGAAGTCCGCGACGTAGCGGATTGCCGGCTTCTTGCGGGTCTCCCCGGCCAGGGTCACCCCCGGCGCGAGCACGAACCTCACCTGCCGTTCGAGCTGGCTGATCTTCCGGCCACGCAGTAGCGCTTGCAGATCATCCCAGCGATTTGCCTCGCGCTTGCTGTCGAAGGTGATGCCGCCCGACACGGTCTTGCGGGCGCCGTACTTATTGCGCTGCATCGGAGGTCCTTTCCTTGAGGCGTTCGGCAACCAGCCGGACCAACTCGCGCTTCTTGCGTTCCTTCTGGCCCGGCCGCGCATTGCGCACGGCCAGGAGGGCGGCCCGGTATTCGGCATCGCCGCGCGATGCCGCCATGATCTGCTTTCCGGTCATGCGCGGGCCCGTTCGCCTAGAGGCCCAGCTTCTCGTCGAGCGAGGTCTTCGGCTTGTCCTTCTCGCCCATGAACATGTCGGGTTCCGGCACGACGAGGAGAACCGGACGCTCAACGCTGTCGATCACGATCAGGCGCTGCGGATCGTGGCGCGAGACGTCGACCTGAAGCTGCATGCCGTCCTTGACCTGCACCTTGACCAGCTTGCCGTGGATCGTGGGGAAGCCCTTCGACGCGATGATGCGCACGGCTTCCTGCACGAGATGCTCGGCGATCATGGTGCAGCCCTCGACCTGGTCGCGCTGCTCATCCGGCGACATCATCGCCCAAGGCTTCGGCAGGTTGCGGACGCGATCCAGGAGGGCGTCACGTAGATCGCCCACCCACCACCAAGACCAGTCGATCACGCCCGTCAGCTTGAGCCCGACGAACAGCACGCCCAACAGGCCGAGAACGCCGATGCCGCCCGAAGACGTAGCCTCGCTCTTGTTGTTCATTTCCCCTCGCTCACGAGCGCCCGTTTGAGCGCCGCTATGGTTTCCTGATGGTTCGCGAGATCGCTGCGGCCGGCTGCCTCAAGCAACGCCTTGCAGAGCTCGTCATCGCGCAGCATGGCGACGGTGTGCCGCCAAGTCGGGCCGTGTGCGCCGTCTTTCCAGTTCTCGATGGTGCGTGGCGAGATACCTAGGCGGCGCGCCAGAGCCTGCGGCGCGAAGTTGCGCAGAGCCGCGCCCCAAGCGCCCGCCAGATCGTAGGTGTTCTCAAGCGCGATACTCACTTTGACGCTCCGAAACTTGTTACGCGTTGATTCTTGCCCGGACACTGATGACCTCCATGCGCGACGTTGCGTGCATGGAGAGCAGCCGAACCAAGGAGAACCGAACCGGGCGCATGACGCGCCTCAGCGACATCATCGTGGGCCGCGTCCTGCCAGGGATTAGGCGGCGCCACGAAGAATTCAGCGCCCCGGCGTCGAGCGTCAGCTCCGCCAGGGGTGAGCGGGTCGAGCCCGCAGGAGAAGACGGGGCGGCGCCCGCCACGGGTAAGACGCCGCCCCTGCGCAGCACTGCCAACGAGGGGGAAGGCAGGCGCAGCATTCGAGTTCGAGAGACCGCGGCACCCCCGCCGCGCCCGGCCGAAACGGCGAAAAGCCCCATGCCCCCGCGCGCCGTCTCGGCCGTTCACTTCGCGCCTCCGTCGAGCACGGCGACGACCGCATCGAACTTCGACCGCCAGTCGGCGTCGTGTTCGTAGAGGTCCTTGGCCCGATCGATGCCTGCAAGCACGGTCGAATGATCGCGGCCACCCAGGATGCGCCCAATCTTCGGAGACGAGAATTTCAACATCAGCCGCAACAGGTGGAAGCAAGCAAATCGGGGACGACTAATCCGCTTCGAGCAGCGTGGAGAGTGCAGATCAACGACCGGGATGCCCCAAACGGCGGAGACCGCTTCGATGATCGCAGAGGCGGTCATCCGCCTGCCGTTTGCTTCGCATGTAACGATCTCTCGGGCCTCGATCGGCAATGGCGAGTGAGGCGCCGGAATCGACTGGACGACGGGCTTTGTCGCTTCTGCCGATGCGATCTTGCGTTGGCCGCTCTTGAGATCGACCGTGATCTCATGCGTCTTGGCATGCCGGTAGCGCGGAGCCTGGCCGAGTATCCGGCGACGATGCGAGGGCGGACAGATCGCCAGCACGCGGGCGCGTTGGGCGACGAGGTCTTCGTAGTGGCCGCTGGAGGCTTGGCGGATGAAGGACATTTATCGCCCCCCGCGCTTGCGGGAGAAGTCCACGACCAGCGCGTCCTTGAGTCGCCGTTCCCGCACCTTGGCGTTCGCAGCTCTGGCGCCCCGCAGCGCACCTTCGCGATAGCCGGACGGCAAGTTGCGCATTGCATCGAACACCGTGCCGACGGAGCGCGGCGGGTTCTTGGTGGTGGCAAAGCGTTCGCGCGCGGTCGACATCAGGCGCCGCCCTTCTCGTCCAGCAGATCGCCCAGCAGCTCGCGCCGTGCCGGGCGTTCTTCGCAGGCCACGAACCGCTCCAGCGCCGCTATGGCCGACGGCTCCCGCCCCGTCACGACGCCGGCCGCGATGAGGCGGTCACGCGCTGCGGCTTGCTCGGGATCAGCCGGCGCCGGCGACATCGGGGCCAGCAGCTCGGCTAGGGTGCGGCGGGGGATGGCGTTCATGTCCGCACCGTCGCGGCGCTGATGACGATGCCGTCACGCTGGACGTCGATGCCGAGGGTCAGGGCGACCTCGTCGTCCGTCCAGACGTGCGGCTCCTCGTGCGGGATGCCTAGGGTGGTGGCGAGCTGGCTCCGGCTGGGCGATTCGCGCTCCAACGCATCGAATGCCTCGCCGATCGTGTCGAACCTGCGCAACTCGAAGCGCGGCCAGACCGGCGAGATCTCCGTCAGTTCGAAGAAAGGCTTATTGAACACGACCCTCGGCAGCGGGAACTTCTTGATCGTCGAAACGCGCGACGGCGTCGCCTGCGCTGCCGCCGCCACAGCCAGCGGCGCCACCAGCGGCAGCGCGAACAGGGCGCGGCGGGCGAGCGGGCGCATCAGGCGGCCTCAGACTTCGCCAGCAGATACGCGCGGATTTCCTTGGCGTGCGCGCGACATCCGGCGGCCATTTCGTCGAGCTGTTCGGCCCGCAGCAGCAACTCCGACGCGCTGCATTGATCGACCGGCACCAGCACAACCTCGCCGTCGCGCTCCATCGGGTAGGCTTTGCAAAGATGCGTGAACCCAGGCAGCACGAGTTGTGCGGGCGTCTCGTCTGTGGCCTTCCACTTGCCGAGGACTTCCTTCGCGATCCGGCGAATCTCGTTGTAGGCGCAGACGCGATAGAACTCAGCGTCGTCGCCCTCGACCTTGCTCTTCGTTTCGAGAATTCCGACCGCAACCCAATCGGCGCGGATCGCCACACCGGCGGAAATCTTTTCCTCGATGACGGCGCGAACCTCGGTGCGGATGCTGGTGTCGCTCATGCGCTAGATCCTCGTGATAATGCGGTCGGTGATCGCGTCGATTGCCGCGATCGCCTTGCGCAGACGGGCTCGTTCAGCTGGCGTGAGGACAGGAACCGCGCTGTCGTGCCTGAGCGCCGCGAGATCGCGCGCCACCTGTTCCCATCCGCCGACGTAGTGCAGCGCGAGGTTGAATTCGTCTGGAGCCCTGCCCTTCAAGTCGATGACGGGACGGGGCGCAGCCTTCTTGCCCTGCTCTGCCAAGGCGGTGACGGTCGGAGGCCTGGGGCTTTCGACCTGGCGCTCAAAGTCAGCGGCTGGAACGTTGGCGACGCGGATGGCCTGCTTCGCCTGATGCGGCGACATGCCGACATCGCGGGCCGCCCGGTTGCGTGTAACTTCGGGAGGGCGACCACCCGAAGTAAGGTCGCTCCGCGCGCCCTGCTGCGGTTCGATTTGCTTCAGCAACTCGCCGCACCGGCGGATCGCGCGGTCACGAATGCGCGTCGACTGCCGCATCATTTCGTCGTCGTTCGCCTGCTTGGCGTAGGACGCGAGCGCCTGGGCCTTGTCCGCCCAGTCCTTGCATTCGTCGATGGAGACGCAGTTCGCGAGCGCGGCCTTCGCGGCTTCATAGCTGGCCGGCAGGCTGGCCTTCGCCGTGTTCACGTGCGCGGGGAGTTTGGCGACGTGGCCGAGGGGAGCCGCGTGGATCATCACGCCGCCTTCCGCTTCTTCGGCGCGGGCAGCGGGTCGCCGACGCGCCAGTCGCGGGGGATCAGCTTCTCGATCTGCAAGACCGTCGAGCTTGACGGCAGCCAGTCCGCCTCGAACAGGCGGGCAAGCGTACCGCGACTCAACCCTGCCTCAGACGCCAGCCGGCCGGCGGTCCAACTGTTGGCGCGGGCAAAGGCTCGGATCCGGGCAAGCACTGCAAGCTGGGTGGCGGGTGTGTCCATGCATTGAGCATCGTCGATTATTTTCGACGCGTCAACGGTTGACCGTCGAAATCGTTCGCCGCGCATATTTTTCGACGCTGCGCCAAAGTGTTAGCGATGCCCTACGACAGCGAACAACGGCGCCAGGCGCTTCGGAACTTCATGAAAACCCACAACTTGCAGCCCAAGGCTTGGGCTCGCGCGGCGGGTCTGAGCGAAAGCGCCCTGTGGCCTTTCCTCGGCAAGAAGGTCAATCCGACGGAAGCTCTGACGGACGACACCTACGAAGCTCTCGCTGATGCCGCCAGTGAGCTGCTCGACACAAGGATACGGGCCGCCCAGCTACGCGACGAGGCCCCTTGGACCGCTGATATCAGGATCGAATCCTACGTCGGCGCTGGCGATGAAGTGCAAATGATCGGTGTCGACGGTGGTCTTGGTACCACGGCAGCGCCGCCCGGCTATGAGGGTGGTGGCGCGGTGATTGTCCGGGGCGACTCAATGCAGCCCGTCTTCAATAGCGGGGACTTGCTCTTCTTCCAGAAGCGCGAACCACCCTCCGTGGCCAATCCCGCCAAACCCCTGATCGTCGAGGTTCGCGGCGGTCCGCTGTACGTGAAGAAGGTGTTGAAGGGTTCGAAGCGCGGGCACTTTCACTTGTTGAGTATCAATCCCAACACGCCGGTCCTCCAAGACCGCCCGGTGATGTCGATTGCCAAGATCGGCTGGGTGAAACCCGCCGAATAGGTGCCCCATGCCCGACGACCCGCAATTCTACCCCCTTCCCCGGATCGCCGCCGACGACTTCGCCGAGTTCGCCGAGATCCTGGCCGATGATGAGGATTTTCCCAACAACCACTGGCGTTGGGAGCGGATGCTAGACGCCCGCAAGGTCGAGCTGGCCGAGGAAGGATACACGGCCAGGCTTCTCGACGTGCGGCCGGCCGGGTTCCGGCGGTTCCTCAAGGAGAGCGGCGGGTCGCCGAGCATGAATGGGCTGGCGGCCTATGCGGCGTTGCTGGCGGCATACAAGCGGTGAGGTCGTGATGGCGAAGGGCTGGCAAATCGTTGTGGCGACCGAACGCCTGGGCGGCAGCGATCCGGACGTCGAGCACTTCATCGTCGCTGTCGCCGATAGCGAGCGTGCCGTCGAGGTCCTGCGGAAGCGGAAGAAGCTGACACCGGACCAGAAGACGCTGGTGTTCGGCGAGGCAGCCGACATCCTGCTGGATTTCCTCAATGCCAAGCGGGGCGAGGTCTACGCCGTCGCAGTGGTGATGTGATGGGGCGGGTGGCGCTGCTGGCGACGTACAGGCGGTGAGATCAGAGCAAAGGAGCCGAGATGCCGAACGAGGAAAAGAAGGACGAAGAAAAGAAGCCACAGGAGCCGGCGAAAGGTGAGGCGCCGAAGGGTCCGCCGCCGGACTGGGACAACGTGAAAAGCAACGATCCTCGTGGGCGCAAGACTCGCTAAAGCCCCGCCCAGACAGCGGCCCCGCCCGCCACAGCAGCAACCGCCGGCGACGCAATGGCGCAGATCTTGGCGAACCGAAGCATTCGCGCTGTGCGGGCGTTCAGATCGTTGTTGTTGACCTGCTTCTCTCGCAGGTTCCGCATGTAGGATCGGAATACTTCGCCGGCGCTTTGGTTGGCGGCCCACTCCCAGAACTCTGCGCCCCTGCCTTGGAGATTAATCTTGCTTGTCGCCATCGCGCGGAAGCATAGCCACGCCGCCAGGATGAGGCAGACCGTTGCTGCGCCGAGCGCCACGCCGACCACCTTCGGTATGGACGGGTTGACGGAGAACGAAGCCACGGCGCCCGATGCTGTGGCGATCCCGAGGGGGATGTACAGCCTCAACAACCCCAACGCCTGGGTATCCGTAAAGAGGATCAGGTTGACGACGGCGGCGTGGCGGGCGCGGGCGTCATCTAGACCGACCTTGAAAAGGTCTCCGCTGATATCGGGCATACAGCAACGCTACACCAACTGTAGCGCGCCGTCACTTCCGCCGCTCCGCCCGCCACACCCACGCCGGGTCAGTCACGCGAAAGATCGATCTCACGAGAGTCGCTGATCCAGAGCGCTTTTGCCGCTGACGATTGGAGTGGCGCCGTGCACAGGGACAGGCGCGCCGGCTGCGGTGTTCGCCCGAACCTGATCGAGTTCATCCCATAGCGACTTGAAGCCGATCCGCAGGTCTTCTCGCTCGCCCCTAATTTCCGCCAGCACTGCCGTCTTGTGGTCTTCGATTGCCGCCACGACACCGCCCGCCCCTACCAGAGCCAGGCCGCCGATCAACAGGGCGCCGCCGATCGTGGCAAGCAACACCTTCTCATTCAGCAAGCCGATGTTCAGGACGCGCTCTCCAGGAGCGGCGCCACCCATGCCGAAGGCGGCCACCGCGGCGACAACGCCGATCAGGACCAAAATAATTCCAAACGCCCTCATGGCTGCCCCCTCTGCTTCTGCCGCCACTCCCACGCAGGCACGCACCCGTGCCCGTGAACGCCTGCCCCGCCCGCCTTCGCCCGCTCTTCCTGGCCGACATAATCGCGGCTGTACCGCACGAACGCCCAGGCGTAGCCGTCGCGCACCATGATCGCCCCAAGATCCTCGCCCCCTGCCCGGCAGACGGCGACCGTTCGGCCATAGCGGTCGGTATCCTTCCGCTCACAGATTACGTTCCGCCCCGCTATCAGCGCCTGCAGGTGCGTCGTCGCCAGTCGTCCCGCCGGCCAGCCGTCCGGGCAGTCCTGCTTCGTCTCGGGCGCGTCGATTCCGTGCAGGCGATAGATCGTGCCGTTGAGCTTGATCGTATCCCCGTCGGTGATGATCGGCTGGGCGGCGACCGGAAGGGCGACCAGCATCAGCACGGAGATCAGCCGGGACACCCTCAACACGCGCACCCCGGCGCGCTCCGGCACGTCGACTTCTTGCTGATGCAGGTGTTCCCGCACGGCTGGCCCTTCGTACAGCGCTTGCAGCAGGATTTCTGCGCCAGCTCCAGCCACTCGGTCTGCGGCGGCGGCGCATCCTTGACCGGCCAGGGCGTGAAGTTGGCAGCCAAGGCGGGGGTCGTGAGGAGGGTGAGGGCTGCGATCCAGAATGCGCGCATAGTTATCTAGCCCGCACCGTGACTTCGAGAACCTTCTCGTTCCGGAGATCGTACTTGCAGCGCGCACTTGAGTTCACCATCGCGCCAAAGCCGTTCTGAAACTGCACCTCGTTGTCGAAAAGGATCGCGTATCCCGACGATGGGCCAGTGTCTCCGGGCAGGAATTGCCCGAAGACCCGGTGAGTCCAGCCACCCCAGTTTGGCTTTCCGTATTTGGCGAGGCGCCCGGCGGCGATCTGGCAGGCCGTCCGAATCTCGATGTACTTCCGATAGGTCTCCGCGAGTTGCTTGTTGTCAGCGCACTTCGACCAGTCGTCCCGGCAGGCTTGTTCGTTGATTTCTCTAGGCTTTTGCCCAGCACGCTCCTTCGTCAACCGGTCCACCTCATCTTCAAGGGACTCCGGGAATTGCACTCGCCCTGCCGCCTCCGCTTTCGGGTCGACCGAAATCTCCTGAGCGCTCGCGTCGCTGCACAGCGCGGCGAAGATGACCAGCGCCGCCACTTGATTCCACAACATTGATCCTCCTTCGCCCCGCCCAAGCGTCAACGCCACGGCCGGAGCGAGCAAGTGAAGCTCGCAAAACAACCTTTCGGCTTCTTGCCTGAAGACGCTTCACAATAATCGTCTATTTTTTTCGACGATCAGTTGACGTCGTCGAAAATATTCGACACTCTCTTCCTCACCGGCCCACCCGCCGCCCGAGGAGACCATGCCCACCACCCCCGCCCTGAAGCCCTTCAACGGCACGATCACCGGCTGGCGCCGCGTCGAGTGCCAGCGCGAACGCGGCCTCGGCTGGTTCGTCGAGGGCTGGAATGCCGACCACCCGACCAAGCCGGCCGCCGACGTCACAACCAGCGAGGTCGTCTCGTTCGACGAGGCCACGGGCGAGATCGAGACGATGAACAGCCGGTACCGCTTGGGCGGGCCGGCGGTCGAGAACTGAGAGGAGCTAGCATGTCCGAGACGACCACCCTCAGGATCGGCACCACGGTCCGGCATGCCCGCCGCAATGCGGTCGGCACGATCCAGAACATCAGCTATCCGCTGCTGCCGGGCCGGCCAGCAAAGTACGACGTCCGCTTCCCGAACAATCCGACGGCGCCGTGCTGGTGCTTTGCTGACGACCTGACGCCGACCGCCATTCCGCAGCCGCGCATGGTCTGGCCGCCGGAGCGCGCCGGGCAGCCGGTCGACATGACGCCGGTGGTCGCCTGATGCCCGCCTCCCTCTCCCCGGTCTATCCGTCGGGCTTCTCGACGCGGGACGACACCTACAGCTTCACGGTGAACGACCTCCGCGGGAATGCGCACGCGCTCGGCACGACGCACATCGTGTTGAGCATGCCGATCATCCGTGTCGGTCTCGTGCCGTTCATGCTGCCGATCGCCGAGGCGAAGGCGATGGCCGCCGCGATCGAGGCAGCCGTGACACACGCGGAGAACGTGCTGCCGACCGGACTGGGCGAATCGACGGTGACGCCATGATTGACCACAGCGAAATTTCGCTGGCGGCGGCTCGCGTGCTGGCGAAGCGATCACATGCGGAGGCACGCCTCATCGTGTCGCAACTTAGGCCGGATGTAGTGGTCGAGATATGCCATGGCTTCGTCGCCTGTGAGGCTGCGGCGAAGTCATATCAATGGCAACCGATTGAGACCGCGCCGACGAAAGAGGACGTGCCGTTCCTCGTCATGACGCCCGGCAATGGCGTCGCGCGCTTCCTGATCCTGCAGGTCACCCGCTTTCAAGGCGCTCTGTATCCCGACCACAAGGACGGCACGGTTGGCTACGACGACGCTGTCACGAACGCGACGCACTGGATGCCGGCGCAAGAGGTGACGGCATGACGACCGCCCCCGACCCCATCATCCTAGAAACCGCGGTCACCCGCATGGAAACCGAGATCGCGCTGTTCCCGGAGGCCGAGTTTCCGGTCGATCACGCGCATGCACGCGCGATAGGGGCTGCGGTGCGCGGATATCAGGCGATGCGGGCCGCGCTGTTGCAGGCGGCCATCGAGCTTGGGGGCGCCGCCGATCGAGCCGTCAAACCCGACCACCTGCTGTCTTCCGATCTTCGCAATGCCGAAGCTCGCGCCCGCGCCGCCCTCAAGCCGACAGGCCCGGCATGAGCGCGCGCCTCGACCACGCCGAGTATCTGGCCGGTTACCTCGCAGGAACCGACGCGGTTCCCGTCCGGACCTACTACGCCAACCACGAGCCTCACTATGCCAGGGGCGTCCACGCCGGGCTGGTCGCCGACTGGTGCGGCGTCGATCTGTCGGGAGGTTGGCTGTGAGCCGCGCCCGGACATGGTTGCTGATTGGCCCGGCGATGATTTTGGGCGGCCTGATCTTGATGGTGGCCTTCGGACCGCGCGCCGGTCGCGCAGCACAGGAAGGCCTCGACGAGCCCGCCGACCCGCTGCGGACGCACATCGTCGTGGTCTGCCCGCCGGCCGAGCCCTGCAAGCCGCGCGGCGTGCCGGTCAGCAAGGTTGCCTGCGACATGGACCTCCGCGGCGTTGCGATTGTCGTCGCGAGCGGGACGCGGACGCGATGCGACCGGGTGGCCAAGCCATGAGCGGGCACACGATGTCGGATGACGAATGGAACGCCATGACAGACCAGCAGTGGCTGCAGCATCGGCTTGACCGATGCACCGCCTGTGGCTGGACGGCCAACAAGGAGCGTTATGAACGCATCCTGGCAGCGTTCTCGACCTCCTCCGCCACTGACGCCGATCTCCCCGCATGGCGTCCGATGGCCACTGCCCCGCGCGACGGCTCTCCGTTCTGGGGAAAGGTCGGGAGCGATGCCATCCGCATGCTCTGGCACGACGAATTCAAGGCGTTCGTGTCGTCGTGGAACCAGATGCAGATGCACAACGGCTGGACGTTCGACGATGGCTCGACCGTCCGCAATCACTCGCCAGTGAAGCACGAGCCCGAGGCGTGGATGCCGATGCCCGAGGGGTCGAAGCCATGACGACCGACGCTTTCCTGACCGAGACGCAGACCCTTTTCACGGCGCGTCTCAACGCCAGCCATCCCATCGCGGCCGAGGCGCTTCGCCCGGACATCCGCAGGCTTTGCAGGTCGAGGAACGCGGCAATCGCGACGGAGGCCGGTCGGCTGTTCGGGGCGCTGGAGCGGCGGCGGCTTGGTGATGGGGATGCTGCGTGACCTGGCGCACGAACGACACCGGCCTCACCGCCGGCCACCTGCCCTACCGGATCCTGGCCGACGACCTCAAGGGCGTGCGCGGTCCGCTGGTCGCCGCCGTGATGGTCGACGGCAACGAGCATGTCGTCCGCTACGGCGCCGATGGCGTCCATGGCGGGGTCCCGCAAGGCCGCCAACGAGCCTTTCCGGGAGATGATCGCGGCGAACGATGGATTCTTCCACGCCATGATCACGCCCATCGACAATCTCAACAAGAAGCTGAACGTCGAGTATCTGACACCCTACCAGCGGGAGAAGGCCGACCGGGAAAAGCGGCGCCGCGCCGAGGAAGCCCGCGCTGCCGAAGAGGCGCGCAAGGAGCAGGAGCGCCTCAAGCGTGAGGAGGAGAAGCGGCTCGCCGATGCCAAGAAGGCTGAGGAAGACGCCCGTCGCGAGGCCGAGCGGGTCGAACGCGAGCGCCGCGAGGCCAAGGCGCGCGCCGAAGCCGAAGCCAAGGCTGAGATCGAGAGGGCCGAGCGGGAGAAGCGCGAGGCTCGTCAACGTGAACTCGACGCCAAGGCCGCGCAGGACAAAGAGGCTGCCGACAAGGCGAAGGCCGAGAAGGCCGCCGCCGACCAGGCCATTGCCGACGCCAAGGCCAAGCGAGACCGCGAGGCCGCTGAGGCGAAGGCGAAGGCCGACCAGGAGAAGCGCGACGCCGCAGCCGAGATCGAGCGTGCGAACGCCGAGCGCCGCGAACAGCAGCGCATCGCCGACAAGGCGCGCGACGATGCCGCCGCGGCGGCGCAGCGGGCCAATGCAACCAAGAAGGCCGCCGGCGCCTCGCAAGCCGAGATGTCGCGCATCCGAACCGACCTCGGTGCGATCTCATCCCTGCGCACGGTGTATGAGCACGAGGTCACGGACCACGCCAAAGTGCCGCGCCAGTATTGCCGGGTCGATGACGGCCTCATCGCCAGCGCGATCCGGGCGGCCACGGTCGAGGGCAAATGCACGCTCAAGATTCCCGGCGTGCGGGTGTTCCCCAAGACTGACTCGGTGACGCGCTGATGGCCCGCTGTCCGACTTGCGGCCGCGCGGTGCCGTCCATCTTCGAGCATGTCGATGTCGACTGCGAGACCTGGGGTGATCGCGGCACGCCGGAAGGCGACGCGGCAGAGGCCGCCTACAACGCCAAGCAACAGGAGCGGGATCAGACATGGACACGCTAGCCGACATCGCCGAGAGCCGCGGCATTGGCGACAACAATCCGCCGGGCAAGGTGGAACTGGAGCGAGCCGCCGAGCTCGTCACGAACGCCACCGAATGGGTCGATGGCCGCTGGCAAGCGCGACTGGAAGTCGGTTCGGTAGAGTCGCCATCACCTTCACCGTCGAGCGGCGAAACATCGACGCGGCGAGGGCGGCATGAGCGAGAAGGAAGATCAGGAGAACGTGATGGAAAAGGCAGTAGAGGCGGCACGCGAACACATGCGGAAGTGGAATTATATCGGCGTGGTTGGCGGCGAACCTGACTCGGTTCGATTCGCCCGCGCCCTCCTCTCCTCTTCCGAGCGGGTGAAGGAGCTGGAGAGGGCGCTAAAGGCCGCAGCGGAGACCTGTCAGGTGTTCCTCGACGACTGCGGCGACGTTCGCGACTTCACCACCCAAGCCGACATCAACGACTGGCTTGAGCTTCTCAAGCTCCTCCCCACCCCCAGGTCCTGACATGAGCGAGAACAGCGAGACAGAACTGAAGCCGTGCACGCTGTCGAACATTGTGGACGTCGCGTTGCAAGACGCGATGGTCGATTTCCCCGGCGGGTCGAACTACGACGACGAACTCTTCGTCAAATCCCTCGCGGGTAACGGCTACGAGATCGTCCCTATTCGCCGCCCCCTCCCCTCTGAGGGCCGCAGACTGGGGTTGGAAGAGGCGGCGAAGGTGGCGGATGAAATGGCGGATAACGAACGCGAAGAAAAACTCGCCGACAAGGAAGCGGAGGGCAAAGACTACGACCCCTATTCCTACGGCGCTGGCTTTTTGGATGGGGCTTGGGTAACGGCGCGGAATCTCGCCGCCGCCATCCGTTCCCTCTCCCATGACGGGAAAGCGCCAGACAAGGAAGGAGAGGCGGGATGAGCGACCCAGCCCATGCTGGAAAATGGACTGTCACATCTGCGTCAAATGACGGGAAGCTGTTCGTGCTCCGATTCGAAGGACACCCCATCGTCGAGATGAAGCCGGCGGCGCCCGGACATATCTTCGATACTTCGGCCATGATCGCCGCAGCGCTGAACCTTCTCGACCGGCGTTCGCAACCACCGGCGGCCGATGAGGACGATGACCCGGTCTTGATCTCGACGCCGAACACACCGGACTGGGAGGCCCGCGGAAGGGTTCACGACTGGCGGAACTACGTCGGGAGGCGGACCCGTGCGATCTGGGATTCTCTGACGCCCGCCGAGCAGGTTGCCATCGCCCGCGACGCGCAGGAGCGCGCCGACCAGGAACATTGGGATTAGCGCCCATGACCGCCGCCACGATGCTCGCCATGGGCTACCACAACAGGAGGACGACACGATGAGCGCCAAACTGACGCCAGCACAATTCAACACGCTGCAGTTCATCGAACAGGGCGGCGGCAAGACCGGCCTGATGACAATCCATTGGCGCAATCGCCACCACCAGTCATTGATCCGGAAAGGTCTGCTCCGCCTGCGCACGGACCCGTTCAAGACGAAGACGGATTACATCTATGGCTGGGTCACGGCGGCGGGCCGCAAGGCGGTGGCGGGCGCGTCGGCCACCTTGCGCGCGAAGGCCGAGGCCGCGTCGGATCGCGACTATGAGAAGTACGTGCGCGAGCTGGAGGCTGGCGGCGATGAATGACGAGCATCGCGTGCTCGTCTGCGGCGGGCGCACCTACCGCGATATGCGCGAGGTCTCCCGCGTGCTCGACGGCCTCGCCCCGAAGCCGACCTTGATCATCCACGGTGGCGCGTTCGGCGCGGACTCGTGCGCGTCCGAATGGGCCTACAAGCGCGGCGTGCCGGAGCAAAGGTTTGCGGCGGACTGGAAGACGCACGGTCGCGCCGCGGGACCGATCCGGAACCAGCAGATGCTCGACGAGGGCAGGCCCGATCTGGTCGTGGCTTTCCCCGGCGGGACTGGCACGGCTGACATGGTGCGGCGCGCCAAGGCGGCCGGCGTTCGCGTGATCGAGGTGCGATAACCCATGCTCCGCCTCGCCCACACCGACGCCAGCCAAGACGACGACACCGAGGAATCGGTGACCGTCGCCGAGGCCGCGCGCCGGCTGGGCTGCGCGACATCGACGGTGCGGGCGCTGATCGATTCCGGCGACCTGACCGGCCATCGTGTCGGCAAGGGCACCAGCCCTCGCGGCGTGCGGGTCCACGCCGCCTCGATCCGCCACTACAAGGGCCGCAACACGCTGGGCCCCGCCCAACGGCCGACGCCGGCACCCGCCGAAAGCGGCCGGCAATCCGCCAGCCCAGGCGCCGCCGAGGCGCGGCGGTATTTGCGCGCGATGGGCATGCTGTAATAGCGTCCGGCCGGTGACGGTCTTTCAGAACAGGCAGCGCAACGGCGAGTGGCGCTACGACTTCCGGCTGAACGGCGTCCGGCATCACGGGCCGTGCGTCGACCCCGTAACGGGCCGCCCGGCGCGTAGCGAGAAGGAGGCGCGCGAGCATGAGGCGCTGGCCCGCGGACGCGCTCGAGCTGGTCAGACGGCCAGTCGATCGATCTCTCGCCCGGGCAGCTTCACGTTCGGCCAGGCCGTCGCTCTCCACATCAAGTCTCAGGTCGGGAGTTCCGCCCAGCACGTCGCCAACCTCAAGCTCTACGGGCGGGAGCTGCTCGTCTTTTTCGGCGCCGACACGCCGGTCGCCGGCATCGGACAGGAGCGGGTCGACGCCTACCGCGTCCATGCGTCCGAAGCCCCGGTGCAGGTCTGGCGTGGCGGACCTCGCAAGCGCGACAAGGCGCCGGGCAAGGCTGGTAAGATCGAGCGGAAGCGATCGCCGGCCAGCGTGAACCACCGGCTGAACTGCCTGCGGGCGGCGTTCACCCAGGCCCACCGGATCAAGGATCCCGTGAGCGGCCAGCCGATGTTGCCGTTCCCGCCGGAGGTCAAGCCGGTGCCTGCGCCGAAGCGGAGGCCGGCACCGATGCCCGATGCCGAGCTGTTCGCGCGTCTAGCCAAGGCGCCGCCATGGGTGATCGACGCCCTCGACCTCGCCCGCTACTTCGGCCTCCGGCGCGCCGAGGCACTGTCGGTCACGCTGGCGCATATCGATCGGGAGGAGCGTGCGCTGCGGTTTTCCGGCTCGACGACGAAGAGCCGGCGCGACGAGTTCGCACGGCCGGTGCCAGGCGGATGGGAGGTCTTGAACCGGCTGGCACGGCAGGCGCGCGCCCGTGGCGTCCAGCATCTCGTCACATGGCCTGGCCGGGCGCACTGGCGGGCGTGGCTGGACGGCAAGAAGCCGAAGGATGTCGAGTGGGTGCCGCTTGCCAGCATCCGGCGATCATGGGGCACGACAGCAAAGGCGGCCGGCGTCGCGCGAGGGCACCGCGTCCACGACGTGCGCGCCCGCTATATCACCGAGGTCGCCAAGGTCGCCTCTTCGGCCACGACGCAGGAGGCCGCCCGGCACCAGGATCCGGCTACCACGGCGCGATACACGGCCATCGCAGGGGCGGAAGTCGCGCGCGCCCTCGAGGCCGTGCCGCGGCCCAAGAAACGAGCCTAGCGTGTTTGGAGATCGGTTTGGGAAAGGGTGGGTCGTTTGGGAGTATTCCGGGGCACTTCCTGTTGACGATATTCAATGAAATCAACCACTTATGAAACGGGCTGTAGCTTCGGGAGCTAGGGGCCGGAGGTTCGAATCCTCTCGCTCCGACCAATCGGCGAGGCCGATGCCAATGGCATCGGTTACGAGAGAACGGCGGACCCTGGGGTCCGCCGTTTTCGTTTCAGGGCGCCGCTATTTCTTCGGCAGGATGGCGATGTCGATGACGGTGCCGCCCAGACCTTCGATCTTGGCCACGGGCGTCGCCTTGCCGCTCGCCAGATCGACCGACCAGAGCTGGTCGCCGGTCATGGCCCAGCCTTCGTTCTTCGCGCCGTCCGACCAGATGTCGAAGGCGATCGCGTCGACCTTCGGGCCGAGTGCGCCGACCGTGTTGAGGATGCCGTCGTTCGGCGGCGCCTGCTTGACCAGGGCGCCCGTCGTGGTGTCGACGTTGAGGAGCGTCGTTTCCTTCGTTCCCTTGACCGAGTTGGTGTAGGCACCGGCCATGACCTTCGGCGCCTTGCCCTTGTTGGCATCGGCGTCGGCGTACTTCAGGCCGCCGTCCTTGATGACCTTGCCGTCGTCGACGTTGACGCGCAGGTTGGTGCCGTCGCTGCCGATGACGCGCAGCCGGTCGGCGACCGGATTGAAGTCGACCGTCGCGGCCGAGCCGGCCGGCAGCATCGTCTCGAGCTTCGACTTCTTCGTGGCCTTGCCATCCATCGCGATCGTGTAAAGCGTGCCGTCCGCGGCCAGCGCGTAGAGCATGCCGTCGGCCGGCCGCACGTCGATGCCGACCAGCGGGCCCGCAACGCCCTCGACTTTCATCTTCTTCGTCGCCTTCTTCGCCGAGGTGTCGACGATGGCGATCGTGTCGTTTCCGATCAGGGCGGCGACGTCCGCCGCCTGCGCCGTACCCGTCAGCGCCACCAGGGCGGTCGAAGCCGCCAGGAATGCCTTCACTGTCATTGGGTCTCTCCATCCGTTGCCGACCCATAAGCGGGTCATGCAGCGGATACCGGCCGACCGGTGCGATTGGATGCAGCGCCCGAAAAAAGAATCGAGATTGCATCTCGGATGCATCCAATCGCCGGTTTCGGAAGTATTCTTGAAGAAGTCGCAACGGCGTCGACCGGCGCGAACGACCACAGGGAGGTAGGCCAGGAAGCGATGGCGGCAGTTTTGTCCTCCGATCAGTCGGCGCTCGAAGCGGAAGTTTCGGCCGCGATCGTGCGATGCGCCGCCGGCGAGTCGTCCGCTCTGCGCGTCATTTACGATCTCGAGGCTGCCCGCATGGTCGGCGTGGCGATCCGCATCCTGCGCCGCCGGGATCTTGCCGAAGAGGCAACGCACGACGCCTTCATGCGCATCTGGCGCAGCGCGCGCAGCTACGATCCATCGCGCGGCTCCGCGCGCGCCTGGATCTTCACGATCGTGCGGAACCAGGCGCTGACCATCCTGCGCGACGAAGGGCGTTTTGGCACCGATGAGCCGGCGGACGGCGACTTGCCGGAGCCTGATTCGGCACTATCGCGCCTCCCTGAGTCCAGCGCCTTGCGGCACTGCCTGGAGCAGCTCGATACGGGCCGCCGCAATGCGATCGTCCTGGCCTATGTGCACGGCTTCAGTCACGGCGAGCTGGCGGGGCGCCTCGGCATGCCGCTCGGCACCATCAAGAGCTGGATACGCCGCGGACTCGTCTCCCTGCAGGAGTGCCTGGGATGACGCCCGACCGCGACGACCGAATCCACGCCGCCGAATTTGTCCTGGGCCTGCTGGAGCCCGACACGCACGCTGCGGCAGAGCGCCGCCTCTCCTCCGATCTCGGCTTCGCCCGCGAGGTCGCGGCCTGGCGGACACATTTCGCGGCGTTCGACGACACCGCAGATCCGGTCATGCCGCCGGAACAGCTGTGGCGCCGCATCGAGGCCGGCATGGGCACGGCGGTTCCCACTCCGCCGGAGACGCCGAACGGCCTTCTGCCCCGGTTGTGGAACAGCCTCGGCGCGCTGCGGATCGCGGCGCTGTCCGGGGTCATCGCCACTCTTGCCCTCGCGGTCGTGACCACGGTGACCGTGCGGCACGCCCAGGAGGTGGCGGCCCGCAAGCCGGTCTATGTCGCCATCCTGGTCGACGATGCGACGCGCCAGGCCGGCGCCATCGTGAACGCCTTCGCCAATGGCAGGGTCGAGATGATCCCGCTCGTCGACATTACCGTACCGGCCGGCCGCTCCTTGCAGGTCTGGACGCTCTGGAATCGCGAGGTCGGCCCGCGATCGGTCGGCCTGCTCGACCGCGCCCGCGCGACATCTCTCGATCTCGAGCGGCTGCCGACCACGGCCGCCGACCAGCTCTTCGAGATCACGCTGGAACCGTCCGGTGGTTCGCCGACCGGCCGCCCGACGGGACCGATCCTCTACAAGGGCACAACGGCGCGGACGCTGTAGTCGGCGTCAGCCCACCAGCGGGAAGTGGCAGGCGACCTCGCGGCCGGGCGCGAACTGGCGCAGCGGCGGCACCTCGTCCGTGCAACGGGGCTGCGCATACGGGCAGCGCGTGCGGAAGCGGCAGCCCGAGGGCGGATCGAGCGGCGATGGCGGGTCGCCGGGCTTCAGTCTCGTATCGCCCAGAGGCACGTCCGGATCTGGCACGGGGATCGCGGCCATCAGCGCGGCGGTATAGGGATGCGCCGGCGTCGCGAACAGCGAGTCCGAATCGGCCACCTCGCAGAGCCTGCCGAGATACATGACCGCCACCCGGTCCGACACGGACTTCACCACCGCGAGATCGTGGGCGATGAACAGGAGCGTAAGCCCGAATCGCGCCTTCATGTCCTCCAGCAGATTGACGATCTGCGCCCGGATCGAGACGTCGAGCGCCGACACCGGCTCGTCGCATACGATGAGGCTGGGCTCGAGGACGAGGGCGCGCGCGATGGCGATGCGCTGGCACTGACCGCCGGAGAATTCGTGTGGCCTTCTGTTCCAGACGAGGTCGGGATCGAGCCCGACCGCCTCCATGACGGCGCGGACGCGGCGGGTGCGTTCGGCGGCATCGGATAGGCCCGACACGATCAGCGGCTCGGCGATGATCTCGGCGACCCTACGGCGCGGATTGAGCGAGGCGATCGGATCCTGGAAGATCATCTGCAAGCGCGGCCGCATGGCCCGCAGTGCCTGGCCGCGCATCTGCGTCAGGTCCTTGCCGTCGAACACGACGCCGCCGGCCTTGGGCGGCGGCAATTGCAACAGCGCGCGCGCCAGCGAGGATTTGCCCGAGCCCGATTCGCCGACGAGCCCCAGCGTCTCGCCCTGCTTCACCGACAGCGTGACATCGCTGACGGCATGAACGTGGCGGCGACCCCCCACCGGGTATTCGACCACGAGGTTCCGGATCGAGAGGAGATCGCTCATGCCGCCCCTCCCGGCTCCATGCCCCTCGGATAGAAACAGGCGTAGCCGCGCCCGCCGTCCATCGTCAGCGCCGGCTGATCCGTGTCGCACCGTTCGGTGCGATAGAGGCAGCGCGGTCCGAAGGCACAGCCAACACTGCGCCGCGCCAGGTCTGGCGGGCGGCCGGGAATGGCACTGAGCCGCGTGTGGGTGGGATCGGTGAGCCGCGGCAGCGAGCGCAGGAGCGCCTCGGTGTACGGCATGCGCGGCGAGCGGAAGATCTCGCGGGTTGCTGCCGTCTCCACCGCGCGGCCGGCATACATGACCATGATGTCGTCGCTGCGGCCCGCCGCCACGCCGAGATCGTGGGTGATCAGGATCATCGCCATGCCGCGCTGGCGCTGTTCGCCCTGCAACAGGTCGAGTATCTGGCGCTGCACCGTCACGTCGAGCGCCGTCGTCGGCTCGTCGGCGATCAGGAGCTTGGGCGCGCAGGCAATCGCGATGGCGATCGCCACACGCTGCCGCATGCCGCCCGACATCTCGTGCGGATACTGCCCCGCGCGGCGTTCTGGCTCCGGGATGCCAACCTCGTTCAGCAATTCGACGGCGCGGCGCGCGGCCGCCTTCGCATCCAGTCCGCGGTTGAGGCGCAGCCCCTCCCCGATCTGGCGGCCAATCTTCATCACCGGATTGAGCGAGGTCATTGGATCCTGGAACACGATGCCGATCTCGGTGCCGAGGACCTTGCGAAACTCCCGGGGCGGCAGGCCGCGAAGATCGCGCCCCTCGAACAGGACCTGGCCGGCCACACCGGCGCCCGCCCCGGCGCCGACCAGGCCGATCAGCGAGCGCACCAGCACCGACTTGCCCGATCCGGATTCGCCCACGATGCCGAGCGTCTGCCCCTCGTGCAGATCGAACGACACACCGTCGACGGCACGCAGCGGGCCGCGTGCCGTGGAGAAACTCACCTGGGCGTTGCGCACCGACAGGAGCGTCGCGGGACTTTTCGCCGGGACGCTCACAGCGCCGACCTCCGCGGATCGACCATGTTGCGCACCATGTCGCCCACGAAGTTGAGCGACAGGACGGTGGCGAACATCACGGCCGCCGGGATCAGCGCCGTGTAGGGCGCCACGTCGAGCGCCTCGCGCCCGTCGGCGATCATGCCGCCCCAGCTCGGTTGCGGCGCCGGGATGCCGAGTCCCAGGAAGGACAGAGCGCCTTCGGCGACGATGATCACGCTGATCGCCACCAGCCAGAAGGCGAACATGGGCGGCAGCAGGTTGGGCAGGATCTCGCGCGTCAGGATGCGCCAGTCGCTGGCGCCGACGGTGCGGGCGGCCAGCACGAAGTCGCGGTTTGCCCAAGCGAGCGTATTGGCCCGCGCCACCCGTGCCGCGGCCGGGATCGACAGGATGCCCAGCGCCAGGGTGACGTTGAACAGGCTCTGCCCGAGATAGGCGGTGAAGGTGAGCGCCAGCACCAGCGACGGGAAGGCCAGCAGGATGTCGATGAAGCCGACCGCCAGCATGTCGACCTTGCCGCGGAAGTAGCCGGCGCTCATGCCGATGGCGCCGCCGATCAGGAAGCCCAGGATCGGCGCACAGATGCCCACGATCAGCGAGGTACGGGCGCCGTAGATCACGCGGGAGAGCATGTCGCGGCCGAGATTGTCGGTGCCCAGCAGGAACTCGGCCGAGGGCGGCTTGCGGCGCAGGATCAGTTCCTGCGCCGACGGGTCGGGCAGCCCGATCCAGTCGGCGGTGATCGCCAGAAAGACGACGAGCAGCAACCAACCCAGCGGCAGGGCGAGCGCCCAGGGCCAGCGGCGGCGTGGCCCCGCCGCGGCGATGGCGGCGACCTTAGCTGCGGAAGCGGACATGACGCACCCTCGGGTCGAGCACGGCGTAGAGCATGTCGACCAGGAAGTTGATGACCACGAAGCCCACCGCGATGAAGGCCACGGTGCCCTGCACGAGGATCAGGTCGCGATTGAAGATGCCGCCCAGCAGCAGGCGGCCGACGCCCGGCAGCGCGAAGATCTGCTCCACGATCACCGCGCCGCCGATCAGCCCGCCGATGTTGAGCCCGAGGATGGTGATCAGGGTAAACGACGAGGGCCGCAGCGCGTGCTGGATCAGGACGCGCCACTGGGGCAGGCCCTTGGCCCGCGCCAGCAGGATGAAATCCTCCTTGAGGGTGGTCAGCAGGTCCGAGCGCAGGACGCGCATCAGCACCGTCCACTCGATCAACCCCAGCGTCAGCGACGGCAGGATCATCGATTCGATGTTCTCCCACAGTCCTTCCGAGATGGGCGTGAAGCCGGTCGCCGGCAGAAGATCGAAGGTGACCGAAAACAGGTAGATCAGAACGATCCCCAGCATGAAGTTGGGCATCGCGAGAAAACCGAAGGCGGCCGAGGCCGAGATGCGATCGAACAGACCGCCGGGTCGCCGCACCGACAGCAGCGCCACAGGAACCGCGATTCCCAGCGCGATGACCTGCGCCATCACCATAAGCTGCAGCGACACCGGCAGACGGTCGAGGATCGCCTGCACCACGGGCTCGCCGCTGCGGTAAGAGCGGCCGAGGTCACCCGACAGCGCCGACCCGAGCCAGTCGAAGTAGCGCACCAGCATCGGCCGGTCGAGGCCGAGGTCGGCGCGGAGGCCCGCAATGTCCTCCGGAGTGGCGAGGCTCCCCAGGATCACGATCGCCACGTCCCCCGGCAGGATGTTCACGATCATGTAGGTGAGCAGGGTGACGCAGAACAGCACGACCACCAGCCGCACCATCTGGCGCGCAAGCCACTGCATCGGAAACCCTACGCTACTCGCCTCGCACTTCCCCTACTTCGAGAGCCACGCGCCTTCGACCTGCACCGCGCCGCCGCGCAGCCCCGGAATGCCGTGCACGTTGGCGCGGGTGATGGCGAAGTCGATGTTGCTGCCGGACCACAGCCACACCGCATCGTCGTTCAGGATCTTGATGAGGTCGCAGTACGCCGCCTTGCGCTTATTCTCGTCGAGGCTGGTGCGGCCGACCAGCAGCAGCCGGTCGACTTCGGCGTTGTTGTAGCCGGAGAAGTTGATCGGGCTCTTGGAGTGGAAGTTGGCGAACATCTGCGGATCGACGTCGGCCAGATCGATGATGCGCCAGCCGGTGACCTGGAAGTCGCGCGTCAGCGCCTCCTTCACCAGCTGCGTCTGGTCGACCGGCTTGATCTCGACGTCGATGCCGGCCTTCTTCATGTCGGCCTGGAAGACCTGCGCGCCCTCGCGGCCGCGCGGCGAGGCGGTGACCGTCATGGTGAGCTTCACAGGCTTGCCGTAGTCCGCGATCAACTTGCGCGCGGCTGCCGGATCGTACTTCAGCGCCCCGCTATCCTTGCACTCGATGCCCGAACTCGGCCCATAGGGATCGTCGTAGACCGGACGAAGCCCCTGGGTCAGGACGGCGGCGTTGGCCTTGCGGTTCAGCGCCATCGAGACGGCCTGGCGCACGCGCTTGTCGTTCAGCGGCTCGCGCTGGGTGTTGAGCGGAATGACGAGCGCGCCGCTGCCCACCCAGGTCAGCACGCGCAGGTTCTTGTCCTTCTTGGCCTTGACGATGTTCTCGGCCCGATCTTCCCAGATCACCTGGACGTCGCCCTTCACCAGGCTGGCGTAGCGGGCGTCGGAATCGGGGAGCGGCCGCACGGTCACGCGGTCGAGATAGGGCTTGTCCTTGTCCCAGTAGTCGGGGTTGCGCTCGGCGACCAGGCGGTCGGCGGCGCGCCATTCCTTGAACACGAACGGGCCGGTGCCGACGGGATTGCGGTTGTAGTCGGCGCCCTTCTCCTGGGCGGCCTTGACTGAAATGATCAGCGTCGTGACGGTCGGCTGCGCCAGTGTCTTCGGCAGTGCCGCGTTGGGGCCGCGCATCTTGAACACGGCGGTCAGATCGTCCGGCGCCTCGACCTTCTCGATCGCGAGATAGGCACGGCCGGCAAAACGGTTGGCCGGATCGAGCAGACGGTTGAAATGATCGGCAACGCCCTGGGCGGTGAACGGCGTGCCGTCGTGCCATTTTACGTTCGGGCGGATCTTGGCCGTCCAGACGCTGCCATCCTCGTTCGGTGTCATCGACAGAGCGAGCGCAGGCAGCAGGTTGCCCTTGTCGTCGAGCCGCATCAGCGTCTCGTAGAACAGCGAGGCCGCCGTCACCGTCGAATTCGAATAAACGCCGGCCCGGATAGGATCGAAGCCTTCGAAGTCGCTCTCGACCCCGATCGTCAAGGCGCCGCCGCGCACCGGGGCTGCGGCCGGCGCCTGAGCGAAGGCCGGAGCCGCAAGACCGACGGCGAGCGCCGCCACCAGACCGAATCTGCGTGAAAACAGTGCCATTAAGGCCCTCCCATGGATCGCGCCGTTAACCGGCATCAACTCTATGGGCGGCAGGATAACGCGACGTTCAGCGCAAGCCTAGAGGATTGCGGAGCGCCTGACGTTCCGCAGGCTACATGCAGTAGGCCTGGGCCGCGACGACCGCGTTGAGACCCTGCATTTCCTGCGGCGACAGGTTCGACGGGTTGAGCAGGTTGCCGCTCACACTCACCGACTGGTTCGACTTGCGCAGCCCGAGGATCGCGTTGGCACGCTGGTCGGCCGGGATGCGCCCGATGATGCATTGGCACATCTTCTCGGAGGCCGTGACCATGCACTCCTTCAGGAGGTCGTCGGCACGGGAGGCAGACGACAGGCTCACGGTCAGGACGAGAGCGGTAAATCCGGCGGCGATGATACGCATGCAAATCTCCATGGATGGTGCAGCATACACCGCCTCTCAGCTCACCAGCCAGTTCCTCAAAAGACCGAACAGGCCGGTCAGGAATAGGATCGCGAGGGCGACGTTGCGGTAGAGTCGCTCGCTGGCGAGCCCGTGGAACAGCCGCCCGCCGGCCCAGGCCCCCACCACCATGACCGGAAACAGCACGACGGCGCGGACCAGCGCGTCGACGCCCGCGACGCCGGTGGCCAGCACGATCACGATCAGCAGGAACTGCGTCAGGAAGTAATAGGTGACGATGTTGGCGCGGTTGACCTGCGGTGGATCGTTGCCCGACAGGAGATAAAGCAGCACCGGCGGCCCACCGACGCTGGTCGTGGCCATCATCGCGCCCGAGACGGCGCCGACGATCACCGTCGCAGCCGCCGAGCGCCGGCCGGTATATTTCCAGCCGGTCCACATCAGCAGCACGAAGGCCACGATGACGGCCGACACCGCCGTCACGATCGTGTTCTTGTCGACGCTGGCCAGCAGCCAGACACCCGCCGGCATCGCGAGACAGGCCGCGATGCTCATCGGCGTCAGCACCGTCCAGTCGGCATGCCGACGGACCTGCGGGAAGAGTTGCAGCGACACGACGAGCTCGATGGCGACCACCGTCACCACCATTTCGGCCGAGCCGAACAGGATGGCGAAGATCGGCGCCATCAGCATAGCCGAACCGAAGCCCGCGAATCCGCGCATCAGGCCCGCGACCAGCGTTACGCCCAGCGCGATCCACAGGCCGGTCTCGGCGAACAACGATTGGATGTAGGGGAGCATGGGAGGCCGTTAACCCATCTCTTTCACCTCCCCCGTTTGACGGAGGAGGAAGCTGGGTTGAGTTTAGCGCTTCTCCTGTCCCTCACCTGTCTTGTCGCGCAGGCGGCGCATGCCGCGCAGCCAGCGGTCGCGGTCGAGCTTGCGCACCATGTATTCCTTCACCTCGGGGTGCGGCAGGATCAGGAAGCGCTCCTCGTCCATCGCCTCGATCACCGTCTGGGCCACCGCGTCGGTGTTGATCACGCCGTCGACCGAGGCCGCGGTCGCACCGGCCATGCGCAGCATGTTGGTGTCGACGGCCTGAGGGCAGAGCACGGAGACGCGGATGCCGCGGTCGCCGTACTGGATGGAAAGATGCTCGGCCAGCGCCACGCCCGCGTGCTTGGTGACGCCATAGGGCGCCGAGCCCATCGAGGCCAGCAGGCCGGCCGCGCTCGCGGTGTTGAGTAGATAGCCCTCGCCGCGCTTCAGCATCTGCGGCACCAGCGCCCGCGCGGCATAGACATGCGCCATGACATGGATCGCCCACGAATCGGCCCAGTCCTTGTCGGTCGCATCCTCGTGGCCGCCGCGGCCGATGCCCGCATTGGAGAAGAAGATGTCGATCTCGCCGTACGTCTTCTCCGTCTCGGCGATCAGGCGCTTCACCTCGGCCTCCTGGCCGATGTCGCCCGCCACCGCGAGGGCCCCGATGTCCTTAGCCACCTTGCCGAGTCGGCCGGCGTCCATGTCGGCCACGACCAGCCCCTTGGCGCCTTCCTTCGCAAAGCGCCGGGCGATCGCCTCGCCGATGCCGCCCGCCGCGCCGGTGACGACGCAGACCTTGCCCTTGACCTTCATGTCAGCCCCACGATTGTTCGATCAGATCGATGTACTGCGCCTTGGTCGGCTGACGCGGCGTCGAGAGGTGGCAATGGTCCCCCATCGCGCCTTCGGCGATCTTCTCGATCGTCTCCTGCGCCAGCCCCGCCGCACCGAGCCCCTTCGGGATGCCCAGCCGCTCGTTGAGCGCCGACACGGCATTGGCCACGCCGTCGGCATTGGCTTCGCTTTCGGACAGGCCCATCACTTGCGCCACGCGCTTGAACTTGTCGCCCACCGCCGGCTCGTTGAAGCGCAGCACGGCGGGGAGATAGATCGCGTTCAAGGTGCCGTGATGCAGGCGGTAACCCTTGAGCCCACCGGTCGGATGCGAGAGCGCATGCACGGCGCCCAGCCCCTTCTGGAACACCATGGCGCCCTCCATGGCAGCGACCGCCATGTTGTAGCGCGCCTCGCGATCCTGCCCGTCCCTGGTCGCGCGCTCTACGTACTTCCAGGCCTTCTCCAGCCCATCGAGCGCGATCGAATCGGCCGGCGGATTGAAGACGTTGGCGAGATAGCATTCGATATTATGCGTGAGCGCATCCATGCCGGTGCCAGCCGTGAGATGCGGCGGCAGGCTCATCGTCAGCTCTGGGTCGATCAGCGCCAGCCGCGGAATGAGGTACGGGCTGCCAATCGCGAGCTTGCGGCCCGAATCCATGATGATGACGCCGCCGCGGCTCACTTCGCTGCCGGTGCCGGAGGTGGTCGGGATCGCCACCATGGGCGCCACCGCCGCGGTGATCTTGCCTGCCCCACCCTCGACGAACGAATAGGCCTGCAGCGACGGGCCGGGATGCGTCGCCATCAGTGCGACGGCCTTGGCCAGATCCATCGGCGAGCCGCCGCCGATGGCGATGATGCCGTCGCAGCCCTCTTCCTTATAGATCCTGAGCGCATCGCGCATCGCCGCCTCGGTCGGATTCTCCGGTGTCTCGTCGTAGATCGTAATCGGCATGTTGCCTGGCAGCTGTTCCTTGACTTTGGCCCACAGGCCGGCCGCGATGACGCCCTTGTCGGTGACGATCAGAGGGCGCCGCATGCCCATGAGCTGCAATTCCTGCTCGAGCAGCTTCAGAGCGCCGAAGTCGAACTGGATACGGGTCAGGTAAGTGATCAGGGCCATCCGGCAATTCCTCTCGATTTTGGCCGCAGCCTACGCGAGAACCTACGGATGAGCGACACCCTCGTCCTGCGCACCGCGACCGCCGACGACGCCGCCGGCATGGCCGCCGTGATCGCCGCATCGTTCGCCCAATATCGCGGCAGGCTCGTGCCGGAATCCGGCGCCTTTCGCGAGACGGCCGCGACCATCGCCGCCGAACTCGACGGCGGCGCCAGCGCGATCGTCGCGGAGCGGAACGGCGAAATGATCGGCTGCGTGCTCGTCGAGGAAAAGGAGGGTGACCTCTATTTCGGCCGCCTCTCGGTTCTCCCGTCGGCGCGCGGCCAGGGCCTCGCCAGGCAACTGATCGATGCCGTCGAAGCCGAGGCCCGCCGTCGCAGCCTTTCGGGTATCCGCCTGGCCGTGCGCATCGTGCTCACGGACAACCAGCGTCTGTTCCACGCGCTTGGCTACCGCGAGACATCGCGCGAGGCCCATCCGGGTTTCGACTATCCGACCTCGATCAACATGCGCAAGTCACTTTCCTGACCGAAATTCTTCCGTGCCTCGCACCGACGCGACCGATTGACCGTTGAGCAACCGGGGGCACGATCTGCTATTCTGAAAGGCATGAGCAGCCGCACACCCCTCACCGGTCCATCTGTCTGGCATGGCCAGGACATCAAGAATTCCACGCGTTGGATTCGCACCCTCACGCAAGATGGCGTCGACGAGCTCGACGCCGCGCTGAAGGGCCTGCGCGGCATGGAATGGTCGGAGATTTCGCGCGACGATTTCCACCTGCCGACCCTCGACGAGCTGTTCGACGATATCGCCGACGAGCTGGAGAATGGCAGCGGCATCGTGAAGCTGCGCGGCATCCCGGTCGATCGCTACAGCGAGGAGGATCTGCGGCGCCTCTATTTCGCCATCGGCACGCATGTCGGCACGCCGGTCTTCCAGAACCGCAATGGCGAACTGATGCGCGCCATTCGCGACGAGGGCGCCCATGTCGGTCGCACCTACGGCGAGACCAAGGACGAGAAGGGCTCGACCTTTCTCTCCTCCTATGCCCGCACCCTGACCAACGGCGCGTTGCGCTTCCACACCGACCGCACTGACGTCGTGACCCTGCTGTGCGTGCGCCAGGCCCGCGCCGGCGGCGTCAGCAAGCTCGCCTCGACGCCCGCCATCCACAACGCGATGCTCGAGCGCCGGCCCGACCTGCTCGACCTGCTGTTCCAGGACTACTGGCGCAGCCGCTTCGGCGAGGAGGGCACCAAGAAGGACGGCGAGGCGACGACGCGCGAGACCGCCTATCCGCTGCCGATCTTCGGCCTGCGCGACGGCAAGTTCACGTCGCACTATTCGCTGACCTTCATCGAGGCAGCGCAGATGGCGCCCGGCGTGCCGAAGCTGACGGACGCCCAGCGCGAGGCGATCGACGTGCTGATGCAAACCGCCGAAGAGCTCTGCTTCGAGATGACGCTCGAACCCGGCGACCTGCAGCTGATCAACAGCCACGTCACCTATCACGGCCGCACGCCGTTCGAGGACGACGCCACATCCGGCCACGACCGCATGCTGCTGCGCCTCTGGCTCACCATGCGCAACAACCGCCCCCTGCCCCAGGGTCACGAGGTCCTGTGGCAGGAGATCGAGGCGGGCCGCCCGCGCGGCGGCATCCGCCAGATCGAGCTCTGATCATTGCCGGGGGCGCGCCACTGCGCGCGGGGTACCCCGCGCTGAAGTGGCGCGTCATGAGCGGTGTGGCCCGGAGATTCGCGCGGTAAGCGGTTACCACAAATTCGGAAGTCTCCCTCCGTTTTGAATGTTTCGTTTATTTCGCTTATTTCGTTTGTGCTGGTTGACGATATCGCCGGGGCGCAGCTTCATGCGCACGCACAGTAGTTGACTAGGAAATCACATCCATATAGTTTCCTATTCAACAAATGACGTCCGACCTTGAAAACCATCTGGGCTACTGGCTGCGCTTCGTGTCCAATCAAGTCTCGCACGCCTTCAGCCTCAAGCTGCAGGCGCGCGACGTTACCGTTGCCGAATGGGTCGTGCTGCGCGAGCTGTTCGACCTCGCCGATATCCAACCCAGCACGTTGGCCGACCGGCTGGGGATGACCCGCGGGGCGATCTCGAAGCTGGCCGACCGGCTGATTGCCAAGGAATTGATCGCGCGCACCGCCTCGACCGAGGACCGGCGCCAGCAGACGCTGTCGTTGACGGACGACGGCCGCACGCTGGTGCCGACGCTGGCAGAACTGGCCGACCGCAACGATGCCGAGTTCTTCGGCCATCTGGAACCGGCGGAACGCGCGGCGCTTGAGAACGCGCTGAAGGAGATCGTGCGCCGCCACGATCTCAAGACCATCCCCACCAAGTAGGACAGAGCCATGGACATCGCCGTCATGGAAGAATGCACCCGTGCCTCCCACGAGGAGCGCATCACCTTCGGCGAAGTCGTCGGCCGCCTCATCGGCGCGGGCGTCGAGCGCTATCACGCCGATCTGGTGCGCGGAGAGACGACCTATTTCATGCCCGACGGCCGGTCCCATCGCGTGACCTACTCTGCCCTGGACGCACGACCGGCCGGCTCCTTTTCGGCCGAGGGCGTCCTCGCGGCGGTGCGCGTGATCCAGACTGGAAAGACGAAGTACCTGACCTTCTGCCGCGAGATCCTGGAGGCCGGCTGCGTCGGCTACCTCGTCTCCATGCAGGGCCAGCGCGCCGTCTATTACGGCCGCGGCGGCGAGACCTATGTCGAGCCGTTCCCCGGAAGCCGCCAGGGCTTCCGGGGCGGCGATGCCTAGCTGCCTTCGTTGGAGATGACGCCGCCGAACAGCTTCCAGGTGTCGCCCTCGAAGCGCTGAAGCTGCATTGACTGGATGGGATAGAAGTCCGTCGGACTGGTGTTGAGCTTGATGCCCGGCAGCAACAGCGGCACCTCGAGGTCCTTCATGCCGGCAACCTGCTTCATGAGGTTTTCCCGCGTCAGCTCGTTGCCGCACCGCTTCAGCATTTCGTGCATCGTCGCCGAGACCGCGTAGGCATAGGTATAGAACGCGTCGCCCGCATTGGCGGCCGGCAGGTATTTGGCCATCCACGCCTTCCATTCCACGAAGTCGGGCGTGTTGGCCCATTGCGGATCCGTCGGATCCTTGTAGTAGGCCGCCGTGATGATGCCCTGGCAGTTGTCCAGGCCGGCCGGCTTCAGCACGGCGTCGACCGAAATCGAGACGTTCACGAGATAGAAGGCTGGCTTCCAGCCGAGCTCAGCCGCCTTGCGAATCGCCTGCGACGCATGCTTCGGCGTGGCATGACAGAAGAAGACGGTCGCGCCGGAGCTCTTGAGCTGGATGATCTGTGAATCGACCGTGGGATCGGTGACCTCATAGCTCACCGCCGCCGAGACCAGCTTCTCGTTTTCCTTGCCCAGCCCCTTCATGAAGCCGGAGACATAGTCCTTGCCGGAATCGTCGTTCAGCCAGAGCACGCCGATCTTCTCGCCCTTGTGCTGGGCCAGGATGTGCTTGGCGTAGATGCCGCTTTCCGTCACGTAGTCGGGCTGCCAGCCGATCGTCCACGGGAACTGCTTCGGGTTGCCCCACTTGGACGCGCCGGTGCTGACGAAGAGCTGAGGGACTTTCTTCTGGTTCATGAACTTGTGAATCGCGGTGTTGCACGCGGTACCAAGCGTCTGGAAGGTCGCGAAGACCTTGTCGTTCTCGACGAGCCGGCGCACCATCTCGACCGTCTTCGGCGGCGAGAAGCCGTCGTCGTAGGTGATGAAGTTGATCTTGCGCCCATTGATGCCGCCCTGGTCGTTCACCATCTTCCAGTAGGCTTCGATGCCCTTGCCGATCGTGCCGTACGCCGATGCCGGGCCGCTGTAGGGGCCGGTATGGCCGAGCTTGATCTCGGTGTCGCTGACCCCGTCGGAATATTTCTTCTGCGCAAACGCCCCCTGGATGCCGGTACCGGCAAACGCCGCCAGTGCGGACGTACCCGTTACAAAAGCGCGCCTGTTGATGGCCACGGACGATCCTCCTTTGTTGAAGTTGTCCGAAGCTTCACGCGCGTCATTGCGGAACAGAAGCTCGATCGTTGATTGCCTTCCACGATACGAGCAGGGCCGCCCTGCGATGCGTTAGCGCTTCTGGCGCAAACGCCCGACGATGCCGGCCGGGAAGAAGTAGACGCAGAGGATGAAGGCCACGCCCAGCCACAGCAGCCAGCGGTCGGGGTGGAACAGGTTGGCCAGCAGCGGCACGCCGACCAGCGCCTTGTTGGCGACCGCCAGCAGGTCCTGCAGGTAATTCTGGGCGAAAACCAGGAGCACCGCGCCGATGACGGCGCCATACATCGTGCCCATGCCGCCGATCACCACCATCAGCAGGATGTCGACCATGATGTCGAAGCTGAGCGTCGTGTCGGGATTGGTCTGGCTCGACCACAGCGCCAGCAGCGCCCCGGCCAGCGCCGCGGTGGCGGCGGCGATGCAGCTCGCGATCGTGCGGTAGACCACGGTGCGGTAGCCGATCGCCTCGGCCCGGAACGGATTCTCGCGGATCGCCATCAGCACGCTGCCGAACGGCGAGTTCACGATGCGCAGCAGGACCAGGATCAGGATCAGCGACGCCGCATAGACCAGATAGTAGTCGAGCAGCCGACCGTTGAGCCGCACCCCGAACAGCGGGTCGCCGAAGGAGAAGGAACTGCGCAGGACCGCCGGCAGCCGGTAGTTCAGCCCGTCCTCGCCGCCGGTCAGGTCGGAGAGCTGCGAGGCCAGGATCGCGAAGGCACTCGCGACCGCCAGGGTGATCATGGCGAAGAAGATCGTGCGGACGCGCAGGCTGAACAGGCCGATCACCGTCGCCAGCACGATCGCGACCATGAGGCCCGCCACGGTGCCGACGGCGACCGCGTCCCATCCCGCCCCCATGCGTGTGAGCGAGATGGCGACCCCGTAGGCGCCGATGCCGAAGAACATCGTGTGGGCAAAGGAGACGATGCCGGTATAGCCGAGCAACAGGTCGAACGAGGCGGCCAGCACGATGAACACGCAGATCTTGGCGGCGACGTTCAGCGACTTGGCGCCCGGGAACAGGAACGGCGCCACGGCGAGGCCGACCAGGATGGCGACCAGCGCGAGCGCCAGCCAGCGGCTGCGCGGCAGGTCGTCGGACAGGATCGAGCGCAGCATCGGCCCTACCTCTTCGCCACGGGATAGAGACCCTGCGGCCGCCACAGCAGGATCATCGCCATCAGCAGGATGTTGGAGCCTAGAGCCACCTTGGGCGCGAGGAATCCGACGTAGTTGGCCGTGAGCCCAACCAGGAGGGCGCCGATGAAGCAGCCGCCGACCGAGCCCAGCCCCCCGATGATGATGACGATGAAGACCAGCACGGCGACCTGGGCGCCGATCGCCGCCGTTACCGTCTCCTGGTAGAGGCCCCACATCGCGCCTCCGAGGCCCGCCAGCGCCGAACCGACGACGAAGACGCCAACGAACAGGCGGCGGATCCGATAGCCCAGCGCCTCGACCATCTCGCCATTCTCCACGCCAGCCCGGATCAGCAGGCCGAGTCGGGTGCGGTTCAGCGTCAGTGCCAGGGCGGCGAACACGGCCAGACCGACCGCGACAGCCAGCACGCGATACTTCTCGATCGCCACGTCGCCGAACAGGAAGGCGCCGCGCAGTGCCGCCGGCCGGCTGAGCGTGATCTGGTCGGGTCCCCAGATCACCTTCAGGAGCTGTTCAGCCACGATCAGGCCGCCCGTGGTCACCAGGATCTGCTTCAGGTGCTGGCCGTAGACCGGCCGCACGATGACGCGTTCGAAGCCGAACCCCAGCACGCCGCTCACCACCATGGCCGCCAGCACGGCGGGGCCGATGGCTGCGAGATTCAGCCATATCGAATCGGCGGTCATCCAAGGCGCCAGCGCCAGCATGACGCTGGCCGCCACGAAGGCGCCCACGGCGATGAAGGCGCCATGGCCGAAGTTCAGCACGTCCATCAGGCCGAAGGTCAGCGTGAGGCCCGAGGCCATGATGAAGATCATCAGGCCCATCGCGAGGCCGGCGACGGTGAGCGTCACCCAGCTCGCCGGCGAGCCGATCAGCGGCAGCGCGCCGATCATCAGCGCCGGGATGAGCAGCAGCGGAAGCCAATCACGTTTCATGGGGCGCGTTTCATTGGTGCGTATCCATCCCCAGTCCGAGCAGGTGCTGCTGCAGGGCGGAGTCCGCGGCAAAGGCCGCCATGCTGCCCTGGTGCGCCACCCTGCCGTCGTCCATCACTGCAACGGAGTCGCCGAGCTGGCGGGCGAAGGCGAAGTTCTGTTCGACCACCAGCAGGGTCGATTCGCCGTCCTTCAGCTCGCGGAAGGCATCGATCATGTTGGCGATGATGGCCGGCGCCAGCCCCTTGGTCGGCTCGTCGATCAGCAGCAGCCGGCGCGGTTCGATGATGGCGCGCGCCACCGCCAGCATCTGCTTCTGGCCGCCCGACAGGTGTCCCGCCGGCAGGGTCCAGAACCGCTTGAGCGCCTCGAAGCGCGCGAAGATCCAGTCAAGCCGCTTCCGGTCGGGCGGTCCCGACCGCGCGGCCAGCACGAGATTCTCCTGGACCGTCAGGTCGGCGAAGATCGCCATGCTCTCGGGTACATAGGCGATGCCCAGCCGCGCGATGTCGGGCGTCGGCAGATGGGTGATGTCGTGCCCGTCGAAGCGGATCTCGCCCGCCACCGCGCGCCACATGCCCATGATCGTGCGCAGGGTCGTGGTCTTCCCCGCCCCGTTGCGCCCCAGCAGCATGGTGAGCCCACCCTCGGCCACGTCGAACTCGACGCCGTGCAAGATGTGGTAGCGACCGATATGCGTCTGCACGCCGCGCAGGGAAAGAAGAGGTTCAGCCATTGCCAGCCGCCGTACCCAGATACGCTTCGCGCACGATGTCGGAGTTGATGACTTCGGCGGGCTTGCCGTCGGCCACCAGTCTGCCCTGGTGCAGCACGACGATGCGGTCGGACAGCGAGCGCACTACGTCCATCTTGTGCTCGACCAGCAGGATGGTCTTGTCGCCGCGCTGCTTGATGGCGGCGATGATGTCCAGGATCGTCGGCACCTCGTCGATGCTCATGCCCGCCGTCGGCTCGTCGAACATGAAGACGTCGGGCTCGAGCGCGAGCAGGATCGCAACCTCGAGCTTGCGCTGGTCGCCGTGCGGCAGGGTCGCGGCGATCGCCTGGGCGCGGTCGGCCAGCGACACGGCGGCGAGATGCGCCATCGCCCGGTCGATCAGCTCGCGATGCGTCAAGGTCCGGCTGAACAGGTCATAGCCCTTGCCGCTCTTCACCTGCACGGCCAGCCGCACGTTTTCGAGCGTGCTGAGATTGGGAAAGAGATTGGTGAGCTGGAAGGCGCGGCCGAGACCAAGTCGCGTCCGGCGTGGCGCCGCGAGGTTGGTGATGTCCTCGCCGTTCAACGTGACCCGGCCTGAGGTGGCCGGAAGCTGCCCGGAGATCAGGTTGAAGTAGGTCGTTTTGCCCGCACCGTTCGGCCCGACGATCGACGTGAGCGTGCCCTTCTCGAAGGCGCACGACACCCCGTCGACGGCCGCGTGTCCGCCGAAGCGGATGGTGAGGTCTTTGGTTTCGAGCATCGGGCTCATCGGAGCGCGCCACTCCATTGGCGCATCATGATCATGAGCGCCACAGGGGCGCGCTCCGCTGACTCCTTAACGTTTGTTCTTGATCGGCAGCGTCATCTCGCTCGCCGGGATCACGCGCACCAGTTCGAGCAAGTCGACATTGTCCAGCGCCTCCTTCTTCATGCGCCAGTGATACATCTCCTGCAGGGCCTGGTGGTCTTCCTTGCGGAAGGTCATCGTGCCCTTCGGCGTCTCGAAGCTCATGCCTTCCATAGCCGCGATCAGCTTTTCGCTGTCGGTCGACTTGGCCTTCTTCACCGCCTCCACGAGCGCGATGGCGGCGCTCATGCCGCCGGCCACGAAGAAGTCCGGCGGCACGCCGTTGTTCTTCTTCTTGTACTCGGTGACCAGCCAGTCGTTCACCGGGTTCTTCGGGAAGCCCCAGTAGTAGTAGATCGCGCCTTCAAGACCCGGGAACTGCTTCCAGCCGGCCATCACCGGCAGCAGGTTGCCGCCGGGCGCCATCTCGATGCCGAAGCGCTCGGGCTTCAGGTCCATCAGCTTCGGCAACGGATGGGCGCCGGCCCACACCACGACCACGACCTTGCGGCCGGGCTTGTCCTTCAGCGCGTCGAAGATGCGCTGCGCCGACGCCGTGAAATCGGTCGTGGCCTGCGGGGCATATTCCTCGTGCACGATCTTGGCCTTGGAGCCGACCGCGGCCAGCGCAGCCTTCACCGCGGCGACGCCATCCTTGCCGAAGGCATAGTCCTGGGCGAGCGTGGCAATGCTGATGTTCTCATCCTTTAGGGTCGCGGCGGAGGCCAGCGCGTCCTGGGTGGAGTTGCGCCCGGTGCGGAAGATGTAGCGGTTCCACTTTTCGCCGGTGATCTGGTCGGCCACGGCCGGCTCAACGATCAGCAGCTTCTTGTATTCCTCGGCAATCGGCAGCATGGCGAGCGCGCCGGCCGAACCGGTGGTGCCGACGGCGATGTCGACCTTGTCGTCGCCATAGGCCTGTTCCAGCGCCGCCTTGGCGAGATCGGGCTTGAACTGGTCGTCCTTCAGGATGACCTGGATCTTGCGGCCATCGACTTCCATCGTGCCCTTGGTGGCGTATTCCAGGCCCAGCATGAAGCCCGCCTCGGTCTGCCGCGCATAGGCCTCGAGCGGACCGGTCTTGCTGTAGATCAGCGCCACCTTGAGCGGCGGCTGCTGGGCGGCGGCCGGACCGGCCAGAAGCAGACCGGACAGCACCAGAAACGAACGACGAATCATGAAGTATCTCCCTCCCTGGAGGAGGTTCTTCTAATCCATGATCGCGGCTTGCACCATCGTGCGGAATTGATTCCTGAGCGCCACCCGGTCGGGATCGCTCACCTGGACCATGTAGATGGCCGTCAGCTCGTTCTTCGGGTCGACCCAGAAGAGCGTCCCGGCATTGCCGGCCCAGCCATATTCGCCCACGGATCCCGGCAGCGCCGCCTCGCCCGTCATGGTCCTGACTTCGAAGCCTAGCCCAAAGCCCAGGCCCGGCGGCCGGCCCGGCCGTATCCCGGTATGGTCGGCCGTCATGAAGGCCAGGGTCTGCCTGCCGACCAGTCGCTTGCCGTTCAGCTCACCGCCGTTGGCCAGCATGGCAGTGAAACGCAGGTAGTCGGCCATCGTCGACGTGAGTCCACCGCCGCCGGATTCATACTTGGCGCCATCGTCGACCTTGAAGCGCGGCGTCATCGGCTGACCGCCCGGACGCGGCCCGGGCTGCGCGGCCCGCGCCACCTTGGCGGCCGGCACCTGAAACTGGGTATCGACCATGCCGAGCGGCTTGAAGATGCGCTCCGACAGCGACTCGCCCAGCGGCTTGCCGTCGATGACCTCGACGAGACGTCCCAGCACGTCGGTCGAGACGCCATACTCCCAACGGGCGCCGGGTGAAAAGCGCAGCGGCAGGGTCGAGAGCTTGGCGACGAACTCCTGGTTGCTCATCGACCGGTCGCCGATCTTTGCCGCGACATAGGCCTTGTTGACCAGCGAGGCGCCTCGGCCGCCATAGATCAGGCCGGACGTGTGGCGCAGCAGGTCCTGCACCGTCATCGGCCGCTCGGGATCAGAGAGCAGCAGGGTATGCGTGCCGTCGGAACCGGTCTTCTCGTGCGCGACCTTCATCTTGTCGATCTCGGGCAGGTACTTCGCCACCGGATCGCTGACCTGCAGGCGCCCCTCCTCCACCATCTGCATGACCGCAACGCTGACGATCGGCTTGGTCATCGAATAGATACGAAAGATCGAGTCGTCCTTCATCGGATCGCCTTGCGCGACGTCGCGCTTGCCGAGCGTCGAGACCCAAGCGACCTTCCCGCGCCGCGCCACCAGCATGACCGCGCCGGGCACGAGCCCATCGTCGATATGCTTCTGAGTGACCGCCTCGATGCGCTTGAGCTGAGCGGACGAGAGCCCCACTTCCTCAGGCTCTGCCGCCATCGGCAGCACCCATTCCTGAGCGCTCGCCTCAATGGAGACTGCACTGAGAGCCAAAGCAAGAAAGATCGTCTTCATGGTTCCTCGCTGGGGCGCGCCACTGCGTGCGGGGCAACCCCGCGCTGAAGTGAAGCGTCTTTTTCGCCATCGTTAGCCCAAACGACCTGCAACACAAGGGCCGACGGCCCGTCAGGACGTTGCAGAAACCCTCTTCGACACATGAGAGCGACCCTCGAGCAGGGGGCGCTCGCGTTGAAAGAGACCAATGACGGCGTCCATGACGGCACGGACCCGAGGCAGAGCGCGCAGGTCGCGGTGGACCAGCAGCCACTGGTCGGCGAAGACGTCCGGGATGATGCCGCCGATCCGGCGCAGCAACGGATCGGAATCGCCTAGATGGCAGGGCAGAACCGCCAGGCCCGCGCCGGTGCGGGCAGCCTCGTGCAGCACCAGCCAGTTGTTACCGCGAATCTCGGGTCGGCGGCCGCCGCGAAGGGCCAGCAGCCAGCTCTGGCCCTGCATGCGCAGATGATCGTCGTCGAAGCCGACCCACGGCAGCGCGGCCAGCGCAGCCGGGGTGGACCGCTTCACCGGGAAATCGCGCGCCGCATAAACCGCATAGGCCAGCCGTCCCAGCTTGCGGGCGACGATGCCGCCCAGTTCTGGCACCTGCTCGCGGATCAGGAGGTCGGCCTCGCGACGCGACAGGTTGGCCAGGGTATGGCTTGAAACCACCTCGAACTCGATCTGGCGCAGCTTGCTTCGAAGCTCGGCCGAGTAGCGGGCGATCAGCGCGGCCGTTGCCTCCTCGGCCGAGAGGCGCACCGTGCCACTCACCGTGTCGCTGAGGCCGGCGCTGCGGCGATGGATCGACTGGGCCGCCTTCTCCATCGCCTCGGTGTCGGCCAGCAGTTCCTCACCCGCGCCGGTGGGCACGAAGCGATCGGGCAACCGGTCGAACAGGCGGGCGCCGATCTGCTTTTCCAAGGCCTGCACCCGCCGCGACACCGTCGGATGGCTGACGCCCAGCGCCTTCGCCGCCGCGGTCAGCGTGCCGCCACGCGCCAAAGCGAGGAAGATGCGGAGATCGTCCCAGTTCTTGTCCATGTTCAGAATTGTACAGGTGCCTTTCCGAAATGTGGACTGACGAATACGGATGTTCGCCCTAGCATTGCCCCATGCACATCGAACCCCGCCTCCTCGTCTTCACCAAGGGCGTCCGTGCCCGCATCGCCGCCACCGTCGCCGTCGGCCTGCTGGGCGTGGGCTGTGGCATCGCCCGGCTCGGCCTTCTCGGCTGGCTGATCGGCCAGATCTTTGTCGGACGACCGCTGCGGGAGCTGGTGCTGCCCATCCTGCTGATCGCCCTGGTGATGGTGCTGCGCGGCGTCGCCGAACATTGGCGGGCCGTGCTGGCTCACGAGACGGCCGCGCGGGTCCAGAAGGTGCTGCGTCGCACGCTGTACGACAAGGTCGCCTCGCTCGGGCCGGCGACGGTCGGCCGCCAGCGCTCGGGCGGTCTCACCCTGTCCATGATCGACGGCGTCGAGCAGCTCGAAACCTATTTCGGCCAGTTCCTGCCGCAGTTCCTGATCGCGCTGCTGACGCCGCTGCTGATCTTCGCGGTGATCTCTTTCATCGACCTGCCGGTGGCGCTGGTGATGCTGGGCTTCGCGCTGGTCGCGCTGTTCGCCCCGGCGCTCTGGCACAAGTGGGACGTCCGCGCCTCGATCGCGCGCATGACGGCCTACAAGTCGTTCGCGGCGGAGTTCCTCGATTCGATCCAGGGACTCGCGACCCTCAAGGCGTTCGGCCAGGGCAAGGCACGGGCCGACAAGCTCGAGATCGAGGCGCGCGACCTGTTCCGTCGCACCATGTGGGTGCTGGGCACCAACTCGCTCGCGCGCGGCATCACCGACACCTCGATCGCGGGCGGCGCGGCCGCAGCACTGATCTATGGCGCGTCGAGGGTCGAGGCCGGCACCATGACGCTCACCTCGCTGCTGGTGATCCTGATGCTGGGCATCGAGATCTTCCGGCCGATGCGCGAGCTGCGTTCGGTGCTGCACCAGGGCATGGTGGGTCTATCGGCGGCACAGGGCATCTACCGCATCCTCGACGACACGCCGTCGGTAGTCGACCCGGCACCGGCCCGTCTTGATGGGCTGCTGGCCCCCACCATCACCTTCGAAGATGTGCGCTTCACCTATCCCGGCACGCGCCGCACCGTGCACGAACGACTGAACTTCAAGGCCGCCGCGGGCGAACGGCTCGGTCTCGTGGGCTCCTCGGGCGGCGGCAAGTCGTCGATCGTGCGCCTCCTGCTGCGCTTCTACGATCCCGACCAGGGCCGCATCCTGCTGGGCGGCCACGATCTGCGCACCTTGTCCTTTGCGCAGATCCGTTCGCTGATCTCGGTGGTGAACCAGGATACGTTCCTGTTCCACGGCACGGTCGAGGAGAATATCCGCCTAGGCCGGCCGGGCGCCTCTCGCGAGGAGATGGAAGACGCGGCGCGGGCCGCCAATATCCACGACTTCATAGAGAGCCTGCCGCAGGGCTATGCGACCATCATCGGCGAGAAGGGCATCAAGCTCTCGGGCGGCCAGCGCCAGCGCGTGGCCATCGCCCGCGCGCTGCTGCGCGACACGCCGATCCTCGTGCTCGACGAGGCCCTCTCGGCCGTCGACGCCGAGAATGAGGCCGTGATCCAGGAGGCGCTCGACCGGCTGATGCAGGGCCGCACGACGCTGATCCTCGCGCATCGCCTGTCGAGCGTCATCGACTGCGACCGCATCCTCGTCCTCGACCGCGGCCATGTCGCGGAGGAAGGCAAGCATGCTGCGCTGATGGGCCGGGGCGGCGTCTACGCTCAGCTCATGGCCGAGCAGGCGCGCGAGCAGCAGGCCGGCGTCACACTCGACACTCTCGCGGCACCGCAGCGCGCCGAGACGATGGCCAGCACCTCGGGCGGCGCGGTGAAGCCGTTGACGGAAGGCATCATCAAGGCCGAGGGCCTGACCTGGTATCAGGTGGTTGCCACGCTGATGGGCGTCATCATGCCGTGGAAGGGCAAGCTCGCCGCCACCTTCCTGCTGGGCGTGGCCCGTGTCGTCTCGTTCATCGGCATCGGCGTGCTCTCCGCCCTGATCGTGCTCGCGCTCAAGAACCACGAGCCCTATGGCGGCCTCGCGATCGCACTCGCCATCCTCGCGCCGGTCTCTGGCATCCTGCACTGGTTCGAATCCTGGCTGGCGCACGACATGGCCTTCCGGCTGCTGGCCGAGATGCGCATCGACGCTTTCCGCAAGCTCGACGCGCTGGCGCCGGCCTATCTCACCCGCCGCCGCACCGGCGACCTGATGGCTCTGGCCACGCACGACATCGAGCTGGTCGAGTATTTCTTCGCCCACACGGTGGCACCGGCCTTCGTGGCGATCCTCATCCCCGCCGCCGTCGTGATCGCGCTGGCGACGGCGAGCGGCTGGCTGGCGATCACCCTGGTGCCGTTCCTGCTGGCCGTGGGCCTCAGCCCCTTCCTGATGCGCAAGAGGGTCGATCGCCTCGGCAGCCAGGCGCGCGAGGCAGCCGGCGAGCTCGGCGCCTTCGCCGTGGATTCGGTGCAGGGGCTGGGCGAGATCGTCGCCAACCAGCAGGAGCGCGCGCGTGGCGACAAGCTCGACGAGCTGTCGGAGCGCCACATCGCCCTGCGCCTGCCCTTCTTCAGCGAACTCACGATGCAGCACGCCATCCTCGAAGTGCTGACGGGCCTGGGCGGCCTCGCCATCGTCGTGGTCGGTGCGATCCTGGCCTCGCGCGGCACGCTCGACCCGGGTCTACTGCCGCTGATGGCCATCCTTGCCATGTCGGCCTTCCTGCCGGTCTCGGAGATCGCGCAGATCGGCCGCCAGCTCGCCGACACGCTGGGCGCAACGCGACGCGTCTATGCCCTGGCCAACGAGCCGATCCCGGTGCGTGACGGACGCGGCGTGCCCGCCGCGCGCGGGGCGGCGGCACTCGCGCTCGAGCAGGTGAACTTCACCTATCCCGGCCAGACGCGGCAGGCGCTGTCCGACGTCAGCTTCGCCATTCCCGCCGGCAGGACGGTGGCGCTGGTCGGCACGTCGGGCGCCGGCAAGACCACGACGGCGCAGCTCCTGATGCGCTTCTGGGATCCCGACACCGGCCGTATCACGCTGAACGGCACGGACCTGCGCGATTACAAGCTCGACGAGTTGCGCGGCCTCGTGGCGCTGGTGGCGCAGGACACCTACCTGTTCAACGACACGCTGCGCGCCAACATCCTGATCGCGCGTCCCGAAGCGACGGAGGCCGAGCTGCTCGCGGCCATCGAGCATGCGTCGCTGGGCGAGCTGGTCGCGGCGCTGCCGCAGGGCCTCGACTCGCCGGTCGGCGAGCGTGGCACCAGCCTGAGCGGCGGTCAGCGCCAGAGGGTCGCCATCGCGCGCGCCTTCCTGAAGGATGCGCCGATCCTGATCCTCGACGAAGCGACCTCGCATCTCGACGCGGTGAACGAGCAGGCGGTGCGTCGTGCACTCGACGTCCTGAAGGCCGACCGGACAACCATCGTGATCGCCCACCGGCTCTCGACCGTGCGCGATGCCGACCTGATCGTGGTGCTCGACGAGGGCCGGGTAGCGGAAAGCGGCACGCACGCTTCTCTGGTTTCGCGCGGCGGTCTCTATGCTCGCCTCGTGTCGCGTCAGCTTGCGTCGGTCTACGCGCCGGCTGCACAGTGAGGGGATGAAGCGACAGCTCCACCTCAACCTCTTCATCCAGAGCCGCGGCCATCACGAAGCCTCGTGGCGGCATCCCGACTCCTCGCCGCTCGCGCTGACGGATATCGAGTATTTCCGCGATCTCGCGCGGCGCGCCGAAGCCGGCCTGTTCGACTCGATCTTCCTGGCCGATCAGCTGGCGCTGGCCGATACCGTGGCCCATGCCGCCAGCACCTGGCTGGAGCCGATCACGGCGCTTGCCGCCATCGCCGGCTCGACGCAGCGCATCGGCCTCATCGCCACGGCCTCGACCACCTACTCCGAGCCGTTCAACCTCGCGCGGCAATTCGGTTCCCTCGACCATATCAGCGGTGGCCGGGTCGGCTGGAACATCGTCACCTCCTGGCTTGCGCCGGCCGCGCGCAACTTCGGCGGCGCGGGTCTGGTGAGCCACGACGAGCGCTACGAGCGCGGCGAGGAGTTCGTGCAGGTCGCGAAGGCCCTGTGGGACAGCTGGGCGGACGATGCCGTGCTCGACGACCGCGCCAGCGGCCACTATGCGCGAGCGGATCGCATCCTGCCGATTGATCACGAGGGCAAGTACTATCGCGTGGCCGGCCCGCTCAACATGCCGCGCGGACCGCAGGGACGACCGGTGTTCGTCCAGGCCGGCTCATCCGACACCGGCCGGCGCTTCGCCGCACGCCATGCCGAGGCGGTCTTCACCGCCCAGATGGAAAAGACCACGGCCCAGGAATTCTATGCAGACCTCAAGACGCTCGCGGCGGCGGAGGGCCGTCCGTCGGAGCATGTGCTGATCCTGCCCGGCCTCAGTCCCGTGATCGCCTCGACCGAAACGGAGGCGAAGCGGCTTGCCAAGGAGCTGAACGAACTCACCGATCCCGAAGTCGGGCGCAAGCGGCTGAGCGGCCGGTTCGGGGGCCACGATTTCTCGCATCTGCCGCTCGACCGCCCGCTGACGGCCGAGGACTTCCCCGACCCCGGCACCGTCCAGGCCGCCCGCAGCCGCACCGAGGTGATCGTCGGGCTGGTCCGGCGAGAGAAGTTCACCCTGCGCCAGCTCCTCGCCTATCTGGCCGGCGCGCGCGGCCACTTCACGACCGCCGGCACGCCCGAGCAGATCGCGGACCTGATCGAAGACTGGTTCAACGACGGCGCCGCCGACGGCTTCAACCTCATGCCGCCCCTGCTGCCCTCGATGCTGGACGTATTCGTGACCGAGGTCGTACCTCTCTTGCAGAAGCGCGGGCTGTTCCGGACCGCCTATGACGGCAGGACGCTGCGCGATCATTTCGGCTTGCCGCGCCCCGCGGCTGGAGCATCCTGAGGCAATCCCCAGGCGGAGAGACCACCATGTTCAGTCACGTCACGATCGGCAGCAACGATGTGGGCAGGGCCAAGCTCTTCTACGACGCTCTGCTGCAACCGCTCGGCCTGGTGCGCCACATGGACTATCCGCACGCGGTCGGCTACGGACCCGCAGACGGGCGACCCCAGCTCTGGATCCTGAGTCCGATCGACAAGAAGGCCGCTTCGACCGGTAACGGCATCACGATCGGCCTCGAAGCGCCCGACCGCAGTGCAGTCGATGCCGCGCACAAGGCAGCCTTGGCAGCGGGCGGCAAGGACGAGGGCGCACCCGGCCTTCGGGCCCACTATCACCCCAACTACTACGGTGCCTATCTCCGCGACCTGGACGGCAACAAGATCTGCGTGGTCTGCCACCGCAAGGCGTAGGAGGCCGCGGCTCGCGAGGCGAAGCGCACGGCTTGACACGCGGCGCCTCCAGCCCGCCAACTGGGCGGCGCGAGGAGCAGATCATGACAGAGCCGCTGAAGGTCTTCTGGCAGCCCGGTTGAACGAGCTGCCTGAGACTCAAAGAGTTTCTATCGGTCCGTGGGATCGACTTCATCTCCGTGAACGTCCTCGAAGACCCGGCCGGCCTGGCCGAGCTTCAGGCGCTGGGCGTGCGCTCAGTGCCGGTGCTTTCCCGTGGCAGTAACTTCATCTTCGGCCAGAGCACCCGGGAGATCGTGACCTTCCTTGGCCTGCAGGAAAAATCGGGGCCGCAACTTTCACCCACGGAGCTCCAGGCGCGTCTCGATAAATTCATGACCGCGGCGATCGCTCTGCTGCCGCTCATGCCCTACGAGAAGCTGCATATCCACGTGCCGGGGCGACCGCGCAGCTATCGGGCCCTGGCCTTCCATCTCTTCCGGGTCGTCTCGGCCTTTCTCGACGCCGAACGGGGCACGACGCTCGAGCAGGCGGCTTTCCGCGAGGAGCCCGCGCCGGACGCCGACATGGCCTCGGTCGCGGCCTACGGTGCCGCCGTGCAGAAGAGCTTCCGCGCCTGGTGGATCGACGGCGATACCAGCGCGACCCGCACCCTTCCGACCTACTACGGCCCACAGAGCCTGCATGAATTGCTGGAGCGCACGACCTGGCATTCCGGCCAGCACGTCCGGCAGTGGATGATGCTCCTGGAGCGCGAGGGCGTTTCCCATCCGCGGCCGCTCGTGGAGGCGGATTTCGCGGGATTGCCGATGCCTAAGAACGTCTGGGACGGCTGAGAGGCAACCACCGGCGCCGGGGAGCGTTCTCTAACAGACATTCCCCATGACCATCCGGAGGACGACCATGCGCGCTACCAGCCACGCCAACGGCAAGGATCTGAGCAAGGAGATCGCCGCCCTCAAGGCCCAGCTCGAGGACCTCGCCGAATCGATGAACGGTACCGGCCAGTCGATGGTCGCCCGGGGCGAGGAGGTCGTGGAGGACACCCTCAAGGCGGCGCGCGAACTGATCGCCAAGTACGGCGACACCGCCAAGGCGATTGCCGACGACACGGTGGCCCTCAAGAACAAGGCGACGGACACGCTCGTGGAGCAGACCGAAGCGCGTCCGCTGACGACTCTGGCCGCGATCGCGGGTATTGGCTTTCTCGCAGGCTGGCTTTGTCGTCGGCAGTAATCGGCCGAAGCCAACAACCACCTCGCCCGTCGCGTCGGCGGCACCCTCGATGATCGGCCCCGTGCTCCGGGTCGCGGCCAATTCGGTCGCGGCCCGTTCGCTGCGCGCAGCCGCAGACAGTGCGCTGAACAATGCCCTCCTGACTTTAGGGGCGGCGTTGGCCGTTGCCGTGGGCGCCACGTTCCTGTCTTTCTCGGCCTACGCTTTTCTAGAAAGTCGGCTCGATCATGCGGGAGCGTCCGCGATCGTCGGTCTGTTCTGGGCAATGCTGGGCGGCAGCTATTTTGTCGCCACGCGCCGTCGCCGTACCTGAATCGGCGTAACCGATGCGAGCGGAGGCTTAACAGCCAGTCGCTCGCTCACCGGCCGGTCCTCCGAGAGAAGGACTTCCAGCCAGCGAAGTGAGGGGAGGTGGGCCGCCACGGTGCTGATCAGGATCAGCAACGGCACCGCCACGATCGCGCCCACCGCACCCCACATCCATCCCAGAAACGCGACACCCGCAAACACCGCTACGGTGTTGAGCGCGCAACGGCGGCTGACGAAGGTCGGAGTGATAAGCTGCGACTCGACGAAATGGATGGCCGCCAGGATCGCCGGCGCCGCCAACATGTGCGTCCAGTCGTCGTAGGTCAGCAGCGCGACGAACGCCACAAGCCCAATGGCCACGGGTGGTCCGATGAAGGGTACGAAGGACGCAAGCCCCACGAGGACGCCCCACAGGATGGGATTGGGGAACCCCAACAGCGCGAGCACGATGGTCGAGATCACGGCGACGAGGGAGTAGATGACCACGAGAGCGAACAGGTAGGTGCCGACCCGGTCGTTGATGTCCCGCATGACGCGCGCGATCCTCACCCGCGTGGTGAAGTTGATCGGCACCCGCAGGATCTGCCTCTTATGGTCGTTGCGATGCGCCAGGATCATGAACGAAAGCACCGCGGCATAGCCGATCTGCAACAACACCGCCGGCGTCGTGCTCATCAATTCCGAAATCAGTGATTTGTCCCGCACCACGACCTGTGCCGGTGGCTCCTCCTTTGCGCTGGTCTGCGGTTGCTGTGCCTGGGTTGCCTGCTCGACGCGATCCGTGAGCTGCTTCACGAAGGCCAGCGACTTGCGCAGCCCCTCGAGCTTCCGTTCCAGCGTGCGGGTCAGGTAAGGCGCCTGCTCAGCCCAGCTGGACAGAGCTGGGGCGGAGATCACCAGTAAGCCCCCAACCACCAGGGCGAGCAAGGAGACCGATGCACCTGCCGCAACGGTTGGCGGCAGTCGCAGGCGCTCGAATTTCTTCGCCACAGGCGTGAGGATCAGCGCGAGGACGATCGCAGCGGCAGTCGGAATGAGAAAGTCGCGCGCCAGATAGGCCACGACCCCGACGGCGCAAACCGCCAGAACGATGAGCGGACGCCGTATCGCCGACCCTCCGCGTAAATGGACAGTCGGAACCCGCAGGACTGAATTCTGGGACACGGAACCTCGCTGATCCGCAGTAACGCCCAGTTGAAGGGCGAGTTCCCGCGTGTTCCTCCCTGCGGGATCCGACGTTTGCACAAGGCCTCTCGCGGACCCTAGGCTCGACGCCGCATGCCGACATACGCTGACACCGTCCCCGTGATGGAACGCCACCGTTTCGAGGTGGCTTCCCTCGACCGCTACTTCCGCGAGAAGCTCGAGGGCTATCGCGGAGGCCTCGAAGTCCGGCAGTTTGACTCCGGCCATTCCAACCCGACCTTCTTCGTCGCCGCCGACATGGCGGAGGGCCGCTGCGACTTCGTGCTGCGCAAGAAACCGCCCGGTCAGCTGGTCGCCTCAGCGCATCAGGTTGATCGCGAGTTCCGCGTGATCTCCGCCCTCGCCGCGACCGACGTGCCCGTCGCGCCGGCCCTTCTGCTGTGCGACGACGACGCCGTCATCGGACAGATGTTCTACGTCATGCAAGCCGTGCCCGGCCGCATCCTCGTGAACCCGGCGATGCCTGACCAGACGCCGGCCGAGCGGACCGCCATCTTCGACTCGATGAACGAGGTGTTGGCACGCCTGCACAAGGTCGATCCCGCGAAGGTCGGGCTCGGTGACTACGGCCGCAGCGGCCAGTACATCGGCCGGCAGATCTCGCGCTGGAGCCGGCAATATGCCGAGCTCAAGACCGAAGACATCCCGGCCATGGACAAGCTCTCGTCCTGGCTGCCGGAGAACATCCCCGACGACGGCGATCCCACTACCATCGTCCATGGCGATTATCGCCTCGGCAACCTGATCGTGCATCCGACCGAGCCGCGGGTCGTGGCGGTTCTCGACTGGGAGCTGTCGACCCTCGGACATCCTCTGTGCGACGTCGCCTACAACTGCCTCGGCTATCACCTCGAGGAGCCGCCGCACGGCTTCGCCAAGGTCGACTTCGCGGCGCTGGGGCTTCCGACCGAGCAGGACTATGTCGCCGCTTACTGCCGGCGTACGGGGCGCTCGTCGATCCCCGACTGGAACTACTACCTCGCCTTCTCCCTGTTCCGGCTCGCCGCCATCGCCCAGGGCGTCTACCGCCGCGGCCTGCAAGGCAATTCGTCCAATCCCGAATCGATCAAGATGAGCAAGTCCGCACGAGAACGGGCCGAGCTCGCATGGAGTCTGGTGTCCTAAGAAAAAACGTCGCGGAGGAAACAAGAATGACAATCAAGAAGATCGGCCGGCGCACTTCGATTCTCATGACAGGGGCAGCCCTGGCGACGCCGCTCGCCGCCAGCGTGCGTGCGCAGCAGACCGGCCTGCCCGACAAGCCACTGAAGATCCTGGTCGGCTTCCCGGCCGGCGGCGGCACCGACGTGATGGCCCGCCTCATCGCCGAGCCGCTGAAGCAGCGTACCGGCCGCAACGTCATCATCGACAACAAGGCCGGCGCCTCCGGCACCATCGCCGTGGGCGACCTGAAGAACGCCCCGACCGACGGCACGACCATCGCCTACGTCCCCTCGGCGACCATCGTGCAGAAGCTCACCATGCCCGGCGTGCCGTTCGACCCGATGACCGACATCGCGCCGATCACGCTGGCCGGGACGGTCCAGACCGCCTTCTGCGTGTCGCCGACCATCGGCGTCAACTATCTCAAGGAATACATCGAGTGGCTGAAGAAGAACCCTACCCGCGCCTCCTTCGGCACGACGGCGCTGGGTTCCTTCACGCATTTCTTCGGCGTCATGGCCGGCAAGGCCGTCGGCATCCCGCTGGAGCCGGTCCCCTATCGCGGCGCCGCACCGCTGGTCGCCGACCTGCAGGGCGGCCATATCGCCGCCGGCTGCGGCGGCATCACCGACTTCCTGGAGCATCATCGCGCCGGCAAGGTGAAGGTCATCTTCACGTCCGGTGTGAAGCCCACGACATCGGCGCCTGAAATACCCACGATCAGCCAGCTCGGCTATCCGCAGCTCTCGATCCTCGGATGGTACGTCTTCTTCGCGCCGCCCAAGACCGCGGCCCCGTTGATCGACGCCTGGGGCAGGGAGCTGAAGGCGGTTCTGGCCATTCCCGAAATCCAGAAGAAGCTGGTCGAACTGGGGCTCGACGTCGAGACCTCGACACCCGCCCAGTTCACGGAGCGCATGACGGCCGATCTCGCCCGGTGGAAGACGATCATCGATTCGATCGGCTATAAGCCGCAGGGTTGATCCAACGGAGGCGAGTGCATGCCGGTCCTGAAGCGGCCCGATGCCGAGATCCACTATGAGGTCCATGGTAGCGGATTTCCGCTCCTGCTCTACGCGCCGGGTGGCCTGCGCTCTTCGATCGAGTTCTGGGGGCCCGGCGCCGACGGCGCGCCGCGCCCCTGGATGGACCCGCGGAGTGCGCTGGCCGACAAGTTCACCGTCATCTCGATGGACCAGCGCAATGCCGGCAAGTCGGTGGCCGGCGTAAAGCCCGACCATGGCTGGCACACGTTCGCCGCCGATCACCTGGCGCTGATGGACCATCTGGGCTTCGGACGCTTCGCCGTGATGGGCGGCTGCATCGGCGGCAGCTACTGTTTCGAGGCGATCGAACAGGCGCCCGACCGCGTCGCGGCGGCGGTTCTGCAGAACCCGATCGGACTGTGGAAGAACCGCGACACCTGGGACGAGGCCGTGAAAGGCTACAGCGCGACCGTGCGGGCACGCGACCCGTCTGTCACGGAAGAGACGCTCAGGAGCTTCGGCCAGAACATGTTCGGGCCGGACTTCGTCTTCTCCGTCCCGCGTGACTTCGTGAAGGCCTGCAAGACGCCGCTGCTGCTGCAGCCAGGCACCGACAAGCCGCATCCCGCCCCCACCAGCGACGAGATCGCGGCTCTCGCACCGAACATCGACGTCCAGAAGGACTGGCGGGGACCGAAGTTCCTGCAGGAGTCGATTGACCGCGTTCGCTCGTTTCTCGAAAAGAACACACAATGATGAAGAAACTCACGATCCTTCTCGTGACCCTGCTCACGACGACCGCGACGGCCCAGGCTCAGGAAGTCTGGGGTGCCGTCGCGACCGACAACGAACGTCTGTTCGGCGTTTCGGTCGGCATGGCGACACGCGAGGCCGCCGAGACCTCGGCCTTGGCCGAGTGCGGCCCGCTCGAGTGCAGGATCCGGATGGCCGCGCCGCAGCGCTGTATCGCCTACGCGCACAGCGACAACGGACAGGCCTCGGGTTACGGCGCAGCTCCCGCGAAACAGGACGCCGAACAGTCTGCCTGGAACGAGTGCAACGCGCGGGTCCCCAGCAACTCCTGCACGGTCCGCAGCGCACGCTGCTTCGAATAGGCGGCTGGACTGTCCGGCCCCAGGGAGATCAGCGCAGCCCCACCGGTCCCGACTGCTCGTCGAGCCATTTCCGCGCCTCGTGGAGATTCTGGAAAACTTTCACGATGCGCTTGCCTTCGGTCAGTTTCGCGAAGAGCTCGGCATTCTCGGCCGCCTGCCCGGGGCTGACGACGAACGCCAGGGGTCCACGCGGTCTGTCGTCGTTCTGCGCCAGGACGAGATTGGCCATCGCCTGGGCTCCTGCCTTGTCCATCGGGGTTGAGGGCGAGGCAATATCGATCAGCTTGCGATAGTGCACGACGCCGCTGGCCAGGACCTGGGTGACCGCGTCGCGAACGTCGTCAGCGGTGAACGCACCGCGGACGACGGCGATCACCAACCGGTTTGGATGGAACACATCGACATGGATCGGCATGGATTAAGGCCCAGGCTGCCCACATTCCACCGCATCCATGCGGCAGAGTGGCGCGCTTACCATGTCAGGTCGTTCGTGGAAACAGGAGTCGCGTGGTGGAGAAAATCGCCGTCATCGTCGTCGTCGCCGTGGTGGCCGGCGGCGCCCTCTACCTGTTCGGCCGGAATGTCTCTTCCCGGCAGCGATTGATCCGTTCGGCAGCGGCCACGGTCGCCGGCGCGCTCGCCGCCGCCGGCGCAGTCTATGGGCTCGAGGCGCTGACCGGCGACGATGCCCAGATGGTGGAAAATGCGATGACGGAGGCTCGTACGCTGCCCCTCGTCGGGCTGGTGCTGGCCGACGTGCCCGACTCCGAGGCACGCTTGCGCGCCACGCTGAAGGAGGAGTTGCGCAATCCAACGACGGAGGGCCCGCCGCGGCCCCTCGTATTGATGAGGGAACTGCGTGCTGCCTACATCGTGCCGGCCCTGCGGGCGACCGACGCTGCGGATGCCGAAGGCGTGCTGGCCGCACGCGTCGCCCTGATGCGGCATCTGCGCGGCACCAACGTCGCGGCCTGCCGTGAGTTGGCGCTGATCGGCATCCAGCGCGCCGACCGGCTCGATTCCCAGGGCCAGCACCTCATGCGCCAGATGCTGACGGCCATGGAAAAGGCCTATCGCTCAGGGCGGGCCGCCCTGACCTCGGGCGCGGCCGCGCCGCCGCCGGTGCCGAACGACACCGAGGCGCGTGAGCTGCTCGTGGAGGCTGGCCTCACGGCGGGAGATTTCGAGCAGCTGCAGAACCTCGCGAAGCTCTCGCCCGAGGAAGCCTGCGAACTAGGCATTCGTCTGAACGGTACCCCCTCCAAACTGCCCGCCGACCGGGCGGGCGGCCTCGCCCGCTATCTCGCGGCTGCGCAGTAGAAAGCCGGCTAAGCCACGACGGAGGCCACGACAGCCTTCAGGAGGGCAACGGCGTCCTGCGGCGACAGCCTGACCTGCAGGCCGCGCTGGCCGCCGTTGATATAGACGAGTTCGTGCGTCATCGCCTCCGCCTCGATCACGGTCCGCGTCGGCCGCATCTGCCCGAACGGGCTGATGCCGCCGACCTTGTAACCGGTTATCCGTTCGGCATCGGCCGGCTTCATCATCTCGGCTGACTTTCCCTTGAAAGCGGCCGCAAGCTTCTTCATCGAGACCTCGCGGTCCGACGGCACGATCACGCAGGCGGGCTTGCTATCGACCAGGGTCATCAGCGTCTTGAGCACACGCTGTGGTTCCTCGCCCAGAGCCTCGGCCGCCTGGAGCCCGACCTTGTCGGCATCGGGATCGTAGTCGTAGGTGTGGACGGCGAAGGCGACCCTCGCCTGCTCCAGCACCCTCGTGGCGCGCGTGACTTTCGACATCCCTGCTCCTCGCTCGACGAGAAACAGGATAGCGCCGTCGTTCGTCAGTTTCCCTTCAGAATTTTCGCCGTGGCGTCAGCGAAGACCTGGCATCCCAGCACGATGTCGGCGTCATGCGTGTTCTCGGTGAAGTGATGCGAGATGCCGCCGATCGAGGGCACGAACATCATGGCTGCCGGCATCTTGAGCCCGATCACCTGCGCATCGTGGCCCGCGCCCGACGGCATGCGCACATGCTTGTCCGGCGCATGAACGGCGGCCGCGTCCTCGATCGCCTCGAGGAAGCGCTCGTCCATCAGCAGCGGCTGGGTACGCGACAGGTTCACGCATTCGACGGTGCAGGGACTGCTCTTCTGGTGATCGGCCACGATCCCCATCAGCTTCGCCTCGAAACCCTGCAGTATCTTCTGGTCGGCGTCGCGGAACTGCAGGATCATTTCGGCCCGGCCGGGAACGATCGCCGGCGCGCCTGGCTCCAGCACCATCTTTCCCACCGTCCACACGCTACGCGGACCGGCAACGGCGGGGAACTTGTCCATTACGTCGTTGTAGAGCCGCATCATGGCCACGCCTGCATCCTTGCGGATCGGCATGGGCGTGGTGCCGGCATGGTTCTGGATGCCGCTGAAAGTCAGGCGGAACTGCATGATGCCGACGATCGCGGTCACGATCCCGATGTGCTTCTCGCCCGCTTCCAGCAGGCCGCCCTGCTCGATATGCGCTTCGAGATAGCCTCGATACCTGCCCTCCTCCAGATGCTCGCGCGGAACACCTTCGAGGCCGGCCGCCTTCAGCGCCTCGCGCATCGGCGTGCCCTCGTCGCGGTGCTTGGCCTTGTCGATGTCGGCCTCGGAGAAGATGCCGATGAAGGAGCGGCTCCCGGTCATCTGGCCCCAATGGCCTTCTTCGTCGGCCCACGAGGCGACGTCGACGGCGAGATGCGCCGTCTCCGGATCTTCCGCCAGCGCCCGCGCCACTTCGAGCCCATAGATCACGCCCATGACGCCGTCGAGCCAGCCGCCGCGCGGCTGAGTGTCCGAATGCGAGCCGATCAGAATGCGCGGACCGGTCTTGGGACTCTTGCCGATCACGGTGCCGATACCGTCGATCACCGGTTCGAGGCCCGCTTCCTTCATACGGGCCACGAGCCAGTGCCGGCTCTCGACGTCCTGCGGCGAGAGATGCGGACGATGCACGCCGGTCTGGTAGCGGCCGAAATCGGCAATGCGCCGCAGGTCGCCGAGCAGTCGTTCACCGTTGATCGTGGGCATTCTCTACCTCCCCTTCCTCATCCAGAGGAGCATCGCGCAGCGATGCGTCTCGAAGGATGGGCAACAAACGTGGTGCGGGATCTCATCCTTCGAGACACGGCTCTCGGGGCCGCTCCTCAGGATCAGGATTTGCGTATTCATCAGTTCAAGTGCGCCGCGACCCACGCGGCAAGGGAAAGCAGCCGGTCGTCCGCGTGACGCTGGCCGACGAGTTGGACGCCGAGCGGCAGGCCCCGCGGACCGGTGCCGGCCGGCAGGGTCACGCAGGGCGTGCCCGCGAGCGTCCAGATCGAGTTGAAGATCGGATCACCCGTGAAGGCGATCCCCTTTGGCGCCTCGCCGGGGGCACTGGGCGTCAGGAGAAGGTCGACCTTCTCGAACATCGAATCGACATGCGCCTTGAAGGCCGTGGCCTTGCGTTGCGCGGCTACGTAGCGCTCGAAGGACACGGCAAGGCCGCGCTTCATCGGGCCGTTCATCAGCTCGTCGCTCATCTTGTCGGGATTGCGCAGCCGCTCGTCGGCATAGTTGCGCACGCTCTCGAAACCAGTGATCGCGGCATGATCGTCGATGATGTCGCCAAAGGGGGTGGCAAAGGCCACGTCGACCACGGAGGCGCCCTTGTCCGAGAGCCGCGTCGCCGTCTCCTCGATCAGCGCCTTGGTCTCCGGTTCGGCTTTGTCCCAGACTGGCGAACGGCAGACGCCAATGCGCGGCCGGCCGATGGTTCGATCGATGCCAACCGGCGGCAGTTTCAGCACGGCCGCGCGGAACAGCGCGATATCGTCGAGCGTGCGCGCCATCAGGCCAAGCGTATCGACCGAGTGACATTGCATCTTGATACCGACGCGGCTGAAGTCGCCGAAAGTCGGCTTGTATCCGACCACGCCGCAATAGGCGGCCGGCCGGATCACGGATCCGCCGGTCTGCGTGCCGAAGGCCAGCGGCACATGGCCGTCGGCCACCGCCGCGGCCGACCCGGACGACGAGCCGCCCGGCGTATGCCCGTGATCATGCGGGTTCGTGGTGGCGCCGGCATGACGATTGGCGAACTCGGTCGTCACCGTCTTGCCCATGATGACGGCGTTGGCGGTCCGGCAGAGCGCCACGCAGGCCGCATCGCCGAACGGCACCTTGCCCTCGAAGATCGGCGAGTTGTGGCCGGTCGGCATGTCGTAGGTGTCGATGATGTCCTTCACGCCGATCGGAATGCCGCGCAACAGGCCGCCGCTTGCCGCATCGGCGGCCTTGGCTTGTGCGATGGCCTGATCGGGATCGATATGGGCCCAGGCTTTCACGATCCCGTCACGCTGGGCGATGCGGTTGAGACAGCCGCGCACCAGTTTCTCTGCGGTCAGCGTACCGGCCTCGATGGCGGTCACGGCTTCGACGGCGGTGATCTCCCTCATGACAGCACGCTCTGCGCCCAGGCCGCGATGTCGAGCAGGCCCGCATCCTCGTGCTGGCGACCGACCAGTTGCACGCCGACCGGCAGGTCCGTCGGCCCCTTGGTCAAGGGCAAGGTCACGCACGGCATCCAGAGATAGGTCCAGAGCAGGTTGAAGGTTGCCTCGCCGGTGTGGCCGAGACCGAGCGGTGCCTCGCCCTTGGCCGGCGCCGTCAGGATGACGTCGATCTCGTCGAACAACACATCGACAGCGGCACGGCCGGTCTCGCCCAGCTTGCGGGCAGCGACCCAGGTGGCATAGTCGATCTTCGACCCGGCCTCGAGCTTGTCCCTCCTCAGGCTGTCGCTCAGCAGCCCGGGAAAGCGCCGCGCCTCGTCGGCATGGGCGCGTGGTCCATCGAAAGCTGACAGGGTCTTCTGGCCTTGGGTCATGTCGCGCACCGGCGCCGGCAGTTCGATCTCCGTCACTTGGGCGCCGGCCCGGGCGAACGCCGCAGCCGCATCGTTCACGGCCTGGGTGCCTTCGGGCGAGAGTTCATCGCGATGATGCGTAAAGGCAACGGCGATCCGCGGCGGTCGCCCGACCTTCGCGATCGGCAGGTAGGGAATCGCCAGGAGGGCTGCCCGGAAGAGGGCAATGTCCTCGACGCTGCGCGCATAGGCGCCGATCGTGTCGAGCCACTCCGTGTTTGCTTTCATACCGGCCGGCGCAAAATGCCCGTAGCTCGGCTTGTAGCCGACGATGCCGCAGAAGGCGGCGGGACGGATCACCGAACCGCCGGTCTGCGTACCGGTCCCGAGCACGCTCTGGAAGTCCGCGACGGCGGCCGCCGAGCCGGACGAGGACCCCCCGGGCGTATGCGCCGGATTGTACGGGTTCTTCGTCGGGCCGGGATGGCGATTGGCGAACTCCGTGGTCACCGTCTTGCCGAGCAGGATGGCACCGGCGTCGCGCGCCAGCGCCACGGTCGCGGCATCGGCCAGCGGCTGGTGTGTGCGGTAAATCGGTGAGCCATAGGTCGTCGGTTGGTCGAAGGAATCGATGATGTCCTTCACCCCCATCGGGATGCCGTGCAGCAGGCCCTTGCGTGGTCCGCGATCGAGCACTCTGGCGGTTTGCAGGGCAGCCTCGCGCGCGAGATGCGACCAGGCGAGCACGGCGGCGTCGCGCTCGTCGATGCGTTCGAGATGATCGCGCACGATCGCCTCGGCGGTTGCCGTCCCGCCGTCCAGTCGTTGCGCGAGTTCGGTAGCGGTGAGCGTGTTGAGCGCGGCCATGATCGCCAGCAAAACAGCAAGAACCATGCCGCGTCCAGCGTCCCGCGCCGTGGCTCGCTTCGTGCTTCGCGCAACGGAACCACGGAGGTTTTGCATGCTCACCCGCCGCGCCGCGCTTCTTGCCGGCACTGCCCTTCCCTTCATCGGCTCGAGTTCGGCCAAGGCTCAGCAGGCCTCGACCCTGCGGATCGCCATGACGCTCGCAGACATTCCGGCGACCGACGGCGCGCCCGACCAGGGCACCGAAGGCATCCGCTTCATGGGCTACACGATGTACGACCCACTGGTCGCCTGGGATCTGTCGTCCGCGACGGCACCAGCGAAGCTGGTGCCCGGCCTCGCGACCAAGTGGTACCAGGACCCGGCCGATCCCACGAAATGGATCTTCGAACTGCGCCGGGGCGTGAAGTTCCACGACGGATCGGACTTCAATGCCGACGCGGTGATCTTCAGCATCGATCGCGCGCTGAACGACAAGTCGCCGGTCTTCGACCGCGTCGGGCGCAGCGTGCTGCTCGCGGCCCTGTGGCCGCTGGTCGGGTATCGCAAGATCGACGATTACAAGGTCGAGCTTCAGACCAAGGGCGTCGACACGATCATGCCCTCGCTGCTCAACCGCTTCCCGATCTCGAGCCCGGCCAACTTCGAGAAGGTCGGCCGCGACTGGCAGGCCTATCGCAAGTCGCCATCGGGCACCGGCCCGTGGAAAATGAAGTCGTGGACGCCGCGCGAGCGTGCCGAGTTGGAGCGCAACAACGACTATTGGAACAAGGAGCGTCTGCCCAAGACCGAGCGCATGGTGCTACTGCCGATCCCCGACGTCTCGACCCGCACGGCGGCCCTGCTGTCGGGCCGGGTCGACTGGATCGAGGCGCCCGCACCCGATTCACTCGACAAGCTGCGCGCCGGCGGCTGCAAGATCGAGACGAATGCGATCCCGCACATGTGGCCCTATACGCTCAGCATGCTGCCGGGCGCGCCGACCGCAGACATTCGCGTCCGCAAGGCGCTGAACCTCGCAATCGATCGCGACGCAATGGTGAAGCTGCTGAACGGCCTCGCCGCCCCTGCCGTCGGCTGCGTGCCGGCCGACCATCCGTGGTTCGGCAACCCGACCTTCAAGATCCGCTACGATCCGGCAGAATCGAAGAAGCTGCTGGCCGAGGCAGGCTACGGACCGCAGAAGAAGCTCAAGATGAAGGTGGCGATCTCGACCTCCGGCTCGGGTCAGATGTACCCGTTGATCATGAACGAGTTCATTCAGCAGCAGTTTGCCGAGGTCGGCGTCGAACTCGAGTTCCAGGTGATGGACTGGAATGCCCTGCTGAACTTCATGCGCCAGGGGGCCAAGGCGCCCGAGGCGGCCACGTTCAGCGCCATCAACGTCAGCTGGAACACGATGGACCCGCACAACGCCTTCATGCGCTTCGTCGACAGCCAGCAGGTTCCGCCCAAGGGCTCGAACTGGGGCTACATCAACGATCCGGAGTTCGACAAGCTCGCCGCCGAAGCGCGCAGCACCTCAGATCCGGCGGCCCTCGACAAGGTGCTGGCGAAGATCAACACCCGCATGGTGGACGAGGCCGTGTTCGTCTGGTTCGTCCATGATGTCTGGCCGAACGCGATCTCGTCCAAGGTGATGGGCTACGTCCATCCCAAGAGCTGGTACGTCGACTTCTCACCCGTCACCGTGGGCTAACCCGGCTTGCGCTGCGACCAGCCGATATAGAGGCCGGCGCCGACGATGATCGCGGCGCCGACCCAGCCCACGAAATCCGGGAAATCGCCGAAGAAGAGGTAGCCCACGACCACCGAGCCGATGAGCTGCATGTACTGGAACGGCGCCACGATGTTGGCCGGCGCATAGGCAAGCGCCCGAGCCACGAAATAGTGGCCCATGGCGCCGAGCACGCCGAGGCTGCAGAAGAAGATGATGTCGCGAGCACCGTGCGGCGTCTTCCAGACGAAGGGCAGAACCAGCAGCATGCCGAAGCTGCCCACGATCGAGCTGTAGATGGCCGAGGTTTCCGGCGTGTCGATGGCGGAGATGAGGCGCGTCAGCACCTGATAGACCGCGTAACAACACGCACTCAGCAGCGAGAGCAATGCCGCCCACTGGAAGACGGCGCTGCCCGGCTGGATCAGGATCAGCATGCCCACGAAGCCAACCACGAGCGCCCCGATATGGCTGCGCGCAGCCCGCTCTCCCAAAACGAGCCAGGCGAGCGGCAGCACCAGCAGCGGCGCCATCATGGTGATCGCCGCCGCCTTGCCGAGCGGGATGTAGACGATGGCGAGGAAGCTCGCGACGTTCGAGGTGAACAGCATCAGCGAGCGCAGGAGCTGCGTGCCGATCCGGCGAGTGCGGAGCATGCCAAGCCCGAAACGGGGCACGAAGAAGATCAACATGAACACGATGTGCCCGAAGGCCCGTGCCCAGGAGATCTGCAGCGTGTTGTAGTCCGCGCCGAGAATCTTCGCGAAGCCGCTCATGATCGGAAACAGCAGACCAGCGCCGCACATGAAGAGAATGCCAGCCAGGATGCGCTGGCCGGCACGCGCTGGCTGGGCCGCCGGTTGCTTCAATGCCCCGGCTTCGCGGCTTGCAGCGCCTCCCAGACGCGCGCCGGCGTCGCCGGCATCTCAAGACGCTCGACGCCTGCCGGCCGCAGCGCGTCCAAGACGGCGGCCATCACCGTCTGTGGAGCACCGATGCAGCCCGCTTGGCCGGAGCCCTTTACGCCGAGCGGATTGGCATCGGTCGGCCGCTCCACCAGCTCGATGTCGAAGAAGGGCAAGTCGGCCGCACGCGGCAGCGTGTAGTCCATCAGCGAGCCGCTGAGGAGCTGACCGGACTGCGCATCGTAGACCGTGTGCTCCACCAAGGCCTGGCCGATTCCCTGCGCGAGGCCGCCCTGCACCTGGCCCTCGGTTAGCATCGGGTTGATCAGGCGACCGTAATCGTCGACCGCGGTGTAGCGTAGCAGGTCGGTCGCGCCGGTCTCGGGGTCGATCTCGACCTCGGCGACATGACAGCCGCTCGGGAAGGTGAAGACGTCGGTGATGTTCAAGACGTGCTCGCCGAGCCCGGGCGACATGCCTTCGGGCAGGTTCGCCGCATCCTGCGCGCTGCCGGCCAGCGTCGCGAGATCGACGGCGCGATCGCTGCCGTGCACCGTGAAACGCCCTTCTTCGTAATCGAGCTCATGCTCGCTCGCTTGCAAGAGATGGGCCGCCAGCCGGCGCGCTTTCGCAAGAGCTGCCTCCATGGCCTTGACCAGCGCCGCACCGCCCATGTGCATCGAGCGCGCCCCGCCATGGCCTGCACCGCTCCTCACGGCACGTGTGTCGGCCTGGACGTAGCGGAATGTCTCGATGGACAGGCCGAGATGCCGCGAGGCGATCTGGGCGAACGACGTCTCGTGTCCCTGCCCGTTCGACTCGGTGCCGACCGCGATGGTCACGCTGCCGTCCGGCTCGAAGCGCACTTCCGCGCCTTCGTTCGGTGCGCCGCGCGAGGTTTCGAGGAAGCAGGCAACGCCGAGACCGCGCAGACGGCCTCGCGTGCGCGACTCAGCGCGCCTCGCCTCGAAACCCGGGGCGCGCGCCACCGCGGTATCGAGATTGGCCACGAAGCCGCCGGAGTCGATTGCCATGCCCATTGCGGTCCGGTGCGGGAACGAGGCGATCAGGTTCTGCCGCCGTAGCGCCGCAGGATTCCGGCCGAGCACCCGCGCCGCGGCCTCGATGGCGCGTTCGACGATGTAGTTGGCCTCGGGCTTGCCCGCACCGCGATAGGCATCGACCGGCACCGTGTTGGTGAAGGCGCCGCGCACATCGACGGCGATCGCGGGAATGTCGTAGACGCCGCCCTGCGCCGTCGAGGCGGCGACTACGGACGCGCCGGGCCCGTTGGCCGACAGATAGGCGCCGAGGTTGGCGACCATCGCCACGTCGAGCGCGAGGATACGGCCTGTCGGGTCGAGCGCGATCCGCGCCGTCGCCTCGATGTCCCGACCTTGCGCCCCCATCACGAAGTCCTCGGCGCGGTTGGCGACCCACCGCACCGGGCGCTTCAGGCGGCGCGCCGCCCACAGAAGCAGGATCCACTCGGGATAGAGAAAGTTCTTCATCCCGAAGCCGCCGCCGACATCGGGCGCGTGCAGCTGGATCTGCTCGGGCGCCACCTTGAAGATGAACTCAGCGAGCTGGCGGCGGATGCCGTGCAGGCCTTGCCCCGTCAGTTCAAGATCCATCGTGTCGGTGGCGGCATCGTAGCGTGCGATCCCCGCACGCGGCTCGAGCGGCACGACGATGACGCGATTGTTCGTCACGTCGACCTCGACGATGTGCGCGGCGTCCTTCATTGCCTCGGCGACAGCGGCATGGTCGCCGCGCTGCACATGATAGGCAAGATTGCCGGGTGCCTCGTCCCACAGGGACGGCGCGCCCTCTGCCAATGCCGCGCGACCATCGACGACCGAAGGCAGCGGCTCATAGGCGATCGCGATCCGCTCCGCCGCCTCGCGCGCCAGCTCTGCACTGTCGGCCACCACGAAGCAGACCGGATCACCGACGTGACGGACCCGGCCCGCTGCCAGCGCCGGACGCGGCGGTACGATCAACGGTTTCACGGCAGTGAGGCAGGGCATGAGGCCCAACCCGTCTACCGCCAGGTCGTCCCCCGTCGCAACGAGATGCACGCCCGCCATCGAGACCGCCGGCGAAACGTCGATAGAAGCGATCAGGGCATGAGCATGCAACGAGCGCAGCACGTAGCCATGCAGCGCTTCAGGCTCGGCAATGTCGTCGACATACCGGCCGCGACCGGTGAGGAACCGCGCGTCCTCGAGGCGTCGTATCGATCTCGTGTCCTGGCTTCCATCCACCACGTGGTCTCTCCCGAACCGTTCGCTTGTGACGACCATACACCATTGACGGGTCGCAACGACGGGCGGAGGCTCCCGTCCCTTGGCTCACATCCAGCCTTTCGGAGAAATCCCATGATCGATCTACACTACTGGCCGACGCCCAATGGCAAGAAGGTCACCATCCTGCTCGAGGAATGTGGCCTGCCCTACAAGATCGTGCCGGTGAACATCGGACAGGGAGACCAGTTCACCGATGCCTTCCTCGAGATGAATCCCAATCACCGCATGCCGGTGATGGTCGACACGTCGCCTGCCGATGGCGGCAAGCCGCTGGTCGTCTTCGAGTCCGGCGCCATCATGATGTACATCGCCGAGAAGGCCGGGAAGTTCTACCCGCAGGACCTGCGCACCAAGCACGAGGTGAACGAATGGCTGATCTGGCAGATGGCCAATCAGGGACCGAAGAGCGGCGAGTGCGGCCACTTCCGGCGTGTCGATCAGGCCAAGGAAGGCGACCAGAGCTATGCGATCAGGCGTTTCACCGATGAGGTGAACCGGCTGTACGGCGTGCTGAACAACCGCCTCTACAAGCGCAGGTACCTGGCGGGCGACCAATACACGATCGCCGACATGATCTGTTACCCGTGGACGGTGAACTGGAAGTTCCAGGGCCAGGAGATAGAGGAATTCCCCTACTTCAAACGCTGGTTCGAGGAACTCGGAGCGCGTCCCGCCGTCGAGAAGGGCATGGCGGTCGGTGCCGACTTCTCGGTCGATCGCGAGAAGCTCCCGCCCGAGGAGCAGGAGCGTATCCGCAAGATGCTCTATAACCAGCGCGCCCGCCCGGTGCGCGCGGCGTAATCTCTACAGGCGCTGCTCGCTGGAGAGGGGCGGTGCCACCTCCTCCAGCGACTTGCGCTCCGCCGAAACGCCAAGTTTCAGGGTCACCAGTGCCGCCGCGATCATCAGCGCGGCGCCCAGCAGGTAGCCCCACATGATCTCGGTCGAGCTGCCGCCGGCGATCAGCACCCCGAACAGCCACGGCCCGCCGACTCCGCCGATCAAGGTACCGAAAGCATAGAACAAGGCGATGGTGAGCGCCCGTATCTCGAGCGGGAAGCATTCGCCAACCGTGAGATAGGCGGCACTCGCTGCCGCCGAGGCGAAGAAGAAGACGAGGCTCCACATGGCCGTCTGGGTCGTGGCGTCGAGATGGCCGGCATCGAACATCCAGCCCGTGACCGCCAGCAGCACGCCCGAGATCGCATAGGTGGCCGTGATCATCTGCCGGCGCCCAAGCGTGTCGAAGAGCGGCCCCAGCAGCAACGGCCCGAGGAAGTTGCCGATGGCGAAGGGCAGGATGTAGAGGCCGACCTTGTCGCCCGGCACATTGTAGAAATTGGTCAGGATCAGCGCGTAGGTGAAGAAGATCGCGTTGTAGACGAAGGCCTGCGAGGCCATCAGCACCAGGCCGAGGATCGTGCGGCTGCGATAGTGCTTGAGCAGGGTTCGCGCGACGGAGACCATCGTTGTCTTGTGCGGATCGCCGAGCGTCAGCCACCGCGTCACCGGCTCCAGTTTCCGGCCCGTCTCGGCTTCCACCCGAGCCTCGATCTCCTCGACGACGCCCTCCGCCTCGCGCGGCTTGCCATGGATCATCAGCCAGCGCGGGCTCTCCGGCAGGAAGCGCCTTAGATAGAGGATGACGAGCCCCAGCACGGCGCCGCTGCCGAAGGCGACGCGCCAGCCCATGTCGGGGTCGAGAACGTTGGGATCCAGCAGCCAGACCGACAGCAGCGCGCCGCCGGCCGCACCGATCCAGAAGCTGCCGTTGATCGCGAGATCGATGCGACCCCGCAGCCGTGCCGGAATAAGTTCCTGAATCGCGGAATTTATGGCCGAATACTCGCCGCCGATGCCCGCGCCGGTCAGGAAGCGGAAGAACAGGAAGCTGTAGAAGTCCCACGAAAAGGCGGTGGCCGCCGTCGCGACGAGATAGACGCCCAGAGTGACGTTGAAGAGCTTCTTGCGGCCCAGCCGATCGGTGAGATGCCCGAAGAACAGCGAGCCCAGCACCGCACCTGCGAGATAGGCGCTGCCCGTCAGGCCGACCTGCTCGGCCGTCAGTTGCAGGCGCGGGCTCGTCTGCAGCGCCGCCGCGACGGAGCCCGCCAAGGTGACTTCCAGGCCGTCGAGAATCCAAGTGATGCCCAATGCCACGACGACGAGCCGATGGAAACGGCTCCATGGGAGTCGGTCGAGGCGGGCGGGGACGTCGGTGCGCACAGCCGATGCAACGCATAAGCATCGCGAAAGTTCAAATGTGTTGGCCATCAACGCCGCCGCAAGGCTGGTCTGCCCGGGCGGTGGTGGCGATGGCGAGTACCGACGCCTAGAATTACACGATGTCCGACAATACGATGGCAGCCGGCGTAGCGCCCGTTTCTGCCCCCGCGGCCCCGGCCCCTTCCGGCACCGCCTCCGCCAACAACACGACTTTTGCCGTCATCCTCTCCTTGAGCTTCTGCCACCTGCTCAACGACATGATGCAGTCGCTGGTGCCTGCGCTGTATCCGATCCTCAAGGATTCATACGCACTGTCATTCGGTCAGATCGGGTTCATTACCCTGGCCTTCCAATGCACGGCGTCGATGCTGCAGCCGGTCGTCGGCCTGTACACCGATAAGAAGCCTCAGCCCTATTCCCTCATGGTCGGTATGGGTTTCACCCTGGTCGGCCTCCTGCTGATGTCGCAGGCGAATTCATATCCGTTGATCCTGTTCGCGGCCGCGCTGATCGGCATGGGCTCCTCCGTCTTCCACCCCGAGGCCTCGCGGGTCGCGCGCATGGCCGCCGGCGGGCGCTATGGTCTCGCCCAGTCGCTGTTCCAGGTCGGCGGCAACATGGGATCGGCCGCAGGACCGCTGCTGGCGGCCTTCATCGTCGTGCCCGCGGGCCAGCGCAGCATCGTGTGGTTCTCGGCCGCCGCGCTTGTCGCGATGATCGTGCTCTTCCAGATTGGTCACTGGTACAAGGCCAACCGCGCCAGCCAGAAGCCGGGGACGCGCAAGACCGCCGCGGCCGCCGGTCACGTGACCCTGTCGAAGGCCAAGGTCGGGGTCGCCGTAGGGATCCTGGTGGCGCTGCTCTTCTCCAAGAACGTCTACAGCGCCAGCCTCGGCTCCTACTTCACCTTCTATCTGATCCAGAAGTTCGGTGTGGAAGTGCAGACCGCGCAGCTCTTCCTCTTCGCCTTCCTGGTCGGCATCGTGGTCGGCACAATCATGGGCGGCCTCGTGGGCGACAGGGTCGGCCGTATCCCGGTCATGTGGTTTTCGATCCTGGGCGCCCTGCCCTTCGCGCTGATGCTGCCCTATGCCAACCTGTTCTGGACCGGCATCCTCGCGGTCACGGTGGCGATCATCATGGCATCGGCCTTCTCCGCCATCCTGGTTTACGCACAGGAACTCCTGCCCGGTCGGGTCGGGCTGGTCGCCGGCATGTTCTTCGGCGTTTCGTTCGGCCTGGGCGGCCTCGGCGCTGCGGCGCTGGGCGAGATCGCCGACCATGCCGGCATCGAGGCCGTCTACAAGGTGACACCCTTCCTGCTGCTGCTGGGACTACTCACGGCCTTCCTGCCCAAACACCCGAGCGCGCCGAAGCTGCCGGCCTGATCGGGGCCTATCAAGCAAGACCGGCCGTCACGATGCGGCCGGCTTCAGCGATCACCGCACTGCGCGCCTCGTCGGAGATCGTGGAGCCTGTGTAGTAGGTCGTGATGAAAATCGGCGCGCGGCCGGGTGGCCAGGCCACCGCGATGTCGTTGGCGCTGCCGTTGCCACCGGTGCCCGTCTTGTCGCCAACGCGCCACGCGGTCGGCACTCCGGCCCTCAGCCGCTTGCCGCCCGTCTTGTTCGCGACCAACCAGCCGATCAGGCGTTGGCGCGAAGCGGCTGACAGGACGTCGCCAGCAACAAGCTTCTGCATCGTGCCCAGCATGGCCAGCGGCGAAGTCGTATCTCGCGGATCGCCCGGCGTGCCCTCGTTCAGCTCGGGCTCGATGCGGTCGAGGCGCGTCACCGTATCGCCCAGTGCACGTGCGAAGGCCGTCAATCCCGCAGGACCGCCGAAGCTCGCGAGCATCAGGTTCCCCGCGGTGTTGTCGCTGAGGGTTACCGCCGCCGCGCAGATCGCATCGACCGTCATGCCGCCCGCACCGACATGCTCCTTGGTCGCGGGTGAGTACGGTATGAGATCGCTTTCGGCGAAGACGATGCGGCGGGCGAGCTTCTCCTCGCCGCGATCGACGCGGGCCAGCATCAGGGCCGCCGCCAGGAACTTGAAGGTGCTGCACATCGGGAAACGCTCGTCGCCCCGATAAGCGAGGTGGCGGTCGCTTGCGGTGTCGAGCAGCGCCACACCGAGGCGGCCGCCGTTGCGCCGCTCGAGTTCTCGCAGCGCCGACACGGGATCGTCGGCGAAAGCCGGCAGGGACAGAAGCGGCGCGACCAGAACCGTGCGGCGGGCGATCGAAGCGGGCACGTGTATCTCCTTGTTGAAGCCGCTGCGTCGGTATGGGGCGAATGTGGCAGCAACCGGCCTGTCGCCCGTGCCTGGTTGCGCTAAAGTGGTGACCTGATCCGCCTCGAGATGGCGCATCTCCTCAGCACCGCCACAAAGCCCAGGAGACATGTATGGTTCTCGGAATGTCGATCGCGACCTTCACCCTTGTGCACGTCGTCATCAGCCTGGTCGCCATCGCGGCGGGCGCCGTCGCGTGCGCGCGCATGCTGGAGGGACGCCGGCTGGATACCTGGAACTCGGTTTTCCTGCTCTTCACTGTGCTGACGACGGTGACCGGGTTCCTCTTTCCCATCACAGCGTTCACGCCCGCGATCGGCGTTGGAATCATTTCGTCGGTTGCGCTCGCGATTGCCCTGCTTGCACTCTATGTCGGCCGCCTCGCCGGCGCGTGGCGCTGGGTCTACGTCGCAAGCGCCCTGTTCGCTTTCTATCTCAATGTGTTCGTCCTGGTCGTGCAGTCCTTCCAGAAGATCGGCTTCCTGAACAGATTCGCACCAACCGGCGCCGAACCGCCCTTCGCCGTGACGCAGGGCGTCGTGCTGCTGGGCTTCATCCTTCTGGGCTTCCTGGTCTTGAAGCGCTTTCGTCCCGCTTGAACAATCGAGGAAACGACATGAAGGACTTCGCGGGAAGGATCGCCGTCATCACTGGTGGCGGCACGGGCATGGGTCGCGAACTCGCACGGCAGCTTGCGGCCGAAGGCTGCAACATTGCGCTGGGCGATGTGTCGGCCGGCGCGATGGCCGAGACCAAGCGGCTCTGCGAGGCGACTGGCCTCAGCCAGGGCCAGCGAATCACGGCGCATATCGCCGACGTTTCCGATGAGCCACAGGTGCTGCGCTTTCGCGACGAGGTGGCCGAGCAGCAGGAGAGCGACCGCATCCATCTCCTCTTCAACAATGCCGGCATCGGCGGCGGCGGCAGCTTCCTCGTCAACGAGCGCGACGAATGGGAGCGCACGTTCAACATCTGCTGGGGCGGCGTCTATCTCAGCACGCGGGCGTTCATGCCGATGCTGAAGCGCGCCGACGCGGGCCATATCATCAATACGTCGAGCGTGAACGGCTTCTGGGCCTACATCGCCCCCAACATCCCTCAGACCGCCTATGCCGCAGCCAAGTTCGCCGTGAAGGGCTTCACCGAGGCGCTCATCACCGACCTGCGCCTCAATGCCCCGCACATCAAGTGCTCGGTGGTGATGCCCGGCCATATCGGCACATCGATCATCGCCAACTCGCGCAAGCTGCAGAGCGGCAACCAGACCGACGAGATCACGGCGCACGAGGTCGGCCTCGCGCGGGCGCGCATCGCTTCGATGGGCATTGATGCCACCAACCTTTCGGACGACGACGTCCGGCGGATGATCGCGGAGCGCGCACGGCGTTTCCTCGAGGAAGCGCCGACCACAGCGGCCGAGGCGGCGACGATCATCCTCGACGGCGTGCGCAACGAACGCTGGCGCATCCTGGTCGGGCGCGATGCCGAGCGCATCGACAGCCTCGTGCGCGAGACGCCGGAACAGGCCTACGAGACGGAGTTCTTCAAGGCCTTCACAAAGGAAACGGGTTGGGTCGTCGGCGGCCGCTGAGCCCGCCGCCCCGCCCGATACTACCGCCGCAACGCGTCACGTGTTGGAAGCTGGCGGGAGCCAAGCGGCGACGTTTGCCGATCCTCGATGTCGATCGCCACACGCTCCGCGTCGTCGGATGGCGGGCGTCGGTTGGCCACGGCCTGGCGGTCGTACAGGAACAGGCGGCGCGCATTCGCCGGCGGCTTGCGGACTGCCTCGGTGAGGCCACGTGTTCCCTGCAGCACGACCTCGTATCGATCCGGATCGGTGGACGACAGGCTGACATAGCAGGCCGCGCGTACACGGCCCGCCTCGTTGACCGCCACCTCGAATGTCTGTCCCACGATCTCGGGCAAGGCGACGCCCGCGGCGCGGAGATCGTCATAGAGCCTCTCGACCTCTTCCTTCGAGCGCATCACGGACCAGGTGGCGAGTTGGTCCGCGAGTTTGCCCCGTGCCCTGGCCGCGTTCAGCCCGTCCTGGACGCGCTCGAGCATGTACTGCCGGACCCGCGGCGGCTCGATCTGGCCCACGATCACGGAAGACAGGGGCGCCGGCGTCGCCAGGGAGTTGTTGCAAACGTTAGCAGCCTGATGCGACAGCGGCAGTCGTGGCCGTTCGAGACCGATCGGGCAGAGATTGAGCGCGAGGAACTCGCCGATCGTCTCGACATACTGGAACTCCTCGACCGGCCTCGCCATCAGGTTGGCGGCGAAGGACGGCGGCAGCCCCATGTCGGCGGCATATTTGATCAGCATGGCGGCGCCGCTGCGCCCATCGGCGAACCCCTGGAGGCGGCTCGCGATCGGATCGTCGGAGGTCAGACGCCTCAGGTGGCTGCGATCAAGGAAGAAGTTATGGAAGGCGACCTTGCCACCGACCTCGACGTTGCAATCGAACGGATAGGCCCCGCCGGTGCGGACGGTGTTCCCGCCCAGAAGGGCGAGGGCACAGGCCGAGAGGCAGAGGTCCTGCTTGCGGACGACCGCGACGACCCTGTAATTCTTCAGCAACTCACCGATCCGGACCCCCTCGGACAGATCGCCACCGACACTGCTCAGCTCGATCGTCGCCAGCGGCATTCCGGGCCTCTGCGGTGCCAGCTCCCTGAGCTTGTCTAGCAACTCGCGCAGCCTCTCCGCATCGCCGGACTCGATCATGCCCGTCAGGCGCAGCCTCGGGCTTTCGACGGCGACGGTTCGGGAGAACAGCGTCGTCGGGGCGGAGGCCGTGAGAGAAACGATCGTTGCCGCTCGCAGCTCCCCCGTCCCGGGAACCGGTGCGATGCAGATGACCGTCAAGACGAGAATGGCCAGCACGATTCGCATGAGCGTCCTGCGCGCGGCTTCTTGCGCCCCAGACCACGCACACACCGCGTCGAGCGATGTCGGCGGCCTGCCGACACTCCGGTCTCCACTCGCAACACGGGCCAACGCTTGCACGATACCACCGAGCCCAACGAGAAAAGGCTCCAGTCCCCGCAATGACGGTGACTGGAGCCTTATCCGTTAGCATCGCGCTCCTCAAACAACGAGCGCGCAATGGTTTCTTTTGTTTCTCCGGTGCCGCTGATGCAAGCTTCCGAGAAGCCGCCGGCCACGCAGGAGAAACGTGTGCTCAGGCCTTGAGGTTCACCGCGGCTTCCTTGCCGCGCTCGACCTGAACCTCGTAGCTGATCTTCTGACCTTCATTCAGGCCGTTGAGCCCGGCCCGCTCGACCGCGCTGATATGGACGAAAACATCCTTGCCGCCCGTGTCGGGCTGGATGAATCCGAATCCTTTGGTGGCATTGAACCACTTAACGGTACCTGAAGCCATTTGGTTAGTGTCCTTACGTTCCGGCGCGAAATCTGTGCCGTCGTTACGATAGCAACATTTCACCCCGTCTGACCATCGCCTGTCCACCGGCAAGGAGAAGACAATCCCGAGTTGCCTTGAAAGCGCCTCTTTATGGTCGCCGACCGGCCTCATATGCGCTGCCGTTCGTCCTATCCTACGATCGAGACTCAACGAGATGGCGGAGTAAATCCCTTACTGCGAATTTTCTTTTCGAGAATCGCAATGCCGCCTGCCGTGTCGCCCTTGTTGCACTTGGCGATCCCTTCGAGAATGTCGAAGTCCGGTCGCGTCCCGCCATTACCGCCAGCATCGCCCAAATAGCGGGTCGCGTAGTCTCCGAGCTTCTTGCAATAGGCGGCATCGTCAGTTTGTGCCGCGGCATTGCAGGCGAGAAGCGACGAGAAGAGTACAAAAGCTGTCAGTCGTGTCATCGATCGGATGCTCACTAGAATTGGCGAGCCAAAAACAGGCTCGGCGCGACGCCGCGATACGCGCCGCCGCCTCGAGCGACAATAGGCGCTCTCCGGCTTTGTCCGCCACGCGAAAGCCGTTCACGAAAAAGCGATGTACGCGCAATCCGCGACCGTATCGCACTTCAGACCTCCAGCCACTCCTTGCGGATCGCCGTATCGGCCTGGAGTTCAGGGGGAGAGCCGCTGAAGACAATCCGGCCATGCCCCATGACGTAGAGCCGGTGGGAAATCTTGAGCGCGATGGTGAGCTTCTGCTCGACCAGAAGGATCGCCGTGCCACGCCGCGCGATCTCGTCAAGCAAGCGGCCGACCTGCTCCACCAGCCTGGGCGCCAGACCTTCGGTCGGCTCGTCGATAATCACGAGATCGGGATCGCCCATCAGCGTGCGGCACATGGTGAGCATCTGCTGCTCGCCGCCCGATAGCACGCCGGCCGGATTGTCCTGCCGGTTGCCGAGATTGGGAAAGAGCGAGAAGACGTCATCGAAGGTCCAGCGTCCGAATACGCCGGCGCGCTTGAGCCCGAGTTCCAGATTCTGCTTCACCGTCAGGCCGGGGAATACCTGGCGATCCTCGGGCACATAGCCTACCCCGGCATGGGCGATCTGGTCCGGCCTCAGGCCGGCGATCGACTGCCCCTTGAAACTGATCTGCCCGACCGGCGGCACCAGCCCCATGATCGCCTTGCAGGTGGTCGAGCGGCCGACGCCGTTGCGGCCCAGCAGGCTCACGATCTCGCCTTCGTCGACCGCGAGGTCGACGCCCTGCAGTATGTGGCTCTTGCCATACAGTGCATGCAGGTCGCGCACCTCGAGCATCATGGCATCGCCCTCATGTCGCAATCGTCCCGAGATAGGCCTCTTGCACGGCGGCATTGCCGCGGATGGCGGCCGGCGTATCGGAGGCAATGACCTCGCCATAGACCAGAACGGTGATGCGGTCGGCGAGACCGAAGACCACGCTCATGTCGTGCTCAACCATGAGCAGCGTCTTGCCCTCCGACACGCCGTGGATGAGCTCGACGGCGGCATCCGTCTCGCTGTGGCTCATGCCGGCGGTGGGTTCGTCGAGCAGGATGATATCGGCACCGCCCGCGATGGTGATGCCGATCTCGAGCGCCCGCTGCTCGGCATAGGAGAGCAGCCCGGCCAGGACGTTCCGGCGGTCGCCGAGATTGAGCCGGTCGAGCAGCCGATCCGCCTCGGCATTCAACGCCTTCTGCCCGCCCAGCAACTGCCAGAAGGAGTAGCGATAGCCGCGCGACCACAGCAGGCCGCAGCGAATGTTCTCGAACACCGTCATGCGTGGGAAGATCGAGGTGATCTGGAAGCTTCGCGACAGGCCGAGCCGGTTGATCTCCTGCGGAGCAAGGCCGGCGGTGGACTTGCCGTTCACTCTGATCGCGCCTGAACTAATCGGAAAACGTCCGGAGATCAGATTGAACAGCGTCGTCTTGCCGGCACCGTTCGGGCCGATCACGGCATGGCGCTCCCCCCGGGCAATGCCGAGATTGACGCCGCGGATGATCTCGGTGGGGCCGAAACTCTTGCGAACGTCGCTGAGTTCGATGGCGAGATCCTTCGATCCCGCCATCATGGGGCACCCGCCCGGCGCTTGGCATCTTCCATCAGCGTATCCCACCGCTCGCGGAGCGCGCGCGCTTCGCGGTGCAGCCAGAGGGCGCCGACGGCCAGGGCCGCGACCGCGATCGCCCACGGCACGGGCGACACCGTGTCGACGGCGTGGCCGGCGATCGCGAATCGCTTGCCCTGCGCGGCCCCGATGGTGGTGAAGGACGCGAGCTCGACCAGCAGCACGAACCCCAGCAGGAGCATCAAGGCCGGCGGCAGCGCGCGCAGGTAGGGCAGCAACAGCTCGCGCAGCCTGCCAGCCCGCCAGATCGGCGCGTGCATTCCGAGCAGCCCGGCGAGTCCGACGGGCGCGTACATCACCATGACGATGAACAGCACGCCGACGTACAGAAGCCAGGCGTTGCTGAGCAGGCTGACACCGCTCTGCAGCAGCACGACCACGATGGTGCCGAGCACGGGTCCAAAGAAGGCCCCCGCTCCGCCGATATAGACGGCCAGCAGCGCGTTGGCCGACTTGACCGCCGAGACGGTGTCGAAGGTGACGATCTCGTAGATCATCACGTAGAGGCCGCCACCGATCCCGGCGAAGAAACCCGCCAGGGTGAACTGCATCCATCGCACCCGCCGCGGGTCGTAGCCGACGAACTGCGCCCGCTCGAAATTGTCGCGTGTGGCGTTCGCCATCCGGCCGAGCGGCGTCTGCATCTGCAGCCTCATCAGGGCGGCAGCGACGAAGGCCCAGGCGAGGACGAGGCAGTAGACCTGCCAGGGCGACGTGTAGCGGACACCAAGCAGGCTGGTGTCCATCACACGATTGATCGTGATGCCGCTCTCACCGCCGAAGAAGCCCATGAACATGAGCGCGGCCGCGGACACGAGCTCACCGAGGCCAAGCGTTATCATTGCGAAGGCGGTGGCGCGCTGCTTGGTGACGAGCCATCCCAGGACGAAGCCGAAGAAAAGTCCGCCCAGTCCGCCGGCCAGGGGCACCAGCTCGGTCGGCAGCCAGATCGTGCCTGCCTTGACCAGATTGACGGTATGGGCCGCGCAATAGGCGCCGAGGCCGAACAGCACGGCATGGCCGAAGGAGAGAAGCCCGGCCTGACCCAGCAGCATGTTGTAGGAAAGCGCGAAGATCGCCATGACTCCGATCTCACTCATCAGGGTCAGCACGAAGCCGGAATGGCGGCCCCTCGTCCAGTCGTAGAACAGGAAGGGAAACGCCAGCAGCACGACGAGCGCCAGCAGCCAGGGCCAGTTGCGGCGAAGCAGGGTCATGTGTCGCGCGTCCCCATCAGGCCACGCGGGCGGAACACGAGGATCAGCACCATCAGCAGGAAGGGCAGCAACGCCCCGACACGCGGCAGCGTCACGTTGAGTACCTCCGCAAACGGCGTGCTCGAAGTGACGGCGATGCCGAACTTCGCCAGCAGATCAGCCAGCGACACATCGAAGACGACGGCGAAGGTCTGGACAAGCCCCATGAGGATCGAGGCGATGAAGCACCCGGCCAGCGAGCCGAGGCCGCCGAAGACCACGACGACGAACACGATAGGCCCCATGGTGAAGGCCATGGCGGGCTCGGTGACCTGATAATTGCCGCCGATGACGCCGGCGAGTCCGGCCAGTGCAGTGCCGGCAGCGAAGACCAGAGTGAAGATGCGCGGCACGTTGTGCCCGAGCGCGGAAGCCATCTCCGGATGGGTCAGTGCCGCCTGGATCACGAGGCCCACGCGCGTGCGCCTGAGGCCGAGCCAGATCGCGCCGAACATCAGCGCCGAGATCAGCAGCATGAAGGCGCGATAGGCCGGAAATTGCGTGCCGTAGACGCGGAACAGCGGGAAATCGAGCAACTCGGGAATCCGGTAGGGGACAGGCAGCAGGCCCCAGGTCATCTGCACGACCTTTTCGATGATCAGGGCGAGGCCGAAGGTCAGCAGCAGCTCGGCGACATGGCCGTGGCGATGGACGCGCCGCAGCCCCCACATCTCGATGGCGGCGCCGATCAGCCCGCACAGCAGCGGCGCCAGGATGAGGGCCGGCCAGAAGCCGACATACAGACTGATCGTGTACGCGAAATAAGCGCCGAGCATATAGACGCTGGCGTGGGCGAAGTTGAGCACACCCATCATGCTGAAGATGAGCGTCAACCCGCTCGCCAGCATGAACAGCAGCATGCCGTAGACGAGACCGTTGAGGAGTGAGACGACGAGAACTTCCATCGAACCTGTCCGCCGCTAAGGGCGATGCCCGCTTCCCGATCGGAAAGCGGGCATCCGGGTTCAGAGCCTAGGGGCGCTTCATCTTGCAGCTGTTGGGCTGGTCGATGTCCTTGGCCAGGATCGTCGTCTCGGTCGCCCACCCGAGGCCAGTGCCCTCGGCGTCGTACTTCACGCCCTTCTTGAACGTGCCCACGAAGTATTCGCCGATGAGCTGATGGTCGGCCTTGCGCATCGTGGTCTCGAAGCCGAGAAAGTCGCGGATCGACATGCCTTCAAGCGCATAGGCGATCTTGGTCGCGTCGAGCGACCCCGCCTTGTTCACCGCCGCTTGGAGATACTCGAAGATCGTGCGGAAGCCGGCCGAGGTGAAGTCGAACTTGTGCTTGTCGCGGAAGCCCTTGGTGAAGGCCTCGGCCTCCTTGTTGCCGGTCTCGACCGAGACGTTCTCGCTGAACGGCATTACCGACAGCACCCGGTTCTCGCCGGCGGCGCCGATCGCCGTCGGGCCGCCGGCCAGATGGGCATAGAAAGTATAGTAGCGCAGGTCGGCACCGGCATCGATACCGGCCTTGATCAGGAGGTTCATGTCGGGGCCCCAGTTGCCCGTCATCAGCGCCTGCGCGCCCGAAGCCTTGATCTTGGTGATATAGGGCGAGAAGTCCTTGATCTTGCCGAGCGGGATCAGCTCGTCGCCGACGATCTGAACATCGGGCCGGAGCTTCGCGAGATAGGTCTTGAGCTCGCGCTGCACGGACTGGCCGAACAGGTAATCCTGATTGATGAGATAGACCTTGGTCGTGTCCTTGGGCAGGGCGCGGACCATCACTTCGGCCTTCATCGCAGCATGCAGGTCGAAGCGGAAATGCCAGAAGCTGCATTGCTCGTTCGTCAACTCGGGCGCCACCGCGCCGCAGTTCAGGTAGATGATGCGGTTGTCGGGATTGCGATCGTTATGCTTGTTCACACCGTCGATCAGGGCGGCGGCAATGTTGGAGCCGCTGCACTGCATGATGAACGGCATGTTCTGGTCGGTCGCGCTCTTCAGTGCGATCAGCGCATCCGACGGTTGCGACTTGTTGTCGAACGGCACGAGTTCGAACTTCTTGCCGAGCGCGCCGCCCTTCGCGTTGATGAAGTCGATGATGTACTGCATCTGCTTCAGATTGGCGTCGCCCACCTGGGCGAAGGGACCCGAGAGCGGGTCTGTATAGGCGACCTTGATGGTCTGCTGCGCCGAGGCCGCGCTCATGCCGGCAATCGCCAGCACCAAGCCAAAAAGAATGGAAATCCCGTTGCGCACACGCATGGTCTCGTTCCTTCCCTAGTGGTTGTTTTTTGTTTTGCTTATTCATTCACTCACTAGTGAATTAACGCGTGTGACGCAAGCGCGACCTGCTCCCCTCCTCGGCTTGGCTAGCGTTTCCGGCGCGAACAGACCGACAGGAAGCCGGCGGCCATGAAGGTCGCCATGCGCTCCTTCACGGCGGCGTAGTCGCCCGACCGGCAAAGCCCTCCCGACAGTTTGTCGATGCGGCCGGTCTTCGCGAGCGTCAGCATCAGCGCGCCGGTCACGAAGTGGTAGCCCCAGAAGATGTCCTCCTCCGCGCACTCCGGCAGGGCCTTCTTGAGCAGGCCGATCAGGCGCAGCACCACCGGATCGAAATGCTCGTCCATCATCCGGGCACCCCATTCGGGCGTGCTTGCGACCTGGGCACCCAGCGCGCCGTAGTTGCTCCAGCCTTCGCCGCCCTCGGTGTAGAGATCGAGGTCGGTGTCGAGGAATGCCCGCAACGCGCCTTCCACCGTCGGCAAATCGCCGACCTTCTCCTCATAGTCGTTGAGCGCCTTCAGACGCCGCTCGCTCGTCACCACGGCCCGCCGTGCGAACACGTCCTCGAACAGCTTCCTCTTGTCCTCGAAGTAGTAGTTGATCAGCGTGTGGTGTACCCCGACGCTGTTGGCCACGTCTTTCAGCGTGACGCCGTAGAAGCCGTGCTTCGAGAAGAGATATTCCGCAGTATCGAGTATCTGCTCGATTGTCTCGGCACGCTGCTCCGCCTTGGCCGAATTCCTGCGCCGCTGTTTCACTGCCGTGGACAAATTGAGGCCTTTCGATCGGTCACTGGCTCTCGCCAGTTCCGGCATCAGTATCCGATTTCGGACAGCTGTGGCGATCCCCCTTGCCGGTCACGCGGCATGGATTTCAGCCGCATCCGGCGAGCCAATCACCGACGTTCGCTTGTATTACCCGCGGTCCAGCCCACCGGCTGCCCAGGCATTTCGATAAGATTGCCTAGCAACCACCTCCTCGCCTCATGAAGGCTATTGAAGAGTTCGACGGGGCGATCGCTACTGGTCGCATCGGCAAAGAACTCCGCGAAACCCTCACGCGCGGAACCCACGACGAAAGCG
>NZ_JBQVQG010000006.1:77475-267520 GCF_052439685.1 Reyranella sp.
AGCATCCGGCCCGCCGCGCAGAGCACCGGCGAGACGCTCCACCTGCTCCCGGGTCACCTCCGACGAGGCCCCCGTGACGTCGACGATCTTCGCGTAACCTCGGATCTGCGGTGCCTTCAGCTTCTCGATGCACTCGACGATCTCGTCACCAGTTACCGGTCCCCGAGCTACAACCAAGATGACCCTGTCGAGGGCAATAACGTCCGTGTAAATCGGCATCCCAGCGCACCCCATCGCGCGCAGCCGGGGCCACGCGCATTACCTTATGTCAACTGGACCTGAGCAAAGCCCATGCCGCGCCCTGTTTCCGTCACCACCAGTAGATCCGAGAAGGGCCGCCCATCTTTCCACGAGCGACCGGGCCCAACCCAGCCCCGAACGAGCATCGCCAGGCTCGCGGCCCACACCAGGGGCGCTCTGACGCGGCAACTGGAGAAGCGTAGGCTTGATGTAACGTGACTTGCAAGAAAGATGCGGCTGGCACTCTTGTCGCGTAACGCCTCGCGCTCCCTCCCACACGCCGGGTGACCCAACAGATTTGGTGAGGCCGAACTGGTAGCTCAAATAACCCGTTTCGAGGAACACAACCGACTGATGGATCAGATGTTCATGGCGGTGATGCACCTTGACGACCCGCCGACGCTTGGAGAACGCCGAGTTGCGAAAACTCCACAATTGAAAAGTTAGAGAGGTAAGCGATGAGCGCGAGCAAGACCGAAAGAGGCGCTTCGCAGAGGCCTTCCCCTGGTGGGCAGAAGGTAGGCGAAATACGGCTGGGAGATGAAGGTCCAGATACACCGTGGCGCGGAGGAAGCTCGACGAGGTGGCTTGCCGGTCGGACTCAAGCACGATCCGTCGCAAGACCGTGGATCCATCAGTGTCCATATGCCAGGGGCGACGAAAGAGCAGGAGGATGCTGTCACCGCGTGGGCAGGGGCTGAACACAGCTCGACGTAGCGATCACCGCCACAGGAACGTGAACGGAACGGGACCGATATCTAAAGCAGCGATTGAGGGTGTCTAAAAGAGAAACCGCTATCTCGCGCGGCTCAGGTTTCCCTGCTTCACTTGCTGATTTGCTTGGGAAAGGCGAATGGTGCCCAGGGGCGGAGTCGAACCACCGACACTGCGATTTTCAGTCGCATGCTCTACCAACTGAGCTACCTGGGCACGTCGTTCGTTGGCGGCCGGGCTTATAGGACGAGCTAGCCCCGCTGTCCAGATGCGCCGCCACCCCTGTCTTCGAGTTCTTCCTCGCCGGGCGCCTCGTCGGTCGGCACGCGATAGCCTTCCTTCAGCCAGCGGCCGAGATCGATGTCGGCGCAGCGCTTGCGGCAGAACGGCTTGTATATCGGGTCCGCGGGCTTTCCGCAGGTCGGGCATTTCGGTTCGGTGCGCACGGCGCGCAGCGGCGGGGATCGGTCAGTCATCACTCTTTTCCAGCGCTTCGAGCTGGGCCGCCAGGGTCGGGCCGCGCCGGGCGCGGGTCAACTCGAAGAGGCCGAGCCGGGTGAAGCCGTAGATCTGGGTGGGCACCGTATCGCTTGCCAAATGCTCGGCCAGCACCGCCTGGACCTTGTCGCGGTCGTAGGCGCTGCGCATGTTGACGAAGTCGATCACCACCGCGCCGGCGATGTTGCGAAGCCTGAGCTGCTGGGCGATCGCCGGCGCCGCCTCGAGGTTGACGTCGACGGGCCGGCGCGGCGCCCGTCCCTGGCGGCCGCCCGCGCCGGCACTGTCGACGTCTACGGAGCACAGCGTTTCGCCCGGTTCGAACAGCACCTCGACACCGCTCTGCAGGGCGATGCGCGGCGCCAGCGCGGTGTCGATCTGGCCGGCGACGTCGTCGATGTCGAAAGCCGGCATCGTGCCGTTGTGCCAGCGGACGCGGATCTTCTCACCCAGCCGGTCCATCTTGTCCTGCAGCGTACGCGCCATCGCCCGGTCGTCGAGGATCACTTCCTCGAGGTCCGCGCCGTGATCGCGCAAGGCCCGCGCGATCGGGTCGCGCTCACCCGGGATGCGCGCCGACAGGTCGGCCGGCGGCTCGACGTCGAGGGCCAGGCGCCGGATCTTCTCCCAGCGGTCGAGTACGCGCGTGGCGTCGGCCTGCAGGACATCGGCCGTGGCGCCCGCGGCGGCGGTGCGCAGTACGATTCCGCCATCGAGCAGGCCCTCGACATGCCCGCGCAGACGGTCGCGTTCGGACTCTCCCTCGATACGGCGCGAGAAGGTCACGCCGGCGCCATTGGGATGGAAGACGAGATAACGGCCGCTGATGGCAATGTTCATCGACAGGCGCGGACCCTTTTCGCCCTCGCCGTCGTTGCGCACCTGCACGAGGACCGGTGCACCGAGCGGCGGCCAGCCATCGACGCCCGAAAGGTCCTCGGCCCGCAGGAAGCCCGCGCGATCAATGCCGATGTCGACGAAGGCGGCATCGAGATCGGCCATCACACGTTCCAGGCGGCCGAGGAAGATACTCTCGACCCTCGACGGCTTGTCGCGGCGCACGACCTGCAGTTCCACCAAGCGACCCTGGCTCACCAAGGCCATCAGGAACGCCTTGGGAAGTACGTGGCAGACGAGCCGATCGACGCGGCTCATGCCCGGGAGGCCTTCAGGAGCGTTACGGTTTCGAACAGCGGCAATCCGACGACGTTGCTGTAGGAGCCGGAGAGGAATGCGACGAAGGCGGCCGCCCGGCCCTGGATGGCGTAGCCTCCCGCCTTGCCCTGCCATTCGCCGCTGGCGACATAGTCATCGATCTCGCCGGACTCGAGGCGCTTGAAGCGCACGATGGTCTCGACGAGTCGCGTACCGACCCGGCCGTCGGGAGCGGCCACGGCGATGCCGCCCAGCACGCGATGGCGGCGGCCTGAGAGTTTGGCGAGGCACGATCGGGCCTCGGCTTCGCTTTCCGCCTTCGGCAGGATGCGGCGACCGCAGACGACGACACTGTCGGCCGCCAGAACGAGGGCGCCGGCATGGCGCTGCTGCACGACGGCGAGCTTCGCCCGCGCCATGCGCAGCGCATAGGCACGCGCCAACTCACCCGTCCCGGGCGTCTCGTCGATGTCGGCAGGGTCGATCGTCGCAGGCTCGTATCCAACCTGTCGCAACAGGTCGAGCCGTCGCGGAGACGCGGAGGCCAGTACGAGCGGGGGGATCGTCGAGGCGCGCAACGCCTACTTGAAGCGGAAGGTGATGCGGCCCTTGGTCAGGTCATAAGGCGTCATCTCGACGGTGACGCGGTCGCCTGCCAGAACGCGGATGCGGTTCTTGCGCATCTTGCCCGAGGTATGGGCGAGAATGACGTGGTCGTTGTCGAGCTTCACCCGGAACATCGCATTGGGGAGCAACTCGGCCACGACGCCCGTAAATTCGATCAAGTCTTCTTTGGCCATCCGGCCTCCGGCTGGGGTGATTTTCTGGGAAAGCGGCCGGAAAATGGGCCGCAGGAGGGGGTAAGTCAATGGCGGCGCGGGCAACGGCCGGGATGGCCGGCCTTCTCACCGAAGCCCGCCTCCCTTATACAGGGCGCGGCTGCGGACGCCCGGGGAAGAAGGACCAGCAAAAAGATGAACTCAACGTGCATGTCAGGCCTAGTGGCCGCCCTGCTGCTGACGCCGGCGCTCGCATTCGCCCAGGCGTCGCCCGCTCCCGCGGCACCGCCCAACGCCATCACCCATCCCGCCCAGAAGACGATCGGCAAGCCGGCGAAGCGGCAATATTCGTCGGCGCTGATCGTCATCAATGCCCGCGGTGCCAAGCTCGACGGCCAGAAGCTGGTCCTCGACGGCGTGTTGCCGACGGCGACCCTGTTCACCAGCCGGCCGAAGCGCTCGGTCGGTCACATGGTGACGCCCGACATGGCCGACATCTGGCGCACCGGCAGCTTCGCCAAGGATCCGCCGAACGCCACGGTCTCCGTCTTCAACAAGGACGGCGGGAACGTTTCCGACGCCGTGGTGACCTTGAAGACCGCCAAACTCGAGGGCGAGAAGCTCACCTTCGACGTCGACGTGCTGGAGGGCAGCCTGGGCACCGCCAACGGTCCGGCCTCGGTTTTCATCGACACGATCTGGTTCGGCATCGGCTCGCACGGCGCCCAGTACTACGGCCAGAGCCAGACGACCGGTGGAGAGACGCCGGCGATCGGCGATCCGGACGGCACCAGCACCTTCAGCGGCTGGTCCAACCCGTCGCCGACGGAACCGGTCAACCGGCAGTGGAACGGTGGCGGCTCCAATAGCGGCGCCGGTGCGCCGCCGCCGCCCGACATCGATCCGCGCTACCAGCAGCGCTACAACGCGCCGACCTGCGGCAAGCCGCCCCTCCTGCCCTGCTACTGAGCCGCACGGTGACCATCATGCATTCCATCCGACTCTCCCTTGCCTTCGCGACTGCCGTCGCAACGCTCGGCCTTGCCTTCAGCGCCACCGCGCAGACCCAGCCGGCCACACCTGCCACTTCCTCGGTGCAGGGTCTGCCCAAGGTGGTCGGTGCGGCGCGCCATCCGCGCCTCATTCCCTCGATGTTCGTGCTCAACGCCCGCGGCGCCAAGCTGCAGGACAACAAGCTGGTCCTCGAAGGCATCGCGCCCAGCGTCATCGTGTTCGCCGACCGCCCGGTACGCTCGGCGGGGCACGCGATGCTCGCGCACGTGCTCGAGGAATGGACGGCGAAGGCGCCGAACTCCTTCGCCAAGGATCCTCCCAATGCCACGGTCTCGGTGTTGAACAAGGCGAAGGCCAGCGTCGTGGATGCCGTCGTCACGCTGAAGTCGCCGAAGCTCGAAGGCGACAAACTGACCTTTGACGTCGAGGTGCTCGAGGGCGACCTCGCGGGCGCCGACGGTGGCGCCTCGGTATTCATGGACCTGATCAACCTGCCCGTGCCGCGTCACAGCTCGCATCGCGCAGCCTGGTACGCAGGTTCCGAAAGCACGCGCTGACATCGTCCTTACAGGCGCTCGTGCAAGGCGGGAGGCTCGCCTGCATGCACGGGCGCGCTGCCGCCACAATCGATCCATAATCCGGTCCGGAAATGATCCCGGGCGAAGGCGCTCCAGTGTGGCAGCGCTTCGCACCCGAGGAGAGACATCATGAACCGGACATTGCTTGCATTCTCACTGGTCAGCGCCGCGGTCCTCGCGACGAATGCAGTCCAGGCGCAAGGCATGCCCACCGGTCGCGAGCCCGGTACCGAGCCCAACAAGGTCTTCACGCCCACGACGGCGCCCAACTGGACGCCGACCGCCGAGGGCGCCATAGCGCGACAGCAGATACACGATGCGGGCTACAACGGCGTCACCATGCTGTTGCGCAACAAGGATGGAAGCTGGCAGGGCCAGGCCCTCAAGGGCGACACCTACTACCTGATCACGCTCGACCCGGCGGGCCACGTCACGCAGCGTTAGGCAGAGGCGGTCAGACCGAGGGCGTGATCGGTGTCCCGAAGCGCGCCTTCAGTCTGGCCAAGACCTGATCGCGGGTGTGACGGTAGGCATCGAGCCGCGTCTCCCGCGATCCCTCCACCGCGCTGGGGTCGGGCATCGGCCAATACTCGACCTCGGTCGCCGTTCCCCGCGTGAACTCCAGCGCGCTGTGATGCGCTTCCGGCGACAGCGTGACGATCAACTCGAACGACGCGGCATCCACGTCATCAAAGGTCTTGGCATGGTGGCGGTGGACGTCGATGTCGATCTCGTCGAGCGCGGCGACTGCGAACCCATCGACGTCGCTCGCACGCACGCCCACCGAATCGATGTATACCGTCTGCCCGTAGAGACGCTTGGCCAGCGCCTCGGCCATCGGCGACCGGACCGAATTCTCGCTGCAGGCGAAGAGCAGGCTGGACGGCAGTCCGATCATCGCCCCTGCCCGCTCACGATTTGATATGCAGGGCGCAGATCAGCGTGAACAGCCGCCGGGCCGTGTCGTGGTCGACCTCGATCTTTCCCTCAAGTCGCTCGCGCAGCAACTCCGACCCCTCATCGTGCAGGCCGCGCCGCCCCATGTCGAGCGCCTCGATCTGCGACGGGCCGAGCTTCTTGATCGCGGCGTAGTAGCTCTCGCAGATCAGGAAGTAGTCCTTCACGACCTTGCGGAACGGCGTCAGCGACAGGACGATGTCGCGCAGCTTCTCATCGGCCTCGTTGCGCACGTCGAACACCAGGCGCTGTTCGAAGATGCCGATGCGCAGCCGATACGGGCCGGACTGGCCGCCGACGAGACGGAAATCGTTCTCCTCGATCAGGTCGAACAGCGCGACGGCCCGCTCATGCTCGACTTCGGGCGTCCGGCGGGCGACCGATTCTTCATCCAGTACGACGTCGACGATGCGCCGCGTCCTGTCGGTCGTCGCGGTCGGCATGGCTAGCGGCCCAGCCGGAGCGAAACCGAACGGCCATGGGCGCCGAGCCCTTCGGCCTCGGCGAGCGCCACCGCGGACGGGCCGAGCGCCGCCAGCGACTGCGGCGTACAGCTGACCAGCGACGTCCGCTTCAGGAAGTCCGCCACACCCAGACCGCCGGAGAAGCGCGCGGCGCGCGAGGTCGGCAACACGTGGTTGGTGCCGGCGACATAGTCGCCGATTGCCTCAGGCGTGTGGCGGCCGAGGAAGATCGCGCCAGCATGACGGATCTTCTGCGACAGAGCCTCGGCCTCCGCGATTTCCATCGCCAGTTCGACATGCTCGGCGGCGATCGCGTCGACGATGGGCGAAGCGACCGAGAAATCCGGCACCAGGATCACGGCGCCGTTGTCGCGCCAGCTCGCCGCGGCGATTGCGGCGCGCGCCAGCGTCTTCAGCTCAGCCTCGACGGAGCGCATGACGGCGTCGGCGAAGGCCGCATCGTCGGCGATCAGAACCGACTGCGAGGACGGATCGTGCTCGGCCTGGGACAGAAGGTCGGCGGCGATCCACCTTGGGTCGTTGTGACGGTCGGCGACCACGAGGATTTCGGAGGGGCCGGCGATGAGATCGATGCCGACCTGCCCGAACACGCGGCGCTTGGCTGCGGCGACGTAGGCGTTTCCCGGCCCGGTGATCTTGTCGACCGGCCGGATTGATTCCGTGCCATAGGCCAGCGCCGCCACCGCCTGCGCCCCACCGATGCGCCAGATCTCGTCGGCACCGGCGATTGCGGCCGCCAGCATGACCAGGGGATTGAGCGTGCCGCCCGGCGTCGGCACCACCATCACGATGCGGCCAACGCCCGCGACCTTGGCCGGCACGATGTTCATCAGCACCGACGACGGGTACGCCGCCGTGCCGCCCGGAACGTAGACGCCAGCCGCATCCACCGGACGGTAGCGCGCGCCGAGCCGCGTACCCGTGGCGTCGGTGAAGTCGACATCCTTCGGCATCAGCGCGCGATGGAACGCCTCGATGCGCCGAGCCGCAAAGGCCAGCGCCTCGCGCTGCGCCTCCGGCACCTGCGCCGCCGCCGCGTCGCGCTCGGCCTCGGAAACGCGCATGTTGGCCGCCGTGATACCGGCCCAGTCGAACTTCGCCGTGTAGTCGACGACGGCCGCATCGCCGCGGGCGCGCACGTCGGCCACGATACCGGCCGCCACGCGGTCGACATTCTCGTCGGTATCCCGATTGCGCCCGAGGAAGTCCGAAAATTCCTTTTCGAAGCCCGGCGCCGAAGCGTCGAGCCTAAGCGGCACGGGGCACTCCGCGGGCGACATCGCGGAAACGGTCGATCCAGTGGCCGACCCGCTCGGGCCGTGTCTTGAGGGCAGCACGGTTCACGATGAAGCGCGAGGTGATATCGGCGATGTGCTCGATCTCGACCAGCCCGTTCTCCTTCAGGGTGCGGCCGGAATCGACGAGATCGACGATGCGGTGGCTGAGGCCGAGCGACGGCGCGAGCTCCATCGCACCCGACAGCTTGACGCATTCCGCCTGCACACCGCGCGCGGCGAAGTGCCGGCGCGTTACCTCGGGATATTTCGTGGCGATACGGACATGGCTCCAGCGTCGCGGATCGTCGTTGCCCGCCATCTCGACCGGCTCGGCAACAGCCAGGCGGCATTTGCCGATGCCGAGATCGATCGGGGCGTAGATCTCGGGATAGTCGAACTCCATCAGCACGTCCGCACCGGCGATGCCGAGATGGGCGGCGCCGAAGGCCACGAAGGTCGCTACGTCGAACGAGCGCACGCGGATGATGTCGAGGTCCGGATGGTTGGTCGTGAAGCGGAGCTGGCGGGCATCCGGATCGGCGAAGGCCGCCTCCGGTTCGATGCCCGCGCGGGCGAAGACGGGGGCCGCTTCCTTGAGGATACGGCCCTTGGGCAGCGCCAGGATGAGTTTCTCGTTAGCGTCGCTCGACACGACATGTCTCCAGTAACGAATGCCCGCCCCTGATCGGAGCCGGAAAGGCTATTCGACCGGGTGGGCGGGCTTCCAAGGGGTGGGCCAAGGCTCACCGACATCCCCCAAATGGCATGCGAGCCGGCCGATTTCCAGCCGGATAGCCCGGCCGGCCGAAAAGCGCAGAAGGACTGAATGCTCGTTTTCCAGCACCACCGCGAGCAGTTCAAGCATCCGATCGGGCTCGGCCGTGGGGATGTCATGGTGCCGCACGGCCGTGACCTCATTGAAAACGAGGGCAGAGTGGGTCCTTGTATGGCCTATCCCCTGCCCCGGATCGGCTTCCCACCGAAACCGGTTGAGCAGCAGGACGAACCGGCTTTCCTCCTTGAGGTAGGCGCAGTCGCGGACCGCCACCAGTGCGTCTTGAACGGCGGCGGAGATAATCGCCAGGTCGTCGGTATCGAGCGCGGACAGTTTCAGCTTGGCCGTCATGGATCTAGCCCTTCAGCCGCTCGATATCGGCGCCACAGGCGCTGAGCTTCTCCTCCAGCCGCTCGAAACCGCGATCCAGGTGGTAGACGCGATGCAGCATCGTGTCGCCCTCGGCCGACAGGGCCGCGATCGCCAGCGACACCGAGGCGCGCAGGTCTGTGGCCATGACCTCGGCGCCCCGCAGTTTCGGCACACCCCGCACCAGCGCCGACTGATGGTGGATGGTGACGTTGGCGCCCATGCGCGCCAGTTCCGGCACGTGCATGAAGCGGCTCTCGAAGATCGTCTCGGTGATCATCGAGGCGCCCTCGGCCCGCGTCATCAAAGCCATCATCTGGGCCTGGAGATCGGTCGGGAAGCCCGGGAACGGCTCGGTCATCACGTCGACACCGTGCAGGGCGCCGTTGGTCCGGTGCACGCGCATGCCGTTCTCGGTGTCCTCGAGCGTGACGCCGGCGGCGCGCAGGCTGGCCGCCACGGTGTCGATCAGGTCGACCCGGCCACCGATCAATTCGACGTCGCCCGCCGTCATGGCGACGGCCATTGCATAGGTGCCGGTCTCGATGCGATCGGGGATGACCGAATGCTCGATGGCGTTGAACGAGGTCACGCCCTCGATGGTGAGCGTCTCGGTGCCGATGCCGCCCACCGGGACGCCCATGGCCGACAGGCATTCGGCGAGGTTGGCGATCTCCGGCTCGCGCGCGGCATTGTCCAGCACGGTCGTGCCCTTGGCGAGCGCCGCCGCGATCATCAGGTTCTCCGTGGCACCCACCGACACTTTCGGGAAGGTGTAGCGCGCGCCCTTGAGGCCCTTGGGCGCCCGCGCGACCATGTAGCCGCCGTCGATGTCGATGTCCGCACCCATCGCCCGCAGGCCGGCGATGTGGAGGTCCACCGGTCGGGCACCGATGGCACAGCCGCCCGGCAACGAGACCTTGGCCTGCCCCTCGCGCGCCAGCAGCACACCCAGCACCAGCATCGACGCGCGCATCTTGCGCACGATGTCATAGGGCGCGGTGGTCGAGGTGATCTTCGACGCCTTCAGCACCATGGTCGTGCCGTGGCTGTGGCCGTTTTCGCCGGCGGTGGCCTCGATCTCCACCCCGTGCTGGCGCAGCAACTGCATCATGGTCGTGATGTCTGCCAGGCGCGGCACGTTGTGCAGCGTGAGCGGCTGGTCGCTCAGCATCGATGCCACCATCAGCGGCAGGGCCGCGTTCTTGGCGCCGGAGATACGGATCTGGCCCTTGAGCTGGCGGCCGCCCCTGATGCGAATTCTGTCCATGGTCGCCTCCGCTCAGATTTTCGGCAGGGTGACGCCGCGCTGGCCCTGATACTTGCCGGCCTTGTCGCGATAGGAAACCTCGCAGGGCTCATTGCCCTGGAGGAAGAGGAACTGGCAGGCGCCCTCGTTGGCGTAGATCCTCGCGGGCAGCGGCGTCGTGTTGGAAAACTCCAGGGTCACGTGCCCCTCCCATTCCGGCTCAAGTGGCGTCACGTTCACGATGATGCCGCACCGCGCATAGGTCGACTTGCCAACGCAGATCACCAGAACGTCACGGGGAATGCGGAAATACTCGACCGTCCGCGCCAGCGCGAAGGAATTCGGCGGGATGACGCAGACTTCGGTATTGCGGTCCACGAAGCTCTGCTGGTCGAAGTTCTTGGGATCGACCACCGAGGAATTGACGTTGGTGAAGATCTTGAAGTCGGTGCCGACACGGGCGTCATAGCCGTACGATGACAGGCCGTAGGAGATGACGCCTTCGCGCTTCTGCGCGTCGACGAAGGGCTCGATCATGCCCTTCTCCTGCGCCATGCGGCGAATCCAGCGGTCCGAGAGAATGCTCATTGGGGCGCTTCTAAACGAGGGAGGGGGTCGGCTCAACCGCCGGTCTTGCCGGTGGTCGGATCACCCTGTCCCGGACCCGACGGTTTCGGGACCTCCCCCTTGGCGCGCGCCTGCGCCTTGCGCCGCTTCAGGTTCTCGCGCAGCGCGGCGGCCAGCCGGTCTGCGCGTTCGTCCTTCTCCGGGACCTGTTTCGAGGGGGCGGTCATCGGAAGAAGGATACACTATTGCGGGGCGGCCGGGGCAGTCCCGTCTGCCGCCCCGGTCGACTGTCCGGTCCGGTGGTCAGTCGCCCGCCGCCGGCGCCTCGATGGGCTCGCCGGCACCGCGCTTTTTCGAGTGGTCCGCCGCCAGCATCACGTAGACGGCCGGCACCACGAACAGAGTGAACAACGTGCCCACCGTCAGGCCGCTGGCGATCACCAGGCCCATCGAGAAGCGCGACAGGGCGCCGGCGCCGGTGGCCACGATCAGCGGCACGACGCCGAGCACCATCGCAGCCGTGGTCATCAGGATGGGTCGCAGTCGGATGCCAGCAGCCTCCTGGATGGCCTCGCGGCGCGACTTGCCAGCCTCCTGCAGCTCGTTCGCGACCTCGACGATCAGGATGCCGTGTTTGCTGATCAGGCCCATCAGGGTGACCAGGCCGACCTGGGTGTAGATGTTCAGGGTCGCCCCCGGCATGCCGATCGTGCTGAGCGCCATCAGGAAGATGAGCGCGCCCGCGATCGACATCGGCACCGAGAAGAGGATGATCAGCGGATCGCGGAAGCTCTCGAACAGCGCCGCGAGCGACAGGTAGATGATGATCAGCGCGAAGCCGAAGGTGACGATGAAGCCGCCGCTCTCCTGCACGTACTGGCGCGACGCACCACCATAGTCGATCGAGTAGCCCTGGGGCAGTGTGCGCTGCGCCAGCTCCTTGAGCGTCTGCAGCGCTTCGGCCTGCGAGACCCCGGGGAAGGCGACGCCCTGGATGGTGGCGCTGTTGAGCTGCTGGAAGTGGTTGAGCGACTGCGGAATCGCCTTGGTGACGATCGACGCGACGGTCGACAGCGGCACCGTCGTACCGTCGCCGGCCTTGATGTGATAGTCGAGGATCTGGTCGATGTTCTGCCGCGAGGACTGCTGGACCTGCGGGATCACCTTGTAGGACCGGCCGTCGAGCGCGAAGTAGTTGACGTAACCGCCGCCCAGCATCGAGCCCAGGGCGCCGCCGATGTCGCTCATCTGCAGGCCGAGAGCAGAGGCCTTGTCGCGATCGATCACGACCGTGGCCTGAGGCGCATCGATCTTGAGGTCGGTGTTGAGGAAGATGAACCGGCCGGTGGCGAGCGCATCCTGCAGGAACTTCTGCGCCACGTCGTTCAGTGCCTCGAAGCCGCCCGTCGTGTTGATCACGAACTGGATCGGCAGGCCGGTCGAGCCGGGCAACGGCGGCGGCTGGAAGGCCACGACCTGCGCGCCGGCAATACCCGCCAGCTCCTGCTGCACGATCGGCTGCAGCTGGTTGGAGGTCATCGTGCGCTTGTCCCACGGCTTCAGCACGTAGCCCGCGATCGACTGGCCGGGCACGTCGAGCTGGAAGATGTGGTCCGTCTCCGGATGGCTGGCACCGATCTTGTAGACCTCGCGCGAATAGATCTGGCGCTGGTCGATTGTCGAATTGGGCGCCGAGGTCGCGAAGCCGATGATGATGCCCTGATCCTCCTGCGGCGCCAGCTCGCTGCTGGTGGCCGAGTAGAGGAAGTAGATGCTGCCGAGCACCAGCACGGCGAAAGTCGCCGTCACCGGCAGGTAGTTCAGGCTGCCCGTCAGCCAGCGGGCGTAGCCGCGCCGCAGGCGGTCGAACACGTTGTCGATGCCGCGGATCATGCGGGCTTCCAGGCCGCGGTCGCCGTGACCGTGGGGCTTCAGCATCCGCGAGCACATCATGGGCGAGAGGGTCAGCGCCACCACAGCCGAGATGGTGACGGCGCCCACCAGGGTGAAGGCGAACTCGGTGAACAGCGCGCCCGTCAGGCCGCTCTGGAAGCCGATCGGCACATAGACGGCGATCAGCACCACGGTCATGGCGATGATCGGCCCGCCCAGCTCGCGCGCCGCCTGGATCGCGGCTGGGAACGGCTTCTGCCCTTCCTCGAGATGGCGGTTCACGTTCTCGACCACGATGATGGCGTCGTCGACCACCAGGCCGATCGCCAGCACCAGCGCGAGAAGGGTCAGCAGATTGATGGAGAAGCCGAAGGCCGCCATCATGGCAAAGGTGCCGATCAGCGACAGCGGAATGGCGATCACCGGGATGATCACCGACCGCACCGATCCCAGAAAGGCGAAGACCACGAGGGTCACGATCACCAGCGCCTCGAGCAGGGTGTGGATCACCTCGTCGATCGAGCTATTCACGAATTCCGTCGAATCGTAGATGATCTGCCCGTTCAGCCCCTGCGGCAGCTGCGCCTGGATCGACGGAAAGACATCCTTCACGCCCTTGATCACGTCGAGCAGGTTGGCGGCCGGCGCGACCTGGATGCCGATGTAGACCGCCTTCTGGCCATCGAAGCTCACTTCCGATTCGTAATCGTCGGACCCCAGCGTCACGTTGGCGACGTCGCTGAGGCGGACGATCGCCCCCTTGTCCTGTTTCAGCACGAGGTTGCGGAACTCATTTAGCGAGGTCAGCGCGGTCGAAGCCTTGAGGGTGACCTGCACCATCTGCCCCTTGGTCGTGCCGAGGCCCGCGATGTAGTCGTTCGCCGTCAATGCCAGTCCAACATCGGCCGCGGTCAGGCCGTACGCGGCGAGCTTCTGCGGATCGAGCCAGGCGCGCAGCGCGAAATTCTTGGCGCCCAGCAACTCGGCCGTCTGCACGCCCTCGACCGCCTGCAGCCTCGGTTGAACGACGCGCACCAGGTAGTCGGTGATCTGGTTGGGCGCCAGTTCCTTACTGTTGAAGCCGATATACATCGCGTCGATCGTCTGACCGACCTTCACCGTCAGCACCGGCTGCTGCGTCCCGGCGGGTAGCCGGTTCAGAACCGAACTCACCTTGGTGTTGATCTCCGTCAGCGCCTTGCTCGAATCGTAGTTGAGCCGCAGGTAGACGGTGATGGTGCTGACGCCGCTCTGGCTGGTCGAGGTCATGTAGTCGATGCCGTTGGCCTGGGCGACGGCCTGCTCGAGCGGCGTGGTGATGAAGCCGGCGATGACGTCGGGATCGGCGCCGTAGTAAGTCGTCGTGATCGTGACGACGGCATTCTCAGTGCGCGGATACTGCAACACCGGCAGGGCGCTGATGGCGCGCAGGCCGACGACCAGGATAAGCAGGCTCACTACGCTCGCCAGCACCGGGCGGCGGATGAAGATGTCGGTAAACTTCATGGGACGATGTCCTGCGGGTTGGCTATTTATCGACGATCTTCGGCGCGGGGTCGTTGGTCGGCACCGCCCGGTTGTCGACGACCACCGGCACCCCGTTGCGCAGCTTGATCTGCCCCGAGGTGACCACCGTGTCGCCCTCGGAAACGCCCTTCAGGATCGCCACCTGGTCGCCGCGCGTGGCGCCCGTGGTGACGAAGACCTGCCGGGCGGTCAGCTCTGGCTTGGCATCGGCGCCCTTGCCCTTGTCGTCGACGATGTAGACCAGCGAGCCGTAAGGATTGTAGCTCACCGCCGTCTGCGGCAGCGTGACCAGGCGCTGCGCCGCGCCGGTGTCCAGCTCGACCGCGGCGAACATGCCGGGCATCAGCTTCTGGTCGGCGTTCGGCAAGGTGGCACGCACCTGCACGTTGCGGCTACCCGTCTCGATCTTCGGGTTGATGGCGGTGATCTTCCCCTCGAAGGTGCGTCCGGGAAAGGCGTCGATCTTCGCCCTCACCTTGTCGCCCACGGCGATCTGCGCCACGGCCTGCTGGGGCAGCAGGAAGTCGACGAAAATGGGATCCATCGACTGCAGGGTGGCGATCATGGTGCCAGCCGCGAGGAACTGGCCGAGATCGACCTGGCGCAGGCCGAGCTTGCCGGCGAACGGCGCCCGCAGCGTCTTCTTGTCGAGGATCGCCTTCTGGACGGCGACCTGCGCTCGCGCGTTGCGCAGGTTGGCTTCGTCATTGTCAACGATTGCCTGGCTGATCGCCTGCGCCTTGAGCTGCTTCACGTCGCGGTCGTAAGTGATCTGCGCGAGCTGTGCCGTCGCCTCCAGCGACTGTAGCCGAGCCTCCTCGTCTTCCTTGCGCAGGGTCAGCAGGACCTGCCCCGCCTTCACCTCGTCGCCCGACTGGAAGGTGATCGTCTCGACGACGCCCGGCACCTCGAGCGACAGCTCCGCGCCGCGGACGGCGCGCAGGCTGCCGACTGCGTCGATCTTGGGTTGCCAGTCGCTCGTCTCGGCCTTCGTGGCCGAGACGGTCTGGGGCATGTTGGCCATGCCAGCCATGGCTTCCTTGATCTTGCCGTTGACGAAGGTCTTGAAGCCGAACAACCCGCCGAGCACTGCGCCGACGAGAATGAGCATGATGAGCATTCGCTTGATCATCGTATGCCTCTTGAGCTGATCTGGGTCAGTTGAACTTGAAGAGAGACGGTCGGTCAGTGACCGGCGCGCGGAAGCTTGATGTCCTGGACGGGCGGCAGCGCAAAGCGTGTCGGCTTGCCCATCGATTTCGGATCGACGTCAGTGCGGTTCCACCAGCCGCCGCCCAGCGCCTGGAACAGCGCCGCCGTATCGGAGTAGCGTGCGGCTTGTGCCCGCAGCCGGTTGATGACGGCGGTCTGATAGGTCTGCTGAGCGTTGAGCAGGATGAGATAGTTCACGGCGCCCAACTGGTACTGCTGCTCGGAGAGCCTGAGGCTCGCCGCCGCAGTCTGCTCGGCAGCGACCTGGGCGCGCAGCGTATCGGCATCGTACTGCACGGCGCGCAGAGCGTTGGCCACATCCTGGAAGGCCGACAGGACGACGCCGCGATATTGCGCGGCCGCGCGCTCGTAGGCAGCGATCGCGGCCTGACGCTGATGGTCGAGCCTGCCGCCATCGAACACGGTCTGCGCGATGCCGAGGCCGACGCTCCACACGCCAGAGCCCGGCACGATCAGCGAACTGATCCCGCCCGAGGCGAACCCCAGCAGGCCGGTGATGGTGAACTGCGGCATCTGGTTGGCGACCGCGACCCCGATATCGGCGCTGGCGCCGCGCAGCTGCGCTTCAGCGGCCTTCACGTCAGGCCGCTGCTCGACCAGACTCGAGGGCAGGCTGAGCGGCAGTTCCTGCGGCAGCTTGAGCTTGGCGAGGTCGAAGCTCTCGCCGCGATCCTGGTCAGGCGAGCGACCGACCAGCCGCATCAGCTGATTGCGCTGTTGGGCGAGCTGCTTCTGCAGCGGCGGCAAGGTCGCCTGGGTCTGCGTGAGGGCCGCCTCCTGAGCCAGCACGTCGGCGCGCGAGGCGCCACCCAGGTCGAACTGCCGGCGCACCACCGTCAGCGAATTGTTGAGGATGTTGATGATGTCCTGCGTCGCCTTGATCTGGGCCTGCAGCGAGGCGAGGTTGATCGCCGCGACGACGACGTTCGAGGAAAGCGTGAGATACGTCGCCTCGAGCTGGAAGCGCTGGTTCTCCGCCGCCGCCTCGCGTGATTCGACCTGGCGCCGCACACCACCGAACACGTCCGGGGAATAGGAGATGTTGAGCGAGGCGGCGGTGACGCCGAACATGGCGGCCGAGCCCACCTGACCCTGTGAGGCCGGAGAGGCGAGCTGCTGCTGGCCCGAACCGTTGGCGCTCAGGCTCGGAAACAGGCTGCCCTGCTGGGCGAAGTAGAGTTCCCGCGCCTGTCGCAGCGCCGCTTGGGCGGCGTCGACGTCGGGATTGGCCCTCAGCGATTCACGAACCAGGGTGTCGAGCTGCGGCGACTGGAACAGTGCCCACCATTCGCCGGGAATGTCCTGCTCCGGCACGAACGTCTGCGCCGCGCCGCCGGGACTGGCCGCGGAAGTCGTCTGCAGGGCCAACGGCTCGGGCGTGTAGCCGGTCGATGTCGGCTTGGCCGGCTTCACGAAATCAGGACCTGCGGTGCAGCCGGCAAGGAGCAGGGCCGTAAAGGCCATCAGAAAGGGCGACCGCCTGTGCATGTTGTTACTCGCGACTCTATTTTTCGGGCGTTGCCGCGCGGCAGATGGCAAGCGTCTGCTCGCGCACGATCTGCTTCATCAACTGGACGTTTTCGCCCTCGAGGCCGACCGCCTTCAGGATCGGCCGCTTATGGTTGTTGCAGAAGATGACGACCTGCCCGATCAGCGCCATGGTGCGCATCGTCATCTCTGGATCGGCTTCCGACTTTCCGTGGATACGGGCAAAGAGAGCGAGGCAGGGATTGAACACCTGCTGCATGCCGTTTTCGTGCATCCGGTCGAGGCCCGGCGTCTCCTCCACCTCGGCTCGCGCGAAAATGAGCCGGCGGCTCTCGACCTGCGGGCCGCTCGTCACCACCGTCACGAACGCTTCGAGCGTCTGGCAGAGGAGTTCGGTGAACTCGGGCGGTGTGGTGCGCGGATCATCGAGCGCGATGCGGACGCGCGGCAACACCCCGGACATGTGCCGTTCCGTGTCGGCAATGATGTCCTCGATGATCGCGCGGTAAAGCCCTTCCTTGTTGCCAAAATAGTACTGAATGGCCGGCAGGTTCACGCCCGCGCCCTCGGCGATCTGCCGGGTACTCGCGCCCTCATAGCCGTGGGCGGCGAACAGATCGAGCGCAGCTTCGAGAATGCGCCGACGGGTATCTTCGCCCCTGGCCTGGGTGGCGGGTCGCCCGCGGGTCGGGGACCCGGCTTGTGTCTCGATCATGGTCACCTGGGAAACGCTAACGCGATCCTTTTATTGTCAGGTGATATACTATGTCAATCGATAGATATCTTACGCGACTCATGCAAATTACACGCATTAGCTTTCGATGCGCAGCACCACGCTCGCCTTACTGGTGATTGTCTGATGAACGATGCAGCGCGCTCGCATCGGCTATCCCGATGCTGCGACGAAGCTAAGGAGCGAGCGTCTCCGCCAGCGACTTCGGCACGCGGACCGGCATGTCCAGCAGCATCTGGGCGAAGGCCTTGGCCAGAGGATCGGCCTTGAGCGAGGCCATGCCACCGCCGCCCAGCGCCTTGCGCAGCAGAAAGTTGAACCCCTTGATGCCCGGCAGCCGCCAGCGCGTGACCGGTCCCTCGATGCGATGGGCGAAATACTTCGCGACCGCCTCTTCCGTCACCTCGGCATCGAGGATGGGTTCATACTCCGGCTGGCGCGCAAAGATGCCGATATTGGCATTGTCGCCCTTGTCGCCGGAGCGACCGTAAGCAAGCGAGATCAGCGGCACGGTCGTGGTGCCGCCTGGCGGCAGCGGCGATGCGGCCGGCGCTTCGACCGGAAGATGAGCTGTGGTGAAGCCGCCGCTCAGCGCGCCTTCCTGCATCGCGATCTGATGGCCGCCGACGTCGACCGTGACCGGCACCATCGACTTCGGCACCAGGCAGGAGAACATGCGGATGACCGGCGACGGCGAGACGCGCCCGGCGCCGAAGCTGCCGGTCATGCCGACCACGCCGCCGGTCGACATCGGCGAGATCTCACGGCCAAGAAGCGACAGCGCCTCTTTCTGATCGTGCTTTGCGGCGATCTTCACCACGACCTCGCGCACGTCGGGCACACGGCCGTGCGGGCCATAGGTTGCCTCGCTGCCGATCACCTCGATGCTGACGTCGCGATAGTCAGCCATTCCCCTCTCCGCGAACAGGCGGCGCGTTTTCTTGATGATCGACTCCGCGCTGTGGCGGCCCTTGGCCACCGCCTCGCGGCCGCCCATCATGAAGATCGAGGTGAACTTGTAGCCGTCGGGCCAGGTCGTCGAGACCTTGTAGGTGTCGGTGGGCGGACGTCCCCGGGCGCCGCTCACCCGCACCCGGTTCTCGGCAACCTGCTCGTAGGTTGCCTGCGTGAAGTCGCACACGACGTCCGGCACCATGTAGGCGCGCGGATCGCCGATCTCGTAGAGCATCTGTTCGGCGACCGTCGCCGTCGTGATCAGACCTCCGGTATCGTCGGGCTTGGAAAGCACGAAACTGCCGTCGCTCGACACCTCGGCGATCGGAAAACCCATATTGTCGTAATCCGGCACCAGCCGCCAATCGGTGAAGTTGCCGCCGTTGCACTGGGCGCCGCATTCGATGATGTGGCCGCACAGCGTGCCGGCGGCGAGACGATCGAACTCCTCCGGCGTCCAGGAAAAGGCGTGGATCAAGGCGCCCAGCGTCACGGCCGAATCCACACAGCGGCCGGTGATGACGACGTCGGCGCCCTCGGCCAGCGCCCGCGCGATCGGGAAGCCGCCGAGATAGGCGTTCATGCTCGTGATCTTCGACGGCAACTCGCCGCCCGTATCCATCTCGCGGATGCCGGCGGCGCGGAATTCTTCGACGCGCGGCAGGATGTCGTCGCCCAGGACGACCGCCACCTTGAGCGTCACGCCGGCGGCCTCACACGCCTTGAGCACGGCGTCGCGGCACGCCAGCGGATTGACGCCGCCGGCATTGGTCACGACCTTGATCTTCTTCTCGGCGATCTCGCGCGCCAGCGGCGCCATGACGACCGACACGAAGTCGACGGCATAACCCGCCTGCGGGTTGCGCAGCTTCTGCGCCGCCATGATCGACATGGTGACCTCGGCAAGATAGTCGCTCACCAGATAGTCGACGTTGCCGTGCCGCACGAGCTGGACTGCGGCGGTCTCGGTGTCGCCCCAGAAGCCCGAATGGCAGCCGATGCGGACTGTCTTTGACATGCTCAACCCTCCGGCTGGATCCCCGCCTCTCGCGCGAGCTTCGTCCATTTCTCGATTTCGGCCTTCTGGAAGGCCAGCAGGTCCTCCGGCGAGCCGAGTTTCAGGATCACGTTGAAGTCGCGCATGCGCTGCTGCATCTCGGGCTTGGAATATTCCTCCCGGATGATCGCGTTCACCCTGTCGATGATCGGGCGCGGTGTCCTGGCCGGCGCGAACATGGCGTACCAGCCGTCGAGGTCGAATTCGATGCCCTGCTCGCGCAGGGTCTTGAGGTTGGGCAGGTTGGGCGAGCGCTCCGAGGAGATCGACACGATCGGCTTCACCCGCCCCGATTTGATGTGCGGCAGCACGGTGCCCATGTCGGCGACCATGTATTGCAGCGTGCCGCTCAGAACGTCGTTCAGCGCCGGCGGCACGCTCTTGTAGGGCACCTGCACGGCGTCGAAGCCAAGCAGGCGCTTGAGCGTTTCCTCGGCCACCACGCCGGTGCTGTTGCCAGTGCCGTAGGAAAGCTTGCCCGGGTTGGCCTTGGCGTAGGCCACCAGCTCCTGGATGGTGTCGAAGGGCGCGCCCGGATGGGCGACGACACAGAATGGCACCAGGCCGACGAGCCCGATCGCCTCGAAATCCCTCACCTGGTCGTAAGGCATGTTCTTCACCAGCGCCGCGGCCGCCGCGTGGGAAGTGTTCGAGGTGAACATCAGCGTGTGCCCGTCGGGCGCGGCACGCGCCACGGCGGCGCCGGCGATCGTGCCGTTGGCGCCCGGCTTGTTATCGATCGTCACCGGCTGGCCGACCTTCGCGGAAAGCTTCTCGGCGAAGATGCGCGCCATCGTGTCGGTGCCGCTGCCGGCGGCGAACAGGATCACGATACTGATCGGCCTGGTCGGCCACGCGGCCTGCGCCAGCGCGGCGGTCGACACGGTCTGTCCCAACGCGGCCACGGCCGCGGACGACACGAGGAACTGACGGCGGTCGATCATTGGCGCCTTTACTTCTTCTTGCGATTGACGAACGCACCCATGCGCTCGATGTGCTCGCCCTCCGCGACCGACTGCGCGAAGGAATCGATGCCGGCCTGTACGGCCTCGTCGAGCGGCAACCGCTCCCAGCGACGCATCAGGCGCTTCTGCGCGCGCACGGCGAGCGGCGTGGCATCGACGATCGAATGCACGCAGCGCTCGATGGCCGCGTCGATCTTCGCCGCCTCCACGACCTCTTCGACCATGCCCCAGGCCTCGGCCTTGGCCGAACCGATGTTCTCGCCGGTCAGCAGCATCCACGAGGTACGGCCCCAGCCGATCAGACGGGGCAGCAACGCTGCCTCGACAACAGAGGGGATGCCGACCTTCACCTCGGGCATGCCGAAATGCGCGCTGTCCGTGGCGATGCGCAGGTCGCAGGCCGCAGCCACTTCGAGCCCGGCACCCAGCGTGTAGCCCTCCAGGCGGCAGATCACCGGGACCGGACAGTCGCGGATCGACAGGCAGAGCTTGTGGACCATGGTGATGAAGGCGCGACCGTCCTCGGAGGTGCGCATCCCGGCCATGTGGTTGATGTCAGCACCGCCGATGAACGCCCGGCCTCCCGCGCCCGAGAAGACAACGACGCGCAGATCCTCTTCCGCCGAGAGCGCGTGGAAGGTTGCGGTGAGATCGTGCAAGGCCGCCGGATTCAGGACGTTGAGACGCCGCGCATTGTCGAACACGAGATGGGCCACCGTGCCGGCATCGCGCTTGTCGCGCCGGACCTCGATCTTGTGCGCGGCTTCCGCCATGACGTTTCGCTCCGTGGCTCTTTGTGATTGGCTGATTCTCCCCTATTAGAACCCGCCAACGCAGCTTCACAAGAGCCAATGCCCGACACCCATCCCGACCTCGCCTCCTGGGGCATCGACCTCTCCCGCTACACGGTGTTCGTGCCGCCGGATCCGTTCGAGGACCATGTTGGGCCGTTCTATTTCGACCTCCAGGGCGATGCGCGTCAGGCCAACACGGTACATTGCGTGCTGCCGACGCTCGCGCGCCACGGCAACTACAGGGGCGGCGTGCATGGCGGCGGCATCCTGACCTTCGCCGACTATGCGCTCTGCCTGGTGGCCGGCCGCGCCGCCGACGGCGGCACCAACGGCTCCTTCGCCATGACGGTGAGCATCGCCGTCGAGTTCCTGAACGGCGCGGTCATAGGGCCGCCGCTGGAAGCACGCGGCGAGCCACTGCAGGTCACGGGCCGCCTCGCCTTCGCGCGCGGCTCGATCACCCAGGAAGGCCGCACGATCGCCCTGTGGTCGGGCGTGTGCCGCCACGTCGCACGCGCCAAGGCGATGGCGCGTAAGGACGAGCAGGCACCGTCGAGGATCGCCCTGCCGCCGCAGGTCGTTCCCGAGGGATTCGAGCCGTTCAAGGCCAGCGCCTATTCCACCCATATCGGCCCGGCCTTCGTGCGCAAGGAAGCCGATGGCGCCTCGCTGGTGCAGCCGACGCTCGCGCGCATGTGCAACTCCGGCGGCGCGCTCCACGGCGGTTACATGATGAGCTTCGCCGACACCGCCATCACGCGCGCCGCGGCAATGACGACCGATCTCGCGCCGGCCACCGTCTCCTTCGCCGCCGAGTTCCTGGCCGCGGGCGACATCTCCGCGCCGCTGTTCACGCGGGTGGAAGTGCCCAAGCGCGGCCGGTCGATCGCCTTCCTGCGCGGCCTGCTGGAACAGAACGGCAAGGCCCTGCTCTCCTACTCCGCGACGGTAATGCTCCGGCCGCGCGCCTGATCGGCACCGGCCTGAACAGCGACCCGCGTCACTTCCCGCTCGAAGGCTTCGTCAAGGCGACGCACGCCCGGCAGGTCCCGCGCCCGGGCCACGCGCTCCACGGCGTCGGCGATGCCGCCGAGCGCCACTGCACCGATCATGCCCGAAGCGCCCTTCACCCGATGCGCTGCCCGTGCGATCGTCTCCAGATCGTCAGTCTCGCGAATCTCCCGATGGGCACTCCGTGCCGTGTCGAGGAATTCGTGCTCGATCTCCGCGAGCGTGGCCGCATCGCCACCGAACAGCTCGATGAGCCGGTCGCGATCATAGGCCGGGCTCATGACGCGCTCTGCCGACATGCATCCGTCAGCCAGACTTCGAGGGTCGCCTTCAACTGCTCGATGCCGATCGGCTTGGTGATGAAACCGTCCATCCCGGCGGCCCGGCTGCGCTCTTCCTCCGACTCCAGCGTGCTGGCGGTGACAGCGAGGATCGGAAGGCGTGCGCTCCCGGTCGACGCTTCGCCCTGGCGGATGCGCCGCGCCAGTTCGAAGCCGTCCATGTCGGGCATCTGCAGGTCGGCGAGCATCAGGTCGTAGGAACGGGAGCGCCACATCGCGAGCGCCTCCTCCCCGCCGGCCGCCATGTCGGCCGATGTCCCGGCCAGTTCGAGCTGCCGGGCCAGTATCTTGCGGTTGACCGAATTGTCATCGACCACCAGGACGCGGCCGCCCAGCCGTACGGCCGCTGCCGGTGCGGCCGCTGCCGGAGCGACATAGCCTGTCCGCCCGGCAGCCTGCGCGATCGCCCTGACCAGCACGTCGCGCCGCCACGGGCGCTTCAAGTCGGTGAGGCACAGTTGGTCGTTCGAGCCTTCGATGGTCACTGCCGTCTGGGACGAAACCACGACGTCGACCTCGGCGCCCGCGTCGCGCAGATATCGCGCGATGGCGGCGCTCTCCTGAGGGTCCGGCAGGGAGAGGACCAGGGAAAGATCCTGGAGGGGAAGCCCGGCGGCGGCCTGTGCCGGCGGCGCCGCCTGGAGCGTCACCGTGACGATGAAGGTCGATCCGACCCCGGGCGCGCTGTGCACCTCGACGCGGCCGTCCATCGCCTCCGCGAGTCGCCGCACGATGGACAGGCCGAGCCCGGTGCCGCCGAAGCGGCGGGTCGTCGAACTGTCGGCCTGTACGAACGGGTTGAACAGGCGATCGCGCTGGGCGGCCGTGAGACCGATCCCCGTGTCGACAACCCTGATGCGGAGCACGAGGGAGCCGTGCCGCTCCCCGCCCTCTCCCTCGAGGAAAAGACGGACGCTGCCCTTCTCCGTGAACTTGATGGCGTTGCCCAGCAGGTTGAACAGGATCTGCTGCAGACGCAGCGGATCGCCGATGGCACGAGCGGGCACGTCGGACGCCACATAAGCCGACAGGATCAGCCCCTTCTCGGCAGCCCGGGCGGCCAGCGCCTCGGCCGCGCCTTCGATCAGTTCGACGGTGGAGAGCTCGACCCGTTCGAGATCGAGACGCCCGGCCTCGATCTTGGAGAAATCCAGGATGTCGTCGATGATCCTCAGCAGCGACGCCGCCGAATAGCGCACCGTTCCCAGCTGGTCGCGCTGGTCGGCAGAGAGTTCGGTGCGCTCCAGGACGTCGATCATGCCCAACACGCCGTTCATCGGCGTGCGGATTTCGTGGCTCATGGTGGCGAGGAAGGTCGACTTGGCCTGGTTGGCCTTCTCGGCGTCGCGCTGGGCCGCCAGGGCGGCGTCCCGCGCCAGCCGGGCCTCGTCATAGGCAACCTGCAGCCGGCGCGCCAAATCCTCCTTCTCGTAGGCCAGGGCGATATTGTCGTACTGCCAGCGGTGCACGTCGCGCACATAGGCCATGAGGTGCCCGACATAGGCGGCGCCTGCGATGCCCACGAGCTGGTAGAATGGACTGCCCGAGGCGACGAGTACCAGCAGGAGCGGCGCCGCCGTGGCGACGGCGAAGGCGTAGAAAGTCGGGGGATGGGCCGAGCGGATCGGGACCGCCGTCGTGACCGTGGCCAGGAGCACGAGCCCTAGCAGCATGCGCTGCAGTTCGAAATCCCGAGAGGCCAGCAGATACCCCGCCCAGCCCCAGCACGCGCCGCCGAGGAAGGTGAAGCCGGCAAACCACCAGCCCCAGCGCAGGGTCTGCTCGTCGTCGGAACGAGCCTGCGCGAACCTGTGCCGCAGCAGGTCGAACCCCAACGTGACGACGAGATAGGCCGCAAACGGTCCAGCCAGCTCGATCAGGTCGAGCTGCCGCCAGTAAATGGCGGCGATCACCGGCCACAGGACGAAGGAAAAGTAACGGGACGGGGCCGATCCTTGGAACAGGCGCCGCACGAGTTCGGCCCTGACGAACCGGTCCTGTCTGACCGCCGCCTCCGTCTCGTCGACCTGAGGGGCAGCCGGGTCAGCGGCGGCGAGCGACATCAACCATCCCGAAACTAGGGTTTGAGCCGCCGCTCCATCGGGCAGCTACAGCTTGCGGATTTTCCGCATCGCCAATCGTATCAAAAATATCAAGAAAACGATATAATTCATTGAGAAATAGTGTTAATTTGAAGGCATTCAACGTCATTTATTAGGTTAAGGTCATGCAGCTTCCGTCCGTATTGTTGGTCGAGGACGACGCATTTCAGCGCAAGGCCGCCGAGGCCTACCTGTCCAATCACGAGCTCAAGGTCACCGCCGTAGAGAATGGCGCCCAGATGCGCCGCCAGCTATCCCGGTCGATGCCGGATCTCGTCCTGCTCGACGTCCAGCTCCCGGGTCCTGACGACGGCTTCGCGCTGGCCCGCTGGCTGCGCGAGAGCAACACCCGCATCGGGATCATCATGCTGACCGCGGCGAACGATCCGGTCGACAAGGTGCTGGGCCTCGAAAGCGGGGCCGATGACTATGTGGCCAAGCCCTATGAACCCCGCGAGCTGCTGGCCCGCTGCAAGAGCGTCCTGCGCCGGTCGGTCGCCAAGGCGACACCCCCGCGGTTGGAGCGTGTGCGGATGGGCGGCCACGTGCTCGATCTGACCAACCGCCAGCTTCTTGACGCCGACAATATCGATGTTCCGCTGACGTCGGGCGAGTTCGACGTCCTGAAGGTCTTCGCGGAGAATCCCAATCGTCCGCTGTCGCGCGACTGGCTGCTGGAGACGACCAGCCACCGCGCCCGCGACCCGTTCGACCGGTCGATCGACCTCCGGATCACGCGGATCCGGCGCAAAATCGAGCCGGCGGCGGACAAGCCGACGGTGATCCGCACCGTACGCGGTGTCGGCTATATGTTCGTGCCGCCCACCGAATAGCCGGGCTATAAGAACCGGCCCCGGCGCGGCCGGGGCGCAGCCCGTCGGTTGCGGGGGCCCGTAGTTCAGCGGTTAGAACGAGCCGCTCATAACGGTTATGTCGCAGGTTCGAATCCTGCCGGGCCTACCAACCGCTCGCTGGCACTCACACCGGCGGCAGGCTGTTAGTTCAGAACGCCCCATTTAACGGCTTTCTTCGGCGTAGAGTAACATCAGAGACTGTCTCTATGAGCAGTGTTTCAAGCGAGAAGGCCGATTCGGACTATAAAGTCTCCAAGGTGCTTTTCGCCTGTCACCGCTATTCGATGATGAACGTCGGACGCAGTGGCCGATCGGGCGCCGCAAGGTGTTGACATCTCGCCCCTCAGTCACTTTAGGTAAGTGTCCGCTTGGTGATCGGCTTAGAATCGATCGGCCTGCAGGGACCAGGAGGCAGGTACACCCTCGCGCATACGGACCATAAGCCGCCCCTGCAGCTTGCGGCGACCATCTAACAATTCGCGCGTCACGGTTGGCGCAAGGACAGCGAGAGGGAGGATCGTCTGGACGTAGCTGGGATTAACTCCGGCCTTTTTCGCGATGGCTCGATACGACATCGCCTCGCCGCGCTCCATCCGGCCCCGCCATTCGTGTGCCCGCCCGAGCGCCTTGATCAGCATCGGATTGGGCCCACCTGAACCGTCGTCGAGAACCCGGGCCCGGTTTCGATGACCCAGCTTTGCTTGCAACACGATGGTCCGGCGCTCTGGCGCCTCATCAGCGTTCACGAGAGTGTCACTTGTGGCGATGATCTCGATGCGGTCATTGCTAGCTAAAGGCGATGAGCGCGCCGTTCGAAATCTTCTGAACTTGGTACAAATGGCCGAGAATTGGCGTAGGACTCATCCGCCTCGACAAGTACTTGTGTCATGTTTGGGCCAGACGCATATCTCTGACCAGCGAGAATTTCGGCTCTCGAAGGACTCGGCGGGCACCCTTCTCCCTCGGGAGTTCGCCGGGCCGGTTTAGCGAGCAGCAGCGGGGGCACTATGGTAGTTTCAAGCCTCGTCCCCTTTAGCGAAGCCATGCGTCCACATGCATTTCAAGCGCCGGCAACTGCGGAGTTTGCGCGAGGACCTGCGGATGGTTCGCTCTACGGACCAGTTCTCCGCCTAGTCTAGTCGTCGGCTCCGGTCGCTTTTCCAGAACCTCTGTTACGCGAGCAGGCTGAGTCCGCGAACGGTGTTAGGTGGTGAAATAAATAGCTTGGCGCCCTCGGCTCGGTGCACGACGGCCAAGCACGCCGCTCCAGACGGCTTCGTCCCACAAACGGACACCGCCGGTGATGCCGGCATCGTTAGAAGCGATGTGAATGTTGTCCGCCAAGGGAATGCTGACGCGAGCGGCGTTTCCTCCCCCCAAGTACAGATTGTCGTAATGCAGGAGCGAGTAGACCTGCTCGATGACCTTGAGCACGCGCTTGTTCCACTTCCTGCTGCTCAATGCCTGACGCGCGGCATTGCCGACATACTCGTTGTAGGTCTCGGCCTTGGAGATCGGGTGGTGCGCGAGTTCGAGGTGAGGCGTCAGTGCTCCATTGCTGAAGATCGCACTGCCGAGACCGGTCCCGAGGGTCAGCACGACTTCGAGACCCTGTCCCTTGATGATCCCCAGGCCCTGGACCTCGGCGTCGTTGAGCAGGCGGGCCGGTTTGCCCAATCGGTGCGCGAGCGCTTCCGCCAGCGGAAAGTCGCGCCACACCTTTCCCTTGAAATGGGGCGCCGTGATGATTCGACCGTCACGCACGACACCGGGAAAGCCGATGGAAATACGGTCATAGGACGTGAGAGGCGCCGTCAAAGCGACGAGCGCCTTCACCAGGATGTCCGGCGTACAAGGATAGGGAGTCGGCACCCGGACGTGCTTTTCCACCATCTTTCCCACGTCATCGAGGACTGAGGCCTTCAGCCCGGTGCCGCCGATATCGATCGCCAGGGTCTGCGGCGGGTGCGCCGCGTGACTTGCGGGATCGTTCATTTGCTCTGCTCCACGAATTCCACCCTGAAGACGTTGTAGCGCCACGCGCCCAAATCGATGAAGAGGCCTGGCTCGACCAAGCCGGTGCCATCCCGGTCGTAAGACTCGCTTCCCATCCTGTCGACGAGCCGGACGTTTCGGCCGGCCAGTCCGTCGAAGGGTAGTCGGAGACGGCATTGCGCCTGATGATCCGAGTAGTTGACGACGACGATGTGGCGCTCGCCCTCGCCGTGGTCCCAGGCAAAGGAAACGAAGTCCTCGCCCGTTGGATTGCCGTCCCATGCCGGATCCGGCGGGATCAATGACCAGGCGCCTTCGCGAAACCCTTCGCCCTTCAGCACAGCCAGCAGCCTCTCGTAGAAGGCGACGATGCCGGCGTCCCGCCCCTCGACCGGACCGCGGCACAAATGGGCAGGCACGCGCATGCGCGCGCCATCGAACTGGCCCTGGTGGAAGAAGCGCAGGCCGGGCGCGAGCGCTGTGACGACGGCGGCCGCCTGATGGCGCGGCCAGGGAAACACCGACGCCGCCCGCGGCTCGTCGTGATTCTCGAGAAAGCGTGCCAGCCGACTCTGATAGTCGAGCCCGGCACCCAGATGGGCGCGAATGGCGGCGGCATCGCCATGGCGAAGCCGATCGTACAGGCGCTTGTCATAGCAATAGTCGAAGCCCTGCTGCTGCAAATCCCATTCGAGGTCCCAATACGCCTCGGCTAGAAAGGTGAAGCCGTGATGGTCGCCGCGCACGGCCGCGATCGCCTTCGGCCAGAACGGCGGCGGCGTCGAGTCCCACGTGCGATGGAAGACTTCCGGCAGCAGGAGCATGGCCATGTCGCAGCGCAGGCCGTCGCATTGGTCGGCAATCGCCGCCAGCTCCGTCATCCGTGCCGACTGCAGCACCGGATTTGCATAATCGAGCTGTAAGGTATCAGGCCAGCCGGCGAAATTCGGATCGCGCCCATAGGCCAGAATACGCGGACCCTGGTCGGTCTCGACCCGGCAGTAATTTTCCGGCGCCGCGGCCAGGGCCTGCTCGTTGCCCTGGACGTAGAAATCGGGATACGCCTTCACCCAGGCATGATCGAGCGCCGTGTGGTTGGGCACAAAATCGAGCATGAGCCGCAAGCCGCGCGCCGCCAGTCGGGCGCGGAACGTGGCGAGCGCTGCCTTCCCGCCCACCGCCTCATCGACCTCATAGGCGCTGATGGCGAAGCCCGAGCCGCAGATGTCCTGCGCCGTCAAATCGGGCAGCGCGGCCCGGAATTCGGCCTGCCATAGAGGGTTGCCGCGTGACACGGCCCGGCTCGCCGCGCCCGTCTGCCAAACGCTCAGCAGCCAGATCCAGTCGAAGCCGCGGCGCGCAAGGTCATCCAGGACGTCGTCATCGACCTCCACGAGCGTGACCGGCTTGCCGGCTTCTTCCGACAGGCGGCGAAGCCAGACCCGGGTGTTGATCTCGTACAGCGAAGGATGGCGCGCGGAGTTCACGGGCTCCTCGCTTCGCTCGACCTATTCATGCAGTTCCGCGATGATGTTGGCGACCAAGGCGCTCCATCCGGTCTGGTGCGAGGCGCCCAGGCCGCGGCCGGTGTCGCCGTCGTAATATTCGTGGAACAGCAGGTAGTCCCTGAAATGCGGATCGGTCTGCATCTTCTCGTAGCCGCCGAAAACCGGACGCCGTCCGTTCTTGTCGCGCCGGAAGATATCGATCAGGCGATTGCGCAGCTCGGCGGAGATCTCCTTCAACGATAGCTGCTGGCCGGAGCCAACCGGGCATTCCACCTTGAAATCATCGCCGTAGAACTTGGCGAACTTGTTGATGCTTTCGATGAGCAGATAGTTGATCGGCATCCAGATCGGCCCGCGCCAATTGGAGTTTCCGCCGAACAGATCACTGTCCGATTCGGCCGGGACATACTTCACCTCGGAGCGGTAGTTGCCGGACTCGAAGACGTAGGGATGATCGAGATGGTAACGCGACAGGGAGCGTATGCCGTAATCCGACAGGAATTCGTTCGGGTCGAGAACGCGTGCCAGAACCTTGCTTGAGCGGAACGCACGGACGATGGCGAGCAGGCGCGTATCGTCGGCGCCCGGCGCATTCCAGCGCGACACGAGGACCGCGAGCTTTGGGCGGTAGCGCAGATACCAGTCGCGCTGCCGCGTAAAGGACGGCAGGTTCCGGAGCAGGTGCGCCTCGATGGTTTCGACGGCAAACCCGGGAATCAGGCCGACCAATGAGCGAACGCGCAGCGGCGTGGCCTCCCCGTTTCTCATGACGAGCCAGTCGTAGAAAAAGCCGTCGGTGTCGTCCCATAGACTCAACCCCTTGCCGCCGAGATTGGTCATCGCGCCGCCGATCATGAGGAAATGCTCGAAGAACTTGGTCGCGATGTCCTGATAGGCCTCGTCGTCCTGCGCCAACTCGATCGCGATGCGCAGCATGTTGAGGCTGTACATCGCCATCCACGACGTTCCGTCCGACTGCACCTGCATGCCGTCCACCGGCAGCGCCGCCGACCGGTCGAAGACGCCGATATTGTCCATGCCGAGGAAGCCGCCTTCGAAAACGTTCAGGCCGCGCGGGTCCTTGCGGTTCACCCACCAGGTGAAATTGAGCAGTAGTTTGGTGAAGACTCGCTTGAGGAATTGCCGGTCACCTTTGCCGGTGCGCTTCTCCTCCATCTCGTAGAGACGCAGCGCCGCCCAAGCCTGTACCGGCGGATTGACGTCGCTGAAGTTCCATTCGTACGCCGGCAACTGGCCGTTGGGATGCATGTACCAGGATTGGCCGAGCAGGATCAGCTGATGCTTGGCGTCCTCCAGATCGAGACAGGCGAGCGTAACCAGATGGAAAGCCCAATCCCACGCCGCGAACCAGGGGAACTCCCATTTGTCCGGCATCGAGACGATGTCCTGCATCGTCGCATGGACCCACTCGCTGTTGCGTCCCTCGTGCCGGCTCCCGGGAGGTTTGGGCTCTGCCGGATCACCATCCAGCCACTCGGTGACATCGTAGTAGAAAAACTGTTTCGACCACAGCACGCCCGCGAAAGCCTGGCGTTGGATCCGACGAAGGTCTTCGTCCACCACCTTTCTCTGCAGTTCGGCGTAATAGGCATCCGCCTCGGCCTTGCGCAGGCGGAAGATGCGGTCGAAATGGGCGAAAGGTGCGGGCTTGGGCGGACCCAGGCTCAGCCTGACCTGGATGGTGACATTGGCGCCGCCTGGCACGGTGCGTCGGTAGATGCCAGCCGCCTTGGTGCCGCGATCCGAGCCGACCGCGTCCTTGCGGCCTCCTACCAGATATTCGTGAAACCCGTCCTTGTATAATCGTCCTGTCTCGCCGCTCCCGAATAGCTTCGGGTCATTGCTCTCGTTATCGCAAAACTTGATTTCGTCCGCGCCCTCGAAGTGGATCGCATAGGCGCCGAGCGTCTCGTGTCTGACCACGACGTCGTTGTCGACGCGCTCGAGAGCGGGTTTGGGCCGATCGGTGAACCAGCTCCAGCTGTTGCGGAACCAGACCTGGGGCAGCACGTGAATCGGCGCCGCGTCGGGTCCGCGATTGGTGATGGTCAATCGCAGCAGGATGTCTTCAGCGCCCGCCTTCGCATATTCGATATCCACATCGAAATAGCGGTCCTCGTCGAAGATGCCAGTTTCGATGATCTCGAATTCAGGCTGCTGCCTGTTCCGTCGCGCGTTCTCCTGCAGCAGAAGATCGTAGGGAAAGGCGGCCTGCGGATACTTGTAGAGCATCCGCGCGTAGCTGTAGGTCGGCACCGCATCGAGATAGTAATAGATCTCCTTGACGTCCTCGCCGTGATTGCCCTCACGGTTGCTGAGGCCGAACATGCGCTCCTTCAGGATCGGATCCTTGCCGTTCCACAGGGCGACGGCCATGCAGAGCTGCTGCTTGGCGTCGCAGAAGCCGCCAATCCCGTCCTCGCCCCAGCGATAGGCACGACTGCGCGCGTGATCATGAGGGAAATATCTCCAGGCGTGACCCTCGGCACTGTAGTCCTCACGCACCGTCCCCCACTGACGCTCGCTCACATAGGGTCCCCACTTACGCCACGGTTGCCGGCGTTCGTTCGCTTCTCTCAGCCGCTCCTCTTCGGGGGCAATCTCTTTGGCGTTGGTCGTAGCCGGCATGCGCCGATCCCTTCTTCTGCCTACGCTCGCATTGCGCCTGAACCGGTCGCTGCGGAAGCGCCGAGCAGCCGGATGATCTTCTGAGCCACGTCTGCGGCGGGGGTTCCCACGTCGATCACCAGGGCGTCCTCCTCCGGAAGCGGCTCCTCGAGCGTATCGATCTGGCTTTGCAGCAGGCCCACAGGCATGAAATGGCCCGTGCGCCCTGCCAGGCGCCGGGCGATGAGGTCGCGTCCGCCGCGCAGGTAGACCAGTCGCACTTCCGGCCGGTCGCCGACGATGATCCGGCGATAGGAGCGCTTGAGCGCGGAGCACGTGATGATGCCTGCCTGCTTCTTGGCGCGCCGTCCGTCGATCCAGGCGGCCACGCGCTCGAGCCAAGGCTGGCGGTCGGCGTCGGTCAGCGGGAGCCCAGCGTGCATCTTGGCGACGTTCGCCTCAGGGTGCAGCGTGTCCCCTTCCTCGAAAGGCCAGCCCAGCCGGCCCGCCAGTTCCTGTGCGATCGTCGACTTGCCGACTCCCGACACGCCCATGATCACGAGGATCGGCGGCCTGCCGCGATGGATGTGCGGGCTATCGAGGCGACGGACACCCGATCCATCGGCGACGAAGACCGTCGCGGCACGGCCGACGAACAGGCCACTTTCGACCACGCCGACGATGCGCTCGATGCGCTGCTCCAGCCTCGCCGGATCTGCGATCGCGCCAAAGCTGCAATCGAGGATCGCGTTGCCGCTGTCGGTGACGAACGCGCGCCCTGCCGGCGACTGCCGGGGTTGGGCGCTGGCGCCAAGCGCCTCGAGCGAGGCCTGGGTTGCTTCGAGGCCGAAGGAGACGACCTCGACCGGAACCGGTGTGCGCCCACCCAACCGGTCCACCAGCTTCGTCCCGTCGACGACGATGGCCAGCCGCCGGCTGGCGTTGGCGACGATCTTCTCGCGCAACAAGGCTCCGCCCAGCCCCTTGATCAGGTTGAGCGTGCCGCGCTCCACTTCGTCGGCGCCGTCGATGGTGATATCGATCTGGCGATGCTCGGCGAACGAGGTGAGCGGAATGCCCGCAGCACTTGCCTGCGCTGCCGTCCGCTGCGACGTGGGAATGCCGACGAAACGCAATCCCTGCGCATGACGACGCGCCAGCGCCTCGACGGCAAAAAACGCCGTCGAACCTGTGCCCAGCCCGACCACCATGCCGTCTTCGACCAGCCCGACCGCCGCTTCCGCCGCGGCGCGCTTCAGCGCATCGCGACCGGCATCGGCAGGAGGTGCGCCAGCGCTCATGGCTTGGCGGCACCGGCTGTCGCGCTGGCCCGGATCGCCGCAATGGCTGCCTTGTAATCCTTCTGATCGAAAATCGCCGAGCCTGCCACGATCGCCATGGCGCCCGCGGCAGCCGCCAGTCCGGCCGTCCTTTCGTTCTCGCCGCCATCGACCTCGATCACCGGATCGAGGCCACGTTCGGCGCACATCGCCCGGATGCGCCGGATCTTGGGCAACATCTCGGGAAGAAAGGACTGGCCGCCGAAGCCCGGATTGACCGTCATCACCAGAATGATGTCGCAGAGGTGCAGGACGTATTCGATCAGCTCGGGCGGGCTCGCCGGGTCGATCACCACTCCGGCCTTCTTGCCGAGCGCGCGGATGTGGCTGAGCGTGCGATGCAGGTGGACTGTCGAACCAGGCTCGGCTTGCACCAGCAGGTGATCGGCGCCCGCCTGGGCGAAAGTTTCGAGATAACGCTCCGGCTCGACGATCATCAGATGAACATTGAGTGGCTTTGCCGTCACGCGGCGGATGGCCTGCAGAACGACCGGCCCGATGGTGATGTTCGGCACGAAACGGCCGTCCATCACGTCGACATGGATCCAGTCGGCGCCGGCGGCGTCGACGGCGCGCACCTCATCGCCCAGTCGTGCAAAATCGGCCGACAGGACCGAGGGTGCGATGAGGATCGAGGAAGCCATTCTACCCCTCGCCGGCAGCCGCACGATCGACGAACCAGATGAGCTCGCCCACAGGCTTCACGCGCGCCGCCGGAGCGTCGCTGCCCCCCGCGCGAATTGCCTTGAAGATCTCCGCCTTCGCCCGGCCCGACACCAGGAATGCGACCCGGTGGCTGCTCTCGATCATCGGATAGGTCGTGGTGATGCGGATCTCGGGCCGGCCGTGCGACACTGCGGCCACCCAGCGCGTCCGCTCATCCAGCACAGCTTCGCCTGGCAGCAGCGAGGCGGTATGCCCATCGGGGCCGAGGCCCAGAAGGGTGACGTCGAACATGGGCCGCGCCGGATCCAGCACCGGGGCGCCATAGGCCGCTTGCAGTATCCGTTCATAGCGCGCGGCGGCCTCTTCGGGAGCGCCGTCGACCGGAACAGGATGGACATTCGCTGGCGGCACCGGCGCCTTGGCCAGCATCGCCTCGCGGGTCATCCGGTAATTGCTCTCCGGATGATCATGGGGAACGAACCGCTCGTCGCCCCAGAACCACGAAACCCGGGCCCACGGGATGCGCCCGACGAAGGGATCCGAGGCCAACAGGGCGAAGAGAGCCTTTGGCGTCGAACCGCCCGAAAGAGACACTCGGAAATCGCCCGTCGTCGCGAGCGCCGCCGACGTCAGCCACTCTGCCACGTGGTATGCGAGCGCTGCCGGATCGGCGAGCGTTTCGATCCGTCCCTTCATGTCGACTGCCCCAGAACAAAGCGTTCCATCGCCTTGGCGAAGCCCTCGTCGTTATATGAATCGGTGGCAACGCTGGCCTGCGCCTTGACCTGGTCGGAAGCATTGCCCATCGCGATGCTGAAGCCGGCGCGTTTGAACATAGGCACGTCGGTCGGCTGGTCGCCGATGGTGGCGATCTCTTCGACCGGCACGCCGAGGTGCCGCGCCAGGAAGTCCACCACCGCGCCCTTGTTTGCATCCTTGTTCGTCACATCGAGATAATAGGGCTGCGACCGGTTTGCCGTCGCGAGATGCCCCAACACCGTCCGGGCCTCGGCCTCGCAGCGTTCCACCACGTCGAGATCGTCGCCGACACCGACCACCTTGGAGACCTGGTCCAACTGTGCCGCGACGTCCTTCGCGATTTTCGGGTCGAACTTGACGGTCCAGGCTTCGTGGACGACATGCGGCGCATCGGCCTTGGCGACCAGCCAGTCGTTGCCGCGATAGACCCAGGCATCGAGCCCGTGAGCCTGGATCAGCTTGATCGCCTCGGCGGCGACATCGGCCGGCACGGTCTTCTGCTCGATGATCGTAAGATCGCGCTTGATGACCAGGCCACCATTGAAGCCAGCAATCGGGGTATCGAGGTCGAGGGGGTCGAAAAGCATGGACATGCCTGCCGGTGGCCGCCCACTGGTGATGGCGAACCGGACTCCGGCCTTGCGTAGCTGCAACACGGCCGCCTGGGCGCGCGGGGTCAGCACTTTCTGCTCGGTCACGAGCGTGCCATCGACGTCGGCCAGCACCAGGGATATTTTGCGCTTCTCTGCCATCGTGACCTCAGGGCTGTCGTTTCATTGGAGCGGCCGCCAGGTGCGCCCGTCGCGCGCCAGCAATTCGTCCGCCGCGTCGGGGCCGTTGCTGCCCGCGACGTAGGTGGGAATGTCCTTGACCGGATTGCTTGCCCAGGCGTCGAGGATCGGCTGCACGGCCTGCCAACCGGCCTCGATATTGTCGGCGCGCTGAAACAGCGTCGCGTCGCCGATCATGCAGTCATAGATCAGCGTCTCGTAGCCGGTGCTGGGTGCCATGTCGAAATAGGCCTTGTAGGCGAAGTCCATGCTGACGTTGCCCAGGGTCACGGTCGGGCCGGGACGCTTGGCCGCGAACTCCAGGGCGATTCCCTCGTCGGGCTGGATGCGCAGGATCAACCAGTTGGGGTTCATGCGCTTGACGTCGGTGTCGCGGAACAGGGTGAAGGGTGCCTGGTGGAACCGGATGGCGATCTCGGTCCAACGCCGATTCATGAACTTGCCGGTGCGCAGGTAGAACGGCACGCCGGCCCAGCGCCAGTTGTCGATCTGCAGTTTGCACGCGATGTAGGTCTCGGTCGCCGAATCCGGCGCGACGTCGGGCTCATGACGATAGGCGCGGACGGCCTTGCCCGAGACCGTGCCGGCGGCATACTGGCCGCGCACCGCGTCCGTCAGGGCGTTTTCCGGCGTCATCGGGCGGATCGCTTCGATGACCTCGGCCTTCTTGGCGCGGACTGCATCGGCTTCGAAGGAGATCGGCGGCTCCATCGCGGTCAGCGACAGGAGCTGGAAGACATGGTTGGGCACCATGTCGCGCAAGGCGCCGGTCGTCTCGTAGAACTTGCCGCGACGCTCGACGCCGACGGTTTCCGAGGCGGTGATCTGGACGTGATCGATATGCTCGCGGTTCCACAGCGGTTCGAACAGGCCGTTGGCGAAGCGCAGCGCCATGATGTTCTGTACCGTTTCCTTGCCCAGGAAATGGTCCATCCGGTAGATCTGATGCTCCTGGAGCGTCTTCAGGATCTCTGCATTAAGCGCCTTGGCCGAGGGCAGATCATGGCCAAACGGCTTCTCGATCACGACCCGTCGCCACTTCCCATCTTCTTCCTCGACCAGGTTGGCCGCTCCCAGTCCCGCGACCACCACGCTGAAGAAGCGATCGGCGACGGCCAGATAGAACAGCGCGTTTCCCTGCGTGCCGGCCGTCTTCTCCAGGCCGGCCAGATGTTCGCTGATCCGGCTGTAGGCTGCCGCATCCGTGAGGTCGCCCTGCAGGTATGTCATGCGGTCGGTCAGCCAGCGCCAGGACGCATCGTCGATATGGTCGGCCTGGAACTCGCCGTCGCCCCTGATGAGCTCGTGCATCGTGTCGGTCAGTCCCTTGGCCCAACTCTCGGACGTGTTAGCCGCGCGATCGACCCCGACGATCCGGAAGCCCTCGGGCAGTCGCTTGGCATTCACCAGGTTGTAAAGCGCCGGCATGATGAGACGCTTCGTGAGATCGCCGGCCGCGCCGAAGATCACCATGGCGCAAGGAGGCGCCGGCTCGGCCTTCGCCACCGCTTCGGCCTGGGGTGCGCGATCCTGTTTGCCCGTCATGATCGTCTGCCTTTCGTTATTCTCGCCCGAGCATTTCGATCGCCATCGAGACGACCTTGTCGGGCTCGAAGCCGAACTTGTGCTGTAGTTCCTTGAGCGGCGCCGATGCACCAAAGGTCTTCATGCCGATGACGCGCCCCTCAGACCCGACGTAGCGGTCCCATCCCAATTCCGACCCTTGCTCGACCGCGATGCGCGCCTTGACGCCGGGCAGCAAGACCTCGTCGCGATAGGCTTTCGGCTGGTGCTCGAAGAGGTCCCACGAGGGCATGGAGACGACGCGGGAGCGAATCCCGCGGGCCGTCAGCGCTTCATGGGCCTCGACGACCAGTGCGACCTCGCTGCCGGTCGCGATGAGGATGATCTCGGGCGGACCGCCCGGAGCGTCGGCCATGACATAGGCACCACGGGCGACACCAGCGGCCGATGCGTACTTGCCGCGATCGAAGGTCGGCAGGGGCTGGCGCGACAGCGCGATCACCGCCGGCTGATGGCGCAGCTGTAGAATGCAGCGATAGGCCTCGACTACTTCGTTGGCATCTCCGGGCCGCAGCACGACCAGGCCGGGAATGGCGCGCAGCGACAGGAGTTGCTCGACCGGCTGATGGGTTGGCCCGTCCTCGCCGTCGCCCATCGCGTCATGGGTGAAGATCAAAAGGGTCGGAAGCTCCATCAGCGCGGACAGCCGGATGGCCGGCCGGGCATAGTCGCTGAAGATGAAGAAGGTCGCCCCGAACGCCCGAACCTTGGAAAGCGACAGTCCATTGACGATGGCCGCCATGGCATGTTCGCGGATGCCGAAATGGAGATTGCGGCCACCGGGGCTGCCGGGCTCGAAGTCGCCGGCGCCAGCGAATTTGAGCGTCGTCTTGTTCGACGGCCCGAGGTCGGCGGAACCGCCCAGGAACCAGGGTATGTTCTGGGCGAGCACGTTCAACACCTCGCCTGAAGCGTCGCGACCGGCAATGCCCTTGGCATCGGCCTTGAAGGTCGGCAGGTTGCGATCCCAACCGGCGGGGAGTTCGCGCCGCTGCAGCTGGTCGATCTCGGTGGCGAGCTCGGGAAACTGCTTGCGGTAGTCGGCGAACAGCGCCTCCCAGCGCTGGCGGGCCTCGGCGCCACGCACCCCGATGCCGTCGTCGAAATGCTTCATGACCCCATCGGGCACGAGGAACCTGGCGTCCTCCGGCCAGCCATAGGCACGCTTGGTGAGCTTGACCTCGTCGTCGCCCAGAGGCTCGCCGTGGGCCGCGGCGGTGTCGATCTTGTGTGGCGAGCCATAGCCGATGTGGCTGTCGAGTATGATCAGCGTTGGCTTGCCCTTGGTCTGGCGGAAGGCCGCAAGCGCGTCCTCGATGCTCTTGAGATCATTGGCGTCGCCGACATGCAGCACGTTCCAGTGGTAGGCAGCGAAGCGCGCCGCGACATCCTCGGTGAAGGTGATGCTGGTTTTGCCCTCGATGGTGATGTGGTTGTTGTCGTAGATCCAGCATAGGTCGCCGAGGCCGAGATGCCCGGCCAGCGAAGCCGCCTCCGAGCCGACGCCCTCCATCAGGCAGCCGTCGCCGCACACGGCATAGATGTTATAGTTGAACAGCTCGAAGCCAGGCTTGTTGTAGCGGCTGGCCAGCCACTGCCGCGCCATCGCCATGCCGACGCTGGTGGCGATACCCTGCCCCAGCGGACCCGTCGTCGTCTCGACGCCGGACACCCAGTGATATTCCGGATGGCCCGGCGCCTTGCTGCCGAGCTGGCGGAAGTGACGGATGTCGTCGAGCGCCACCGACGGCGTCCCGAGGCGCTCGTACTCTGCGTTCACGGCCTGCGTCCCCGTGAGATGCAAGATGGACCACAACAACATCGAGGCGTGACCGTTCGACAGCACGAAGCGGTCGCGGTCCGGCCAGATCGGATCCTTCGGGTCGAAGCGCATGACGCGGTTCCACAGCGTATAGACCAGCGGCGCCAGCGCCATCGGCGTGCCGGGATGACCCGACTTCGCTGCCTGCACGGCGTCGATGGAGAGTGTGCGGATGGTGTTGATCGAGAGTTGATCGAGCTCTTCGTTGGTCATGCTGCTCATCTCCATTACGGGCGCATCCGCGGCTGCGATTCATTCCTCTCCCGCGAAGCCGCGGCGGAAAGAGGCAGGAGCCTGGATATGGCCGCCCATGTCTCCTCCGACCGCCGCGCGGGCATCGTCAGGAGCCGGCGGGCTTCTCGATATGCCCACCGAACTCGTAGCGCATGGCCGAGAGCAGCTTATCGGCAAAATCGGCCTCGCCCCGCGAACTGAAGCGCTCGTACAGCGCCGACGACAGCACATGGGCCGGCACGCCGACATCGATGGCGGCCTTGATCGTCCATCGGCCTTCGCCGGAATCCGAGACGCGGCCTTCGAATCGCGACAGGTCGGGATCCTTGATCAGGGCCGAGGCCTGGAGATCGAGCAGCCAGGAAGCGATCACGCTGCCGCGGCGCCAGACCTCGGAAATATCGGCCAGGTTGAGGTCGTATTGATAATGCTCGGGGTCGCGCAAGGGCGTGGTTTCGGCATCGACCTCGCCGGCCTTCTTACCGATGTTGGCCGCCTTGAGCAGCGCCATGCCCTCGGCATAGGCCGCCATGACGCCATACTCGATGCCGTTATGAACCATCTTGGTGAAATGGCCGGCGCCGTTGGGGCCGCAATGCAGGTAGCCCTGCTCCGAGGTGCCACCGGACTTCTTCTCGCGCCCCGGCGTGCGGGCGATGTCGCCGATGCCCGGCGCCAGCGTCGCGAAGATCGGATCGAGCCGCTTTACCACTTCATTCTCGCCGCCGATCATCATGCAATAGCCGCGCTCCAGGCCCCAGACGCCGCCGCTGGTGCCGACATCGACATAGTGGATGCCCTTGGCCGTCAGCTCCTTGGCGCGGCGAATGTCGTCGATGTAGTAGGAGTTGCCGCCGTCGATCAGGATGTCGCCGGCTTCGAGATGGGGCAGAAGATCGGCGATGGTTTGGTCCACGACCCCGGCCGGCACCATCAACCAGACGGCCCGGGGTTTAGAGAGAGTCTTGACGAACTCGGCCAGCGACGCGGTGCCGACGGCCTTGTCCTTCACAACCTCTGCCACCGCCTTCGGCGACCGGTCGTACACCACGCACTCATGGCCGCCTTTCAGCAGGCGGTGCACCATGTTCGCTCCCATCCGGCCAAGGCCGATCATTCCCAATTGCATGTGCTAACCCCTTACGTCCTAGACGATGCTGCGATGAGACCGATCATGGGGTCCCGGATGATGGGCGACTGCGGTGCTCATCGAAAAGACCGACAGATTCGCGATAGCGCGCGGCGACCCGGGCGACCGCCTGCTCGCGCCTCGCCTTCTGCCGCGTCAGGCCCGGCCTCGGCTTGATATCCATCAGGCGGATCCTTTGAGCTTGCGATAGCGACGGATCAGCGCGTTGGTCGAGCTGTCGTGCGCGAGCTTGGGCTCCTCGGCACTCTCGAGCTGGGGAACGATCTGCTGCGCAAGAGCCTTGCCCAGCTCCACGCCCCATTGGTCGAAGGAATCGATCTGCCAGATTGTACCCTGGGTGAAGACGCTGTGCTCGTACAGCGCGACCAGCTTGCCCAGTGCCGCCGGCGTGAGGGCGTCGAGCAGGATGGTGTTCGACGGACGATTGCCCTCGAACAGCCGATGCGGCACGAGCCATTCGGGTGTGTGCTCGGCCGTGACCTGCTTGGCGGTCTTGCCGAAGGCCAAGGCCTCCGTCTGGGCGAAGACATTGGCGAGGAGAATGTCCTGATGCCGGCCCAACGGGTTCAGCGTCTGGGCGAAGGCAATGAAATCGCAAGGGATCAGCCGGGTCCCCTGGTGGATCATCTGATAGAATGAATGCTGGCCGTTGGTTCCCGGTTCGCCCCAGTAGATCGGCGCGGTATCGTAATCGACGGCGACGCCATCCCAGGTCACGTGCTTGCCGTTGCTCTCCATGGTGAGCTGCTGGAGATAGGCGGGAAACCGCTTGAGATATTGCTGATAGGGCAACACGGCGACGGTCTGGGTTCCGAAGAAATTATTGTACCAGACGGTAAGCAAACCCATCAGGACCGGCAGGTTGCGCTCAAACGGCGCCGTCCGGAAATGCTCGTCCATTTCATGGAATCCCGTCAGCATGGCGCGGAAATTTTCCGGCCCGATGGCAAGCATGGTCGACAGCCCAATGGCCGAATCCATCGAGTAGCGGCCGCCGATCCAGTCCCAGAAGCCGAACATGTTGGCCGTATCGATGCCGAACTTCGACACTTCCTTGGCATTGGTGGAAACGGCGACGAAATGCCTGGCGGTCGCCGACGCGTCGCCCTTCATTCCGGCCAGCAGCCAGTCCCGCGCTGTATGCGCGTTGGTCATGGTCTCCAGGGTCGTGAAGGTTTTGGAGGAGATGATGAACACCGTCTCGGCGGGATCGAGGTCGTACACCGCCTCGGCGAAGTCCGTGCCATCGACGTTCGAGACGAAGCGGAAAACCATGGCGCGCTCGCTGTAGTGCTTGAGCGCTTCGTAGGCCATCACAGGGCCGAGATCGGAGCCGCCGATTCCGACATTGATCACATTGCGGATGCGCTTGCCGGTATGGCCCTTCCAGGCGCCGCTGCGCACCCGTTCGGCGAAATCCGCCATCTTGTCCAAAACGGCATGGACTTCCGGCACCACGTTCTGGCCGTCATGCATGATGGAGGCACCGCGCGGAGCGCGGAGCGCGACGTGAAGCACCGCGCGCTTCTCCGAGGTGTTGATCTTGTCGCCGCGGAACATGGCGTCGATGTGATCCCGCAGCCCCGATTCCTGGGCAAGCTGCAGCAGCAAGCCCAAGGTTTCGTCGGTGATCCGGTTCTTGGAGTAGTCGAGATATATTCCAGCGGCCTCGACCGCCAGTCGCTCACCGCGATCGCGATCCTTGGCGAAGAGCTGCCTGAGTTGAACACGCTTGATCTTCTGATGATGCTTCTTAAGCAGCGTCCACGCAGGGCGCGAGTGCAGAGGCGGCACGGGCATTGATTGTTTCCTCTAAGACGGTGGGACTGTGATCAGCTCGCTTTGCGAATCGAAAGTTGCTTGGATTCGATGCGGGCCATCAGATCATGCCAGGATTTGACGAAGGACGAGGCACCCTCGTCCTGCAGACGGGCGGCGAGTGTCGCGATGTCGATTCCCGTCTTGGCGAAGCTGGCAAGAACGGTCTCGCAGTCGCCTCCATCCGATGCAAGTGCTGCACCCACGGTGCCATGATCGCCGAACGCCGTGAGAGTGCCCTCCGGCATGGTATTGACCGTGAAGGGCGCGGCGAGCGCCTTGATGTACAGGTCGTCGGACGCCTTTGGATCCTTGGTCCCGGTGCTGGCCCATAGCAGGCGTTGGGCGCGGCCGCCGCCATTCGCAACGCGCTGAAAGCGCGGCGAGGCCAGCAGCTCGAGATAGGCCTTGTAGGCGCGCTGGGCGACCGCGATCCCCAGCCGGTTGGTGAGCTCGGCCGGCACCTTTCCGCCGACCGCAACATCCCAGCGACTGACGAACAGCGACGCCACCGAGGCGACCGCCGGATTCAGTCCTGCCGCGATGCGCCGCTCGACGCCGCGCAAATAGGCTTCGGCAGCCGCAATGTATTGCTCGCGCGAAAAGAGCAATGTGACGTTGACAGGCACGCCGGCGAAGATCGCGGCCTCGATGGCGGCCAGTCCCTCCGCGGTGCCGGGAATCTTGATGAAGAGGTTGGGTTTGCCGGCGCGCTTGTGAAGATCGAGCGCGGCCGCCAGGGTGCTGTTGGTGTCGTGGGCCAGGAGAGGCGAGACCTCGAGCGAAACCCAGCCATCCACCCCGTCCGTCCGCGCGAAAGTCGGCTGGAACAGCTCGGCGGCGCGGGTCAAATCCGCCAGAGCCAGGGGAAAGAACGCGTCCTCTCCCAATCTGGCCGCGGAGGCCGATCGGGAAATGTCTTCGTCGTACATCGCGCTGTTCTTGATCGCATTGTCGAAGATCGTCGGATTCGACGTGAGTCCCGTCACCGATAGATCGTCGATGTAGCGTTGCAGCGTGCCGTTGTTCAGCAGATCGCGCGTGATGTTGTCGAGCCATAGGCTCTGGCCGAGGTCGTGGAGCTTTTGGGTTGGCTTCATCGTGTCACCTTCAGGCTGGGTGTAACCGGTGTGGCGGCCGTACGCAGACCAACCAGGTCATAGCCGAGCAAATCGCCGATGCGCTCGATCGTTACGTCCGCCGGCGGCAGGGCGCTCACGACTTTCGTGTCGTGCGCATACTGGCCCTGGCGCGGCAATACGGTGGTGACGCGCTCACCCCAGTACTGCTTGGCCGCCACCAGGATTCGCAGCTTGTCATCCACCAGAACGTAATGCTCGGCCGGATATCGCCGCTCGACATCGTCCAGCGCCTCTTCCTTGTGGATGTAGATCAGTACGTTTCCATCCGCGACCTTGGCCAGCCCCGCATGCTCGACCTTGCGAGGCTGAAAGACGACATCGCCATCCGACAGGATCACAGTCAGGCCCAGGCAGCGCAGCCGTTTCAGCACTTCAAGCGCTTGTGGATAGAGGCGGTCAGCGAACGGATAATCCATGAGGAAGGAGGACATCGCCAACAGCTCGACATCGCGTGGATGTTCGACACGGAAACGCTGGAGGGCTCCGATGTAATCGCGATAGCCGAGCTCGGTCATCAGGCCCTCGAGGATCGTCCAATAGCGCTCGCGGGCAGCGAGGCCATAGACCTCCTCAAGGTGGTCCTTCAGATCCTGTTGGATTCCGTCATTGTCGACCAGCGTGTTATCTACGTCGACGAGGAAGACGATCGGATGAGGCCGCATCATTGCAGTAGATACCCTGCGCCGCCCCCTCCCCCTGACGGATCATGCTCCCGTGAGATCACAAAGACAAACTGCTTTCAAGAATCCCCACATCGGGAAATTCGCAGTGATCGCCGCGCCAATGCCGTGAAGGTCACACGTTCACGATCGTTCCTGTCCGCGTCGTAAGCTCTTCATTTAGTCACCGATCGCAAATCAGCCATCTCGACGATGCGACAGTCCAGGGACGCCGGCGGGAGGCCCACCAGGACATGGGCAATCTTGCGGCTGTAGGCGTCTTTGTGAAGACTGCCGACGAGTACAGCAACGTTCAACGGGGTAACCATGGGATTCGACCTCTTGATCTACGCCAGCCTGAACGGGCCAGCGGGCAAGAGGACGAAAAGCCTTTCCGCTTCACCGATCCATTGGACCTTGGTGCCGCCAACACTTGAGTATCAGGATGTCGCGACGTCGATCACGGCTTTCGCGAACGCGCCGGGGGCTTCCTGCGGTAGATTGTGGCCGATCCCGCCGGTAACCAGCCGATGCTGGTATTTGCCCGTAAATCTGCGGGCGTAACTGGTGGGGTCGGGATGCGGCGCCCCGTTGGCATCGCCCTCCAGCGTGATGGTCGGTGTGACGATGGAAGGGAACGACGCGAGCTTACGTTCGAGATCGTCGAAACGCGCTTCGCCTGGCGCCAGGCCGAGTCTCCAGCGGTAGTTGTGAATGGCGATCGCCACTTGATCCGGATTGCCCAAGGCATCAGCAGATCGCCGAAACGTCGCGTCGCTGAATTGCCACTTGGGTGAGGCGAGCTGCCAGATCAATCGCGCAAATTCATGCGTGTACTTGCGATAGCCGGCTTCTCCTCGTTCGGTCACGAAATAGTACTGGTACCACCATTGCAGCTCGGCCTGAGGCGGCAGCGGCGCTCGATTGAGCTCCTGGCTCCCGATGAGATAGCCGCTTACCGAGACGAGCCCGCGGCAACGTTCGGGCCACAGGGCGGCGAGAATACAGGCCGTCCTTGCGCCCCAGTCACAGCCGGCCACGATCGGCCGCTCGAGGCCGAGCGCATTCATGAGCGCAATGGCGTCGGCGGCAAGGGCCGCCTGCTGCCCGTTGCGGGGCGTCGTCTCCGAAAGGAAGCGCGTGGCGCCGTAGCCTCGCAGGTACGGGACGATCACGCGATGGCCGGCGGCTGCGAGGCGTGGCGCCACGTCGACATAGGTGTGGATGTCGTAAGGCCAGCCATGCAGCAGAAGGACGGGCATGCCCGAAGCCGGGCCCGCTTCTGCATAGGCGACCTCGAGATCTCCAGCCCTGATCCGCCGCGGCGGACCGAAGCGGCTGTCGAGGGACGATTGCCCGAAAGCGGAGGGTGTTCCGACTGCAGTGATTGCGGCCGCGCCGATCACTGTCGCAGCGAGCACATGCCGGCGTCGAACGTTCACGGGTTCCATGGCAATTCCCTCCGACGAATGTCGTTAACGACCTCTGGACCGTAGCCACCATGACGATCACGGAGGCCCCGTCACAGCTATGCGAAGGTATAACCCTGACGGGGCCGGCCATGACGGCAGCGATACGGCAGCACCCTTTCAGGGACCCTTCCGTCAGAAATTGATCGACGTCGTGAACCCGAACACGAGTGCATTGAGGTTGGCGCCGGTGCCGCCGGGAGTGATCACGTACTGGATGCTGGGACGCAACAGGACGCCGTTCACTGGCCGAAACGTGCAATGAAGCTCGAAGGGAAACTCGGCGCCCTGTACCGCGACCGGCCCGAGCCCGAGACTGTTCGCCAAGGCCTGCGACGCCGCGATGCGGCTGTTGACGCGGGTCATGCCGACCGCGAAGCCGACATCGTCGTCCGGCCTCGATCGAAACGGGCCAGTATAGACCAGGCCGGCAGCCACCTGACTGTCGGTGGTCGAGCTCCTGTCGCCGGTCACCACGGCATTCAGGAAAACACTGAGCCCCCTTCTCGTCTCTCCTGCGGCCAGCGGCGTCAGTTGCTGGACGATGCTGAGATAGCCGCCTGCCCGCCCTTGCTGGCGGCGAGGCCGCAATCCGGTCAATGCGTAGGGATTGCCGTTGCTATCGCTCACCACGTCGTTCACCGTGGACGTGTCGTACCATGCCCCGATCTTGTAGCTGCCAGGCAACCCGCCGGCGAGGCGCGGCAACCAGGCCAGCTCGATCGGGATGAGCACGCCCGTCGAGCCCTTGAAGAACACGGGCAACAGCGTGTCGTTGGTAGAGGCATACTGCGGATTGACGTCGCACGCGCCGGCCTGCACGTAGCCAAAGCCGTCAATGTTATAGCGCAGCCGCGTCGCCCACTGGCTGACCGGCCAATTGTAGATATAGCCGGGAACGAGGTTGCCGGGCGCAGCGCCACAGAAGGTGAGGTTCTCGAACTCGCACGGGAACGACACGAAATCCTCGCCGAAGGTCATGCGGCCGACCTTCCAGTCGATCCTTCCGTCGAACAGGCGCTGGTTCACCCAGAGCTGCGTCAGCCTCAGCGCCTGACCGCGGCCGTAGATTTCCTGGACCTGCTGGAGCGTACCCATTGTAACGTCGTCGCTGAGGTTACGCCCGGTACGCGCTGTGACCGTGGCCTGGAAGGTCATGCCTTTGAGGCCAGCCAGCCGTTCGAGGTCCCAAGTCGCGCCGGCAAGGTACTGGTCGGCATAGGCGGCCTGCTGCCGGACGCCGCCCGTCGCGTTGAAGGCGAACTCTCCGGTGTATCCGAGCTGCAGATCCAGGCCGCGGTCCTGAAGCCAGACGCGACGCCCGTTCCAGTCGCCGAGAAGCCACGGAACGTCTCGGGTCCTGTCAGGCTCCTGCGGCGACGGCTCGTTGGCCTGAATAACATTCCCACTCACCAGAAGCGCCGCCAGCAGCGCGGCCGAGCCCACATGCTGCCAAAGCGATCCGATACGCAGACTTCGTCTCTGCCGGCGCATTGTGTGGAACCCCCGTCACCTCGCACCGGGACATTCCGGATGATCTCATTGATGGCGGCGGCATCGGGGCCGGGCGATTGAACGAAGGTGTCGCCGATACTTTCGTTCAATGGAGCGCAGGCCATCCGCGCCACATCTGTTTGCAGTCCCCAACGGTGAGCAAAGGAGCTCTGCAGATGTCCCCATCCAACCGAGCGAAAGTCCGCGTGACGCGGAGGAATCCAGCCTACTGGGTCGTCACGCTCGACAACCCGCCCCTGAACATCGTGGGGCCTGCCGAAATGCGGGAACTCATGAAGGTGCTGGAGCAGCTCGAGGCCGATCCGCATGTGAAAGTGGTCGTCTTCGACAGCGTCGTGCCCGGCTTCTTCATGGCCCACTACGACCTCCTCAAGCCGCTCGAGGACTCGACCGGCATGGAGCCCGGACCGACGGGCATGCATCCCGTGCCCGACTTCATGGTGCGCCTCGCCCGGCTCAAGGCGATCTCCATCGTCTCGATTCGCGGCCGTGCAAGCGGGATCGGCAGCGAACTAGCGCTCGCCGCGGATCTGCGCTTCGCCAGTCGCGAGAAGGCGATCCTGTCGCAGTTCGAGGTCGGGGCCGGCTTCGTACCGGGCGGCGGCCCGATGGCGCGGCTGCCGCGCCTGCTCGGCCGCGGCCGCGCGCTGGAAATCCTGATCGGCGCCGACGATTTCGACGGTGCGCTGGCGGAGCGGTACGGCTACGTGAACCGTGCCCTCCCCGATGCCGAGCTGGATGCCTTCGTCGATGCCTTGGCGATGCGTATCGCGGGCTTCGATCACCAGACGATCGCCGAGACCAAGCGGCTGGTCGATGTCGCGAGCCTTCCGCCCGATGCCGAGATGCAGCCGGGCTGGGACGCCTTCATCGCCTCCGTGCAGCGGCCGGCGGCCCAGGCACGCCTCAAGATACTGGTCGAGAAGGGCCTGCAGCAGCCCACCGACGTCGAGCGACAGCTCGGTCGCTTCACGGCGCAGTACCGCGAAGCCGGCGCGGCCAGGTAACGGCCCCGCTCCATTTCATTCCCCCGCCATCAGCCGCTCCGGGCTGATGTCTTTCCCTGGAGATCGACGATGAAGATCCTGATGGTACTGACCTCGCACAACCGGCTGGGAAATACCGGCAAGCCGACCGGCTTCTGGCTCGAGGAATTCACCGCACCCTACTACACGTTCCGCGATGCCGGCGCCGACGTCACCCTGGTGTCGCCCAAGGGCGGGCAACCGCCGATCGATCCCAAGAGCGACGATCCTGCCAACCAGACCGCGTCGATGACACGCTTCAAGCAGGACCCCGCGACGCAGAAGGTCCTGGCGGGCACGTCGCTCCTGAACGATGCCAGGCCGGACGGGTTCGACGCGATCTTCTATCCGGGCGGTCACGGTCCCATGTGGGACCTGGTCGATAACCAGAAGTCGATCAGCCTGATCGAGGCGTTCTACGGGAGCGGCCGGCCCGTCGCCGCAGTGTGCCACGCGCCCGCCGTCCTCCATCGCGCCACGCACAAGGGCGAGCCGCTCGTCAAAGGCCTGCGTGTCACCGGCTTCGCCAACAGCGAAGAGGAGATCGTCGGCCTCACCAAGGTCGTGCCTTTCCTGGTCGAGGACGAGTTGCGACGATTGGGCGGCCTTTACGAGAAGGCGGTCGACTGGGCCGACTTCACTCTTGTCGACGGACACCTGGTAACCGGCCAGAATCCGGCCTCGTCCGGATCTGGCGCGCTAAAGCTCCTGCAACTCCTGAACGCCTGAGATCAGTGCGGGTTGGACGGCCGGCGGCGTACGAGCAGGCTGCCGGTCGCGACCTGCACGGCCTCGCCTGTCTGGTTGCTTGTCGTAAAGCGCACCCTGATCACGCCGTGATCCGGCCGCGACTTGGATTCCCGCACCTCCAGAATCTCGCTCTGAACACTGAGCACGTCGCCGGCACGCACGGGAAGCGGCCAGCGCAGTTCGTCGAATCCCATGCCGATGACACCGCCGGCCGGCCTGAGGCGCCCCTCGACCAGGAGCCGCATCGTGAGCGCGGCCGTGTGCCAGCCACTGGCGGCAAGGCGGCCGAACACCGTGCCGGCGGCGCCCACTTCGCCGAGGTGAAACGGCTGCGGATCGAACTCGGCGGCAAACGACTTGATCCGCTCCCCTTCGACCCTAGCCGTCGCCGAGCTGTAGACCTGGCCGACCTGGTAGTCCTCGAGATAGTGCTCGCTCACCCGGCTCTCCTGAGGACATGATCGAAGATGGCAGCATGCACATGGATCGCCGCGCATGCCTCGAAGCCCAATCCGCCGTCGGGATCGAAGCGGCAGATCGCCCGCATCAAGCCGACCTGGCCTTCGGCGATGAGATCCGAAGATGGCTTGCTGCCCGGCGTATAACTGGTGGCGATGTCGACCACGAGCTGGCGATGCCGGCGCGCCAGCCCCACGGCGGCGGAGATATCGTGTCGCTCGTGCCATTGTCGGCAGAGCGACGGTGTCGGAGCGGCAGGGAGAGCGATGGAGGAAATGTTCATGCCCTACTCCTTCCCGGTGCGGCGTGGATCATCATGCGGGTCGACATAGTCGAGCCCGAGCGGACCGATGGCGCTCACCTGGCTGACGTACTCTCCCGATCTCGCCCAGTGGAAATGAGAGGTGCCGCCGGGCAGGACGATGACACTTCCCGGCGGGTAGGCCCGCAGGCGCGATTCGTCGAAGCGATCGCCGAGGCCGATGTAGAACACGCCGGAGATCACCGTGTAGACCCGATCTTCGGGATGCCGATGCGGCGCGAGCTTCACGCCGCCCGGAACTTTCACGCGAATCGTATAGGGTCCCTCCTTTCCGGGGGTGCCGACGATGACCGCGAGACGCACGGAAGGCGGAAAAGCCGGGAAAGCGCGCCACTCGACCGTCTCAGGCAGAACGGCGAGAAACGCAGATTCTCCTGGTTGATGCGGCCGCGGCGCCTCCCCCTGCTGCTGTGCCTCGGCCTGGGAGGCCGCCATCAAGCTGCTCGCGGCGACGATAAGGGTCGACAGGCCGTGCCGACGATTAGATCGAGGGGTCATGATCATGCCCTCGAGAGATCGATCGGCATCTTGCGCAGGCGCCGGCCCGTCGCGGCGAAGACCGCATTGGCGACGGCCGGCACGACGGCCGAGGTTCCGGGCTCGCCCATGCCTCCCGGCGCTTCGCTGCTCGGCATTATGTGCACCTCGATCGAAGGCGCCTCGTCGATGCGCAGCATCTGGTAGTCGTCGAAGTTCGACTGCTCGACCTTTCCGTCCTTGACGGTGATCTCGCCGTACAGGGCCGCGGTGATGCCGAAATTCACGCCGCTCTCGATCTGCGCGCGGACGGTGTTCGGATTGACGACCATTCCGCAGTCAACCGCCGCCACGACGCGCCGGACTCTCACGGACTTGTCGGCCGCGACATCGATCTCGGCCACCAGCGCCAAATAGCTGCCGAAGACGGATTGCAGGGACACACCCCGGCCCGAGCCGGGCGGCAGGGTCTCGCCCCAACCCGCCTTCTGTGCGGCAACCGCCAGCACCGCCTTGGCACGCGGCGCCTTGTCGAGCAGCGCCATCCGGTACGCTACCGGATCCTGGCGTGCTGCCGCCGCAAGTTCGTCCATGAAGCCTTCGACCACGAAGACGTTGTGCGACGGTCCCACGCTCCGCCAGAAGGCGGTAGGAATGCCGTGCGGCTCGACGCGCAGATACTCGACCCGCTTGTTGGGCAGATCGTAGGCGAGCTTCACGGCCCCATCGACGCTGTCGGGATCAAGCCCGTTGACGAAACCGGGCGGCAGCCAGCGCGCGATGACCGAGGATCCGGCGAAGCGATGGCTCCAGGCGACCGGCCGGCCCTTGTCGTCGAGGCCCGCCGAGAGGCGATCCAGCCAGTAGGGCCGGTACATGTCCTGGCGGATGTCTTCCTCGCGCGTCCACACCACCTTCACGGGCCCGGCCACCTTCATCGCGATCTCGGTCGCACGCGTAACGCCATCGACCTCGAGGCGGCGACCGAAGCCCCCGCCGATCAAGTGCTGATGCAGGACGACCTTCTCGAGCGGCAATCCGGTCACCTTGGCCGCCGCGGCCTGGGCGCGTGCAGCCACCTGGGTTCCCACCCAGACATCGCAGCCGTCCGGCCTGACGTGGACGGTGCAGTTCATCGGCTCCATGGTGGCGTGGGCCAGGAAGGGTACCTCATACACTGCGTCGATCTTCGTCCGTGCCGAGACGAGCGCCGCGTCCGCGTCCCCGACCTGCTCGGCCACCGGCCCGGCGGCGAGCGTCGCCTGTTCGAGCTCGCGCGCGACCTGAGCGTTACTCACCTGCCCGTGCGCACCGTCCTCCCACTGGATTTCGAGCGCGGCCAGGCCCTTGAGCGCGGCCCCCATGTGATCGGCGACGACCGCCACGACATCGTCGAGGCGTACGACCTGGCGCACGCCCTTCACCGCTCTCGCGGCCCGATCGTCGACCCGCTTCAGCCGACCGCCGAACACCGGAGACTGTGCCAAGGTCGCGACCTTCACGCCGGCCGGGCGCGCGTCGATACCGAAGATGGCCGTCCCGTTGACCTTGCCGCCGGCGTCGAGCCTCTTGGCCGGGGTGCCGATGAGCTTGAAGGCCTTCGGGTCTTTCAGGAGAACTTCCTTGGGAACCGGCAGCCGCGCCGCCGCAGCCGCGAGGGCACCATAAGAGGCGCGCCGACCGCTCGCCGCGTGGATGACCTCGCCGGCCTCGGCGCGGCACGTATCGAGCGCGACCTTCCATTGCTCGGCCGCCGCCTTGACCAGCAGCGCGCGCGCGACCGCGCCGGCTTCGCGAAGCGGCTTCCACGACGCCATGATCGAGGTCGATCCGCCGGTTGCCTGCACGCCGGCGAGCAGCGGGTTGCCGTAGGTCTTCTCGTCCGGCGGCGCATGCTCGAGACGAACGCGACCGAGCGGGATCTCGAGTTCCTCCGCCACCAGCATGGAGATCGACGTGTAGGTTCCCTGCCCCATCTCGACATAGGGCATGGTGAGCGTCACCTGCCCGTCCTCGCCGATATGCACGAAGGCGTTTGGCGTGAAGCCTTTGGTGAAGGCCAATGGCGGAACTGCAGCAGCCGGCAGATTCACGCTGAGCAGGAGCCCGGCCGCAGCAGTGGTTGTGACGAGGAAATCGCGTCGAGAAAGCGCGGCCATGTCAGCCTCCCTGGCTCTTGCGGGCAGCGGATTGCGCAGCCTGCTTGATGGCCGCGCGGATGCGCGAATAGGTGCCACAGCGGCAGATGTTGCCCGACATCGCATCATCGATGTCGGCGTCGCTCGGACTAGGATTTCCGGCGAGCAGCGCGGCCGCGGACATGATCTGTCCCGACTGGCAGTACCCGCACTGGACCACCTCGACATCGAGCCACGCCTTCTGCACGCGCGCGCCCGCGTCCGTTGCACCGACCGCTTCGATGGTCGTGATCTCCGCCGTTCCGACGCTGGCAACCGGCGTCACGCAGGAGCGGGTCGCAACGCCATCGACATGTACGGTGCAGGCGCCACAGAGCGCCTTGCCGCACCCGAACTTGGTGCCGGTCATGCCGAGCACGTCCCGCAGCACCCAGAGCAGCGGCGTGTCGTCATCCACGTCTACACTGTGCTTCTTGCCGTTCACCTTGACGCTCAGGTTCATGTTCGCCTCCTGCTGCAGAGGCCGGAACGATGAACCGGAGACCGTCACGGATCGATTGAACGAAGGTATGGTCGATACCTTCGTATGGTTAGTAGACGCGCTTGCTCGGGGGGATGGGGGCCACGTCATTGCTGAGCGGCTTCAGGTGCACCGGCCGGTAGGCCAGCCGCACGCTGCCGTCGGGCCGCAGCCAGGCCAGCGTATGCTTCAGCCAGTTCGCATCGTCCCGTTCGGGGAAATCCTCGCGGGCATGCGCGCCGCGGCTCTCAGCCCGGCCGATCGCCGAGTGCAGGCTGACGAGCCCCTGCGACATCATATTGTCGAGTTCCAGCGCCTCGACGAGATCGGTGTTGAAGATCATGGACCGGTCGGCAAGTCCAAGCTCGCCCTGCAGGGAGCCCAGCACGCCGTTCAATGCGACGGCACCCTCGTCGAGCAACGGACCATCGCGGAACACAGCGCAGTACCTTTGCATGGCCTGCTGCAGGGCGAGGCGGATTGCACCGACCGAGCGCTTGCCCGTCGCCCAGCGCAGCCGGTCGAGGCGATCTATGGCCCGGTCCGTCGCCTGCGCCGGCGGCGCGGCAAGCCGTTCGCCGGGACGGACGCATTCGACGGCGCGATGCGCGGCCGCGCGGCCGAACACCACGATATCGAGCAGCGAGTTCGAACCCAGCCGGTTGGCACCATGGACCGACACGCAGGCCGCCTCGCCGATCGCCATCAGTCCGGGCACGACGGCTTCCGGATCGCCGTCGCGCAGCGTCACCGCCTCGCCGTGTATGTTGGTCGGGACGCCGCCCATGTTGTAGTGGACGGTCGGCAGCACGGGGATCGGCTGGCGCGTGACGTCGACACCCGCGAAGATCTTGGCGGTCTCGCTGATGCCTGGCAGTCGCTGGTGCAGCAGTTCCGACGGCAAATGTTCCAGATGAAGGAGGATGTGATCCTTCTTCGGCCCACAGCCTCGCCCTTCGTTGATCTCGATCGTCATCGCCCGGCAGACGACGTCGCGGCCGGCAAGATCCTTGGCCGTCGGCGCATACCGCTCCATGAACCGCTCGCCCGTCGCATTGGTCAGGTATCCGCCCTCGCCGCGCGCCCCTTCGGTGATCAGGCATCCCGAGCCGTAGATGCCCGTCGGATGGAACTGTGTGAACTCCATGTCCTCGAGCGGCAGGCCGGCGCGCAGCGCCATCGCATTGCCGTCGCCGGTACAGATGTGGGCGGCCGTACAGGAGAAGTAGGCGCGCCCATAGCCGCCGGTCGCCAGTACCGTGCGATGGGCCAAAAAGCGATGCAGGCGGCCATCCGCCAGGTCCCAGGCGAGCATCCCGTGACAGGCACCATCCTCGTCCATCAGGAGGTCGAGCGCGATGTACTCGACGAAGAACTGCGTGCCGTGCTTCAGGCACTGCTGATAGAGTGTATGCAGGATTGCGTGACCGGTCCTGTCGGCCGCCGCGGCCGTGCGCTGGGCCATCCGCTTGCCATACTCCAGCGTCTGGCCGCCGAACGGACGCTGGTAGATCCTGCCATCCTGCGTCCGCGAGAACGGCACGCCGTAATGCTCGAGTTCGACGACCGCCGAGATGGCTTCACGGCACATGTATTCGATGGCGTCCTGATCGCCGAGCCAGTCGGAGCCCTTGACCGTGTCGTACATGTGGAAGCGCCAGTTATCGCCGTCGCCCATGTTCCCCAGAGCGGCCGCCATGCCGCCTTGCGCGGCGACCGTATGGCTACGCGTGGGAAATACCTTGGTCACGCAGGCCGTCTTGAGACCCGAGGAGGCCATGCCCAGCGCGGCCCGGAGGCCGGCACCACCGGCGCCGACGATCAGGACATCGTACTCGTGCTCGACGATTTCGTAGGGGGCGACCATTCACTTGCTCTTCGTTGCCTGATCGCCGCCGCGCCGCCGCCGGAACTCGGCAACCGGCAGGCCGCCCCAACCCCAGTTCTCGAGCGCCACTTCCTCAATGACGACGAAGGTCGCGTCAGGCGGCTTGTTCAGCACCCTGGTGAGCAGCTCTGTCGCGCCTGCGATCAGGGCCGCCTTCTCGGCGGCCGTGACGGATTCCGCACCGGGCCTATTGCCTTCTCTCGTCACCTGGATGAGGACGATCGGCATGGCAATGCTCCTCAGCGGCCGGCGCTCTGGCCACCGTCGACATGCAGGATCTCACCCGTGACGAAGGGCGCTCCCTCCAGATACAGCACGGCGCCGACAATGTCGGAGACGTCGCCCATATGCCCGACCGGATGGAGCGCATCGAGCGCGGCATGGCTCTCCGGCGGATGCATGGGCGTGCGGATGATGCCGGGCGATACGGCGTTCACGCGTATGCCGCGCTGTGCGTATTCGATCGCGAGGGAACGCGTCGCAGCGCTCAGGCCGCCCTTCGACAGCGAGGCCAGCACCGACGGAACATGCGAATCGGCGTGTTCCACCAGGGTCGTGGTGATCTGCACCACGAGGCCACCGCCCTGCTTCTCCATCTGGGCGATCGCGGGCCGGGTAATGCGGAAGAAGCCCGCAACGTTCACGCCCATCACGGCCTGGTAGTCGGCTTCGCTGTAGCGCGTGAACGGCTTAGCGAGAAAAAGGCCGGCGTTGTTGACCAGGGTGTCGATCCGGCCGAACCGCTTCATGCCCTCGGCGATGACCCGTTCGCCGGTGCCGACGTCGGAGATATCGCCCGGCACCGAGAGGACATCCGGATCGCTCGTGGGTCCTATCGAACGTGCTGTCGCGACCACTCGATAGCCGCGCTTCCGATAGGCCTTCACCAGGGCCTCGCCAATTCCCTGGGAGGCTCCCGTGACGACCGCAACCTTCTTTTCCGATTCCATCATTGCTCTCCTTCGCAATGCCAAGGAGATGAAATCGATCGCTGCCCAAGTCGATTGGACCAAGGTGTCGACGACACCTTGGTTCTACGTTCGACCTGAGACGGATGGACTAGTGTACAGCCCGGTCTGGGGGCTTCCGTACCCTGGGCGATGTTCCAGTGTCTCTGTGTCAGGAGGCTGGCGACGCTGAGGCTCGTAAAGCCCCGGAGAAAATCCAACCAAAAGCCGTACTTTATCGCAGGGCGCGCGCGGTTGATAATCAGTGCCTTCAGCATGGATCGTGGACTTGCCAGCGAGTGCGCCGCCCGAGCTCTCCTTCGGACCTTTTCGGCTGCAGCCCGAGCGTCAGCTCCTGCTGCGCGGGACGGAGGAAGTGCGCCTCGGGAGTCGTGCCCTCGAACTCCTGATTGCGCTGACCGAGCGCCCCGGCGAACTCCTGGCAAAGGACGAGCTCCTCGCGCGCGTGTGGCCCCGGATCGTCGTCGAAGAGGGCAATCTTCGTGCCCAGGTAGCGGCTCTTCGCAAGGCACTGAACGACGGTCGGGACAACGCCCGCTACATCATCTCGGTGCCCGGTCGCGGCTATCGCTTCGTGGCCCCCGTCACGCATTCGGCGGCACCGATCGCGCCGGCCATCGAAGTCGTGTCGGTAGCGGCCGAGCGGATGCTGCAGCTCCCCAAGCCGATCGCGCGGGTGATCGGCCGGGCCGGCGTCGTTGCCGAGGTAAGCAAGCGCCTGCAACATCGCAGGCTGCTTACGATTGTCGGTCCCGGGGGAATCGGCAAGACCACGGTCGCGCTGAGCCTCGCCGGCGGAATTGCGGACCTCTATCCCGATGGCATCGTCTTGATCGATCTCGCCCCCGTCTCGAGCTCGATCGTGCTGTCGAGCGTCGTGGCCTCCGCGCTCGGCCTGGCGGTGGTCGCGGACGATCCGATTTCGGAACTGGTCACTTTCCTGCGCGACCGCCGGCTGCTGCTCATCTTCGATAGTTGCGAGCACGTCCTGGGGACGGCCGCGGCACTTGCAGAAGCGATCCTGCGCGGAACCAGCGAGACGCGCGTCCTCGCCACGAGCCGCGAACCGCTGCGAGCCGAAGGCGAGAATGTCCTGAACCTCGATCCGCTGGAAACGCCTCCCGAGACCGCCGCGCTGACCGCCCGCCAGGCGATGGCATTCCCGGCCGTCGAGCTCTTCATCGAACGCGCCTCGTCGAGCGCCGAGACCTTCGAAGTCACCGATGAAACCATACCGATCGTGTCGAACATCTGCCGCAAGCTCGACGGCATGGCGCTCGCCATCGAACTGGCTGCCAGCCGCGTACACACATTCGGCTTGCATGAGCTCGCCACCCAACTGGACGATCGCTTCCGGCTTCTGATGCAGGGCCGGCGCACGGCGCTTCCCCGGCATCGCACGCTGACCGCCGCACTCGACTGGAGTTACCAGTACCTGGACGACACGGAGCAGGCCGTGCTGCAACGGCTCGCCATATTCGTCGGCGGTTTCACACTCGAGGCCGCCCAGGCCATCGCCATCAGGGACAAGGACATGGCCTCGGATATCATCCGTGCCCTGGCCGACCTGGTCGCCAAGTCACTGATCTCGGTGAATTCCAAGGAACGAACGCCGATCTATCGCCTGCTCGATACCACGCGTGCCTATGCGATGGAGAAGCTCGTCGAAAGCGGAGAACTCGCGGCGACGGCCCGTTGCCACGCCGAGCGCTATTGCGTGGTCCTGGTGCGCGCCGGCGGCGATGCCGAGACCATGGAGCTCAGGGACTGGCTCTCGACCTACGCGCGCCAGATCGACAACGTGCGAAGAGCCCTCGACTGGGCCTTCTCGGTCGACGGCGACCCGATGCTGGGCGTGGCGCTTACCGAGGCCGCCCTGCCGCTCTGGATGCACCTGTCGCTGATGAACGAGTGCCGCTCACGCGTCGCCCAGTCGTTGTCGGTGTTGACTTCGCGCGCACAGCGCAATCCCCGCCTGGAACTACAGTTCCAGCATGCGCTAGGTGCCGTGCTCCTCAACATCGAGGCGTCCGGTCCGGAGATCGAGACCGCACTGAACGAAGCGCTGAGGATCGCCGAGGATCTCAACGATACCGACTACAAGCTCCGTGTCCTGTGGTGCCTATGGTGCCTCGCCCACAATTGCGGCGCCTTCCGCGAAGCCTTGGCCCTTGCCAACCGGTTCTGCGAAGTCTCGAAGGAGTCTCGCGATCCTGTCGATCCCCTGACGGGCGAACGCATGCGGGGCTTCACGATCCACTTTCTCGGCGACCAGGGCACGGCCCGCCGGCAGATCGAGTACATGCTCGACAACTACGTGGCACCCGTCCATCGCGCCCATATCATCCGCTTCCAGTTCGACCAGAAGATAACGGCCCGCAATTTTCTGGTCTCGATCCTGTGGCTGCAAGGCTACGCCAGCCAGGCGCTGGCTATGAACGCGACGAATGTCGAGGAGGCCCAGGCCTTCGACCACACGATGACGCTGTGCAATTCGCTGACCAAAGGCGCCTGCCTGCTGTCGTTGCTGGCAAGCGACCTGCACGGCGCCCAGCAGTATATCGACCTGCTGCTAAAGCGCTCGGCGCGCGATGGCCTGCCGATCTGGCACGCCTGGGGCAAGTGCTTCCAGGGAATCCTGCACATCAAGCAGGGCAATGTCGCCGACGGGCTCGACTTGCTGAAGGCGACCCTCGCTGGTTTGCCCGAGAACCGCTTCTCACTCCGGCACACCTGGGTGTTCGCCGAGTATGCCGACGGTTTGCGTATCGCAGGCCGAATCGACGAAGGCCTCGATGTGATCGAGAAGGCTCTCGGCATGTGCCGGCGGGATGAGGAATACTGGTGCATCCCCGAGGTCCTGCGGATCAAGGGTGAACTTCTCCAGGCCAAAGGCGGTCCAACTGAGGACCGCACCGCCCAGGAACTGTTCCTGGAATCGCTCGACTGGGCCCGTCGACAGGAAGCCCTATCGTGGGAGTTGCGGACGGCTCTCAGCCTATGCCGTCGGTACCATCGCGACGGACTTCGGCGCGAGGCTCGTGTGCTTCTCTCGCCGATCTACGGCCGGTTCATCGAGGGATTCGAAACGTCCGACCTGCGCCAGGCCAAGGCGCTGATCGAGGAACTCGCGGTGGGCGACGCCGACTGAGCCTGTTTCATGCGGCCCTGCCCCGTGTACGGCTCGAGCTTAAGCCTGCCAGCGCTGTTCACGAGAGCCACCAGGGTTCGGACGTTCATCTTGCGCATCACCTTGCCGCGATGCGCCTTCACCGTGATTTCACTGATCCCCAGCTCGCCACCGATCTGCTTGTTCAAGAGGCCCGTCACGACCAGCGACATGACCTGACGTTCGCGCTGGCTGAGCAAAGCGTAGCGGCCTCGCAGCGCCTTTTCCTCCCTGTGCTGCACCAGCAGGTCCTTGCTCCGTTCCAGCGCCAGCTCGACCGACGCGATCAGCGCGTCCTGGCGGAGGGGCTTGGCCAGGACGTCGACGGCGCCTGCCCGCATGGCTTGAACCGTGCCCAGGACGTCCGCGTGACCGGTAACGCAGATGACCGGCGTTTCTGCACGCTCGTCAGCGAGATGCTGCGGCATGGCCAGCTCGTAGAGCACGAGGCAACTTGGCACGCTGCATTCCGGCTCCGAGAGCAGGGCTTCGGCAGAGGCAATCTCCCGAACCCGCCAGCCCATGTCGTCGAGCGTGGCGGCCATGCCCCGGCAGGCAGAGGGGTCCTCTGCGACGATGAAGACGATGCACGGCGCGACGGACCGGATACTGCCTGCCATGGCCGACGGGCGGCCCGCACTGGGCGCCGGATAGGACGAGGGTCGCATGATGGATTCTCCTGGGTTACGCAGCACCGTCTCTCGGCCATCCCGAACCCCCGATAACCACGACGGGCCGGGACTTTGGCTCTTGCACGGTGTCTGCGCAGCCTGCGACTCCCGAGGCCGAACAGCGAATTAATCGTCGTCAAAAGTTGTTAAATCGAGCAGCCCCCTCCGCCGCAATACCATTGTGCAATAGCCCGCCACTCGTCTCCGCCGCATCTTCTGGCCACCAACACCACAACGGGAGCGGGCCATGAAGAAGCTGCTGGCGCTGACCTTGTCGATCACCGCGGTCGGGCTGCTCGCCTTTGAAGGCCGCAGCCCCATCGCACAGGACACAGGGGCACAGAAATACAGCCTGCAGGTTCCCGATGGTCTGCGTTTCGACGAGTTCAAGGGATACGAGGACTGGCAGGTCATCTCGGTCAGCCAGGTCGATGACCTGCTCAAGGTCGTCGTTGGCGACCGCGCCATGATCGACGCCTACCGGGCGGGTGCGCCGGCCAATGGCCGCGCTTTTCCCGATGGTGCCCGGATGGCGAAGATCATGTGGAAGTCGGTCCGGAACCCGGACTCTCCCACCCCGGCGCAGGTCGCGGGAGCGCTCCAATTCATCGACTTCATGGTTAAGGACAGCCGGCGCTTCGCCGCGACGGCGGGCTGGGGCTACGCCCAGTTCAACTACGAGACCGCCTCCGGCTCCTTCCAGCCCGACGGGCGTGGCACGGATTGCGGCGCTGCCTGCCACAAGCTCGTGGAGGCCAAGGACTCCGTGTTCACGGCGTACGGCCGGCGCTGAAGGTTCGGCCATGACCAAGCACCGACTCTCGCGGCGTGCCCTTCTCGGCAACGCATCGATCGGCCTGTCGATTGTGGTCGCGGGCGTCGACCGCCCTGGCCTCGCGTTCCAGAAACTCAGCCAGGCCGATGCCCGTTACCAAGGCACGGCCAAGGGCAGTCAGAATTGCGTGAGCTGCCTTCACTTCCAGCCGCCGCACGGTTGCAGGTTCGTGCAGGGCGAGATCAGCCCTGATGGCTGGTGCCAACTCTTCACCAGGAAAGCCGGAGCATGACCCAGGAAACCGCCAATGCCTATCCATCGGCATCGACCGCAGTGCTGCTCGTCGATCCCTACAACGACTTCCTGTCGGAGGGCGGCAAGTACTGGCCCATGGCCCAGAAGGTGGCTGAGGAAGTGCAGCTGCTCGATCATCTGCGCGCCGTCGTTGCCGCGGCCCGGAAGGCCGGCATCAGGATTTTCTTCGTGCCGCATCGCCGGTGGCAGCTTGGCGACTATGAAGGGTTTCGTCACCCCACGCACACGCAGCTCCGCACGGCCAAGCGCCAGGGCTTTGCCAAGGGGACCTGGGGCGGAACGTTCCACGACGATTTCCAGATCCAGCCCGGCGACATCCTGATCAAGGAGCACTGGAACTCGAGCGGCTTCGCCAACACCGACCTCGACTACATGCTGAAGCAGTTCGCCATCGAGCGCATCGTGGTGATCGGCATGATCGCCAATACCTGCGTCGAATGCACCGGCCGCTTCGGCACCGAGCTCGGCTACCACGTCACCTTGGTGCGCGATGCGACCGCGGCCTACAGCCGGGAAGCCATGGACGCGGCCCATGCGATCAACGGCCCGAGCTTTGCCCACGCGATCCTGACGACCGACGAGCTCGTCGCTGCCTTCGGTCACGCCTAGTGGACGCGCCACGATCGTCCCCAAAGGCAGCGGCCGTCATGAGGTTCGATCCATGAGCACAGCGTATCGCACCCGGCAGATCGGCGACGTCGAGATCTTCTATCGGGAAGCCGGCCCTCCCGACGGCCCGGTTGTCGTCCTGCTTCACGGATTTCCGACGGCAAGCCACATGTTCCGCGATCTGATTCCCATTTTGGCGCGCGACTATCGCGTCATCGCGCCCGACCTGCCCGGCTTCGGCAACACTTCGGCGCCTCCGCGTGGCCAGTTCGACTACACGTTCGACAATCTGGCCGGCGTGATCGATCGCTTCCTGGAGGCGTTGCAGCTCGATCGCTACGCCCTGTACATCTTCGACTATGGCGCACCGGTCGGCCTGCGGGTCGCGTCAAAGCACCCCGAACGCGTGACGGCCCTCATCAGCCAAAACGGCAACGCCTACCTCGAAGGGTTCGGCAACTCGTGGGGCCTCTGGCAGGCTTACTGGCGCGAGCCAACCGCTGCGCATCGTGAAGCCTGCCGCGTGTCCCTGAGCCCGGACATGATCCGGAACTGGCAGTACTTCGACGGTTCCGACCGGACGGGCGTATCTCCCGACGGTTACACGCTCGATATCGCCTACATGGCCCGTCCCGGCCGGTCGGAGATCCAGCTCGACCTGATCCTCGACTATCGCAGCAACGTGGCACTCTATCCGGCCTTCCAGGCCTATCTCCGCGAGCATCGGCCGCCTCTGCTGGCGGTGTGGGGCCGCAACGACGCACACTTCATACCGGCGGGGGCGCTCGCCTTTCGCACCGACCTGCCCGACGCCGAGATCCACTTCGTCGATGCCGGCCACTTTGCGCTGGACACGCATGCGGCGAAAATCGGCGCACTGATGCTCGGATTCCTCGGGTGCACGCTGGCGCACCGCCGACGTTGAGGGCCGACCAGGAGGACGCGCTTCGCCCCTTCCCTCTTCTCACACCAAGTAAGGAGCCGGTCCATACCTTCGCATAATGGATCACGCTCCGGCGATGCCCCAGTCTTCAGGGGGCGGGACGTGACCGGCTCGATCACCAGCCTTCAAGGAGCATCCGATGACCCAGTCCACCACGAAGACCGTCTACACGGCGAAGGTCCACACCGTCGGCGGCCGCGAAAAGGGCGAGACGCGCAGCAGCGACGGTCGCCTCGACATCAGGCTCTCGGTGCCGGGGGGTCCCGGTACCGGGACCAACCCCGAGCAGCTTATGGCCGCCGGTTGGTCCGCCTGTTTCGAGGGCGCCATCATGCTCGTGGCCCGCGAGAAGAAGGTGCGGATCGAGCATCTCGCGATCGACGCCGAGATCGACCTCAACCTGGGGAGCGACGGCTATTCGCTAGGCGCGCGCCTCAACGTCAGCCTGCCGGACATCGATCGCAAGCTTGCGCAGGAGTTGGTGGATGGCGCCCACGAGGTCTGCCCGTACTCGAAGGCATTGAAGGGCAAAATCGGCATCGCCACGATGATCGTCTAGCTCTACAGCATCGACCATTCAGGAGGCTATCGATGACCGAGGCTGAAAGACTCCGGACCGAGATTCGCGACCGAGAGAGGACGCTGCAGGCGCTGAAGCAGCGGCGCGATCATATCTCCGGCCGGGACGAGCCCGCTGCCACTGGCGAAACGCCCGCCGAAACGATGGATCGCAAGCTCGATTCCGCCCTGTCCGACAGCTTCCCCGGAAGCGACGCGGTTTCGTTCCTGCAGCCCACGCCAGACAAGCCGACCGGCTTGCGCTAATCCATGCGCCCCGTCTTCCCCATGGTCGCGCTGTGGGCCGCCCTGTCTTGCCTCTCCGCAGGCCACGCCAGCGCCGATGAGCCGGGAAGGGGTTGGCAGCTCGAGCGCGACGTCGATTCGCCGACCTATGCCTTCATCGAACCCGCGATCACCGACCTCGACGTCGACGTCATGGTGTTGTCGTGCGAGCCGACCGAGCGGAAAGGCGGCTTGCAGCTAAGACTCTATCCTCCGGAACCCGGCCCTTTCCGGTCGGCGCAGTCGAGTCCCGTCGAGCTGGCCCCCGATGTCGTGATCGACATCGACGGAAGGCGGTATGCCGCTCGCCTCCTTTTTGCCGATGACTTCGTGGTGGTGGCGAACGCCGCCGACGGGCCGGTGCCGGTCCTGTCGGCGTCGCTTGTCACCTCTTTGCAGAACGGGAGGCACTTCACGATGAGGCTGCATAGGTTGGAGACCTCTCCCTCCTCCAGCGCGACGCCGGCGTTCGAGATCACCGCCGACCTCCGGGCGGGCATCGGCGGCACGGCCATCGCCGTGCTGCGTCGATGCGGTACGCCGAACGACACCCTGGCTTCCGGCCCGGCCAGAGCACGTTGAGCGGAGAAACGGTTCTCGCCCGCAGGCGACCGGTCGCCCCCCTGTCACTCGGCCACTGCTTTCCCGAGGGAGAGCTCGACGACAGTTCGCCGCAGAAGACCCTGGGCCAGCAACCTTGCCATGCGCGCCTGCGCGCCGGGACGGGCGACCGACTGGAAGAAGGCCGCCAGGGCCGGCGGAAAGACTGCATCTGGCGGCAGCGTCGCAAGGTCGAGCAGCGACTTGGCGTGGATGATCGCAGGCTTCTCGAAGCCGGCCAGGCATTGGGCGAGGCCATCGACGAACGCGGACAGCTCAGCATCGGGCAGGGCACGATTGACGTACCCGTAGCGCTCCGCGACCGCGTCCGAAAAATCATCCGCGCCCAGCACGACTTCCATCGCGCGCCCGCGCCCCATCAGGCCGGCGAGCCGTACCATGGGATTGCCGCCAGGGACGGCGCCGCCGCGGACCTCGAACTGGCCGAGGATCGCGCGCTCGAGGCTGGAGAAGCGCATGTCGCAGGCCAGTGCAAACTCGCTGCCCGCCCCCCGAGCGCGCCCCCGGATCTCGGCGATCGAGACGGCGGGACCCGGGAGATCCGGACGAGGACATCGAGCCAGGGATGGAGACCTGACGGACCCGGTGTCGCTCTATGCGATTGTGAGCACCATTCGCCTCTTCGGCGGACCAGGAGCCCTGCGGCAAGCTGAGAAAGTCATGTCGCAGATCGGCGCGGCTTACTTTGCACCGAACAAGGATGTCCACCTGTTTGCCGAGATTGCTCCTGCCGGCGAGCTCGACCCTCTCTTCGCTTTCAGCGCGGCCTGCCGGGACGAACTCCAGGTCCACGGCAAGAGATACCCACGGGGACGGCCCGGGATGAGAGGCTGATTCACGATGATGCCCGAAAGTGCGGCCCAAACGCCGCACCACGAGTCGGTCTTGGCTGAATCAAGCGGCGGCCTTGGTGTCCTCGACCGGGTGGATCGCGCGCAGGCCGATCTGCACGCGGTTCCAGACGTTGATCGCGCCGATCAGCACCGTGAGATAGGCAATCTCGGTCTCGTTGAAGTGCTGCTTGAGCTGCTCGTAGTCTTCGTCAGGCGCTCCGGAGTCCGCGACCCGCGTCAGCGTTTCGGTCCAGTTGAGCGCGGCGCGCTCCCGGGCAGTGAACAGGGGCGATTCCCGCCAGGCGCTCAGCAGGTGAAGACGGATGTCCGTCTCGCCCTGCTTCAGGGCATCCTTCACATGCATGTAGACGCAGAAGCCGCAGCCATTGATCTGCGACGCACGCAGCCTCACGAGCTCGAGCAGGCCGTGCTCGAGGCCGCTCTTGCCGATGGCAGTTTCCACGGCGACCATGCCCTTGATGGCATCGGGTGCGACCTGGAAGATGTTCATGCGGGGTTCCATCAGACTTCTCCTTGCAGTTGGTTGAGACGAACGGCGGGGGCGGTACGGCCTTCGTAAATGGCCCAGTACGTCAGGGCCGCACCGATGAGCGCTGGGAGAGAAACGGCGGGAAAATCCCGCGCAAGCGCCGACGGACCGCAGATACCGACGGCGACTTCCCAAAAGTGGAACAGGGCATGTCCGGAGAGCCAGAGCGTCGGCGTCGCCCAGAGGATGACGCGATGCCTGGGCGCGAAGGCTCCGACCAAGAACGCCGTCCCGACGAACAGGAAGATCAGCCCTATATCGCGGACGAAATGCTGGTTGAACGGCCCCGTTGTCGTCACGCCCGGGACCGCCAGATACCAGGCCTCCGGCGACCAGAGCATGAAGACTCCGTTCGCCTCTGCGGCGACACCGAGAACGGCTGCAACGCCGAGACAGGTTATCTTCAGCATCATTCGACTCCTCGTCACTTGTTCGGCGGTGGCGGAACGTGGGTCAGCCACCAGTCGAACGAGATACTGCCGAGCTGCGCCTTCGGGCCGGGCATGAGCGAGCGATCGTCGACCCTCACGCCGAAATAGAGCGCTTCAGGGTCCACGACGATGCGGCGGGGATCCTTGTCGAACGCGAGGACGCGACCGACCAGTTCGTCGATCGGGAACGGCTTGGGCCCGGCGATCTCGATCGTGCTATTGAGGGGCGCCGCCAGAGCGGCCTCGGCCACGGCGCCTGCGACATCCTGGGCGGCCATGGGCTGGAACAGGGCATGCGGCAGCCGCACCTCGCGACCGCTGCTCCCGGAGTGCGCGATGCTGCGCAGGAATTCGAAGAATTGGGTCGCATGAAGCAGCGTGTAGGGGATGGGAGAGGCCTTGATCTGGCTTTCCTGCGCCTGCTTGGCGCGGAAGTAGCCACTGGCCTGCAGACGGTCGGTCCCGACGACGGAAAGCGCTACGTGATGCAAGACGCCGGCCCTCACTTCGGCCGCCGTCAGGTTCTTTCCAGCGGTCCGGAAGAAGTCCATCGCCGCCTTGTCCTCGAAGGATGGGGAGTTCGCGACGTCGATCACCACCTGCGCACCGGCAAGCGCCGAATCCAGGCCTTCCCCCGTGATCGTATTCACACCCGTGTTCGGGGAGGCGGCAATCGTCTCGTGTCCCCTGGCCTTCAGGATGTCGACGACCTTCGAACCGATGAGGCCGGTTCCCCCTATGACGACGATCTTCATGGTGATTCTCCTTCGATGTGTTGATGCGTTTGCGGTTCAGGTGAGTGCGAGGCCGCCGTCGACGCCAATCACCTGCCCGGTGATCCAGTCCGAGGCGGGATCGGCAAGCCGGACGATCCACCGCGCGACGTCTTCGGGCTGGCCACGTCGTCCGAGCGGAATCTGCTGGCGCTCCTGCTCTTCGACCGCCGCCGCCTGCTCCGGCGACATGCCCATCATCCCGGTCAGTGCACCCGACTCCGTCGGGCCCGCCGCGACAGCGTTCACGCGAATGCCTCGCGGCGCCAGTTCGAGTGCCCAGCAGCGCGTCAGGTGCTCCAGCGCCGCCTTGCTCGCCGCGTAGTGTGAGAGACGGGCACCCGACTTCTGGCCGAAGGTGCTCGAGACATTGATGACCGCGCCCTTCGCCGCTCCGAGATAGGGCAGCGCGGCGGTAGTCAGGAGGCTGGGACCAAAGACATTCACCGCGAAGATGTTCGCGATGGCAGCATCAGTCGCGTCGGCCAGGGGAAGGATCGCGCCTGCGCCGGCATTGTTGACCAGGACGTCGAGCCGGCCCCATTTCTTGACCGCCGCCGCAATCGTTCGAGAAGCGTCCTCGGGCACCGCAACGTCAGCCACCAGCCCTTCGATATTGGAATGCAACGCGGCCGCCTCATCGAGAAGCGCGCGACGTCGACCCGTGACGAGCACCCTGGCGCCTCCCCTGGCAAAATCGAGCGCCGCGGCATGACCGATGCCCGAGCTTCCGCCGGTGATGACAACGACTTTGTCGGTCAAGGCTGACATGAGCTGGTCTCCGGCTTTCGCATTTCGCCCTCTCGACGGCTCGACTGGCCGTCGAGACGGAGAATGGTCGAGGAAGTACCGGGCGCCCATTCATCCGGGGATTCGGTTGCCTAATCCCAAGGTATAGCCACCGCACTTTGCGGGCGAAGCGGCCCACCCCCTCGGACACTACGTCGTCAGGTGCACGACACGAGCCACGGAGCTTCCTCGGCGGACCGGCTCGCTAGCCCCCGAAGGCCGGAAGCGTGAAGGAGAAGCACGCGCCCCCGCCAGGCTCATTGTCGGCGCGAACCGATCCACCGTGCGATCTGATGATCGACTGGCAGATCGCCAGTCCTATGCCTACACCACCCGGCTTGGTGGTGAAGAAGCTCTCGAAGAGGCGGCCCATGGCCTCTCCCGCGATGCCGGGCCCGGTATCACGGACCGAGAGTTCGATCAGACCGCCTTGGACCACCGCGACGGCAATGCCGATCCGCCGGGCCGCACCGTCTCCCTGCGAAACCGCCTGGATGCTATTGACGAGCAGGTTCACTATGACTTGCTGAAGCTGGACGCGGTCTCCAAGCACCATCGCTGGACCAGGCGCCGCATCGATGGACCAGGCAATGCGCCGGAACTCGATGTCATGGCGGACAAAAGTCAGGGCCTCCTCCGCTACCTCGTGAAGGTCGAGAGCCTTTCGTTCCGGCTCCTTGCGGGCCGCCAGACCTCGGATGCGTTGAATGATCTCGTTTGCCCGGTAAGCACTCGTCACGATTCGATTCGTGAGCTGCTTGACCTTCTCCGCATTGAGATTGTCGCGTTCCAGCCACCGCAGACTCGTCTCGGCATTCGTCACGATCGCCGCAAGCGGCTGTTTGACTTCATGGGCGATCGAAGTGGCGAGCTCGCCGAGAGTCGATATCCGGGCTGCATGGGCATAGTCCGCCTCCAGGCGCTGCAGTTGCGCTTCGATACGCAACCGCTCGGTGATGTCGAGCATGGTGAGGAAGGTCGTATCCAGTTGCTCGGGCGGGGTGGAAAAGGTCACCGAAAGAATCACGTCCCGGAGTTGGCCATCGAAGGTGAGGATCTTCGCCTGCTCGCTGAAGTTTCGCCGGCCTTCGAAGTGGGCGACCATGACCCGCTTTGCCATGTCGGGTGTCGCGGCGAACAGATATCGGACTGGGCGAATCAGGTCCGCTGTACCTTTTCCACGAAAAAGCGCGACGGCCTCGCGATTGACTTCCGTCACCCGAACGACGTCGTTGGCAAGCTCGATCAATTCCTGATGCGCATCTAGGAAGCCAGCGATGTCAGTCACGCCTTCCGACCGCAAGCGGTCGAAAACCTCGCCGGATGCGCGCGCGTCGACCTGCCAGAGGGCGGTCGGCATATGGTGGATCAGCTTGCGATAGCGATCCTCACCGGCATGCAGCTCGCGGGCAGAGCGATCGTCGCTCAGGATGCCGCTTATCATCAGATAGATCGTGTTGGCTCGGCTTTGATCCAGCGAACGCCAGGCGGCGGCGGAGGCATTTCGAAGAGGGCCGTCCGAATGCATGGCGCGTGTCTGGGTGATCCGCCATGACTGCTGAGCGAGGACCATCGCCAGCAGCTCGACCAGCATCGGACGGCACTGCGACGGCCAGAAATCCAGGATCGGACGCGCAATCAGCTTCAGGCGGTCCGCAGTGCCACCAAATATACGAACCGCCTTCTCGTTGACGTTGACGATCCGGCAACGAGCGAGCAGTCGTTCCAGCCCATCGGGATCGCTGGCGAGCAGCGCGCCCGTATCACCGTCCGCCAGCGCGATGCGCTCCAGGTCATCTCGCACCTCGGAGACATCGAGTTCCCAGCATGCCGCAGTCGCGCGATGGGGCGCCGCGTATTCGGCATCGCCGGACGTTGCTGCGCCCGAACTGATACCCTTGCCGTACTCCACGATGTCATGCGGCAGGCCCGACGCCTTGTATCGGACCGTCTGCGTGATCGACGCGGCAATCGGCGATCCGGTTGCGGTGTGCCGTCGCACGGCGCCCTGCCAAGTTCCTTCCCGAAGTAACTGACGCCAATGCCCCTCATCGAGATCATGGCCCGGGAAGAATTCGTCCAGTCGATGACCGACGACGGCGAGCGCCGGCCAGCCATACAGCGCTTCGGAGGCAGGGTTCCAGTACCGGACAATACCTTGGGCATCGCAAACGATGACGCTCTCCGACGCCAGATCGGCAAGCCCGGTCTGGGCACCGGCACCCATGGTGCCTTCGCCCGAGAGGTCCGTCGTGTCGCGTTGAAAAGGGATCCCCCGATTGTGCAACATGTCGCCACCCCCTGCTCGCGACGGGAAAACCTCCGTGTCGCGATCGCTTAATGAATCCGTTCACGCACACAGGCACGGAGCCCTCAGGCAGCTGGCACTACCGCGCCAGCGCCTCGTTCAGAGTCCGGGTCAGAAGCTCCTCGCCGACCGGCTTTGTGAGATAGGCGAGAGCGCCACCCGCAATCGCTTCCGACCGGCTTTCCACCTCCATCGATGACGTGATGACGATGACGGGGAGCCGCGATCCAAGCGCCTTCAGTTCCCGGATGAGTTCCATGCCACTCATCCCCGGCATGCGCAGATCGGTGATCAGGCAGTCGAAGGAATCCGGCGAGTAAGCCGCAAGAAACGCCTCCGCCCGCTCGAAGGTGCGGCATTCCATGGACAGCACCTGAAGCAGCTCCGACAGGGCATCACGCATTGCTTCGTCATCGTCGACGACCGCAATCACGGGCGGACTGGACAAACGATTTTCCTCGTTGCTGGGGCTCACGCGAACCCGATTGATGCCGCCTGAGCGGTTTCCAGTGTTCAGATGGGATGATCGGCGTTGCGACCGGCGCGGAGATGGGCCGGCAAAGCCTCCCAGGCACGGACGAGTTCGCCGACCGAGGTTGCCTGCATCTTCCGCATCATGTTGGCGCGATGGACCTTCACCGTGATCTGGGAGATCCCCAGATCGAACGCGATCTGCTTGTTGAGGCGACCACGCGCCACCTCCTCCATGACCTGGCGCTCGCGCGCCGTCAGCGTGCCGAAACGGCCGGCCTGCAGCCTGGCGATGCGGGCCACGGCGCGCTGGGCGATGTCACGCTCGATCCCGAGCTTGACCGCGTCCAGCAGTGCCTGGCCACGAACGGGCTTAGTCAGGAAGTCGATTGCTCCGGCCTTCATTGCCTGGACGGTCATGGGAATGTCGCCGTGGCCACTCACGAACACGACCGGCTTGCCATCGCCGCTCGAAGAGAGCTGAGTTTGGAGATCAAGTCCACTCAGGCCGGGCATGCGCACGTCCAGGACAAGACAGCCAGGCCGATCGGTCAGATCCGCCTCCAGCAACTCGCTGGTGGAGCCGAAACTGACCGCATCGAGCCCGACCGATTCCATCAACTCGACGAGAGCCAGTCGCACCGCCTCGTCATCGTCGACGACGATGACGAGCGGCGTCTCGGCGCCAGAAGGCAGCTCCCTGGATGTGGGCCGCACCCTGACGCCGCCCTGCATCCGCAGGACGCGAGGCGATCCCGGATTGGGCTTCCACGACGAGATTGGCCGGCTATTCGACGGAGTTTGCGTGGTCCCGGGCATGGCACGTCCTCACCTTGGGTGGCCTGGCATTGACCGGAATTGTGCGCCCGGTCATGCGAGCTGAAGTCGAACCCTAGGGGAACCGCGCAACGAGGTCGCTAAGGAGATCGCTAAGACTTGCTAACCGGTCGCCCGCGACTTCTCACCCCTGCGGCACTCCGAGCAATCCCAGTCCGCGGTGCATGCGATCATGACAGGCGAGATAGATTGGATCGTCCGAGAAGACCTGCGCGCGCAGGTGATCGATGGTGAGATCGAAGCCGCCCATTGCTTCGCACCATGAAACCAGTGTCCGGCGCGCCTCCGTCAGGCGGCCAGCGTGAGCGAGCGCCGCGACCAGGAATGCCATGGGGTAGACCAGACCGGGGCAAAGGTCCGTTCCCTGCACGAAATACGGGATCGCCTGCTCGTCGAGAGCATGGCAGAAATGATACTGCCCCAGGAAATGGTGCCACAGGCCGACGCCGCGATCGCGCGGGCAGAGCGTCAGCGCATGCTCTAGCGGCGCCCGCATCTCCTCGAGCCGCCCGGCCAGGAATTGAACATGGCCAACATAGGCCAGGCACTCCGCATCGCAGGGGTCCAGCGACAGACCGCGCTGAAACGCAGTCAGGGCCGCCTCGAACCGCCCCTGGCGCAACCTGACATATCCCCGGCAAAACCAGGCTCGCGGCCAGTCCGGTGCCCGTGCGACGGCCTGCATCGACAGTTCGTCGGCACGGCGCACCTCGGAGCCCATGGCCGCATTGGAGCGTGAGGCTCGAAGATCGGTGGTCGCCCGGATGTTGCCCGCGACGATCGCGTAGGCCAGCCCCGCCATCGCTGACGCGTTGAGCGGATCGTCAACCAGCACGCGCTCGAACCACTGCCTCGCCTCGTCGAGATCGTGATGGACCAGCAGACCCCGGTTGAGGGCGCTCCACCCGCGAAAGACCGATTGGGCAACGCGGGCGGAGCCTTCCTGCTCGAGCGGCCCGGTGGCCTCACGGTCGATCAGTTCCGTAATGACGCCGTGGCTCAGCCGGCTCGCGATCTCGCTCTCGATTGCGGCCAGCCCGACATGCCGGTGCTCGAACCGATCCGCCCAGAGGGTAGCGCCGCTCGAGGAGTCATCGATCATCACGACGAGCTGCGCATCGCGCCGGCCCGGCCGGACCGCTGTCCGGAGCACATAGCGGGCGATCGGCTCGACCGCCGCCGATGTCATTATCGCGTCGTCCAGGCTGTTGGGACCGGCCGGCATCCCGACCACGGCGACACCCGGAACTCGGGACAGGTGGACGGCGAGGTGCCTACGAACCTCGGCCGCAAATGCCCGCGACTTGTCGTCATTGGGCAAGCACTGCACCGGCATTACGAGCACAGACAGGCCAGGCATGCCGGAGCGGCCCGCCGGCGCCGGGGTATCGATCAGGCCGCCTGGCTCGGCCTGCGTTGTCTCGACCGGCATGACGAAGCGGTACCCGCGCCCATGCTCGGTGAGGATGTAGCGGTCGGCGTCGTCGTCCGTCCGCAGCACACGACGAAGCGCGGCCATGTGTACGGTGAGATTATTCTCCGCAACGACCCGGTTCCCCCAGGCTGCCTGCAGGAGATCGTCCTTCGTGACCAGTTCGCCCGCACGCCCGAGCAGCAGCAGCAGCAGGTCCGTCGCCCGGGAATTCAGGACGATCAGGTCACCCTGTCGCTCGAGACGGCGGCTGAGCGTATGGAAGACGAACGGGCCGAAGGCGAAACTCGACGGCTTCCCCATGAACTCGATCCAGTTAGCAGATTTTAGCAACTCTATCGCAGCGTCCGTCGGCTACACCATGGAAAGTGCCGACAGAATGACCCCCTTCTCGCGAGGCGAACGATGAGTGACGAATTGCAGATCAGACCCATGACGCGCTCGGATTTGCCGGAACTGCTGCGGTTGATGGAGGGCATCGTGAGCTACGAGCGAGGGATGGGATTCCGCCTGACCGAAGCCGAGTTGGTACGTCGCGGATTTGGTGAGCGACCGGAGTTCGGGGCCTTCGTCGCCGATCGTGGCGATGGGCGGCTCGGCGGCATGGCCGTACACTACGAAATTCCGTTCATGCACACATTGCAGCCACTGCTGATGATGAAATGGCTGTTCGTGGACCCGGACCTGCGCAGCGCGGGCGTGGGTCGCCTGCTGATTCGGTGCGTGGCCCGCCATGCACGCGAGACGGGCCACGACAAGGTCTGCTGGTTCGTGCTGAAGGACAATGCGCGCGCTCAGGCATTCTACCGCGGTGTCGGCGCAACGCCGGATCCCGAATGGGACAGGTGGATGCTCGGAAGCGACGCGATCTCATCACTCTCGAAGGAGGAAGTGCCGCGCGGCTAGCACGCAGGCGCGCGTGGTGCGGGGCGCAGCTCGCCTGGAACAAGCGTCGGACCGCCTATGCCTTGCCATCAATCGACGCGTACCTGCGCACAATGGCTGGGAGCATCAGCGGCTCCCATTCTCCCTGTACCGGCGTCGGCATGGCCGGATTCAGAAAGGAGAATACGTTGAACAATCAAACACCGAGCAAGGGCCTGGAGTGGCTCAATCTACTCCTCGGCTCAGGGTTGGCTCTCGCAGCGTTTGCGTTTGCAGGTGAGACTGTCGCTGCCTGGAATGCAGGCATCGTGGGCACGCTGATCGCGTGCTGCGCGGCCGTTGCGCTCTATCGCTACGGCGCCTGGGCCGAATGGTCCAACATCGCCCTCGGATGCTGGGCGGCGATCTCGCCCTTCGCACTAGGCTTCACAAATGCACCTGCAGCGACCTGGTCGCTGATTCTGGTCGGCAGCTCCGTTGCGTTCATCGCCGCGATGCAGATCGCCGGCGGCCGCAACGGTCGCACGCGCACGACGACCTGAACGCTTCTTCGTAAAGCCTGCAGCAGCGGATCGAGGGACGAAAGAAAGCATGTCCCGGAGACGGGGTGATCGTCCCTCGATGCCGTGCCGCGTCGCAGTGCAATCCGCTGCCGGGAGTTACGGGCAGAGAGGATGTCAGCGGCGCTGGCGGACCTTACCAGGCTCATGCGCCCCAACTCCATGCAGGAAGAGATCGACGGCGGAGTCTACAGCCACATGCATCTCCTTATTCGAAGGTGCCGACCGGAGTCCGAGTACGACCTGCAAATGAAGGTTGTCGCGGATCATGGCAACGAAATGCCCCGCTGCACGCTCATAATCGCCCGCCCGGATCTCCCCGCGATCGGCCGCCTGCTTGAGAACCCTGGAAAGCCGGGACGTGGCACGGCCAGGCCCCTGGTCGTAGAACGACTTCACCAGCTCGGGAAATCGGTTCGCTTCGGTCACGGCAATCCGATAAATGGCGATCAGGGTCGGCGACATATAGACTTCCATGAGATTTCGACCGAACGCTCGCAGCGTCGTCGGCAGGTCGCTGCCTTCGATCTCCTCGAGCACGAGCGCCGAGAGCGCCCGATCGGCACTCTGCGTGACGATGGCCGAGAAGAGGCCCTGCTTGTTGCCGAACTCGCTATAGATGCTCCGCTTCGATCCACCGGCGGCGCCGATGATGGCATCGATGCTCGTCGCCTCGTAGCCCAGTTCCAGGAAAACCTTTGCTGCGGACTGCAGAAGGGCTTCCCGGCGGTCCTGGGACCTTCGCGACTTTACCTGCACCGCGCTTTCCCCATCGCTGAACGCCCCCCCTCATTGACTGGTAATCATCGTTACCATATATGTCAATGGTAACGCGCATTACCGGAATCTAGATCATGCCGCCTCCTAAGCTGAAGAAGATCATCGGCGCGCTTCTCGGAGTGTCGGCCGTGGTCACGTCCATCGCCGGATGGCAGTGGCTCCAATCGAGCGCCGAGACCTATACGGACAACGCCTACATCCGGGGTGACGTCACGTCCGTTGCGCCAAGGGTGTCGGGCTATGTGACCTCGGTCGAAGTCGAGGACAACCAGCCCGTCAAGGCAGGCGATATCCTCTTCCGGATCGACGATCGGGATTACCGCGCCAAGCTGGCGCAGGCCGAGGCGAACGTGGTTGCCGCGAGAGCCCGCCTCGCCAACGTCGAGGCCGAAACGCAACTTCAGCATTCCCTGATCAGGCAAGCGGAAGCCCAGCAGCGATCAACGATGGCGGAACTGGACCTGGCGACGCGGGTGTCCGACCGTCGCCGCCAGCTCATCCGCAGCAGCACGGTCAGCCAGGCGCAAGTCGACGAGAGCGACGCCGCGCGTTCGCGTGCCGAGTCGGGCCTGTCTGCCGCCTCCGCAACAGTCGAGGCCCAGAACCAGCGTATCGCGGTGTTCGGCGCCCAAAGGGAGGCCGCTGTCGCCGCCGTCGCTCAAGCCGAGGCCGCCCGTGATCTCGCCCGGATCGACCTCAACAGCACGGTCGTCCATGCACCCGTGGCCGGTGTCGTCGGCAATCGCCAGGTCCGGGTCGGACGGCTTGTCGCCCCTGGCGTCGCCGTGCTCGACATCGTGCCGATCGACGATTTGTGGGTCGTGGCGAACTTCAAGGAAACCCAGATCAAGCACCTGCACGCCGGCCAGCGTGTCCGGATCATCGTCGATAGCTACCCCGACGAATCTTTCGAAGGCGAGGTGGAAAGCTTCGCCCCGGGCAGCGGCTCTGCCTTCAGCCTCCTGCCGGCAGACAACGCGACCGGCAATTTCGTTCGGGTCGTCCAACGCGTCCCCGTCAAGATCCGGTTCGCGGACAAAGGCTCGCGCGCGCGCGCTTCCGTCCACCTCGTCCCTGGCCTCTCCGCGCGTGTCGAGGCGCAACCAGCCGTCGATCCATGACGACGACGCCAGTCCCTGCGCACCCGGCCGTCGCGAAAGGTTCCTTCTTCGCCGGCGTGCTTCTGATCGCCGGGATCTGTCTCGCCGCACTGACTGAGGCCATTGCGGGGACAATTCTGTCACTTGGACGCGCAGACATCATCGGCGACACCCATGCCACCGCCGATGAGTTCGCGTGGCTTGAAGTCTCGTACACGACGCTGAAGCTCAGCGGCTTCCTGGCGGCCTCCTGGGCAATGGATCGATTCGGTCCCCGCACGCTCATGATCGTTTCAACGCTGACCATGGGGGCAAGCTGTGCGCTCGCCGTCGTCACGACGCGCCTGGACCTCCTGGTAGCTCTTCGGGCGCTTCAAGGCTTCTCGGGAGGGATTCTGCTGGTCACGGGGCAGACCATTCTGTTCCTGAGTTTCACGCGAAACCGACAGCCTCTCGTCCAGGCCGCATTTGCCATGGCGGCAGTCGTGGCCGCCGCTACCATCGCGCCAACCATGCAAGGATGGCTTCTCGATCGCCAGTCCTGGACATGGATCTTCTTCGGCGTCGTGCCGGTCGCGCTGGCATCCGTGTCGCTCCTGGTGCTCGCGGGCCGGGAGATCCCAACTCCTCCTGTCCGGCGCAAAGCAGACCTGCTCGGATTTGTCCTCCTCTCCGTCGCGCTCTTCTGCGCCACCTATGTCCTGGGTCAAGGGTCCAGATGGGACTGGTTCGAGGCGCCCCGTATCGCGTGGCTGACGGCAATCGGGGCCTTGGTCCTCGCACTGTTCCTGGTGCAGCAGATCGTCTCCAAGGGGAGAGGTGTTCTCGACAGGACGCTGTTCTCGTCTCAGGACTTTACGTTCGCCTTCATCGTCAGCTTCGTGGCCGGTGCCGCACTGTTTGGCAGCGGATTCCTGATCCTGGGCTTTGCTGCGTCAGTCCTCGGCTTCACCCCGACCGAGGCTGGCCTCCTTCTGCTGCCGAGCAGCGTGGTGTTCGTCGCCGCGCTCCTTCTCGCAGCGCTCGTCATGCAGTATCGCCGTGTGCCGCCCATTGCCACGGTGCCATTCGGTATCCTGGCCATCATGCTTGCAATGTGGATGCTCTCCCGCACCAACGGACAAAGCGGCGCCGGAGACATGATGCCGGCGATACTTGTCCGCGGGCTAGGCCTCGGTTGCCTGTTCCTGTCGATCACTCTGGTCGCCTTCAACTCTCTTCCGGACCGCGGCCTGGCCGCTGGCATCGGGCTCTTCAACACCGGACGGCAGGTTGGCGGTCTGCTGGGCGTCGCGGGACTACAGACGCTGATCGATCACGACATTGCGGCCAACATCGCTGTCCTCAACGCAAACGTCACCGGAGGTATTCCGGCAGTTGCAGATCGCCTGACGACGACGACGGCTCTGTTGGTCGCGAGAGGACTGGATGCGGTCGCGGCCGGCAAGGCCGCCGCCAGTCTGCTGGGAAAGGCCATCGCAAGCCAGTCCACGGTGATCGCCTTCGACACGGGCTTCTTCTCGGTTGCCCTGTTCTTCGTCGTGGCCGCGCCTGTCGTGATTGCCGTCAAGTTCGTTCTCGCGCGTCTGGCAAAGACTTGAGAGTGTAAGCTGCCAACGGACTCACGAAGCCGTGGACGGGCTCACATGCCTCTACGCCAAAGGCGGCCGACAGTGCCCGTGCACCATCGGCCGCCAAATGTCTGCCTACAGGATCACTCTCTCTGACCGCGGGACGGCTCCGTTGACGCCTGCCGCTCAGTAGTCCCAGAAAGCCGGCACCCAGCGGAATGCATCGCCGTCAGCCGCCACTCGACCGACCGACGGAAACGGCAGGTGGGTGGCCACCAACTGGTCGCCCGACGCGGCGAGGTCGCGCAGCAGTCGAATGCGAACGCGGGCGGCCTCCTCAGGATCGTGTTCGAAGCCGTTGTACCAGCCAGGGTGCTCGAACCCGACCGTGAACACGGCGTCGCCGGCGAACATCAACCCCTCGCCACCGGATACCACGCGGACGATGCTGTGACCGGGGGTATGACCGCCGGTGCGACGGACGACCACTCCCGGCGCTACCTCGTGCTCCTCATCGAACTGTCGCAGCTGGTTGCTATACGCCTTCGCGAAGCGATCGGCCGCGGACCGAAGCGCGTCCGGGAAACCCGGCGGCATGTGGACACGGGTGAAGTCGGGCGACTCCCAGAACTTCACCTCGGCAGCTGCCACGTGGATCCGCACGTCCGGACGCAGCTGGTCCTTGAATCCGTCCTCGAGGAGTCCACCAATATGGTCCATGTGCATGTGGGTCAGCACCACATCGGTCACGGACGCCAAGTCGATCCCGGCAGCCGCCAGCCGGTGGATCAGCTTGCCGGCTCGCGGCAGGTTGAGGTTCGGATCGGACCCCAGCCCGGTATCGACCAGGACGGTCTGATCGCCGCTGCGCACGACCATCACATTGAGCGCCCAGTCGAAGGCGTCGGCCGGCAGGAACATGTCGTTCAGCCAGGCCGTGCGCACGCTCGAGCCGACATTGTGTCCCAACATCTCGGTCGGAAGCGGTAACACGCCATCGCTGATCACCATGACGTCCACCTCACCGATCCTCAGGGCGTAACGCGACGGAACCAGTTCGTCAGGGCCCGGCCTGCCGGGGCGTGGTGCAATTTGCAAGCTCATGTCTATCTCCTTTTGACCGCCGCTCTACACACGGCATCGACGACGCTAAAGTCAGGCGTCTTTGCGATCGATTGGGTCTGGGGATAGGACGAGCGATACCTTGATGTAGGTGGCGGCGACGTGCCGGTGCATGCTGACACGGCTTAGCTTGCAACCGACACGTCGTTCTAGATTGCTGCCTGCACCCATGTGCAGAAGCGCGGCTGGTGTATGATTTCCAGCATGGCGGACTCAGCGCGGGTTCGCCGCCTTCTTCGCCACACGCTCGATCCGCCTCACAGTGCGGCGTCTCCTGTGGTTCCCGCGCTTATTGGGTCCAGGTCCCCGCGGACGGATCACCGTCCGGATCAGGCGGCCGTCGCCTGTTACTCTTTGATCTGAATGAGTGACGGCAGAATGTCTTTGGTGACGCTGTTGGAGGTACCGAGAAACCCGTTCATTCCCAACTAGCCGGCCGATGTATCCCTTAGCGAGCACAAGATCGAGGTGGTCGGGCCCGTACGATTCCTCGATGAGTGTCTGTGCCACCGAAGGGCGAGAAGTTGCCAAAAAAGAGCGAAGAGTTGCCCTCCGCGAGAATTCGCCGGGAACGAGCCCGGGAATATGCCCAGGCAATCGCAAAGGCCCTCAAGGACGAGCAGACACGCGGCACCTCGATCAAGACCATCATGGCCTGGACGGGCGCCGGCGAGCGAACGGTCAAGGATTGGCTGGCCGGCTCGACCGCTCTGCGCGCGTTCCAGGTAGGATGTCTTATGCGGTCGTCCGACCTGGTCTATGAGCGATTGATGGTTCGAACCGGCCGAAGGCCAGTTGTAAGCCGTGAGAGCCTGAAGGCACTCAAGGAGCAGGTAACCAGGCTTGCAGAAGACATTGACGCCGCGCTTCTTTAAAGCTGGCACTGCATGCATAGCACTCCAACTGGGGTACCTTCGGAACGCCAAGCATGTAGTCCTTCCGTGCCATCCCGTCCTCTCTTCAAAGCCCAAAACAGCCAGAAATCCAACTCTCGGATTGGTACCGTTGCGGGGGAGCAGACCAGTCGGCTAATAAATCTTCATGGTTGATATACGCACCGGCCGTCCGGCCACCCTCGCGCCCAACGGTATGGTTACATCCCCGCATTCACTGGCGTCACAGGCCGGCGTCGATGTGTTGAGAGCAGGCGGATCGGCGGTCGATGCCGCCATCGCCACCAGCGCCGCGCTTTCGGTGCTCTATCCGCATATGACGGGCGTAGGCGGTGACGCGTTCTTGCTTGTCCATGAAGCCAAGACCGGTGCCGTACGCTACATCGACGGCGGCGGACGTGCTACCGCGGCCGGCACGATCGACGCCTTCGCCCGGCGCGGCCTAGCCGAGATACCCTATCGCGGCGTACTGCCCGGCACCCTCACTGTTCCAGGCGCGGTCGCGAGCTGGGGCATGGCTCACGCCGCCTATGGTCGCTTGCCTTTGAAGCGCTGCCTGGAGAGCGCCATCGGCTACGCCCGCAATGGCTTCCCGGTGACGGCGCGGCTGGCCTACTGGCGCGAACTGGCGCGTGAGGAATTGGCGAAAAGCCCCGAAGCGGCGGCCATCTTCCTGAAGGACGGCGCGATCCTCACCAACCTCGATCTCGCAAGGACCCTGGAGGCGATCGCCAGTGACGGCTGGCACGGGTTCTATGAGGGTGAAGTAGCGGGCGAATTGGCGCGTTGGTCGAAAGCCAACGACGGCTTCTTTACTCTCGACGACCTAAAGACGCAGAACGCGCACTGGGGCGAACCGCTGAAAGGCAGCTACCGCGACGTCACGATCTACGAAACGCCGGCGCCCACGCAGGGCTTCGCTGTGCTGGAGATGCTGAACCTGCTCGAGCCAATGGAGATGCACAAGAAGTCCTTTCTGGGCCCCGACTATGTGCACTTGATGGTCCAGGCCAAGCAGCTTGCCTATCACGACCGCGACCGTCATCTCGCCGATCCACGCTTCGCGTCTGTACCGATGGAGCGCCTGATATCAAAGAAATATGCTGATGAGCGGCGTGCTCTGATGGACCCGGCCCGAGCCTTGCCGTGGGACAAGATCCCCTCCTACGGCAGCCTAGCCGGTGACACGGTCTACATCGCCGTCGTCGACGCCGAGGGCAATGCGGTGTCGATGATCCATTCCCTTTATGGTGGCTTCGGCGCCGCAGTCGTGGCGGGTCGCACCGGAATTGTCTTGCAGAACCGCTCAGCCTATTTCTCGCTCGATCCCAAGAGCCCCAACCGGGTCGAGCCCGGCAAGACGCCATTGCACACGCTAATCGCCTCGATGGCGTTCCGCGACGAGAGGCTGTGGGCCGTGGTGGGCTGCATGGGCGCCGACGGCCAGCCCCAGATCCACCTGCAAACCTATCTCGCCCTGATCGACCACGGTCAGGACATCCAGGAGGCGCTGGAGATGCCACGCTTCCTGTCCGGCCGCTTCGCCATCGGTGAGCCACGCGACACGCTGCACGTTGAGGGACGCATTTCGGCCGAGGCCATTGCCGAGCTCGAACGACGCGGCCACATGGTCAATCGCTGGGGCGCCTGGAACGAACTTGCAGGCCATGCCCACGGCATCACCGTGGACCCGGTCAGCGGCCTGCGCGTCGGCGGCTCGGATCCGCGAAGCGATGGCGCCGCGATCGGGTATTAGCAGGCTGTGGCTGCGTACTACAGCGACACCGCTGGGAGCTGCTCGCCTCGGACCCGCGCAATCAGCCGACGCCTGCCGATATGCTTTACCTGTTCCCTGACATTCGCCGGCCACGCGATGACGCAGAGAGCGTAGAGCCAGTGCTCGTGCACTGCAGCACGTGCCAGACCGACCTTCCAGCAGATCTCCCTTCCACCGTCAGCGGCACACGACAAAACACAGGCAACGGCCAGTCATTGGTCCGGAACTGACCACGAACCGGACATCGGCAGCGTTGGATGGACGTGCTGGCCTCGGGCCGGGTCGATCTCGAGTGTACCTACGAACTCCTTCCCATCAGCGCGGCGGCGTACTCAAGGTGGCCATCACGATCTGACGAAAAATCCTTCTCAGATCCTCCGCCAGAGCGGCCAGGTCGCGGCGAGCGCCAGCAGGCCCATCGCGCCGGTGATCGCCGTGGCCTCGGGCGCTCCGATGAGATCGGCGAGCCAGCCCAGCCAGACAAAGCCGATCGGGCCGGTGCCGATGCAGACCGAGAGCACACCCAGGATGCGCGAGCGCATTTCTATCGGCGCCGCGAGATAGACAAGCGTGGCCTGCAAGGTGGCGAAGGTGGCGCCGGCAAGGCCGGTCACCAGCAGCGCCACACCCGCCAGCAGCGGCGTGGGCGCCGCCGCAAAGCCGATCAGCCCGACCAGGTAGGCGGCCGTCCCGCCGACATAGGCGCGGGCATGCCAGCCCGGCGTCAGCCACAGCGCCAGCAGGAAGCAGCCGGCGAAGGCGCCGACGCCGTCGATGCTGGTGAGAAGGCCGACGCCTTTGGGGCCGAGCAGCAGCCGGTCGGTGCCGATCACCGGGATCATACTGGTGAAGGGCCAGGCGAAGACATTGTAGATGACGGTAACCGCCATGATCGCGCCGAGGCGGCGGTCGGAGAAGATGAGCGCCACGCCCTCCCAGGTGCGGGCGAGCACAGCCCCCGCACCGGGCGAGGACGGGATGTGGCTCTGCACCATCAAGGTGGCGGCGACGGCCGACGCGTACAGTGCCACGCTCAGCAGGAAGGCGCCTTCGATGCCGACACCCGCCAGCAGCAGGCCGCCGACGGCGGGCCCTACCATACGGCTCACATTGCCGGCGCCGACATCGAGCGCCATGGCGATGGCCATGCGATCGCGGCCCATGACTTCGCCCATCATCACGCGCCGGAGCGGATTGTCGGTGGCCCAGCCGCAGCCGTTGATGAAACTGGCGACAGCGAGGTGCCAGACTTCCAAGGATCCCCTGAAAGCGACGACGGAGAGCAGAGCCGAGGTGACCATCATGAGGCCGACGATGCCGGCTAGGGTCAGGCGGCGGTCGAACCGTTCGGCGAAGGCCCCGAGCAAGGCGCCGAACAGGCCCATCGGCACCAGGCGGAGCATGGTGATCATGGCGACGACCAAGGCGGAGCCGGTCTGCTGATAGACGACGATGCCCATGGCGACCGTTTCCAGCCAGCGCACGGTGGTGACGACGAAGCCGACGTACCACAGGCGCCAGAAATCCATCGGACTGGTGCGCAGCACCTGCTGGAACGAACTCGCCGTGTTCTTGTTATTCTCGCCCATGCCGGCGCCGACTGTCGCGCACGGCCGCGCCAAAGTCTCCTGTCCTGACACCGGCCCTACTACCAGATTTTTCGGAACCGTGGCGTAACCCTGAATATCCTCGTCACGCACCCAGCTCATGCGACACTTTTCGGAAGTCCGACCCACACGCAGGAGGCCCCGCTGACGGCTCCAAAGCGGACCCGCGCGATCAACCGCCGCTTGCCGATTTGCTTTAGCCCGCCCCTACCGTTCAGCCGCCACGCAATGACGCAGTGCACGTATAGCCGGTGCTCATGCGCCGCGGCACGTGCAAGGCCGAACTTCCAGCAGATTTCCTTCCACCGCATCCCGCTGGCCCGTATGCCTTGCTGCGGGGACTGTCGAAGGGTGGACATACCTCATCGTGCTCGATCCACCACGAGCGCGGTACGTCTGGCGCAACAAATAGTCTGGCACTACTTCCCTGTTCAGGGCGCCAAAATTCCCTGTTATCGCGCCTAAATTCCCTGTTCCGATCGGCCACGTTGCAGCGAGCCGAGGCCGGAAATCGCTGCCGGGCGGGGACTTTTTGCGCCTCGCCCGCCGGGCCGCCTGGAGTTTCCCTGTTATTTTACCTGTTGGCAGGGAATTTGACCTGAGACTGGTTAACGGTCGACTGGCCCCACTACCCACCCCTCGCCGCCGCTGGACGCACGCCCCGGCCGGCCCCTCTACAGGAAGGCGACCGAGAACCAGGGCACGGCGGCGATCACCGCTAGGCCGGCCATCAAGGCCAGCAGGTACGACCATATCGCCCCGATCGCCTCGTCCGGTGAGACGTTACCGATCCGGCATGCCAGGTAGAAGCCGATCCCGATCGGCGGCGTCATCAGGCCGATGTTCATCGCGGTCACGATGGTCATGGCGTAGTGGATGTCGTTCACCCCGAGATTCTTGGCGATCGGAAACATCAGCGGCGCCATCAGGACGATCGCCGGCAGCCCCTCGAGCACGCAGCCTAGGATGAGGAAGACCATGATGCTGAGGATCATGAAGACGATGGTGCCGCCTGGCATCGCGGCCATGAACTGGGTCACGTCGCGCGCGATGCCCGCCTGCGTGATGGCCCAGGCCATGGCCGAGGCGGTTCCCAGGATCAGCAGGATCGAGCCGGTCAGAGCTGCCGTCTCGACCAGCATGGCGTAGGATTTCCTCAGGCTTATGCCGCCGTAGAGAACAACCCCGACAAAGGCCGCATACAGGACCGCGATAGTCGAGACCTCGGTGGCCGTCGCGACGCCGCCCGAAACCGTGCTGCGGATGAGGAACGGGAGCACCAGCGCCGGCGCCGCGATCAGCGCGGTGCGGCCGATCACACGCAGGCTGGGCCGCCGCACGCCCGACATGTCCTCGTGGCGCGCCTTCCAGCGGGCGAGGATGGCGAGGCCGAGCAGCAGGACCATGGCGATGGCGAAACCGCTGGTGAACAGGGCCGCGATCGAAACGCCGGCGACGGAGCCAAGGACGATCAGGACGATGCTGGGCGGCACCGTGTCGGCCATGGCGGCGCCGGTCGCCAGCAGGGCGATCATTTCCCGGGGCTTGTTGCCGCGCCGTTTCATCTCGGGGAACAGGGCGGGCGCCACCGTTGCCATGTCCGAAACCTTGGAGCCGGAGATGCCGGAGACGACGAAGAGCGATCCTAGCAGGACATAGGACATGCCAGCGCGGATGTGCCCCAGCCACGAGGCGAGGAAATCGACGATGGCCTTGCCCATGCCGGTGGCGTCAAGGATGCAGCCGAGCAGAAGGAACACCGGCACCGACAGCAGGATGATGCTCGACATGCCCTCGTCCATGCGGCCGATCACGACCGAGAGGGGCGCATTGGTGCCGAACGCCAGGTAGCTAATCGTCCCGATGGCGAAGCAGAAGGCGATGGGCACGCCACAGGCGAGGCTGACTGATACGAAGAGGACCAGAAACAGCAGCAGCTTCGAGTTTCCGGCGCGGACCAGCTGCGGCGAGAAATGCCACAGCAGGCCGGCGATCGCGCCCACGACGACGGCCGCCACCAGCAGATAGCGCAGGTCGGGCGACCGCAAGGCGTAGCGGATCACCAGCACGAGCATCAGGACGATGCCGAACGGGAGCGCCGCCACGCGGAAGCTGTTGGGGATGCCGAGCGCGGGCGTGGTGATGAACCACTCGTCCATCGTGTACTCGACCGCGTGCGGCAGCAACGCGACGAGGACGGTCGCGACCACGACAAGACCGAAGGCATCGATGAAAATCCGGGGCCGCTCGGAGAAAAGGTTCACGAACAGGGTCAGACGAAGATGCTCGTTGCGGTCGAGTGCCATCGCTGACCCGAGCATCGCCATCCAGATGAAGCTGATCGAGCAGACTTCGTCGATCCACACGACCGGAAAATTGAACAGATAGCGCGAGGCCACGCCCGCCAGCAGGAGCAGGACAATGCCCAGCATGAGCGCGGCCGCGACCGCGTTGATGGGCTCGAGCCACTTCCAGCGTCCGCCGGGACTCGGGTTACCAAGCGACTCGGACATGGCAAGTTCTTCAGCAGTCGCGCTCATGACGATTTTCCGAACAGATCCGCAGAAGGAAGGCACCCCGGCCCTGCCGGGCCGGGGTGCATCGCACTCAGCTCAGTTTGCCGGTGTACTTTTCCAGGATGGACCAGGCCTCGTCGCCGTATTTGCCCTTCCACTCCGCGTAGAAGCCGGCGGTCCGCAGCTTGTCGCGGAAAGCGTCCGGCTTGGGCTGGTTGATGACCATGCCCTTGTCGGTCAGCTCCTTCTGCAGGCCCGCGTTGAGCTGAGCCACGTCCTCGCGCTCCTTCACGCCCGCGGCATTCACATGCTTGGCGACCACGGTACGCAGAGTCTCAGGCAGCCGCTCCCAGGCGCGACGGTTGGCCAGGAACCAGAAGCCGTCCCACATGTGGTTGGTGAGGGAGCAGTATTTCTGGACCTCGTAGAGCTTCGCCGTCGCGATGATCGCCAGCGGATTCTCCTGGCCGTCGACGACCTTGGTCTGCAGCGCGGTATAGACCTCGGAGAAGTTGATGCTGGCCGGCGCCGAGTCGAACGCCTTGTACATCGACGTCCACAGCGGCGAGACCGGCACGCGGATCTTGAAGCCCTTCAGGTCTTCCGGCCCCTGGATCGGCTTGGTCGAGGATGTCGTCTGGCGGAAACCGTTGTCCCAGATCTTCTCCATGGCGACGAGGTTGGCCTTGGCGATCTGGTTGCGCACGTACTGGCCGAGATCGCCGTCCATCGCCTTCCACACCGACGGGTAGTCCGGGAAGGCGAAGCCGATGCCGTTGATCGACGCCGCCGGCACCAGCGTCGAGAGGATCAGGCCGGAAAGAGTAAAGAACTCGATGCCGCCGGAGCGAAGCTGGCTCAGCATGTCGGTATCCGAACCGAGCTGGTTCGACGGGAAAATCTGGATCTCGACCCGGCCATTGGTCTCGGCCTTGATCGCGTCCGCCATCTCCTTCGCCCGCTGGTTCATCGGGTGGGCGACCGGCAGGTTGTTGGCATACTTGTAGGTGAATTCCGCGCTCTGAGCCCGCGCGACCCAGGGGGCCGCAATGGCAGCAGTCCCCAGAGCAGACGCTCCAAGCAGCGTCCTGCGAGATACTTCCATGGTTTCCTCCGCTCCATTCAGTCTTGTCGTTCTGCGGCCCGGAGCACGTGTCCGTTCGGCAGGTGAGCAGGCGGGATACTATGAATTGCCCGTCACTTACACATTCTTGCGTGCATTGCCGGAAGGACGGATCGGGGTGCGGGAGACGACGGATCGTGGCGCGGCTATGCGCTTGCCGATCCACTTCGCAGCGCTTCCGGCGACCTCGGAAAGGACTTCCCGGTCGCTGCGGCCCGACCGAACGAGCACGCCGAACGAGTGGTCGGCGTCCTTCACGGGCCGGGAGGTGGCCCGTTTTCCCAAGTTTTTCAACACCTCTTGCAGGAGCGCGGGCTGCGCGAGCGCATCCCGTGTCCCTTGGATGAACAACATGGGAATGCGAATATCGGACAAATGCGCCGCGCGCTCGACGGAGGGTTTTTCAGGCGGGTGCAGCGGAAACCCCAGGAATACCAGGCCGCGAACGTTCGGCAGGGGTTCCACCGACTGCACCTGGGACGTCATGCGGCCGCCGAACGACTTGCCTCCCGCAAACAGGGGAAGCGCCGGCGCGAGCTTCGCGGCCTTCCTGACGGCCGCCCGTATCGCGGCATGCGCCACGGCCGGCCGGTCGGGCCGCTTCGAACCGGCCTCCATATAGGGAAACTGGAACCGGAGGGTGCTCACACCCGCTTCCGCCAGAAGCTCGGCTATGGCGGCCATGAACGGATGTGTCATGCCAGCGCCTGCCCCATGGGCCAGGACGAGCAGTGCCACGGCGTGCGGAGCCGCTCGATAGAGCGCCGAAACGGTGGTTCCCGGCTCGACCCGCAGGCTGAGCCGTCGCGCTTTCACAGAATGTTCCATCGATCAGAATCGAGAATCAGCAAGGACGACCGCCGGGATGAGCCGTCTCAGGATCGCATCAACGGCGACGAAGCGCTATCTGTCCGACATAGAACCGATCGTCACCCTCGCCTCAGTTCTGCGGCGGTCATTTGCCTTGGAGTGAACATCGGATGAGCGAGCATGTTAGAGGCCCGATGCGGACAGATGGACTCGATCTGCCTCGATCACCGATGCGTGCGGCTCACCACGGGCATCGGCGATCGGCGCCGAACAACGCCTCGAACTGCGGCGCGGTGCAGGCGAGCGGCTGGCCGGCTCCAGCCTCGTCCGTGACACGCGTGAACTCGATCGTCCAGGCGGAGAAGCCGGCCATGAAGAAGCGGCCGGCGGTTCCCACCTCGGCATCGCCACAGCCTTCCTCCAGCCCCACCGCCTGCGGATACCAGGCGCCGCCCCGAACAATGCGGAGCGGTGCGCTCCAGGCTTCGGGATTCGCCAGGTCACGATTGACGCTCGCGTAGATGCCTTCCTGCACCAGATCGCCGGTCCCGCCGGCAGTCCGGTTCAGCAGCATGACGAAGGCGCTCAGCGCGTGATTGTAGTGCACGGCAGGCCCCCAGAAGCCGTCGGGGTCGGCGTGCCGCCACCCCCGCCGCATCGGCCAGATCGGCCGAGGCGGCTGGCTGCCCTCGATCGACCACCCCTCTCCCGTCCAGAGGGCAGGCGCCGCCGAAGGATCCGCGGTCGACAGGCGCAGCACCGTTACGCCCTGCGCCCGCTCATCGGGATGGTAGCTGGAGAAGAAGACGTAGATCCAACGGCCCTCCCGATCCGGAAGAGCGCTGAGATCGCCAAACCCTCCGGCAAAGAACCCGTTGCGCCAGGATGGATCCGTGCGGTCGATCGGCAGGCGCAGAAGGTCGCCGCGATGACGCCAGGTCAGCCCGTCATCCTCGGAGACCGCCCGCCCCATATGAGGCATGAAGAGCTTGCCAGCACCGGCGACCGGCGTCTCCGCATGGAACCAGCCGTGCAGCGCGCCGCCAGGCTCCTGCCAGACCGCTTCGATCCATTTGCCGATCGCCGGCTCGGGATCGTCGAGGAACTTCACCGGCACCGGCGGCGCATCGAACAGGAGATCGGGCCGTCCGACCCGCCTCAGCGTGTGTCCGATCGGGTCGTACCAGGAGAAGAAGGCAACGGCAGAGTCCCGGCCGATCCTGATCGGGCTGTTGCCATCGGTGCGCCAGCAGCTGTGGCCGTGCAGAGTGAGTGGTGGCGCCGGACGGAAACGAACGCGCAGCCCACCTCCGCTTACGACGATGTCGCCCGTCGGCTCCTCTTCCGTCCCGACACTCACAGCAGCACCGCCTCGGCCTCGCGTTCAGGTTCCTTCTTCGGCTCGCCGGTCTCGGCCATGGTCGCCTCCAGAGCAATGCGCACGACTTCTTTGGTGGGACCGGCCTCAATCAAGCCGACATCCTGCTTACGGGCAGCGTGAGGCCTTCGTGCCCGATGCGCGCCGCCGGTCGGCCTATTCGAACCAGCCGGGTCGATCTTCCGTAACGGAGGACGCTTCAACGGCGCGGGCTGGCAAGCGCCACGCTCTGCGGTGCCGCATCCGTGGCGCAGCGGCGCACCGCGGCGACAGCCGCGCCCCGCGTTGCAGCAGGACCGGCCTGTAGGTCGACCACCGCCTCCCCGTCGAAGGCAGCGGGCTGGCCCGCCGGTTCCCCAACGAGGTCGAAGCGAAGCCGCATCGTCGTGCCCTGCTCGATCGCATTGAGGAGCCGGTCCGAAAGACGCGGAAACATCTCGCGAGTCTCATCGCTCAGCACGACATGGTCTTCGGCAAACAGAAGGCCGACCGGAAAGACATGATCGTCGATGACGATCTCGGCACGCGGATCACGCTTTGCGCGGGCCGCCGCCACGCCATCGGGCATCAGCGGGCCGTCGTTCGTCAGATAGAGCTGGAGTTGCAGCACGCGGTGATCGTCCGCCAGTTCACAGGCCAGCACGACGACGTCGAGATTGAGGGTGCGGCTGCGCGGCTCGATCAGGGCGTAACTGGGCAGGTCGACACCCTGTTCCAAGGTCCAGCCGGCAGGGGCGTCGATGTCGCCCGCGAGGACCGGGGTGAAGCAGAGCCCGGTGAGAATGCCGGCTACCAGGGCCGTTCGCATAATCTGCCGCAGAATCTGCATGATGGAAAATCCTTCCCGCCTTCCGTGTCACGGTAACTGGGAATGGCGGGGCCAGGACTGATCCAGATCAAACCAGCGCCGGCCAACACCCGTTGATGCAGGTCAATGAAGCGGCGGCAAATCCGGGCAGGCTACCCCGTCGAACGCTGGCCTTCGCCGGCGAAGGGGCGCCAGATGACCACGATCCATCGACTTCTTCCCGTCCTGCTGGCTGCCTGCATCGCCGCCCCTGCCCTCGCGGCGCCCGATGGCGGCATCTCCACCCCGATGCTCTCCCGCTGCGCCGGGAAGGCGGGCCTCGAGACGCGGCAGTCGGATGCGGCCTTCGGCCTCCTCACGCTCGATGGCGTTCCCTGGCTCTCGATCGAGCGCACGGACGAAGCAGTCGGGATCCAGCCAATCATGACCACCGTCACGGGGACGGGATCGCGGCACCGCCGTAACGGCACCTCGGTTCCGTTCCGCTTCACCTGCGTGTTGGACGCCAACGGACAGGCGCTGATGTTCCACGCCAGCCTTCTGATGCCCAAGCTGGGCGACACCCTGCCGCCGGCGACGGTCATCTCCGGCACAGCCACGCTTGCCGAGAAGACCGCCATGCCGCGCGGCGTGGAGTTGCAGATCCAGTTGTTCGACATCGCTCGTTCGGCCGAGGGCGAGTTGCTCGCGGAGCAGGTGGTGCGCAGCGGCTGGCAGATACCAATTCCTTTTGCATTGCGCCTGCCGGGCAACTTTTCAGCCGAGGGCCGCAAGCTGGCCCTCACGGCGCGTCTGGTCGCCGCCCATCAGATACAGTACCGGCTGCCTGCTCTTCGCCTCCTGACCGACCGGGAGATCCCCGGCCCGGTCGTCCTCATGCTCGAGAAGCCAAATTAAAGAATCCCTGAGCCCTGCCCTAGACACCCATGCCGACGGCGGCGGGTATCGAACGCAGATGGCTCTTGACCTTCCTTACACCGGGAACGTTCTCGGCGGCCACGCGGTAGGCTTTCCGCACTTCCTCGCCCTCGACGAAGCCCCAGAGATGGACCACCCCATCACTGACGACGACGTTGACCGGCCACCGCGACTTCCAGGCCTGCCTGTCGAGCGCTTCCACCACCGCGTGGCGCAGCTTCTTGTCGTCGGGCAGTCCGACGGCGCCATCCGGCTCGCGCGACAGCAGCGCCCCGAGTAGGTTGGCCCGGCTGACGATGCCGACGATCTTCTCGTCCCGCACGATCGGGATGCGTTTGACGCGGTGCTTCTCGATGAGCTCGACCAGTTCGCCCAGGGTGGCTTCGTCGCTGGCCGTGACGACCTCGCGGGTCATGACATCGGCGACCTTGCGGGCGTGTGACGTGACGTAATCGCGGGCGGCCGTCGCCTCGCTGTCCAGCAGGCGCAACAACCAGGACTTGCGCGGTGCGGTTTCGATCTCGGCGCGATGGATGAGATCGGCCTCGCTTACGATTCCGACGACGTTGCCCTTGTCGTTGACGACCGGGGCGGCGCTCACGCCGGCGCCCAGTAGCAGTTCGGCAGCATCGAACACGGTCTCCTTCACGTTCACGCAGACGATGCTCTCGGTCATGATGTCCTTGGCGCGCATTTCCCGGTTCCTTTCGCTCGATCTGATGAGAAAGGATCAGCCGGGGCGTGCCCGGATGCATTGCGCCATGTCAAAGGCGCCACGACGCATGTCAGGGCAGATTAGGGCACCAGCACAGCTGCGCCCTGGAAGGCACCCGAGCGCAGGTCGGCGATGGCTTCGTTGGCGGCCGACAGCGGGTAGACCGTCGTCGTGGTCTTCACCGGCACCATCGGCGCCAGGGCCAGAAACTCCCGCGCGTCCTCGCGGGTGAGGTTGGCGACCGAAAGAATCTGCCGCTCCTCCCAGAGCAGCCTGTAGGGAAACGCCGGGATGTCGCTCATGTGGATGCCGCCGCAGACCACGCGCCCACCCTTCCGGACGACCTTCAGTGCTGCCGGCACGAGATCGCCAACCGGCGCGAACAGGATGGCAGCATCAAGAAGGTGCGGCGGGCTCTCGTCCGAGCCACCCGCCCAGACAGCCCCTAGCGAACGTGCATGCGCCTGCGCCGCAGAATCGCCGGGTCGTGTGAAGGCGTGGACCTCGCGGCCCTGCCATCGGCACACCTGGGCGATGATGTGCGCGGCGGCGCCGAAGCCATAGAGACCGATCCTGTGTGCATCACCGCAGAGCTTGAGGGACCGCCAGCCGATCAGGCCGGCACACAGCAGCGGCGCGGCGGCCACCGGATCGGCGAACCCCTTCAGCGGGAAGGAAAAGTCTGCATTCGCGACGACATGGGTCGCAAAGCCACCGTCGCGCGTCATGCCGGTAAAGACCGGATGGTCACAGAGATTCTCCCGCTCCGACGCGCAATACGGACAACGGCCGCATGTCCCGCCGAGCCACGGCACGCCGACGCGCGTGCCCAGCCGAGCGGCCGGCACACCCGAGCCCACTGCCTCGACGACGCCGACGACCTCGTGGCCGGGCACGATGGGATATCGGATTTCCGGCAGATCGCCGTCGAGAATATGGACATCGGTGCGGCACACGCCGCAGGCCTCGACCCTGATCAGCAGATCGCCCAGGCCGGGACGGGGGTCGGGCCGCTCCTCGAGCCGTAGCAACCCGCCCGCGGAAGAGAGAACCATGGCCTTCAAGGATGGACTCCCTCTTGCTTCGGACCGGCGATTCAGGCCGCCTCGCCGCCGAACGGCAGTGCGCTACGCGGCGGCGTCAGAGACTTGGCATCTGTCATAGAACCTTCGTTCCGGCTCGCTGTGCTTGCAGAACCAGACTACCGGTCGCTCGGCCGCCAGCACTTGATGGAGATCAAACCCCGAGCCTAGACGCTCGCCTGAACGGCGAGGACCGTCACCTTCATGGTGGCGAGCTTGCGATAGAGCCGGCCATGGTGGCGCACCGGCCACCAGTCGTAGAGGAAGAGCTGCAGCGGGCGCCACATCGCAACCCACCCCAGGATCAGCAGCCCCTCCTGAAAGACCTGCTGGAAGGGTGGCGGCATGATCGAACCGGCCAGTTGGCGTAGCACGACGCAGATCGCGAGGAAGCCAAGGCCCATCAACAGCGCAAAGCGGCCTTCGCGGAACTGGAACCGTATGCGCCTCGCGCTCGCCATCGCGCGATAGGAGAAGTAGTTGTGGACCGCCTGCGGGATGTTCAATTGCCGGGCCTGGTCGAGCTGCTCCTCCGGGACACGGATGACCAGTTCGAGCGGGCTCTGCAGTGGATACTCGTCCGCCCATCCCACGATGAACTCTTCGGCCTCGCGGTCGAGGTCCCGTTCATGAAAGGGCGATGGATCGAGAGAGTTGAAGAGCTGGCGGATGTGGGTGATCCGGATGTCGATGATCTTCGAATCGGGCATGGCTCCCTCCGGCGCCGCAGCCGTGCAGCGCTCGCTCAATACGCCGAATCGATCCTGCGCAAGCCTTGTCGGGCTAAAGCGCCCCCAAGCAGTCTCCCGACGAGCCCTCTATGGCGGCGCCAGCGGCCGCGCTCTGCTGCCTGTAGACATCAGGATGGTCCGTCAGGCGCCCGTCATCGTCAGGGAACCGCGTGCGGTACACCAGCATCACCGGGATGATTGCCCCCAGCAGTTCCCGATGGGTGCCGCCGCGCGCGATCGACCGCTCGATCTCGGCCTCGGTGACGCCGAGCGCCCAGGCCGCCATGGCGCGCGCCTTCTCCACGCGCACGCATCCATGGCTGAACGCGCGCACCGGGCGCTCGAAGTACCTTCGGTCGTTGGTGTCGTGGAGAAAGATCAGCTGATCGTTGTCGAGCTCGAACAGAATCCGCCCGAGTGGATTCTGCGGACCGGGCGGCATGTGACGCGCGCCTTCCCAGCGCATCATGGCGGGCGTCGGTGTCCAGGAGGGGTTGAAGGTGACCGCCCAGATCGCCGTCGAAAGTTCGGGCGTGGGAGTCGACGGACGGCCGACGACGACGCGGCTGCGCAGGACCGGCTTCCCGTCTTCGAGCGCCACGAGTTCGAACGACGGAATGTTGACGACGACCAGCTTGCCGCGCGACGGCACGGCGATCCCGATCCGCTGCAGCGCCCCCGCCAGTTCCGAGACCGGCGGCGCCGGTGGAGACGGCGCCACGGAAGAGGAGCCCGGTGCCGGATCGGTGACGCAGCCTGCGATCAGCGACAAGGCGAGGACGGCCACGAACCTTGCTAGTGCGAGAGAAGAACGCATCGGCCGCCCGAGAGGAGCTCGCTGGTGATTCCGCCGAGCGTCCAGCGCCCCTGGCGATTGTGCCCGTAGGCGCCCGCCACGATCACGTCGGCATCGTGGATCCGCGCGAGACCCGAAAGCTGGGCCGCGTTGGCCAGCTCGGCCGCGACCACTTTCTCCTCCGCAGCGATGCCGTGGCGTGCGAGCCAGCCGGACACCCGCGCGACGCTGCGCCAGGCCGCGGCATGTTCGTCCGCCGCATGAATTTCGACGACGACGACGTTCCTGGCCTTGGCGAGCAACGGCAGCGCATCGCAGACGGCCCGCCGCGCCTCGCGTGTATCCTTCCAGGCGACGAGGATCCGGTCGAACTTCGCGGTGCGGGAAGATTCCGGCACCAGCATGACCGGGCGCCCCGCCTGCATCACCAGATCGCACAGGTCGGGCTGTCGCGTCGCGTCGGGCGCGTCGCCGGCTTTCGGGATACCTGCCACGACGATGTCGGCCGCGGCGGACTCGCGCGCAAACCGCTCGGAAAGCGGCTCGATACTGCTCTCGCCCTGCCAGTCTCCGGCATGGTCGAGCTTCGCAGCGATCGCCCTGAAGTCCGCTTCCGACGCCTTGAGGTGCCGCTCGATCTGCCGGCGGTCCTCCTGGAACAGCGCCGCGGGAACCGAGTAGTCACCGCAGATGCAATGGATCGGACGGCAATAGGCGCGCGCCAGCAGCATGGCGTCGGACTGCCGGGCGAGCGCGATCGCGGCGCCCGCCACACCCAGGCAATCGCGACCGGGCGACAGCGCCGCCATCACGACCTTGTATGTCATCTTCCGCCCTCTTCCGGCCCCGGCAGACCGGGAGGCACGTTCGGCTGCCATTGGCCGCCCGGCATCGCGTGATAGCGCTGCCTCACGGCCGCCCAGGCGACACGGTTCGCATGTTCCTCGCGACCGGCATCGCCGGCATGCAGGGCCCAGGTCTCGTTGAAGGCTTCCCGATAGAGGTCCTGGGCCCGCAGCGGAAGCTGTTGGCGTACCGAGATCGGCAGGTTGGCGTTGGTGAGGTAGAGCATGACGGTCTCGACCGTTTGATGGCAGCGAGGCGACCATGCCGGCGCCGGCCGTGCGGCGCCTTGACCTATCTCAACGTCGGGCGCCTCAACTGTGCAGGCTGCGCCGCCACCACGGCTTCAGAGCCTCCAGGCAGAGGATGAGGCCGATGGTCACGATCATCGACACGCCGAGATCGTCGACATGCAGCGGACCGAACTGGAAGAGAGCCATCGCCGGCGGCCAATTGAGCGCGACGGTCAGCACCGTCGCAACCACGGACATGAGAAACCACAAGAAGACGTTCGGACGCCGCAGGGCCACCGACAGCGACGAAGAGAAGGAACGATTCACGACGATCAGGCCGACATTGATCAGGACGAGCGAGGTGAACATGAAGGCGCGCAGTTCGTCGGTCGGCATGTCCCGCCCGATCCCCACCAGCAGGACGATGGCGAGGGCAGCGAGGGCCAGCACTCCCTGCAGCAGGCTGAAGACCATCATCGGTCTCGACAGCAGGCGGCTGTCTGCGGCGCGCGGCGGCCGCCGCATCAGGTCGCTTTCTTCCGTCTCTGCCTCGAAGGCGATCGAGCAGACCGGATCGATGACCATCTCGAGGAATGCGATGTGGACGGGACTGAGCATGAACGGCATGCCGAACAGCAACGGCAGCAGCGCCAGGCCGGCGATCGGTATGTGCACCGCCACGATGTACGCACTCGCCTTCCGGAGATTGTCGTAGATGCGGCGTCCCAACCGGATGGTCCGCACGATCGAGCCGAAATCGTCATCGAGAAGGACGATGGAAGATGCCTCACGCGCAACGTCGGTGCCGCGGCCGCCCATCGCCACGCCGATATGCGCGGCCCGCAGCGCCGGCGCATCGTTGACCCCGTCGCCGGTCATCGCCACGACCTCGCCATCGGCCTTCAGCGCCTGCACCAGGCGCAGCTTCTGCTCCGGCATGATGCGGGCGAACACGTTGGTCGTGCGGATGGACTCGCGCAGGACGGCATCGTCCAGGCTCTGTAACGAAGGTCCATCGATCGTCTGGCCGGCATCGAGCCCGGCCCGGGCGGCGATCACCTGCGCCGTGGCCGGATAGTCTCCGGTGATCATGACGACCCTGATTCCGGCCGAATGGCATTCACTAATGGCCGCCGGGACGTTCTCACGCAGCGGATCGGCGAATCCCACAAGCCCCAGGAAGTCGACATCGAAGCCGGTCTGCTCGTCCGGCAAGGGGCCGTCCGAGACTCGTCCGCGGGCGACACCCAGAACGCGCATGCCTTCGCCGGCCATGTCCTCGACCGCACGGCGCAGCCACGCCTGGCCCGTCGCGTCGAGCCGGCAGAGCGTGCCAACCGCTTCGGGTGCGCCCTTCGTCGTCACGTGCCGATCGCCACCCGAATCCTGCCAGACATGGCTCATGGCCAGCAGCGTCGGCTGGAGGCCGTAACGGCGGAGGAGCTCGCCCGCCGCCGGATTGCTGGCCTGGGCTGCGATGGCCTTCTCCATCGGGTCGGAGGGCTCCGGCGAACTGGCGCGCCGGGCGGTTTCGATCAGGATCGTCGCCTCGGCATCGGGCTCCCCCCGTCCGGCCCGCCACATCGTCCCGGGTGTGCGCACTTCCGCCAGGGTCATGCGGTTCTGGGTCATGGTGCCCGTCTTGTCCGAGCACAGCACCGTCGCGGCGCCCAGCATCTCGATGGCGGAAGCGCGGCGCGTCAGGACCCGCACACGCGACAGACGCCATGCCCCCATGACCATGAAGGCCGTGAGCACCAGGGGGAATTCCTCGGGCAACAGCGACATGCCGAGTGCGATGCCACCCAGTACGGCCTTCAGCCAGTCATGCTGGGTGAAACCGATGAGCAGGACGACGGCCACGGTGGCGACCGCGCCCACGGCAGCGAAGACCCGCACGAGCCGGCGGGTCTCCACCTGCAACCGCGGCGGCTCCGGGGAGATCGCCTTCAACGACTGGCCGATGCGACCGAGCTCACTGTCGGGTCCGGTCGCACGCACCACCGCAATGGCCTCGCCATGGACGGCCAACGTTCCCGAATAGAGGTACGGTGTGTTCTCGCCACCCGGACGCGCCATGGCGTCATCCGTGTCACTGGCGCGTTTGCTCACGGGAACTGATTCACCGGTGAGCAGCGATTCGTCGACGACGAGGCTGCTGGCCGTCACGACGATCGCATCTGCGGGAATGCGATCGCCTTCCAGCACCACGATCGTGTCGCCGCGCACGACCTCGCGGCCCGGAATGCGTCGCCGCTCGCCATCACGGATCACCAGCGCGCGGGGGCTCGCCTGATCGCGCAACGCCGCGAGTACCCGCTCGCTGCGGGTCTCCTGAACCACCGTGATCAGGACCGACAGGGTCGCGAAAGCGAGGAGCACGATCGCCTCGCCGAGATCGCCGAGAATTAGGTAGATGACGCCTGCCGCAAGCAGCAGCGAGAACATCGGCTCGCGAAGCACATCGGCCACGATACGCAGGATGCCGCGGCCATCGCTCGTGGGCAGTTCGTTGAAGCCCTCTTCCCGCAAGCGCGCTTGCGCATCCGCCTGCGAGAGGCCCGACCGCCACGCGGCTCCCGCGGCCCTGGTTTCAGATCGAGGCACGAATCACCTCCCGGCTGCAGCCTCCGCAGGCTGGCGAGCCACGGCCAGCTGGTCAACCGCCAGCAGCAGAACGCCCACCCGGCTCGCCGACGACGCCCACTCCGCAAGACGTGGATAGTTGTCGACGAGCCAGTTGAACGCGATCTGAACCGCCGCGAAGGCGGCGGCGGCCTGGGTCACTTCGCCGAGCGACAGGGAGCCATCGATATACTTCGGGACTGACAGAATCAGACCGATGATGGGCGCCAGCAGCGTATTGCCGGACGATACCAGAGTGGTCCGCACATGCTGGCCGCACAACCATCGCCACGCCCGGAGCACCTCGTCCAGCGCGAAACTCACCGTTCCCGCCGGCACGTTTCCTCCCATTGCGCCGACCGGTGCCGTCCGCAGCCGGGCGATCGCAAACTTGAGTTCCGACTCGGCTTGGTTCTTCCGTTCGATGACATGCGCCATGTGGCGCCCGACGAACAGCATGGCTCCGGTCGTCAGCATGGCGTAGGCGACGCTGGCGAACACGAGGTAACCCGGCAATTCGAGGCCGAGGTGCGCCGGCCCGATCGCAATCGCGCCGCCCACCGTCCAGAGGACCACGACGAAGGTCGCGGCCGTGAGCACCGAGGAGAGCAGGCCGGTCACGAGGTCTATCGGGGCGTCGGTCGCGATGCGCGCATCCTCGGCGATGCGATATTCCGCGAGCTGGGGTTCGTCGCTCGCAGCCTCGAGGCGCCGGTAGTTGCCGTTCTCCAGCCACTCACCCACCAGATGCGTGGTCAGCCAGCCGCGCCACCGGCGCTGGAAGGTCATGCGCGCCCAAACGGCAAAGGCCGCGAGAAAGATGCTGCAGGCAGCAAGCCCAGGCAGCAGGTAGGTCTGGTGACGAATCCCGGCGCCGTTGCGTTTTTCCAGGGCATCGAAGAAATCGCGATTCCAGACGTTCAGCCGGTACTGCACCAGAAGCTGCGCCACGACGCAGACAATCAGCAGGCCCATCAGGGTCCACGGCACCCACGAGCCCTTGCCCCGGCCGAACCCCAGCGCGCTGTGCCAGAAGCGCCTGAGCGGCCCCGGCCCGACGGCCGAGATGCCATCGTCGGTCCTCATCCGTCTCCCCGCGACGCCAGCGCCGCCAGGCCAAGGAAAGTGGGCTCCGGCCGAACGATGACGGCGGTGGGGATCTGCCCGACATAGTCGGCGAAGCGGCCCTTTGCGGCGAATCGCTCGCGGAACGCCGACCCCACCAGGACCGGGAGGATATGAGGCGCGATCCCTCCCCCGATCAGTACCCCTCCGCGGGCAGCGAAGGTGAGCGCCATGTCACCCGCGAACGATCCCAGGAAGTCACAGAAATAGTCGAGAGCCGCGCCATCCCCGGCCGAACCATAGATCGCCCCTCTGACGACCTCCTCCGGTGTCGGAGATGCTGGTTCGTGGCCTTCCTCGACCGCCAGCGCGGCCCGCAGGTTGACCAATCCGCCACCCGACAGGACACGCTCCGCCGAGACGTGGCCGAAACGCTGGCGCAGCCTGTCCAGAATCGCGGCGTCACCCGCGTCGGCTGCCGCCAAGGTCGCGTGCCCCGCTTCGCTGGCCACCACCCGCGCATGGGCACCGGGAAGGTAACAGGAGAGGCCGAGCCCGGTGCCCGCCGCGATGACCGCAACGGGCTCGCCGTGAACGGCGCTGCCGTCGCCGACGACAACCAGGTCGTCAGTGCTGAAATGCGGCGCGGCCCAGGCCAGGGCTTCGAGGTCGTTGACCAGATGAACCGACCGGAGATGTAGCGACTGCCGCAGGCTTTCGGCGTCGAGGATCCAGCGGGCATTGGTGAGCTTGCAGCGGCCGCCCGAGACCGGCCCCGCCGCGGCGATCACAGCATGCTCGACGACGGTGCCCGCGACCTGGCTGTTTAGGAAGTGATGCACGGCATCGTGCATGCTCGCGTAGGCGCCGGTGCGCAGCGATTCGATCGGCCCCAGCGCTCCTTCCGCGAACAGGGCGAAGCGGGTGCGCGTGCCCCCGACGTCGGCGAGAAGGCAGCTCATGCCACGCTGCCGCGGAGCTGGGCGGCGATGGTTGCCTTGTACCAGCGGGCAGAGGCCTTGGGGATGCGGCGCTGCGTCGGATAGTCGACGCGAACGAGGCCGAAGCGGTTGGTGTAACCCGCCCCCCATTCGAAATTGTCGAGCAGCGACCAGACGAAATAGCCGCGCACGTCGGCGCCGTACGTGACGGCCTCTTCGAGCGCATCGATGTAGCGCGAGAGAAAGTCGATGCGCTCGACGTCGTTGACGGCCCCCGTCGCGTCGCCGGTTTCCTCCGCGCCGGCTCCGTTCTCCGTCACGTAGATCGGCAGACGATAGCGGTCGCAGGCGTCGAGCAGCGTGTCCCTGAAGGCATCGGGATCGATCTGCCATCCGATCGGCGATCTGGGGACGTTGGCCGGCGCATCGCTCCAGGCGAAGCCCAGGCGGGACCCCGCGTCGGCGCGCGCATAGATCGGCGAATAGTGGTTGATGCCCAGCCAGTCGATGGGACGCCGGATCCGTTCCATGTCGCCCGCCTGGACGAACGGCGCGACGCGCTCTGCCAGCACGGGGGGATAGGCGCCCCGGATCTGCGGGTCCGCGAAGGCGCGGTTCCAATAGTCGTCCAGCAGAGCAGCCGCCGCACGGTCGGCTTCCGTCGGAGCGACAGGGCGCGCCGGCTGCATGTTGCAGATGGTCCCGAGCGACGCGCCTGGGAGATAGGCCCGGAGCACGTCGATCGCCGCGCCATGCGCCAGGTTCACATGATGGATCGCGGCATGATGCTGCGCCGCATCGTCGACCGCGGGCGGATGCCAGCGGAACGCATAGCCGAACAGTGTGAAGACGCCCGGCTCGTTGAAGGTCGCGAAGCGCTTCACCCGGTCGCCGAGACGGCTCGCCACCAGCCGGGCATAGTCGGCGAACCAGCTCACACTCTCTCTATTGGCCCAGCCCCCTCGATCCTGGAGCGCCTGCGGCAAGTCCCAGTGGTACAGGCACACCCAGGGCTCGATGCCCACCGCGAGCAGCCCGTCGACCAACCGGTCGTAGAAGGCGATCCCGCGCTCGTTCGCGGTCCCTCGTCCGTCCGGCAGCACGCGCGGCCAGGCGACCGAAAAGCGATAAGCCCCTACGCCCATGTCTCGCATCAAGGCGATGTCTTCGGCGTATCGATGGTAATGATCGCAGGCGACGTCGCCGGTGTCGCCGTTCGCGATCCGTCCGGGCTGATGGGAAAAGCCATCCCAGACGCTGGGACCGCGCCCCTCGTCCCGGGCGGCGCCTTCAATCTGATACGACGATGTCGAGACGCCCCATAGGAAATCGGGGCGCAGCAGACGCCGGCCGGGCGACACGGGTACGGCCGGGCCGTCGAAGCCGGAAGGAGGACTGACCATCGAGGCGGCTCCGCATCAGGGTGTGAGGGCGATCTTGAGAACCCCGTCCCGCTGATGCGCGAAAAGGTCATAAGCCTTCTCGATATCGGCGAGCTTGAAGCGGTGTGTCACCAGGGCGCCCAGATCGGCTCGTCCCGCAGCGATGACGTCCATCAGCCGCCGCATGCGCTCCTTGCCGCCCGGACAAAGCGACGTGACGATCTTGTTGTCACCCAAGCCCGCCGTGAAGGCGTCGAGCGGAATGCGCAGGTCCGACGAATAGACGCCGAGACTCGACAGCGTTCCGCCCGGGCGCAGCACGCGCAGCGCGCTCTCGAAAGTCTGCTGCGTTCCCAGCGCCTCGATCGCAACGTCGACACCGCGCCCTGCGGTGAGCTCGCGAATCGCCGCCACCGGATCGGACTTCTTGAAATCGACGACATGGTCGACGCCGAGCTTCCGGGCGACCGCGAGCCGCTCCGGAACCGTGTCGACGCCGATCACCGTGGTGGCGCCCATCAACCGCGCACCCAGCGCCGCGCAGAGACCGATCGGACCCAGGGCGAAGACCGCCACGATGTCCCCGATGCGGACGCTGCCGCCTTCGGCGCCCGCGAACCCGGTCGACATGATGTCGGGACACATCAGCACCTGCTCGTCGGCGAGATTCGACGGGACCGGCGCGAGATTCGTCATGGCATCCGGCACCAGCACGAACTCCGCCTGGCAGCCGTCGATCGTGTTGCCGAAACGCCAGCCACCCGCCGGCTTGAAGCCGTGCCGCGTGCCGGGCCCGTCCTGCGAATGCGCACCGCAGAGACAGGCATAGCTGTGACCGCTCGGCGTAATGGCGCCCGCGATCACGCGCTGCCCTTCCTTGTAGCCTTTGACCTCCGACCCGAGCTTCTCGATGATTCCGACCGGCTCGTGGCCGACGATCAATCCCTTGGCGACGGGGTATTCTCCGCGAAGGATGTGAACGTCGGTGCCGCAGATCGTCGTCGTGCTGATCCGCACCAGCGCATCCAGAGGCCCGACATCGGGCACCGGTCGCGACTCGAGGACGATCCGGCCCGGCTCGGCAAAGACTGCCGCCATCATCTTCGGCATGGGTTCCTCCGTTGTTCGCCGACACGCTAGGCGCGCAGGAGGGGGCGGGAATTGATATGCCTCAAGCTTCCGCGCGAAACACGACTTCCATCGTCTGGGCGACGCTCTCGGGATTGACGCTGATCGAATCGATGCCGAGTTTGGTGAGGAAACGGGCGACCTCCGGATAGTTGGCCGGCGCTTCGCCGCAGATGCCGACATGACGTCCATTGCGATGGGCGCCTTCGATCGCCAGCCGCAGCATCTCCAACACGCCCGGATCGCGCTCGTCGAACTCGAACGAGACCATGTCCGAATCGCGGTCGACGCCCAGGACGAGCTGCGTGAGATCGTTCGAGCCGATCGAGAACCCATCGAACAGTTTAGCGAAGGCATCGATCTGGATGACGTTGTTCGGGATCTCGCACATCACGTAGACCTCGAGCCCCTTCTCGCCGCGTTTCAGTCCGTTCTTCTCGAGCGCGGCGATGACCTGTGCGGCTTCTTCCACCCGGCGGCAGAACGGCACCATGATCCGGACGTTCTCCAGACCCATGTCCTCGCGAACACGCCGCAGCGCGGCGCATTCGAGCGCGAAGCCGTCCGCATAGGCCGGATGCGTATACCGGCTGGCGCCACGAAACCCCAGCATCGGGTTTTCCTCGTGCGGCTCGAAGCCACGCCCGCCCAGCAGCTTGGCATATTCGTTCGTCTTGAAGTCCGACAGCCGCACGATGACCGGCTTGGGATGGAAGGCGGCGGCGATCGTGCCGATCCCTTCGGACAGGCGCTCGACGAAGAAATTCTTCGGATCGTCGAAGTGTCGCGTCAGCCGCGCGATCTGCTCGCGTTCCGTGCGATCGATCACCTTCTCCGGACGGGCCAGCGCCATCGGGTGAACGCCGATATGCTGATTGACGATGAACTCCATGCGGGCGAGCCCGACACCCTCGTTCGGTCGCATGGCGGTCCGGAAGGCGAGGTCCGGATTGCCCAGATTGACCATGATGGGCGTACGGGGCCGGGGCAGGTCCGCAACGTCCTTCGTGACGATCTCGATCGGCTGGTCGCCGGGATAGACGCGGCCGGTCTCGCCCTCGGCGCACGAGACGGTCACCCGCGCACCTTTGCCGAGGACCGTCGTCGCATTTCCGGCGCCGACGATGGCCGGAATCCCGTGCTCGCGCGCCACGATGGCGGCATGGCAGGTCCTGCCGCCGCGGTCCGTCACGATGGCCGCCGCCCGCTTCATCGCCGGCTCCCAATCGGGACTGGTCGAGGTGGCGACCAGCACTGCGCCCGGCGGAAAGCCCGGCAGGTCCGCGGCACTCGACACCGGATAGACGGCTCCGCTGGCCGCTCTCTCACCCACCGCGCGCCCCTCGACCAGCGGCGGGCTCTTGCTGCGCACCCGGTAGGTCTCGATGACGGAGGCGGCACGCCGCGACACCACGGTCTCGGGGCGGGCCTGGACGATGAAGAGGTCACCATTGGGGCCGTCCTTCGCCCATTCGATGTCCATCGCACGCGGCTCCCCGGCCAGCTGCGAGTAATGTGCCTCGATGCGCAGCGCGCAGTCGGTCAGCTCCAGCACCTCGGCATCGCTGATGCAGAAGCGGTCGCGCTTCTCGCCCGGCGTCTCGACATACACGGTCGCGCCGGCGCCCGCCTCCTTCCCATAGATCAACTCCTGCTGCTTACGCCCCAGAGACCGCCGCAGGACGCAGCGTTTCCCGGCCCGGAATGTAGGTTTGTGGACGTGAAATTCGTCGGGATCGACCCTCCCCTGGACGATGCTCTCACCCAATCCCCAGACCCCGGTCACCAGCACGACGTCGCGGAAGCCGCTTTCGGTATCAAGCGTGAAGGCCACGCCGCTCGCGGCCCGATCCGAGCGCACCATCTTCATGATGCCGACGGAGAGGCCGACCTTCAGATGATCGAAGCCATTGGCGTTGCGATAGACGATCGCCCGGTCGGTGAAGGCAGAGGCAAAGCACTTCCGGCAGGCTTCCTCGAGTTGGGTGATGCCTTGGACGTTGAGAAAGCTGTCATGCTGGCCAGCAAAACTCGCCGTGGGCAGATCTTCGGCCGTGGCCGAACTGCGGACGGCCACGGCGACCCGCGCGCCATACATGGCCTCCAGTTTCCGGTAGTTCTCCACCAGCATCGTTCGAATCCGGTCCGTCCCCGTCGCGGCATAGACGAGGGCTCGCGCCTCGGCAGCGGCTTTGGCCAGGCGACCGACGTCGTCGGCGCCGATTCCGTCGAGCAGGGCCGCCAGCTTCGGCCAGGCGCCGCTTGCGGCGAGCGCCTCGCGATAGACGTCCGCCGTCAACGCAAAGCCGTCCGGCACCCTCACCCCCTGGCCACCGAGCGCCGAGACCATCTCTCCCAGCGAGGCATTCTTGCCGCCGACCGATGCCAGATCGGTGGAACGGATGTCGCGAAACCAGCGAACCCGTGCAGTCGACCAATCCGTCATGAGCCGCCCCTCGTAAGTGCCGGCGCCAACCGGACGTGATCCTTCACTTCTCGCACGCCCGGGACGCTTTCGGCCGCCGACCGGCAGGCTTCGCGCACTGCCTCACTATCCACGAGCCCCCAGAGGTGGACCGCGCCCTCATGCACGACGACGGTCAGTGGCGACCGGATCGGCCAGGGTTGCCGGTCGAGGCTCGCTACGACCGCCTCGCGCAAGCTCCGATCGTCGGCACCGGCAGCGGGACAATGGGGCTCGCGGGACAGCACTGCCCGCACGAGGTCGGCGCGACTGATGATGCCGACCGGGATGGCGTCGCGAACGATCGGAATGGACTTCACCCGATGCCGCTGCAGCCGCTCCACGAGTTCCACCAGCGGTGTGTCCTCGCTCGCCGTCACGACCTCCTTCGTCATGATGTCGCCGATCTTTCGCGTCCGTGTGGCGGTGAGTTCGCGGTCTGCCGAGGCTTTGCCTTCGAGGAGACGCAGGAGCCAGCTCTTCGCGGGGGCCGTGTCGATCTCCGCCCGACGGATGAGATCCGCCTCGCTGATGATTCCGACGATCTCGTTCGTGTCGCTGACCACCAGGAGTACGCTGACATGGGCCCCCAGCATGAGTTCGGCGGCGTCGAACAGCGAGTCCGTCGGCCGGGCGCAAACGACCTTATCGGTCATGATGTCTCTGGCCTGCATTGTGCCCGCTCCTGCCTTCGGAGAATGCGAGGCACTCTAGGGGGTCACGGCGCGTTCGAGCCTTGACCTGCGTCAAGAACGGGCGAGGTCTGTCGGCGATTCAGTTCGATCGACCGAGCCAGATTCCCATGCTGGTGAACAAGCTCCCGAGTGCGAGGGCAAACCAGCCCGTTATCCAGATCAGCGCCTGCTCTTCCGGGCCCGGCCAGAGAGCAAGCGCCAGGCCGAACAGGAGCGCGCCGAGCCCGTCCAGCACCAGGACCCAGTCACCATCGACCATCTTGCGCAGCTTGATCGCGGCCCAGAGCTGCATCGCCCCTGTCGAGATCGCCCAGATGGAAATGATCCCGACCAGGTGCCCGGCGAGCAGGTCGATCGCGAACAGGGCGCCGGCGGCACAGGCGAGGCCCGCCAGTCCGATGAGAGCCAGCCATACCCGTGAGGCGCCGCTGCGCGCGAAGTTGGCGGCAGTCAGGGCGAGGGTACCGTCGACGAGGGAATAGCCTCCCCAGAGGACGGCAAGGCCCGTGACCGTAAGCCTCGGCCAGAAGAAGACGAAAAAGGCAAAGAGCAGCGCTGCCGCACCGCGCAGCACCAGCAACGAGCGATGATCGGCAACTGCCGCGAACAGCGCATCCCCGGCCTCGGATTTCCCGTCCGTCACAAGCCCATCCTGTCGGCTTCCTTTCCCCGTCATGGTGCCAGCTAGGGGCCAAAAAGTCCCGCAGTGCCGTGATCCAAATCAAGCCCGGGCCGTGCCGGCCGCTTGATCTGGGACAAGGCGCGCGACCGCCCCTTCGGGTGAACTCCCCGGCAGACTTCCCGCAGAATCCGAGGTCGCCATGTACGTCCAGCAGATCATGAGCAAGCCCGTCATCACGATCGAGGCCAGCGCCTCCATCTTCGACGCCGCCGAGAAACTGCTCACATCCGGAATCAGCGCCGCGCCCGTCGTCGACACGGACGGCCGGATGATCGGGATCGTCAGCGAGGCCGATCTGATGTTCCGCGCGGAGACCGACACCATGCCCTCTCGCTCGTGGTTTCAACGCCTGCTCGCCGATGATGCGGTGATCGCCCGCGACTACGTTCGCTCGCATTCACGCCGCGTGACGGACGTCATGACGAAGGAGGTCGTGACGGCCGGCGAGCACACCGAAGTCAGGGAGATCGCCAGGCTGATGAAGCAGCGCAACATCAAGCGCGTCCCCATCCTCCGGGACGGCAAACTTGTCGGCCTCGTCAGCCGGTCCAACCTGCTCCTGGGCCTGCTGTCACGACAGCCGCTGGGTGACGCGACGGCCAGCGACGAAGAGATCAAGGAGAGGATCGAAAAGGAGATCCGTCGCATCGGCGCGATCGTCGGCCCGACGACGAACGTCGTCGTCGACAAGGGGGTCGTGCATCTATGGGGCTACGTGCGGTCCGCCGAGACCCGAGATGCCATGCGCGTGGCCGCCGAGAACGTTCCAGGCGTCAGGCGCGTCGAGCACGCCCTCGGCTTGATGCCGAACGACCTCACGTTCGCCGCCTGAACGGCCCCAGAGCAGAAGGACCGGCAGCAATGGGTTCGGGACGCGCCTTGGTCACCCTTTGGGCGGTTGGCAGTGCCATCGCGTGGGTCGGATGGATGCTGATGCTCAACCAGTCGTGCATCCGACAGTCCGACGGCCGGCTCTGGTGTCAGGCGGACGATGCATGGCTTCCGTTCCTGCGCGGCACGGCACGGGACCCGTTCGAGCTCGCTCTGATGGGCCTCGTCCCCTCGGCGTTGATCCTCGTCGTCGGCATCGCCCTTTTCCGGGCGCTACGCCGCTCCTAGGGGATGCGACAGCGATATCCCTCCCAACCCGATCGGAAAAAGGAGAAGCTGATGAAGAGACTGATCGCCTTGCTGGTGCTCTTGCCATTCCCCGCGCTGGCGCAGGCGCCCGGCTATGGGGCCGCTCTAGCCGAACGCTGGTGCATGGCTTGCCATATCGTCGAGCCCGCGCCCAGGACCGCGAGCGCAAATGGCATCCCGAGCTTTTCCGCCATAGCCGCCAAGCCGACAACGAACGCCGAGCAGCTCAAAGCCTATCTGTCGACGGGGCACACGCGGATGCCCGACTTCTCCCTCAGCAATCGGGAGCGCCAGGCGCTGGTCGACTACATCCTGAGCCTTCGCTAGCCGCGCGTTGAACGGCCCGAGCCAAGCGGAGCCTAGCCGAGAAGCTGGGTCGTCTGCTGGGCCTCGGGCGTTGCGCCGCATACGGTGACGCTGGTCACGAGCTGGGCGAGACGGCCGGCCTCTTCCGAATAGTCTTCGACGGCCCGAGTGCCCCAAGCGCCCTGAGCCTGCCAGACGCTCGCAGCGTCCCGGGCGGACAGCAGCGTCAGGTACGTCGAGACGTTGTCCTTGATGCGACGCTCCGCGAACCGCGACAGTTCGCTCTGCCAGGCCGCGCCGACAGAGGCCCATTCCTCGAAAAAATCGGCATAGGTCGAAAGTGCCGCATTCGCCATTTTGCTCGCCGGCAGTGACTCCACGCTCGGCCGCTTGTCCGTCTGCATGTCGTTCATCTCACCCTCCACTTCCGGCACACAATGTAGGCCCGCATAGAGCACCGACCGTTGATCTGCATCAACCTGGTGCGAGCTTGATGCAGATCAACGCTGCTTCGATTTCCACGCCGTAGCTTGAATCCTGCGGAGAAACCTTTCCGCTCCCCCAGGAGACAAGCGATGAAAATGTATGCTGCGGCCCTCACGGCGGCGCTGTCCATTCTTCCCCTCGGTCTTGCGGCGCAAGCGCAGACCCCTCCCAAGGGTGTGAATGTCGGGTCGCTGACCTGCACGGTCGCCGGGGGCGTCGGATTCGTCTTCGGGTCCTCCAAGGAACTCGATTGCATCCTCGCCAAGACCGACGGCACGGCCGATCACTACACGGGCACCATCAAGAAGTACGGCGTCGATCTCGGCTTCACCAAGCAGGGGCACGTCGTGTGGTTGGTCTTCGCTCCCGGCCAGGTCGCCAAGGGTGCACTCGCAGGCGACTATGTCGGCCCGACGGCCAGTGCCTCGGCAGGTGTGGGCGCAGGCGCCAACGTCCTGATCGGTGGCGGCAACAAGCAGGTCAGCCTGCAGCCGGTCAGCGTCGAGGGCAATGTCGGCCTGAACGTCGCCGCCGGACTGGCTGAGGTCACGCTCAAGGCGGCCAAGTAGCCACCCGGCAGATATGATGCAGGATGCGTCCCTTCGTCGGGTCGCATCCTGTTCCTTTGCGTCGTGTCATCGACCGCCGTTGCCGAGCGCACGGCGCAATTGCTGCAGCAGCCGATGCCGCGCGGCGTCGTCGGGAGCGGCCTGCAGAGCCCCTCGGATATCGAGCAGCATCTGCGCATAGTCGTTGTGCCAGTCGCGCCGCGCGTTCGCCACTTCGGGCGAGAGACGCGGCACCCCGCCGATTTCGGAGGTCGCCATCCACCTTCCGTCGCGATGGACGAAGACGAACTTCTCGTCGAGCGTCGGGGCAGCGATCCGTGCCCGTTCGACTCCCGCCAGGGCGAGTGCGTCGGAGAGTCCGTCGATTCCCTCCGGCTCGCCATGCACGAGCAGGAGGGAGCCGAGTTCGTCCATCATCGGACGGCACCAGGCGACCAGTTCCTCGCGATCGGCATGGCCCGTATAGGTATCGATAGACCGGATGCGCGCCCGCACGCCGATCTCCTCGCCATGGATGCGGACCTGAGCGGCGCCGCCGCGGATCAATGCACCCAGGGTGCCCGGCGCCTGGTATCCAACGAAGAGGATCGTCGAGTCCGTCCGCCAGAGATTGTCCTTCAGGTGATGTTTCACCCGCCCGGCGTCGCACATGCCGGAGCCGGCCAGGATGATCGCACCGGCACGGATGCGCCCGATCGCCCGACTCTGGTCCACGGTCTCGCTCAGCCGGAACTCGCCGCCGCTGAAGGCATGGCCGCCCCCGGAACGGCTGAGAGACATGCGGTGGGCACGGAATACCTCGGTCGTTCGCCCCGCCAGCGGCGAATCGAGAAAGACCTGCGCGCCCTTGAGTTTCCCGCCGCGCTTCAGTTCCGCGATGTCTTCCAGGATCTCCTGTGTCCGCTCGACGGCGAAGACCGGCACGACGACGTTCCCGCCGGCGGCCAGCGCGACCTCCAGTTCGTGTCCCAGGACGGCCCTGCGATCCACTTCGGACATCGGCTCGCGCGAACGACTGCCGTAGGTGGATTCGACCAAGGCCACATCGGTGCGCCCTGGCAACTCGGGATCGGGCTGCAGGGCCTTGTCGCCCGGGCCGATATCGCCGGAGAAGACGAGCCGCAGCGGGCGCGGCGCGGCGTCGACTTCGACCTCGAAGAAGGCACTGCCGAGAATATGGCCGGCGTTGCGCATGCGCGCCCGCACGCCGGGTAGCGGTTCGAACCAGCGATCGTAAGGCTGCGACTCGATGAAGGAGAGCGAGGCCTCGGCATCGGCGCGCGTGTAGATCGGCACGATCGTGGGCTCGGCCCGGCGCGCGTTGCGGCGGTTCAGGCGTTCGACGTCATATTCCTGGATGGCCCCGGCATCGGGCAGCAGCCAGTGCAGCAGGTCCCGTGTCGCTTCGGTCGCGAAGGCCCTGCCCCGAAATCCTGCGAGAGTCAGCTTGGGGAAGAGACCGGTGTGATCGATGTGGGCATGGGTGAACAGCACCGCGGCGATCTCCGCCGGTGCGAAGGGAAAGGCCCGGTAGTTCAAGGCGCGCAGCGACTTCGGTCCCTGGAACATGCCGCAATCGACCAAGAGCGTCCCCCGCGGCGTCACCAGCCGATGGCAGGAGCCCGTGACGGTGCCGGCGGCGCCATGGATATGGAGCGAGAGTGTCATGCGCGTCGCCCGACGGTCATGCCGTCGCCGGCAGCGGCCAGCTGGGTGGCGAAGCGGAAGTCGGCCTCGAACGCAGCATGAATGCGATAGAGCGGCTCGCCCCGCTCCACGGGATCTCCGATCCGCTTGAACAGGTCCACACCCGCCCCCTTGTCGATAGGTGCACCCGCGAGGCGGGCTACTCGCGCCAGGCGCAGGCAGTCGATGGCCGTCACGACGCCGTCCTGGGTGGCGGGAACATCGTGCGTCAGCGCGCCGAGAGTCGCCGGCTGCGGAGGCGCCCCCTGCGCCGCGATCAGCCGCCGCATCTTCGCCAGCGCCGCGCCGCTGTGCAGGAGTTCGCGGGCGCGCACGATCCCCTGGCCGCCCCGCAACGCAGGATCGAACTCGAGGACGTGGCCGGCCAGCAGGACGGCGCGCTCCTCGAGGTCGCGAGGTGCCTGCGGATGTCGCTCCAGCACCTGCATGACGTCGCGGGCTTCCAGCCACGGGCCGATGCCGCGACCGATGGGCTGGCTACCATCGGTCGCCAGCACCGTCGTGCTGATGCCGACCTGGTCGGAAACGTACTCGAAGAGCTTGCGCAGCCGCAGGAAGCGCTCGCGGTCGCGCAGCTTGGCCGTCGGTCCGACCGGCAGATCGAGAATGAGATGAGTCGACCCGGCTGCCAGCTTCTTCGACAGGATCGAGGCGACCATCTGCTCGGGCGTATCGATCGACAGCGGCCGCTCCACGGAGATCAGGACATCGTCCGCCGGCGAGAGGTTGGCATGGCCGCCCCATACCAGGCAGCCGCTCTCGGCCGCGACGATTTCGTGCATCTCGTCGGAGCCGACATCGACCCTCGCCAGCACTTCCATCGTGTCCGCGGTGCCCGCCGGCGAGGTGATCGCGCGCGAAGACGTCTTGGGAATCGTGAGGCCGTGGGCTGCCACGATCGGCACGACGATCATCGAGGTCCGGTTGCCCGGGATGCCGCCGATGCAATGCTTGTCGACGATCATGTCGCTGTTCCAGGACAGCCGGCCTCCCACAGCCGCCATCGCCCGGGTCATCGAAAGGACCTCGGCTGCCGTCGTGAAGCGGGCGCCGGCGATCAGGAAGGCGGCGATCTCCATCTTGGAGTAGCGATGCGCCGCCAGATCGCGCGCGATCTCCTGGTAGGCGACAGGATCCAGTTCTGCCCCCTCGATCTTGGCACGGACATGGTCGAGGCTCGGCGGCGGTCCCGCTTGGGCGATCTCGACGGCCGCTCCCGCCGGCAGGCCGAGCTGGCGATAGGCGAGCTCCGACAGTCCGAGCTCGTCGGTCGCCATGATCGACTCGTCGTCGACGATGTTCAGGGTGGCGACGATGCGGCGACCGCCGCCCCAGATTTCGATCCGGGCGAGCGCCACGAATTCCTGCGCCCGATAATGCTCGCAGCGGCGGGCGAGGTACGCGACGGTCTCCTGACAGGCGTCGATCCCGAGCCTTCGAACCTTGAGCATGAAGGCTAGCGACGGCGCATGAGGACGATCAGCGCCGCAATCAGTCCCGCCACCAGGTAGAGGCAGCCGACGATCAGGGGAGCATAGACATCGCCCAGGGACGCGGCGATGGCGCGATAGACCGACAGGGTCAGGAAGGCGAGGCTGACCGCCAGCAGCAGTCCGACGAGGATATAGGCCGCCACGATGGCCGCGAGGCGCCGCCCGGACGCGACGAGAACACCGGCGCCCACCGTCGCGAGCGACCGGGCCAGCGCGACGAGCAGGGATCCGGTTTCCGACGAAACGCTCATTTGCGCCGCATGAGAAGCGCCAACACGAAGCCCGAAGCCGCAGCGACACCGAGGGCGGCGAGCGGCTTGCGCCGGACGATGTCGGCGATTCCTTCCTGACCCGCATCGACGGCTTTCGCCGCGTCCTTGGCCTTGTCGACCCATTCGTCGGCCAGCAAGGCTGCCCGGGCGAGCAGTTCCCGTGCCGCTTCGGCAGCCGCCGTGGCGGCTTCGGTACCCTCGCTCTGCGCGGCGCGGGCGATGGCTGCGGATGCCTGATCGAGGTGTTCGCGCAGGGCAGCCGCCTCCGTCCCGAGGTAGCCGAACCTGTCCTTGGAAGCGCATTTAGTCATGAAAAGTCCCCTCTCCTGGAAAAGATCGTCGGTGAAGCCTGGCTCCGCCTTGACCTGAATCAAGGCGCATCGACGGTGCGGAGACAAGATGACATCGTGCGTACTTTCGTCTTCCGCTGCCCGACCACGGGCTACAACGTCCAGGGCCGCTACGAAGAAGGCAACGGACCTCTTCCGGCATTCGTCGGACAGCACTGCCTCGCCTGCAACGGACTACACGCCGTCGATCCGCGAACCGGCAAGGGAATGAGCGAACTGCGCGCCGTCGCCGTGCCGCGGAAATCAGTCGATCCGACATCGTCCGACGATTGACCTGAATCAACGCACCGCCGCGCCCGCCGATCCACCATGTCCATATTGCCATTGGGAGAAACCATGACCCACAGTCACGCCATCGTCTGGATGGACAGCAAGGAAGCCCATGTATTCCGCTTCAATGCCGACGATGTCGAGCGCGAGAACATCAAGGCCCACAGCCCGTTTCGCAAGGTCCATCACAAGGCCGGCGTCATCGGCGCGGGCCATGCGGCGCTCGACCTGAGCTTCCTCGATCACATCGTCGACGCCATCCGCGGCACCCAGGAATGGCTTCTGGTCGGCCCGGCACAGGCCAAGCAGGAACTCATCCGGCATCTCGACAAGCACCTGCCGCACGTCAAGAAGACGTTGGTGGGCGTCGAGGCGATGGACCATCCGACCGACGGCGAGTTGCTCGCCCATGCGCGGCAGTCGTTCAAGGCCATCGATCGACTGCGGCCCAACGCCCCGATCGGCGCCGTTTCCCACTGAGCGCCGTGGAGACAAGGAGAGTTCGATGAACGATATCCCGATCTACTTCCTGTTGCTCGCCTGCGGCTCGTTCATGCTGCTGGGCATCTCCGTGGCTTCGGCGACCGCGCAATACCTGCGGTCGCAACAGGCCCGGCCTGTGATGATCGTGAAGCGGCCTGTGGGTCGCTGACCGGCGTATCGGCGGTTCCCGGACACGGAGATGGCGTGGAAATATCCGGAGAATCGCGGGCGATCGGTCGCCTCGCGATTCCCGGTCGCGCGGATCAGGCGTCGAGCTTGCGCAGAGCGGCCAGGTTACAGAGATCGACCGACCGGCTGCCGGCCTGGAGCCGGATCAGGCCCTGCCGCGCGAACTGGGTCAGGGTGCGCGACACCGTCTCGATCGTGAGGCCGAGATGGTCGGCGATGTCGGAGCGCTGCATCGGCAGTTCGAGATGCTCGTCGTCGCTGGAGATGCGCTTGGCCATGTCGAGCAGGAAAGTGGCGATCTTCTCCTGGGCGGTCTTGCGCCCGAGCAGCAGCATGTGGTCCTGAGCGCGGCCGAGGCACTTCATCATCGATGCCAGCACCTGGTTGGCAAAGGCCGGATCGGCGGCCGTCAGCTCGGCCAGGCGCGAGCGGCGGAAGGCCACGAGGGTGGCATCGCCGAGCGCTTCGGCGGTGAAGCGGTATTCGGCGCCTGCTTCCAGCCCGAAGATGTCGCCGGCAAGGTGGAAGGCGTCGATCTGCCGGCGGCCGTCGCTCAGCAGCTTGCAGGTCCGGATGGATCCCGACACCACCTTGTAGAAATAGTCCGCCGAATCGCCTTCGGCGAACAGCTCCTCGCCTTTCACCAGGATCCGCGGCAGGCCGGCGGTCGGGATACCCGCAGGCTGCATGTTGGCAGCTCCACGCAGGGCGACGGCAGCAGGAATACGGGCAGAAATCGCTGAATTCGTATGCATGGCTGGCTCCCGACAGGGTGTCTTTGACGGACACAGGGATAGGGCCCGGGCAGCCGGCCGACCATTTGGGTCTTGAACTAAGGGAATCTACGTAGGCCGCCCCTCGCCCTGCGCGGTCACCAGGCCCTCCAGGACGCCCGCGAACAGCCGGTACTTGACCGACACGACGGCCAGCTCACGGGCCCAGTTCACGATGTCGCCCCAGGGGTCGTTGAGCTTGCCGAGCCCCGCCACCACCGCGACGACGGTGCCCACCTCGATCTTGCCCTGCAGGACCTGCCAGCCGCCGAAGCAGAGCGCGGAGGCGACGGCCAGATGATGCATCATGTTCATCAGCAGGTTCATCGTGAACTTGATCCTGTAGATGCCCATGTTGAGCGTGAACACGCGTTCGATCGGGTCCTGCGTCCAGCCCCAGCCGATGCGTCCGTCCCCGCCCCCGCGCCCCGAGATGCGACTCACCAGCCCGCCGCTGATGCCGCGCTTGACCAGGATGCGCGACTGGGCGCGACGGTTGATGGCACGCTGAAGCAGAGGAACGAAGAGGACTTGCGGCAGGAAGAATGCAAGCCCCAGGAGCGCCATGCGCCAGTCGAGATAGAGCATGTAGATGATCACGCTCGTGAGCACGCCTCCCTGGAGCAGCGGTTCCGACAGGCTGACGCCGGTGAAGCCGCCGATGGGCTCGGCCTCCTCGAGCACCATCGATATCTCGACGCCGGCTTCCTCGCCGCTCACGTCCCGGGTGGCACGATCGGCGTACTCCCCGACCAGGCTGCGCAGACGGCGCACCGAATCCTCGGCGACCCAGCCGCGATAGACGTTGAGGCAGAGCTTCAGGCTCTGCTCGGACAGGACCACGCCGACATAGGCCGCGGCGAGCCACAGCACGGTCTCGAAAGCACCGCGATCCACCAGCACGTTGATCACCCGCCGCTGCAGCTCCAGCGGCGCCGCACTCAGCAGGAAGACCAGCACCGACAGGACGGCGAGCGCCGCCTGGTGGCGCCCCGACGACCGGAGCACGAAAACAAGGATGGTGGCCGGCATCGATGCATGACCGTCACGGCCGGGCATCGAGCACGGGCCTGATACTGGCAGCCAGATCGGATAGCGGCTTCTCGAGCACGCCCTCGATCCCCAGGCTCGATGCCCGGGCGCGCAGGGAGCGGGTCACCCGGCCGCTGATGAGGAAGATCGGCAAGGTCACACCCCGCTTCCGCAGCCGCTCCACGAGTTCCAGCCCGTCGATCTCGGGCATCCGGTAATCGATGACCAGGCAACCGCCGGCCGGCAGGGGGTCCTCCGCCAGCAGAGCCTCCGGAGTCGGATAGAGCCGCACGTCGAAGCCCTCCATCTCGAGCGAGAATTTGAGCGCATGGCGCACGGCGGCATCGTCATCGACGAGCAGGATGGAATCGGAAGCCTTCGACATGTACCACCGTCACCCAGCACAGGCGGGGCCGCGTTGATCCAGCGCAAATCCTAGGATTCTCCCTCGGCCATGAGGACCATGCGCACCAGTTCAGAGAGACTGTCGGCCTGCATCTTGGTCATCACGTTGGCGCGATAGACCTCCACGGTGCGCGCGCTGATGCCGAGGTCGTAGGCGATCACCTTGTTCGCCTTGCCGGCCGCGAGCCCGCGCAGCACGTCGCGTTCCCGCCCGGACAGCGCGTCGAGACGCTTGCGGATCGCCACGATGCGGTCCTCGCGCTCGCGGTTGCGGGAATGACTGTCCAGCGCCGACCTGATCGCAGAGAGAAGGGTCTCGTCGTCGAACGGCTTCTCGATGAAATCGACGGCCCCCGCCTTCATGGCCTCGACCGCCATGGACACGTCGCCGTGGCCGGTCATGACGATCACGGGAAAGCCGGCCTTCAGTTCGACCAGACGGCGCTGCAGTTCCAGCCCGTCCATCTCCGGCATGCGGATATCGGTGACCACGCAACCCGGCTGGGCGTCCGGCAGAACCTTCAGGAACGCGACCGCGGACTCGTGCACGCGCACGGCGAAGCCGGCCGTGCTGAGCAGAAAAGCGAGCGACTGCCGCACGTCGACATCGTCGTCGATCACGTGAACGACCTGGCTAGGCATCCTCGTTCTCCCGGTCGTGTGCGGCCGCGCGTAAGGTGAAGTGGAAGATCGTGCCGCCCTCCGGAGGCGAGTTCACCCAGATCTTGCCACCATGCGCCTCGACGATCGTGCGGCAGATCGACAGGCCGAGCCCCATGCCCTTGCGCTTGGTCGTCACGAAGGGCTGGAAGAGTTGCCTCACCACTTCCGGCGCGAGGCCCGACCCGGAGTCGGCGACCGTCACCTCGACCTGGTCCTCCGGTCCGGCGGCCGTCGCGATGTCGAGCCGGCGGACCGCACCGCCTTCGCTCATCACATCTATGGCGTTGCGCATCAGGTTGACCAGCACCTGCTGTATCTGGATGCGGTCGGCCAGCACGAGATCGGCCGCCGGATCGAGCCTGAACGTGACCGCGATGCCGTGCTCCCTCACACCGACCAGTGCGAGCGTGCTTGCATCCTCGATCAGCTTGGGAAGGCTTTCGATCCGCCGCTCGCTCTCGCCGCGCGCCACGAACTCGCGCAGGCGACGGATGATCTGCCCGGCCCGCAGGGCCTGGTCGGCGGCCTTGGAGACCGCGTCCTTGAGCATCTCTACATTCTCGCCTTCCATGCGTTCAAGCAGGCGGCGCGAGCCCTTGAGATAGTTGCTGATGGCCGTCAGCGGCTGGTTGATCTCGTGCGCGAGCGTCGAGGCCATCTCGCCCAGCGCCGTGAACCTCGACATGTGCGTCACTTCCGACTGCAGCTCCTTCAGCCGGTCCTCGGTGAGCTGCTGGTCGGTCAGGTCGCGGATGAAGCCGGTGAAGTGATGGCGCTCGCCGGTGCGCAGTTCGCCCACCGTGAGGTGCATGGGGAACGTCGTCCCGTCCTTGCGCTGGCCCACCACGATGCGGCCGATGCCGATGATCCTGCGCTCCCCGGTCTTGAGGTAGCGCCCGATATAGGCGTCGTGCTGCTCGCGATAGGGCGACGGCATCAGGAGGCTGACGTTGCGGCCGCAGGCTTCGTCCGAGTCGTAGCCGAACAGCCGCTCCGCGGTCGTGCTGAGGGATTCGATGCGGCCGCGCTCATCGATGATGATCATGGCGTCGGGCACGGTCTGCAGGATGGACCGCAGGCGCGCTTCCGCCGCCTCGAGCGCAAGTGCGATCGAGGGGTCGCTCATCGGGACATCCGGCTCATCGGCGCATCACCATGACAGGTGACCTATAGCACGCGCCGAATTGCCCAGGTCACCTCATTCAGGGCCTTATGAAGGAAAGGGGCGCATCCTCGTCGAGATTGTCGATGGCCGCCGTGAGCTCCGCGGCGATGTCGTCGTTCGAGCGGGCCAGTCTGAAGATGCGGATCGCCTCGGAGAGCAGGCACCGGGCGACCACGTCGCCGGCGATGCCCTTTCCGCCCGCTTCGGCCAGTGCCGCCTCGACGTGGCGAGATACCAATTGATGAGTGCTCATGAGAATCCCTTCTTCAAATTCCGCGCGAATGCCGGCCATCGGCATGGGCGAGATGGGTGTCGAATGCGGCGCAGACGAAGCGCACCAGCGGGCGCCCGCGATCGGTGACGTGCAGTTTCTCGCCGTCGCGCTGCACCAGCCCGTCGCTGACCAGCCGGGGAAGCGCCGCCACCTCCGAGATGAACGATTGGGCCGAGGCACCGTGACGGCGGCAGACGTCATCGAGGTCGACCGAGAAGCTGCACATCAGCTTCTCGATGATCTCGCCGCGAAGCCGGTCGGCGCCGGTCAGCTCCAGTCCGCGGGCCGAGGCGAAACATCCCGCCTCGATCATCGACTGGTAGCGCCCCGGATCGGCGATGTTCTGCGTGAAACCGCGCGGCAGGCTCGATATTGCCGAAGCGCCCAGACCGACGACCGACGGCTGATCGACCACGACATACCCCTGGAAGCTGCGCCGCAGCCGGCCACGGTCCGCCGCGGTGGAGAGCGCATCGCCGGGCCGCGCATAGTGATCGAGCCCGATTCGCTTGTAGCCGCCCTCGACAAGGCGTTCCGCCACGAGATTGGCCATGGCGGCGCGCGCCTCCGCCCCCGGCAGGCTTTCCGTGTCGATCAGGCGCTGGCGCGCCTTCATCCAGGGGACGTGCGCATAGGCGAAGACGGCGAAGCGGTCGGGTGCCAGCGCGAGCGCGGCGTCGAGTGTGCGGGCGAGCGTCTCGGGCGTCTGCTTCGGCAGGCCGTAGACGAGATCGATATTGATGCGGGCGATGCCGGCGGCGCGGATCCTCGCGATCGCGGAGGCCGTGTCCTCGATCGACTGGAGCCGGTTGATCGCCTTCTGCACGTCCAGATCGAAATCCTGGACGCCGAAACTCACGCGGTCGACGCCGATCTCCTGCATCGTCGCCACGAATTCCTCGTCACAGAAGCGCGGATCCGCCTCCATGGAGGTTTCCGAGCCGCTGCGCCGATCGAAGCGTGCGGCCAACCGCTTCGCCACCGCGACGAGGTTCGCCGACCCGAGCTGCGACGGCGTGCCGCCGCCCCATTGGATCTGACCGACCATCATGCCGGGCACGGCCTCGGCGACGAGATCGATTTCCTTCGCGAGCGCGCGGGCATAGGCGCCAAGCGACTCCGAGCGGTTCATTGCGGCCGTGTGGCAGGCACAGTACCAGCACAGACGTGCGCAGAAGGGCACATGGAGATAGAATGTCGAGCAGTCGCGGCCGAGGTCTCCAAGCCACGCTTTGTGCTCCACGGCACCCACGGCGCCGTGGAACTGGGCGGCCGTCGGATAGCTCGTATAACGAGGAACCGACCGGTCGTAGGCCGCGATCGTGGTGGCGTCCATCAGTGTGAGATCAGTACGGGAATCGTCATGCTGGACAGGAGCGTGCGACTGACGCCACCCAGCACCATTTCGCGCACCCGCGAATGGCCGTAGACGCCCATGACGATGAGGTCGCTGCCGATGTCGGCGGCTCGCGACAGGATGACGGCGCCTACGTCGCTGTCGGCGGCGACGTCGCGTTGCACGGTCACCTTCACCCCGTGGCGGGTCAGCCACAGCGCCACGTCGGCACCCGGTTCGGCGCCGTGGCCGTCCGGCGAGGTCCGCGGGTCGACGACGAGGATGACGACCTTCTTCGCCATGCGCAGGAATGGCAGCGCATCGGCCGCCGCCCTCGCGCTTTCACGGCTGGCGTTCCAGCAGAGCAGCACCGACTCGCCGATCGGGGCGCGCACGCCGATATGCGGCACGACCAGGGTCGGCCGGCCGCTGGCCAGAACGACGGCTTCAGGCAGGTCCGAGGGCGTGGGTGTCTGGGCGTCCGGATCCGTCTGACCGAGGACGAGGAGGTCGGTGTAGCGCGCCTGTAGGACAAGCTCGGAATCGATGAAGCCGTCGGTCACCCGCCATTCATGCGACGGGACGCGGCGTTCCTTGACCGCCTTCTGGAAAGAGGCGAGCGCGGCGGCCTGATCGGCATCGGCGCTGGCTTCGTAGCTGGCGAACAGCGAGTCCATGGCAACACCGCCTTCGAAGAAGATCGGCGCTTCGAGCGGCGGACGGGCGTGCATGCCGACCAGGTGAGCGCCATAGCGCTCCGCCAGTTCCGCCGCCACGGTCAGCCTCTGGCCCACCTTGGGGCTCGCATCGCAGTGAACGAGAATCGTCTTGTAGGCCATGGGCATCCTCCTGAAGTTCATCAATCGTGCCCGGCCGCGACGCACGCGACCTTGACGCAGGTCAATCGTCATCCGGAAAAATCATGGTCCATTGGCGCCGATGGACATCATTTCCCGTTTCTTCGCGATGTGCGGCGACGGCCTCATGGCAGCCGCATCGATGCCGCTCGGCCTGCCCGCGGCGCTGTTCCTGGCCGGACTTGCCGGCAGCCTCGTGCATTGCGTCGGCATGTGCGGCCCATTCGTGCTGGGTCAGGTGATGGCCTCGGTCGATCAGCAGCCGGGCGATCGCTCCTATGGCGAATGGCACCGGCTGGCCGGCGCCCTGCTCGTGCCCTACCATCTCGGCCGCTTCACGACCTATACGGCGCTGGGAGCCGTGGCCGGCGGGGCCACGGCCGTCTTTGCCTCGCTCGAAGTGTTCGGCCTGCTGTCGGCCGTCCTGCTGGTCGCAGCGGCCGCCCTGCTCGCGGCGCAGGCTTTCGGCTTGGTGATGAACGCCGCCTCGCCCGCCACGAACCTCGTGGCTCGTCTGGCCGGCCCTCTCTCCGCCTCACGCTCCGCCGGTGCGCGATACGGGCTGGGTGTGGTTCTGGGCTTCCTTCCTTGTGGCCTGCTCTATGCGGCGCTGGCCGCCGCCGCCGGTACCGGCTCCGTCCTGTCAGGCGCCACCGCCATGGCCTGCTTCGCGCTGGGCACCGTGCCGGCACTCGTTGCCGTCGGCTGGGGCGGGCTGATCATGCGGCGCCATCTGCGGACAGTCGCGAAGTGGGTGAGCCCGCCGCTCCTCGCCGGCAATGCGCTGGTCATGCTCGCCCTCGCCAGCCAGCGCCTCTAGCAGCTCGTCGGAATAGGTCGCCCGCGAGCCCCGACGAGCAACATTGTTTCGTCAACGGGCGCCACAGCACTAAATCAGGGGGCTGCGACATTCGCTTCATTTATTTCGTTTGTTTCGTTTGTTTCGTTTATTGGCCGAGAACCCCGGTCCTTCTACGGCCTGCCGGGCGATCGGCCCACGCCCTCAAAAGCCCGCGAGCACCTCGAGAAAGGTGGCCAGTGCCAGCACGAGCAACACGGCGGCGAGGAGCCACAGGCCGATGCCGCCCACGACATGCACGAACTCGTCGGGCGTCATCCCTCTCGATCTTCTAACCATGTCACCCTCCTCCAACTGAATCCGCATCGTTCCGATCGCCGCGCCCGACGGGCTCCGCTTCGAAGCGGATGACGTCGCGGTAGGCGTGCCAGGTCGCATGCGCGACCAGCGGCAGCGTCACCACCAGCCCCAGCAGTCCCGGGATCATGCCAAGGCCGGTCAGAAACACGATCAGGCCGGCCCACAGGAACATCGGCCGGAAATTCAGGCGGGCCGCTGCCACCGAGGTCGCGATCGCCTCGAACATGTTCGAGTTTCGGCGATCCAGAAGGTAGGGAATGGAGAAAGCGCCGATCGCGAAGGCGATGGCTGCCAGAAAGGCTCCCAGACCGATGCCTAGCGCCAGGAACGGCAGGCTCTTGGAGGTCGTCCACACGAGATCCAGAAAGCGATCCCAGGAGGGGACGGTGCGAAATTCGAAGAGGGCGAAGAGGAGCTGCGCCAATCTCATCCAGGCCAGATGGAAGAGGAGGAGAAGCACGCCCATGAGCGCGATCTGCTCGGGATTTCGCCGCCACGCCATCAGCGTGGACTTGCCGTCCACCGGCTGCCCGGTCTCGAGACGGCGGCTGATCTCGTACAACCCGGTCGCGATGAAGGGGCCGACATAGAAGAAGCCGGCGCTGAGCGGCAGCACGAGATAGGGCAGGTCGAAACGCAGCATCAGTACGATCGCCAGCCATCCTGCCGCGACTGGCACGAATCCGTAGGCGAGGCTCGCGGTGGGCGCGGCCACCATGTCGCGCCAGCCGGCGGCAAGCCATGTCCAGGGACGATCGACCGGGACACGACGGATGAGCGGCCGGGGCGTCGGGAACACCGCAATGGTCTCGCTCATGGCGCCTCGCATTCGGATTGCATGCGGCATTGTGATCCGCCGCCCGGCGCGATGGCCTTGACCCAAATCAAGGGAGCGACCGGCACGGACTCCTAGTGTCCCCGCGACCATTCGGGGAGTGAGCATGCCGAGCCAAGCCGTATTGACAGCCGACCAGCGTCCGGCGCCGCGTTATGTCGAGGACGTTATACGCGCGGCCGTCATATTGACGATGTTCTGGGGCGTCGCCGCCTTCCTGGTCGGCGTCGTCATCGCAGCCCAACTCGTCTGGCCGCAGCTGAGCTTCGACAGCCCCTACCTCACGTTCGGCCGTCTGCGGCCGCTCCATACGTCCGCCGCCATCTTCGCCTTCGGCGGCACCGCTTTGATCGGCACGGCCTTCCACGTCGTGCAGAGGACGTGCCGCGCGCGGCTGTTCGGCGGCGAGCCGCTCGGCTGGTTCGTGCTGCTGGGCTACCAGTTCTTCATCGTCGCCGCGGCGCTCGGTTACCTGTTCGGCATCACGCAGAGCAAGGAGTACGCCGAGCCCGAATGGTTCGTCGACCTGTGGCTCACCATCGTGTGGGTGGCCTACCTGATTGCCTATCTCGGCACGGTGATGAAGCGCGAGGAGCCACACATCTACGTGGCCAACTGGTTCTATCTGGCCTTCATCATCACCATCGCGATGCTCCACATCGTCAACAACCTGGCCCTGCCGGTATCGATCACCGGGACGAAGAGCTACGGCGCCTGGTCGGGCGTCCAGGATGCGATGATCCAGTGGTGGTACGGCCACAACGCCGTCGGCTTCTTCCTGACCGCGGCCTTCCTCGGCATGATGTACTATTACATCCCGAAGGCGGCGAACCGGCCGGTCTACTCCTACCGGCTGTCGATCATCCATTTCTGGTCCCTGGTGTTCCTGTACATCTGGGCCGGCCCGCATCATCTGCACTACACGTCGCTGCCCGACTGGGCCCAGACGCTGGGAATGGCCTTCTCGGTGATGCTCTGGATGCCGAGCTGGGGTGGCATGATCAACGGCCTGATGACGCTGTCGGGCGCGTGGGACAAGCTTCGGACCGATCCCGGCCTGCGCTTCTCCGTGACCGCGGTCGGCTTCTACGGCATGGCGACCTTCGAGGGGCCGGTCATGTCCATCAAGGCCGTCAACTCGCTCAGCCACTACACCGACTGGACGATCGGTCACGTGCATTCCGGCGCGCTGGGCTGGGTCGCCTTCATCGTCTTCGGCACGCTCTACTACCTGGTCCCGAAGATGTGGAACCGCCCGGCCATGTGGTCCACGCGCCTGATCAGCTGGCACTACTGGATCGCGACCATCGGCATCGTGCTCTACATCACGGCGATGTGGGTGAGCGGCATCATGCAGGGCCTGATGTGGCGTGCCTACGACGAGCTCGGCTTCCTCCAGTACTCGTTCGTCGAGACCGTCGCCGCCATGCATCCCTTCTATCTGATCCGTCTGCTGGGTGGCCTCTGCTTCCTGAGCGGCGGCCTGATCATGGCCTACAACATGTGGCGAACCATCCGCACCGAAACGGAGGCGCTCGCCACCCAGACCCAACCGGCACTCGCGGCGTAAGAGGAGTCTTCGAATGTTTATCCGCCACGAGACGATCGAGAAGAACGTCATCCTGATGCTCGTCCTGACGCTGATCACGGTATCGATCGGCGGCCTGGTGCAGATCATCCCGCTGTTCACCGTCGAAACGACGATCGAGCGCATCGACGGCATGCGCCCGTACACGCCGCTCGAGCTGATGGGCCGCAACATCTACATCCGCGAGGGCTGCTACCTCTGCCACAGCCAGCAGATCCGTCCCTTCAAGGACGAGGTCGAACGCTACGGCCATTACAGCCTCGCGGCCGAGAGCATGTACGACAAGCCCTTCCAGTGGGGCTCCAAGCGCACGGGACCCGATCTCGCGCGCGTCGGCGGCCGCTACTCGAACGACTGGCACGTCGCCCATCTCGCCTCGCCGCGCGCCGTGGTGCCGGAGAGCGTGATGCCGGCCTATCCCTTCTTGGCCGACACCCCGCTCGAGTATTCCGACATCGCCCAGCATCTCAGGACGCTGCGCAGCGTCGGCACGCCCTACACCGACGAGATGATCGCCAACGCGCGCGCCGATCTCGAGGCGCAGGTCGATCCGGACCGCGATCCGACGGCCATGCAGAAGCGCTACCCGCGCGCGCCGGTCGCCAAGTTCAACGGTGAGACGAACAAGATCACCGAGATGGATGCGCTGGTCGCCTACCTGCAGATGCTGGGGACGCTGGTGCAGTTCGGCGACATCCCACCCGACCGCCTCAAGCAATAGAGAGGATCCCGCCATGACCCTCGAGAGTCTGCACGAACTCCTCGCCTCTTTCTGGACGGTCTGGGCCGTCATCATCTTCCTCGTGATCCTCTTCTGGGCGCTGCGGCCGCGCAACCGGAAGCGCTTCGAGAAAGACGCCCGGATCCCCCTCGACGACGACCGCTGAAGGACTGGCCATGCCAACCAAGATCGAAAAAGACACGCTGTCGGGCCAGAACACGACCGGCCATGAATGGGACGGCGTCAAGGAGCTGAACACGCCGCTGCCGACATGGTGGGTCTATACCTTCTACGCCTGCATCGCCTTCGCCGTCGTCTACTGCGCCCTCTACCCGTCCTGGCCGTGGCTCACCGGCCACACGCAGGGTCTGCTCGGCTATTCGAGCCGGGCGGAGCTGCGCCAGGAGTTGAGCGCCCAGGCGAAGGAACGCGCCACCTTCGTCGACAAGATCCGCACCGCTTCGCTGGCCGACATCCGCAAGGATCCGGAACTGTTCAACTTCGCCATGGCGGGCGGCCGTTCGGCCTTCCAGACCAACTGCATGCAGTGCCATGGCGCCGGCGGCGGCGGCGGCACGGGCTTCCCCAACCTGGTTGACGACGACTGGATCTGGGGCGGCAGCATCGACCAGATCTACGCCACCATCGAGCACGGGATTCGCAACACCGACGACAAGTCCCGCCAGTCGATGATGCCGCGCTTCGGCGCCGATGGGCTGCTGACCGGCGCGCAGGTGGCGGCCGTCACCGACTACGTGCTCAGCCTGTCCGGCAAGGCGAAGGCCACGCCCGAGGGCGCGAAGATCTTCGAGGAGCAGTGCGTCGCCTGTCACAAGGCGGGCGGCAAGGGCGACCAGGAACTGGGCGCGCCCAACCTGTCCGACGGGATCTGGCTGTACGGCGGCAGCCGCGACGCGATCTATCGCTCCATCTTCTATGCCCGCAACGGCAGCATGCCGGCGTGGAGCGGCCGCCTCGATGAGGCGACCATGAAGATGCTGGCGGTCTACGTCCACGCGCTGGGCGGCGACCGCTAGGGTCGATGCAGGTCGAACCATGGCTTCCCCCGCCCGCCAGGCCGACAGGGCCACCCCACGGCCACCGACGCCGGAGCCGCCGCCGCTCTATGCCCCGCGCGCCAGGGTCTATCCGCGCGCGGTCTCCGGGAAGTGGCGGCAGATCAAGTGGGCGACGCTCGCTTTGCTTCTCGGCCTCTACTATCTCGTGCCCTGGCTGCGCTGGGATCGCGGACCCGGCGCGCCGTCGCAGGCGATCCTGATCGATCTCGACCATCGTCGCGGCTGGTTCTTCGACGTCGTCATCTGGCCTCAGGAAATCTACTTCGTAACGGGCTTCCTGATCCTGGGCGCGTTCGGCCTGTTCTTCGCCTCGTCCCTGTTCGGCCGGGTGTGGTGCGGCTTCACCTGTCCGCAGACCGTCTGGACCGACCTCTTCATGTGGGTCGAGCGGCTGATCGAGGGCGACCGCAACGAGCGCATGCGGCTCGATCGCCAGCCGATGTCTGCCGGCAAGGCGGTCCGCAAGACCCTGAAACATACCGCATGGCTGGCCATCGCGGCGGCCACCGGCGGCGCCTGGGTGTTCTACTATGTCGACGCCCCGACCACGCTGGTGAAGATCTTCCGCGGCGAGGCGTCGATGGAAGTCTATGCCTTCATCGGCCTGTTCACCGCCACGACCTATGTCCTGGCCGGCTGGGCGCGCGAGCAGGTCTGCACGTATATGTGCCCGTGGCCGCGCTTCCAGGCCGCGATGCTCGACGAGCAGAGCCTGATCGTCACCTATCAGAAGTGGCGGGGCGAAAAGCGGGGCAAGCACAAGTCCGGCGACAGCTGGGCCGGCCGCGGCGACTGCATCGACTGCAATCTCTGCGTCGCCGTCTGCCCCACCGGAATCGACATTCGCGACGGCCAGCAGATCGAGTGCATCGGCTGCGGCCTGTGCATCGACGCCTGCACGCAGACGATGGACAAGGTCGGGCGTCCGACCGGCCTGATCCGCTGGGATACGCTGGCCGCGCAGCAGGCGAAGGAAACCGGTGCCGCTGCCGTGCCGTGGCGGCCGGTCCGGGCGCGCACTCTGCTCTACGCCGCCCTGCTCAGCGTCGTCGCCGCCGTCATGCTGGTGGTCTTCGCGCTGCGCGCCGACACCGAGCTGACGGTCCAGCGCGACCGCAACCCGAACTTCGTGCGCCTGTCCAATGGCGACATCCGCAACTCCTACGCGGTCAAGGTGCTGAACAAGCGCCGCACGCCGCAGCATGTCGGACTGGAGATCGACGGGTTGCCATCGGCGCAACTGGGCTTCGTCGGTGCCGACGTCGAGGGCAGCGGTCGGACGGCGACGCTGACCGTTCAGCCCGACACCGTAGGCACCTTCCGGGTGTTCGTGACGGTGCCGGCGGCGGCCGCCCCCGCGGGCGCGAAGCCCATCACCTTCACCGTGCGCGACGAGGCCGGCAGCGGGGGCGCGTCGCACGACGCCGTCTTCGTCGGCCCGGGACGCTGAGGACAGGATCATGAACACCACCGATGTCGTGCGCGGCCGATACATTCCCTGGCTCTTCGTTGCCGGGTTCGCGATCGTGTTCGCCGTCAATGGGGCGATGATCGGCGTGGCGGTCGGATCCTTTTCCGGCCTCTACACGCCGAAGCCGCGCGACCGGGGCCTGCACTACAACGAGGTCATCGCCGCCCAGCAGGCTCGCGATGCGCTCGGCTGGCGGGTCGAGTCCACCTGGCGGCCTGGTCGTGACGACCTCGAGATCGCCGTGTTCGATCGCGCTGGCCAGCCTCTCGCCGGCGCGCAGGTCGCCGTGGCGCTGGTGCGTCCGGCCGAAAAGGGCGGGGTGCTGAGCGTTGCGATGACTGCCGTTGATATCGGCCGTCATGCCGGCCACGTCGCCCTGCCGGCGCGCGGCAACTGGGACATCGATATCGCCGTCGAACAGGGCGGCCAGCGATTCGCGCAGACGCGCCGGATGTTCCTGAGGTGACCGACGCGGTCCTCTACGCGCCGGCCGTCGCCGCTCCCGCGGCCGCGCGAACCTGCGCGCATTGCGGCGAGACACTGCGGGGCGCGGCGGACACCGGGTTCTGTTGCCCAGGCTGCGCCAGCGCGCACGCCATCATCGGTGCCGCCGGACTCGGCGCCTTCTATCGCCGGCTCGAACAGCTGCATGCCCACCGGCCCGAGCCGCTCGACATCGACTTTGCCGCCTATGCCAAGTCCGACGGGCACGGCGGCGCCTCGCTCGAGCTGCTGGTCGACGGGCTCGACTGCGCCGCCTGCGTCTGGCTGATCGAGAGCCTTCTGGCGCGCAATCCCGCGGTGATGCGCGCGCGGGTCCATCTCTCCACGCGGCGCCTGTCGGTCGCGTGGCAGGGATCGGTCGACGACGCCAACGGCCACGCCGGCCTGGTCGCGGCGCTGGGCTTCCGGCTGGCGCCCTACGACACCATCGCGGCCGCGGCCGGCGACGATCGCGAGACGCGCGAGCTGCTGCGCGCAATGGCCGTGGCAGGCTTCGCAACGGCCAACGTGATGCTGCTCTCCGTCGCCGTCTGGGCCGGCCATGACGGTTCGATGGGCGAGGCCACGCGCACGCTCTTCCACTGGCTGTCGGCGGCGATCGCCCTGCCGGCCGTCGCCTATGCCGGCCGCCCGTTCTTCCGCTCGGCCCTGATCGCGCTGCGCGCCGGGCGCACCAACATGGACGTGCCGATCTCGATCGGCATCACGCTCGCCTGCCTCGTCAGCCTGCACGAGGCCTGGGTCGGCGAACAGCACGCCTATTTCGATTCGGCCATCACCCTGCTCTTCTTCCTCCTGATTGGCCGCTATCTCGACCGCCGTGCGCGCGGCCGCGCCCGGCAGGCCGTGCATGCGCTGCTGGCGCTGTCCAGCCGCAGCGCCACGGTGGTCGGCGCCGACGGCAGCACGGCCTCGCGCCGCGTCGACGCTCTCGTGCCCGGCGACGTGCTGCTGGTCGCGGCCGGCGAGCGGCTGGGCGCCGACGGCATCGTGAGCGAGGGCCTTTCCTCTTTCGACACGTCGCTGGTCACCGGCGAGAGCCTGCCGCAAGCCGCCTTTCCCGGCGTCAAGGCTTTCGCCGGCACGATCAATCTCGGCGCGGCCCTGCGCGTGAAAGTGACTGCGGCCGGCGACAACACGCTGCTCTCGGAGATCGTGCGTCTGGTCGAAGCCGCCGAACGCGGACGGTCGCGCTTCGTGGCGCTCGCCGACCGCGTCGCGCGCGCCTATGCGCCCGTCGTCCATCTGACCGCCCTGCTGACCTTCCTGGGCTGGACCTTGCTGGCCGGGCTTGCCTGGGACCGCGCGCTGCTGATCTCGACAGCCGTCCTGATCATCACCTGTCCCTGTGCGCTGGCCCTGGCGGTGCCGGTCGTCCAGGTCGTCGCCAGCACGCGACTGCTGCGCTCGGGCATGCTTCTCCTGTCGCCGACGGCGCTGGAGCGCCTGGCGCAGGTCGATCATGTGGTGTTCGACAAGACCGGCACGCTCACCCTCGGCCGGCCCGAACTGGTGGCGGCGCCGGACGATCGCGAGGTCCAACAGCTGGCCGCTTCGCTCGCGCTCAATTCCCGCCATCCGCTGGCGCGCGCCCTGGTGCGGGCCGTCCCGCAGACAGCACCGGCCGCGCGTGTCGTCGAGCATCCGGGCGCGGGCCTGGAATGTGACGGTGTGCGTCTGGGATCGGCTTCCTTCTGCGGCGTCGCCGATCCGGTGGACGACGGACGGTCCGAACTGTGGCTCTCGCAACCCGACCAACCGCCGCTGCGCTTCGCTTTCGCCGACCGGCTGCGGCCGGATGCAGCGGCGACCGTTGCCGCTCTGCGCCGGAGCGGCCTCGCCGTGGAAGTCCTATCGGGCGACCGGCAGGCCGCAGTGGCCGATGCCGCCGCAGCAGCCGGCATCGCCGAGTGGCGGTCCGGCGTCATGCCGTCGGAGAAGGCCCAGCGACTGGCCGCGCTGGCCGCCGAGGGTAAACGCGTTCTGATGGTCGGTGACGGGTTGAACGATGCGCCGGCGCTCGCGGCCGCTCACGCCTCCCTCTCGCCGACCACGGCGGCCGAGGCCACCCAGTCCGCCGCCGATGCCGTCTTCCAGGGCGACGCGCTGGGACCCGTCGCCGAGATCCTGGACGTGGCGCGCCGCGCCGACCGGCTGGTCCGCCAGAACCTCGCCCTCGCACTCCTCTACAATCTCGGCGCCGTGCCGCTCGCGATCATGGGTAACGTGACGCCCCTGATTGCCGCGGTGGCCATGTCCTCCTCTTCGCTGCTGGTGATCGGCAACGCCTTGCGCCTCGGCATCGGCGGAGCCAAAGGACGGAGGCCCTGATGGACAGCCTGCTCATCCTGGTGCCGGCGGCCCTGATCCTGGGCCTGCTCGCCCTTGCCGCCTTCCTCTGGGCCCTGCGCAACGGGCAGTACGACGATCCCGATGGCGCGGCGGGACGCATTCTTTTCGATGACGACGACACAAGGAGCAAATGATGTCCTATTGGATCATGGGAACGATGGCCGCCCTGATGGGCCTGGTCGGGCTGTTCATGGCAGGCGCCGCGAAGGACTCCGGCATCCTCGCCTTCGGACTCGGCCTCTCGCTCTTCGGCGTCCTGTTCTGCTGGTTCATGATCAAGACCAGCTTCGACGAGGCCGAACGCAAGGCCGAAGGCAACTAGCCGGGATTGATCTGGATCATGGGCCGTTGAATCCTGCGGGGCATAGTGAGCCATCGCCCAAGGAGAACTCATGCCCCTCAAGAAGATCGTCCTCGAACTGGCCCGGACACCCGAGTTTCCGAACGGCAGCTCGAATCATGGCTACGAATTCGTCGCGCCGCTCGATGCACAGGGCCATCTGCAGCCAGACGGTTGGACCACGCACAAGGCCGCCTGCAGCGTGCGCCGCTTCTGGGAGGGCGCCGACGACGAGACCGGCCATCTGATCCATCGCCGCGACGGCAAGTGGGCCTTCTCCTACAAGCCCGGAGACGACGACGACGAGCCGATCTTCCGCTTCGACACCCACCGGTTCGTGGCCGGCGAATACGTATCCGTCACCGAGCATGACGGCATCCAGCGGCCGTTCAAGGTCGCGAAAGTGACGCCGAAGGTGGTGTGACGCTACCGATTGGCAGCCCTCATGCCGCGTCGCGCATCCTGTCCGCCGACACGGCACGCGCGACGCGCGTTGCACCCTCGATCTGCTCGAGAACGGAACTTGCCTCCCAGGCTGCGCCGCGCAGCGGGTGGCCGACGGCATACAGACGTCGCGACGGCTGGCCGTCGCTTCCGATCACCGCGCCGGTCGCGGCATCGGCTTCGATGCCAAATCCGACCGGATGAGGCCTCACTGCGCCTCTTGCCAGGAGGTTGCGGGGCAGCGCGTCGGGCAAGCGCCGCCAGTTCGCCTCATACCCTGCGGCGTTCACGACATGATCGAAACGACGAGTCTGGCTCTCAACATCGCCGCGCGGACGCCAGGTCACTTCGACGCCGGGCTGCGCAGACGGCGCAAGTCCCTGCACGCGCCCGGCCACGTTGAAGAAGCGACCCTGCTTCAGGACGCGCTCCAGCCACGCCATCGAATCGGGCACGGCGCGGTGGAACGCCATGTCCCAGAAGGTCCTTAGATGGCGGGTGAACCGCCGGCGCTCGATGTCGGACGCATTGGCCCATAGCGGCTCGATGAACGGACGCAAACTGAGGACGAGGCGCTGCCAATCCTCTCCAGCTGCCGCAACGGCACGCCGTTCCCGTTGGATTTCCCGCACCAGGGCCAGCGCTGTATCGGGAAGCTTCTCGAAGCGCAGAAAGGCAGGCCACGCCTCGACCTCACGCCGGGACTGCACGAGCAGCCCACGGCGCGAGAAGGTGAAATAGCGCCCCCGAAAGCCGCGCTTCTCGAGGCTGATCACGATGTCCAGCATCGTAAGGCTGCTACCGATGATCGCCACCTCGCCATCCGAGCCGTCGATCGCATCATAGGCGTTCGTCGCCCACGGATTGCCGATGTATCTCGCTTGCGAGCGAACCGGACCGGAAATCGCAAAACCCGATTCGTTTCGCACGAGACCTGTCGCCAATACGATCCTGGCGGCCGGAAGTCGGCGTCCAGAGGCAAGCAGGACCTCGCCTTCCGGCAAGATGTCCACGGCACGATCGACCACGTGCCGCACCCCGGTCTTTGCCAGCTCCGACTGCACGTAGTCGCCGTACAGGTAGCGCGGCGGGAAACTCGCGTCGAAGTTTCCGTCGGCCGGCCCCGCCCAGCCCCGCCTGTCCGAATGGCTGGCGAGCCATCGCGACAGGTGTCCTGGATCGGCAGGATACAGGCTGAACATGCGCGCCGGCCCGTTCACGAGATGGTCGAGATCCGGCGTGCCGTAGGCGATGCCACGCCCGAGCTCGCTTTGAGGCTCGACGATCGTCACTTGCGTCGCCGGATATCCGGCCTCCACCAGTTTGATGGCGGCTGCGGCTCCTGCAAAGCCGCCGCCGAGGATCACGATCGAATCAAGCATGATCCACGCGTGGCATGATGGGCTCCGCAAAGCGGCGCATTTCTGCCTCGAAGAGCTGGGACTTCCGCGACGCGATCAGCGTCGTGAGGCTCGTTGGGGTCCTGTGGCGCGGCTCGGCTGCCCTGGACGGGGCCCGGAGGCCAAAGCGTATGGGCAAAGCGGTCATTTGAGGCGGCGCGGTGGACATGTCCGTCTATACCACGGCGGGAGATGTGCAGCGCCGTGCCAGGGCAGAGCCTGAAAAGGAAAGCGACACGAACCGGCCGGTCATCCAGGCCGCGAACATCACCGCCGACTGAGGGCAAGAGTCCGGGCGTCACCTCGCCTGCAGATCGACCGCCAGCGCCGCCGGCAGGCGGTCGAGACCGTAGGTGCGCATCGCCGTGCCGCTGTACAGCGCCGTCTTCTCGGCCGCACCGGCGCTCGCCGTCAGGCGCTTGAAGGCGTTCCACAGGACCGGGTAGCTGCACTGGCCCTTGTCGACCGGGAAATTGCTTTCGAACATGCAGCGGGCGGCGCCGAACGCCTCGATGCAGGGCTCGATATAGGGTGCCCAGGTCTTTGCCAACTCCTCCGAGCCCGGCGGCTTCGACTTCTTGTGGAAGTCGAAGCCGTTCACGAACATGGTGAGGCCGCCGAGCTTCACCCGCACGTTGGGCAGCGCCGCGAGTTCCATCATGCGCTGCTTCCATTCGGGATAGACTTCGGCGTGCTTGCCGCGGAACGGACCGATGCCGAGCGGGCCTCCGACGTGATCAACCACGATCGTCAAATCCGGCACGGACCGCGCCAGCGTCACGACGTGCGCGAGCTGCGTGTGATAGGCCCAGACGTCGAGCGGCAGCCCCTGCTTCGCCAGTCGCCGCGCACCCTCGGCGAAGGACGGATGTTCGAGCGGCCCCGGTGGCTTCATCACCAGGTTCGTCGTGACGTCGGGCGACGGATGCCAGGCGGTGCGGTTGCGGATGCCGCAGAAGCGGCCACCCGCGGCGGCCCGATGTTTCTCGAGCAACGGCTCGACCCGGTCCCCCAGGGTCAGGTCGACCATGCCGATGATGCCGGCGCAGGCACGCGTCGGCCCGTGGCGGCCGCTCGCGCTCACCGCGGCGGCGCCGGTCACGAACTCGGTCTCGCCGAGCGACTGCTCGTCGGCCGGCCCCGAGGCGCGATACATCTCGCCGCACTGCACGAAGATGGTGGCGCGCACGTCGTGGCCGCTCGCCGTGTCGGCCAGCAACTGCGGCAGCAGGTAGGAATGGCCGCCGTCGCGCTCCCAGAGATGGTGATGCGGATCGACGATCGGCAGGCCTGGCTCGAGGATCGGCTCCTCCGTCAGGCGCAGCCAATCCTCGCGCACGATGATCTGCCGGCCATGGCCCAGCAGCGGATCGTTCTCGGCCATCGACTTGCTCCTATTCGATGCGGATGTCGGCGCTCTTCACCATCTCGGCAAAGAAGGCGATCTGCTTCTCGCGGAACGCCGTGAACTCGACGACCGTGTTGGGCTGCGTCAGCGCGCCCAGTTCGGCCAGGCGCTTCGCCACACTTTCCATCTTCATGACGGTGTTGACCTCGGCATTGAGGCGCGAGATCAGCGCGGGATCGGTGCCGGCGGGCGCGAACAGACCGTTCCATTCCCAGGTCTCGAAGCCCGGAATGACCTCGGAGATGGCCGGCACGCCCGGCAGCACCGCGACCGGCTTGGGACCGGTATGCGCCATACAGCTGACATCCTTCGAGGTCAGCAGCGCCACGGTACCGGGGACGTTGCTGAACAGCAGCGGGATGCGGCCGGCAAAGAGATCGTTCCGGACCGATCCCATTTCCTTGTAGGGCACGTGATTGATCTTGATGCCGGCTTTCTGGTTCAGCAGCTCGAGCGACACATGCTGCACCGTGCCGACGCCGGTCGAGGCGCAATCGAGGGCGCCAGGCTTGCTCTTGGCGAGTGCGATCAGCTCGGGAACCGTCTTGGCCTGGAACTGCGCATTGCGCATCAGCGTGACCGGCGTCTGCATCGTCTGCGCGATGGGCAGCAAGTCGCGCTGCGTGTCGTAGGAGAGCTTGCCCGCGAACAGAGACGGGTTCACCGACTGCGCCGTCGCATCGTAGAGGATCGTGTAACCGTCGTTGGGTGCACGCGCTACGATCTGGGCGGCGATGGTGCCCGCCGCACCCGGCTTGTTGTCGACGGTGAAGCTCTGGCCCAGTCTCTCACCCAGCGCCTGGCAGTAGATGCGGCAGACGACGTCAGCGGTTCCGCCGGCGCTGTAGGCGTTGACCACGCGCACCGGCTTGTTCGGCCACGCCTGGGCACGACCGATCGCCGGCGCCGCCAGTGTCCCGACCGCGGCACCCAGGAAAATCCGGCGTCGCATGATCGCGTTCTTGGTCATCTGAGTCCTCCGTCACAGGCAGTTCTTGTCGACTGTGACGAAAGCCTTCAGGCACGGCGCGCTGCCGGACAAGCGCAATCGGCGCCGATCCACTGCACGCCGGAATCAAAACTCTCATGCCGGCTCTCGCCGGGGCGTTCTCACATTGAAGGGGCCACCCTGACGCAAAGGCATATCGTTGCGCACCATGCAAATACCTGCTAATTTTCACAAGGTTGCAAAAATAAAAATTGTCTCCCCTCGGACTCTTGAAATTGCGCAGGACCCGGATTCCGCAAAACGCTTGGGGTCCGGTGTCAGCGCCAAGCCACGAGATTTGCTGCGAGCGAGATGCGCGCTCCACGGGGGAGATGTCCGATGTTGCCACTGGTTGGCATCGCCACTGCAATCATACCAGACCTCATAAGGATCATTGCCGGTGACAAGGCCGGCAAGGTGGCGACCTCGGTCGCAGACGCCGTAGCGACGGCGACGGGCACCGACGACCCACGCGCCGCCCAAAGAATGATCGAGGAAGATCCGGCGATTGCGGCGGCGTTGCGCATCAAGCTGGCAGAAATCGCGGTGCAACAGACACAGCTCGAGAATGAACGGGAAGCTGCCGAACGGACGGCACGCGCTCAAGCCGAGGACAAGCAGCGACAGGACGCCCTCAACCTCATGCGGGCGCAGTTCGAGAATGAACAGAAGGTCCGGGAGCAGCAGTTTGAGCAACAGCAGGCACAGCTGAAGCTCGCGATAGAGCAGACGGCTGGTGCCCGCGCCTTGCAACTCGACTTGATCAAGACCGGCGGTCCCATCAGGTGGGCGCCGGTTGGCGTTTCGATCGTAGTGACCCTGCTGTTTGCAGGCGCGGTGCTCATGCTGTTGGTCCGCACGCCACCGCCGCCTCCAAACTACTCCGACCTCATAAACATTTGCATCGGCGCGCTCGTCGCAGCCTTCTCGACCGTCATCAGTTTCTGGCTCGGCTCATCGCAAGGCTCGCGTGAGAAGGATACGGCTGTGCAGCAGATGCAGGTCACGCAGGCTGCACAAGCGTCCCAGCAGATCGAATTCGTCACCCGTCAAGCAACGGAACTCGTCCGAGCCAAGGACGAGGTTCGCGATCGGCCCGCGGCAACGGCCACTCCGCCGGTGCACAAGGGCTCCAACTTCGACTCGTGCCTCGCGCTGATCCTGGGGGCCGAGGGCGGATTCTCCAACGATGCCCGCGACCGGGGCGGTGCCACGAACTACGGCATCACCATCGGCACCCTCACCGACTGGCGCCGCAGTCGCGCACCGGATGCGACTGTCACGATCGACGATGTGCGTGCCCTGACGCTTGACGAGGCCAAGGAGATCTATAGGTCGAGGTACTGGAATGTCCTGCGCTGCGAGGACCTCCCGCCAGGCGTTGATCTTCTCGTTTTCGATTTCGGTGTGAATGCCGGCACGGGCCGCTCCGCTCGTGTTCTGCAGCAGGTGCTTGGCGTTGAGCAGGATGGGTCGATCGGCCCCGTGACCCTGAACGGCCTCAACACATGCCCCGCCGACAAGATTATCCGCGATTTCTCGGCCTGCCGCCTCGACTTCTATCGGAGCCTCGACGACTTCAAGGTATTTGGAGCAGGCTGGACCAATCGCACGAACAGCATGCTGGAAGCGGCCATGAGGATGGGCGCCTCGCGGGCGTGAACAACGATATCCGGATCCGGAGCCAAGACCATGTCTGGAGACCGTGGCGTATCGTTGCCGGTAGCGGCACTGGGCGTGCTGGCATTCTTCTTTTCGACGGCCCTTCTCACACAGCACGCTTTCGACCTGTTGAGACTGAGCGAAGGCGACACGGTCAAGGAGCGTCCACTGGCACAGCCGCCGGTCGAAGCGCGACTGTGGGAAGATCCGCTGTCGGCGGCAATGCGGCATCAGGACAGGCTGAACACCCTCTGCTCGAATTCCGATAACCGGCCTCCCCAATGCCCGCCGAACAACAAGTACGGGCCGCCGCTTTCCGTCTTTTCAAAGGCTGATCGCGTTACCGTCATAGCCGCTCTTCTTCCCGGTTCCAGTTTCGTCGGGGTAGAGGAGGCGCGGCGCCGGATCCGCTACGCCCTGCTCTCCGGGCTTGCCTCCCGCGGGTTCGTTCCCGAGAACAGCGAGCGCATCGGCCTCGTCACCGTCCCGCTTTGCGAGTCGTTCAATGGATGCCAGGCGGACGAGGTCGCCGGCAAGGGTTCCGATCTGAACATCCCTTATGAAACTCTGACGACCGATGATCAGGGATCACGCCGACGGGTTGCCATCCTGTGGCTCGACGATTCCAAGCTCGGCGCGAAGTGGCTGCGCAAGGTCGTTATCTTGCTGGGTACGGTCATACAGGTCGAAGCCGAGAAGCTCAGCGTCATAGGCCCCTATACATCGGACAAGCTCGTCGACGCGATCAAGGATGTTGCCGAACTTGCGCAACCCGGTGGTGGATTCACCGAGAAGCCGTTCGTTGCGAAGACCGCAGGAGAATTCTGCGCCAACTGGCAGCGGTTGCAGCGTATTGATCTCATAAGCCCGTACTCCACGGCAGACGCCCGGCAACTCATCAACGCGGCAGGACTTCCGCCGCCTACAACACGTATCGCTGCCCTCCCGAATGACTGTGAGGGGCGTGCAAGCCCGCCCGACATCCAGCAGCATATGCGCGGCGCCGCCGATCCCATCGACAGGCAGTTCCAGCAACTCTTCAGTTCGCGGCCGGGTCCGCCCATCGAACCGTTCTTTCTGCGCACCATAGGCCCCGATGCCGCGCAGATCGCGCAGCTTCACGCAGAGCTGTGCGCACGCGGCCTGGATGATGGCCACGGCGGACGCATCGTGATCCTGCGGGAATGGGACTCGATCTATGCTCGCAGCCTGGCCGACAAGTTCGGAAAGGCGCTGGAATGTGCCTCGGGAAAGACGTCGGCACCGGGACACGAAAAAACGAAGTTCGATCTCTATTCGTACTTCGCCGGAATCGACGGAATAACGCTCGAGGGCGTCTCGAAGCAGCAGCGCCTGGTTCCGCGCGCCGACGGCGACAAGAAACGCGAGGAAAGCAAGGAACCGCAACTCGAGTGGCCGGAGAACAGGGACCAACGCGACTATGTCCGGCGGCTGGTCGTCCAGTTGCAGCGGGAAGCGGAAGCCGACCGGCGCAACACAGTGAGGGCAGTCGGCATCATCGGGCTGGATGTGCACGACAAGCTTGTGCTCGCCCAAGCGCTACGCCCCGCATTCCCCGAGCGCATGATCTTCACGACCGATCTGGATGCACGACTCTTGCATCCCGAAGTCACGAAATACACGCGAAACCTGGTCGTCGCCTCCGCCCTGCCGCTCTCGGTTTCGGAACTCGATCCGCCGGTCGAGCAGGCGGTCAAGGTCTCGCCCTTCCGGGACATCTACCAGACGGCGATCTTCCTGGCCGCCCGCCACGCCGTCTCCAACTCGGAAGGCCACAGACCGCTAGAGACGGCCGCCTCCGTGTCGCTTCAGAAATCCTACCTCTACGAGATCGGGCGGCATGGCGCCGCCGTGAAGCTCGCGTCACGCAACTATCGCGTCGATCCGGACGAGGGCATCAGGATGGACCTCGACGAACCGCTTCACGAACAGATGGAGGCTCGCAAGTTCTATGCGACCCTGCTCTTCGCTTTTCTGATCGCGTTCGGCGGGTTCATCATCCTCGTACAGCCCGGGCCAGCCCTACGGGATGCCATCGCCGGCGACATGCCCTTCGACCTGTCGACGATGACGATTTCCGGGCTCACGGCCGCGTCGTGGGGCTTCACGGCCGGCGTCGTGGCTGAACTGGGAATGCCGGGTCGCGTCGGTCTTGGCGGCGCATTCGTCGTCGCCCTAGGGGCCACGCTGCTTTTCTGGATCACCGTCTATCGTGGGCCGCATCCCTGCAGCACCATGCGCCAAGCGGATACCGCCGGGCATTGGGTCACGGGACAGCGGCTCCTCCGTACAACGCTGGTCGTTCTGGTCGTTGGCGGGGGCTATCTTCTCATACCCGGGAAGAGTGCCGGCACCCACGAGCCCCTTGCGTTCTTCAGCGGTGTCAGCAGCTGGCCGTCAGAACTGTTACGCGCGCTGGCGATCCTCCTGTTTGGCTGGTTCGTTGACTATACTTGGCGAGGCGCCGCAGAGACGACCCGGCAGATCGGCACGAAGTACTTCGCCGTCAAGACGGTCCCGAAAACACGACTCGGAAGCGTCGTCGCCTATTTCCAGCGAAACCCGAAGCGAGCTGCCCACTTCGTCTGGCGGCGTTTGGTTAAGGGGCTTCTGGATGCAACTCTGTGGATGTGGCGTCCGCAGATGCTCAAGCGTAGCGACTTGACCGCGGCACGGCGTTCCCTCCAGGACGCCCAACCGGACGTGACCTCGGACGACGGCGGCATCGACGGAACCAGCATCTGGCGGCGCTACATCCGCCTGCTGCACGGCGGCCCACGCTTCCTGCGCACGGCGATGTGGCTGGTCGCCGTCTTCTGCTTCGCCCTGCTGGAGATGGAGCTGTTTGGCGGCGAAACTCCCGAGGTACCAGCCCGCGGGATCGGAGACCGTTCGCTCTTCTACTGGACGACCGTGCTGGCCGTCATTGCCGCCATCATCCTGATGGTCCTGGTGAGCGACGCCACGATTCTCACCTGGCGGTTCATCCGGATCCTACGCAACAAGCGAACGATCTACCCGCAAACGACGATCCGGAGATTTGCCGCGGAACTGGGCCCCGAGCTTGCGGAATGCGCCGCCTGCCCGATTGCGGCACGCGTTCGCGATCGCACGGCCGGAAGCCGGCGGCAGCGCAATTCCATAATCGATCCCTGGATCGATGCCCGTCTCCTGGCCGATCACACAGATGCAATTGCGCGCCTCATCTTCTTTCCACTCATCCTCCTCGGCCTGCTGTTCCTGGCCCGTAGCCCGCTGTTCGACAACTGGGCTTCCTCCAATGTCGTGATCGTCGTCCTGGTCACATATCTGCTCTGGACCATCGCCATGGCCACGATGCTCAATATCTCCGCCGAGATTGCCCGTCGCACTGCTCTCGAGGCGATGCGAAGCGATCTGATGTGGCTCCAGGGGTCGGGGGAGAAGTACAGATTGCTGGCGGAACGATTCCCGTCCTTGATCATGCAGGTCGAGCAGTTGCGTAAAGGGGCCTTTGCGCCGTTCTTCGAACAGCCACTCGTCCGCGCCGTACTCGTCCCTCTTGGCGGCGCGGGCGGCCTTCAACTTCTCGAACTGCTGTCATTTTCACGCTCCTGAGATGCCGCGAAGCTGGCCCAGGTCAGCCCTCGATCGGGACGTGGCCGACGTCGCCAAAGCGGACAAAACCTTGCGGTCGAGCCTGCGACCGTCATCGGCAGCAGCGTCGCGATGGCAGCACCGACCGAGCATTCCTCAGCTTAGGATGTAAATTCTCCGTGGACAGGGATTGCATCCAAGACCATGCTTCCCTCAATCAATACATAAGCAAGTACAGGGAGGAAGATGATGGGCGTACTGTCGATCCGTCTCGGCGTTGCTGGCGTAATCCTTGGTCTCAGTGCAACTTCGGCTCTTGCCGTGGATGGGCCAAAGGTCTCCTGGAACCTCTCGGTCTGGGGACCGCCCCGGGCGTTCACCGCCGGCATCGAGACCCTCGCCAATTATGTGAGCAAGGAAACCGACGGCAAGTTCACCATCAAGATTCACTACGGCGATGCGCTGTCGAAGGCATCGGACAACCTCGACAACATCAAGCTCGGCGCCTTCGAGATGGCGCAGATCTGCACCGGTTACCATCCGGGCAAGCATCTCGGCATCAACGCGCTCGACCTGCCCGGCCTGCCGCTGGCGGATCCCGAGGTCCATGCGATGGTGCATGACGTCTTCTACAAGAACCCCTACATCGTGAACGAGTTCAAGCGCTGGAACGCCATGGTGCTGATGTCGGTCCTGCAGCCGCAGTCGGAGTTCATGGGGACCGGCGATGCGCCGACCAAGATGGCCGACTTCAAGGGAATGCGCGTTCGCGCGCTGGGCGGTACGGGTGCCGCCATGAAGAATCTCGGCGCCGTGCCGACCTCGGTGCCCGCTCCGGAAGTCTACACGTCCATGGAGCGCGGCGTGTTCCGGGCCGCAGCATTCCCCTACACCTACGCCTTTGCATCGTACAAGATTGCCGACATTGCAAAGTGGTACACGACGAACCTGTCGCCAGGCGCGAACAACTGCCCGACCATCGTTGCGCTCGATGCGTTCGGCAAGCTGCCGCCTCAGTACAAGGAGCTGTTCGACAAGGCCCGGCCCCTCGCCTACGCCGCCCTCATCAAGGCGCATAGCGAGACCGACAAGAAGAACCTGGCCGAATGGGAGAAGAAGGGCCTCAAGGCGATCGTCTATTCGCCGGCGGAACTGAAGATCTTCCAGGAGGTCGGCGCCGCACCGGTCTGGAAGGCATGGGTTACGGAGAATGCCGCGAAGGGCGTGCCCGCGCAGGAACTGCTCGATCTCATCCTGAACGAAGCGCAGAAGGCCAAGGCCAAGCTCAAGAAGAGCTGACGCGGCAACCGACATGGCCACGATGGCCTCTCCCTCCGGACGGGCGATGGGCGGTGCGTTGCTCGATCGCCTCGACAGGGCCTTGCAGGTCGTCGAATTCGCGACGGCCGTGGTCGGAGGCGCCGTGATCTTCTGCGTGATGTGGGTCGGCGTCGCCGAGATGGTCATGCGCAAGGCGTTCAATGCGCCGCTCTATGGCCAGCTCGACCTCATCGAGCAGAGCATGGCGACCTACACCCTGCTCACGATCTCCTACTGCTACCGGAAAGCGGGCCACATCAGGGTCGACATCCTGGTCGGCCACTTCAAGGGACGCCGCAAATGGATTGCCGAGCTGATGGCGTCCATCGCGGCATTCGCCCTGGTCGTCCTGCTGCTGCCGGGTGTCCTGCATTTCTTCGAGAACGCCTATTACATCGGGGATTCCACGATCAACACCCAGTGGCCGACCTGGCCTTCGAAGCTGGTTCCCGTCATCGGCTTCAGCGTCCTCGCGTGCCGGATCGCGCTCGAAATCTGGGCCTATGTCCGGCTGGTCGCCGATCCGCTGGCCGAACCGATCGCCGTACCCGTCGCATCGCACCTGCCCGAGGACGCCTGATGGAGCCCATCACGATCGGCATCATCGGGATGATCGCCCTCACCGTCATGATCGTGGCCGGCATTCGCATCTTCGTGGCGGCCGGGCTCGTCGGCTTCTTCGGATTGTGGGCGCTGCGCGGCTTCGACAAAGCGGTCGGCATAGCCGGCCACATCCCCTACTCGGACACCACGAACTATGCGCTGTCGGTCCTGCCGCTTTTCATCCTGATCGGCCATCTCGCGCACCATGCCGGGATCGTGCAGGGCGCCTATCGTTGCGCACGCGCCTGGCTGGGATGGATGCCCGGCGGACTGGCGGTCGCGACGATCTTCGCCGCGGCGGGCTTCGCCGCGGTTTCGGGCGCCAGCACGGCGACAGCGGCCGTGTTCGCCCGCATCTCGATCCCCGAGCTGCTGCGCTACAAATATCAGCCCGGCATTGCCGCCGCGGTCGTCGCTGCGGGCGGAACCCTCGCGTCCCTGATCCCGCCGTCGGCGATCATGGTCGTCTACGGCATCATCACCGAGACCTCGATCGGCGGCCTGCTTCTGGCCGGCTTCATTCCCGGCGTCATCTCCGCCGCGCTGTACGCCTCGATCATCGTCGTACGCTTCAAGATCAATCCGGCGCTCGGCCAATCGGTGCACGGAATCCCGTGGCGCGAGCGCTTCGTGACGCTGCCCGACGCGTTGCCCATCGTGTTCGTGATCGGCGCGGTGATCGGCGGCATGTACACCGGCTGGGCCACCCCCACCGAGGTGGGAGCGCTGGGCGCCTTCATCGTCTTCGTCATGGCGCTTCTCAAGCGGTCGCTGACGGGCCGCGGCCTTCTCGACTCGCTGCTCGACACGGTCAAGCTCACGGTGATGATCTTCTCGATCATCTGGGGCGTGCTGATCTTCGTGCGCTTCCTCGCCTTCGCCGGCGTTTCCAGCGCCTTCTCGGACTGGATCGTCGCCATCGGCGTGTCGCCCTACCTCGTGCTGCTGTTCGTGATCGTGCTCTACACCGTGCTGGGCATGTTCATGGACGGGATCGGCATGCTGCTTCTCACGTTGCCGGTCATCTTCCCGGTCATGATGAAGCTGGACTTCGATCCGATCTGGTTCGGTATCATCGTCGTGAAGATGGTCGAAGTCGGTCTGCTGACGCCGCCGGTCGGTCTGAATTGCTACGTGGTGGGCGGCGTCCGGCCCGATATCCCGCTGCAGGCGATCTTCCGTAACGTCTGGCCGTTCGTGCTGATGGACTTCGCCTGCGTCGGACTGTTCACGCTCTTTCCCGGGATCGTAACCTTCCTTCCCAGGATGACGATGGGCGGGACGTGAAGCTGGCCCTCAAACCGTTTCAGTGCCCCGCAACGCCCGCACGACATAGTCGTTGAGGCGCCGAGCGAAGGCCGCCGGATCGGACGGGATCTCGCCGTCGAGGATGCAGGCCTCGTCGAGCAGCAGGTTCGCGAGGTCGTCGACGTCGCGCGTGCGGTCTTCCTTCTTCGCGGCGCCGAGCGCCTTGACCATCGCGTGCTTCATGTTGAGCTCGAGGATCGGCTTGGTGCCGCTGCCGCGGTTCTGGCGTTCGAGCAGCCGCTCCAGTTCGCGATCCCGGCCCTGCGCACTCGCCACCAGGCAGGAGGCGCTGTCGGTCAGGCGCGTCGAGGCCTTGACGTCCGCAACCTTGTCACCGAGCACCTGCTTGGCGGCTTCCAGCACGGCGGCATCGTCCTCGACGTCATCGGCACCGGCGTCCTTGGCCTTCTCCTCGTCGACGATGGGGATCAGGCCGAAATCGACCTCGCCCTGGCTCAGCGACTTCAGCGGCTTGCCCTCGAACTCCTGCGGCATGGTCGTCCAGAACGCGTCGACCGGGTCGGTCAGCAGCAGCACCTCGACGCCGCGCGCCTTCGCCGCCTCCAGCTTGGGGTTAGACTTCAGCCGGTCGAGACTGTCGCCCACCAGATAGTAGATCTCCGTCTGGTTGGGCTTCAGCTCGGCCACGTACTCCTTGATCGAACGCGGAGCATCGCCGGCGGTCGACGCGAAGCGCGCCAGGCCGAGCAGCTGGGCGCGGCGCTCCTGATCCTCGTACAGCCCCTCCTTGAGGATCGGGCCGAATGTCTCCCAGATCCTGCCATAGGCCTCGGCGTCCTTGGTGGCGGTGCTTTCCAGCTCCGACAGGACGCGGCCGACCAGGCCCGAGCGAATCTGGCGGACCTGCGGATTGTTCTGCAGCATCTCGCGCGACAGGTTGAGCGGAAGATCCTCGCTGTCGACCACGCCGCGCACGAAACGCAGATAGGCCGGCAGCAGCTCGGCATCGTCGGTGATGTAGACCCGGCGGACGTAGAGCTTCACCCGCCCCTTGCGGGCCGGATCGGTGAGGTCGAACGGCGGCGTGCTGGGCACGAACAGCAGCACCGCATAGGACTGCCGCCCCTCGACCTTGTAGTGCAAGGTCAGCGCCGGCTCGTCGAAGGCCATGGCGAGCGAGCGATAGGCCTGCGTGTAGTCTTCCGCCGTCACTTCGGACTTCGAGCGCTGCCACAGTGCGCTGGCGGCGTTGACCTGACGGGCCTCGCCCTTGTCGTCGATCAGCTCGATCGGGAACAGCACGTGATCGGAATAGGTCCGCACGATGCGCTCGAGCTCATAAGGCTGGAGATAGCGCGCCGCGTCATCCTTGAGGTGCAGCATGATCTCCGTGCCGCGCGCGACACGGGCGGCCTGCTCTTCCGTGGAGGGCGCCACCTCGAAACCGGCGCCGCTCGCCGAGGTCCAGGTCCAGGCCTCGGCCGAACCGGCGCGGCGGCTCGTCACCTCGATGCGGTCGGCCACCATGAAGGCGGCGTAGAAGCCCACGCCGAACTGGCCGATCAGGCCGAGCCCGTCCTTGGCGTCCTTCAATCCCTTCAGGAACGCCTTGGTGCCGGAGCGCGCCAGGGTGCCGAGATTGTCGATCAGCTCCTGCCGGTCCATGCCGATGCCGTTGTCGGCAATGGTCAGCGTCTTGGCCGCCGCATCGGGCTTGATGCGGATCGCCAGGCGCTCGTCGCCAGCCAGCAGCTCCGGCCGGGCGATGGCCTCGTAGCGGACCTTGTCGCAGGCGTCGGAGGCGTTCGACACCAGCTCGCGCAGGAAGACGTCGGTCTCGGAATAGACCGAATGGATCATGAGGTTGAGGAGCTCGGCCACCTCGGCCTGGAACTGGTGCTTCTCCGGGCCGCCCTGGGCCGCCGAACCGTCTCCGTTCATTGCCTTGCAGTCCTCATGCTGGATTTTCCGGCGCTGGATATAGGAAAAACGATGCGGCCGGCAAGGGGCCGGGAAGGCGCGCGACGTCAGCGCTTCTGCTTGGCGCGTTCGATCGCTTCGACGATGAGCCGCTTGGCCTCGTCCACGTCGCCCCAGCCGAGCAGCTTCACCCATTTGCCCGGCTCGAGATCCTTGTAATGGATGAAGAAGTGCTCGATCTGCTGGCGGGTGATCTCGGGCAGGTCGGTGTAGGTCTTCACGTGCACATAGCGCTTGGTCAGCTTGGGCGAGGGCACGGCGATGATCTTCTCGTCGCCGCCGCCATCGTCCTCCATGCGCAGGACGCCGATCGGGCGCACGTTGATAACGGCGCCGGGAATGATCGGGCGGGTGTTGGCGACCAGCACGTCGATCGGGTCGCCGTCGTCCGAAAGCGTGTGCGGCACGAACCCGTAGTTTCCGGGGTAGCGCATGGGCGTGTACAGGAAGCGGTCGACCACGAGGGTGCCGGCTTCCTTGTCCATCTCGTACTTGATCGGCTCGCCGCCGATCGGCACTTCGATGATGGCGTTCACGTCTTCGGGCGGCTGGTGGCCGATGGCAATCGCTTCGAGTTTCATGGCGCGATACTTACCGGAGCCGCACCAAACATCCAAAAAAGAATCCGGCGTCCCTTGCGGGCCGCCGGTTCCTTTTTGTCGCAGAGGCCGCGTCAGTCGTCGGCATAGATGTCGCGATTCTTGGTCTCCGGCATGAAGAGCAGGCCGATCACCAGGGTCATGCCGGCCACCACGATGGGGTACCAGAGGCCCGAGTAGATGTTGCCGGTCGCCGCCACGATGGCGAAGGCGGTCGGCGGCAGGAAGCCGCCGAACCAGCCGTTGCCGATATGGTACGGCAGCGACATGCCGGAGTAGCGGATACGGGTCGGGAAGAGCTCGACCAGCAGGGCCGCGATTGGGCCGTAGACCATCGTCACGTAGATCACGAGGATCGTCAGGATGACGATGACCATGGTCATATTGATCTGGTTCTTGTCGGCCGAGGCCGGATAGCCGGCGGCGCGGATGGCCGCGGTCGCCTCGGCGTTGAAAGCCCGCTCCTTGGCGGCGCCCTCGGCACCCGCCTTCGTCTTGTCGAAGGAGGTGATGACCTTGTCGCCGATCTTGATCTGCGCCGGCGTACCAGCCGGAGCGGATTGATTGCCGTAGTTTACCGAGTTGCGCGCGAGGAACGACTTGGCGATGTCGCACGAGCTGGTGAACGACGCTGTACCCGTAGGATTGAACTGGAACGAGCACTCGTTCGGATCGGCGATCACGGTGACCGGAGACTTCTCGATCGCCGCATTGAGCGCCGGGTTCACCGCATTGGTGAGCGCGTGGAACAGCGGGAAGTAGGTCACCATGGCCAGCGCGCAGCCCGCCAGGATGATCGGCTTGCGACCGATCTTGTCCGACAGCCAGCCGAAGAAGATGAAGAACGGCGTGCCGATGGCCAGGGCCACCGCGATCACGATGTTCGAGGTCGTGCCGTCGAGCTTCAGCGTCTGGGTGAGGAAGAACAGGGCGTAGAACTGGCCCGTGTACCAGACGGCCGCCTGGCCGGCGGTGCCGCCGAACAGCGCGATGAGCGCGATCTTGGCGTTCTTCCAGACGCCGAACGCCTCGCGCAGCGGGGTCTTGGAGCCCTTGCCCTCGGCCTTCATGCGCTGGAACGCCGGCGATTCCTGAAGCTGCAGCCGGATCCAGATCGACACCGCCAGCAGCAGGATCGAGACGAGGAACGGCACGCGCCAGCCCCAGGCCGCGAACTGCTCGGGCGTCAGCGACAGGCGAAGCGCCAGGATGACGAGCAGCGAGAGGAACAGGCCGACGGTCGCCGTCGTCTGAATCCACGAGGTGTAGAAGCCGCGACGATTCTGCGGCGCATGCTCGGCCACATAAGTCGCCGCGCCGCCATACTCGCCGCCAAGCGCCAGACCCTGCAGCAGGCGGCAGGCGATGAACAGGATCGGCGCCGCGATGCCGATCGAGGCGTAGCCGGGCAGCAGACCGACCACGAAGGTCGCGAGACCCATCAGGGTCATCGTGACGAGGAAGGTGTATTTGCGGCCGATCAGGTCACCGAGACTGCCGAAGAACAGCGCGCCGAACGGACGAACCGCGAAGCCGGCCGCGAAGCCCAGCAGGGTGAAGATGAAGGCGGCGGTCGGGTTGACGCCGGTGAAGAAGTTCGCCGCGATGTTCGCGGCCAGCGAGCCCGCGAGATAGAAGTCGTACCATTCGAAGACGGTGCCGACCGAGGAGGCGATGATCACCTTCCTCTCCTCGCGCGTCATCGGACGCGAATGGTCGTCTACTCTGCCTGCTACGGCCATGTGCGTTTCTCCCAATGCGGGTTTCCTGATACGGACCCCTTCTTGATTCTTGTGTAAATCGCACGTCCCGTGTGCTGCAATTCGACCAAGGTCCAAGGGCGCGTAGAGTGCACCGCAGCATTTTCTACCGTTTCGCAACAAAGATAGAATCGATGTCCGGGGAAACGCTCTCCTTCCTGATCGCCGACGACCATCCCATGGTCCGCGACGCGCTGGCCTCGGCGCTGGCCCAGTCGTTTGCCGGTGCGCGGTTCGAGATGGCCGGCACGCTCGACCAGGCGAAGGCGGTGCTGGACCGGGAGAGCGAGCCCGACGCGGTCCTGCTCGACCTCGACATGCCGGGCATGGACGGGCTCACCGGCCTCGCCCGCCTGCGCGCCGAACATCCCACCGCGCCGATCGTCGTCGTCTCCGCCGCGCGTGACGCCTCGGTGGTGCGCCGCGCCTACGAGTTCGGTGCCTCGGCCTATATCGACAAGTCCGCACCGCTCGAGGAGATCGCCGCCATCGTGCGCGCCGTGCTCGACGGCGAGATCTTCACGCCCCCCGACGCCGTGCCCGGCGACAGCTTCGCCCAGCGCGCGGCCCAGCTCACGCCTCAGCAGTGGCGCGTGCTCGCGCTCATGATCCACGGCGACCAGAACAAGCAGATCGCCCACAAGCTCGGAGTCGGTGAAGCCACCGTGAAGGCGCATGTGACGGTGATCCTGCGCAAGCTCGGCGTACGCTCTCGAACCCAGGCCGTCATCGAGGCCCGTGGGCTGGCGCTGCCGATCCCGGAGACGATCAGACCGTAATCCGTCCTGCCGCCGCGCTGCGCAATCTGAGCAGCGCGCGCAGGGATGCCGGCTTGACCGGCTTGTGCAGCAGTTCAACCTGCAGCGCCCGCGTCCTCGGACGCAGCGTGGGATCGCGGTCGGCGGTTACCAGGGCCGCCGGCACGATCCGTCCCCAGGCGGCGCGCATCGAGACCACGGCCTCGAGACCGTCGGCGCCCTCATCGAGATGGAGGTCGGCCAGCACGAGGTCCGGCAGACGGCCGGCGCGGGCCACGGCCTCGAGCGCCTCGCTCGCGCTGGCCGCCGTCGCGACCTTGCAGCCCCAGCCGCCGAGCAGCGCCGCCATCGCCTCGCGCACGCGCGATTCGTTGTCGAGGCAGAGCACGAAGCTCTCGGCCTCGATCGAGGGCATCGGCTGCGGCGCCGGCGCGGCACTGGGCGCGGCCGCCACCGCGGCCACCCTCGGCACGGTGACCGAGAAGGTCGAGCCTCGCCCCGGCGCCGAGGCAAGGCCCACCGGAAGATCGAGCATGCGCGCGATGCGGTCGACGATGGCGAGGCCGAGGCCCAGCCCCCGCTCCTCCCTCAGCCCTTCATCCTCGGGCTGCAGCCGTACGAACTCGTCGAAGATCACCACCTGCTTGTCGGGAGGGATGCCCGGCCCGTTGTCACGCACTTCGATGCGCAATGAATCGCCTGTTCGGCGGCAGCCCAGCAGCACCCGCGCCGGCCTTCCCTCGCTGCGGCCGTAGCGCAACGCGTTCGAGAGGAGGTTCTGCAGGATTCGGCGCAGGAACGCCGGATCGGTGTCGACGAAGGCGCCCGTCGGCGCGACGGCGAGCTCGACGCCATGCCGGGCGGCCGTCGGGGCGAAGGCGGTGGCCAGCGAGTCGAACAGCGGCTGCAGCGCGAAGGGCCGCTTCTCGGGCTTGAAGGCGCCGGCGTCGAGCTTGGAGATGTCGAGCAGCGCGTCGAGCAGCGATTCGACGGCGCCAAGGCTCGCATCGATCTTGCCGCCGAGATCGTTGCGCGGATCGCGGTCAATCATCGCCGCCGTGAACAGGCGCGCCGCATGCAGCGGCTGCAACAGGTCGTGGCTCGCCGCCGCGATGAAGCGCGTCTTGCCGAGATTGGCCGCCTCCGCCTCGGCGCGGCTCGCCTCCAGTTCGGCCGTGCGCTCGGCGACGCGCTGCTCCAGCGTCTCCGCCGCGCGGCGCAGCTGGCCGTCGCTGTCGCGCAGAGCCTCGGCGGTACGCACCCGCGCCGTCACGTCGTTGCAGGTGGCGACGAACCCATCCTCCGGCAGCGGATCGAGGCGCAGCTCGATCACCCGGCCGTCGCGCGTGGCGATCTCGTGCGTCTGTGGCGAGTCGGGCCGGCGCAGCAGCTCGACGACATCGGCGGTGGCGCCGAACTCGCGCGGTGCAGCGCCGACCGCCACGGCATCGTCGTCGAGCGCCAGCAGCGACGTGAAGCGGTCGTTGAAGATCTCCAGCCGCCCCTCGCGGTCGAAGGCGGCGATGCCCATGCCGACATGATCGAGCGTATTGCGCAGGATCTCGTAATTGTAGCGGATCGCCTCGGACGCCTCGTCGATGATGGCACGGGCGCTGCGCGTCAGCAGCCGGCCGCGCCGCACCGAGGCCGCCACGATGACGCGCGCGGAGGCCGCACCCAGGGTGCCGGACAGCATGCGCTCGGTACGGGCGAGCGCGGTCTCCATCGACAGCTCGCCCGACAGGAGGCGGGCCGCCCGCTCCACACCGACGAAGCGCGCCAGCAGCTGGCGCAACTCCTCGATGCGGGCGGCGTCGGCCGGCGTGCGGCGCGACGGCGGTGCGGGTTCGGCGCCCAGCACGAAGGCATCCGCCTGCTCGCGGTCGCGGCCCACCGGCCGCACCAGCAGGGAGACGCCGACCAGCAGCGAAGTGTTGACGGCAATACAGACCAGGAAGCCCTGCAACACCGGATCGAGGGTCGCCAGGGACTCCGGAAGCCACGGCATGAAGGGCGCCGCCGGCGATTCGCTCGCTCCCAGCCCCTGGCGCAGGGTCGGCAGTAGCAGCGCGTAGAGCCAGACGACGAAGCCGCCGACCAGGCCTGCGACCACGCCGAACCGGTGGGCGCGCTGCCAGTAGAGGCCGAGCACGAGGCCGGGCGCGAAGTTGGCGACGGCGCAGAAGGAGATCAGGCCGATCGAGGCGAGCGGCAGATAGCCCGAGATGATGCGCTCGTAGGCGTAGCCCGCCATCAGGATCAGCACGACGGCGGCGCGGCGCACCAGCAGCACCAGCGGACCCATGTCGCGCACCACGCCGGCCTGCCGGCGCAGCAGGTAGGGCATCAGCAGCTCGTTGCCGATCATGCCCGACAGCGCCATGCAGGCCACGATCACCATCGAGGTCGCGGCGGAGAGACCGCCGATGAACACGAAGGCCGAGAGCCAGCTCTCACCGCCGATCAGCGGCAGCTGCAGCACGTAGAGGTCGGGGCTGACATTCGGCCCGAGCAGCAGCAGGCCGGCCGCCGCGATCGGGATGACGAACAGGTTGATGAGTACGAGATAGGCCGGGAACAGCCAGCGCGCCGTCCGCAGGCTGGCGGGATGGTCGTGCTCGACCACGGCGACGTGGAACTGGCGCGGCAGGCAGAGGAAGGCCATGCCCGAGAGCAGCGACATCACCACCCAGGTGAGCGGCGAGGCCTCGCGCGTCAGCCGCTCCGCCACCGCCGGCACCTCGGCCAGGCGCCCCACCATGTCGGCCGGCCCGTCGAACAGGAACCAGACGACGAAGGGACCGACCGCCAGCAGCGCCAGCAGCTTCACTACCGATTCGAAAGCGATGGCCAGCATCATGCCGCGATGCTGCTCGGAGGCCTGCACGTTGCGCACGCCGAACAGGATAGTGAACAGCGCCATCAGCGCCGCCACGATCAGCGACGTGTCGGCATGCACGACGCCGGGCGCCCCGCCGCTCCACGGCAGGGGTGCGGCGATGGTGCGGAACGACGAGGACACGGCCTGCAGCTGCAGCGCGATGTAGGGCAGCACGCCCACTGTGGCGAACAAGGTAGCAGTGACGCCGACGGCGCGGCTCTTGCCGTAGCGCGAAGCCAGGAAATCGGCGATCGAGGTGACGTTGTGCTGCTTGGCCAGCCTCACCATCTTGGCGACCACCGGATAGCCCAGGGTCACCACCAGGACCGGCCCGGTATAGATCAGGACGAAGTCGATGCCCGAGGTCGCCGCCCGCCCGACCGCGCCGTAGAACGTCCAGGAGGTGCAGTAGATGGCCAGCGACAGGCCATAGACCACCGGCGCCACCGAGTTCTTTGACCAGTCACGCGCATAGCGGTCGCCGAAATACGCCACGGCGAAGAGCAGCCCCAGATAGGCCAGCGACAGGGCCAGGACAGCCGGTTCGACCAGCATGCGTGCGCGTTTCTCCCCGCCGTCATTGAACCGTGTTGGCCGGGCGCGGACAAGCGGCGCGGCGCACCAGGCCGACGACGCTAGCGTTGTCTGACTGGACCGAACAACTTCAACCGACTTTTTGCGCCGTTGACGATCGAGGCCACCAGCGGCTCGGGGAACTCCCTGGGCATTGCCGACTGCGCCCTGTCGAAGGCCGCTTCCGCGGTCTGCGCGACCTCGTCGAGGACGGCGAGCGCGGTGGCCTGCGGAATGTCGCACAGCTTGGCGGTCTGCAGGAAATGGCGCGGCGTGATCTCGTCGAGGCGATAGTGGCGGTTGCTTCCCACCGCCATCGCAAGCTTCATCTGCGTGCGGCGAAGCTGGCCCGCATCGAAGGTCGGCTGCACCGAAAGGACGTCATAGATCGGGGCAAGGGCGAACCGTCCGCCGGGCGCGAGGCGGATGCTGAAGTTCTTTGCGTGTCCGTCCGTTGCCGCGAGCAGCCAGAACAGGAGCTGTGTCTTGAAGAAGCGCCGCAGGTCGAGGTCGGGCGTGTCACTCCCTTTCAGCAGGCGCGCGATGGCGACCATGCCGGGTCCGCCGCTCTGCTCGTACTTCAGGCTGGGAGGAACCGACAGGGCCTGGCAGCAATCCTCCTGAGGCACCCGCAGCAGACGCCTGTCCCGGGTCCACAGGCGATCGAAGCGCTCGACGACCAGGGTGCGCCGTCCCTCGAAATCGGCGATCTGCGAGTGCGCTACGGGAAGGCCGAACGCCTCCATCAGCCGGAGGCAGAAATGCTCGTTCTCGACGCTATCCGACAGGTCGAGACCCTGCGGCAGCGCGCCGATCTGGGGCTTGAGAATGTGCGTCGTCGGCGTGGTGCCATGAGGCACGTGCCAATGCTTCTTCCAGAACAGGAGCGCGGTTTTCTCCTGCACCCCGGCCAACGAGATCCGCAGGTCGCCGGCTTCGTCGATGCCCAGCGGGTTGCGCGCGAGGTTGCCGAGCAGGTCCGCGATGTCGGCATCGCTGATGCGCCGCGCGTCCAGACGGTCGGGAGGAGCCGCCTCCTCGCCCTCGGCGAGGAACTGCAGGGCACCGACACAATCGCGGCCTATGGCGCCGAGCAGGCTGAAGAAATCGGATCCCTGTGCCCGCGTGCGCTCGGCGACGCGGCGGCGAATGTCCTCATCGTCGGGAAGAAGATTGTCGAAGAACGCGACGACGGGAGTGCCGGCATAGCGACGTTCGCTCAACGGCAGGGACAGCGACACCGGAATGGCATTGTTCCAGCCGAGCCACTCATCTGCGTATTTGAAGTCGATGGCGCCGCCCGGTTCGCGGCGCAGCTGTCCAACGCGCTTTCCGTTCAGAAAGACGTCGAGCGGTGGCGTGGCGCGGGAACGAGCCATCAGAACAGCGCCTCGAGCTCCTCCAGGCGGCTCGTGGTACGGGGTCGAACCACCAGCTCAAGCCCCAGCGCCGCCAGTGAATTCATCAAGGTCTGGAGCTGCGTGGCCGGCTCTCCCTTCTCCAACTTGGAGACGGTCGCCTGACGGGCGTTCATGCGGGCGCCCAGCTCGCCTTGCGTGAGCTTCTGCTCCTTGCGACGGCGCTGAACGGCGATCCCGAGCTGCTTTGGATCCCTGGCGATGATTTCCATGACGACATCATACGCGAACGCGTATTCACACGCAATATACGGTATCGCGTATCTAAATCATCAATACGCAATCGCGTATGAAATGGCAATTCCGCGGGTGGGCGGGTTTCCCCGGGCGTCATTGAACCGTCCGGACGGGGCCGCTAAAAGCTCGCCCCATGGCATCCTACCAGTACATCTACGTGATGAAGGGTCTGAACAAGACCTTTCCCGGCGGCAAGCAGGTCCTGAAGGACATCTGGCTCTCGTTCCTGCCCGGCGCCAAGATCGGCGTGCTCGGCCTCAACGGCTCGGGCAAGTCGACCCTGCTCAAGATCATGGCCGGGCGCGACGACAGTTATACCGGCGAGGCTTGGGCGGCCGAGGGCGTGAAGGTCGGCCTGCTGGAGCAGGAACCCGGCCTCGACCCCTCCAAGGACGTGCTGGGCAACGTCATGGACGGCGCCGGCGAGATGGCCAGGATGCTGGCGCGCTTCGAGGAGGTGTCCAACGCCTTCTCCGACCCCGACGCTGACATGGACAAGCTGATCGCCGAGCAGGGCGAACTGCAGGAGAAGATCGACGCCGGCAACGGCTGGGACCTCGGCCGCACCGTCGAGATCGCCATGGACGCGCTGCGCTGCCCGCCGTCGGACGCCAACGTCGAGAAGCTCTCGGGCGGCGAGAAGCGCCGCGTGGCGCTGTGCCGCCTGCTGCTCTCCAAGCCCGACATGCTGCTGCTCGACGAGCCGACCAACCATCTCGACGCCGAGTCGGTGGCCTGGCTGGAGCGCCATCTCGCGGAGTTCCCCGGCACCGTCGTGGCCGTCACCCACGATCGTTACTTCCTCGACAACGTCGCCGGCTGGATCCTCGAACTCGATCGCGGCGCCGGCATCCCGTGGGAAGGCAACTACTCGTCCTGGCTGAAGCAGAAGGACAAGCGCCTCGAGCTGGAAGAGAAGACCGCCGACGCCCGCCGCCGCACCATGCAGCGCGAGCTCGAATGGATGGGCACCAGCCCGTCGGCCCGCCGCTCCAAGAGCAAGGCGCGAATCGCGGCCTACGAGCAGATGGTCGAGGAGGACAGCCAGCAGACGCTCGACCGCGCGCAGATCGTCATTCCCGCCGGCCCGCGACTGGGCGACCACATCATCCGCGCCGAGGGCATCTCCAAGGGCTTCGGCGACCGGCTGCTGATCGACAACCTCACCTTCAGCCTGCCGCCGGGTGGCATCGTGGGCGTCATCGGCCCCAACGGCGCCGGCAAGACCACGCTGTTCAAGATGATCACCGGCCAGGACAAGCCCGACACCGGCACCTTCTCCGTCGGCCCGACGGTGAAGCTGGGCTATGTCGACCAGAGCCGCGAGACGCTCGATCCCAACAAGAGCGTGTGGGAGGAGCTTTCGGGCGGCCTCGACATCATCAAGCTCGGCACCAAGGAAGTGTCCAGCCGCGCCTATTGCGGCTCGTTCAACTTCAAGGGCGCCGACCAGCAGAAGAAGGTCGGCCAGCTCTCGGGCGGCGAACGCAACCGCGTCAACCTCGCCAAGATGCTGAAGAGCGGCGCCAACGTGCTGCTGCTCGACGAGCCGACCAACGATCTCGACGTCGACACGCTGCGCGCGCTCGAAGAAGCACTGCTCGAGTTCGCCGGCTGCGCCGTCGTGATCTCGCATGATCGCTGGTTCCTCGACCGCACCGCCACCCACATGCTGGCCTTCGAGGGCGACAGCCATGTCGAGTGGTTCGAGGGCAACTACCAGGACTACGAACTCGACAAGCATCGGCGGATGGGCACCGACGCCGACCAGCCGCACCGCATCAAGTACAAGCCGCTGGTCCGCTAGGCCGGCGGACACGGGAACGGCAGCGCGGCATGAACCCGATCGACGAGGTCCAGTGGGGCCACGACTGGGTTTGGGGCGTGCCCCTGGTCGCGTTGACCTGCGTGATCCACATTCTCTGCCTGGCGGTCTTCTCTACCCGGGTCGACCACCTCCTCGACACGATGCGGGACCGCGGCCGCCACGTCACCCTCATCTTCTCCCTGGTGATGGTGATGGCGGTGACCCTGGTGACGACGCTGCACATCCTCGAAGGCGGCATCTGGGCGGTGGCCTTCCGCTATCTCGGCGCCATCCCCGACAACCGCTCGGCCATGCTCTATTCGCTGGGCGCGCTGACCACCTACGGCGACACGACCATCCACCTCGCCCACCAGTGGAAGATGCTGGGCGCGCTGGAAGCGGTGAACGGCATGCTGCTGTTCGGCCTGACGACGGCGTTTCTCTTTGCGATGATCCAGAGGGTGCTGCCGACGGCGAAGCGCTGACGGACTAATAAGGGTCCCTCACTTCGTTCGGGATGACACCGTTGTTGGAATTCGCGCCGTGCGCCGATTCAAAAAGTGATGTCATCCCGAGCGCAGCGAGGGACCTTTCGCTTCAGGCCGCTTCCCGCCGGCAGAGGCATGACGCCCGCACCGGAAACTCCGTTCGCGCCGAGGCCAGATCCAGACGCGCCTTGATCAGCGGCGCCTCGACCTTCTCGCCACGGCGGACCAGACACTCGTGCAGGCCGTGCAGGCTCCAGACATTCTCGGGATGCCAGCAGGCGCGGTTGGTCGTGCCGTCGAAGCCGAGATCGGCGCGGTAGACCGCTTCGGCCTCGGCGAGATGGCCCTGCTCCAGCAAGAGCGCGCCCAGCGCGTGGCGCGTCGGCTGCATCCAGCCCCACGGCTCGTCGTAGGGCAGCGAATCGTCGAGTTCGACGGCGCGGCGAAGATGGGCGAAGGCGAGATCGAAGTTGCCGCGGCGATATTCCAGCTCGCCGGTCAGCATCTCCTCGGCGATGGCCAGCAGGTCGACCATCGTGTTGTTGTGCAGGCGCCGGCTCTCGGGCACGCGCGCCTTGGCGGCGCGGAAGGCGGCGCGCGCCTGCTCGGCCTGCTCGATCTCGCCCAGCACCGAATGCGCCACGCCCTTGGCATAGAGCGTCATCGCCGTGGTCGAGCAGTAGAGGTCGGGATCCTTGGGCAGCTCCTGCGCGATGATCTCGCGCCACTTGCCGAAGCGCACCAGCACGTGCTGCTTCATCGAGAGATAGCCTTCGACGAAGTCGGCCATCGGCGGCGACGGGATGCGCAGGAGTTCTTCGGGCGTGGTGTCGATCAGCTCCTGCGCGGCGGTGATCGCCGGCGTGTACTGGCCGAGGAACATGGCGCCGTAGACGATGAAATGATGATCGTGGCTGCGATACATCGAATAGACGTTGAGGGCGCCCTCGCGCGCCAGGTACTTGCGGTCGACCACGACGGCCTTCTGGTTATAGACGACGACGTCGCGATAGTTGCCACACAGCACGTCGATATGGGTCGGCATGTGCACGAGATGGCCGGAGTCCGGCACCAGATCGCGCAGCCGGTCACCGGCGCGCAGGGCGCGCTGCGGGAACGGCGACATCTCCATCAGATGGACATAGAGGTGCAGCAGGCCGGGATGGTCCCAGCTCGCCGGCATGTCGCGGAAGGCGCTTTCCAGCACCTCGACCGCCTCCTCCGTGCCGGCGCCCGGCGTCGGCTGACCGGTCTTGAGGTCCCACATCTGCCACGGCGTCTCGTTCATGATCGCCTCGGCATAGACCGAGCGCAGGTCGAGATCGTGCGGATGGGCACGGAACAGTTTGCGCATCTCGACGGTGAAAGCCTTGTCCCAGGTGGTCTGGTCCTCGATCACCTCACGCTGCGGATAGCGCGCCGGCAGCGCGCGAATCAGCGCCTGCTCGATCGGCGAGGCGCCGGGTGCGGCGGCCAGCGCGCGCTGCATGGCGTCGTAGGAGGCTTCGAGCGCGCGCTTCTTGCCGGCCGGATCGTAGCGGTGCCAGGGGAGATTGTAGTTCGGCCCGGCGGCGTAGGAGATACCCCAATGCGCCATGGCGCATCCGGGATCGGTCTCCAGCGCCTTCTCGAAGCACTTGATCGCCTCGGCGTGGTTGAAGCCGTAGAGCCAGTTCAGGCCGCGATCGAACCAGAGCTGCGTCCGCGGCGACGAGGTGGTGACGGTCCGCTTGTAGGCGCCGAGATCGTAATAGTCGTCCATGGTCCATGTCCCCGCTGCGATCCGGAGCCATGGTGCCGCCCGGGCGGGGCGGTCGCAAGAACGGCCCCGAGCCGGGGGTCCGGACCGAAGGGGCGCGGTCCTCTCCCTCGGTCCCGACAATCCTGTCGTCAGGCCTTCCGTGGATGCTATTGCGAGTCACTCGCACTTCTGCAATGGTCCGGCCGATCAGTTGGCGGCCGCAGGCGCGGCTCAGGGAATTCGGTTCGTGCATTCCGAGCAGAGTCATCTTGGTCTTTTCCTGGACCACCGCACAGACTTGCTGGCCTATGCCCGCCGGATCGTGGGCGATCATGCGGATGCAGAGGACGTCGTTCAGGAAGCCTATCTGCGCTTCGCCGATGCTGCCAAAGGCAGATTGATCGACGAGCCGGTCAAGTACCTCTATCGCATCGTCCGAAACCTCGCGATCGATGGTCGCCGCCGGGTCGTCGTTCAGGCAGGTCGCTTCGTTGCAAATGGCGAACTGGCCATCCAGTCGGTTCCCGACAATCGCTCGCCGGAGGTTGCGGCGACCGGACGAGCCGACCTCCGCGCCCTGGAGGCGGCCATTGCCGATCTTCCGGAGCGCACACGGACGGCGCTCGAGATGCATCGGTTCGGCGGCTTTACCCTGAAGCAGATTGCCGAACGTCTCGGGATCTCGCTGGGCACGGCCCATACGCTTGTGATCGGAGGACTCGAACACTGCCGGGCAAAACTGCATCGTCCGCGGCCAAACTAGGCAGAACTGAAAATCCACGCGTTTGATTCGTCGGTTGGCTACGGGTGTACCGTCGTAGCCGCCGCGCCTCCGCCCGGAGCAGGCCGCAGTCCGGAGGATGGCAATGAACGAAGCTGGCGGTCCTGCGCTTCCGCAACCGCGCAAGGCCAGCGAATGGATGGTGGCGTTGCTGGAGATGCCGGACGACCCGGATCTTCGGCGCCGTTTCGAGGCCTGGCTGTCGGCGGATCCGGCACATGCCGTCGACTGGAACGAGGTCTCCACGACGATTACGGCTCTCGAAGACCTCCGGCAGGAGCGAAGCGATCGGACCAAGGCCGACGTTCCTCCGCCCGGACGTCGTGGACGATGGGCAGCGCTGGGCGTCATGACGGCCATGGCTGCCGCCATCGCGTTCGCAGCACCGGGACTCATGACGCGTATCCAGGCCGACCACTGGACCAGCGTGGCCGAACAACGGACTGTCACGCTGCCCGATGGCAGCAGCGTCCAGCTGGCACCGGAGACCGCCATCGACGTCGCCTTCGACCACCGGCATCGGCTCGTCCGGCTTCTGAAGGGCGAGGCCCTCTTCAACGTCCTGCACCAGTCGGAGCGCCCCTTCTCGGTCGAGGCCAACGGCGTCGAGGTCGTGGACATCGGCACCGCCTTCGACGTTCGCCGCAGGACCGGCGGCATGGACGTTGCGGTCCTGGAGGGCGTGATCGAAGTGACGTCCGCCAGCTCGACGCCGCCGGTTCGCGAGAGACTGCAGGCCGGCGACTGGATGCGCGCCGTGGCCGACAAACCGGCCGAACGCGGCCGCATGCCTGTCGAGGAAGTCGCCGCGTGGACCCGCAAGCGCCTCGTCGTGAAGAACCAGCCGGTGGCCGAGATCGTCGATGCGCTGCGGCCGTACTTCGACGGCTTCATCTTCGTGAGGGACGAGACCATTGCGCGCGAACGGCTTACCGGCGTGTATGACCTGTCGAATCCCGTCGAAGCCGTACACGCCATTGCGCGAGCACAAGGGGCGAGCGTCGTCCAGGTCTCGCCGTGGATCCTGATCCTTTCGAGCCGCTGAGCAAAGTCACGATTCTTTTCTGAAATGCCTGCCGTTCATTTCGTCTTCGTTTGCAAGAACTGATCTCGAGAAGCCTTCGGCCACTCGACAAAAGCGGAGATACGAATGGTCACGACGGCTTGGCGCGCGCGCAGACGCGCGTCGGCGATGAAGCTCGCAAAGGTCGCGGCATGTGTGGGCGCGATGCTCGGCGGTCCGATCTCCGGCGCGATGGCACAGGGCCAACCCGATGCCACGCTCATCGCCCAGGCGGCGCGTTCGTTCAGCATCCCGGCCCAGCCTCTGGCGGACGCCCTCACCCTGTTCGGTCAGCAGAGCGGCCTGCAGGTATCCGTGAGTGCCGCGCTGCTCGACAGGCGGACGACGCCGGGCGTGAGCGGAACGATGTCGCCCCAGGAAGCCCTGCGGCGCCTGCTTTCCGGCTCGGGCCTGGCCGGCAGCGTGAGTGCCGGCGGCATCGTGACCGTGGTTCCTGAACCCACGCCGGGATCCCCCAGCGGTGCGCTGGAGTTGCAGCCAGTCATGGTCGGCGCACAACTTGGACAGAACCTGCCGCCCGTATTCGCCGGAGGGCAGGTTGCTCGCGGCGGCAGCGTCGGACTGCTCGGCGACAAGGATTACATGGACACGCCGTTCAGCATTTCGAGCTATACGGCCAAGACCGTTCGCGACCAGCAGGCGCGCAGTGTCGCCGAAGTCCTGACCAACAACGATCCGTCGGTCCGCGCCGCGATCGGCATCGGCAACCGGTACGATGCGATGACCATTCGCGGCTTCCGCGTCGCCAACGGCGATATCGCGATCAACGGTCTTTATGGCCTCGTGCCGGAATTCCGCATCAATCCCGCACCGGCGGAGCGCATCGAACTCCTGAAAGGGCCGGCGGCCTTCCTGAATGGCATGGCACCGCAAGGCGGCGTCGGCGGTAACGTCAACATCGTCACCAAGCGCGCCGAGGACGAGCCCCTGACGCGTGCGGCGATCGACTACTTCTCCAACTCGACATTCTCCCTGGTCACCGACGTGGCCCGCCGCTTCGGCGACGACAAGCAATACGGAATACGGGTGAACGGCACGTTCACGGACGGCGACACCCCGATCGACCGGCAATGGGTGCGGAACGGGTCCCTGTCGCTGGGCTTCGACTATCGTGACCAGAACCTGCGGGTGTCCGCCGATGTGCTCTACCAAAACGACTATATGGCGGGAGCGGCTCGAGGCTACACTCCCATCACCGGCATCCAGGTCCCGGCGGCGCCCAACCCGCGAATCAATCTTGCCCAGTATTACGACTACGCACACCAGCAGAGCACGACGGGCATCGTACGCTTCGAGTACGACATCTCGCCGGCCACGGTGGCCTATGCAGCGTTCGGCGGGAACCTCTTCAACTACGACAAGCGCGAAGCACCGGGCGCCACTATCCTGAGCTACGCTGGCGCGGCGCGTTCGACCTCGACCTTCCAGGTCGGCCAGTCGAGCAACTTCACCGGCGAGGCGGGTTTCCGCACCCGGTTCACCACCGGTCCGATCAGCCACGAGGTCGCTGTGTCGGCGAGCCTGATGCGCCAGCAGTACTGGCTCGGCCAAACCAATAACGCCAGCTATCTCAGCAACATCTATGCGCCGACGTTGGGCGTGCCGCTCACCCAGACGGCCTACACCCCGTTTTCGCTGGCCAGCACCAATCTGCTGGGCAGCTTCGCCGTCGCCGATACGCTCCAGGCGATCGATGGCAAGGTTCAGCTCATCCTCGGCGGCCGCAGCCAGCAGATCGAGTCGGCAAGCTTTGCCGCAAGCGGCGCAACGACTTTCCGTTACACCGACTCGGCCCTCACCCCATCAGTCGCGCTGCTGGTCAAGCCGATCAAGGAACTGACCCTCTACGGCAGCTACATCCAGGGTTTGTCGCCGAGCTTCGCGCCGCCCCCCGGCGTCGCCAACCCGGGGCAGGTTTTCCCGCCGTTCCGGACCACGCAGTTCGAGATCGGCGCGAAGCTCGACTTCGGCACGTTCGGCGCGACGCTGGCGGCCTTCCAGATCAACCAGCCCAACGGCATCGTGAACCCGGTGACCAATGTCTACGGGATCAACGGCGAGCAGCGGAACCAGGGCATCGAGTTCAATATGTTCGGCCAGCTCTGGAACGACTTCCGCGTCCTCGGCGGCTTCGCGGTGCTCGATGCGCGACTGACCCAGACAGCGGGCGGCCGGTTCAATGGAAATTATGCCGTCGGCGCCCCTCCCTTCCAGGCCAATCTCGGTCTCGAATACGACCTGCCTTTCGTGCCGGGCCTCACCGCCATTGCCCGCGGCCTCTACACGAGCGCCTCTTACGTGAGTTCCGACAATACCCAGCAGGTTCCAGCCTGGGCCACGCTCGACATCGGTGCGCGCTATCGCACGACCGTCGCGAGGACGCCGATCGTGTTGCGGGCGAACGTGACGAACCTGCTCGACAGCAATTACTGGATCGCCAATCCGACGGGCTATGTCATCAGCGGCATGCCGCGTATGGCGTGGATCTCTCTTCAGGCGGATTTCTAGGCAAGTCGAACGGAAGCCGCAGCGTCAAGGTGCGAACCCAAACACCGCGGCTTTACCCCGTGGTGAAGCGATCAGCGGCAGGGCGGCGCGCCGGTCCCCTGCGTCCGCCACAGCTTCAGGCAGTCGCTGTCGTCCTTCATCACCAGCGGCACGAACAGCAGGGACTGCTGCCCGGCGATGAGCTGCTGCTGATTGATCCAGGTGCCCGGCGCCGGCACGCGCGTACGGTAGCGCACGACGCTCTCGCCGGCCGGGGCCGTCACGGTCGGCGTGTCGACGACCGGTTCCGGCCCGTAGATGCCGGCGGCCGTCGCATTGCCGACGCGGCGTCCGCCGCTGACCAGCCACAGCTGGTTCTGCTTGGCCGAGGCATAGGGGAAGAAATCGGCGCGGCCGGTCGGCGGGTCGTTGACCGCAAAGAGCTTGGCATCGATCTGCACTTTGAGCGGCTCCGGCCGTCCCGCCGGCACGGCCAGGATGTCGGTCCGCAACGCGCCGTAGAGACCGCCGAGTTCCGGCACGCGCAGCTCTTCGCCGGTCGCGAGACCGATGCGGCCGAGCGGCGTGTCGATCACGACCGGCTCCTCGCCCGCGCTCGCCCAGGCGGCGGTCTCAGCCGACAGGTGCGTGGCGCGATAGCGGCCGAGCACCGTTCCGGCCGGGCCGGCCAGCACGACCGTGTGAAAGACCTTGTCGCCGTCGCGCTCGGGATAGGAGCCGACCACGAAGCCGCCGCCCCCCTTGGCCGACGCCGACAGGGCCTGCTCGAAGGCGCCGCCGCGCGCTTCGGCCTTCGCCTTGATGTCGGCCGCGGAAAGCCCCGACGGCAGGGCGGAGAGCTCCGGCAGGACCAGCAGTTCGCCCGCTTCGGGACGGGCTGACGACAGCAGCGACGGTCCGTCGGGCCATTGCGCGGCCGACAGCGCGACGGCGCGCACCGACATCGTCGCGTTGCCGTCGGTCGGGCTGCGATGCAGCGCCAGCAACGGCACGTAGAGGTCCGGACGGCGGCGCGCCAGCCGGGCGGTGCGCTCGGCATCGGCTTCGGCCGGAACGATGCTCGTGGCAAAAACGCCGGCGAGGCCGGGCGGCAGGATCTCGGGCGGCACGACCGGCGCCTGCACCAGCTTCTCGCCCTTCGGCGACCAGATGCTCGAACCGCCGTTGTAATAGAGCTTGCCGCCGGTGACCGGGTTGGTCTCGATGCCGCTACGCGTGGCACCGACCACCCACACGCCGTTCTGCGCGCTGAGATACTGAACGTTGGACACGGTCGAATGATTACCCGTCGCCTCGGCCGGCGGCGTGCCAGGCATCACGCGATCCGACACCGAATGCCAGGCGATGATCTGGGCGCCGCGCAGCGCCGCGAGACGACCATACTGCCAGTAGGTATCGTCGTAGCAGATGAGCAGCGCGATGCGGCCGATCGGCGTCTCGAACACCTCGACGCCGGTCGTGCCGGGCGCGAAGACCTTCTGGTCCTGCGGGTTCAGCCCGTTCTTGCGATACTTGCCGACGATGCCGTTCGGCCCCAGCAGCACCGCGGTGTTGTAGGCGAGGCCGGTCGCGGCATCGCGCTCCGCGATCCCCACGCTCATGTACATACCGGTGCGCTGAAGCACGGGCAGCAGCGCGGCCGTGGCCTTGCCGGGAATCGTATCGAGGAAAGGTGCGAGTTGCTTCGGCCCACTGAACAGGTAGCCGCTGACGGCCGTCTCGGGGAACACTGCGTAGTTGACGTCCTGCCGGGCAACCTGCTCGGCTGCCTGGACGAGGCGCGCGACATTGCCGTCGAGGTCGCCCCAGGCCGGGACGAAATCCACCGCCGCCACCTTGATCGGCTTCTGCCCGACCGGCGCCTGCGCCGACGCGCCGGCCACAAGCGACAGCCAGCCGGCGATGCCGGCCAGAAGGGCCAGTCCCCACGATTTACATTTCATGTACGTTCCCCCCTGAATTTCTCCGCAACATATTGCACCGGCGGCGCAGCCTCCAGAGGCGGCTCGGGTTTAACGGACATGAACAGCGACAAACGGATCGTCATCTGCGGCGGCGGCGCCATCGGTGTCGCCATCGCCTACTTCCTGAGCCGCCGTGGGGCGCGACCGGTTGTAGTCGAGCGCCACGAAGTCGGCGGCGCCGCCTCGGGCAAATCGGGCGGCTTCCTGGCGCTCGACTGGTGCCAGGGCACGGCACTCGACCGGCTGGCGCGCCGCAGCTTCGCCCTGCATGCGAGCCTGGCCGACGAGCTTGGCAATCCGTGGGGCTACAGACGGCTCACGACCTTTGCCGGACACGCCGCAGAGGGGCGTCGCGCCCACGGGACTGCCGGACGGCCGTGGCTGTCGGCCGACGTGACACTGACGGGCCAGATCGGTTCGCCCGAGACGACAGCCCTGGTCGAGCCGCGTGCCTTCACGACAGGTTTGATGCGAGCTGCCGAAGCGAACGGCGCCGAACTGCGGTGCGGCACCGTCGCGGGATTGCTGAAGACCACGTCCGGTACGATCGGCGGGGTCACGCTCGAAAGCGGCGAAGCCGTCGAAGGCGACGGCGTCGTCATCGCGATGGGCCCGTGGTCGATCCTCGCCTCGCGCTGGCTGCCGCTGCCGGCCGTGTACGGGTTCAAGGGCCACAGTCTGGTCTTCCGGACCGGCGATGCGATCCCGGCCGAAGCGCTGTTCCTCGAATACGAGGAGGCGAGCGGCGAGACGCTGACGCCCGAGATCTTTGCGCGGGCCGACGGCACGGCCTGGGCCTGCGCGGTCTCGAGTACCGCGTCGCTACCGGTCGATCCGGCCGACATCGCCGGCGACGCGGGCGCACATGAACGGCTGGAAGCGCTGTGCCGCGCCGTCTCCCCGGCCCTCGCCGCGGCGCCCATCGTGGCACGCCAGGCCTGCTTCCGGCCCGTCACCGAGGACGGCTTGCCGCTGATCGGCACCGTGCCCGGAGTCGCCAACGCCTGGGTCGCGAGCGGCCACAGCGTCTGGGGCATGCTCAACGCGCCCGCGACCGGGGAGGCGATGGCCGAACTGATTCTCGATGGCACGACGCGCCATATCCCACTGAGGCACTTCGCGCCGGGTCGGATGAAGGCTTTCGCGGGGCTGCGTTAACCCTCCGGCCGGCTCGTCCAGCGCGGCGGCAAGAGCCTCGTGTTGAGAACGAACGGCACGCTGTTGTCGCTCAGCCGGATCGTGCCGATGAACGGCAGGTCGTAGGAGGCGTGGAAGTAGATCTGCGAGCGCTGCACCACGCCGTAGTCCTCGTTGAGCGGCGGCAGGCCGAACAGGGCGCGGAACGGACACTTGAAGGTCGCCTGCTCGCCGGGCTTCAGTTCGCCGGCCGAGCCCGCGGGAAAGCGCACGTCCGTCGCCTCGATCAGGGTCGGCTCGCGGCCCGAGGCGCGCACGTAATCGAGCACGCAGGAGAATTTCAGGCCCTTCATCGAAAACCAGGGACTGGGGTTCTCGGCGGTGAAGGTCGCGTCGAAGGGCGAGCCGGCCTTCTGCTCTTCCGATGCATAGCTCGGCACCGGCCGGATCGCCCAGGCGCCGATCCCGGCCGCCACGATCACCACCACGACCGCCAGGAACACGATCAGGCTCTGCAGGGTTTCGACACCGCTGTGCGCCATCATGCGCAATTCCTGCTGCAGGGTCGTGGTCGGCGGCGGCAGCGGCCGCGGCGCCGAGGCCCGGGTTGCCGGCTTACGGGTTCTCGGCTTCGGACCTGACGCGGGCGGCCTGACGCCGGAAGAAGGGGGCTTCGCGCCTGAAGAAGCGCTCTTCCTCGGCTTGCTCGGGGACTTCTTCTTCTGCGCCATCGAGCGAACACGTAGCGCGTCCGGCCCGCGCCATCCATCCCGCCACTGGTCGCAGGCGGATCAGGCGAAGGCCGCCGCGAGGGCGCGCCGCGTCGCCGTCGCGCCCTCGCGCGCGACCTCCACAGCCGGTGAAGTCCAGTGCGCGGGATTGGGTGCCTCGTAGCTCAGCCAGCCTTCGTAGCCTTTCTCGCCAAGAAGCTGGAACAGCTCGCTCCAGCGCACCACGCCCTGCCCCGGCGGCAGGCGGTCGACCGGCGGCACGGCATTGGGCGGCGCATCGGGCACGTCGCTGTACTGCACGTAGAAGATCTCCGCGCCCGGCACGTCCTCGAAGCCGCGTCCGGGGCGGCCGCCCCGCTGCAGGTGATAGGCGTCGAGCAGTAGCCCCACGTGTTTCTGTCCAGTTTTGGCAATCAACTCGCGCAGGATTTCGAGGCGGCTTACGATCGGATGCTGGAACTGGTATTCGAGGGCGAGCCGAAGCCCGTGGCGTGCCACGATCTCGCCGGCACGCCGGATGTTGGCGACGCCCTCCTCCAGCGACGCCGAACCGGGCCCGATGCCGCTCATCACCGTCGGGCAATCGAGCATGACCGCGCGCTCGCAGGCCTGCTCCAGCGAGGCGAACAGCCGCTCGCGATCCGCCTCGGCCGCGAAGGTCCAGCCATACTCGCAGCCGACGGCACTGACGCGAAGCCCGCTCGCCCGCACACGCCCCAGAATCTCGGTGTTCGACAGTCCGCTCTTTCCGGCCCGCTCGAAATCGACGCGGCGCAACTCGACCGCCTCGAAGCCACCGGTTTTAGCAGCGGCCAGCGCCTCGTCGAATGGCGTCGTGTCGACCGTCCAGAGATGAAGCGCGAGGCCGCGGAACTCGTGATGCATGATCTGATCCCCCCGTCTGATTATGGACGGCGGGGACAGAGGCTCAAGCGGCCATGACTAGATACGATGATCCATGTCGAGCGCCGGTTCCGGGACGTCGACGCAGCCGATGATACGGGCGGGGACGCCGGCGGCGGTGCAGCCGGCCGGGACGGGGTCGAGCACGACGCTGCCGGCGGCGATCTTTGCACAGGCGCCGATCTCGATGTTGCCCAGTACCTTGGCACCAGCGCCCAGCAGCACGCCGCGCCGCACCTTGGGATGGCGATCGCCGCGCTCCTTGCCGGTGCCGCCCAGGGTCACACCATGCAGCATGGAGACGCCATCCTCGACGACGGCGGTCTCGCCGATGACGACACCGGTGCCGTGGTCGATGAAGATACTCTTGCCGATCACCGCGCCGGGATGGATGTCGAGGGCGAACAGCGAACTCGACCGGCTCTGCAGGAAGTGGGCAAGCGTGCGCCTCCCCTGCGCCCACAGCCAGTGCGACGCCCGGTAGGTCTGCAGCGCGTGATAGCCCTTGAACCAGAGCAGTGGATCGAGATGGGAGGTGCAAGCCGGATCGCGGTCGGCGACGGCCACGATGTCTGCACGGGCGGCAAGGCCAATGTCGGGGTCGGCCGCGAGGGCCTCGTCGAAGGTCTGGCGGATCAGCGCAGCCGGCACCTCGGTGGTGCCGACGAGCCGCGCCAGATGATAGCTGAGCGCGCTTTCGAAGCGCGGCTGGCTCAGGATCGTGGCATGCAGGGTTCCCGCGAGAACAGGCTCGGCGGCGGCGGCCGACTGCGCGGCCTCGCGAATCCGGTCCCACACCGGGTCGACCGACCTCAGATCGGCAGACCGCAGTTCAGCCGGGTTCTTTGCAATTGCGCTGTCCATGGCGCTCTCCTCCGCTCCGCTTCCGCCCCTGCGACGCTTACGGAGCGCTGCTCGCCTCCCTGAGGGAAGACTACGCCGCGCGCCTCAGGCGTGCAATCCGGGCTAGCGAGCCGCGCGGGCTTCCAGTTCCCGGACCAGCGGCTCGACCTTGCCGCCGTTGTTCTGGATGTAGGAATTGAAATCCGAACGTCTAGTCATGACCATGCTGACGCCCTCGACCTTCACGTCGGTGATGCGGTCGTTGCGGACTTCCCACTCAAGCTTGATCGGCTGGCCGGTCGCCTGGTTCAGACGGCTGTCGACGATCGTCACGCCGTTGGCGCGCGGCGTTAGCTTGCCGATGGTCAGGGTCTGGCCGCCATACTGGCCGAAGCGCTCGCTGTAGGCCTTGGCCTCGGCGGTGGCGACGGCCTTCTGGAAGCGCGCGCGCTCGCTCTCGGTCGCCTGGTTCCAATGGGTGCCCAGCGCCGAACGCGCCATGGCCGGCATGTCGAAGCTGGTCTGGAGAACGCTCAGGATCGCGGCCTGACGATCGGCTCCGGTCTTGGTCTTCACGATCTCGATGACCTGTTGCGCAGTGTTCTGCACGAGCTGTGCGGGGTCCGCGGCGAGCGCCGGCCGAACCATGGGAACGGCGGCGACCATCGCGGCAGTGGCGGCAAGCTGCAACACGACACGACGAGAGGCGAGCTTCGGCACCGTGCACTCCTTTGACGAATTTTGGGGGAAGCGTTTTAGCGCGGACGCCCGATCAACGCACCCTCCGCCGGGTGCGTTGCGCTAGCGGACCAGTGCCAGGTTGTCGCGACGCTCCAGCTCGGCGCGGGCGTTGGTCTTCTCGCGCTTCTCGCGGATCTGGTCGGCACGATTCTGCGTGTAGGCCGAACGCAGCGCCGCGTAATAGTCGACGCTGTTCTTCTCGAGATCGTCGAGCGCGAAGATGGTGCGGGAGCGGTAATCGATGGCGTTGAGGCCGTAGCGACCGATCTGCCAGACGTCCCAGTCGATGGCGAGGTTGAAAGTCAGAATGCGGAACGGATCGACCAGGTAATCCATCATCAGGCCGGTGGCGTCACGTGCATTGGACGGTCCATAGGCCGGCAGCATCAGATAGAAGCCGCCATTCTCCGGCTCGACGCCGGCCCACAGGCCGATCGTCTTGCCGAAATCCTCCTTGGTGCGCTCGAGGCCAAAGCTTGAGGCCACGTCGAAGATGCCGGCGACGCCGATGGTCGAATTCACCAGAAAGCGCGCCATTGTCGTCGCGGCGCGATTGGGATCACCCTGGAAGACCTCGTTAATGGCCGTCACCGGCTCGCCGAGATTGTCGAGCACGTTGCGCACGCCCGTCTGTGCCCGGTCGGGCACCAGATCGCGATACATGACCGCCAGCGGGCGCAACGCGATAATGTCGACGGCGCGGTTGATCGAGAAGATGAAGCGGTTCGGGGTCTCCATCGGATCCCAGACCTCCGCGGTGCCCGTATCTCCGGAGGCGCAGCCTCCGAGCACCGTGCCGGCAAGGGCGACCGCGACCACAGAGCGGCGAAGGCTGGCAGCAATGGCTCTCGTCACACCGATCATCAACGCCGACCCCGGATCGTTCCGCTGACCCGGGACGCCGGGCCAAAAAGCGTGACGCGACGGTCATTCGTCGCACCGCGCGGAGTGTTGCACAGGGACGCTGTGGTTTGAAGCAATTCCGGGCCCATTCCTGCCGGCCTCGGCTTTCCTTTGTTTCTTGTGTTTCAGGCGCCACAACCCACACCACAACAAATCATTGCATACATAAAGATATGCTTATATCATTCTTTCCATGGAACACCTCCTCACCCTGCTGCGAGCCGCCGCCGAGGATACGCGGCTGCGCATCCTGGCGCTGGCCGCACGCGAGGATCTGACGGTCAGCGACTATGTGAACGTGCTGGGACAGAGCCAGCCGCGCGTCTCCCGGCACCTGAAACTGCTGGTCGAGGCCGGTCTGCTGGAGCGCTTCCGCGAGGCTCAGTTCACCCGCTTCCGCCTGACCAGCGGCGGCGAGGATGCCGCCCTGGTGCGCGAATTCGTGCGCCGCCTCGACCCCAAGCATCCCCGGATCGCGACCGACCGGGCTCGGCTCGATGCCGTCCAGCAGCGCCGCCAGACCGCGGCCGCCCGCTTCTTCCGCGACAATGCCCAGCGCTGGGACGAGCTGCGCGCCCTCCACGTCGCCGACCGCGAGATCGAGCGGGCGCTCAGCCATCACCTGCCGCTCGGCGCCCGCCGGCTGCTCGACGTCGGCACCGGCACCGGCCGGCTGCTGGAGGTGCTGGCACCCAAGGTCGAGCAGGCGATCGGCGTCGACCAGAGCCGCGAGATGCTGGCACTGGCCCGTGCCAACCTGGCGCGTGCCGGCATCGACAATGCCGATATCCGCCAGGGCGACATGTACGCCCTGCCCTTCGAGTCCGACAGTTTCGACGTCGTGACGATCCACCACGTGTTGCACTATGCCGACGACCCCGCCGCGGCGCTGGCCGAGGCGGCGCGCGTCGTGAAGCCCGGCGGCTCGGTCCTCGTCGTCGACTTCTCGCCGCACGACCTGGTCGAGCTGAAGCGCGAGCATGCCCACGTCCATCTGGGGTTCGCCGACAATCAGGTGCAGGGCTGGCTGCGCAGCGCCGGCCTCACGCCGCTCGAACCCATCCACTTTCCCGGCCGCCGCCTGATGACGGGCATCTGGCGTGGCGAGCGCGAGCTGCCGGCACGCGCCACCCCGCGGCCTGCGGCCATTTCCGCCCATGGAGAATCACGATGAGCCCCGATACCGGTCCGATCGGCAGTCCCCTCAGTTCCACGGGGAGCGCGACCGAATTTCCCGCCCGCGCGCCGCAGCGGCTCGCCGTATCCTTCGAGTTCTCGCCGCCCCGCACCGACGCCGCCGAGCAGACGCTGTGGGAGACGGTGAAGCGCCTGACGCCGCTCCATCCCTCCTTCTTCTCGGTGACCTACGGCGCCGGCGGATCAACGCGGCAGCGCACGCATGACACGGTCGCGCGCCTCAAGACCGAGACCGGCATCGATGCCGCCGCGCATCTCACCTGCGTCGCCGCCACGCAGGGCGAGATCGACGACATCGCCCGCGCCTACTGGGATGCCGGCATCCGCCACATCGTGGCGCTGCGCGGCGACCCGCCGGGCGGCATGGGCGGCCAGTACACACCGCATCCGGGCGGCTACGCCAACGCGGCGGCGCTGGTCGCGGGCCTGAAGAAGATCGGCAACTTCCAGATCAGCGTCGCGGGCTATCCCGAGAAGCACCCCGCTTCGGCGGACGAGAAGGCCGACCTCGATAACCTGAAGGCCAAGGTCGATGCGGGCGCCGACCGCTGCATCACGCAGTTCTTCTTCGAGGCCGAGGATTTCCTGCGCTTCCGCGACCGTGCGGCAGCGGCGGGCATCAACGTGCCGATCGTGCCCGGCATCATGCCGGTGTCGAACTTCCAGGCCGTGAATCGCATCGCCGGCCTCTGCGGGTCCAAAGTGCCGCCGTGGTTCTGCAACATGTTCGACGGGCTCGACGACGATCTCGAGACGCGCCGCATGATCGCCGCCACCGTGGCCGGCGACCTCTGCCGCCGGCTGCGCGACGAGGGCGTGGAGCAGTTCCATTTCTATACGCTGAACCGGGCCGATCTCACCTTTGCGATCTGCCACCTGCTGGGAGTGCGCCCCAAGTGACCGATCAAGCGATGACCCGCGAGGAGAAGGCCGAGCAGCTGCGCGAGATCGGCTCGCAGCGCATCCTGATCAAGGATGGGCCCTACGGCTCGATGATCCAGAGCTACAAGCTCGACGAGGAAGGGTTCCGCGGCGGCCGTACCTTCAACCACGACCAGAAGGGCAACAACGACCTGCTGAACCTGACGCGTCCCGACGTGGTGGGCGAGATCTGCAACGCCTATCTCGATGCCGGCGCCGACATCGTGGCGACCAACACGTTCAATTCGAACTCGATCAGCCTCTCCGACTACGGCATCACCGGCATGGCGCGCGAGATCAACGTCGCCGCGGCGAAGCTGACGCGCGCCTGCGCCGATGCCGCCACGGCGCGCGATCCTTCAAAGCCGCGCTTCGTCGCGGGCGCGCTGGGACCGACCAACAAGACGCTCTCGGTATCGCCCAAGGTCAGCGACCCCGGCTTCCGCGCCGTCACCTTCGACGAGGTGAAGGACATGTATCGCGAGCAGATCGACGGGCTGCTCGACGGCGGTGTCGATTTCATCCTGGTCGAGACGGTGTTCGACACGTTGAACGCCAAGGCCGCCCTCGTCGCCGTCGATGAGGCGGGCGAGGCGCGCGGCGAGGTGCTTCCGGTGATGGTGTCGATGACGCTCACCGACCTGGCCGGCCGCAACCTCTCGGGCCAGACGGTCGAGGCCTTCTGGCATTCGGTGCGGCACGCCAAGCCGATCACCATGGGGCTGAACTGCAGCTTCGGCGCGACCGAGCTCCATCCCTACGTGCAGGCGCTGAACCCGCAGGTCGACAGCATGCTGTGCATCTATCCCAACGCCGGGCTGCCGAACGAGCTCGGCGCCTATGACGAGCCGCCGGAAATGACCGGCAAGCTGGTCAAGGGCTGGGCCGAGAACGGCTGGATCAACGTGGTCGGCGGCTGCTGCGGCACGACGCCCGCCCACATCAAGGCGATCGCCGAGGCGGTCAAAGGCATCACGCCGCGCACCTGGCATGTCCTGCCACCCGCGCTGCGTCTCAGTGGCATGGAACCGGCGAGTTTCTTCTGATGGCTCAGGATATCGATATCGACAGCAAGCCCCCCTCCCGCGCGATGTTCATCAACATCGGCGAGCGCACCAACGTCACGGGCTCGGCCAGGTTCAAGAAGCTGATCCTCGAAGGCGACTACACGGCCGCCATCGAGGTCGCGCGCCAGCAGGTCGAGAGCGGCGCGCAGATCATCGACATCAACATGGACGAAGGCCTGCTCGATGCCGAGCTGGCGATGGACACGTTCCTGAAGCTGATCGCCGCCGAGCCCGACATCGCCCGCGTGCCGATCATGATCGACAGCTCCAAGTGGAGCGTGATCGAGGCCGGCCTCAAGTGCGTCGCCGGCAAGCCGATCGTGAACTCGATCTCCATGAAGGAGGGCATCGAGCCCTTCATCGCCCATGCCCGCAAGGTCCGCCGCTACGGCGCCGCGGTCGTGGTCATGGCCTTCGACGAGAAGGGCCAGGCCGACACCAAGGAGCGCAAGGTCGAGATCTGCGCCCGGGCCTACGACATCCTGGTGAACCAGGTGGGTTTCCCGGCCGAGGACATCATCTTCGATCCCAACGTCTTTGCCGTGGCGACCGGCATCGAGGAGCACAACAACTACGGCGTCGATTTCATCGAGGCGACGCGCGAGATCAAGAAGCGCTGCCCCGCCGCCAAGATTTCCGGCGGCGTCTCCAACCTCTCCTTCGCCTTCCGCGGCAACGAGCCGGTGCGCAAGGCGATGCACTCGGTGTTCCTCTACCACGCCATCCAGGCGGGCATGGACATGGGCATCGTCAATGCCGGACAGCTCGAAGTCTACGATCAGATCCCGCAGGAACTCCGCGACGCGTGCGAGGACGTGATCCTCAATCGAAACCCAGAGGCCACCGAGCGACTGCTCGAACTGGCGCCCAAATACAAGGGCACCGGCGAGGTCGCCGAGACGCAGGACGCCGAGTGGCGCAGCTGGCCGGTCGAGAAGCGTCTGGAGCATGCGCTGGTCAAGGGCATGGACCAGTTCGTCGTCGCCGACACCGAGGAGGCGCGGCTGCAGATCGCGCGGCCGATCGAGGTGATCGAGGGCCCGCTGATGGCCGGCATGAACGTGGTCGGCGACCTGTTCGGCGCCGGCAAGATGTTCCTGCCGCAGGTGGTGAAGAGCGCGCGCGTCATGAAGAAGGCGGTGGCCCATCTGCTGCCCTACATCGAGGCGCAGAAGACGGCGGGTTCGCGCCCCAAGGGCAAGATCGTCATGGCGACGGTCAAGGGCGACGTCCACGACATCGGCAAGAACATCGTCGGCGTGGTCCTGCAGTGCAATAATTTCGAGGTCATCGATCTCGGCGTCATGGTGCCGTTCCAGGACATCCTGAAGAGCGCCAACGACAACAAGGCCGACATCATCGGCCTCTCCGGCCTGATCACGCCGTCGCTCGACGAGATGGTGACGGTGGCCGAGGAGATGACGCGGCAGGGCATGAACCTGCCGCTGCTGATCGGCGGCGCCACGACCTCGAAAGTGCACACGGCACTTCGCATCGCGCCGCGTTACAACGGCACCACCGTGCACGTGCTCGACGCGTCGCGCGCCGTCGGCGTCTGCTCGGCGCTCGTTTCCGAGTCGGGCTCGCAGGCCGAGGACTTCGCCATCAAGGTCGCGGCCGAGTACGAGGCGATTCGCGTAGAACGCGCGGGCGGCACAAAGGAGAAGGTGATCGCGCTCGAGACGGCACGCGCCAACGACTTCAAGATCGACTGGTCGGCCTACGCGGCGCCCAAGCCCGCCATCACCGGCACGCGCGTCTTTGCCGAGTATCCGCTGCACGAGCTGGTCGAGCGCATCGACTGGACGCCGTTCTTCCGTGCCTGGGAACTGGCCGGCAACTATCCCGCCATCCTCGAGGATCCCGTGGTCGGCGACAGCGCCAGGAAACTCTACGCCGATGCGCGCAAGATGCTCGACCTGATCGTGCGCGAGAAGTGGCTGACGGCCAAGGGCGTGGTCGCCTTCTGGCCGTGCCGCCGCGAGGGCGACGACGTGGTGCTCTACAGCGACGAGACGCGCACCAAGGAAATCTCGCGGCTCTTCTTCCTGCGTCAGCAGATCGAGAAACGGGCCCCCCGCGCCAACATGTGCCTGGCCGACTTCGTCTCGCCCGAGGCCGACTGGATCGGCGGCTTCGCGGTCACCGCCGGCCACGGCATCGAGGAGCATCTCGCCCGCTTCAAGGCCGACCACGACGACTATTCGGACATCCTGCTGAAGGCGCTGGCCGATCGTCTCGCGGAGGCCTTCGCCGAGCGCCTGCATGAGCGCGTGCGCAAGACCCTGTGGGGCTATGCGCCGGAGGAGGCGCTCTCCAACGAGGAGCTGGTGCGCGAGAAGTATCGCGGCATCCGCCCGGCGCCGGGCTATCCCGCCTGCCCCGACCACAGCCAGAAGCCCGAACTGTTCCGACTGCTCAACGCCGGCCAGAACGCCGGCATCCAGCTTACCGAGAGCTTCGCGATGATCCCGACCTCGGCTGTCTCGGGCTACTACTTCGCCCATCCCGACGCGCAGTATTTCGGCGTCGCGCGTATCGGCAAGGACCAGGTCGAGGATTATGCCAGGCGCCGCGGCGTCTCGATCGAGCAGGCCGAGCGCTGGCTGCGTCCGAACATCGGGTACTGATCCGCTCCCGATCTACGTCCTCGTGTTCATTGTCGGCTTCGCGGCCGACATGGGGAGCGGCATCGTCGGCACCGGTGCCGCCATCATCCTGCTCCGATATGATCCTGGCATTCGGCCCGCACGAAGCCATACCGATCATGGTCGTCGTCGCACTGATGTCGAACTTCGCCAAGATCACCTCGTGATGACGCGACATCGACTAGCGCGCCTGTGCCACGCATGCGCAGGCAGCATCCCGCACGGCGCTGAGCGGGCGGGCGCCGCCGAGCCTGACAAAAATCGTCGCCGTGGCGCTCGGTGTTGTACACGGCGGTCCGCCAGGATGAGGCAGACACGGATCTGTAAAATCGGCAGACGACCGCCAGTTGACTAATTGTCGGTCAATCGTGCGCCGAGTGCACACTTCGTAAACGCAATCATCTCCGGGATGATCCTCGATTCGCCACAACCGCCGCGATTCCACACGTGGCACGAGAACTGCAGAGCCAACTTCGACCTCATCGCGGAACGAAGGTGTCCAGATGGCGATTGATCACAAACAGATGTTGGCCAATACACTGGCGGCGCGCTTCGGTCGCCGTCGCCTGCTCCAGGGGGCCGGCGCAACCGCCGCGGCCGCAGGTCTTCCCGCCGTCGCCCGCGCTGCCGAGGGCGGGCACATCAAGCTCGCCTGGATCGACTTCGTCGACACGCTCGATCCGCATTTCACCGGCTACCTGGGTGCCATCAAGATCCATAACAACATCTACAACGGCCTGCTGAAGGTCGAGTACGATGGCGAAAAGGTGTCGTTCGTGCCCGACCTCGCGGAGTCGTGGACCCTGCTCGACGAAAAGACCCACCTGTTCAAGCTGCGCAAGGGCGTCAAGTTCCACGATGGCGAGATCTGCGACGCCGAGGCGGTGAAATGGAGCGTCGAGCGCGTCTGGCGCGGCACGCCCAAGTCGCCGCATGCTTGGAAGTATGACTATCTCGAGAGCGTCGAAATCGTCGACCCTCTGACCGTGAAGCTTAACTTCAAGAAGCCGTATGCCTTCCTGCCGGTTGCGCTGACCGGCAGCACGGGCCGCGCCGGCACGATCGTGCCACGCAAGGCGATCGAGAAGTACGGCAAGGACTTCGGCCGCAATCCGGTAGGTACCGGGCCGTTCAAGTTCGTGAGCTGGAAGGAAAACGACTCGATCGTTCTCGAGAAGAACCCCGACTATTTCGAGCCTGGCCTGCCCAAGCTCGACCGGGCCACCTTCCTCATCATGAAGGAGGCATCGAGCGCCGTGGCGGCGATGCTGGCCGGCCGCGTCGACGCGATGAGCAACAGCCCGCTGCAGTTCATCAGCCAGCTCAAGGCGAACAAGAACCTGACGGTCTACGGCGAGATCGAAGGCAACTACTCGCTGATGGCCATGAACTGCCGCCGTGCCCCGTTCGACGACATGAACGTGCGCCGCGCGGTCGGCTTCGCGATCGACCGCGAGGCGCTGATCAAGCAGGCGTTCTTCGGTATCGGCATTGCGGCCTACACGCCGATTTCCCCGCCCATGACCGGTTTCTTCGACAAGAACATCGCCAAGAGCGGCCGCGGCCAGTTCTTCGATCTGGAGAAGGCCAAGGCATTCCGCGCCAAAGCGAAGACACAGGGCACGATCGAGGTCGTCATCCTGACGTCCGAGCAGGGCTCGTACGGCACGCGCGTGGCGCAGACCATCGTGCCGATGCTGGACAAAATCGGCATCAAGGCCAAGCTCGAGCTAGTCGAACGTGCAGCCTGGATCAGCCGCCGCAACGCCGGCGAATTCGACATGCTGGATATGACCTGGACGGCCGACCTCGATCCCGACGAGACGATCTTTCCGGAATGGCATACGGGCAACGCCTGGAATTTCTCGGGCTGGTCGAGCCCCGCGTTCGACAAGCTGGTCGAGCAGGCGCAGGTCGTCCTTGACGTGAAGACCCGGCGCGACCTCTACGTCAAGGCCGAGGACATCCTCATGGACGAGGCGCCGATGGCGATCCTGACGCACATGCCGGAGTTCAAGATCCTCAGCAAGAAGGTCAAGGGCTTCAAATACATCCCCGTGGACAGCCTCGATCTGCACACCGTGAGCTTCTGATGCTGCGCTGGACGCTGGCGAAGGTCTTGCAGACCGCCGCCGTCCTGCTGATCGTTTCGGCCGCCAGCTTCAGCCTGCTGAAACTGGCGCCGGGCGATCCGGTCGAGTTGATGCTCGGCGACGACTATTCGAAAGAATCGCATCAGTCGCTGATGGTCCAGCTCGGCCTCGACCGATCTCTGCCGGAGCAATACGTCGACTGGCTCGGACGATTCGTCAGAGGCGATTGGGGGACATCCTTCGTAAGCCGGACGCCGATCTTCGAGTATGCCTTCGTCGAGGCCCTTCCCGTCACGCTCACCTTGTCGGCGGCGGCGCTGGGCCTCGCCCTCCTGATCGGCGTCCCGCTCGGCGTACTTTCGGCTGTCCGGAAGGACTCCGCCTGGGATGCCGCGGCAGCGGCCTTCTCGCTGACCGGATCGGCGTTCCCCAGCTTCTATCTCGGCATTCTGCTGATCTGGATCTTCGGCGTCGCCTTCGGTCTGTTTCCAACCATGGGTTTCGTCGCGCCCTGGCAGGACTTCTGGGGCGGCGCCTATCACCTCGTGCTGCCGGCCATCACGCTCAGCACGCCCTTCATGGCGCTGATCGTGCGCATCACCCGCGCCAATCTCGTCGAGGTGCTGGAGCAACCCTACATTGCGGCCGCCCGAGCGCGAGGCGAGCCGGCCTGGCGCATCACCTGGGTGCACGGCATGCGCAATGTGCTGGTGCCGCTGGCCACCATCGTCGGACTCCAGCTCGGCGCGCTGCTGCACGGCGCCGTCCTGACCGAGACGGTGTTCTCGCTTCCCGGTGTCGGGCGCATGATCACCGATGCCGTGCTGAACCGCGAATACATGGTGGTGCAAGCCGGCGTGATGATGACCGGTTGCCTGGTCATCTTCACCAACCTCGCGGTCGATCTCTCCTATCCCGTGCTCGATCCGCGCCTGAGGCCGCGCTGACATGGCCATCCGCGATCTCTCCGGGGCGGATCGCGGCGTGCGCCTGCGCGGGCCGACTGTGCCGCGCTTCCTCGCCCACCAGCTTGATGCGCGGCCCTTCTTCGTCATCGCCACCGTGGTTTCCCTGGCATTCCTGTTCGCCGCGATCTTCGCGCCGTGGGTGGCGCCCTATGCGCCGAACTTCCAGGATCCCGATGCCCTGATGGCGCCGCCGAGCGCCGCCCATTGGTGCGGCACCGATTCCTTCGGCCAGGATCTGCTGTCGCGTGTCATTTTCGGCACCCGCTATGTCTTCCTGATCGGTTTCTCCTCGGTCGCCATCGGTGCCGCAGGCGGACTAACGATCGGACTCGCCGCCGGATTGACGCACGGCGCTGTCGAATGGGGCCTGATGCGGTTCGTCGACGCGATCCTGGCACTGCCGTCGCTGATCATGGCGATCGCCTTCATCTCCATCCTCGGGCCGGGTATCGACAAGGTCATCTATGCCGTCGGCTTCGCCATGATCGGCCCCTTTGCCCGCACGGTGCGGGCCGACGTCCTCCAGGTCCGCGCGCAGGCCTTCGTCGAGGCGGCCGGGCTGATGGGGGTGGACCGGCTGCGCATCATCTGGCGCCACATCCTGCCGAACGTGATCTTTCCCCTCGCCGTCCAGGCGACGATCCGGATTGCCGAAGCGATTCTCGTTTCCTCAGCTTTGTCCTTTCTCGGCCTGGGTGTGGTGCCGCCGGCACCCGACTGGGGGTTGATGATCTCCGAAGGCCGCGCCTTCATAAGCATCGTGCCATGGATCTCCGGCGTGCCGGGCGCCGCCCTGGCCCTCCTGCTGATCTCCCTCAGCATCGTCGGCGACGGCGTCCGCGAGCAGTTCGATCCCAGGCTGCGGGCAAACCGGTAGGCCTGGGAGATGACTCAATCCGCGCGACGGACCGAGCCACGAGGGGACAACGTCCTGCCCCTGCCCCGCCACCGCGACCTCCTGTTGTCCCTCGCCGACATCTCGCTTGCCCGCAACGGAAATTCGGTGCTCGATTGCGTCAGCTTCGACCTCGGCCGCGGCGAGACACTGGGTCTGGTCGGCGAATCCGGCGCAGGGAAATCCACGATCGCGTTGGTCGCGATGGGTCTGCTTCGTCCTCCGGCGGTGACCCTCGACGGGCGCATGCAATTTGCCGAGCACGAGAACCTGCTCGCCGAGCCGGAGGCCGGGTGGGCGACCCTGCGCGGCCGGCGGATCGCCATGATCTTTCAGGATCCGGCATCGGCGCTGAACCCCTGTTTCACCGTCGGCCGCCAGCTCGGCGACCCGCTTCGCCGCCTGCTTGGTTTCGATCGTGCGGCGACCCGGCGGCGCTCGATCGAGCTGCTGGAGAGTGCGGGTCTCAACGACGCCGAGGCCAGGCTCGCCGCCTTTCCGCACGAACTCTCGGGCGGCATGCAGCAGCGGGTAATGATCGCCATCGCGCTTGCCTGCAATCCCGAACTGCTGCTCGCCGATGAGCCGACCAGTGCGCTCGACGTCACCATCCAGGCGCAGATCATGCAACTCATCCTGAGCCAGGTCCGCGCGCGTAACGCGAGCTGCATCTTCGTTCTGCACGACCTGGCACTGGCCTCGCAGGTGTGCGATCGCATCGTCGTGCTCTATGCCGGCCAGGTGGTCGAGGCCGGACCGACCGAGAACGTCCTGCGGCGTTCGCTGCATCCCTATACCAACGCGCTCAAATCCTGCGTGATCGAACTCGACACCGAGACGCTGACGCCGCCGGAAGGCGGCCTCCCGGCGATCGGGGCCATGCCGGCGGGCTGCCGCTTCGCGCCGCGTTGCCCCCGCGCCACCGCCCTGTGCACCAGTCAAACCCCGCCGCTTCGTTCGCTGGAGGGCCGCGACATCGCTTGCTGGCATCCGGGATGAACGACGCCGCGCCCATCTTCCGCCTGCTCGACGTCGAGAAGGTCTACCGGGTCGATCGCGGCGGCTGGTCGGGCCTCGGCCGACGCCCGCCGCGGCGGTTGGCGGCCCTCGACGGTATCCGGCTTACGGTACGGACGGGCGACAGCGTCGCGCTGGTCGGCGAGAGTGGTTCAGGCAAGTCGACCCTGTTGCGCGTCTTGCTCGGATTGACCGAGAGCAGCGACGGCCGTGCGCTCTATCGCGGCGACGACATCGAGAACCTGACGGACGACAAGCGGCGCTCATTCCAGCGCGACGTCGCCATGATCTACCAGGATGCGCGCGCCTCGCTGAATCCACGGCTCAAGGCGCTCGACCTGATCGGCGAGCCCATCCGCCAGCACGCGCTCTGCCCGGAGTCGGAGCTGCGCGACCGCGTCGCCGCTCTGCTCTCCCGTGTCGGCATGCCCGGCGACATGGCCGACCGCTTTCCAGGCCAGCTGTCGGGCGGCCAGGTGCGACGCGTCGCGATCGCTCGCGCCCTGGCCTCGGAACCCAAGGTGATCGTGGCCGACGAGGCGGTCTCGGGCCTCGACGTGTCGACCCAGGCACAACTCCTCAACCTCCTGCGCGGCCTGCAGCACGAGATGGGGCTGACGCTGATGTTCATCACCCATGACCTGGCGGTCGCGAGCTATCTGTGCCGCCGGATTGCGGTGATGTATCTCGGCCGGATCGTCGAGACCGGCCCGACGAAGGAGGTGCTGCGGCACCCGCTGCATCCCTACACGAGGGCGCTCCTCAACGCCTCTCCCCGCTTTTTCGAGCCGATTGCCGAGACATTGCCGGGCGAGATTCCGAGCCCGATCGACCTGCCGCCGGGCTGCCGGTTCGCCAGCCGCTGTCCCCGGGCGGCACAGGACTGCCGCACGCACGAGCCACCGCTCGCCCCGACACGCGCCAACCGCGAAGTCGCCTGCCTCCACCCGCTGATCGATTGACGCGGTAGTGGATTCCTACGGTTACGCCGCGCCCGAAGAGGCGCTCTCCAACGAGGTGTTGATGCGCGAGAAGTATCGCGGCATCCGCGCCGCGCCGGGCTATCCGCCTGCCCCGACCACAGCCAGAAGCCCGAACTGTTCCGGCTGCCGAACGCCGGCCAGAACGCCGGCATTCTCGGGCTATTACTTTGCCCATCCAGACGGGCGGAATTTCGGCGTCGCCCGCATCAGGTCGAGGACTATTCCAGGCGCCGCGGCGTCTCGATCGAGCAGGCGGAGCGCCGGCTGCGTCTGAACATCGGGTACTAGAGGGCTTTCAACGGTCCCGGCATCGTCGGCGCTCGCCGTCTGGCCGTCCTCGCAAGCCGCAATGCCGCCCATGCGGCGATCACAGCGGCCGCCAGGAGCAGCAGGTCCATGCCGGCGATGGCCCTCAGATGGGCCGTCGCGAGGCTCGTGGCGAGATGATGGCCGGTCGTGATCCAGTTGAGGATGACGGCGGCGACGGCCAAGGCTGCGATCATACTGCCCTGTTCGAGCCATGCCTTGCCCGGTCGCAGCCAGGCATGGGCAAAGGTGGCCAGCCAGACGATATAGAAGGTCCAGACCTCCAGCGCCGCCCGGTCCTCCCCCAGGAATGCTGCCCCAAGGGGCAACAGGCGGTTGACGACGAAGAAGGCCAGCGTGGCGACGATGATGCCGGTCACCGAACCGCCGACGATTCCCTCGACCACGCGCACGCCACGCATCCCGAGCCGCTCGTGCTTGGTCCGTCGCGATTCGAGCCAGAAGAGATAACCTGTCGCGATCAGCAGGCATCCCAGCAGGCCCAGACCGAAATAGACCCAGCGCAACGTCCAATGACGGAACTGGATGAAGTGCAGCCCCGAGATGAATCGCTGCGCACTCAGAACCGGCGCCGCCTTGAACTCGTACAGCAACGCTCCCGTGGCCGCGTCGAAGTAAACGAGATCGAGATTCATGGTCGCGGCGTCGTCGTATGATCGGCGGATCTCGACATACGAGTTTGCGTTACCAGGGTGCCACACGCGGACGAAGAACGGCTGTCCACCGTCCCACAAACGCGAAGCCTCGAGAACCAGGCTATCGAGCGAGACCGCGGTTGCGGCCGGCGCGTTGGCCTTCGGGCGACTGAAATTCCCGAACGCTTCCTGATTGAAGCTCCGCCGATCGCCGCCATAGGCGAGGTCCGTGGTCGACGGGAAGTAGATCGAGAAGAAGATGATCAGGCCCGACAGTGAGATGATGAAATGAAAGGGCAGGCCGAGCACGCCCGCGGCATTGTGCAGATCGAGCACGAGGCGCCTCGGCTTCTTGTCGACCCGGAAGGTGAAGAATTCCGCGAAGATCTTGCGGTGGATGACGACGCCCGACACGCAGAGCGCCAGCATTGCCATGGCCGCCATCCCGACGATCCAGTAGCCGAGCGACCAGAGGCTGACATTCAGACTATAATGAAACGGGAAAATGAACCGCGTCCCGGCCAGTGTGCCACCCTCCGGCAGCACTTTCAGGGTCGCGGGATCGAGATCCCGCTGGATGAAGGGTCCGCTCGTCCCGCGGTAACCGATGCGCACGGCCGGCTCCCGTTCCGTCGGAAAACGCATGAACCACTGGACCGTGTCGCCGACGAGGGGCTTCAGCTCACCGGCAACCGCATCGACCGAGAGGGCCTGTACCGCTTCCACCCGCGTGCTCGGCTTCATCCACAGGTCGATCTCCCGGTCGAAGACCGAGAGGGTCCCCATCCAGAAGATGGCGAACAGGAGCCCGCCCAGGGCGACTCCCACCCAAGTATGGAGCCAGTTCATGGACGCGCGAAATGTCGGCTCCACGTCAGTTTTCCGTCAAATTTGCACGCGCCCGCAATGACTGCTCCCCGTACTGCCCTACATAAGACGATTGGGACGGACGTTTTTCCCGCCGGGGCGCCCAATTTTTCGAGTGAGCGATGATTCACTCTCGGGTGGCATCCTGATCTGTCGTCCTGCGGCCTTAGAGTTCGCCTCAGAAGTCCGCCGTCATCGCCAGCCTGAAGGTGCGGGGCGCGCCGAGGTACATCAGGGAAGAGTTCGTGCCGCCGGCCCAATAATTGGAATCGAGCACATTCTCGACATTGAACCTGACGACCAGCAGCTTGCCCTTGGCTCCCGGATTCTCGAACGCGTAGCGAGCGCCGAGATCGAGGCGGGTCCACTCGGGAAGGCTGCGGCGCGGCGACAGCGTATCGATGAACTGGGAGCCGGTGTAGGTCGCCCGCCCCGTCAGCGTGAGTCCCCTCACATAGGGCAGATCCCATTCGCCGCCGATGTTGAACTGCGCCCCTGGCGAGAATGGCGCGATCCAGCCGTCGGTCAGCCCGCCCTGCGTCTTGGTCAGCACGGCGTTGAGCAGCATCGCGCCGCCGAGCACGCGGAAGCCCTCGGTCACTTCGCCGAAGAAGTTCAGCTCGAAGCCCTGGTTGACCTGCTCGCCGCCCAGATACTGCGTGTTGGTCGCGACGTTGGTGAGAATGCTCGGCTGCGAGATCTGAAAGAAGCTGGCGGTCGTGGTGAGCTTGCCCCAGTCGACCTTGATGCCGGCTTCGTATTGCGTGGACTGGTAGGGTGGGAAGATCTCGCCGGCATTCACGAAAGGCTGCGGAACCACGGCGCCCTGCTGCAGGCCCTGGATGAAATTGGCATAGAAGGAGACGTTCTCCCAGAACGGCTTGACGACCAGCGCCACCGAGGGGCTGAACGCGCTCTGATCGTAGCTCGACGTCTGCGCGCCGCTCACGACATTGAAGTTCGCTGCTTCGACCCGCTGGAAACGGCCACCGACGGTGAGCTGTACGCGGCCGTTGGCGCCGGAAAGGGTATCGGCGATGCCGATGCTGGTGAGACGGGATGTCGAGGTCTTGTGCGGCGCCGGTGTCGCGATATCCGGTCGGGCGATCGTCGTGGGATTGTAGATGTTGGTGGTGAAGCCTGCCCCATGAACGATCGTGTCCTGGCCTTCCTCCTGCGCAAAGGTCGTCGCGGAGACGGCGAACTGATGGTTGATGGGACCTGTATCAACCACCGCGCGGACGCCGGCGGTTGCCGTGAAGGTCGACTTATAGGCGGTGAAGTTGAACGGCGCGGCGGCGGTGGCGTCTCCGTCGAAATTCGTGATCGTCGTCAGGACGGAATACATGCCCCTGAAGCGGGTGTCGCGGGCGCCGGCCGCGACATAGGCCGTGACGTTTTCGATGAGATCGGCTTCCGCGCGGGCCGCCCCGAACACGTCCTTGCGCTCGACATATCCCCAAGGCTGCGCCGTCGGATTGGTGCGCGCACTCGGTGCGCCCGGCAGGGCCACGCCGTCGGCGAGGCCGAGGTAGGGAGAAGCTCCGGCCATGTATTGCGACTGGAATCCGAAGTCGCCCGAAAGCCGGACGCGCTCGCCGCGATAGTCGACGCCGAGCGTCGCGAGGCCCCTTTGCTCGGAATTGTACTGCAGCTCCGTCTGGCCTGCCCGGAACACCCCGTTGGCGCGGACGCCGAACTGCTTGTCCTCGCCGAAGCGGCGGGCGAAGTCGACATGTCCGCCGAGCTGGCCGGCCGAGATGTAGTTCGCCGTCGCCTCCGTGAGCGGCGCCGCAGGCGCGCGCTTGGGAACCACGTTGACCGTACCGCCAATATCGCCGGTTGGCGGCACGCCGTTCAGCATGACGCTCGGTCCTTTCAGGACCTCGACATGCTCCGCCAACTCGGCCATCGGCGAAAAGCCCGGCAGCACGCCGTACAGTCCACCATAGGACCAGCCCAGGGGATCGACGGCAAATCCCCTGATGCGCAGTCCCTCGGTACCCACATTGAAATTGCTGCGCGAACTTCGCACCGAAGGATCGTCGGCCAGAATGTCGACGATCGTCTTGGCCTGCTGGTCCTGCGCCTTCTTCGCGGTGTAACTCGTCTGGTTGAACGGCGTGTCCATTACGTCGCGATTGCCGAGCAGCCCGAGTTGGCCGCCGGTCGCCACCTGTCCACCGGCATATGGCAGCGGCAGGTTGTCGATGATGGCCTGCGGCGGCACCGCCACGCCCTGTACCTGGACCGGGTCGAGTTGCAGCGCCCCGGATTCGCTATCGGCAAGGCGCTGCAACATCGCGGTATTGCCTGTCACGCGATAGGTGATGCCCGTGCCGGCCAGCAGCCGGTCGAGCGCCTGCGCCGGCGTCAGCGCACCGCTTGCGCCCGGCGAGGAGACACCCTGGGCGAGACCGGCGCTGATCGAGACCTGCATGCCCGACTGCTGGCCGAACGCGGCGAGCGCGCCGGCAAGCGGCTGCGGCGGGATATCGAAGCTGCGTTGTTGCGCCTGGGCGATGCCGATACCGGGTTCGGATTGAGCAGACGCCTCACCGCCCACAACCGTCACCGTCGCCAGTGCCAATGCAACGCCCTGCAGGGCCTGCCTGGCCCGTCCCCCGACAACCGCCATCGTACTCTCTCCCAACGACATGGCGCGGCGACCGGGTCTGCGGCGGCGTCTCAGATCGGCGCGTGGTCAATCAACGTCCGGCGCCGGCAAAGTTTTTGGAGAAAGTTCGCGCAGGTCAGTTCGCGGAGACGACGATCAGCCAGGGAGACACCTGGCGGACGACGCCGCCATGGACGCCGGCGGCGGCCCGCAGGGCCGCGACCGGATCGTCGAGATTGTAGACGCCCGTCACGCGCTGCCGTGCCAGCGCGCCGTCGGTGACCAGCACGACGCCTTGGAACGAGCGGCCCACTTCGTCGACGATGTCCGCGATCGCGCGATCGCGGGCGACGATCTGCCCTCTCTGCCACGCCGCGACTTCGGTGGGCGGCACGGTCCCGCGCGCAACGTCGGCGCCCCGCTCGACCCTCGCCCAATCACCGGCCTTCAAGCGCTCGGAGACAGGGGGCGCGGCCGCTCGATCGACGCGCACCTCGCCCTGGCGCACCGCGACGAACGCCCCGGCTGCCAGCAGCCGTACGTCGAACACCGTGCCGAGCACGGTCGTCTCGACGCCACCGGCCTCGACACGGAACGGGCGCGCGCTGTCGGGTACGACCTCGAACAGCGCTTCTCCCCGCAGCAGCCGCACGCCACGGCTGCCAGCGCCCAGCACCTCAATGGCACTGCCGGGTGCCAGGCGGACCGAAGACCCGTCGTCGAGCACGACCGACCGGCTTTCGGCAACGGAGGTCACGTGGTCGGCCTGCCACTGCAGGTGGAGACCGGGCAAGGTCACCAGCGCGAGGCAGGCCGCGAGCGCCAGCGCCGCGGCCGGGAGCAGGAAGCGCCGACGTCGCGCCCGGACGCCATCCAGCCGTGTGACGGACGCAACGGCGCCCGGCCGGGACTCGCGGGCCGCGCGATGTTCGACATAGGCCGGCGCCCCGATCGCGTCGTAGACATCGGACACGCCAGCCCAGGCGGCCGCATTCTCGGGACGCTCGGCGAGCCACGTCTCGAAGCGCCGGCGCAGGTCGACATCGTCCGGCTCTTCCTCCAACGCGAGCAGCCAGTGGGCCGCCGCGACCGACGCATCCTGCTCGTCCTTGTCGATCGACATGTCCGTCCTTGGCCAGAGGGGCCACCGATTTCAGGGCATCCGCACGCCCACGTCACACTAGACGCTGCGGCGGTCGAAAATTTTTGGAAAGATTTCAGCCTACCGGTCTGCCTTCAGCCGGCGGTGACAATGCGCCAACCCCTCGGCCACGATCTGGTAGGCAACCGGGACCGACACGCCCAGGCGGGCCGCTATTTCCTTGAGCTTGCAGCCCTCGATACGTCGCATCTCGAGGGCGATGCGGGTCCGCTCGGGCAGTTCCTCCATCGCCTCGATCAGCCGGCGGATATCCTGGCGCGCCGAAGCCTGCATCTCGGGCGATGCCAGGCCGTCGGCCAGCGATTCCGCCTCGGACAGGCTCTCGCTGCCAACCACGCGCTCCCGCGCCATGCGGCGGCGGCAATCGACCGAGAGGTTGCGCACGATGCGATAGAGATAGCCGACCGGCTCCTCCAGCGGGCCCTTGGCCATGGCCGAGACGAACCGCAGCCATGCCTCCTGGACGACATCCTCGGCACGCGCATGATCGCCGACGATGCCGCTCGCATAGCTCGTCAGCGCATGTCGATGCGCCGCGTACAATGCCAAGGCCGTCGGCTCGCCACCCAAGCTGCGCACTCCAGTTGCGAATTATTCGCAAGTCGCCTTATAAGCCCCGCCGGACACGCGCGGCAAGAGACATCGCGTGCCGCGGAGAATCCCGCTAAGAGCGCGCACCTCTTCCCCTGTGCGGGCGAGGTCGGAGACACGATGCTGAGCTATGCCCTCGTCCTGTTCGTCGGATTCATCGCCGGGACGGTGAGCGGTATCGTCGGGACCGGCGCGACCGTCATCCTGCTGCCGGTGCTGGTCATGGTCTTCGGGCCGCGCGAGGCGGTGCCGATAATGGCGGTCGTCGCGCTGATGTCGAACTTCGCCAAAATCACCGCCTGGTGGCGCCGCATCGACTGGCGCGCCTCTGCGGCCTACGCTCTGGGCGGCATTCCGGCCGCGGCGCTGGGCGCCCGCACCCTGCTGGCGCTGCCGGAGAACACGGTCGAGACGGCGCTCGGCATCTTCTTCCTCGCCATGATCCCGGGCCGGCGCTGGCTCGCCCGGCGCAACATCGTGCTGGGGTATGGCGGCATGTTCGCGGCCGGCATCGTGATCGGTTTCCTGACCGGCATCGTGGTCTCGACCGGACCACTCAGCGTGCCGGCCTTCGCCGCACACGGACTCGTCAAAGGCGCCTTCATCGCCACCGAAGCCGCGGGTTCGCTCGCGCTCTACATCAGCAAGGCCGTCACCTTCCAGGCGTTCGGCGCGCTGCCCACCGATATAGTCGTCAAAGGGTTGATCACCGGCTCCTCGGTGATGGCCGGCACCTATCTCTCGCGCCTGATCGTCGAACGGCTGAGCGTTGCCGCCTTCCAGTACATGCTCGACATCGTGATGGCCGTGTCCGGTGTCGCGCTGCTTTGGCAGGCGCTGAGGTAGACGAGCGCGAAATTGATTGGCAAGGAGGAACTCCCCTTCAAGGAGACCGACTATGGCAATCACGAAGAAGCAGGAACTGCGCGCCCTCACCGAGAGCGAGCGCGAGCTGGTGGCGATGTCCGGCATCCGCGCCGCACGGTCGCTGACCGATTCCGAACTCAGCCGGTTGGTGAAGCGCCTGCGCACGAAGCGCGACCGCGCGAAGACGGTGGCGGAGCGCCAGCGCCGCGAGCTGCGTGGCAAAGCCCGGCCGCGCGGTGCGACGCCGGCGAAAGCCGATGACGGATCGAAGCTCAAGCTCGAGATACTGTCGGCGGCGCTCACCCGTCTCGACACCGAGACCGCGCGCCGCGGCGAGATCAAGGCGAAGGCCGACCTGGTCGCCAGCGCGAAGAAGGCGCTGGCGCTGAAGCAGAAGGCCAAGACGGCCAAGACGCCGGCGAAGGCCAAGGGCCCCGCCAAGGCGGTTCGCGGCAAGGGTCGCGTCCTCGTGGAGAACCACGTGCCGGGATCGGTGCGCGGCAGCGTGCGCAAGCAGGTCGCGCGCGCCCAGGCGAAGCGCGACGCGCGATAGGGCTTTCCGGGCGGACCTCGCCCGGCCGCCATGCGAGAGGCCGCCGCCGACACGGGCGGCGGACCGCGCTAGGCTGGCAGCAGGCTTCCAGGGAGGAACGCATGCTGGCCAACACCACGCGCACGCTCACCGAGGCACAAAGAGAGCAGTGGGCCGTCGACGGCTACCTGCAGATCGAGGGCGCGCTGTCGTCCGCCGAGGTCGATTTCTTTTCCAGGCTACTCGACGACAAAGTGCGCCCCGAGCCGGGTTACGAACCCGCGCCGGGCACGCTGCCGCGCGGCCATTATGCGTGGAAGCTGCCCGACCAGAACAAGGACGCGTTCATGGATAGGCGCGACCTGCTGCCCTACCACCAGGCCTTCATCGACCTGATCGACCGGCCGGCGATCTTCGATCTGATCCTCGACCTCATGGGCCCCTACATCCAGTTCTCGATGAGCCAGGCGATCGTGCGGGCCTCGACCGACACCTTTCCGGGTTACACCCACACCGACGGCGGGCAGGCCCAGAAATCGATCCGCGTCAGCGAGACCAGCCGGCCGCTGGCGGTGAAGGTCATGTACCTGCTGACCGACGTGACCGGCCCGGACAGCGGCAACTTCACCGTGTTCCCGGGCAGCCATCTGCGCAGCTTCCCGGAGCGCGCCGAGCGCATCCCCCACCCCGGCATGCCGGGCGCGGTGCCGCTGCTCGGCAAGGCGGGCGACGCCTATGTCTTCCCGCACGCCCTGTGGCACGGGCCCTCGCCCAACCATTCCGGCAAGGCGCGCAAGACCCTGCTCTACAACTACTGCCAGATGTTCATCCGCGCCTACGACTTCAGCGGCGCCTATGCAGCGGTGCTCGACCGCTGCACGCCGCGCCAGCGCCGCCTCCTGGGCGACCTCGGCCACGATTTCAGGCCCGGCGACTTCTTCTACGCGCCTGAGGACCAGGAAGCGGTGATGACGGGCGCCAGGCCTTGAGTCGTGGTAGTGGCTGTCTCCCGGACGGGCGCGCCTGCGGGCCGCCCTCCCCAACAGGAGTGTCTATGAAGAACGTCGTCATGACGGCCGCCCTGGCCGCCCTCGCCCTGTCGACCGGCGCCTGCAGCCTGCAGCAGTCGAGCGCGCAGCAGCTCAACACGACCAATGCCAATTCGCGTATCTACATCGGCTCGCTGACCTGCAATGTCGGCGGCAGCACGGGCTATATCCTGGGCTCGGCCAAGCCGCTCGACTGCGTGTTCCTCGGCAAGGACGGCGTCTCGACGGCGCAGTACACCGGCACGATCGACAAGGTCGGCATCGACATCGGCTACACCAAGGCCGTGCACACGATCTGGCGCGTCTACTCGTTGGGCTCGGACCGCGGCGCCACCCAGCTGAGCGGCACCTATGTCGGCGAGCAGGGCACTGTCGCGGCCGGCAACCAGGCCGGCGGCAACTGGATCTATGGCGGCCCCAACGCCGAGATCGGCATGCTGGCCTCGGGCGTCGTGAAGGACGCCGGCTACAACCTGGCGACCGGCGTCGCTGCCATGACGATCCGGCTGAAGCAGTAGACTCCCAGACCGGTTAAGCCGTCGCCGCCTGCAACGCGCAGCCGGCGACGGTGATGCGGTGCATCAGGCGCCGCTCGCCCTGATAGTCGTTCTGGGCGCTGTGCCAGGTGGCGCGGTTGTCCCAGAAGGCGATCGAGCCGTCGCGCCACTGGAAGCGGCTGGTGAAATCGCCCCGCGTGACATGCGCATAGAGATAGTCGAGCAGCGGGTTGCTGTCCTCGACGCTCCAGCCCTCGAAATGCAGCGTGAAGTCCGGATTGACGTAGAGCGCCTCGCGGCCGCTCAGCGGATGGCGGATCACCACCGGATGCAGCACGTCGCCGACCTGGTCGGCATTGTGGAACACGTGATCGCTGCCGCTCGCCTTGCGCGCCGCCGCGCCGAACCGATGCGCCGAGGAGTGCACGGCGTTCAGTCCGCGAAGTGTCTTCTTCAGACCCTCGGACAGCGTCTCGAATGCGCGATAGACGTTGGAGAACAGCGTGTCGCCCCCTTTCGATGGCAGCTCGCGCGCCACCAGGATCGAGCCCATGGCGGGGATCTGGTCGTAGGTATGATCGGTGTGCCAGCGCTCGCCGATGTTCTTCTGCTGTTGCGGCTCCTTGCGCACCTCGGCGATCATCGGGTAACCGGCGACCGGGTTGAAGTAGCGGTTGATGTCGATCTGGCCCCAGCGCTGCGCGAATTCGATGTGCTGCTCGGGCGTCAACGCCTGGTCGCGGAAGAAGATCACGCCGTGCTCGACGAAGGCGCGTTGCACCTCGTCCCACTGGCGATTGCTCATCGACTTGAGATCGAGCCCCAGCACCTCGGCGCCGCAGCCGCCCTCGAGTTCGCGCACCTGAACCGTCTCGTACGTCATGGGCTGTCCTCCGGCCCCGAGCTTATCGCGCCTGCACCCCGAGCAACAGCAGGGCGATCGACAGGGTGAAGACGCTGGCGGCGGTCGAGATCACCACGGCATTGGTCGCACGCGCGACGCCCACGCCGTACATCTGGGCGATCAGATAGACGTTGGCGCCGGCCGGAAGGGCAGCGTTCAGCGTCGCCACAGTGAGCCACAGCGGATCGAGCGGGAAAACATAGCGGCCGATCGTCCAGACCAGCACCGGCAGGACCGCGAGCTTGAAGGTCGAAGCCACCGCCGCCGACTGCCAATGGCCCTTGAGGCCTACATGGGCGAGCGAGGCGCCGACCATGATCAGGCCGCAGGGCGGCGCCGCCGCTGCAAGGGCCTGCAGGATGCGGTCGATCACCGCCGGTGTGGCGATACCGGGAACATGGGTGGTGATCTCCCCCCACAGCAGGCCCGCGAAGATCGCCGGGATCACCGGGTGCTTGAGCATCGACAATGCAGCGCCACCGAGCCGCTTCAGCACATTGCCCTGCCGCCCGCCCGCGCCGTCCATCTCCATCAGGAAGCAGGTGAAGGTGAGGAGGATCAGCGAATGCACGCTGATGATCATCAGCAGCGGCACCAACCCCTGCTCGCCGAAGCCATAACTGACGAACGGGATGCCGATGCCGACCCCGTTCGAGAAGGAGCCGCTCAGCGCGAACATGGCCCGGTCGCCCAGCCGCAGCCCCTGCATGCGGCCGAGCACCATGAGCATGCCGTAGAGGACCATCACGCCGCTGAAGAAGGCGAGCAGCACCTGCGGCTCAAGCGTCTCCAGCCGCACCTTGGCCATGGAGCGGAAGAGCAGCGCGGGAAACAGCACGTAGAAGGTCACGGCGGTGAAACCGCGCAAGCCCTCGGGACTGAGGAGCTTGCTTCGGCCGATCATCCAGCCGACCAGCACCATGCCGAACACCGGCACGATGATATCGACGATCGCACTCATGCGCTGGGGGCGCGCCCCGCCCCGGGCGCGGGCTGATATTTTTAGAACAGCGCGGGGTTTATCG
>NZ_JBQVQG010000007.1:0-29764 GCF_052439685.1 Reyranella sp.
TATTTCGGCATCAAGGCCCTGCTCGAGCGGGTGCGCACGCTGCGGCCCGACGGCGGACGCGAGGGCGGGGTGATCTGGCACACCACCGGCTCGGGCAAGAGCTTCACCATGGTGCTGCTCTGCAAGGCGCTGCTGCTCGACGAGGCGCTGAAGAGCTGCCGCGTGGTGGTGGTGACCGACCGCCGCGACCTGGAAAAGCAGCTGGCCGGCACCTTCCTGACCGGCGGCGCCTTCGGCTCGGGCCTGGCGGACAAGGAAGGCGCCAGAGCCAAGACTTCGTCCGGGCGCGACCTGGCCCGGCGCATCGGCAAGGGCACCGAGCGGATCGTCTTCACCATCATCAACAAGTTCGCCAGTGCCTCGAAGCTGCCCGAGTGCCGCAACGATAGCGCCGACATGATCGTCCTGGTCGACGAAGGCCATCGCAGCCAGGGCGGCGAGAACCACGAGCGGATGCGCCAGGCCCTGCCCCGGGCGAGCTACATCGCCTTCACCGGCACGCCGCTGCTGAAGGACGACAAGACCGCGGGCAAATTCGGCCGGATCATCCACGCCTACACCATGCGCGATGCGGTCGGCGACGGCACGGTGACGCCCCTGCTCTACGAAGAGCGCCGGCCGGTGCTCGACGTCAACGACGCGGCCATCGACAACTGGTTCGAGAAGATCACGCTGGGCCTTTCCGCGCAGCAGCAGAGCGACCTGAAGGCCAGGTTCGGCAAGAAGGGGCCGGTCTATGGCTCCGCCAACCGCATCGATCTGATCGCCTGGGATATCGCCGTCCATTTCAAGACCAACTTCAAGGACCTGGACCTCGGCCTCAAAGGTCAGATCGCCACCGACAGCAAGCTCTCGGCCATCCGCTACAAGAAGGCTCTGGACGCCACGGGCCTCGTCAACAGCGCCGTCGTCTTCTCCGCGCCCGACACCCGCGAGGGGCACGAGGAGGTGGACGAGTCCGAGCTGCCCGAGGTCCTGCAATGGTGGAAGGACAACGTCACCGGCGATCCGGAGGCTTATGAGAAGGCGGTCGTCGACGATTTCTCCACCGAAGGCCGGCCCGACCTGCTGATCGTGGTCGACAAGCTGCTGACCGGGTTCGACGAGCCGCGCAACGCCGTGCTCTACATCGACAAGCCGCTGAAACAGCACAATTTGATCCAGGCCATCGCCCGGGTGAACCGGCTGCACGAGCAGAAGAAGTTCGGCCTGCTGATCGACTATCGCGGAATCCTGGCCGAACTGGACTCGGCCCTGACCGAGTACCAGAACCTCGCCGACCAGACCCAGGGCGGCTTCGACATCGACGACATCGACAGGCTCTATGCCAACGTCAGCACCGAATACAAGAAGCTGCCGGCGCTGCACGAAGCGCTGTGGGCGATCTTCGCCGGCGTCCGCAATCGCAGCGACATCGAGCAGTACCGCCAGGTGCTGGTTCCCCGCCATGCGGAGGACGAGGCGGGCGTCCCGACCGACGTCCACCAGAAGGTGCGCGAGGATTTCTACGAGGCGCTGACGGCGTTCGGCATGACGCTGCGCACGGCGCTGGCAACCCGTTCGTTCTTCGAGGACGGAGCCTTTCCGGAGGCGCAGATCGCCGCCTACAAGCGCGACCTGAAGTTCTTTTCGAACCTGCGCCGCATGGCCCGGCAGGATGCGCACGAGACTGTCGACTTCAATGCCTACGAGAACCAGATCCGCAAGATCGTCGACCGCTATGTCATCGGCGAGGACGTGGTCTCGGATGGCAACCTGCTCGTCGTCGACGGGCTGGCCAGGCAGGCGCCCGAGGAATGGAGCGAGGAGAAGACGCGCAACGAGACCGACATCATCCGCACGCGCCTGACCCGAACCATCGAACAGGAGCTGATCGACGATCCGTACGCCCAGCGGCATTTCTCCGAGCTCCTGAAGGCCGCCATTGCAGAGGCCTCGGCACTGTTCGATCGCCCCTTGAAACAGTACGCGATCTTCAAGGACATCGAGGAGCAGGTTGCCGGGCGGAAAGTCGACGGCACGCCCGCCGCCCTGAACGGCAAGCGCCACGCCACAGCCTATTTCGGCATCATCCGCCTGGCCGTCGGCGATGGCCTTGCCCTCGGCCCGGGCGCCGACCGCTTCGCCGCCGCGGCGCTGGACATGGACCGCATGGTGCAGACGGCGGTGGCGGAGAACTCGCTCAATCCCGCCAACGTCGAGGCCGCGATCCGCAAGGCGATCCTGCCGCTTCTGTTCACGCTCACCGGTCTGGACCTCGCCCGTTCGATCACCGACCAGGTGGTCGAGGTTACACGGGTGGGACTGTCGCGGGACGCCTGATGCGCCTAACGCTCCGCTACGGCGGTCGCACCGCCGAATACGAAGTCCACGAAAACGCGCGCCTGACGGCCAAACTCCGCATCCATGTGGAGCCCGGTGGGGCTTTCACGGTCGAGGCCCCGGTCGGCACGCCGGAGACAAGGATTTGCGCCGGCGTCCAGAAGCGCGCCCGCTGGATCATGGACCATATCGACCGCTTCGAGGGCTACCGCCGCCACGCCCTGGCGCGGGACTACTGCGGCGGCGAAACCCACTTCTATCTCGGCCGCCGCTACAAGCTGAAGATCACTAGGAATCCCGCCGCCCCGCGCTCCCTGCGCCTCGTCGCCGGCCGACTAGAAGTGACCGCGCCCAGAGGCGACGCGACCGATGTCCGCCTGGCTCTCCAGCGGTGGTATCGCGAGCGTGCGTTGGCCTATTTTGCTTCGCGCATGGCCCGCATGGCCGCCGGCCTGCCCTGGGTCGACGCCGTACCTCCGATCAAGCTGCTCACCATGAAGCGCTACTGGGGAAGCTGCTCACCGAAGGGTGCCGTCATCCTCAACCCCGCTCTCATTAAGGCGCCGGCCCATTGTGTGGGATACGTACTCCTCCACGAACTCTGCCACCTGGCCGAGCACAACCACAGCCCCCGCTTCTACGCACTCCTCGACCGCCACATGCCGGACTGGCGAGCGGCAAAGAACGAGCTGGATGGGCTGTCCGAGATGCTGCTCGTCACGTGAGAAGCTGACTTTCCGCGGCTATTCGCCTACTGCAGAGTCGGCGAAGCCCTTCGTCGTGGCAGCAGGGTGGAACTGCGTTGATCGAGTAAGAAGACGACGGACGCAGAGCCCCACAAGGTGGCCTGATCTGAATGAGCGAGTGGGGTCGAGGATCCTTGCAGGCAACATTCGAACCCGGAAGTTTTGTCGAGCTGCGGGGCCGTCCCTGGCTGGTCGAGGAAGTTCAAGGCGAACTGACCGACCTACAGACCCTCTACCTTTCCTGCATTGCCGATGGTGCTCAGGGTGATTCGCCCGGTCAAGCTGGCGTACGAACCGCCTTGGATGGCTTCAAACATAGGATCGGCGCGTAGAGGAAGGCGAAGCCCAGAAATGCTGCGGACCAGGCGAGGGCCGCAACTGTCAGCAGGGCCTCGCTCCATTCCGGATGCAGTGCGGCACAGATGCGGGCGAGCGCCGCCGCGAATGCCATCGCATAGACGGCCTGTAGGCCGGGCGAAGCGAGGAGCGCGCGGCCGGTGTGGCCAAGGCTCGCGCGGCTCATGACAGCAAGCGTCATGATGCCGAAGGCGCCGGCCGTCCAGGCATGAACGCCGGCACTTGGCGCCGTAAGGCCGAAAGCGGACAGTCCTGCAAGCAGGAAACCCAGCGGAACGAACGCGTAGCCAACATGCAGTACCAGAACGAGCCTGTCGGAAAAACAGCGGTCACCTGCCCAGCGGCAGAGCCGGACGAGATTGAGAGCGGCAGCGGCGACTAAGGCCACGCCGGTTGGCGCCTCTTCGGGCATGACGACCCATAGTACGAGCGCTGCACCGGTTAGGGTGATGCAGGCGACATCGAAGCGTCCGAAGGGGACCGGCAGGCGGCCGGGTTCGCGCCGCATGAGCCAATTGCGCGTGAAGCTGGGGATGATGCGGCCGCCGACCACCATGATCAGGATAAGCACGACCGCGATGCCGAGGCGGGATGAATAGAGCGCGATGCCCTCGAAATGCGCCTCAAGATGGAAGCCCAGGTTCCCGGCTGCGAGCAAGGAGAGAAGTGCAACCATCTTGAGATTTTTCCAATTCTTGCCGGCCACAATCTCGCGTGCCACGGCGGCCGCCATGAGGACCAGGAAAGCGCAGTCTACGACGGTCGTACCGAGCCAGCCGATACTGGCGGACACGGCGACGGCGTAGCGGCCTGCAAGCCAGGCCAGCACCAATCCAGCCAGCGGCAGCCCCTGCAGCGGCAGCCGCCCGGTCCAATTGGGGATGGCCGTCAGCAGGAAGCCCGCGACGATGGCGGGTACATAGCCGAACAGCAGCTCGTGGACATGCCAGTCGCGCGGCGAGAAGGCCGTCGCCAGCGACAGCTCGCCGTAGAACATCGGCATCCAGGCCAGTACTTCGATGCCTGCCCAGATCGACCCCAGGAAGAAGAAGGGGCGGAAGCCGTAGGATAGCAAAGCGGGGCCGGTGTAGGGCTTCAGTCGGGGAATCGCAGCCATGGTCGGTCCTTCTCAAACGCATCCAATGTCAGGCCCCTCTATCCGGGCTCTTCAAGGAGCGGGCGCCGGCGAATTCGCGTAGGCGTGCCGGATCGACGATCGTCACCTGGCGGCCTGCACCGCTGATGCCGAGAGGACGTAGCGCAGCGAAGGCGCGCGACAGGCTCTGTGGCGTGATGCCAAGCCGGCCGGCGACGAGGCGCCGGCCTCCCGGCAGCGTTACCGTGACGGGGCCGGTCTCGCGTGGCGCCAAAGCGAGGAGGAAAGCCGAAAGCCGCTCTATTGCGGAAAGTAGCTTCAGATCTTTGATCTGCCCTATGAGGGTACGCCAGTAGCCTGACAGTAGCAGTACCGCTCCGTAGGCCAAGGTGCCCGTGGCCCGCAACTGGGCGCGGAACGCCGCAGCGGGCCACATCAGGATGCGCCCCTCTTCTAGAATTCGTGCGGTCAACAGGTAAGGCGCATCGAGCACCACCGCAGGCACGATGAAGGCGTCGCCCGCCCCGAAGAATTCCACCAACGCCTCGTCATGGCCAGCCGAGCCGAACAAGCCGACACGACCGGACAGAACGATATGCAGAAACTCAGCCTTCTCGCCCTGGTGACAGAGTACCGCGCCGGCGGGAAGCGTCTGGGCGAAGCAGGTGGTCAACATCGCCGCGAGATCGACCTCTCCCACCTGAGCGAACAATCTCGAGCGACGAATCAGTGGCAAGTCGGTTGTACGCATGACGTGGTTGTGCCTCCTGCGCGCGACATTGTCGCGCCGCGAAACAGCGAGCGTCGTTGATCTGGCGCAACCAGACACCAGCCTGAGTGTTACCAAATGTTATCGTCAAACATTCGCAAAAGATAAAAAACAGCCCAAAAGAATCGATGCTGGCCTCTGGCTTGATTCAAATCAAGCAGTCCGCTGCGCCCTGCTCCGACCTTTCGTCCGCGCTGTCGATGTGCGACGCGCAGGGGAGCATCAATGCAGCGACGGGCGAGTGTCCAACAGGCCTCTCCAGAAGGGCGAGGCGCCGCCCTCGGCATGAGCACCATTGCCTTTACGGTGTGCTTCGCCGTCTGGACGATCTTTTCGATCATCGGTGTCCAGATAAAGAAGGATCTGGACCTCAACGACACGCAGTTCGGGCTGCTGGTCGGCACGCCGATCCTGACGGGGGCGTTGATCCGGCTGCTGCTCGGGGTATGGACCGACCAGTATGGCGGCCGCCTCGTCTTCACCATCGTCATGCTAGCCGCCGCGGTTGCCACCTGGCTTCTCACCTTCGCCTACGACTTTCAGACCTTTCTCCTGGCGGCGCTGGGCGTCGGCATCGCCGGCGGCTCCTTCGCGGTCGGCGTCGCCTATGTCTCGCGCTGGTACGACAAGGAGCGGCAGGGGACGGCTCTCGGCATCTTCGGCGCAGGCAATGTCGGAGCCTCGGTGACCAAGTTCGTCGCGCCGTTCATAATGGTGGCCTACGGCTGGAAGACGGTCGCTGACATCTGGGCGGCCGCCCTCGTCGTCATGGCGATCCTGTTCTGGTTCACCACCAAGGACGACCCCCAACTCGAGGAGCGGCGCAGGAACGGCGCCAAGCCCGAGCCGATGGCGGCGATGCTCGCCCCCCTCAGGAACCTGCAGGTTTGGCGCTTCTCGCTCTACTACTTCTTCGTCTTCGGCGGGTACGTTGCCCTGGCACTGTGGCTGCCGCGCTACCTGATGGGTGTCTATGGCCTCAGCATCACCACCGCCGGCATGATCGCCGCAGCCTATTCGGTGCCGGCAAGCCTGTTCCGGATCTACGGCGGCGTGCTGAGCGACAAGCATGGCGCGCGGCGCGTCATGTACTGGACGTTCGGCGTGTCGGTCGCGGCCTGCTTCGTTCTCGCCTATCCGCCGACCGAGTACATCGTGAAAGGCATTCAGGGTCCGATCTCCTTCACCATGGAGATGGGGCTGCTGCCCTTCACGGTCTCGATATTCGTGCTCGGCTTCTTCATGAGCCTGGGCAAGGCCGCCGTCTACAAGCACATCCCGGTCTATTACCCCAACCATGTCGGTGCGGTCGGCGGCGTGGTCGGGCTGGTCGGCGGCCTCGGCGGGTTCATCCTGCCGATCCTCTTTGGCGTGATGAACGACCTGACCGGCGTGTGGACCAGCTGCTTCATGCTGTTGTTCCTGGTCGCCGCCGGCTCGCTTGCCTGGATGCATTTCGCGATCCGCGCCATGGAGCGGCAGGCGGTCGGAGAGGCGCTCGACAGACTGCCCGAGCTGCCCGAGATGCAGGAAATCCACGGGCCCGAGCATGTCGGCAGACTGTCCGGCAAGACACTGCAGGACTGGCGGCCGGAGGACCCGGCATTCTGGAACGAGACGGGGCGGAAGATCGCGCGGCGCAATCTCGCCATCTCGGTCCCGTCCCTGCTGCTTTCGTTCGCCGTGTGGATGGTGTGGTCGGTCGTCGTGGCCAAGCTTCCGACGATCGGATTCCGCTACACCACCGATCAACTCTTCTGGCTGGCGGCGCTTCCCGGGGTTTCCGGCGCGACGCTTCGCATCTTCTATTCCTTCGTCGTGCCGATCTTCGGGGGGCGCCTGTGGACAACGCTCGCAACCTGGTCGCTGCTGATCCCGGCGGTGGGCATCGGATATGCCGTCCAGAATCCCGCTACTCCCTACTGGATCTTCCTGGCGTTGGCGCTGCTCTGCGGCTTCGGCGGCGGCAACTTCGCTTCGTCGATGTCGAACATCTCGTTCTTCTTTCCCAAGGCCGAGAAGGGGAACGCCCTCGCGCTCAATGCCGGCCTGGGCAATCTCGGCGTCAGCGTCGTTCAGTTCGTCGTCCCGGTCATCATCACGACCGGCGTCTTCGGCTGGCTCGGAGGCGCTCCCCAGGTGACGACGGACGGCGGCGCTGCCACCGAGTTGTGGCTGCAGAATGCGGGCTTCGTCTGGGTGCCGTTCATTGTCGCCTCTGCCTTCGCCGCGTGGTTCGGAATGAACGACATCGCCTCGGCGCGGGCCTCCTTCTCCGAGCAGTCCGTGATCTTCCGGCGCCGGCACAACTGGATCATGTGCTGGCTCTACACCGGGACCTTCGGGTCCTTCATCGGCTACTCGGCGGGATTCCCGTTGCTCGCGAAGACGCAGTTTCCCGAGATCAACGCCCTTCAGTATGCCTTCCTCGGTCCACTCGTCGGTGCATTGTCGCGCTCCTTGACCGGCTGGGTCGCCGATCGCTGGGGCGGCGGGCGCGTCACCTTCTGGGTGTTCGTGGTCATGGCGCTGGGCGCGCTGGGGGTCGTGCACTTCCTCGGCGAGAAGAACTTCGCCGGGTTCTTCGCCATGTTCCTGCTGCTCTTCTTCGCGAGCGGCGTCGGCAATGCGTCGACCTTCCAGATGATCCCGGCGATCATGCGCAAGGACATGGACCGGCTGATGCCGACTGCGTCCGCCGATAGCCGCCGCGTCCAGTCCGACAAGGAGTCGGCCGCCATCATCGGCTTCACATCGGCGATTGCCGCCTACGGCGCCTTCTTCATTCCCAAGAGCTTCGGCTCGTCGATTGCGATGACCGGCGGGGCGTCGGGCGCTCTCTACGGCTTCCTGGCTTTCTACGTGACCTGCATCTTCGCCACCTGGTTCTTCTACACCCGCCGGGGCGGCCTGCTCTTCGACGTCGAGCGCGGGGGCGCCGCGATGCCCGCCCCCTCCCCGAAACCTGCCCGCTGAAGGATACGGATAATGTCGCATTTCCTCGATCGCCTGACGTTCTTCAAGAAGGTCAGGGAGCCGTTCGCCGACGGCCACGGTATCACCACCGAAGAGAGCCGTGGGTGGGAAGATGCCTACCGCAAGCGCTGGCAGCACGACAAGATCGTGCGCTCGACCCACGGCGCCAACTGTACGGGTTCGTGCTCGTGGAAGATCTATGTCAAGGGCGGAATCGTCACCTGGGAGACGCAGCAGACCGACTATCCGCGCACCCGCCCCGAGCTGCCAAACCACGAACCGCGCGGCTGCTCGCGCGGCGCCAGCTACAGCTGGTACCTCTATTCCGGCAATCGCGTGAAGTATCCGCTGGCCCGCTCGCGCCTGCTGCGGCTGTGGCGCGAGGCGCGCGCCACCCTGTCACCGGTCGCGGCATGGGCATCGATCGTCGAGAATCCCGAGAAGCGTCGGGCCTACACCAGCAAGCGCGGGCATGGCGGCTTCGTGCGCGTCGGCTGGGACGAAGCGACCGAGATCGTCGCCGCGGCCAACGCCTACACAGCCAAGGCGCATGGACCCGACAGGATCTTCGGCTTCTCGCCGATTCCGGCCATGTCGATGGTCTCCTACGCCGCGGGCTCGCGCTACCTGTCGCTGATCGGCGGCGTCTGCATGTCCTTCTATGACTGGTATTGCGACCTGCCGCCGGCCTCGCCGCAGACCTGGGGCGAGCAGACCGACGTGCCCGAGTCGGCCGACTGGTACAACGCGGGCTTCGTCATCCTCTGGGGTTCGAATGTGCCGCAGACGCGCACACCCGACGCCCACTTCTACACCGAGGCTCGCTACCGCGGCATGAAGAGCGCCGTGATCTGTCCCGACTATTCTGAGGCATCGAAGTTCGGCGACATCTGGCTGTCGGTGAAGCAAGGCACCGACTCGGCGCTGGCCATGGCGATGGGGCACGTGATCCTGAAGGAGTATCACGTCGACCGGCCGGTCAAGTACTTCCGCGACTATGTCCGTCAGTACACCGACATGCCGATGCTGGTGAAGCTTGCCAAGCGCGACGGCATGTATGTTCCCGATCGCTTCGTGCGCGCCTCCGACTTTGACGCGTCTCTGGGGGAGTCCAACAATCCCGAATGGAAGACAGTCGCCTTCGATGAAACGACAGGCGATGTCGTGGCGCCACGCGGGTCCATCGGCTTCCGGTGGGGCGAGAGCGGCAAGTGGAACCTGGAGAACAAGGAATCCACGGGCAGAGACGTGACCCTCCGGCTGTCGCTAGCCGACGTGCGGGATGAGGCGGTGGACGTGGGATTCCCATACTTTGGCAACATCAAGCACGAGCACTTCGCCTCGACCGATCATGAAGGCGTGCTCAAGCGGCGGGTGCCGGTGAAGTCGCTGAAGCTGGTCGACGGCGACGCGTTCGTCGCCTCTGTCCACGACCTGTTCGTCGCCAACTATGGCGTCGACGCAGGGCTGGGCGGGCCCAACGTCGCTCGTTCGCTCGACGACGACGTGCCCTACACGCCGGCCTGGGCGGAGAAGATCACCGGCGTCTCGCGCGACAAGATCATCCAGGTGGCGCGCGAGTTCGCGACCAACGCCGAGAAGACCAATGGCCGCTCGATGATCATCATCGGCGCAGCGATGAACCACTGGTACCACGCCGACATGAACTATCGCGGTGTGATCAACATGCTGGCGATGTGCGGCTGCGTCGGCCAGTCCGGCGGTGGCTGGGCGCATTATGTCGGCCAGGAGAAGCTTCGGCCGCAGTCCGGCTGGTTGCCGCTCGCCTTCGCCCTCGATTGGGGGCGTCCGCCACGGCAGCAAAATTCGACGTCGGCCTTCTACGCCCACAGCGACCAGTGGCGCTATGAGACGATCAACGTCGGCGACATCGTCTCGCCGACCGCGCCTCCGGGCAAATGGGACGGCGCGATCATCGACTACAACATCCGCGCCGAGCGCATGGGCTGGCTGCCGTCCGCGCCCCAGCTCGAGACCAACCCGCTGCAAGTGTCGCGCGATGCGGCTGCTGCCGGTCTGGAGCCCAGGGACTACGTCGTGCAGAAGCTCAAGAGCGGCGAGCTGAAACTGTCCTGCGAGGATCCCGACGATCCGAAGAACTGGCCGCGCAACATGTTCGTATGGCGGTCCAACCTGCTCGGGTCCTCGGGCAAGGGACACGAATACTTCCTGAAGCACCTGCTGGGCACGACCCATGGCGTGATGGGCAAGGACCTGGGGCAGGAAGGCAAGGCGAGGCCGGCCGAGGCGGTGTGGCATGAGGAGGCGCCGCAAGGAAAGCTCGACCTGCTGGTCACGCTCGACTTCCGCATGTCCACGACCTGCGTCTACTCCGACATCGTCCTTCCCACGGCCACCTGGTACGAGAAGAACGATCTCAACACCTCCGACATGCACCCGTTCATCCACCCGCTGACCGCGGCGGTGGATCCGGTCTGGGAGGCGCGCAGCGACTGGGAGATCTACAAGTCGATCGCCAAGGCGTTTTCGCGTGTGGCGCCCGAGGTCCTCGGCGTCGAGAAGGACGTCGTGCTGACGCCGATCATGCACGACAGCCCGGGCGAAATGGCACAGCCGTTCGACGTCAAGGACTGGAAGCGGGGCGAGGTCGAGCCCATTCCCGGCAAGACCATGCCGGCCATTACCGTTGTCGAACGCGACTACCCCAACGTCTACAGACGCTTCACCTCGCTCGGACCGCTGATGGACAAGCTCGGCAACGGCGTGAAGGGCATCGCCTGGCCCACCGGCCACGAGGTCGAGCTGCTGAAGCAGCTCAACGGCGTCGTCACGGCCGACGGCCCTACCAAGGGGCTGGCCCGTATCGAAAGCGACATCGATGCCTCCGAAACGCTGCTGATGCTGGCGCCGGAGACAAACGGCGAGGTTGCGGTCCGCGCCTGGGCGGCGCTCTCGCGGACGACCGGCCTCGACCACACCCATCTCGCGTTGCCCAAGGAAGACGAGAAGATCAGATTCCGCGATGTCGTGGCGCAACCGCGCAAGATCATCTCGGCGCCGACCTGGTCGGGGCTCGAAAGCGACAAGGTCTGCTACAACGCCGGTTACACCAACGTCCACGAACTGATCCCCTGGCGCACGCTCACCGGGCGCCAGCAGCTCTACCAGGATCACCTCTGGATGCTGGCCTTCGGCGAGGGCCTGTGCGTCTACCGTCCGCCGCTCGATCTTCGCGCCGTCAAGCCTGTGATCGACCGCCAGCCAAATGGCGAGAAGCAGATCGTGCTGAACTTCATCACGCCGCACCAGAAATGGGGCATCCACTCCACCTACACCGACAACCTCATGATGCTGACCCTGTCGCGCGGCGGTCCCATCGTCTGGCTCAGTGAGGTTGATGCTGCCAGGGCGGGCATCGTCGATAACGACTGGGTCGAAGCCTACAACGTGAACGGCGCTCTGGTCGCCCGCGCCGTCGTCTCCCAGCGCATGAAGGAAGGCACGCTCTTCATGTATCACGCGCAGGAGAAGATCGTGAACGTGCCGGGTTCGGAGATGACCGGCAACCGCGGCGGCATCCACAACTCGGTCACGCGCGTGGTGATGAAGCCGACGCACATGATCGGCGGCTATGCCCAGCAGGCCTACGGCTTCAACTACTACGGCACCATCGGGACCAACCGCGACGAGTTCGTGGTGTTGCGCAAGCTCGGCAAGGTCGACTGGCTCGAACGTCCGCACAAGGACGCCGTTCCCGTTCTCAGCGCCGCCGAGTGAAGGGGAGAAGTATCATGAAGATCCGCGCTCAAATCGGGATGGTGCTGAACCTCGACAAGTGCATCGGGTGTCACACCTGTTCGGTCACCTGCAAGAACGTATGGACCAATCGCGAGGGCATGGAATACGCGTGGTTCAACAACGTCGAGACCAAGCCCGGCATCGGCTACCCGAAGGACTGGGAAAACCAGACGCGCTGGAAGGGCGGCTGGACGCGCAAGCGCAACGGCAGGATCCAACCCAGGATCGGCTCCAAGTGGCGCATCCTCGCCAACATCTTCGCGAACCCCGACCTCCCGGAGATCGACGACTACTACGAGCCGTTCACCTTCGACTACGAACACCTGCAGAAGGCGCCCGAGCTGGAAGCCTTCCCGACCGCGCGGCCGCGCTCGCTGATCAGCGGCAAGCGAATGGAGAAGATCGAATGGGGTCCCAACTGGGAGGAGATCCTGGGCGGTGAATTCGCCAAGCGCTCCGTCGACGCCAATTTCGAGGGCGTACAGAAGGAGATGTACGGCCAGTTCGAGAACACCTTCATGATGTACCTGCCGCGACTGTGCGAGCATTGTCTCAACCCGGCCTGCGTGGCGGCTTGCCCGTCAGGTGCCATCTACAAGCGGGAGGAGGACGGCATCGTCCTGATCGACCAGGACAAGTGCCGCGGCTGGCGCATGTGCGTGTCCGGCTGCCCCTACAAGAAGATCTATTTCAACTGGTCGTCCGGCAAGTCGGAGAAGTGCACCTTCTGTTACCCTCGCATCGAAGCGGGACAGCCGACGGTATGCTCCGAGACCTGCGTCGGTCGCATCCGCTACCTCGGCGTCATGCTTTATGACGCCGACCGCATCGAGCAGGCGGCCAGCGTTGCCGACGACAGAAAGCTCTACGACGCCCAGATGGGCATCTTCCTGGATCCCAACGACGAGACGGTGATCGCCCAGGCGCGTCGTGACGGCGTACCCGATGCCTGGTTGGAGGCCGCGCGCCGCTCCCCGGTGTGGAAGATGGCCATGGAATGGAAGGTCGCCTTCCCGCTGCATCCCGAATACCGCACGCTGCCGATGGTCTGGTACGTGCCGCCGCTGTCGCCGATCCAGGCGGCGGCCGAGGCCGGCAAGATGGGCATCGACGGCGGCATGCCAGACGTTCGCTCTCTTCGCATCCCTCTGCGCTATCTCGCCAACCTGCTGACGGCAGGCGACGAGGGACCGGTGGCGCACGGCCTTGAGCGCATGCTCGCCATGCGCGCCTACATGCGCGCCAAGACCGTCGATGGCGTGATCGACGGCGCCGTCGCCGCGCGCGTCGGGCTGAGCCCGGAGCAGATCGAGGAAATGTATCACATCATGGCGATCGCCAACTACGAGGACCGTTTCGTGATCCCGACGGCCCACCGCGAGACTGCCGAGGACGCCTATCAGCTTCGCGGCGCCTGCGGCTTCAGCTTCGGCAACGGGTGCTCGTCCGGCGACGACGGCGGCAATCTGTTCTCCGGCGGCAAACTGCGCGCCAAAAATCCGATGGAGGTCGTGTGATGAAGACGCTCAGGGCCCTCGCCGCACTGCTTTCCTACCCGAGCGCCGGCCTCATCGAGGCGGCCGACGAAATCCGCCAGGCAATCGACGGTGATGCCATCCTGCCATTGGCGGTACGCGGGGAGCTTCATCGATTGATCGATGACCTCGCCGGGGGCGATCTCTACGACCTGCAGGAGCGCTACGGCCTGCTGTTCGACCGTACGCGATCGCTGTCGCTGCATCTCTTCGAGCATGTCCACGGCGAGAGTCGAGATCGTGGCCAGGCCATGGTCGACCTGCTCAAGCTCTACGAAGAGAGCGGCTACACGCCCACCGCGACCGAGCTGCCCGACTTCCTGCCGCTGTTCCTGGAGTATGCATCGACGCGTCCGCCGCAGGCGGCCATCGAGCTGATCGGCCAGCCGGCCAACGTGATCGCGGCCCTCAGGGAGCGTCTGGCAAAGCGGAGTTCGCCCTACGTTGCCGTGATGTCGGCGCTGCTGGCGATTTCGAAGGCCAGGCTCGACGAGAAGGCGCTGGCGGCGCTGCGAGCAGAGCCCGATCCCGAACCTGACGATCTCGAAGCATTGGACGCTGCCTGGGAAGAGGAGGAAGTCACCTTCGGTCCAGGGTCCGCCGACGCGAAGAGCGCGTGCGGCGTCGAGGGACTGTCGACCCGGCTGCGCGCGGCCATGCGGCCGGCCGAAGGCGTCGCGCCGCCCCTCGCTCATGGAAGATCGACCGGGCGTCTCGTCACCGCGCCGTCCAACCCGGGAGTCCGGTCATGAAGGACTATGTCTTCCACCTCCTGTTCGTCTGGTATCCCTACATCTGCCTGACGATCTTCCTCCTCGGCAGCCTGATCCGGTTCGACCGCGAGCAATACACCTGGCGCGCCAGCTCCAGCCAGATCCTGCGAAAGCGTCAGCTCACCTGGGGCTCCAATCTGTTCCATGTCGGCATCCTGTTCCTCCTGATAGGGCATACGGTGGGTCTGCTGACGCCGACCTGGCTCTACACACTCTTCATCACCGTCGAGCAGAAGCAGCTGATCGCCGTTGCCGCCGGTGGCATTGCGGGCGTCGTCTGCTTCGTCGGCCTCTCCATGCTGCTGCACCGACGCCTGTTCGATGTCCGCATCCGGGCCAACAGCTCGGTGATGGACATCGCCATCCTGGCGATCCTGTGGCTCCAGCTCTGTCTCGGCCTCGCCACGCTGCCGTTCTCCTTCGCGCATTCGGACGGGTCGGTGATGCTGATTCTCTCGCACTGGGCGCAGGGCATCGTCATCCTGCATCCGGTCGATGCCAGGACATTGCAAGGCCTCGACTGGCCCTACCTCACGCACCTTGTGCTGGGCATGACCCTGTTCCTGGTCTTCCCGTTCAGCCGTCTTGTCCACATCTGGTCGGCTCCTGTCTGGTATCTCGGCCGTCGCGGCTATCAGGTCGTGCGCCGGCGGCGCACCCTGTCAGCATCTGGTCGACCAGCCTCTCGTCAGCCGGCGGAGTGAATGCCATGAGCACGTCTCAGTCCACCGCTGCACCGCACCCGGTCCGTCGTCGCTTCACTCGTCCGGTATCGGTCAGTGTCAACGGCGTGGTCATCCCGAGTGCGGCCATAGCTCGCGAAACCCAGCATCATCAGGCCTCCGATCCCGACCAGGCCTGGATGCTGGCGACCCGGGCGTTGGCAATCCGCGAATTGCTGTTGCAGGAAGCCGAAAGGCTCTCGATCGTGGCCGAGCCGATCGAGGACGGCGAGGGCCGCCGCGAGACGCTCCAAGAGGCGCGCCTGCGTGCCCTGATCGAGCGCGAGGTCGTCGTGCCGAACGCCGACGAAGGCGCATGCCGGCGTTACTATGATGCCAACATCCGCCGCTTCCGCTCGCCCGACCTGTTCGAGGCCGCCCATATCCTGTTCGTGGCGGCACCGGATGACATCGCCGCCCGAGACGCGGCCCGAGAGTCGGCGGTGGCATTGGTCGACCAGCTGGCACGGGAACCCGCCGGTTTCGCCGCTGCAGCCGCCGCGCACTCGGCCTGCCCGTCGTCGAAGCAGGGCGGCAATCTCGGCCAGGTCAGCACGGGCCAGACCGTTCCCGAGTTCGAGACGGCGTTGCGCGGCATGGTTCCAGGGCTGGTTCATCCCGAGCCCGTCGAGAGCCGCTATGGCCTGCACGTCGTGCGGCTCGACCGTCGCGTCGACGGCGAGGTGCTGCCGTTCGATCTCGTGCGGGATCGCATTGCCGACTATCTCGACGAGGCGGTCCGCCGCCGCGCCCAGCAGCAATACGTATCGATCCTGGCCGGCCGCGCCCAGGTCACTGGTGTCGATCTTGCCGCCACGCGCGGCCCGCTCGTTCAATAGGAGACCGCGATGGTGCTGGGCGAGGTTCTGGAACGACTGGGCGACGAGGCTTTTGCCGCAGGAACGCTGGTTGCACTGGAGGATCTCAATCTGATGGTTCGGGTCGAGGTGGCCGGCCGGCCGTTCGGGGAGGGAGTCGGAGAGTACGCCGCCGGGGCCTCGCGCCGCTTTGCACAGCTCGCTTCCGACGACGATTGGCTCGCCCTCATGACGGTGCTCGAGCGCGCCGAGGATGCCGGCACAGCCTGCCTGAAGCACATGCTCGAATGGTCGCTGCGCCACGACGCCCAAAGCGCGGACAACGGTGCTGACGGCGGCTGTGGCGGCCGATGCACCTGCAAGGGGAGTTGAACATTGTCCGACGTGCTCATCGCCGCGCTGGTCTATGCCGACGGCGTCTATCCTGATCGCGTGATCGCCCACGCCATCGAACCGTTGCGCGAGCGCGGAGTTGCCTTGGCGGGGGCGCTGCAACTGGAGTCCACCGGCCTGGCGGGCCGGCACCCTTGCGACATCATCCTGCAGGATCTCTCGACGGGCGACGTCACGGCCATTGCCGAACATCGCGGCCGGGAAGCGCGCGGCTGCCGGCTCGATGTCGGCCTCCTGACCGATCTGGCCGAAGCCGTCGCCTCGAGCCTCCGCCGTGAGCAACCGCGCCTTCTGGTGGTTAACAAGTTCGGCAAGATCGAGGCCGACGGTGGCGGCCTGCGCGGCGCGATTGCTGAGGCAGTCAGCAAGGGCATTCCGGTCCTGGTCGGCGTTCCAGCGCGCAATCTCGACCGCTGGCGCGCCTTTGCCGGACCGCTCGCGGTAGAGCTGCCGGCCGACTCTTCCGCGATAGCCAAGTGGCTCCAGGCGCATGGCCTGCCTGTTGCGCCGGGCGTCAGCGGTGTGCGGGGTGCCGGCGCGCTGCGGCGCGGCTAGCCCCACGAGATGACATAAGATGGACGATCTCACGCTGGCGCGGGCCGTACATGTCCTGGCGGTGATCCACTGGATCGGTGGTGTCGCCTTCGTGACCGCGGTGATCCTGCCGGCTCTCGCAGTCTTTGAGGAGCCGTCACGTCGTCTGGCGCCTTTTGAGGCGATCGAACATCGCTTCTCCGTCCAGGTGAAGGTCTCGGTTCCCCTGGCTGGGCTCAGTGGCGCCTACATGGCGTGGCGTCTCGATTCGTGGGGCCGATTCTTTGAACCGGCCGGGTGGTGGCTGGCGGCAATGGTGCTCGTCTGGGCGCTGTTCATGGCGCTCCTCTTCGTCGTCGAGCCACTGGTGCTGCGCGGCCCGTTCCGGCGCCGGGTCGCTGCCGATCCGGCCGGCACGTTCCGGATCATACAAAGGGCACACATTGCTCTGCTCGCGATGGGCATGGGGGTTGCGGCCGCGGGTGTGCTTGGCGCCCACGGGCTGCTGGGTTGAGGCCGCAAAGGAACAGGGAATGTCGGCTCTGGCTCGCCTTGCGCCGCGCTTGCTGGCAGCCGCGACGATTGTCATCGCGTCCGCCGGCTGCACGTCCACTCCACCAGCATCGCCTCGCTTGTTGGCGCGTTGCACGCAGCTCTACGCGCTCTGGTTTAGGTACGAACAGCACACCACGTTCCATCACACGGGACAACAGGCGCAGGCTGAACTTGCGCTCGATGATTGCAAGCAAGGCCGTTACGACGCCGGTCTTCAGCAGCTGGAAAAGATGCTGCGGCGCGGCCAGGTTCTCATTCCTCCGGAGTGATGTCTCTCTGAGCGGCCGTCGTCGGCCAACGAGGTACTTGAACCGGAGGGCCTCCCAGTAACAGTGCAGGCCACGCGCGCCAACGGACATTACGTCGTGTCTTCGTCTGGGACGTCCTCCTCAAACGTGCCGGCTTGAGGCATATCAATGCGCGCTTGCCGCGGAACTGGCCCGCTTGCTTGGCGGGAACGCAAGGGAGACGGCGGTGATGGAAACTCCCCACGAGCATAGCGCGCTCCAGGAGACCGTAAGGCGGTTCGTCGAGCAGGAACTGATCCCCTTGGAGAAGACGATGCTGGCGCGCGAAGCCGGCGGCGGAGAACTCCATTTGACCGAAGCCGAGTCGGCGCCTCTGCTGCAGAAGTGCCGTGACTTGGGGCTTTGGGGCCTTGATGCGCCGGTCGAACTGGGCGGCGCCGACCTGTCGACAACCGCGCTGATGCTGGTGCAGCAAGAACTGAGCCGCACCGTCGTTCCTTTCTCTTTTCCCCCTGAGTCCCCGGTTCTGCGTCTACTGCTGGCGGTGGCGAACAAGGATCAGCGCGAGCGATATCTGACACCATATGCCGAGGGGAAGCTGCGCTCCGCTACGGCGATCTCTGAGCCGGGTGCCGGCGCTGATCCCGCGGCGATGGCCACGCGTGCCGTACAGGACGGTACCCACTGGGTCGTCAACGGCCGCAAGCTCTGGGTGAGCTACATGCCGCAGGCGGACTTTACCATCGTTCTGGCCCGCACCGCCGCGGGCGGAGATCATCGCGGCATTACCGCCTTCATCGTCGACCGCGACACGCCGGGCTTCCGGATCGAGCGCGAGATTCCGATGCTCGGCGGTCATCGCACCTACGAGATCGCCCTTGAGGATTGCCGTATTCCGCACAGCCAGGTGCTGGGCGAACCAGGTAGCGGCTTCGCGCACATGCAGCTTCGGCTCACGCGTCGCCGATTGCTGATGGGCCCCATGTGCATTGGCATGGCGCGCCGGGCGCTCGATATGATGTGCGACCACGCCAAACAGCGCACCACTTTCGGCGTCAGGCTCGCCGACCGCCAAGCCGTTCAGTGGTGGATCGCCGACGCGGCAATCGCGATCCATGCTTGCCAGTTGATGGCGCTGGACGCCGCAGTCAAGCAGGACGCCGGCCGTGATGTCCGCACTGAAGCTTCAATGATCAAGGTTTTTGCCACCGAGATGGCGTGCCGGGTAATCGACCACGCCATGCAGGCCTTCGGCGCCATGGGGATGACGAAGGAAATGCCCCTACAGCTCATGGCGCAAAAGGTGCGGACCATGCGCGTCTACGAAGGGCCGACCGAGGTGCACCGAATGGTGGTCGCCCGCCGGCAGTTGGCTCAAGGACGATAAGCCCAGAGCGCGGGGGCGACCCCGGCATCGCCATCGCCAGCCTTTTCGTCCGCTACGAGGCGCGCGATGTCGGGCAACGATTCCTCCCGGGCGCTCAGCCTCGGCGTGGGGAGGACCTTGTAGGTAAGGGCGAATAACTCATGGGTAAGGCGTTGAAGCGATCGCGCAGTCTGACGGAGTTCAAAGTCTCCTCAGCGCCACTCCGACCATCGGCGGTACGTCGAGTTCGACCCATTGCGAAAGGGGACGCTTCTCGAGGGGGCGGCTGTCGGTCCGGTTGAAGTGATATCGGCCGCAGTACGTGGAACTGGTCAGCAAATGGTCTTGGTGATAGCGGCCTTCAGGCGCTCATGGCATCGGAGATCACCAGCTTGACGCCCCGCAAGCCGCGTCGGGCGAGCGAAGGAACTCGACCCAGAACGGTTCGGCTTCGCTGTGGCCAACCGTCATGCCCAGCACGAGGGTCGCGCAGCCTGAACTTCTCGAGGTGACTGAACCCGTACTGCCGGCCGTTGTGCCGTCCGCAATTGCGTCGCTCGGATGTAGGCGCGCTGAGAACTCATGCGCGGAGGCCGCGTCGCAAGAGAGCGGCGCGCCCTTCGATCACCGAACACCGGCAACCGTGGCCTTCATCAGCAAACCGATTTCACGGCCGGATGGAATATTAAGCAAGGACAGGGGGCTCAATCTCAAACTTGATTTGCATTTTCTCGACAAAATCAGTCATGAGGCGTGGCATGTCACCGATCTTACTTGCAGAGCATATAAGTCGGGATTACTTGCCCGTGACGAGGGTCATGAAGCGGAAGGTCCGGCCGCCGAGCAGGCTGGTCCGCGAGACCGTCGTCTTGCCGTCCTCGTCGATGGTCTTGCGGATCCTGAGGATCTGCTGGGCACCCGGCGGTCCAACCGGCACGAGCATCACGCCGTCCGGGCGAAGCTGCCGCAAGAGGCTGGGCGGGATGTGGTCGATGCCGCACATCACGATGATCTTGTCGAAAGAGTCCTCGTCGCTCCAACCGAAGTAGCCATCACCGTGCTTCAACTGGATGGACCTGTAAGTGTCGTAGCCGCGCGCCGACAGGACATCGAGAATTACCCTGGCCCGCTCTTGCAACACCTTCACGACCTCGACCGAGAACACCTGGTCCGTGAGGTGGGACAGGTAGGCGGCCTGGTATCCCGACCCGGTGCCGATCTCGAGGACTCTCTCGCCGGGCTTGAGGTTCAACTCGCTATTCATCCTGGCGATGACGAACGGGTCACTGATTACGCCGCCCTGTCCGATATCGATGGGAACCGGCTTGTAGGTCCGGTCCCGGCGTGCCTCGGGAATGAATTCCTCCCGTGGGGTCAGTAGGCAGGCTTCAATATCCGCCTTGTTCCACAGGTGCCCGGATTGGACCAGGGTCTGCACGAGGTCCCACCTCTGGCCTAGGAAAGCCGGGTTCTCGCCCCTCGCCTGCGACAGGAACCCGATGAAGGCGCCTCTCGATCGGACCTGTGCCTCTGTCAGGACGACGCCCTGCGTCGCCATCGGGACAACGCCCGGAGCCTCCGTCGAGACAATCTCCAGGATCACTTCCGGGCGCGCGGGCACAGTGCAGGCCATCAGCATGGCCGCGCATCCTCCCCCGAAATGACGTCGCCCCAGTCTCATCGTGGTTCTCTTATCACCAACATGACCCTCATTTTATGCCTACTCAAAACTCCAAAAAGCCGAGAAAGCATAGAGTTTTCGGCGCCGCAGTCATACCGTCATCGGCATGCTCACGCTTCTGTCCGCCCTCGGTTCTCTGCTCTCGTTCCGGGTTCGTAGTCGCCTCACCCTGGAGCTCGAACTCGTTGCTCTGCGACACCAGTTGACCGTCCTGCGCCGGCAACACCCTGGCCGCCCTCGGCTTTTCTCCGCCGACCGGTTGCTGTGGGCGTGGCTTTACCGGTTCTGGCCGCAGGTCCTCGACGCCATGGTGCTGGTCAAGCCGGCAACCGTCGTCCAGTGGCATCGCAAAAGCTTCCGCCTCTACTGGCGGCGGCGCTTGCGTCGCCTGGGACGGCCCCGTATGAACCGCGAGATCCGTGAACTGATCTGCCAGATGAGCCAGGCAAACCCGCTGTGGGGCACTCCCCGCATCCATGGCGAGCTGCTCAAGCTCGGCATCGAGGTCAGCCAGGCAACGGTCGGCAGATACCTGCCGTGGCGGCCCAAGATCCCCTCCCCGACTTGGCGCTCGTTCCTTCACAACCACATGCATGACACCGCCGCCATCGACATGTTTGTCGTCGTAACGGCTACGTTTCAGCTGCTCTACGCCCTGGGCGTCCTCGGTCACGACCGAAGACGAGTCATCCATTTCGATGTCACCCCAAAACCCACACAAGACTGGCTTGCACGCAAAAGACACCGAGGCCTTCCCCTGGGACACCGCGCCTCGCTTTCTGCTGCGAGACCGCGACGCGTCATATGGTCGGACCTTCCAGGATCGTGTTCAGGCGATGGCCATCGAGGCGGTCGTCACCGCGCCGCGATCGCCGTGGCAGAACGCTTATGTCGAGCGCATCATCGGCTCGATCCGCCGTGAATGTCTCGATCACGTCATCGTCTTCAATGAACGTCACCTGCGCCGAGTGCTGTCGGCATACTTCGAGTACCACCACCGAAGCCGCACGCATCTCTCGCTAGCCAAGGATTGTCCCGAGCCTCGTCCTATCCAGCCACCCTCTGTCGGCAACGTTGTCGCCTCCCCACAGGTCGGTGGCCTGCACCATCGCTACGAGCGTCGCGCAGCCTGCACTGCTTGGAGTGACCGAACCTGTATCGCCGTCGCGGTGCCGGGCGCCGTCGCCGGCCGGCTATTGCGCCGCTCAGAGGCAGGCGCGCTCAGAACCCTTCCAGGGAGACCGCGTCGCAAGAGAGCGGCGCTCTATTTGATAACCGAACCTCATCGGTCGCGGTCTTCATCGACAAGCCGATTCCTTGGCCGGATGGATTTTTGAGCAAGGACAGGTGAGCTTAGAGGCCGGGCAGCTTCCGGCCTATAGCTGCACTGATAGCTGCCAGTTCGAAGAAGCAGCGCGCGCCAATATTTCTGGGACAGACGTAATAAGCGGCCGAAGCCTCTGCCCGGTTCAGTCCAGGGTAACGACCGTAGTTCCGGACCGGCGCGACTGGCTTGGCTCAGACACGTCCGGATCTGGGCGCCGGCTGCAGGAGAAGCCGGACGAGAGGATTGGGGAAACGCCGCGCCATGGTGACCGCGTAAAAGGTCTCGACGATCCCTGGCAATTGTTCGCCTTCCACCAGCACACCGGCCGCGATCTCGTCCTTGACCACAATTGGGGGAAGGACGGCCAGCCCGATGTCCTCGCGGGCGAGAAGACGCATCATCGCCATGTCCTCCACTTCCGCGACGATCTGCGGCCGGACGCCCAGGCGATCCGCCAGCGCGTCGAAACCGGTGCGCACACTGCTGTCCACGGTGGGCAGGATGATGGGGTGCTTCTGCAGTTGTTCCGCCATGCCGACCGCGGATCGCATGCGATCCGGCGTGCCCACCAGACTGACCGGACGCTCTGCAAGGCGATGGGTGACGAGCGGGGTCAGGGCGTCGCCCGGCGGCGCCTGATTCAGAAGTACGACGTCGAGGTTGAGCGCCTCGAGCGCGCGCAGCAGCTCGCCGGCGCCGCCGGAGCGAAGGATCAGGTCGATGTCCGTGCGTCCGAGCACCGGACCGAGGAACTCCATCTGGAAGTTGCGCGACAGGGTCGCGAGCGAGCCGACGCGCAGCGCCTGCCTCGCGGCGCCCGTCTGGCGAAGCGTGCCCAGCAATTCGTCGCCGGTGGCGAAGATCGCATCGGCATGGTCGAGGACGATCTGTCCCGCCTCGGTCAGATGCAACTGCCGCCCCCGCCGTTCGAACAGCGCATGACCGAGACGCTCCTCGAGTTTGCGAATCTGCACCGAGAGGGCTGACTGCGTGAGGTTCAGCCGCTCCGCCGTGCGGGTAAGGTTGCCGTCATGGGCAACCGCCCAGAAGTACCGCAGGTGGTTGTAGTTCAGCGACTGCATTTCGTTCGATTTTAGCGAACGATATCACCTCTACAATGCATTTTTATGAACTGTTCTGGCGAGCGATAAGGCGGGCGTCCCGCCCCTCCGATCCAGGTGACTACCTTGTCGTATTATCTACTCCCGCTCGGCGCGCCCGTCCTGCTGCTCGTCGCCACCATCCTCGGGCTCGTCCGCAGCGGCCGGCGGCCGCGCCTGGTACCGGCCTTTGCGGTGAGCGCGGCGCTCGGCGCGCTGCTGATCGCGATCGTGTCTCTCGCGCTTCTGGTCCTGCGCGGCGCCGGCACCAGCGGGCTGATCGGCTGGGGCGGCATCGGCCTGTCGGTCCGGCTCGACGCGGTGAGCGCCACGATGCTCCTTGTGGTCGCCTTCGTCGGCTGGATCGTCGTGCGGTACGCCCGCACCTATCTCGATGGCGAGGAGCGGCAGGGCTACTTCCTCGGCTGGCTGTGCGCGGCGCTCGCTTCCGTCCTGCTGCTCGTCCAGGCCGGCAATCTCGTCCAGCTGGTTGCCGCCTGGATCGCGACCGCGGTCGCGCTGCATCGCCTGCTCCTGTTCTACCCGGAGCGCGCGGCAGCCCGGCGCGCGGCGCGCAAGAAGAGACTGTTCTCGACCATCGGTGCCCTGGCCCTGATCCTCGCTTCTGTCCTCGTCTGGGCGAGCTTCGGCACGACCGACATCGCCTCCATCAACGCGCTGGCCCGGACCGGTGGCGCCTCGTGGGCCGGCATCGTCGCGGCCGTCCTGCTCGCGCTCGCCGCGGTGCTGAAATCGGCGCAGTTCCCGACCCACGGCTGGCTCACCGAGGTCATGGAGGCGCCGACGCCGGTCTCGGCCCTGCTGCATGCCGGCGTGATCAATGCCGGCGGCTTCCTGCTGATCCGCTTTGCCGACCTGATACTGTCCGCCCCCGGTGTCCTCGCGGTGCTGGCGATGGTGGGCGGCTTCACGGCGCTGTTCGGTGCGCTCGTCATGCTGACCCAGCCGGCGGTCAAGACCTCGCTCGCCTGGTCGACGGTCGCGCAGATGGGCTTCATGGTGCTGCAATGCGGGCTCGCGCTGTTCCCGCTGGCGCTGCTCCACATCGTCGCCCACTCGCTCTACAAGGCGCACGCCTTCCTCGCCTCCGGCGGCGCCGTCGAGCAGGTGGCTGCCATCCGCCGCCCGGGGCCGGTCGCCGTTCCAAACGGGCTTGCCGTGGGCCGCGCCTTCCTGATCGCGCTGGCGATCTATGCCGCGATCGGCACGGCGTTCGGCCTCGTCTTCGGGTTCGACCACAAGTCGCCGCAGGCGCTGGCACTGGGCACCATCCTGATCTTCGGCGTCGCCTATCTGCTGGCCCAGGGGCTGGCCGACGCGGCGCCCCGTCAACTGACCCGCAGAACCGCGCTCTACGCCAGCGCCGCCGCGGTTGGGTACTTCGCGCTCCATTCCGCGGCCGAATGGCTGACCGCCGGAGTCCTACCCGCGACGCCGGCGCCTGGCCGTCTCGAATGGACCCTGATGGCGCTCGCGGTCCTGACCTTCGGGCTGGTGGCGGTCGCCCAGGCTCTCTTTCCGCTCTGGGCGACGCACCCCGCCGCCACGGGACTGCGCGTCCACCTTTCCAACGGCCTCTACGTCAACGCCACGATCGATCGGCTGCTCGGCGGCTGGTCGAAGGCGTCGTGACCCCATGAACGCAAGGACCAAGACCATGATGACGAACGCGACCCAGTCCTGGCCCCTGCCTCCCGCCGCAATCTCGCTGGCCGCCGACCGGGCGGCGCGCGCTATCCCCCCTCTCTGGCCGCTCGCGTCGAGCGTCGCCGTGAATCCGTTTCTCGGCCAGACCGGCGAACCGCTGGCGACCGCGGCCGCGCGCCTGCGGCGCACCGCCGGCATCGCCCTGACCATGCCCCGGAGCTGGTACGCGGCGCGGCTGCGGTCGGGCGAGATCGCCGACGAAGACCTGCAGGCCGCCTTCGACGCGGCGCCCGCCGGCCTGCGCCCCAAGACGCTCGCGGCCCTGAAGCAGGCGCTTCAGGCCAAGCGGACGACGCCGCGGGCCCTTCCGACGATCGCCGAGCTGGCGCGCGACGCGACCGCGATCGACTGGCCGCGCCTCGTTGACGACCGCATCAGCCACTGGGCCTCCGCCTACTACGACCAGGGACAGGCCCTCTGGGTCGGCGGACAACAGGCGCGCGGCGCCTGGGCGGCGTGGCGGGCCGTCGCCACGCACGACCTGACGCCGGAGATCGTCGGCCTCGAGGGCTTTGCGCAGGACGTGGCCGATGCCCCTGCCGATGGCGAGGACGCACTGATCGACTGCGTCTCCCGCCTCGGCCTCAGCGGGCCGGCGCTAGAGAGCTATTTCCACCGGCTGCAGACGACGCTCGGTGGCTGGGCCCAGGTCGCTCGCTACCGGCTCTGGCAGGCGGAGCTCGACGGAGGGAGCGACGGGTCGGTGACCGACCTCCTCGCCATCCGGATCACCTGGGAAGCGGCCTTTCTGCGCCAGTACGGGTCCGCGCTCGAGCCGCAATGGCAGGCCGCCATCGCGGCTTACGCCGAGCCGGCCGCCGCGACCCCGGACGATATCGTCGACACGATCCTGCAGGAGGCGGCCGAACGCGCCGCGCAGCGGCGGCTACACGCCCTTCTCGCCGCGACGCCCGCGGCGCCGGCGGCCCCGGGTCGCCCCCGGCTGCAGATGGCCTTCTGCATCGACGTGCGGTCGGAAGTGTTCCGGCGGGCGCTGGAGAGCGTCAATCCCGCCATCCGCACCTCGGGATTCGCCGGCTTCTTCGGCCTGGGACTCGGCCATCGGCGCTTCGCCTCTGATGTGGTCGAGGCGCGGCTCCCCGTCCTGCTCGCGCCGATGCTGCTCACCTGCTCCGGCACCGCGACTCCCGCAACGGAAAGCGCCGACCTGGCGGCGCGCATCGCGGCCCGTGCGCAGCGCGCCTGGGGCCGCTTCAAGCTGGCGGCGATTTCGTCCTTCGCCTTCGTCGAGGCCGCGGGTCCGCTCTATGTCGGCAAACTCCTGTCCGACGGACTCGCGCTGAAGCGGCATCCGGCGCCGAACGACCCGGCACCGCGCCCGGCCGAGACCCTGGACGGCGCCACGAAGCTGGCGATGGCCGCCAGCGTGCTCAAGGCGATGTCGCTCACCGACGGGTTCGCGCGGCTGGTCCTGCTCGCGGGACACGGCGCCAATGTCGTCAACAACCCGCATGCCAGCGCGCTGCATTGCGGCGCCTGCGGCGGCTACTCGGGCGAAGTGAACGCGCGGCTACTCGCCTCGCTGCTCAACGATCGCGAGGTCCGCGGCGGACTGCGCGCCCAGGGCATCGAGATCCCGGACGACACGCTGTTCCTCGGCGCCCTGCACGATTCGACGACCGACGCGGTCACGATTTACGCCGCCGACCACCACTCCGCGACCCATGCCGACGATGTGGCGCAGGCAAGGCGCTGGACAGACTCGGCCGGCCTGCTCGCGCGAGGCGAACGGGCGCTGCGCCTGCCCCGGGCCGCGCGCAGCGAGGACATCCCGCGGCGCGCCCGCGACTGGGCCGAGCTTCGGCCTGAATGGGGGCTGGCCGGCTGCCACGCCTTCATCGCCGCACCGCGCACGCGCACCGCGGGCCGCGACCTCGCGGGCCGCGCCTTCCTGCACGACTATGACTGGCGGCGCGACGAGGGCTTCGGCGTGCTGAAGCTGATCCTCACGGCGCCGGTCGTTGTCGCCAGCTGGATCAGCCTGCAATATTACGGGTCGAGCGTCGCGCCCGAGATCTTCGGCGCGGGCACCAAGCTCCTGCACAACGTCACGGGCGGGATCGGCGTGGTCGAAGGCAATGGCGGCCTGCTGCGGGTGGGACTGCCCTGGCAGTCGGTCCATGACGGCGAGACGCTGACGCACGAACCGCTGCGGCTGTCTGTGCTGGTGGAGGCGCCGCGCGAGGCGATCGCGGACATCCTGGCGCGTAATCCCGGCGTGCGTGCGCTGTTCGACAATCGCTGGCTGCACCTGTTCGCGCTCGACGATCAGGGTGGCAGGACCTGGCGCTACGCCGGCGACCTTCACTGGGAGGGCGCAACCGGCGCTCCGACGACTCAACACGAACCGGAACGGGTGCTCGCATGACCGACCTTCCCCGCCATCTCGCCGCGCTCGAAGCGGAAGCGATCCACATCCTGCGCGATGGCGTCGCCGAGGCGCGCAACCCCGTGCTGCTGTTCTCCGGCGGCAAGGACTCGACGGTGCTGGCCCATCTGGTGCTGCGCGCCTTCTATCCCGCGCGCCCGCCGGTTCCCCTGCGCCACATCGATTCGATCTGGGAATTCGCGGACGTGCTGGCCTTCCGCGACGCCTTCGCGGCCAAGCATGAAGTCTGCTCGTGCACGCGAACGAACAGGGCCGCGCCGAGAACATCAACCCGTTCGATCACTGCGACGCCTACACGACCGTGATGCGGACCGAGCCGCTGAAGGAGGCGCTGACATCCGGCGGCTTCGACATCATCTTCGGCGGCGCCCGGCGCGACGAGGAGGTGACCCGGGCCAAGGAGCGCATCGTCTCGGTACGCAGCGCCAGCCACGGCTGGGATCCGCGTTCGCAGCGCCCCGAGCCCTGGCGTGCCTTCAACTGGCGGCTCTCGCCCGGCCATACGATCCGCGCCTTCCCGCTCTCCAACTGGACCGAACAGGATTTGTGGCTCTACATCCTGGCGCGCCGGATCGAGCTGGCGCCGCTGTATCTCGCCCGCGAGCGCCCCGTCGTGAGGCGCGACGGACTACGGATCGTGGTCGACGACCCGGCGCGCATGCGCTGGCGGCCCGGCGAGGAAGCGCAGCGCGAATCCGTGCGCTTCCGCACGCTGGGCTGCTGGCCCGTGACGGCCGCGGAACCCTCGCACGCCGCCAGCCTCGCGGACGTGGTCTCCGAAACGCTCATGGCCCGATCCTCCGAGCGCCGCGGCCGGATCGGTCGAGAACCAGAAGCGGCAAGGCTATTTCTGAGGGATGTTCGGAGGAAGCGCACGGCATTGGTATTCGGAAAGTAATCAAGGGAGCCCACGAACAGCAATCGAAGCGGGCCGGCGCTCGCCGAGGAACTCGTGGGCCGACCGGCTCCGTCATCTCGTATCCATTCGGCGCAACCTTGAATCGGGCATCGGCATAATGACTGCTTAGGCGGTCTGAGCTGGCTGTCGAACACACCGGGACGCAATCGAACGCAGGCAGATACCGGCTGGTCAGGGCGGCGTGGCGAGCAACAGAACCTGCCGGTGCATCGAGCTGAGCCAAGGGTGTCCGGCCATGGGGGATTTCTCTCACCTCTGAGGCGTATGCTGGCTCGACGAGATTCATTCAATCAGTCAAGTGTTTGATTGAATGTTAAACCCCAAGACTGAGATTTTCGAACAGTTCGCCGAACTGGCACGCGTGCTGGGCCAGGGAAACCGGCTCGAACTGCTGGAGCACGCGGCGCAGGGCGAGCGTTCGGTCGAGCGTCTGGCCCAGCTCACCGGCCTCTCTCTCGCCAACGCCTCGCAGCACCTGCAGGTTCTGCGGCGCGCCGGTTTCGTGCGCTCGCGCCGCGACGGCAAGAGGATCCTCTACCGACTGGGCGACGGTCCCGTGATCGAACTGCTGGGCGCATTGCGGCGCTATGCCGAACACAGCCGCGCCGAGGTGCGCGGTATCGTTACGGACTACCTCAACAGGCTCGACTCGCTGGAACCTGTGTCGCGCGAAGCCCTTGTGAACCGGCTCGACGACGGCAGCGTGGTGTTGCTCGACGTGAGGCCCGAAGACGAGTTCGCACTCGGTCACCTGCCGGGCGCGCTCAACATTCCGTTTGCCGATCTCGAACGGCGGCTCGCCGAACTGCCGAAGGATACGCAGATCGTTGCCTACTGCCGCGGCCCCTACTGCGTGCTGTCGTTCGAGGCCGTCGCCGCGTTGCGCACCAAGGGCTACGATATCAAGCGGCTGGAGGATGGCTATCCGGAGTGGAAGGCGGCGGGTTTCCCAACCGGGCCCACAATGAAAAGGCAACAGCCGGCTTCTCGGCCCTGATGGTGCAACAGTCCGTGACTTACCTAATCGGGGGGCCACAGAAGCGCAGGGATTGCCGCGACGCTTTCAAGCATGACCGCAAATGCCGAAAGCATGGGCCGTCCATGATCGGCACAGCCCCCACGATCGGGCGTCGCTTGTGCGGCGATCAGCGAGCCCGAAGGTGATGCCATCTTTATCTATATCACTAGGTCCATAGTTCCTCTTTCTGCTGTTCACCAATAACCTCGACCGTACAATCAAGGCTAAGAGAAGTGCTCAACGCTTGCTCAGCGTTGTCACTGTACGTTCCCAACGTTCGAGATCCCGATTCAGGAACTGAATGAAATCTTTCGTCCGAGGAGTGCAGTTTCGCCACCGGCAGTGGCCGCGGTCGCCTGAACGTCCGGATCCAACGAGGCTGCCCGCGCAGCCTCGGTAACAGCCTCGATTATGGCAGCAGGAGTACCTGTGGGAGCGTGCAGGCCGTACCAACTGAGAACAATTGTGTCGGGGTAGCCCGCCTCCTCCGTTGTCGGCACCATTGGCAACAGCTTTGAGCGCTCCTCGCTGGCAGTGGCCAGCGCCCGAAGCTTGCCAGCCTCCAACATCCCCTTTGCAGCAGCCAGCGGC
>NZ_JBQVQG010000007.1:29774-192474 GCF_052439685.1 Reyranella sp.
CCATGACCACGGAGCCGTTCAATAGATCGATCATCATCGGCGGCGAACCGCGGTAGGGGATCACGTTGAATTCAAGCCCTGCCCTGACGCGGAGCAATTCGTGAGCCATGGATTGCGGCGACCCTACGCCGCCACTGCCGATGGGAAGACCCGGACGGGCGCGAGCAGCGGCGACAAAGTCGGCAAGGCTTTGCCATGGAGACGAACCACCAACTGTAAAAAGGTCGTGCGTCATGCTCAACCTTGCGATCGGCTGGAAGTCAGAGGGACGCCAGCCGAGTTCCGTATCGACCAGCGGGTTCACCAGGAGGAAGGTCGCGCTCGCAAGCAAAGTATAACCATCAGGTTTTGCCTTGCTGACCACGGCCGCGCGGCCGTCGCCGGCTGAGATGGCTGCGCCCCAACTCGCTGCAACCCGACGACATGAGAACTGCCATGCAATTCATAAACGGCAAGGAGAGCCTCGTCGTCGACGCGCTCGACGGGCTCTTGCGCAGCAGCGGCGGCGGCAATCTGGCGCGTTTCGATGGCTATCCCGGTATCAAGGTACGGTGTGACCCTGGACTAGACTCCGAGGTGGCGGTGCAGCACTTCCGGCTCTTCCCTCACCTGCCGCACATCGAGGTTCTCGACGATGTGGCCGTTGTTGATGATATAGACGCGGTCGGCCAGTGTCATGGCGGCGGAGATGTTTTGCTCAACAATTAGGATGGTCTGTCCCGTGTCGGCCAGCAAGCGACAGGTCGCCAACAGGTCGTGCACCAGGATTGGGGCCAAGCCTTCGAACGGTTCGTCCAGGAGCACGATCTTCGGGTCGCGGATCAAGGCACGGCCGATTGCCAACATCTGCTGCTCGCCGCCCGAGAGATCGGTGCCGCGGCTGGTGCGCCTCTCCTTGAGCCGCGGAAACATCTCGTAGATGCGATCCAGCGGCCAGCGGCCCGGCGCCGTCAGGCCGGCAAGGATCAGGTTCTCCTCGACATTGAGGCTGCCAAAGATGCGCCGATCCTCGTGGACCAGCTGCATGCCGGCCTGGGCGATCGCGTGGCTCTTGCGGCCGGCCACGTCGACGCCGTCGAACATCACCCTTCCGGTGCGCGGCTGGACGATGCCCATCAGACTCTTCAGCGTCGTGCTCTTGCCGGCGCCGTTGCGGCCGAGCAATGCCACGACCTCGTTGCGCTCCACACGCAGGGCGACATCGAAGAGGATATGGGAATCCCCGTAGTACGAATTCAGTCCGTCGACTTCGAGCAGGCTCATCCGTCGAGCACTCCGCCCAGATAGGCTTCACGCACCCGGACGTTGCCCTTGATTTCGTCCGGCGTGCCTTCGGCCAGCACGCGACCTTCCTGGAGGACCGTGATCCATTCCGCCAGCTCGAACAGGGCGTCCATGTCGTGATCGATGACGATCATCGTACGGCCGCGGCTGATCGACTTCAGCAGGCTCACCGTCTCCACCCGTTCGCGCGGGCTCATGCCGGCAAGGGGCTCGTCGAGCAGCAACAGGCGCGGCGAGGTGGCAAGCGCGAGGCCGATCTCGAGCCGGCGCTTCTCGCCGTAGGCTAGCGCCGAGACGATGGTGTCGGCGCGAGCGGTCAGGTCGACCAGGTCGAGCGTGTGATCGACCCGCTCGTGAAGGCCCGGGATGCTGTCGGGATTGCGGAAAAGATCGAGCCGGAACTTGCCGCGCAGTTCGGCCAGGGCGGCAATCGTCAGGTTCTGCCGGACGGTGAGTCGGGAAAACAGCTGGTTGACCTGATAGCTCTTGGTCAGGCCGAGCTGGCACGCGTCGGTCACGCCCTTGCCGGTGATGTCCTGACCTTCGAAAGTAATGGTGCCCGAGGTCGGCGGCACCTCGCAGGTCAGCATCTTGAAGAAGGTGCTCTTTCCCGCGCCGTTCGGCCCGATGATGCCGCGCAATTCGCCCGGCTTCACCGTGAACTCGATGTCGCTGTTGGCGAGCAGGCCGCCGTAGCGCTTGGTCAGGCCCGAGGCCTGCAGGATCGGACCGGTAAAATCGTCGCGTTTGCGATGGCGCGCCGGCATCGGCGTCGCCTTTGCCGCGCCGACGCGACGCGGGCCCTCCGGCTCGGCCTGCTCGGCTTCGACCTCTGCCAAATCCTTGTAGCCGACCAGATGCAGGAGGTCCTTGAAGCCGCCGATCAGCCCGTGGCGCAGGAAGACCACCAGCAGCACGAAGACCACCCCCAGCACCAGCTTCCAGGTGGCGCCAAGCCCCATCGTCTGCTGCAGGAAGTCGCTCAGGAACAGCCAGACCGCGGCGCCGAGCAGCGGGCCGAACAGCGTGCCGACTCCGCCGATCACCGTCTGCATGACGAGCTGACCGGATGTCTCAAAGGTGAACGCATCGGGCGGCATGAAACCCTGGAGTACGCCCAGCAGGCCGCCGGCGAACCCGGCATATGCCGAGGCGATGACGAACGCCGTGAGCTTGTAGAGGGCGACCGAATGGCCGAGGGCGGCCACCCGCAAAGGGTTGTCGCGGATGGCGCTCAGGATGGCGCCAACGGGAGAGCGCACGATCCGCAGGGCAACGACGATGCCGACGAAGTAGCAGGCGGCTAGGAAGCCATACATCGACCAGCCGGTGCCGACTTTCCAGGACAGGCCGAACAGCTCGAAAGCCGGCGACGGCACGCCGGGCAGGCCGTTCTCGCCGCCCGTCCACTCCGACATCGGCGAGTTCTCGATGAAGAAGAACATCTCGGCGATCGCCACCGTGATCATGGCGAAGTAGATGCCGGTGCGCCGGAGCGCGATGATGCCGATCAGCAGACCGACCAGCGTGGCGCCGATGGTGCCGATGAGCAGGGCTAGCGGCACGCTGGTCATGCCGCTGCGGGTCAGCAGGTAGGCGGCGATGAACCCGCCCGTGCCGTAGAACGCCGACTGGCCGAACGACAGCAGGCCGGTGTAGCCGAACAGAATGTCGAAGCCGATCCCGAACATTCCCCAGATCAGGATCTGGTTCACCGTGTTGGGCGAAAAACCGAGATATGGCAGCACGTAGGGCGCGAGGATCAAACCGAGGGCAGTCAGCGCCTCGACCACCATGGGACGCGGATGGCGCGTACGCAGCGGGCTCAATCGCGGCTCCGCGGACCAAATAGACCGCGCGGCCGCACCAGCAGGACCAGCGTCATTGCCGCGAACAGCATGACATAGGAATAGCCCGGGTTGATCATCGAGGTGATGCTGAGGATCTGGCCCGCGATCAGGCCCCCCAGAATGGCTCCCGGAAAGGAACCGACTCCACCGATCACCACGACGACAAACGTCTGCACCAGGATCGCCTCACCCATATCAGGGCTCAAAGACACGACCGGCGCGTTCACGATTCCGGCAAAACCTGCCGCCATCGCGCCGATGCCGAACACCACCATGAAGATGCGGAACACGTTGATGCCCAGCGAATCGACCATGACGGCGTCCTCGATGCCGGCGCGGACGATCATGCCCAGTCGCGTGCGATAGAGAACGACGTAGAGCGCGCCCAACGCCAGGGCGACGATCCCGACCACGGCCAGACGGTAGGTCGGATAAAGCATGAAGCCGAGCTGCGTGACGCCCTGCCCCCAGGCTGGCGGCGGCACCGACTTGGACAGGCTGCCGAACAGGAAGCGCACCAGTTCGACAAGGCAGATCGCCAGCCCGAACGTAACCAGCATCTGGTCCTCCGGCGGGCGATCGTAGAAATGCCGGATGATCAGGCGCTCGATCGCCACGCCCAGGATCATGACGAAGAGCGCTCCGCCCAGGATGGCCAGCGGGAACGATCCCGTCCCCTCGAAGACGAGGTAGCCGGCATAGCCGCCGACCATGAACATCGCGCCATGGGCGAGGTTGAGTACACCCAGCGTACCATAGATGATCGTCAGGCCGGAGCTGATGAGCGCAAGAAGCGCCCCCAGCACCAGCCCGTTGAACATCTGAGAGACGAGGTTACCCCACGTGAACAACGCGCGCCTCGCCTACCCTGCACACGACTTGCAATCTCCCGGCAGCGATCAGGTGGACGGCCCGAGATTGCATCCGAAGGCATCCGGCTTCTGCATCAGCGGCTCGCCGGGCAGGACGTCGACGACATCCCAGAAGTCTTCCTTGCCCTTCATGTCGGCCGCCTTCTTGCCGCGGACGATGATGACGGGACGGACGAGCTGGTGATCCTCCGGACGGAAGTAGACCTCGCCGACCGTCGATTGCAGCTTCTGGCCACTCTCGTAGGCCTTGATGACCGCCGGCGGATAGAAGGTGCCGGCCGTCTCGACGAAGTTCGCCCAGAAGGCAAACTGCAGGTAGCAGGCGTTGGCGCCCCATTCGGGCTTGTAGCCGTACTTCTTCTCGAAGGCTTCGACGAACATCTTGGCCAGCGGGAACTTGTCCTGCAGCGTCCACCAGAAATCGGTGGCGGCATAGACGCCTTCCATCAGGTTGCCGCCGACCTCAGGCGCGAGGAAGGGAACCTGGTAGGGCACGACCAGCTTCTGCTTCGCCAGAACGCCGAACTGCTTGGCCTGCTGGATCGACAGGACGGCGTCGCGACCCCAGTTGATGTTGAGGAAGACGTCTGCGCCTGAATTGGCGATGTTGAGCAGGAACGAACTGAAGTCGGGCGCTCCGAGTGGAGAGACTTGGTTGGTCACCGTCGTCCAGCCACCGTTCTTGTTCAGGTATTCCGACATCGATTTCTGGACGGTGTGCCCGTAGGTGTAGTCCGGCGTCAGATACGCGGCCTTCTTGCCCTTGCCGAAGGTCTTGAGCAGGACGGGGCCAAGGCCGTTCGCCGCCGTTTCGCCGTAGAAGCACTCGCGGAAACCGTAGCGGACGCAGTCCTTGCCCGTCGTGTCGTTGGAGCCGGAGATGCCGACCGCGTAGAGCACCTTCTCGCGCTGCGCGAGCTTGTTCAGCGCCACGGCCACCGCGCTCGACGTGCCGCCGGTCATCAGCACGGCCTTGTTCTCGCTGATGAAGCGGGAAATATTCTGCACCGCGTTGTTCGGCTTGGCGCCGTCGTCGGCAACGCCGAACTTCACTTCCTTGCCCAGCACGCCCTTGGTCGTCTTGGGCGAAATCGCCTTGATCAGCGGATGGCCGCTGTTGATGTGCTCGATCGCCAGCTCGTAGCCCTTGAGCTCGTCCTCGCCCTGCACGGCATAAGGGCCGGTGCGCGGCACGGAGATGCCGATGAACACCGAATTGCCCTGCGACCCGGCGGGCCAGGTGCCGAGCGGCGGCTCGTCCTTGGCCCAGGCGCTCGGGAAGAAGCTGGCGGAGGTCAGGCCCGCCGACGAAAGCGCACCAACGCCTGCACCGGCAACGGCGGCTTGGCGAAGGAAATTGCGGCGCGAGGCCAACGGCTCACCCGCCGACGACTTGGTAGTTTTCACATGATCCTCCCGGAGATTGTTTATTTCTTGCGGGGAAACATGCCCTCCTTTGGTAGGGGTCGCTTTAACGAGTCTTTATGATTCAAAGTAATGTTCCAACGTGCGGAGTTACCGAGGGGCTGGAACATGACTAGGGTGGCTCGCAAGATTTCGAGCGGCAGATGGGACAGTCCCATCGTTGCCCGGCTCAGGCAGTTCGTCGATCTCGGCACGGCCGATCTCGATGCGCTGCGCGCGTTGATCGAAGGCGAGCTGAACGTCGGGCGGCGGCGCGATCTCGTCGTCGAAGGTTACGAATACAGCAAGCTCAGCTTCGTGAAGGAAGGCTTCGCCGCCCGCTACAAGCTGCTGCGCAACGGCAAGCGCCAGATCATCAACGTCGTCGTTCCCGGCGACGTCATCGGCCTTCCCGGCAGCTTTCTCGACCAGGCCACCTTCTCGGTGATCGCGCTCACCGACATAAAGCTCGAGGTCTGTTCGCTCGATGGGTTCTTTGTCGCGTGCCATCGCCAACCCAAGTTCGGCCTCATCCTAACCTGGCTCGCCGTCCAGGAGGCGATGAGCTACGCCGATCGCATCGTCGACATCGGTCGCCGCACGCCGGCCGAACGGCTCGCCCACTTCCTGCTCGAGATCCATGGGCGCCTGGCCCTCGTGGGGTGCGCGACGGAGGCCAGCTTCGACCTGCCGATTTCGCAGGAGGTGATAAGCGACGCGCTCGGCCTCAGCGTTCCGCACCTTAATCGCATGCTCGCCAAGCTGCGCGGCGAAGGACTGATCGCCATTGCCGACCGCCGCATCCAGTTCATCGACAAGAAAGCGCTGCACCTGCTTGCGCATTTCCAGCCGGCCCGGCTCGCCCGCATTCCGGCGGCCCTGCCAATCAAGCACGGGCTGATCGCCTAACGGGTTGAACAAGGCCCGGTACTTGCCTCACCTGTGTCGGCGATGTGGCAAGCCCGGGGATCTGATCCAAGAGCCACGCGGTCGCTCGCAGCGCGACTAATTAAGCAAATGTCTGATTCACTTGTTCGATGAAGCTAACGGCATGACGCGCGATCGGCGGGGCGTGGCTATCCCAGCAGCATCATTGTCCTGACCAGCCGAAAGACTGTGGCCTTGTGCATGCCTACCAGCCTGCTGAGATCGGCCAGCCTGAGGCCGGCCGGGTGTCCGGCCAGGACCTCCAGGACGGAAAAGGCTCGCACTACCGATTGGATGGGCACCTTATCAGCCGACAAGAATGCAGGTTGTCGTGCCTGGCGGCGCGTGGGCTTCGCGGCCCGGCTCGAGGGTTCAATCGACGCGACACTCATGTCAGCCCCCACCCGACCCTAATTGAAGAGCACGAAGGCGCTCTTCAGCGTGATCCACACGCCCCAGGTGATGGGAATGCCGACGACCAGCCACGCCAGGATCGAGGTGGCGTTGAGCTGCCACCGGCCGATGCCCATCGACCCGTGCGGCACGACGAGGGCGGCCTGGATGCGGGCCTGCAGGGCGGCCACCTCCGCCTCCGACAATGACTATCCTGGTGCTTTTTCCATGTCGGCCGCTCGCCGGATTGACACGAGCGCGGGTCCGGTGATGCTCGGATCGGAATCCGCTGGATAGACGACATAGACCGGAATCGTGAACTCCGGCCCACCGGGCGCAAGGTGAAGTTTCCCGTCCTCCAAATGAGGGCGCACGAGGCGGAACGGGAAGTAGCCCGAGCCGCCATTCTCCAGCACATGCTGCAGGCCGAGCCAGCCAATGCCCGCGGTCAGGGCCGAACCGAAGAATTCCGGGAAGCTCGTGCTGTGCCTTGCCAGGAACTCCGGCCCCCAGTCGATATAGACATAGTTGCCGTCGAGCTCGGCCCGTCGCTTCTTACGTGTCGAGACAAGGATGAGTCTGTCGTTGAACAGGAACTCGACCTTGAGGCCGGGTCTGCTCTCCGGGGTATACATGACGGCGATGTGGAGCCGTCCCTCGACGAGACCTTCCATCAGGTCGGCCTCGACGCCGATCTCGGCCCGCACGGACAGATCGGCGGCCTTGGCCAGCAGTTCGGGCAGTTGCCTGATCAGGAACTGCTCCCACAGGCCCATGCGGGCGCCGATGGTGATGGCGGCTCGGAAGCCCTTGGCGGTGCCGACGTCGTGACGTGCCTGTTCGACCGTGCGCACGAGCGTTGAGGCATGTTTCTGGAAATGCCGTCCGGCTGCCGTGAGCGTCGTGCCGCCCTTGTTGCGCACGAACAGGCGGCAGCCCAGCAGGGTTTCCAGCGTGCGGATGCGGGTGCTGACCGTCGACTGCGTGACGTGAAGCCGCTCGGCCGCGCTGACAAAATTGCCGGCGGCGACGACTGCGAGGAAGGTGCGGGCCTGTTCTGTGTCCACGGAATCCATTTTAAATCGCCGTAATCGATATTATCAGCCCATTTTCTTCGTTTTCCAAATACTTGGAAACTCCTTATCTTCGCGCCAGGAGTGAAAATGACCGACATCGCAGAGGCGGATATCAGCCCTCACGAAGACAGCCCGATCGGAACGGCAGAGCTGATCGACTTCCTGAACGAGTTACTCGAAGCGGAGCGAGCCGGCGCGAAGGTGGCGCTTGAGAGCGGCCGTGAGACGCGTGACGTCGCCCTCGTCGAATTACTGAGGGGCATCTACGAGGACGAGGCGCGCTGGTGCGCCATGTTGCTGCGGCAGATCAGAGTTTTAGGCGGTGTCGTGTCGCCTCGCATCGGCGCGTTCCATGCCAAGGCGATGGCCATAGAAAACCTGAAGGACCGTCTCGTCTTCCTCAATCGTGGACAGGGATGGGTCGTGCGCAAACTGCGCGAGTTGACCCCCCGGGTACCCGACCCGGCGCTCCATGCCGACCTCGCACACATGCTGTCGTCGCATGTAGCGAACATCACGCTCGCCAACTCGGCGATCGCCTGAGTGGTGAGCCATGCCAGAAGGCGCGAACGACAACGAGGACCTTCCGCAGGACTACAGCTCGCCGCCCTGCATGATGCATCTCGTCGATCCTGTGTCGGGACGCATCGACAGCGATGGCGATCTCCGCCAGCAGCAGGACCTCAAGCGTTGGCGTACTGCCGAACGGACGCGGCTGATCACCCTCAGGTTGGCAATACCGGTCGATGAGAGACGGCGCCTGTCGCAGAAGATCGCCCGTGCGCTCGACCGGATCCTGGGCGACCTGTCGGGCAAGATCGTCGGCGTCTACCTGCCATTCCGTGGGGAGCCCGATCTCCGATCATGGATCGAGGGCTTGGCGGTACGCGGGGCGATTGCGGCCCTGCCTGTCGTGGTCGCGCCGCGGTCGCCACTTGTGTTCCGGGCCTGGCGGCGGGGCGAGCCGCTCCACCCGGGCGTCTGGAACATTCCGGTGCCCGTCGGTGGCGCAACGGTGACGCCGGATATCGTGATCTCGCCTGTCGTCGGCTACGACGAGGCCTGCTATCGCTTGGGCCATGGCGGCGGTTTCTACGACCGCACGCTCGCCGCCCTGCCGCAGCGTCCACGCATTCTCGGGGTCGGCTATCGGCGGTTGGCCGTGCGCACGATCTATCCACAAAATTACGATGTCCCGATGGACATGATCGTCACGGAGTCGGGGGCCTTGACCCGATGAGCGTCAGGGACACTTCGCCAGGTCTCGAGTGGCGTGCTTGAGATAGGCGATGAGGTCAGTGCGCTCCTGCTCGTTCTTAACGCCGGCATACGCCATCTTCGTGCCGGGCACGGTCTTGAGCGGATTCTCGAGGAAGCGATCGAGCGTCGGTTCATCCCAGACGATGCCGGTCGCCTTCATGGCTTTCGAATAGTCGAAGCCCGGAAGGCTGCCGGCCGCGCGGCCGAACAGGCCGCAATGACGCGGCCCGCTCCTGTTGTACTCCAGCGAGTGGCACGCGAGGCATCGCTGGTAGATCTGCGCGCCTTTGGCGACGTCGCCATCCGCCGCCTGGCCGGGTGACGTTGCGGCCGTGAGGGAGGTGACGGCCATAAAGCCGACGGCGACGGCAGGCAGATATCTCATGGTGATGCTCTCGACGGGCGTTCGGTCAGGACACGAAGGCCGACGGTACCGGCGGCTGGCCGAGCGCGTTTCGCAGCACCGCCCAATGCATTGCCTCGTCGCCCAGGATGGAGGCGGCCACCTTGGCGAGATCGCGATCGGTCAGGATGGGAATGGCGCCGAGATAGGCGCTCACCGCGCCCTTCTCGAGTTCGGCGGCGAAGCCCAGCACGTCGGCCTGGTTCTTCAGCCTCTCGACCGGGAAGCTATAGGCACTCTTGGCCGCGACCGGCGTGCTGCTCCTACAAACCGCCGCAGTTGCCCGCGCTCACCTGGAATCAGAGAACAATTTCAATGACATGCGCGTTAGCTTTTTTATCCCAGCTGGCCCGCCAGATCAATCCACTAACCCATTGATAAGATTGTTCCTTTCCACACGCGTGGGCCGGCGCGTCACGGTTGCGCCTGGAAGCGGGCTCGCTGCTCGTGAGGGCGCATTGGCGGATGACCAGGCCGAGGGCCAGGCACACACGCTATGCCGCAGGTCGCCGCATCGATGGATCACGTCATTCGCAACGACCTGGACAGATTCGTCTCTCTCACCCCAGCAGGTGACCGGCCTAAAAGACCCGGACACGGTAATTCAGGATCGCCCGCACCTCGTTGCTGCGCGTGTACGACGATCCCTGCCAGGTCTGGGCCACGCCGTAGTCGAACCGGAACCACAGGCCCGGCAGCATCACCTGGGGACGCCAGTCGACGGTGACGTCCCACTCCGACTCGACCAGCGGCCCGCCGGGCGCGGCCGTGGTCCAGCCGTCGAAGAACTGGAGCTGGACCGTCACGCCGGGCAGCCCGACATGTCTCAGGTTCACCGTGCCGCCGAGCAGGAGGGCACCCTCGCCCGCACGCTGGTAATCGAGCACCAGCCCGTCGGTGTAGAAGGGATTGTTGCTCCACGGGTTCTGCATCGCCGCGCCGCCGCCGACCTGTGAAAAGGCGGCGGTGACCATGACCGGGTCCGCCCCGACCTGCAGTCGCACGCCCAGCTGGCCGGTGGAGAAGTACGACCCGGTCAGCAGATTCGCCCCGGTCGCACGCTGGTCGGCGGCCTGGATCGACAGCATGGCCTCGACTGCCGGCCAGGCCTCGGCGCCGTAGGAGCCCTCGGCGTACAGGATGTTGAGGATGTCCCGGGTGTAGTACTCGAAGGCGCCGATCGAGGCCGGCCCCCAGGTCAGCACGGCACCGCCGGCAACGGTGCCGCGGTCGACCGGCGCGCCGGCCGCCTGGGCCATCGACATGAAGGTGTCGGAGTCGCGCTGCTTGATGGTCGCAAGGTAGCCGCCACCGTACCGGACCGACAGGTCCCGCCCCTTGTCCTCCTGGCTGCCCGTCAGCATGTAGCCGTAGAAGGTGTTTGGAACCATCCGGTTGTCCTGGCGCCCGACATAGGGCGTGCTCCAGGTGTAGCGGCCGGCGGTCACCGTGTGATCCAATGGCAGGTCGACCTTGCCGTAGAGTTCGCCGACGACCGCGAAGCCGCTCTGGTTCGGCAGCAGCAGCCCGGTGTTGCCGTACGCCTCCGGCGCGTAGAGCGGCAGCGAGGTGTAGAGCGTTACACCGCCGTGCAATCGCTCGAACAGCTTGCCGCTCTCCCACGACAGCGAACCGCCGGCGGCCCATGCTTCCGTGACCGCCGCGGGCTGCGTGCCGGTCGTCACCTTGTCGCGGTAGTACGTGCGAAGGTCGGCCTTCAGGGTCGAATCGCGGAAGAACGCCGGAACGGTCTCCGGCAAGGTCTCGCGCCGTCGATCGAACAGTGTCGCCTCGCCCCATGTCGGCAGGGCGAAGCTGCGCTCGATCGTCGTCAGGCTCTGCCGCGGATGGACGGTCAGCGGCTCCGACTGGTTGATGCCCTGGGCGAGGAGCGATCCCGGCGCCAGCACCAACCAGAGCAGGAGGAGAAGCCGCCCGCAGGTGGGGGCGGCTCCTTGCCTTTGTGTCACCGGCTACGGCAGGACGTTCTCCGCCGCGCAGCCGTTACCGGCCGGTTTGCCAGCGAAGCGGTCCTTGATCCATGGCAGGTAGAACGGCACCGATGCCGAGGGCGTCGAGAAGTGCGTCTGGTCACCCGGCAGCTGGACGCGCGCCACGTTGCCGCCGGCCGCGCAGACCCGCTGGCGATAGACCTCGCCCTGGATCGGCGGCATGGCGGTATCCTTGTTGCCCCAGAAGATGGCAACGGGAGCGGCCGGCTTGATGTCCACACGCCCGCTTGCCTCGACGATCGCCTGCGCCCAGGCGAAGCTGTTGCTGAACTTCGGCCGTATCAGTGACTTGTAGGTGTTTCCGTAAGTGTAGGTGAACGTGTCCGAAGAGACATGGACGCACTTGTTGCTGAAGATCTCGTCGATCGCCTTGGCGCCCTCTTCCGTGAACAGGTCCGTGAGCTTCAGCTTATCTGGAAACGCCGCCTGCGTGCCCCAGATGTTCATGGCGAAGTGGGTGAATTCGAAGACGTCCGCTCCGAAGGCGGCCGCGAAGTCGGCGATCATCTTGTCGGCGCCGGCTTCATCCAGCTTCGCCGGGGCGTACATCGCGAGGTAGGCCGGCGCCATCGCCACGAAGCCCTTGATCTCGATGCCGTCGTAAGCCGTGCCGGTCCGCGCGATGTAGTCGGTCTGGCCCGCCGCGGCGACCGTCGAGGCACCGCCCTGCGACCATCCATAGATCATGGCCTTCTTGCCGGCGCCGGTCTCCTTCAGGCTGCCCGCCGCGCGGATGGCGTTGATGGCGTCCCGGCCGTTGCTCATCCCGACCGCGTACTGGTGCCTGCCGCCGCTGCCCAGGCCCTGGTAGTCGGTGCCAACGACCACGTAGCCCTCCTTGATGAACTGCTCGAGGCTGGGAAGCCCGTAGTCGGTCCACGAGTTGCCGCCGACCAGGAAGTACAGGTTGAGCGGGCGTGCCGGGTTCTCAACCTGTGAGGGGCCACAGTTCGCCGCCGTGCCCGTGGTGCCATGCGACCACGACATGATCGGCCGGCCCCCGGCCGGTGCCGGGCCGGCGGGCGCCACCACCAGCGCCGTGGAGATCGTCGGGCGGTCGGCAATGTCCGAGGAGATGTAGGCGATGCGCCATGCCTGTGCGCCGGCGACCGGCGTCGCGACCGGCTCCTGTTTGATCACCTGGCCCAGCTTGCCCTCCGCCTTCATCGCGGCGACGGCCTGGTAAAAGGGCGGAACGGCTGGTTGAGCGCCAGCACCACCGGGCAGCGAGACGACAAGGCCCAGCAAGGCGCCGAGCGCGCTCGATTTCTTCCAGTACTTCATTGGCTTCTCCTTGGATTCCTGGCGAGTTTGCCTGCCGACCGGGCAAGCGAAGGATCATTTCAGCTTCGACGTCGTGTCGACGATGGGCCGCCCCGGAGACGTGTCGAGTCGGTGGTCGTAGTGCAGGTTCTTCAGATCGCGGGCCATCGTCATCTGCGTGTAGTCCGAGGTGCCGGCCTTACCGTCCGGGGACCGCGCAACGCCCACGCGCGCCGACTGGTCATTTCGGGAACAGCAGGCTGATCTGCGCCCGGATCTGCCAATTCGGTCCGTAGTCGGGGCGCACGACGTTGTAGTAGCCCGAGACCTGCGCGTTGATCGGCTGGCTGCCGAGGTGGAACACCGTGCCGCCACCGCCGCCCAGCGGCAGCGTCAGCTGCTGGTTGACCGGCGCTCTCCAGGCCATCGTCACGATCGGCGAGAAGGTCAGGTAGTAGCCACCCGTGAAGTTGTAGTTGACGAACGGCTGGACGGTACTGTTGGTGTAGGCGGGCGCCTGCGGCGCCGTCGAAAGCGACCACAGCGTGTTGACCAGCGCACCGGCCACCCAGGGCGAATCGGACGAGACGTGGAGCAACACGACTGAGGGCCCCAGGCCGAGATTGTCGTTGCCGAGCGTTGCCGCGGTGTGGGTCGGGAACTGGATGATGGGGCCGACACCCCACACCCACTTCGAAGGCGCGGCCGGCGACAGGAAGGGCGTGAACTGCAGGTCGCCCAGGCCGCCGACGGCGCCCACGCGCGGACCGAGCGAGGGGTTCGCCACGATCGGCAGGATGCTGCGGGTGATGACGTTGAATTCCGGCGACACGTTGAACGGCACGACCGGCTGGAAGTTCATGATGTTCTGGACGCCGCGATCAGGCCCGTAGTTCAGGTTGGTGTTGTTCTGGAACGGCACGCTGATCATGTTGGCGACGGGATTCTGGACCTGTTTGGCCAGGCCCTCGTTGCTGGCACCGCCGGCGAACGCGTCGACGTTCGAGAGCACGACGCTACCCACGATCGCGGCGGCCGCCGCCAGCCGAATGAGTCCTGCCCGTCGAGCGATCATCTTGGGCAACGGCGTAACTGATCCTATTCAGCGCCGCTACGTACCTAAGTACAGTCACTAAAGCCGAATTGGTTCTACTTTATCGGTAGCGGATCAAGATCCGTTTGACCTGCTGCCTGCAGACGAGACCATTCCGAGCATTAAAGGTCCGGCCATTTGATGCTTGAGCTGGAGGGTGAGATCATCAGGAAGAAATACATGCTAGAGCAAACGATCGAGATTGTGCCCGGACCTGATTCAGCGTGACCAAGAGAAAAGCCCGGAGCAATCCCACGAGTCGTTTTGCCCCTAGGAGTGCATCGACTATCGATGGCGACGACGGCATGGCAGGCTGAAGGTGCAAGGCAAACAATCCCGACAGGATTGTCCATGGCTCAACGGGCGGCAATGGGGGCGAGCCGAATGACGCTCGATCCGTTCGTGACGATCCTCGTCATGTATGGCTTCGTCATGAGTGGGACGATATGCGTCCTGTTCTGGGCGTTCAAAGACAGCTTCAACCTGTCTGGTCGCCTGTTCCTGTTCTCGGAAGTTCTCCGAATTCCGACGATCATCACGATCGCCGTCGTTCACGCGGCGCCGGATCTCAAGACAGGCCTCGCATACTTCATCGGCAACAGCTTCTTCTACTCCTCGGAACTGACTTTTGTTTTCAGCCTCCATGCCCTTCCGCGCAACCAGGGCAGCAGGATCTACCCGAAACTCCTACTCGTCATATTCGTCCTCACGGCCCTGATTGAAATCGTCCGGCTTTACGACGACTTCCTGCCGGTACAGCTCTACGCGATCGTTCTCGCCACGATATCGTCTTCCGCAATCTGGGTCTGCATGACGACGGAGGACGATCAACTTCGCCGGGCGCCGTTCTGGAGAATCCTGACCTGCATCGAGGCGACGCTCCTGGCTCTTGCGCTATTCCGCATCGTCGTCCAGATCAGCGGTACCGCCCTGACCCCGATGCGGGACGGCTCGCAAAATCTCATCCTGCTGGCGGTCTGGCTGGCGTTGTTGGTGTTCCGGTACGTTTGCTACCAGTCGATCTGGATGACCTGGAACACGCCGCACGCGGAAGAGAATCGCTTCAACAGGACGCTCTTGAGTTCCTTGCGGGAGCGCGATCTTCTCCTGCAGAAGCTGGTTGCCTCCAACCGGCGCGCCAGCGTCAGTGCCCTGGCAAGCTCGCTCGCCCACCAGCTCAGCCAGCCGCTGACCGGGGCGGCCCTGCAAGCCGAGGCCGTGAAGCAGAAGCTGATCGATTCCCGGGAGGGCGGCGACGCCCTGCCGGGAGTCGAGAAGGTTACCGACATCCTCGGTCACCTCCTGGGTGTCGTCCGCAACCTGCGATCCTTGTTTGGCGCGCGGGATGATGGGTTCCAGGAACTGATGCTCGGACCGCTGTGCGACGAGGTCATCAAGCTCGTCCAATTCTCATCGAAGGCCGACGGCGTGACCATCGCGATCAAGGGGCGCATCGCCATTCCCATTCTCGGCAACCCCATCCAGATCCAGCAAGTCCTCGTCAATCTTATCGACAATGCGATCGAGGCCGGCGGCAACACCTCGAACAGAACGATCGAACTGGAATTCTCCGAACGGCCCGGACGAGCGGCGCTTGCCGTGCGCGACTACGGTCCCGGCTTTTCGCCGGAAGTGCTTGAGAACCTGTTCGACCTGTTTCGGACAACGAGGGAAAGCGGCACGGGTATCGGCTTGTGGCTGTGCCGACAGATCGTTGAGAAGCACAAGGGCACGATCTCGGCGTTCAATCACTTGGACGGGGGTGCCTGCGTACGCGTGGAATTCCCGGCAGCAGGAATGCCCACATGACGCGACGACTCATCGTCGTCATCGACGATGACGCCAATATGCGGGATGGGCTCGAGGCCTTTCTGTCGCGAGAGTTCGATGTCCGGTGCTTTGCCTCGGCGAAAGCCTTCCTGACAGCCCGCGAAAGCGTGGCGCGTCCGCATTGCATCCTGCTCGATCTTCGAATGCCGGAAATGGATGGATTGGCCCTGCAGGAAGCGCTCAGGGGTTCCGCCCCTCGTCCGCCCATCATTTTCATGAGTGGCGACGCCGACAAGTCGGACATCATCGAGGCCTGGCGCGGCGGCGCCGCCAACTTCATCCTCAAGCCCTTCTCGGCGGATGAAATCCGGGAAAGCATCCAGGCGCTTTGGGAGCGCGCTACCGTTGTCGAACCGACTCACAGCCCGGACCTCCCGATCACCCGGCGGGAAGCACAGGTCCTGCTGCTGCTGGGACAAGGCCTTCAGCAGAGCGAGGCCGCCGAAAAGCTCGGCCTGTCGTTGCGGACGATCAAGATGTACCGGTCTTTCCTGAGGGACAAGCTGAAGCTGAAATCGCCGATCGAGATCGGCCGCTTCTATGACCAGCATCGAGGTACAATCGCGCAAATAGCTGGCAGTCAGGGACCTGAAGTCTGATGAATCCTCTTGCCCGTCGCGATCGGGCCTGGGGAGGACGTCGGAGCCCCCTGCGGGGCCCCGACGATTGACGGGTCAGAGACCGTGGTCCTCCCGCATCATCCCGGCGGCGCGTTCGCCGATGATGGCGCAGGGGGCCTGTGTGTTGCCGGTGGTGACCCGCGGCATGATCGAGCCGTCGGCCACCCGCAGCCCGCTGACGCCGTAGACGCGAAGCGTGGCGTCCACGACCGACAGGTCGTCCCGGCCCATCCTGGCGGTGCCGCTCTGGTGCCAGTAGGTGACCGCTGCGTCGCGGACGTAGGCGTCGAGCTCGTCGCCCTTCAGATCGCCCGGCATGGCTTCGCCGCTGACGAAGGGACGAAAGGCCCGGGCGTTGCCGAGGGCGCGGCAGATCTCCACGCACGACGAGGCGGTCGTCATGTCCCTGCGGTCCGACAGGAAGTTCGCGTCGATCGCCAGCGCCGCGGTCGGATCGGCGCTCTGAAGCCGCAGGCGGCCCCGGCTCTCCGGATGGGCGAGCCCTGCGAACATCGTCCAGCCGTGCTCGGGCACGCCGCGCAATGCGGTGCGTTCGCTCGGCACAGGGAACTCGACCTGGCAGAACAGCAGATCGGGCGCGTCCAGGTCGGGCCGGCTCTTCCAGTACATCGTCGCTTCGCTGCCGCTGTTCCGGGGCGCCAGAGGCTCCGAGAGGGCCCAGGTACAGCCGACGGAAACATGGTCCTGCAGGTTGCGCCCGACGCCCGGCAAGTTCTGCACGACCGGGATGCCGAAGCGCTCCAACTCCTGTCGCTCGCCGATCCCGGAATGCATCAGGACCTTCGGAGTCTGTAGGGCGCCCAGCGACAGCACGACTTCCGTCCGTGCGCCGATGATCATCGTCCGCCCCCCGTGCGAGAGTTCGACCCCGGTCGCCCGCGTGCCCTGGAAGACCACGCGTTGAACGAGCGCTCCGGGGAGCACGGTCAGGTTCGGGCGATCGAGCCACGGATGGACGTAGGCGCGGTACAGCGACTGGCGCCGTCCGTCGCGCACCAGCATGTCGGTGATCGCGGCACCGCCCTCCTGCTCCATCATGCGTCCGTTCGGATGGTCGAAGACGGGGATGTCGAGTTCACGCGCCGCGTCGAGCATCGCGAGCGCGAGCGGGCTCGGCGCGGAAGCGGGCTGCACCCAGACCGGCCCTCCGGTGCCGCGATACGCGGGGTCGGGAGTGCCCTGCCAGTCCTCGATGCGGCGATAGATCTCCAGCACGTTCTCGTAGCCCCAGCGCGCATCGCCCGCCTCCGACGCGAAGAACTCCCAGTCGCTCCTATGTCCACGGGCCCAGACCATCACGTTGATGCTCGACCCGCCGCCCAGCCCTTTGCCCATCGACATGGGGATCCTGCGTCCGTTGAGATGGGGATTGGGTTCGGCCTGGAATCCCCAGTCCCGATCGCTGCCGAGATTGGTGGGCCACAAGGCCGGATTCAGGACGGATTCGGCATCGTCGCTGCCGCCCGCCTCGAGCAGCAGGACCTGAACGGCGGCATTCTCGGCCAGCCGCCGCGCGATCACCGACCCGGAAGAGCCGGCGCCGCACACGATGAAGTCATAGCTGGGGCGAAGCGCCGCCGTCAGCCGCGCCTGGTTCTCCCGCCCGCGCCGGGCGGAGTCTGAAACAGCGTTGTCGTTCATGAGTCTGCTCCTGAGGTTAATATATCGCAGTATTTGTTATTGCGATATAGGTCAGATGGTATCGGCGGCCAACCACGTCAACCGAAACAATTATCGCGATATGATTTTACCGGTTAAACTCCGGGCGATGGCCCCGACGAGGGCAGGAGGCGAACGTGAAAAAGCCGAAGAACGGGACCGGCGGGCCGGTCCCTCTCCAGGACCAGCTCTGCTACTCGATCTATTCCGCGAACATGGCGATCCAGCGCGCCTACAAACCCCTCCTGGACGAGCTCGGACTGACCTATCCCCAGTATCTCGTGCTCAACGTTCTCTGGAGCGAGGACCGCCGACCCGTCGGCATCATCGCCGACCAGCTCGGACTCGAATCGAGCACGCTGACGCCGCTGCTGAAGCGGCTCGAGGAGGCAGGGCTGGTGCGCCGCACCCGCAACGCCGAGAACGAGCGGCAGGTGTTGGTGGAACTGACCGAACCGGGCCGGGCGTTGCGCGCCCGGGCCGGCTGCCTGGGCGAGGCGTTGCTTTCGGTTTCCGGAGAGACCGCGTCGCGACTGGCGGCCCTCAACACTCATGTCCGGCGCCTGCGCGACGCCATCTATGCCAGGATCGGAGGCTGGAACCTCTCGGGCCGATAGGAGCATCACGCTCTCCTCTCACGCGGTCGGTATCGTGCCGCCGTCGATCACAAACTCGGAGCCAGTGATGGTCGCGGCGCGATCCGAGGCGAGGAAGGCGATGAGGTTCGCGACCTCTTCCGGGCTCGAGGGCCGGCCGATCGGAATGCCGCCCAGCGCCTGCATCACGATCTCCCGGCCGCCCGCGCGATCGACACCGGCTTCCTTTGCGATCCGGTCCGTGAGCCGGACAGCGGCTTCCGTCTCGATCCAGCCCGGCTGCACGCGCACGACGCGCACACCCTGGGGGGAGACCTCCTTCGAGAGGCTCTTGCTGTAGGTCGACAGCGCCGCCTTGGCCGCGGCATAGGCCGTCGTCGCCCCCGGCAGCGGCAGCCGGCTCTGGATCGAGCCGACATGGATGACGACGCCGCGGCCGCGCTCGATCATGCCGGGCACGAGGGCACGATCCAGTCGCACGGCCGGCATCAGGTTGAGGTCGAGCTCCCGGGTCCATTCGGCGTCGCCCAGCGCCGCGAAGCCGCCGGCCGGCGCCGAAGAACCGCCGAGCATGTGGACGAGGATATCGATATCGCCGAGCCGTTCGCTCGCTGCTGCGGCAAGCTGGGCGCAGCCCTCCGCGGTCGTGAGGTCGGCCGCGACGAACAGCGACTCCGGCAAAGCGTCGGGTCGCGATCGCGCGGTCGTGAGGACGCGCGCGCCGAGTTGCCGGAAGAGCGCGACCGTCGCTGCGCCCGCACCGCGGGTGCCCGACGTGACCAGGACGGTCCTGTCTTCGAGAGCGAGAAAGCCGCTCATGCCCCGATCCTCAGCGCCGCGATCCGTGCGTCTGCAACCCGGAAAGCGAAGGTGAGCATCGCCGGGCTCCCTGCGAAGTCTCCGCTCACCCGGGCGCGAACGAGGGTCAGCCCCTCCTCCTCCTTGACCTCGCATGGCTCCGCCGTATGGCGATACTGCGCCTTGGCGGCACGCCACCACGCCGCGATGGCGGCATGGCCGACATGCGTCCGGCCTTCGTCGGCAACGACGGCATCAGCCGCGAAGGCACCCAGCGGCGCGGCGTCGGCACCGGCCTTGTCGGCCTCGAAGTAGGTCTCCAGCGGTGCGGGCAGCTTCATGGTCTTTCCCTCCTGAATGTGTCGACAGCCTGCGATGTACGCGTGGACAGGCATCCCGATAAGAGGGACAAATCGGGACGCCTTGTCCCGTAATTACGGATAATCTGATGTCCCGCCTCCTGCTCAATGAACTCGACGCCGTGGTCGCAATTGCCCGCGCGGGATCGTTCCGCGCCGCCGCGCAAGGGCTCGGCATGTCGACGACGGGGCTGAGCAATGCCGTGGCGAAACTGGAGGCGCGCGTGGGCGTGCGCCTCTTCAACAGGACGACGCGCAGCGTTTCCCTGACCGATGCAGGCCGCGCCTTCGTCGAACAGGTGAGCCCGGCCTTGCGGGACATTCATGGCGCGCTCGACACCGCCCGCTCCCGGCAGGCAACCCCTTCCGGGACGCTGCGCATCAATGCCTTCGCCGCCGGCGCCCGGGAGATCATCTCCCCGCTCGTTCTCGAGTTTCTGCGCCGGCACCGCGAGGTGCACGTCGATCTCGTGACCGAGGGCCGCCTCGTCGACATCGTCGCCGACGGCTTCGATCTTGGCCTGCGCCGGGCGGACCTCGTGCCCGCCGACATGATCGCCGTGCCCCTCGGCCGGCCGCAGCGCCATGCCGTCGTCGCCTCGCCCGCCTATTTCAAGCAGCATGGAAAGCCGCGCGTGCCGACGGATCTCGCGCGGCATCCCTGCATCCGGACCCGTCTGCCCAACGGGGCGATGTTCAGATGGCACTTCGAGAAGCGCGGCGAGACGGTCCAGATCGACGTGACGGGTCCGATCACGCTGGACGAAGCAAGCCTCGCGCGCGCCACTGTCCTGGAAGGTCTCGGTGTCGGCTACTTCCTCGAACAGGATGTGCGCGACGACATCGAAGACGGGCGCCTCGTACGTATCCTGGATGATTGGACGCCGCCCATCGCCGATCTCTGCCTCTACTATCCGGGCCGGCGCAACCCATCGGCAGCCCTCAAGGCCTTCATCGCGCTGGCCCGCGATCTCGGCAGGAAGAAGAGGGGGCGCGAAGCGGGCTGATCGTTCGCATTAAACCAAGGTATGGGCCGGCGACACGAACGCGCAGGACCGTCAACCCTTCGGGCGATGCACATCCCATCGCCGAATGCGGTACGCAGCTTCATCCCGTCATCGAGAGGGCTGCACGATGTGTCTGAAGAATCTCCGTCGCTTCGCACGCAAGACCGGGGGACTACAGGTCGCGGCGTTCGCTCTGGCTTGCACTGTCGCCGTGACCGGCCCCACTCGAGCGCAAGTGCCAACCGCACACTTCGGGGAGCCAAACGCGGCTCCAATGCCCGTCTTCACGGCGTCGGCGGCCCGGCGGACCGTTCCAATCTATCTGAAGAGCGTCGGCACGGCCGTCGCCAGCAAGACCACCGTCGTTCGGAGCCCGGTCGGCGGCAAACTCACGGAGATCGACTTCACGGCGGGGCAACGGGTACTGGCAGGCGATCTGCTCGCGCGTGTAGCGGGGCCTCGGGCGGAGCGGGACGTCACCGACATTCGCGCGCCCGCGTCGGGCCGGGTGGGAGGAGCGCCCCGACATGTGGGAGACATGGTTTCTCCCGGGGACGAGACAGGCATCGTCACCATCAGCCGCATCGAACCCATTTCGGTCGTCTTCGCCCTGCCGGAGACGATGCTTCGCGCCGTCCGGGAGAAGCTGCTCCTCGGCAACCTTCCGGTAAGGGCCTATGGCGACGACAAGGTGCAAGCCCTCGCCGAAGGTCACCTGCGCCGCGGCGACCAGGAAAGCCAACAGGGGGCGGGTAAGGGAGAATTGGTGGCGACGTTCCCGAATACGGATCACGCATTGTCGCCCGGCATGCGGGTCGAAATGCTGGTTCCGGCAAATGCGACACGAACCGCCCTTGCCATACCTCTGGCCGCAGTCCGGCGATCCACCGCCGGCTACTACACCTACATGGTCACGAGGAGCGAAACGGCTCACGTCCGCCCGCTCAGCCTGGGAACCGTCACCGATGATCTCGTGGTCGTCCGCGAGGGACTGTCGCCCGGCGACGTGATCGTGACAGACGGCCAGGAGCAACTGACCGAGGGAAGCCGCGTCGCGATCGTCGAGGGTCCGTCACCCGGAACATCGGAGTGACCAACAGGCTGGCAGTATGCAGTCCGCACCGTCGCCAAGGCTCTGCCCGTTCGGGAGCGCTTTTGCGCTTCTTGATTGGGAGCGCGTGACCTAGACTCGTTCAACTACGTTGCAGGCGGTTCACCCGGCAGGAGCCCGAGCGTTCTCGAGGGCAGTGATCGCTATTCGATCCTCAGCGAAACCCTCGCCTTCGGCGGGGCAACAGCAAAGGGCACCCTCGTGGCTCCAGCATTCATCAACCACTTCTTCTACGAATTTGTCACCTTGTTCGTGATCCTGGATCCGGTCGCCACCGTGCCCATCTTCCTCATGGTCACCGGCGGACTGCCGAGGCGGCAGGCGTTACTGGTCGCGGCCTATGCGGTGGGTGTTGCGTTCCTGATCATGCTCTTCTTCATCGTGGTCGGCCGGCCGCTCCTGGCGGCGCTCCACATACCGATGGCCTCGTTTCAACTCGCCGGCTCTCTGGTCCTGCTGCTGTTCGGTCTCAAGATGGTCCTCGGCAAGGTGGGCGAGGATGCGGCGGCCATGCCGGCCGACGCGACACCCTTGCAGCGCGCCGTCTTTCCATTGGCCGTTCCCGGCATCGCCGGCGCCGGCGCGATCCTCACAGTCGTCCTGCTGACCGACAACGATGTGCGTTCGTTCGGCGAGCAGGTGACGACGACGGCGATCCTGGCGCTCTGCCTCTGCCTTCTCTTCGCGTCCTATGCCCTGGCAGGCACCCTGTTCCGCCTGCTCGGCAAACCCGGCATCGAGATCGTGAGCCGGGTCTTCGGCCTCATCCTGTCGAGCATCGCCGTCACCGGCCTCGTCATCGCCATCAAACTGAGCTTCGGCCTGAATTGACCCTCAGAGCCTCAGGACCCAGGCTTCGACGTTGCCCTTGCCCTTGACCTCGATCTCGCCGCGCGCCTCGAAGACGAACTGGTCCTTGAGCTTCTCGTAGACCGGCCGCGTGACCTGCACCGAGTCGGGAATGCCGCCGGACTCCATGCGACTCGCCAGGTTCACGGTGTCGCCCCAGAGGTCGTAGATGTACTTGCTCTTGCCGATGACGCCGGCCACGACGGGTCCGCTGTTGATGCCGACGCGCAGCTTCATCGACACGCCATGCTCCATCGCGTGCTCGCGCGTGATGTGCACCATGCGGATCGCCATGCGCACCATCCGTTCGGCATGGTTGGGCACCGGCACCGGCAGGCCACACACCGCCATGTAGGCGTCGCCCACCGTCTTGATCTTCTCGATGCCGAGCTCGCTGGCCGCGACGTCGAAGCGGGTGAACAGGCCGTTCAGCAGGGTGACCACCTCGGCCGGCGGCATTTCCGAGGACAGCTGCGTGAACCCCACGAGGTCAGCAAAGGCGACCGTCACTTCAGCGAAGCCGTCGGCGATGCCCTTCTCCCCCCCGCGCAGGCGGTTGGCGATCGGGGCCGGCAGCACGTTGAGAAGCAGTTCCTCGTTCTCGCGGTTCTTCGTTTCGATGACGACGTTCTTCTGGTTGATGTCGTCGATCATGCCGTTGAAGGCGAGGCAGAGCTGGCCGATCTCGTCGCGCGTCCGCACGGTCACATGGGCATCGTGGTCGCCGGCCGCGAAGCGGCGCACACCGGCGGTGAGTTCTCGCAACGGGCCGAGCAGCGAGCGCGACAGCCAGGCACCGGTCACGATCACCACAAAGAAAGCGATCGCGCCCACGATCAGGAGATCGCGCTCCAGACGGTAGACCGGTGCAAAGGCCTCGGCAGCGTCGATCTTGGCGACGATGCCCCACTTCACTCCGGAAATCCGGATCGGCCCCCATGAGGCGAGAGTCGGAACACCGCGATAGCCCATCACCTCACCCACGCCTTCGACGCCACCGATCGCGGCCCGCGTTGCGGCGGTGTCGGCATGCTGATGAAGGATGGGCGACCCGTATCGCTTGATCGCCGCCATTTCCGCTTCGGAGGCGCCACCGGCCTTCAATTCGGAGAAATAAAGGTCGGCATTCTCGAAGTAGTTGCGACCGCTCGACCGGACCAGGAAATCCGGTCCGACCAGGTAGGCCTCGCCCGTGGTCCCGAAACCCTCGTTGCGCCACCGACGGCCGCCGGTGACGATGGCATCGATCTCGTCGATCGCCAGTTCAGCGACCAGCACGCCGGTCACGACCCCGTGCTCGATCACCGGCGCCGCCATGAAGGCCGAAGGCAGGCCGTCCGACGGCAGGTAGGCGAAGAAATCCTCGAGGCACGTGGCCGACGGGTCGGGCGAGGTGGCGCACCGCGCCGCCGCCGCCGCCAGATTGGAATGACGATAGGGGCCGGCCCGCAAAGACGTAGCGAAATCGGGATCCTTGTCGACGGTGTAGATCAGTCGCCCGTTCCGCGGGTCGACGATCATGAAATCCTGGAAGCCCAGAGTCGCCCCGGCTGTCCGCATCAGCGGATGGTAGATCGCGTGGACCTTGCTGTAGGCGCTGCCGTCGCCCGGGTTATCGAGCAGATCGCGTCGTCCCTCGGGGTGGGGATTCTTGACGATGTACAGGTCCTGCAGGAAGTACGGCGCGGGCTTCATCGGCATGAACTCGTCCGCGCTCACGTCCTTGCCGAGGAGCTTGCGCACCATCGGCATGTACTGGCTGTCGTACCATCCGTGCACGGCCTGCTTCACGTTCTCGGGAACTTCCTTGCCGTCCAGCTCGTCGACGGCCTCGCGGAAGCCGCGCGTGGCGTCGACGACCATCTTCGAGGCAGCGAGCAGACGCACCTCGTTGCGTACGGTACGGAAGTAGGACTCGACCTGATGGGCCTTGGTCTCGCGCGCTGCGGTGAGCTGGGCGAAGATCGCCCGCTCCAGCGCCTCGCGCGCACGAATGTAGCCCAGGACGCCGGTGATCATGACCGCGACCGCGCCCAGCAGCAGCAGGATCGCGAACAGCTTGGCCGCCAGCCCCCAGCGGACGGGCCGTGGCTCGGCGACGGTCTCGGTCATGCCGCGTCTCTACCCCTTCTTCGCCCCGTAGGTCCCGCCGGAGTTGATCGCCCGGATCTCCGCCGCGCTCTTGGCCTTGCGCATCTTCTCGAGCTTCTCGGCTTCGTCGGCCAGCATCGCCTGGGCGTTCTTCAGCACCGCGCGCGCGTGCTGGGCGGGGAACTTCACCGCGCCGTTCTCGTCCATGTGGATCAGCTCGCCCGGCGCCACGTCCATGCCGCCGACCGACACGGGCGCATTGACCGACTGCACCGCCATCTCGCCATGGCCGGCCGTGACGCCGCCCAGCAGCATCTGGAATTTCATGCGGCGGATCGCGTCGACGTCGCGCGACGGGCCGTTGGACAGCAGGCCAACGCAGCCGACCGCCTGCATCGAGGTCGTCATCATCTCACCGGCGAGGCCCGCCTTGTTCATCAGTTCGGGCGGCCACTTCTGCTGGATGACCAGGATCGTCGGCTTATTCATGGCGTCGAGCGCATCGACCACGTCCATGAAAGTCAGCCGGCCGGCGAAGTTAGGGTCGGGCAGGCCGTACACGCAGGTCACTGCATAGCCGATGATGGCGCCCATCTCGGGATACATGCAGCGGATCGAGGTGTCGGTGTACCAGTTCTCGGTCCAGGGATTGTAGAGGCCGAGGCAGAGGGGATTCTTCGGATAGGTCGCGACCACGTTGGTGATGGTCGGCGTGTCGATCTTGCGCAGCTCGGCGAACAGCTGGTCTTCGGAAAGCTCGGTCATGACGATGGTTTCCCCCTGGGTACGGGCTCGTTCTTCGCGCGAATGCAGGCGGCGGGCAAGGCCCCGGCCGCCCCGGCTGCCCGGTTCATCGTGCCTGACGCCGCTTCCACCATTCCGCGAGCTCGCCGACGACGCCCTTGCGGAAGGCGAGCACGATGACGACGAAGATCGCGCCCTGGATCACCAGCACGAACTCGCCGGTGGCGGCGAGATAGTTCTGCATCGTGATGATGATGAAGGCGCCGACCACCGGACCGACGATGGTGCCGAGGCCGCCGACCAGCGCCATCAGCACGACCTCGCCCGACATCGCCGCGCTCACGTCCGTCAGGGTGGCGAACTGCAGCACCATGGCCTTGGTCGCCCCGGCGAGGCCCGCCAGCGACGCCGACAGCACGAAGGCCAGCAGCTTGTAGCGGTCGGCCTCGTAGCCCAGCGACTGCGCGCGCTGTTCGTTGTCGCGGATGGCCTTCAGCACCTGGCCGAACGGCGAGTGGATGATGCGGTAGATGGCGCAGTAGCCGAACACGAAGATCGCCAGCACGACATAATAGAGGACGCGGTCGTCCTTGGTCGGGATCAGCCCGCCCAGCAGCGCCTTGCGCGGAATACCCTGCAGCCCGTCCTCGCCGTGGGTGAACGGCGCCTGGACGCAGAGGAAGAAGACCATCTGCGCGAAGGCCAGCGTGATCATGGCGAAGTAGATGCCCTGGCGGCGGATCGCCAGCGCGCCCGTGACCAGCCCGACCAGGGCCGCCCCGCCCACGCCGGCCAGCAGGCCGAGTTCCGGCGGCAGGTCCCAGGCCTTCACGACATGGCCGAAGAAGTAGCCCGCCGTGCCGAAGAACATGGCATGGCCGAAGCTCATCAGCCCGACATAGCCCAGCAGCAGGTTGAAGGCGCAGGCGAACAGCGCGAAGCACAGCGCCGTCATCAGGAACACCGGATAGGCGAACCACGGCGCGGCCAGCGCCAGGGCGGCCAGGACGGCGACGAGGAGGCGTTGCGCGTTCATTTGGTCTGTCCGAACAGGCCGGCCGGCTTGACCAGCAGGACGAGCGCCATCACGACGAAGATCACCGTGTTGGAGGCCGGCGGATAGAACACCTTGGTCAGGCCCTCGACCAGGCCGAGGCCGAAGCCGGTCACGATCGAGCCCATGATCGAGCCCATGCCGCCGATCACCACGACCGCGAAGACGACCAGCACGAGGTTGACCCCCATCAGCGCCGAGACCTGCTGGATCGGCGCGGCGAGCACGCCGGCCAGCGCCGCCAGCGCCACGCCCAGCCCGTAGGTGAGCGTGATCAGCCGCGGCACGTTGATGCCGAAGGCCCGGACCAGGGTCGGGTTCTCGGTGGCCGCGCGCAGGTAGGCCCCGAGCTTGGTGCGCTCGATGCCGTACCAGGTGGCGAGGCAGATCACGAGCGCCGCCACCACGACGAAGGCGCGATAGGTCGGCAGGAACATGAAGCCGAGATTGAAGCCGCCGGGGATCGGGTTGGGATAGGGCGCACCGGAGGAGCCCCACTTCCACTGGAAGAGGCCCTCGATCACCAGCGCGAGGCCGAAGGTCAGCAGGAAGCCGTAGAGATGGTCGAGATGGTAGATGCGTTTCAGCATCAGCTTCTCGATCACGATGCCGAACAGGCCGACGATGACCGGGGCGACGACGAGAGACACCCAGAACGGCACGTCGAGCAGGCCGAGCAGCAGCCAGGCGGCGAAGGCGCCCATCATGTACTGCGCGCCGTGCGTGAAGTTGATGACGTTCAGCATGCCGAAGATCACGGCGAGGCCGAGGCTCAGCATGGCGTAGAAGGCGCCGTTGATCAGGCCGAGCAGGAGCTGGCCGAACAGTGCCTGGGGTGGAATGCCTAAAAGTTCGAACATGGCGGCCTCATACCCCCAGATAGGTTTGCAGCTTGCCGATGCTCTGCTGCACGTCGCCCGAGGCGACCGTGTCGATCACGCGACCGTCTTCCATCACGTAGTGGCGGTCCGCGACGGTGGCGGCAAAATGGAAGTTCTGCTCGACCAGCAGGATGGTGAAGCCGCGGCTCTTCAGCTGGCGGATGATCTCGCCGATACGCTGGACGATCACCGGGGCCAGGCCCTCGGTCGGCTCGTCGAGCAGCAGCAGGGTGGCGCCGGTGCGCAGGATGCGCCCGATGGCCAGCATCTGCTGCTCGCCGCCCGACAGTTTCGTGCCCTGGCTGGTCCGCCGCTCCAGCAGATTGGGGAAGAGCTTGTAGATCTCCTCGATGCTCAAGCCGCCGGGCTTGACGACCGGCGGCAGGCGCAGGTTCTCGTCGACGTTCAGGCTGGAGAAGATCCCCCGCTCCTCCGGGCAGTAGGCGATGCCCAGCCGCGCGATGTGATCCGACGGCAGGCCGATCGTCTCCCGGCCGTCGAAGGTGATCGAGCCGGTGCGCTTCCCCAGGATCCCCATGATCGACCGCAAGGTCGTCGTCTTGCCGGCGCCGTTGCGTCCCAGCAGGGTGACGAGCTCGCCGCGGCGGATCTCGAAGTCGACACCGTGCAGGATGTGCGATTCGCCGTACCAGGCCTGCAGGCCCGCGACTTTCAGCAGGGTCTCAGCCATGACCGGTTCCGACATAAGCCTCGATGACGGCGGGATGTTTGGACACCGTGGCATACGGTCCCTCGGCCAGAACCTCGCCGCGCGCCAGCACGGTGATCGTGTCGGAGAGGTCGGCGACCACGGACATGTTGTGCTCGACCATCAGGACGGTCCTATCCTTGGAAACGGTGCGGATCAGCTCGGCGATGCGCTTGATGTCTTCCTGGCCGAGGCCCGCCATCGGCTCGTCGAGCAGCATCATCTCGGGCTCGAGCGCCAGCGTCGTGGCAATCTCCAGCGCGCGCTTGCGGCCGTACGGAAGGTCGACGGCCTGCGCCTCCGCGAACTCGGCAAGACCCACGGCCTCCACCAGCTCCAACGCCCGCGCGTCGAGCCGGCCCAGCACGCTCTCGGAGCGCCAGAACTGGAAGGAGATGCCCAGCTTGCGCTGCAGGGCGACGCGGACGTTTTCACGCACACTGAGATGGGGAAACACCGCCGAGATCTGGAACGACCGGGCCAGTCCCATGCGCGCGATCGCCGCCGGCGAACTGCCGGTGATGTTGCGTCCGTTGAAGCGAATCTGGCCCGCCGTCGGCGACAGGAAGTGCGTCAGCAGGTTGAAGCACGTCGTCTTCCCCGCGCCATTGGGCCCGATCAACGCGTGAATCGTATGACGCCTCACGCGCAGATCCACGTTCTTGACCGCGATGAAGCCCTTGAACTCCTTCGTCAGCCCGGTCGCCTCGAGAATTATTTCTTCGTTGGCCATCGGCTCTCCCTGTCTCGCGAATAAATCGAAGCTTTGAGCCGCTGTCCAGCACTGGCGTCGCGTTCAACAGATGGATAGATTCCCGACCACTAGAAACGGGGAAAAACATTGGGAGGATTAAAACCGTGAAGTTCACAACCAGTATCAGGCACGCCGGAGCGGCGGCGGCCGTCGCCGGTCTTGCCGTCATCGGCATGGCCGCCTATGCCCAGGCCCAGGCGCCCCAGCCGCTGAAGATCGGCGTCATGGAAGGCTTTTCCGGCGTCTATGGCGACCTCACCCAGGGCGAGGTCGAGGCCATGCAGATGGCGATCGACGATTTCGGCGGAAAGGTGCTCGGTCGCCCGATCGAGATCCTGCAGGCCGACCACCAGACCAAGCCCGATGTCGGCGCCGCGATCGCCCGTAAGTGGTACGACGTCGACGGCGTGAAGATGATCACCGGCATCGGCACGTCCTCGGTGGCGCTGGCGGTGCGCAAGATTGCCCAGGAAAAGGGCATGATCGATATCAACACCGGTGCGGCTTCCGCCGACCTGACCGGTGCCGCCTGTTCGCCGACCGGCGCGCATTGGGTGTACGACACCTACGCGCTGGCGAAGGTGACCGGCGGCGCGGTCGTCAAGGACGGCGGCGATTCCTGGTACTTCCTCACCGCCGACTACGCGTTCGGTCATGCGCTCGAGCGTGACGTAACCGCGGTGGTGACGGCCGCCGGCGGCAAGGTCGTGGGCGGCGTCAGGCATCCGCTCAGCACGCAGGACTTCTCGTCCTTCCTGCTGCAGGCCCAGGCTTCGAAGGCCAAGGTCATCGGCCTCGCCAATGCAGGCCAGGACACGATCAACTCGATCAAGCAGGCCGGCGAGTTCGGCATCACCAAGGCCGGCCAGCGCCTTGCGGGTCTGCTGGTCTTCTCGACCGACGTGGCCGCCCTCACCCTGCCGGTGGCGCAGGGCCTGGTGCTCACGGAAGCCTTCTACTGGGATCTCAACGACGAGACCCGGGCCTGGACCAAGCGCTTCCGCGCCAAGAAGGACAAGATCCCCAGCATGCTGACGGTCGGCGTCTACAGCTCGACCCTGCACTATCTCAAGGCAGTGCAGGCTGCCGGCACCGACGAGCCGAAGGCGGTGATGGCGAAGATGCGGGAGATCCCCGTCAACGACGTCATGACCAAGAACGGCAAGCTGCGCGAGGACGGACGCCTGGAGCGCGACATGTACCTGTTCCAGGTCAAGACGCCGGCCGAGTCCAAGAGCAAGGACGACATCTACAAGCTGGTCGCCACGGTGCCCGGCAACGAGGCCTATCGTCCGATGAAGGATGGCAACTGCCCGTTCGTGAAGAAGTAGTCTCGGCGTATTGCGACCAACGGGAAGGGGCGCCGCGAGGCGCCCTTTTCTTTGTCTGGAGGAAGTGAGCGCGGGTCGAGGCCGCGAGCGAAGCACCTTTTCTTGACGCACCACGCTGCATCTCTTCTGATGCGTGAGGGGAGCAGGGGAGAAGCGTCGCGTGGCCGTTCAGGATCGGCCCCTGAAAGGGGCCTGGGGAATCACGTTCCTCATCTTTCTCTTCATGCTCGTGAACTTCGCGGACAAGATGGTCGTCGGCCTCGCCGCAAAGCCGATCATGGAGGAGCTCAAGCTCACCCCCGAGCAGTTCGGGCTGATCGGCTCCGCCTTCTTCTTCCTTTTTCCTTTCTCGGCGGTTCTGGTCGGCTTCCTCGCCAATCGCCTTCCGGCGCGAAACGCCTTGCTCGCGATGGCGATCTTCTGGTCGCTGCTGCAGTTCCCGATGCTGGGGCTGGTGAGCTTCGAGATGTTGCTGGCCTGTCGCATCCTGCTCGGCGCGACCGAAGGGCCGGCCGGCCCGGTGGCGACCCACGCGCTCTACAAGTGGTTTCCCGATTCGCTGCGCGCCGTCCCCACGGCGGTGGTGGCACAAGGCTCGGCGATCGGGGTCGTGGTGGCGGTGCCGGCGCTCAACTGGATCATCGTCCATCATTCCTGGCACTGGGCCTTCGGCGCGATCGGAATCGCAGGCCTGGCGTGGAGCGTCCTGTGGTTCCTGTTCGGCCGCGAAGGCACGCTCGTCGACCCGCCGGTCATGGGGGTCGTCGACGGTGAGAATGGCGTGCCCTACCGGGACCTCCTCACCTGCCCCACCATCATGGCGGCCTGCTGCACGGGCTTCGCGAGTTACTGGGGACTGGCGCTCGGCCTCACCTGGTTCACGCCTTATCTCGTCGACGGGCTGGGTTTCAGCCAGACGCTTGGCGGCAATCTCAGCGTCCTGCCGTGGATCGCCGGCCTGGTGGTGGTGCTGACCGGCGGCTGGATCTCACAGCGCCTGAAAGCAGGCGGCGCTTCGAGCCGGCTGTCTCGTGGCGTTCTTGCCTCGGTCGCGGTCATGGCCGGTGGCTGCATCCTGCCGTTCATCGGCCTCACGTCGGCACCCGACCTCAAGCTCGCGATCCTCGTCGCCGGTACCGCGATCGGCAGCACCATCTTCGTGGTCGTGCCTCTCGTGGTGAGCGAACTCACGCCGCAGCCGCAACGCGCAGCCATGCTCGCCATCGTGAACTCGATCATGACCCTGGGGGGTGTCGTCGCGCCTTTCGCAATGGGCGTGGTGGTACAGGACGCTTCCACGCGCCTCGCCGGCTACGACGACGGCTTCACCATCCTGGGTGGCCTGCTGCTGGCAAGCGGCCTCATCGGGCTGCTCTTCATTCGGCCTGAAGCTGATCGCCGGAGACTGGCCGCTCTTGCCGCGCGTCGCCGCACGCCCGTCATTCCTTGACGGAGCAGAGCGATCCCCTGTCAGATGCGGTGCGCGTCCGATCAACAGGACGCCGGGAGAAACGCCCAAGTGACCGTCCACGACCGCCCCCTCAAGGGGGCCTGGGGCATGACCGCCCTTCTGTTCCTGTTCATGCTGATCAATTTTGCCGACAAGGTCGTCGTCGGCCTGGCCGCGGTTCCCCTCAGCCGCGATCTCGGCCTGACACCCGAGCAGTTCGGTGACATCGGCTCGGCCTTCTTCCTGCTCTTCGCCGTCTCGGCGATCGTCGTCGGCTTCGTTTCAAACCGCGTGCAGACCAGGCACACACTGCTGGTCATGGCGATCATCTGGTCGATCGTGCAGTTTCCAATGCTGGGGATGGTGAGTGTCGAGACCCTGATCGTCTGCCGGATCGTTCTGGGCGCCGGCGAAGGCCCGGCCGGCCCCGTCGCGACCCACGCCATCTACAAATGGTTTCCCGACACGCTGCGCGGACTGCCGACAGCGGTGATCGCCCAGGGATCGGCGTTCGGCGTCATCATCGCCGTCCCCCTGCTCAACTGGATCATCGAGACCCACACCTGGCACTGGGCGTTCGGTGCGCTGGGCATCGCTGGCCTGGCCTGGACCGTCCTCTGGCTGATCTTCGGTCGCGAGGGTACCCTCGTCGATGCACCGGTGAGCACGAGCGGCGGCAATGAGCGCATACCCTACCGCTACCTCCTCACCTGCCCCACGATTCTTGCCGTCTGTGCCGCGGGCTTTGCGAGCTACTGGGGGCTGGCGCTGGGTCTCACCTGGTTCACGTCGTACCTCGTCGCCGGCCTCGGCTTCAGCCAGAAACTCGGCGGCAACCTCACCGTGCTGCCGTGGGTCTTCGGCGCCCTGGTCGTTCTCACGGGTGGCTACGTCTCCCAGCGGCTCAAGAGAAACGGAGTATCGAGCCGGGTCTGCCGTGGCATGCTGCCGTGTCTCGCGATCATCGCCGGCGGATGCGTCCTCCCCTTCGTCGGCGCCATGCCGACGGATGCACTCAAGATCGCCTTCCTGGTGTTCGGCTCCGCCATCGGCAGCACGATCTACGTCGTCCTGCCGATGATCATCAGCGAACTCACCCCGCACCCGCAGCGCGCCGCGATGCTGGCGATCACCAACTCGGTCGTGACCTTCGCCGGCATTCTCGCGCCCCGGATCATGGGATCGATGATCCAGAACGCGGCGACGCCGCTTGCCGGCTACGAACAGGGCTATGTCATTCTCGGTGGCCTGCTACTCGCCGGCGGCATCATCGGCCTGCTCTTCATTCGCCCGGAACGGGATCGCAAGCGGCTGGCGGCGCGCGCCGTCACCGCGCCGCCACTGCAGCCCGTGCGGGCCTGAGCCCGATCAGAACGGCCGGTCGCCGGTGACGGTGACGCGGTGGCCGCTGCGCGTGTGGGGCCAGTAGTCCCACATGGCGCGATGCTGGGCGCAGCGATTGTCCCAGAAGGCGATCGAGTTCTCGCGCCAGCGGAAACGGCACTGGAAGAGCGGGTTTTCCATGTGCTGGTAGAGGTAACGCAGGATGGCATCACCCTCGTCGCGCGGCACACCGATCAGGCGGCTGGTGAAACCGGCATTGACGTAGAGGCACTTCCGGCCGGTCACCGGATGGGTGCGCACCACCGGATGCTCCGCCCGCGGATACTCCGGCTTGTCGGCCACCCCGATCGGCTTGAACAGGCCGCGATAGACGATCTCGCCATCGTGCAGGGCGGTCATGCCCGCGAGATAGGCCTTCATGCGGTCGGAGAGGGCGTCGTAGGCCGCGTACATGTTGGCGAACAGCGTGTCGCCGCCGCGCGACGGACAGGTCTTGATGTGCAGGATGGAGCCCATGGGTGGCTCGACCTCGCAGCTCACGTCGGTGTGCCAGCCTTCGCCGTTGGCGCGCGGGCTGTTCTTGTCGGAATGGATGATCATCATCTCCGGCATGCCGGCCTCGTGCGGCGCCGCCGGATGGACGTGCAGGTCGCCGAACAGGCGGCCGAACGCCATGTGCTGCTCGGGCGTCAGCACCTGGTTGCGAAAGAAGATGACGAGGTTCTCCGCCAGCGCGCGGTGGATCTCGTCCTGCTGGCGGTTCGAGAGCGGCTTGCTGAGATCGACGCCGCCCAGTTCGGCGCCGATGATCGGCGTCAGCTTGTCGACGGTGATCGTCTCGTAGGGCGCGCTTTCGTCCGGGTTGTAACGGATACGCGGGCCGGCATTGGCGTTCAATGAACCTGTCATGACTGTCTCCGTTGACCTACTCGTCGAGGCTGATCTTGTTTTCCCTGATGATCTTCGACCAGACGTCGCCTTCGGTGGCGACGAACCGGTCGAACTGTTCGGGACTCCAGTCCCTGAGGACGATCCCGAGCTGCTTCGCCCGCTCCACGACGACGTCGAACTTGGCGATCTTCCTCATGGCCGCGTTCAGCTTGTCGATGATCGGCTTCGGCGTCCCGGCCGGCGCGAACATTCCGTACCAGGCATCGAAGATGAAGCTCGGCAGGCCCGCTTCCGCCGTCGTGGGAATGTCGGGGAACGCCGCCAGGCGGGCATCGCTCGCCAGCGCGAGGGCCTTCACGTTGCCGTTGCGGATGTGCGACGCCAGCGACGGCGGGCTCATCACCGCCAGTTCGACCTGGCCGGCCACGAGGTCGGCACTCACCGGTCCGGCGCCCTTGTACGGGATGTGGACCAGATCGATGCCGGCGGCCTTGTTCAGCATAACGCCACCGATATGGGCGACGGAGCCAGGCCCGAAGGAGGCATAGTTCAGCTTGCCGGGATTGGCCTTCGCGTAGGCGATGAAGTCCTTCAGGGTATCGGGCGGCACCCGTTTGGTGATGACGATGAGCTGCGGCGCGATCGCGCCCATTGCGACGCCGGTCAGGTCTTTGGGCGACCAGTTCAGGTTCTTGATCATCGCCGGATTCGCCGAATGGAATGACGAATACTGCATCAGCAGCGTGTAGCCGTCCGGCTTGGCCTTCGCGACGATCGCCGTGGCGATGTTACCGTTGCCGCCGCCCTTGTTGTCGACGATGACCTGCTGGCCGAACTCCTTGGACAGATGGTCCGCGAACATGCGTCCCACGATGTCGGTGCCACCGCCCGGCGGGGCGGCGACGACCAGCGTGATGGGACGGTCGGGATAGTCGCTCTGTGCCTTGGCGCCGGGGCTGGCGATCATCGATCCGGCGGCGGCAGACGCGAGCGACAGGAGGTGGCGGCGCTTCATCCCTGGATTCCTTTCTCGATCCGCCCCGTGACGGGTGCGGTTGACGCAGCGCTAGCACCGATCCACCTTATGCATGAAGTGCATTATTTGCAGATAAATCGCTGAGGACTACGCAACAATGGACAAACGGCTGCTGGAGTCCTTCGTGGCCGTATATCGATCGGGATCGCTCGTCGAAGCCGCGGACCGTCTCAACATTTCGCAATCGGCCCTGTCGCGCCGCATCACGGAACTCCAGCACCGGCTCGGACTGGCCCTGTTCGAGCCGTCGGGACGAGGCATGGCCGCGACGACCGACGCGCACGATCTGCTGCCGCTCGCCTCATCGGCTCTCGAAGGCATCGCGAGACTGGAAGCGGCGGCCCGCGCCAACAGCGTGCAGCCGGCGGTCCAGATTACGGTCGCGGCGACGGCGCACACGATCGAAACCGTCGTGGCGCCCGGCATCGCCGAATTCACGCAAGCAAAGCCGCATGTCCGCATCGGCGTCGTCGAAGCGAACGGCGTCGAGATCGAGGATCTCGTGCTGAGCGGCGACGCCTCGATGGGCATCACCGGACGCCCGCGCTACGATGCGGGTCTGGTCGATCAGCAGATCGTTCGTCTCGACATCCTGGCGGCCTCGCCGAAACCATTCAGCCCCGCCGAGCGCCGGAACGGCATCGATCTCCGGACGCTGTGCGAGCGCGACCTGCTGGTGCTGGACCGCGGATACCAGTCGAGGCTAACCCTCGACGCGGCGCTGCGCCTGCTGTCGCTCTCACCGAGCATCCGCCACGAAGGCGGATCGGGAACGGTGATCCTGGCGCTGGCGCGGGCTGGCCTCGGCACCGCCGTCATTCCGGCGACCACGCACACGGATCTGCACACCGCCAAGATCATCGCCAACGGCATCGTCCTCGGCATGGACCTCGCCGCAATCTGGGATCCGACGCTTCGGTGGCGCACGGAGGTCGAGCAGTTCGCCGACCGGCTCAGGGCGTCCTTCGCCTCCCGCCGCCGCACGCGGCGCGCCTGACGACCGGCTGAAGCGGGTTCCGCACGCGTCACTCTACTGTGCGATTTCCTTGATGCGCGCGATCAGCTCGTCGACGGCTTTTTCGACGGACACCTTGTCGGTCACCACGCGGTTCATCGCTTTGGCCCAGACGTTCTCGGCGTCGAGGCGCGCGAACTTCCAGTTCTTCGCGAACTCGGAAGGCTGCGGTGACGTCTTGAACTGGTCGTACACGGCGCTGCGATGCTTGTCGGCCTGCCAGAACGGGCTCTCCCGGCCTGCTTTGGTGACGGGAAACCAGCGGCCGAGCCCCGCCTCCACATAGGGGCGCAGGTTCTCCTCCTCGAGCAGGAACCGCAGGAACTCGCGGGCACGCGTCTTGTTCTTCGACTCCCGGAAGATCACGCCGACCTTGACGACGGTGCGATACACCATCGGCGTGCCATCGGGCTTGCGGGGAAGACCCGCCGTCGCAATCAGCTCGTCGTAGGCCCTGCGGCCGGCGGTGCGCTCCGCCGGTGTGCGGTTCGGATTATTGGCATCGTCGAGCCACTTGGCTGAGGCCGCGATCGAATAGTCGTGCGTCATGATCGTCGTGCGACCATTGAAAGCCGCCCCACTGTCGCCATCCTTCCAGCCCGTCGACGAGGGCGGCGAGCAGCCTTTGGTGTAGACGTCAGTGTAGTCACGAAGGGCGGCGATCAGCCCCTGCCGCATCTTGGGATCGTCGACCAGAAGCTTGCCCGACCCGTCGACCAGCTTCACGTCGTAGGCGTCGACCCAGCTCATGAACGAGCGGAACGAGTCGCTCGAGTCGACACCCATCGGCCTGCCGATGCCGTACACCTGGCTGCGGGTCGCTTTGCGGTAGGCCGGCTGGACCTTGTCGCACCAGAAGGACCAGTATTCCTTCCACGTGCCGGGAATGTCGTTTTCCTTGAATCCGGCCGCCGCCAGCATGTCCTTCCAATACTCGACGTGCAGCATCTGCTGCTTCAGCACGAAGCCATAGAAGGCCTTCTTCCTGACCTTGCCGTCGTAGAGATACGCCGACTCGATGGTGACCGGCAGGAACCGGTCCTTGATCGGCTCGATCACGTCGGAGATGTCTTCAAGCTTGCCATCGAATGCCCACTTGGCCACGACCTGAACGTCGTACGTGTCCGAATAGGCAATGTCTGGTGGCGAACCCGACTCGAGGGCCGCGACCGTCTTCGGGATCATATCCTCTGCCGCGTACTGGGACAGGTCGACCTTGCCCCCTGTCTTGGCTTCGAACTTCCTGATCGCGGCGAACAGCGCCTCGTCCTCGGCCTTGTGGACTCCCTTGATCCACCAGACGGCGAGCTTCTCCTGGGCAAAGCCCGGGACGGCCGACAAGGCGATCGCCAACGCCGCGGCCCCAGCCAGAATCCGTCTCATTGCTTCCTCGCTTGAAGGCTGCCTGACGACTCGGGTATCAGTCCGCCTTGCGCGAGTCGAGAAAAGTCCTCAAGGCCTGCGCGCATTGCGCAGCATGCGAGAAGGGCAGGCCGTGGCGTGACCGACCGAACACGTTCAGTTCGGCATCGCAAAACCCCTTGTGCAGTTCGGCCATGACACTCACGGGAATGAATGGACTGCCATCAGGATGCAGCAAGAGCGTCGGGCACCTGATCTCGGCCAGCCGCGACGTGAGGTCGGTGCCGATGAGCACACCCAGCGCATTCAAAATGGAGTCCCGCGACCACTTCTCCTGCTCCGCGGCGAACCAGGCGCGGCGTTCGGCTGACAACGCATCGTCGTGAAAACGGTCCCGCAGGAAGGCGTCGGACCAGAGCTTCGGGCCGCCTTCGTCGAGCTGGCGCCGCCACGCCTCGACCCTCTGGATCGAGGCTCCGAGATGGGCGCCGTTACTGACGGTGAGAGTGGCGATCCTCGCCGGCCGGGCGAGTGCGGCCGCCAGCGCCACCGTCCCGCCGATCGACTCGCCCACGAGATGAAAGCGCTCGAGCCCGGCGGCGTCGGCCACGGCAAAAAGATCCTCCACCATCAGATCCAGGGACCATTTGAAGTCGGCCGGCGGAATGTTCGAGCGTCCGTAGCCGCGCATGTCGAAGGTGACGAGCCGATAGGCATCGGCCAGCGCGGGCTGCCACCCCACCCAGATTCCTGCGCTGGCGCCGATCCCGTGATGGAACAGGATCGGCACGCGCGGGCGTTGCCAGGGCGCCACGAGGTCCACGACATCGAAGCAGAGGGTCCCGTGGTTGGTAGCGGCGACAGGCATGGTCAGTCGGCGCGGATGCCCGCGCTTTTGATGACCTCTTCCCACTTCTTTCGATCGGCCATGATGGTCGCCTTGAATTCGGCCGGCGACCCGATGATCGAATCCATGCCGCTTTCGGCGAAGCGCTTCTGCACGTCCGGCTTGGCGACGGCCGCCCGGAGCGCCTTGTTCCAGAGATCGACCAGGTCGGCCGGCATGCCCTTGGAGCCGAACACGCCGAACCAGTTGACCACCTGGAACCCGGGCAGGAACTTCGACATCAACGGAAGGTTGGGGAACAGCGGCGAGGGCTTCGGCGAGCCGAAGGCGACCGGGATCAGCCCTCCGCCATTAATCTGACCCAGAAATTCCGGCATGTTGCCGAACATCATGTCGCAATTGCCGGAGATCATGTCCTGGATGGCAGGCGCGCCACCGCGATAGGGCACGTGCAGGATGTTGATGCCCGCCATCTTCTTGAAGAGTTCGGCGGCGAGATGCTGCGACGTGCCGTTGCCGGCGGAGGCATAGGTCAGCTTGCCCGGGTTCTTCTTCGCGAAGTCGATGATCTCCGGGACCGTGCGGTACTTCATGTGCTTGCCGACGACCAGCATGTTGGTGACGCCGGCGATGTTGGCGATCGGCGTGAGGTCGGTGTCGACGTTGATCGGCAGCTTCTGCCCCGGCATCACCGGCGAGACGCACAGCGCCGCCATGGCAGCGAGGCCGATGGTGCGGCCGTCCGGTGGCGCGTTCGCGACGATCTCGTTGGCGATGAAGCCGCTGGCGCCGGTCTTGGTATCGACGATGACCTTCTGCCCGACTTCCGGCGTCACGGCCTCGGCCACGATACGGCACAGCAGATCGGCCGTGCCGCCCGGCGCAAAGCCGCAGAGGAAGCGGACATCGCCGGAAATCTTCTGCGCCATCGCCGGCCATCCGGCGAGAGACCCTATGAGTGCAGCCGCGCTCGCGCTCGTGAAAGTTCTACGTTGCATTCTTGTTTCCTCCCTGTGTTGAGAAAAGCCTAGCATACTTCTCGCATGCGCAAGTTTTCTCGCCGCGGTGCCCTCGCCGGTCTCGCCGCCCTGCCCTTGTCCTCGCTGTCGATTAGGTCCGACGCGAGATCACCGGTCTTTCCCGACCCGCCGCTTCGCCTCGTCGTGGGCTTCCCACCCGGCAGCACCGGCGATTCCCTGGCACGGCTGATTGCGGCCGGGGTCGGCGAACGGCTGGGCCGCGCCGTCATGGTCGACAACAAGGCCGGCGGTGAGATGGCCGCGGGCTTCACCGCCCGCGCCGCGCCCGATGGCGCCACCTTCATGCTGGCCTCCAACAGCCCGACGACGCTCGCGCCAGCGCTCGGGCGTACCCTGCCCTATGACATTCGCACCGACTTCGCCGCTGCGTGCCCGGTCGGGTTCACGCCGATGCTGCTCGTCGCACGGCCCGACCTGCAGGTCAGCAACGCCGCGGAGTTGCTGGATCTGGCGCGCGTTCACCAGGGCAGCCTGAAGGGCGGCTCGGCCGGTGTCGGCGACTCGACCCACCTCGCGCTCGAACTCTTCAAGGCGATGGCGAAGCTCGACATCGTGCATGTGCCGTACAAGGGAAGCGGTCCCGCGATGGCGGCTCTGATGGCCGGTGGGATCGATATCTGCTTCGCCGACCTGCCGGCTGCGATCCCCCGTGTCCGAGTCGGCAAGATGCGCGGTCTGGGACAGTCGGGGCTCGCGCGCTCGGCTGCCGCGCCCGGCATCGCGACGATCGCCGAGTCGGGATTGCCCGGGTACGAGGCCGTGGTCTTCTACGGCCTCTTTCTGCCCGTCGGTGCTCCCTCCGCACTGATCGAACAGCTGAATGCGGCCGTCGAAGCCACGCTCCGCGCGCCGCCCGTCGCGAAGAAGCTCGCGGCCCTCGGCGTCGATCCCCGGTTTGGATCGCCCGCCGAGTTCGCGGCCTACGTGGCCCACGACTACGTCAAGTGGGCCTACCTCGGCAAAGCTGCCGGCCTCACGGCCGACTGACCGCTACTGCACGGACGAGAAGCCGGTCGGCGTGAGCATCTGAACGGAGACGTTCTCGACGATGGCGCCGTCCTTTTCGGTCTCGGCGCGCTTGGCCAACCATTCCGGATCGGCGGCGAAGGCATTCCACTTCTTCTCGCGCTCGGCCAGCGACTCCCAGGCGAGGAAATAGGTCAGTTCCTGGTTCGATTCGCCGATCAGGGTGGTGAAGAAGCCGGCCTGCTTGATGCCGTGCCGCTCCCAGATCTTGAGCGTGATCGTATTGAAGCGATTGAGCAGTGCCGGGAGGCGACCCGGCACGCACCTGTAGACCCGCATTTCGTAGATCATCTTCGCTCTCCCTAGAATTGCCCGCCGAAGCGCGGCACGAACCCATCGTCCTTGTGGTCGATGTGGCAACTGAACGGCGCCCCGAAGTGACACGGCATCAGACGCGCGCCGCTACCGGCGCAATGTTCCAGCGCCGCGCGCCGGCTCTTGCGCGCACCGATACCGTCGGCGCAGGCGAAGCTGTTCCACTCGGGATGATAGACCTGTAGCGCGTGGTGCAGGATGTCGCCGCAGAACAGCGCCTTCTCCCCGCGCGATTCGAACTTGATGGCGATCGTGCCCGGCGTGTGTCCCGGCGCCGGTTCGACGGAGAGGTTCTCGTCGAGCTGCGCGGCACCTTCGATCATCTGCGTGAGACCCGCCTCGACGACGGGCAGAACCGAGTCCCGGAAGGAGCCCGCGTTGACCGGACCGGTCGCGGGATCGCTGTCCAGTTTCAGGTAGTGATCGTAGTCGGCGCGGCTGAACACGTACTTCGCATTCCTGAACGTCGGCACCCACTTGCCGTTCTCGAGGCGTGTGTTCCAGCCGACATGATCGACATGGAGGTGCGTGCACATCACCATGTCGATCTCGTCGGGCTCGACGCCGGCGGCTTTCAGCCGCTCGAGGTACTTGGTCTCCATCAGGTGCCACTTCGGCCGATGGGGACGCGACTTGTGATTGCCGACGCAGGTGTCGATCAGGACGGTCTTGCCGCCGATCTTCAGCAGCCAGCTATGGACACTGAGCTTCAGGAAAGCAGAGGCTTCGTCATAGTGCGCCGGCACCAGCCAGTCACGATGCCGCTCGACGACGGCGGGATCCCAATCCGGAAAGAACGCCTTGGCATCGAAGTTGGGTTCGTAGCTTTCCTCGATGCGCACGGCCGTACCGGCGCCCAGCTTCACCTCGACCATGGAGCCTCCCCTCGTTTGCAGGGGAGCTTAGCGTCGGGAAGCCACTACGGGAAAGGCGATCGTTTCGCTGTCTACCGTTTCGAGATCAGAAGGGCAGGCGCGACGCATCGGCACGCTCTACGCGCCAATGAGTGAGGGCCGCGATGGCAGCACCGCCAAGCGGCGCCGCGACGATCAGCGCGATGAAGTGAACACCGAGCAGCCACGGCTCGAACAGGCCGGGCGTGAGATGTCCCACCGTCACGGTCGCCACGAAGAACAAGACTGCAAAGCCGACGCCCCACAGCAGGCCGCCCAAGGCCACGAGGAGAGACGATGCGGTCAACGAGCGGCCGATGAGATAACTCGCCCCGAAGGCGGCACTGGCGGCGACAAGCGCGGCGATGGTTTCCATCACGTCCTCCAATACGCTCTCGACTTGGGAGAATTCAGAGTCGACACTGCTGCAACCCCTGTACTTTGAAACATCTAACCCTCGTCGAGAACCGACAAAAAACGCATGTCTCAGTCCGCATTCGACTGGCTTTCTGCAGCGGAACTTTCAAAACTCTTCTCCCGCGGAGAGGCTTCTCCGGTCGAGGTTCTCGACGCGATGCTGAATCGCGCATCGTCGCTGCAACATCAGCTCAACGCGCTCGTGTTGATTGATGAAGATCGCGCGCAAACTGCTGCACAGGCTGCAGAATCCCGGTGGCGCGACGGCCAGCCGTTGTCGCCTCTGGATGGAATTCCGACGACGATAAAGGACACGACGAACGTCAAAGGGTGGCCTACTCGCTACGGATCGCATTCGACGGATGAGACTCCGGCCCACGACAACGCCGCCGTGACCGACAGGTTCCTTGCAGCGGGCATGATCATATTTGGCAAGTCCACGACGCCGGAGTTCGGCTGGAAGGCGCTGACCGACTCGCCGCTGCAGGGTGTCACGCGCAGCCCGTGGGATCTCGGCCATTCACCCGGCGGGTCGTCAGGCGGTGCCTCGGCGCTCACGGCGGCCGGGATCAATCCGTTCAACCATGGCAACGATGGCGGCGGCTCGATCCGCATTCCCGCCAGCCACACGGGCCTCGTCGGCCTGAAGCCCTCCTATGGCCGCATCCCGCAGTATCCGGCCGATGCGCCGTTCGCCGACGTGATCAGCCAGGGCGTGCTTACACGCACCGTCCTCGACACGGCGATGGCCTTGAACGTCACCGCAGGCCCGGACGCGCGCGACTGGCGCTCCTTGCCGTCCGAAGCGCGGGACTACACGGTCGGCCTCGACGCCGGCGTGCGCGGCTGGAAGATCGGGCTCAGCCTCGACCTCGGTCATGTGAAGGCCGATCCGGAAGTGCGTGAGCTCGTGGCCGCCGCGGCGAAGCGTTTCGAGGAGCTGGGCGCCCACGTCGAGGATGTCGGTCCGATGTTCGAGCCGCTGCAGGAACATTTCGAACCGCTGTGGATCGGCAGCTTCGCCACCCGCTTCCGGCAGATCCCGACTCAGCTTCACGACAAGCTCGATCCCGGCCTGCGCGCGCTCATGGAAAAAGGTCTGGCGATAACGCTTGCCGACTATGCCAGGGCGTTCGAGGCGCGGAGCCGGCTCGCGCGCGATCTCGCGCTCTGGCATCGCAAGTACGACCTGCTGCTCGCGCCGGTCGCGCCGACGGCGGGTCCTCCGGTCGAAACGCTCTACAATTCGGAGGCATTTCCGCGCTGGACGAAGGGCGCGCCGTACACCCTTCCCTGCAATCTCACCGGCCAGCCGGCGGCCTCAATGCCCGCGGGCCTGACAAAGGCGGGACTTCCCGTCGGCATACAGATCATCGGCGCGCCGCGAGCGGACGAACTCGTGCTGCGCGCGATGCGCGCCTTCGAAAGCGCGAGCGGCTGGACCTGGCCGCAGCCGAAGGTGCTGGAGACATTGAAGGGCTTGTGACGTCGGGACGCCGTCAGACGGCGTTCGAGACCTTGCTGGGCGTCGGACGGACGACGCGCAGCGCGATGACGAGGACACGGTAGCCGAGGAAGCCCGCACAAAGGGCGCTGGCGGCGGCAATGTATCCTGGCGCTACCACCGGTTCTCCGATCATGGCGGAAGCGAAATCGATCGCGGACAGCACCGCGAGGACCACCGCCACGATGAGGCCGTCGACGGTCGCCGGCAGCATCACGAGGCCGGCTTCCTTGTTGGTCTGCACCGTCAGCCTCCATCCGCGGATGCGGCCGATCATCGATCCCAATGCGAAGGCCGCGACCCAGAGGAAGTCGAACAGGATGCTCGCTTCGAACACGCCTGCGAGCAGCATCAGCGTCGCCATCAGCGCGAAGCCCCCCGGCAGGGCCACGCGGCCGAGCGTCGTCACGCCGCCGCGCGACTGAGCCGCCATCGTCCAGAGGCAAAGGGCGGCGAAAAGAAGCGTAAGGCCGTTCGCCAGGCTCAAAGTCGAAATCATGGTCGGAAGCAAACGATAAGGCTGGCAGCGAGTAAAGCGCTGAGGCTGCACTTGGACTGTCAACAGAATGCCTTGTGCACTTGCAGCCGGTGAGAATTTCTCGCCTCTCACCAGCCCTGAACGCGCCCCCGAAAGTCGACGAACAGGCGAAAACACAAGGGAAATTCCGCGGCGCCTCTCCTTCGGTTCCAGGGCTCAGACCATCGCTCCGCGCGGAACGGTTCGCCCGGCCACGTCGTCGCAGGCCACACATGCGCCGGCCGACGATCGCCAAAACGACAGCGGCGCCGGAGTAAACCGGCGCCGCTGCTCCAACTTCGGGACTTTGGATCAGGCGTCGGGTTTGACGCCGGCGGTGGTGATCACCTTCTCCCACTTGTCGATCTCGCTTCGCAGGAACTTGCCCGTCTCCTCCGGCGTGGCCCCGACGGGGATCACCGCCTGCTCGGCGAGGCGCTTGCGCAGCGCCTCGTCTTTCACGGCCTTGGACACTTCGGATGACACCTTGTCGACGATCTCCTTCGGCGTTCCCGCGGGCGCGAGGAACATCACCCAGGTCGAGGATTCGATCAGCGGTCCGCCCGCCTCGACGATCGTCGGCACTTCCTCGACGCCCGGCACGCGATTCTTGGACAGCATGGCCAGAGCGCGGATCTTGCCGGCGCGGACCTGCGTCATCACCCCGATCGGCGCATCGATCAGCAGCTGGATGTTGCCCGAGGCGAGGTCGGCCAGCGCTGGCGCGGTGCCCTTGTAGGGCACGTGCACCATATCGATTCCAGTAACCTGCTTCATGAGTTCGCTGGTGAGATGCGCGGCGGCACCAACACCCGACGACCCGAACGAGAGCTTGCCCGGATTGGCCTTGGCGTAGGCGATCAGCTCGGCCACGTTCTTCACCGGGAGCCCGTTGGTGACGCAGATGATCAGCGGCGCGACGCCGACCAGCGACACCGGCGCAAATCCCGAAACCGGATCGAATTTCAGCTTGCCGGCGTAGAGCGTCTTGTTGGCGGCGTGCGCGGCGATCACCGTCAGGAAGGTGTAGCCGTCGGGCGCCGCGTTGGTGACGATCTCGGCTCCGATCAGCGAATTGGCGCCGGGCTTGTTGTCGACCACGAAGGTCTGGCCAACATTCATCTTCTCGAGCGTGAGCCGTGTGGTCACGTCGGTCAGGCCGCCGGCCGTGTAGGGCACGACCCAGCGGATCGGCTTGTTCGGCCAAGCCTGGGCGCGCGCAGCGCCTGGAACCAGGGCAGCCGCAGCCGTCGTCGCCAGCGCCGTGCGGCGATTGATCTTCAACATCTGTTATTCCTTCTCCGTCCCTGCTTGTTTCAGTCCAGATCGAGACCGTTCATGCCCGCGTTCTTGCGGGCCTTCCGGGCAATTTCGCCCAGCACTTTGCCGGCCTGCACCGGATCCATGATCTGCTCGACGGTCGGGCCCTTATGCCAGCCCTCGGCGACGGCGAAAATACCGTTCCCGGCCTGAAAGACGCGGCCCGTCACCTCTCGGCTGTCCTCACTCACCAGCCAGGTCGCGACCGGGGCGATCCACTTCGGGTCACGGCGCTTCTTGTCCTCTTCCGTATATTCGCGCAGGTCCTCGGTCATGCGCGTGAAGGCCGAGGGCGAGATCGAGTTCACCGTGACGCCATAGCGGGCGAGTTCACGCGCCGCGATGATGGTGAAAGAGGCGATGCCGGCCTTGGCCGCGCCATAGTTGGTCTGGCCGATGTTGCCGTAGATGCCCGAGACCGAGGTGGTGGTGATGATGCGCGCGTCGACCGGGCCGCCCTTCAGCTTGGCTTGGTCGCGCCAGTAGGCGGCGGCATGCCGGGCCGGCGCGAAGGTGCCCTTGAGGTGCACCTTGATGACGGCATCCCACTCGTCCTCGCTCATGTTGACGAGCATGCGGTCGCGCAGAATGCCGGCATTGAGCACGATGGCGTCGAGCTTGCCGAACGCCTCGACCGCCTGGTCGATCATGTGCTTGGCGCCGTTCCAGTCGGAGACGTCGTCGCCGTTGGCCACCGCTTCGCCGCCCATCGCCTTGATCTCGTTCACCACCTGCTGGGCGGGTCCGACGTCATTGCCCTTGCCGGCCCGGTCGCCGCCCAGGTCGTTCACGACGACCTTGGCGCCGTGCTCCGCCAGCATCAGGCAATGTTCCCGGCCGACGCCTCGGGCGCCTCCCGTCACGATCGCAACCCGTCCCTCGCACAATCTCGCCATTGGTGCCTCCCGTCTTTTGCGTGTCTGAACCCTATCGTCCTGGGCTAGTCTAGCGGGGCTCAAGGGAGGATCGCCATGGATACGCTGCCGCTCGTTACCCCCGAACAGGTCGGACTTTCCGCAGCGCGGCTCGACCGCGTGCGTACCTGGATGAAAGGATGGGTCGATAGCGGGAAGCTGGCCGGTATGGTCACCTGCGTCATGCGCAACGGCGAACTGGCCTTCGCCGAGGTCGTGGGCAAGTCGGATGTAGCCCGTGACACGCCGATGCGCGCTGACACGATCTTCCGCATCTATTCCATGACCAAGCCGCTCACCTCGACGGCGATCATGATGCTCTACGAAGAGGGCCGCTTTCAGCTCGACGACCCGATCTCCAAGTTCATCCCCGCCTTCGCCAACCCGCGCGTGATGGTGGGCGGCAGCCGCGGCAAGATCGAGACCGTGCCGGCCGAGCGCGAGATCAATTTCCGCGACCTGCTTACCCACACGTCGGGCCTGACCTACGGCTTCATGGAGAGCAATCCGGTTGACGCGGCCTATCGTGCCAAGGAAGGCGGCGTCGATTTCCAGACCGCCGACACCAGCCTGAAGCAGGTCGTCGAGCGGCTGGCGCAGCTGCCGCTGATCGCCCAGCCGGGCAAGGCGTGGAACTACTCGGTCTCCACCGACGTGCTGGGCTATCTGGTCGAGGTGATCTCCGGCCAGCCCTTCGAGAAATACCTGAAGGAGAAGGTCATCGATCCGCTCGGCATGGTCGACACCGACTTCCATGTCCCGGCCGCCAAGCACGACCGCTTTGCCGCGAACTACGCCGCCGGCGCCGGCGGCAAGCTCGAGCTGATCGACGATCCGGCCAAGAGCCGTTACCTCGCACCGCGCAAGGTGAACTCGGGCGGCGGCGGCCTGGTCTCGACCGCTGCCGACTATCTGCGCTTCTGCAAGTTCATGCTGAACGAGGGCGAGCTCGACGGCGTGCGCCTGCTCGGCCGCAAGACGGTCGAGCTCATGACCACGAACCACCTCAACGGCGATATGGCCGACATGGGGACGCCGCGCTTCTCCGAATCGACCTACACCGGCATCGGCTTCGGGCTCGGCTTCTCGGTGATGATCGACCCGGCCAAGGCCCATATCGCGGGCACGCCCGGCGAATATGCCTGGGGCGGCGCCGCCTCCACCGCCTTCTGGATCGATCCGGTCGAGGACATGGCCGTGGTGCTGCTGACGCAGCTCATGCCCTCTTCGACCTATCCGATCCGGCGCGAGCTGCGCGTGCTCACCTACCAGGCGATCATCGACTGAGGGACGAAGTCATGCGCAACACCGGCAGCATCGAAGTCCGCAAGCTCCATCCGCTGTTCGGCGCGGAGATATCCGGCATCGACATCACGCGGCCTCTGTCAGCCCGCGAATTCGGTCCGATTCGCGCTGCGTTCGAGGAGCATTCCGTGCTCCTGTTCCGCGACCAGGCGATGGACGACGACACCCAGATCGCCTTCAGCGAGAATTTCGGCCCGCTGGAGACGACGCTCAGCGCCAATCCCGCCGCCGGGACCAAGTTCGCGCGCCAGTCCAACCTCGACATCATGACCGGCGAGCCGATCCCGCCGGACGACATGCGCATGATCTACCAGAAGGCCAACTACTTCTGGCACTCGGACTCGTCCTTCAAGCGTGTCCCATCGCTGTGCTCGATCCTGACGGCGCGGATCTGCCCGCCCGAGGGCGGCAACACCGAGTTCCTGAACATGCGCGCGGCCTGGGACGCGCTGCCGCCGGCCCTGCAGGCGACGATTCATCCGCTGGTCGCCGAGCATGCGCTGGCCCATTCGCGAGACCGCGTGCAGAAGGGCATCCTCAGCGCCAAGTCGCTGTCGGAGCTGCCGCCGGTCAAGCAGCGCATGTTCCGCGACAACCCGATCAACGGCCGCCGCGCGCTCTATATCGGCGCCCATGCCGGCCGCATCCTCGACTGGCCCGAACCGATGTCGAAGGCAATCCTGTGGGAGCTGGCACAGCGTGCGGAGCAGCCGGAGTTCATGATGTCGCACGCCTGGCGCGAGGGCGACGTGATCGTCTGGGACAATCGTGCCGTCCTGCATCGCGCCACCCACTACGATGCGACCAAGCACAAGCGCCTGATGCAGCGCACGACCATCGGCGGCGACGAGCTGACGGTCCCACAGTAACAGATGGCCGAACCCGCTTCAGCTGGTCCGCTCCCCGACGGGATGCCGTCGGGGCCACGGCGACTCGCCGCCGTGGCGACCATCACCATCGGCCTGTCGATGGCGGTGCTCAGCAATTCGATGACGAATCTCGCCTTGCCTTACATCGCGAACGACCTCGCGATCACGGCGGAGAGCTCGATCTGGATCGTCAACGCCTACCAGATCGCCCTGATGATCCTGCTGCTGCCGGTGGCGGCGCTGGGCGACATCGTGGGCTACCGAACCGTCTATCGCTCGGGCCTCGTCGTCTTCTCGCTGGCCTCGATCGGCTGCGTGCTCGCGCCCTCGCTCGCCTGGCTGATCACGGCGCGCACGCTCCAAGGGCTGGGAGGCGCGGCCATCATGGCCATCCAGCCAGCCTTGGTTCGATCGATCTACCCACGTGCCGCCCTCGGCCGAGGGCTCGGCTTCAACACCACCGTCGTGGCGACCTCGCTGGCCGCCGGACCCAGCCTCGGCGCCGCGCTGCTCGCGATCACCAGCTGGCCGATCCTGTTCGCCGTCTATATTCCGCTTGGCGTTCTCTCCTTCTTCCTGGCCGGCCGCTTCCTGCCGGTGACGACACACGTCAAGCGGCCCTTCGACGTGCTCTCGGCAGTCCTGTCCGGCGGCACCTTCGGCCTGCTGATCTTCGGCATCGACGGAGTCGGCCATGGCCATCCAGTGCCGGTGATCGTGGCGGAGCTGGTCGGCGCGGCCCTGTTCGGCACGCTGTTCGTCTGGCGCCAGCGCAGGCTCGCCGATCCGATGATGCCGATCGACATGTTCACCCGGCCGATCTTCTCGCTCTCGATCTCGGCCTCGACCTGTACCTTCACGGCCCAGGGTCTGGCCTTCGTCAGCCTGCCCTTCTTCTTCCATACGGTGCTGGGCCGTGACGCCACGGCCACCGGCCTGCTGCTGACGGCGTGGCCACTCGCCCTGGCCGGCATCGCACCGATCGCCGGCCGGCTGGCCGACCGTCACCATGCCGGTGCTCTCGGCACGATCGGCCTGACCTGCATGGCCTCCGGACTGATCCTGACGGCGCTGCTCCCGCCGGATCCGTCCGCCTTCGACATCATGTGGAGGCTGGTCCTGTGCGGCGCGGGTTTCGGCATCTTCGCCTCGCCCAACAACCGGCTGATGATGAACGCCGTACCGCGCGACCGCAGCGGCAGCGCCGGCGGCATCATTGCCACGGCCCGGACGCTCGGCCAGACGATGGGCTCGGCCCTGGTCGCCCTGGTCTTCGGCCTGTTCGACTTCTCCGGCGGCGGCGCCGCTGACGCGGCACGGGCGGCGATCTGGCTGGGCGCCGGCTTTGCCCTGACCGCCCTGATCCTGAGCAGCCTGCGGCTACGGCACTGAAGCCGCGTGCATCTCGCGGAACAGCGACGGTGCCATGCCGAAGCGGCGCTCGAAGGCCTGGCCGAGCCGCGCCGATGAGCGCAGGCCCACCCGGCCGGCGATCGTCTTGAGCGGGAGGCCCTTGGCCAGCAGGGTGCGCGCCGCATCGAGCCGAAGCCCTTCGACGAAGTGCGCCGGCGTCTTGCCGGTCGCCTCGACGAACTTGCGATAGAAGCTGCGCTCCGACAGGCCCGCGCGAGCGGCCAGGGCGGGGACGTCGAGCGGCTCGTCGAGATGGGTCTGCATCCATTCGATCAGGCGCGCAAACGGAGCGTCGGCCTCGGTCTGCACCTGCAACAGCGGGCTGAACTGCGACTGGTAGCCCGGCCTTCGCGCGTAGAGCACGAAGTGCCGCGCGATCAGGTTGGCCGTCGCCGCACCGAGATCGGCCTCGACCAGCGCCAGCGCCATGTCGATGCCCGTCGTCACCCCGGCCGAGGTCCAGACCTTGCCATCGACGACATAGAGCGCATCGGCATCCACGGTCAGCGCGGGGAATTTCTCGGCAAGACGCGTGCAGCTCGCCCAGTGCGTCGCCACCCGCTTGCCGTCGAGCAGGCCGGCCGCGGCCAGCACGAAGGCGCCGGTGCAAACCGAGCCGAAGCGCCTTGTCTGCGGCGCGACCTTGCGCAGCCAGCGTCGTACGTCATCGCGCGCCATCACCGTCTTCAGTCCGCGCGCCCCACCCGCGACGAGCAGCGTATCGTAGCGTCCACCGACGGGAACGCTCATCAGCACGACGCCACAGTTGGAGACGACCGGGCCGCCGTCGGGCGAGACGATCCGCACGTCGTAGGCAGGCTGCCCGCGCCCCTCGTTGGCCGCGCCGAACACGGCGGCGGGGCCGGTGACATCGAGGAGCTGGCAGCCCTCGTAGGCGAGGATGGCGATCCGGTGCACTTTGGCCATTGGCAGAAATTACTTCATATTTGTCATTTCTGCCAACGACAGGATTGCGTAGGGTCTGGTCAACAGAGGAGACATTCCATGGCTGACACCGTCCATATCGGCATCCTGCTCTTCCCGGACGTCACGCAGCTCGACGCGACCGGGCCCGCCCAGGTCCTGTGCCGGGTGCCCAACGCCAAGCTTCACATGATCTGGAAGACGCTCGATCCCGTGCGGACCGACTCCGGCTTCTCGATCGTGCCGACGACCACCTTCGCCGACTGCCCGCAGCTCGACGTGATCTGCGTGCCGGGCGGCGGCGGCCAGGTCGCGCTGATGACCGATGAGGAAACGCTCTCCTTCCTGCGCAAGCAGGCCGAGGCCGCGCGCTACGTCACTTCCGTCTGTACCGGCTCGCTGGTGCTCGGCGCCGCGGGACTGCTCAAGGGCTACAAGTCCGCCTGCCACTGGACCTCACGCGAATTCCTGCCGGCCTTCGGCGCGATCCCGGTCGCCGAGCGCGTCGTGCGCGACCGCAATCGCCTATCGGGCGGCGGCGTCACGGCCGGCATCGATTTCGGGCTCACCCTGGTGGCCGAACTGGCTGGCGAGGAAGTCGCCAAGTCGATCCAGCTCACGCTCGAGTACGATCCGCAGCCGCCCTTCGATTCCGGCAGTCCCGAGAAGGCCGGGCCCGAGCGCGTGCAACGGCTGAAGGAGCGCATCCACGCCATGCTGCAGAAGCGCGAGGAGGCCAACCAGGCCGCCGCCACGCGACTCGCCTAGACTAGCGCAATGCGAGGATGAACAGGACCATGGCGGCGGCCGACGCCACCGTCCGCACCGTGTTCCACATCGTCCATCGCTCGCGATAGTGCGCCCACAGGGGCGCGGACTCCGCGCTGTCCGGCTTGGCCGCCGCGAGCGCATCGTTGAGCGGCACGTTGAAGACCATCGTCACCCCGATCGTGCCGACGAGATAGAGCAGGCTGCCGAGCAGGAGCAGCCTGCCGCTCCCGTCATGCCATCGCAGATACGCCGCGATCAGGAGTCCGCAGCAGAGCAGCGCCGTGCCGAAGAAGACGAGCATGAAGCTGCGGTTGATGACGACGACGTTGATCGTCTGCATGACCTCCATGCCGTGCGCCGCCGGCACGCGTCCCAGCGCCCGCATGACGAAGGACGAGAAAGCATAGAAAATTCCAGCGACCAGCCCGCTGCCGACGGCGGCCGCGAGGGTCGCATAGAAGATCGCCTGATCGATCATCGCCAGCGGCAGCGACGCGCGCTAGTTCGCCCCGGCCGTCGCGCTTTCGATGGTGATGGCCTTGCCCGCTGCCATGTCGAACTTGAGGCGGCGCACATAGTCGAGGTCGCGACCGGTGACGCGCACGAAGCGGCTGCCGTCGGGATAGTCGATGGCGTGGATCGCCCCGACGTCATAGACGCCGGCATGGCCGGGCTCGAGGCGATAGGTCTTCACCTTCTCGAGCTTCGCGTCGCCCGCGTCCGTGCCACCATCGACACGCTTGTACTCGCTCATGTCGGTGTACTTCACCGCCTGGCCGTAGACCGCCCACGAGGCGCCGTGATCGTGGGGCGGGCTCTTGTGCGGCTTGGGATTGCAATGCGCCAGCACGACGAATCCGAGGTCCTTGTCCTCATGGAGCTTGCGGGTGCCGATCGGTGCAGCGGGCCCCACGGCCTCGTCGACGAAGGCCGGGTTGGCCAGCAGCTTCTCCAGCAGCACGCGAACCTGCTCGCGGCCGGCAGGGCCCTCATATGTCTTGAGCGCAGCCTGGGCGTCCTTCACGAACGTGTCGAGTGTGTAGGTCATGCGGCGGCTCCCTCCTCAAATGGCAGGCGGAAATGATCCGCCTGCCTGTCCACGGCTGTCAACGGCCGCCGAAGATGCGGCGGGCGATCACCATGCGGTGGACTTCCGACGGGCCTTCGTAGACGCGCATGGTGCGCACCTTCTGGGCCATCATCGACAGCGGCAGTTCCTGCGTCACGCCCATGGCGCCGAACGCCTGCTGGGCATGATCGAGGACTTCGCTTGCCATCTCCGTGGCATAGACCTTGATCATCGAGGCCTCCATGCGCACGTCGCGGCCCTCGTCCTGCTTCACGGCGGCGTCCATCACCATCAGGCGACAGGCATGCAGCTTCATCGCCGCGTCGGCCACCCACCACTGGACAGCCTGTCGATCGGCCAGCTTCTCGCCGAAGGTGACCCGCTGGCTAGCATGCTCGACCAGCATGTCGAGGCCGCGCTGGGCCATACCGATGCACCAGGAGCCCATCTGCAGGCGGCGCACCGTGAGGCGGAGCTGCATGGGCGCGAAGCCCGCACCGATGCGGCCCAGCACCTGCGTCTCGGGGACGCGACAATCCTCGAACACGACCTCGTAGGTGCGCTGGCCGGCCAGCATCGGGATGGCGCGGGCCACGACGAGGCCCGGCGTACCCTTGTCGATCAGGAAGGCAGTGATGCCGCCGCGGGCACCGAGGTTGGGATCGGTCACGGCCATGGCGATGGTGAAATCGGCCTTGGCGATCCGGCTGATCCAGATCTTGCGGCCGTTGATCACCCAGTCGTTGCCGTCCTTGACCGCCTTGGTCTTCATGCCGGCGGGGTCGCCACCCGCGCCCGGCTCGGAAATGGCGATGGCCGAGCTGGTCTCGCCGGCGGCATAGGGCTCCAGATACTTCTTGCGCTGCTCGGGATTCGCGGTCGCCAGAAGCATGTGCAGGTTGGGCGAGTCCGGCGGGAACGTGAAGGGCACACAGGTGTAGCCCAGCTCCTCGTTGACGCCGACCAGCGCCACGGCCGGCAGGTTGGCGCCGCCCACTTCCTCCGGCACGTCGAGCGCCCAGAGGCCGAGATCCTTGCACTGCTTGAAAAGCTTGGCGTTCTCTTCGTCCGACAGCGAGGCCTGCTGGCCCGAGGCGAAACGCTCCAGCACGTTCTTCTCGAGCGGCATGAGCTCGTTGCGCACGAACTTCTTCACGAGATCGCGCAGCATCTGATGTTCTTCGTTGACCTGGTACATTGCAGCTCCTCCTGATCCGATCACTTCGGCTTTCCGATACCCTTATTGACGAAGTCGAGCGTGTAGGCCCGGGCTACGTCGAGCCCCTTCGGCAGCACGTCGACATCGGTCATCGATTGATAGAACCCCCGCCAGCGCGCATCCGTCATGGCACCGATTCCGCCCTTTAATGCATCCCCCGACATCACGATGCCACGCTCATTCATCACTTTGATCGCATACTCGATACGATCATCCGTCTGTTCCGGATTGGCCTTCTTGATGAGCGCATTGGCAGCCTCGATTGCCGGCCCGCCCTCGAGATACTGTGCCCAGCCCTGCAGCGTGGCATCGACGAAGCGCTGGATCACGTCGCGCTTCTCGGTTGCCAGCTTGCGGGAGATGGCGATGGTGGTCTGGTAGGCACTGAATCCTGCGTCGGCGATCAGCAAATATGGCGGCATGCGGCCGATGGCCTTCGAGATCGAATAGGGTTCCGAGGAGATGAAGCCCTGCTGCACGACGTTCTTGTCGGCGAGATAGGGCGCCATGTTGAACGTGTAGGGCCGGAGCTGGTCGTCGCGCAGCCCGAACTTCCTGCGGAGATACGGCCAGTAGGTGACGCGCCCGCCGTTGCCGATCAGCAGGATACGTTCCTTCAGATCCTCGAAGCCATCGAAGCCGGTGTCGGGATGACCGATCAGGACCTGCGGATCCTTCTGGAAGATCGAGGCGATGGTGAAGAAGGGCGCGCCTTCGCGCACATAGGTGAAAGCCTCGAAACTGTTCGACATGGTCATGTCGACACGGCCCGTCAGCAGCAACTGGCCGATGTTGAGGCTCGGCCCCCCCTGGCGGATTTCGCAGTCGATCCCGGCCTTTCGATAAAGGCCCGCCGCCAGCGCCTGATAGTAGCCGCCGTGCTCGGCCTGGGCGCGCCAGTCGGTCTGGAAGACCAGCTTGTCGAGCGACTGCGCGCGGGCTGCCCGCACCAGTGGGAACAAGAGCGGCCCGGCAGCGAGGCCAAGGGCAGTCCGGCGATTGAGGCGGTAGGCCGTCATGGCGCCAGGCTCTCCCCACGACGGTCGAAGGCGAGCGCCATCAGTTCTCGGATCGCAACGTTGGAATCGCCCAGCGCACGGACCGACGGCAACCAGACGTCCCACCACACGGTCTCATCGTCGGGCACACTCCAGTCGACGCCGAAGATCGCGAAATCGAGGCCGCCCTGGGTCGCGAGCTTGGCGCTACGCGCCACATGATAGGCCGAGGTGATGATGGCGACCCGCGCTCCCTTCACGATGTCCCGCACGTTGCGGATGTTCTCGATCGTGTTCAGCGCTTTGCCCTCGGAAACGATCGCATCGTCGGGAACGCCGAGGTCGAGCAGGAAGCGCCGCATGGCCTCGGCCTCGGTGGTGGCCGGGCCGCCTTTTTGTTCGATGAACGATCCGCCGCTCACGACGATCTTCGGCGCGGCGCCCGCATGAAACATGCGCGCCGCAAGCCAGATGCGATCTGAGGAATCCGTGAGTTCCGGCATCGTCGTGTAGGGCGGAGCGGCCGGCACGATACCACCGCCGAGCACGACGATCGCCTCATAGCAGCACGGCCTGTTGCCGGCGACGAGAGCGCGAGCCTTTTCTTCCATGTGCCCCATCAGCATTCCCGATACCGGTGGAAAGGACAGGATGAGTGTCTGGAAGATCGAAAGGCCAAGCACGGTGGCGGCGAGTCGGCGCCAACCGACTGCACGCATCACGAGCCAGAGCACGACGCCGACCGCCAGCGAAGCCGGCGGAACCATCATGTTGGTGAGGACCTTCAGGAGGACGAAAGTGTTCATGCCGGTTCGTGTCGCGCTCCGGCTATACTAGAACAATGCGCGGCAGGCTCGTCCAAACGCGTGTGTTGACCGCCCTGCGATGACAGGAGCCCGCGCAAAAAGAAGGGCGGGTCCGGCCTGCGCCGGAACCCGCCCAATCTTGCCCCGTCGAGAACGAGTTTAGATCGCGTCCTTGAGATCCTTGGCGACGCGGAAAGCGACCTTCTTGGACGCCTTGATCTTGATCGCTTCGCCGGTCGCCGGGTTGCGGCCCATGCGCGCCGGACGGGCGCGGACCTGCAGGATGCCGAGACCGGTGATGCGGACCTTGGCACCCTTCTTGAGGTGACGAACGACCAGGCCGACGAACTCGTCGAGAGCGCCGCTCGCGTCCTTCTTCGTCATGCCCGTCTTCTCGGCCAGCTCGGCTGCGACCTTCGAAAGCGGAATGGTGGGAACGGTGGTGGGTTTGGTAGCCATGTTGAGGGGGTCCTTACATTTTTTGGTTTCGCCAACGTCTCCTGACGCCCCAGGGTCCCGTTGACGGCGCCAAGGTTATCCACGAATCGATCCCCCGCAAGTCCGGAATGCACGGAAAATGTCGATTTTTGGGGCTTTTTGGGCCATCAGAGGCAGTCATCCACAGATTGCAGAGAGCGTCTAGCGTGTCGAGCCCCGCCCTGATCCCGACTTTCAGCACCGCCGTGAACACCTGGCAGTGCGACGAGAACGACCATCTGAACGTCCAGTTCTACACCGAGTTCGCCCATGAGGCCTCGGCCAACCTGCTGGCGAAGCTGGGCTTCGGACCGCGCGCCCAGCGTGCGGCCGGCGTCATGACGCGCGCAGTCGACGACCATGTCCGCTACGTTCGCGAGTTCCGCGTCGTCGAGCCGGTCGAGGTGCATTCCGCGCCGGTCGAGGTCGGCGAGCGCGAGATCGTCGCCTATCACGAGGTGCGCAATCCGGCGAAGGGAGAGGTCGCCGCCACCATCCGACGAAGCATCGTCTGCGACCGCCCGTGGCCCACCGACTTCCGCGCCCGCGCCGAGGCGGCGTGCATCGCCCTGCCCGAAGCCGCGAAGCCGCGCAGCGTCGGCAAGCTCTCGCTGCCCGACCTGACCCTCGCGGAGGCGCCGTCCGTGGGGCTGATCGAAGTCGGCCGCACGCAGATCACGCCGGACGAATGCGACGAGAGGGCTGAGTTCCTGCCGCGTCACCAGTTCGGTCGCTATTCCGACGGCGCGCCGGTGCTGTGGAACCATCTGGGCTTCGACCGCGCCGCCATGCAGGAGCGCGAGGAAGGTTCGGTCGTCGTCGAGATGCTGAACCACTATCGCCGGCCACTGCAGGCGGGAGACCTCGCCGTGGTGATGAGCGGACTGGCGAGCTTCTCCGACAAGGTCGTGGTCTTCACGCACTTCCTGTTCGAGGCGGAGAGCGGCACGCTTGCTGCTTGCGCCGAGGCGGTGGGCATGAAATTCGACCAGAAGGTCCGCAAGATCATGACCTTCACGCCCGAGGATCGTGCCCGGCTGGAAGCGTGCCGGCTCAAGCTCTGAGGAGACGCCAATGGATGAGAAGACGAAGACGGCCGCCGGCATCGCCGCCGGCCTCCAGGGCATGCCCTATGACGACAAGCGGCTGGCCGAGCTGGCGGCCGAGGTCGAGATCCTGAACGACGCCGTGCGCAAGGCCGCCGCCCAGCGACTCACCTTCGATGACGACCCGGCCGCGTTCGCCAGCGTCTTGGCAAAGGCAGCGCGCTCGTGAGAAACGACGATCTCGCCCTGGAGGATCTCACCGCGATCGCCGACGCGATTGCCGCGCGGCGCATCACTTCAGTGGAAGCGACCGAAGCCTGCCTCGCCCGCATAGAGACTTGGCAGCCGCGCACCAACGCCTTCCTGCGCATCTACCGGGAGAAGGCGCTGGCCCAGGCAGAGGCAATGGACGCGGAACTCGCCGCCGGCCGGTGTCGCGGGCCACTCCACGGCGTGCCGATGGCACACAAGGACATGTACTACCGCAAGGGCGAGATCTCGACCGGCGGCAGTGCGATCCGCCGCGACTGGGCCGCGCCGGTGACGGCGACGGTGCTGGGCAAGCTCGATGCCGCGGGCGTGGTCGAGCTGGGCTTCCTCAACATGGCGGAGTTCGCCGCGGGTCCCACCGGTCACAACGTGCATCACGGGCATTGCCGCAATCCCTGGGATCAGAGCCGCGTGACGGGCGGAAGCTCGAGCGGCTCCGGCGCCTCGGTGGCTGCACGCATGGTCTATGGCGCCCTCGGTTCCGATACGGGCGGTTCGATCCGGTTACCGGCGGCAGCGTGCGGCGTGGTCGGCATGAAGGCCACCTATGGTCGCGTGAGCCGTGCCGGTGCCGTCGCGCGTTCGTGGAGCCTCGACCATGTCGGCCCGTTGACCCGCACCGTGCGTGACAATGCCCGCATGCTCTCGGTGATCGCCGGCCACGATCCCGACGATTCGACGACCAGCGAGAAGCCGGTCCCCGACTACGAAGCGCTGCTCGACGGCGGCGTTGCCGGGTTGCGTATCGGCCTCGCTCTGCCGAAGGAAGGACTTGCGCCGCTGGCCCCACAGATCGGCGCCGCAATCCAGGCCGCCGCCGATGCGTTGGGCCGGCTCGGGGCGAAGGTCTCGACCGTCACGCTGCCCGACTTCACCGCGCTCTACCGCGCCGCTGAAGTGATGGTGAAATGCGAGGCCGCCGCCATGCACCGGCCGTGGATGGAGAAGACGCCCGAACTCTATGCCAACCAGGTGCGCACGCGCATGGAAGCGGGCTTCTTTATACCGGCGACGCAGTACATCGACGCGCTGCGGTTGCGCGCGCATTTCGTGACGGAGTTCCTGTCGACGGCGATGGACGGAGTCGATGCCGTGCTGCTGCCGGCGATCCCCTTCCCGCTGCCCACGATCGAGGAAACGGATACCGAGACCAAGGGCGGTCCGGCGGTGCTGAAGATGGTGGCGGGCTTCACCGGCCTCACGCGGCCGTTCAACACGCTGGGCATTCCCGCGCTGTCGGTGCCGTGCGGCTTCGACCCGAATGGTGCGCCGATCGGACTGCAGCTCGTCGGCCGGCCGTTCGACGAGGCGATGCTCTACCGGATCGGTCACGCCTATCAGGGCGCGACCGACCATCATCTGAAAGTGCCAGTTTAGGCTGGGGGCGCGGCACTCCAGTGGCGCGTTCAAGAAGAGAAGACGCGCCACTGGAGTGGCGCCCCCCCGGCGTCAGACCGCCAGATTCACCGTCACGCTCTTGCGCTGCGTGAAGCTGTCGAGCATGCCCTCGAGCGAGAATTCTCGGCCGAGGCCGCTCTGCTTGTAGCCGCCGTAGGACATGCCCGGCGTCTGGCCGCCACCCTGGTTGACCTGCACCCAGCCCGATTCGATGGCATGCGCCGCGCGCAGGCCCTTGCCGATGTCGTGCGTCCACACATAGGCCGCGAGGCCGTAGTGGCTGTCGTTAGCCATGCGGATCGCCTCGGCCTCGTCGCTCCAGCGGATCGCCACCAGCACCGGCCCGAAGATCTCCTCGCGCGCGAGGCGCCAGTCGTTCGAGCGATCGGCGAACACGGTCGGCATCGTGAAGTAGCCCTCGCTCAACGGGCCGGTCTTGGGCGGCAGGCCGCCGAACACCAGCTTGGCGTCGGAGCGGGCGAGCCCGTCTTCGACATACTTGCAGACCTTCGAGTACTGCTTGTTGTTGATGATGGTGCCGATGTCGCTCGCCTCGTCGAGCGGGTCGCCGATCTTCAGCGCCGTGGTCTTCTTCTCGAGCTTCGCGAGGAAGCTGTCGAAAATGTCTTCATGCAGGAACATGCGCGAGCCGGCCGTGCAGCTCTGGCTCTGGCGGGTGAAGCGCATGGCGTTGATGATGCCGTCGACCGCCCAGTCCGCGTCGGCATCGGGATAGACGATCGAGGGGCTCTTGCCGCCCAGTTCGAGCGAGACCGGCACGATGCGCTCGGCCGCGGCGCGCATGATCACCTTGCCGACCTCGGTCGAGCCGGTGAAGGAGAGCTTGCGGATCTTCGGGTGATTGGCCAGCGGTCCGCCGCATTCCGCGCCGTAGCCGGTCAGGACGTTGAGCACGCCGGGTGGCAGGAACTCCTGGCAGATATCGGCCATCAGCAGCACCGCCATCGGCGCGTCCTCGGCCGCTTTCATCACCAGCACGTTGCCTGCGCACAGAGCCGGCGCGATCTTGAGGGCGCCCAGCATGACCGGGGCGTTCCACGGGATGATGGCGCCGACGATGCCGATCGGCTCACGCCGCGTGTAGGAAAGCACATGCTCGCCGAGCGGCACGGTCTCGCCCTTGAGTTCCGAACCCAGGCCACCGAAATAGCGGAAGATGTCGGCGGCCAGCTTGGCCTCGCCGCGTGCCTGGGTGCGCAGCGCGTTGCCAGTTTCGAGCGCAATCGTGCGCGCCATCTCTTCGCTGCGCGCCTCGAGCACCTCGGCGATCTTCAGCAGGACCTTGCCGCGCTCGCGCGGCACCACGTTCTTCCAGGCCGGGAAGGCCTTTTCGGCCGCCTCGACGGCGGCGTTCACATCGGCTTCCGCGGCGCGCGGCACTTCGGCCACGGCCGTGCGCTTGCCGGGATTCTCGATGATGATGCGGGCGCCCGAAGCGCTCTCCACCCACTTGCCGCCGATCAGCATGCCCTTGGGCTTGTAGGTGTTGGCCGGCTGGGCCTGGGTCTTCATTTCGGCAGTGGCGGTCGACATTGGCGGTCCTCCGGGGTCCAGAAAATCGGGCCGGAGTTTGGCCCGCAGGGCGCCGCGCTACAAGCAGAACGGGCCCGTTCCTAGCCCTTCTTCCGGGAGGGTTTGCGCTTTCGCTTCGCGATCAACTCGCCGTACTTCATGCCTTCCAGCTTCAGCCCGTCGGGATCGAGGAAGAAGACGGCATAGTAGTCCTCGTAATATTCGGCGGCCGGATCGACGATACGCACGCCCTGCCCTTCCAGGTAGCCCTGCAGCGCGTCGACGTCACGTCGGGTGCGCAGTTGGAATGCATAATGGTGGAAGCCGACATCGCCGATGCGATGCGTCTTGCGCCCCTCCGCCGGCGCGATCCAGAAGCGGGTCTGGCCGTTGGTCCAGCCGATGGTCGACGGATATTCGTCGGAGATCTCGAAGCCGAGGAAGGCGAACAGCCCGCCATAGAAGGCTTTCGACTTCTCGTAATCTCTGACCCGGATGGAGATGTGGTCGATGCCCACGACACGGGAGACGGGAGCAGACATCTTGGAACGGGCCATGGCGTCCTCCGGATTTCCAGTGGTCACAACGGGCCGAATATCGGATTGTTTCGCCGTCATTCGATAGAGGGACGAGATGAAGCGATTCCTGAGCGGCCTTGCCGTGACGCTGGGCTTCCTGGCCACCGGCAGCGCCTGGGCCGGCACCCTGGACGATATCGCCAAGAACGGCGTACTCCGCGGCGGCTTTCGCGAGAACGCCCCTCCCTTCGCTTACAAGGGTTCGAACGGCCAGCCGGCCGGCTTCATGGTCCAGCTCTGCGAGGCGGTGGCCAAGGACATCGCCCAGCAGCTCAAGCTGCCTGGGCTCAAGGTCGAGTTCGTGCCCGTCACGACAGAGAACCGCCTCGACATGATCAAGCAGGGCAAGATCGACCTGCTCTGCGATTCGCTCACCGAGACGCTCGACCGCCGCGCCGTGGTCGATTTCTCCATCACCACCTTCGTCGACGGCACGAGTTTCGCCATCCGCAGTGACGGACCGCGCGACATGCAGGATCTCGCCGGCAAGAAGGTCGGCGCGGTTGCCGGCACCTTGACCGAGGAAGAGCTGCGCAAGGCGCTGGCTTCCATCCAGGTCAAAGCGACTGTCGTGCCCTTCACCGACTTTACCGCAGCAATGACGGCGCTGGAGAAGGGCGAGATCGCCGCCTACTTCGCCGGTGGGGCGATGCTCACAGCCATGATCAAGGACCACAAGGACGCGGCCAAGATCCTGCTGGCGAACACCTATCTCAGCCTGGAACCCTTTGCCCTGGCGATGAAGCTTGGCGAAGGCCCCTTCCGCCTCGCGGTCGACCGGGCACTCAGCCACATCTATCGGTCGGGCCAGGTCGCCACGATCTTCAGCGACGTGTTTGGCAAGAACGCGCGGCCGACTCAGCAACTCCAGACGCTCTATATGATCGCGACCTTGCCGGAATAGGCCGCAAGGCCCATCTCCCTTCCATGTCGCGTTCCTTCCGCCTCTCCGTCCTCGACCAGTCGATCGCCGTGTCGGGACGGCCGCAGGACCAGTCGATCCGCAACACCGTGTCGCTTGCCAGGCACTGCGAGGCGCTGGGCTACGAGCGCTTCTGGGTGTCGGAGCATCACAACCATCCGACCATCGTCGGGACCGCGCCCGAGATCGTGATGGCGGCGATCGCGGCCACGACCGAGCGAATCCGCATCGGCAGCGCGGGGATCATGCTGCCGCACTATTCGCCATTCAAAGTGGCCGAGGTCTTCCGCGTGCTCGACGCCCTGGCGCCCGGCCGCATCGACATGGGCCTCGGCCGGGCACCGGGCTCGGACGGCCGCACCGCCTTTGCCCTCAATCCCGCGGCCAACGAGCGGCCCGAGCATTTCCCCGCCGACGTGCGCGACCTGATCGCCTGGGTCCACAACGAACCGCTGGTCGAGCGCCACCCCTTCGCGACGGTGAAGGCCTTTCCCCAGAGCCCGACCGCACCCGAGGTCTGGATCCTGGGCAGCTCCGACTACGGCGCGCAGGTCGCCGCGCTGTTCGGCCTGCCCTACTGTTATGCTTGGTTCTTCAGCGACGGCGCCGGTGGCGAGCGCGCCATCGAGCTCTACAAGAAGAACTATCGCCCGAGCGCGCGCCATCCTGAGCCACACTCCGCCCTCTGCGTCTGGGCGCTGGCCGCCGACACGATGGAGAAGGCGCAGTACCATTTCACGTCGCGGGCGCTGAGCCGGATCAATCGCGACAAGAACATCCTGGGCCCGCTGCTGCCGCCCGACGAGGCGGCGCAGGCGCCGGTCACCGCCTACGAGGCGGCGAGGATGGAACAGTTCCGCAAGGACTCCTTCGTCGGCACCGGCCCCGAAGTGGCGGCGCGCATCACCGAACTCAAGGAACGCGTCGGCGTCGACGAGATGGCCGTCGTCACCTGGACCCACGACGAGCAGGTCCGCCGCGACAGCTACACCGAACTCGCCAAGGCCTACGGCTTCGCGCCGTAGAACAATTTTAGCAAAGAGTCTTTCCACTCCCTTGACCACCCATACCACCTCAGCCTGAGGAGCGGCCGCAGGCCGCGTCTCGAAGGATGGGTAACACACGTGGTGCGCGTGCCCATGCTTCGAGACGGCCGCGGAGTTTACCCCGAGGTATTCGAGGGGCAGCCTCTCAGCATGAGGTCTTTGGTCCGCGGGAGATCTCAGTCTTGCTCGAGAAAACGCGTCAGCGCGCTTCCGTCCAGCTCTCCGAGAAGGCCAGCGCCGAGGTGCTGAAGGGGCGGCCTTCGCGTTCGCGCGGCCACGGCTTGCCGCGGGCCTGCTGGCCGTTCAGCGTCAGCCGGCCGGAAAGCGCCGGGACCAGCACGGTGCAGACACCGTAGGGACGCGGGTTGGGTTCCTGGTTGGGCTCGGTGTGGATCAGCAGCGGATCGCCGATGTCGTGCCAGGTGAGCGCGATCTCGGCATCAGCCGCCGAAACATATTCGGTCCAGAAGTAGCGCGGATCGCCGGCCTTGCTGAAATCGGCATCGATGACCGGGATCGACAGGTCCTTCAGCTCGGGGTTCAGCATCCCCTGCACGGTCTGCTGCAGCCAGCGCGCCATGGCGATGTTGTCGGAATAGATGCGCCAATGGCCGTGCGTCAGCTCGCTCTTCAGATAGAGCACATGTCCCGGTCCAGCCGGGCAGAACAGGATCCGCCAGTAGCTGGCGTCGGTCGAATTGGGATCGCCGTCCTTCTCGCTGAGGCGAAGGAACGGATTCTCGCCGGTCAGGACGACGCGGTGCGGGTCGGCGACGCTCATCTTCTCTTCCCCCTGTGTTTCTCTCGACGCCCGCAACCGGGATACCGGCTGGGCGTTCACGAGACCTAGCCTAGCAGGAGGTCCCGTATGGGCGAAGTGTTTGGACGCACGACGATGAAGCTTCTCGCCGGTTTCGTCGGGGCCTCGCTGATCACCTGCACCGTCATGGCACAGACCCAGAACGACCCGCCGGGCCGCGTCGGACGTCTCGCCTTCGTGGACGGCACAGTCTCCTTCCATGACGACGAAGAGAATGGCTGGACGAAGGCCGTAGTGAACACGCCCCTGACGAGTGGCGACGCACTCTGGACCGAGCCGAATTCACGTAGCGAAGTGTCGCTTGCCGGCACGCGCATCCGCCTGGACGGCTCCACCGAGCTCGACATGACGCAGATCGACGACAGACAGGTTCGCCTGCAGCTGGCGCAGGGCCGCGTCGACGTGAAGACCACAGCCCAGATGGACGCCACGCAGCCCTACGAGATCGTGACGCCGCGCGGGACGATCACCCTGCAGCAGCAGGGCGACTACTATATCGAGGCCGGCTCGCAGCAGGACCCGACACGTCTCGGCGTGCGCGCCGGGGCGGCGCAGATCCAGGGCCTCAACGGCCAGACGCTGGCCGTGCGCCCCGGTGAAGTGGGCGAAGTCTACGGTGACGGCTCTTCGATGCAGCTCAAGGCCGTGCGCGCCGCACCGCCGGCTCCGGCGGCCTCGTGGGCCGCGCGCGACAAGCAGGTGGTCTACGACCAGCAGCCGCAATACCTGCCGGCCGGCATGACCGGTTACGAGGACCTGAACGCCTACGGCAACTGGGTGAACGACGGCAGCTACGGGCAGGTCTGGGTGCCGCGTTCGACGCCGGCCGGCTGGGCGCCCTATCGCACCGGCCACTGGTCCTACGTGAAGCCGTGGGGCTGGACCTGGATCGACGAACAGCCCTGGGGCTTCGCGCCCTATCACTATGGGCGCTGGGCCAACAGCAACAATCGCTGGGTGTGGGTGCCGCCGCAACGCGAGGAGCGCCCGGTCTACGCACCCGCGCTGGTCGCGTTCGTGGGCGGCCTGGAGTTGGCGGCGCAGCTCGGCAACCAGGGCAGCAATACCGGACCGGTGGGCTGGTTCCCCCTCGGACCGCGTGAAGCCTATGTGCCGCCCTACTCGACCAACCGCGACTACTACCAGCGCATCAACCGCGCGGCGCGAATCCAGGATCGCGACCTCAACGATCGCTGGGCGCGCGCGCAACGCCGTGAGGCTTTCGTCGCGGGTCAGAACTCGGTATTGGCCAACCAGCGTTTCGCGACGATCGTGCCCTCGCAGGCCTTCGTGCGCTCGCAGCCCGTCCAGCGCGCGGCCCTGAAAGTCACCGCCGATCAGATCACGAAGGCGGCGGTAGCGCCCGTCTCCGCGCCGCCGGCGCCGACCGCGTCCATTGCCGCCGTCGCCGCTGGCAAGGCCGCCGCGAAGCCGGCCGACGACAAGGCGCCGGCCGAGGTCAAGGGCCCGGCAGACGCGAAGGCCAAGGCAGGAGACGTCTCGGTGTCCAAAACCGCCGTGGCGGACATGCAGACCCTCGCCAAGCCCAAGCCCGCGGAAAACGAGAAGAAGGCTGTCGCGCCGGGTCCGAAGATCGCCTCAACCGACAGCAAGGCGACGACCGACAAGGCCGACACCAAGACGGCAGTGCCGCCTCTGCAGCCGCGTCAAGGTGCGGCCCCGCCTGCCCTCAAGGAGACGGACAAGGCAGAACCGGAGAAAGCTAAACAGGAGACTGGAAAGTCGGAGCCGGCGAAACAGGAACCTGGCAAGGCGGCCGCCCCGTCGCAGAAGGAGGCCGCGCCCGCACCGCCGAAGCCCGCCCTCGCCTCGCCTGACCCGTCGCCGTCAAAGCGGGACGACGGGAAGCGGGACGAGCCCAAGCAGGCGGCTCCGTCCTCCGACAAGCCGGGCGAGCCGCAGTCTCGTCAGGAAGAGCGCAAGCAGGCGGCACCTGCCCAGCAGAAGCCGAATGCTGCCCCGCAGTCGAAGCAGGAAGAACCGAGACAGGCGACGCCAGCACCGCAGCGGTCTCCCGCCGCTGCTCCCCTGCCGCGTCAGGACGAGCCCAAGCAGCAGCCGGCGCCGAAGCCCGAGGCTGCGCCCCGCCAGGAAGCGCCGCGTCAGGCCGCCCCCGCTCCTGCCCCGCAGCCACGGGCAGAGCCGCAACAGCAGCCGCAACAGGCCCAGCCACAGCGCCCGCAGCCGCAGCAGGCTCCCAAGGATCGGGAGACCCGCGCGCCGGCCCCACAGCAGCAGCAGATTGCCCAGCCGCCGAAGGCTGAGCAGCAGCAACAACAGCAGCAGCCTCAGCGGAACAACAACGGCGGCGGCGGCGGCAAGAAGGACAAGGACTAGCTCGTTCTCCCTGAGAAGCGGTCGTTCGTTCGGTCTACAGAACCTGGTTGCGGAGCGTCGTCTCGCCCCGCCACAGGCGGTCGAGGTTCTCGATCAGAATGTCGATGACGTTGTCTTCATAGGCGCGTGTTTCGCCCGCGGTGTGCGGAGTGATGAAGACATTGGGCATCGTCCAGAGCGGCGATGCCGCCGGCAACGGTTCCTCCGCGGTGACGTCGAGCGCCGCCGCCCAGATCTCGTTGCCTTCCATGGTCTTGATCAGCGCCACCTCGTCCGCGACCTTGCCACGTGCGACGTTCACGAAGACCGACGAAGGCTTCATCGCCGCGAAGGCCGCCGCACTCATCAGGCCAGTGGTCTCAGGCGTCAGCGCGCAGGCCAGCGCCACGATGTCGGCTTCCGGGACCAGCTTCACCAAGTCGTCCATGGCGTAGATTTCATCGGCGCCATTGGTGCCGGCCTTCGGGTCGCGGCGGATGCCGATCACCTTCATGTCGAAGGCCTTGGCGAGTTTGGCGAGATGGCTGCCGATCCGGCCCATACCGACGATCAGCAGCGTCTTGCCGCCCAGCTCGTCCTCGCGCTGGGTGAGATCGCCCAGCATGCCGCGCCATACCTTCTTGTGCTGGTTGTCGCGGGCCTCCGGGATCCGGCGGAAGACCGCGAGGATCAGGGCCAGCGCGTGTTCGGCCACGGCGCGGGCGTTGACGCCGGCCGCGCTGGCGAGACGGATGCCCTTGGCGCCCAGCAACTCCTTGGAATACTGGTCCATGCCGGAGCTGATCGACTGGACGAACTTCAGTTTCGTGGCATGGGGGATGATGTCGTTCTTCCACATGCCCGAGGCCGAGACGACATCAGCCTCGCCGACCCTCTGCACGAACTCGTCGTAGCTGCGCACCTGAAAGCTGTTGATGCCTGTATTCCGGGCATCGAACCGCGCCTTCATCTGGTATGCCGCATGCGCGAAGCAGATTGTCAGTTTATCTCTCGTCGGAAACATGGAACTCCCCCTGCACTAGATGCCACACTAGCGCGAACGACCACCCTGGGGGAACAAGATGAGCCGCAATCCACTTCGCGAACGCCTGAACGAAGGCAAGCCGACGCTCGGCACGCACATCCTGTCGGCCTGGCCGACGCTGGTCGAACTGATCGGTCATTCCAAACAGTATGACTATGTGGAATTCACCGCCGAGTACGCGCCCTTCACCATGCACGATCTCGACAATCTCGGCCGCTCATTCGAGCTGATGGGCATGTCGGGTATGATCAAGATCGAGCAGACCCAATATACGCACCAGGCCATGCGAGCGATCGGCTCGGGCTTCCAGAGCGTGCTGTTCGCCGACATCCGCTCGGTCGAGGATGCCAAGGCCGCAGTCGACGCCGTGCGTGCCGAGACGACGATGGCCCAAGGCGCACGCGGTCGCGGCCGGCTGGGTGTCGGCATGCGGCGCGATGTCGGCACGGTCCGCACGGGCGGCTCGCCGGCTTACGTGGATGCGCTGAACGAGGTCGTGATCGCCATCATGGTCGAGAAGAAGTCCTGCGTGGACGATCTCGACGCCATCCTCGACGTGCCCGGCCTCGACATGGTGCAGTTCGGCGCCTCGGACTTCTCGATGAGCATCGGCCTGACCGGCCAGGCCAACCACCCCGACGTGGTGGCGGCCGAGAAAAAGACGATCGAGACCGCGCTGAAGAAGGGACTGCATCCCCGCGTCGAGCTGCGCGATCCCAGCCAGGCGGCCAAGTATCTCGACATGGGCGTGAAGCATTTCTGCATCGGCTGGGACGTCCGCATCCTCGCCGACTGGTGGGACACCAAGGGCGCCGAGATGCGCGGCCTGCTGGGCGACAAGCCTGCGGCGCCGGCCAAGGCGCCCGCGAAGGCCGGCAACTACTAACCTCTGCGAGCTCCTCATGAAGCCACCGATCGCGCCGCGACACCCGTCGCGGCGCACCCTGCACGGCGTTACGATCACGGACGATTACGCCTGGCTCAAGGACGCGAACTGGCAGGAGGTGTTGCGCAAGCCATCGCTGCTTGATCCTGAGATTCGCACCTACCTCGAAGCCGAGAATGCGTACGCCGAGGAGAAGCTCAGGCCGACGCAGGCCCTGCAGAAGACGCTGGTTGCCGAGATGCGCGGCCGCATCAAGGAGGACGATTCCGGCGTACCCATGCCGGACGGGCCCTTCGCCTATCTCTGGAAGTTCCGCGAAGGCGGCCAGCATCAGCAGATCGGACGCACGCCGCGCGACGGCGGCGAGATGCGGACGATCCTCGACGGCGACGCGCTGGCGAAACAGTCGACCTATTTCAAGTTCGGCGGCACGCGGCATTCGCCCGACCATCGCCTCGAGGCATGGAGCGCCGACCTGCTCGGTTCGGAGTTCTACACTTTGCGCATCCGGCGCTGGGACACAGGTGAGGACCTGCCCGACATCCTGGACGAGACCAGCGGCAGCGTCGTCTGGGGCCGCGACGGCTCGTTCTTCTTCTATGTACGGGTCGACGAAAACCATCGCCCGCTGAAAGTGTACCGGCATCGGCTGGGCACGGCGCAGGCCGACGACGTGCTGGTCTATGAGGAAAAGGATGTGGGCTGGTTCACCCGCATCGGCGAAAGCGCCAGCGGCCGCTTCTGCATCGTCTCGGGCGGCGACCACGACACGACCGAACAATGGTTGCTCGATCTCTCCTCGCCCGATGCCGAGCCGCGGCTGATCGCCCCGCGTGAGAAGGGTGTGCGCTACAGCGTGGCCGATCGCGGCGACGAGCTGTTCATTCTCACCAACGAGGGAGGCGCCATCGATTTCAGGATCGCGATCGCGCCGCTTACCGCACCGGAACGGGCGAACTGGAGCGAGCTGGTGCCGCATCGGCCGGGCACCTACATCCTCGATATCGAACTCTTCGCCGGCCATCTCACCCGGCTGGAGCGCGCCGACGCCCTGCCCTCTATCGTGATCCGCGATCTCGCGACCGGAGAAGAGCATGCGATCGCCTTCGACGAGACGGCCTACGCGCTCGACATGGCGGGCGGCTATGAGTTCGACACCACGACCCTGCGCTTCGTCTATTCGTCGATGACGACCCCGTCGGAGGTCTACGACTACGACATGGCCACCCGGCAGCGGACTCTGCGAAAACGCCAGGTGATCCCCTCCGGTCACGATCCTGCAGCCTATGTCACGACCCGCATCACCGCGATCGCACATGACGGCGCCGAGGTGCGGGTGTCGATCCTGCATCGCCGCGACCTGGTGCGTGACGGCAGCGCGCCGCTGCTGCTCTATGGCTACGGCTCCTACGGCATGGCCATGCCGGCCTCCTTCTCGGCGAACCGGCTGTCGCTGGTCGACCGCGGCTTCGTCTATGCCATCGCCCATATCCGCGGCGGCTCCGACCAGGGTTGGTCGTGGTATCTCGACGGCAAGCGGGAGAAGAAGACCAACACGTTCGACGATTTCGTCGCGGCCGGTCGTGCCTTGATCCAGGCCAGGTACACGTCGGCCGGACGCATCGTGGGCCATGGCGGCAGTGCCGGCGGCATGCTGATGGGCGCGGTCGCCAACCGGGCTCCCGAACTCTTTGCCGGCATCGTCGCAGAGGTGCCGTTCGTCGATGTACTGGCGACCATGCTCGACGAGACGCTTCCGCTGACCCCGCCGGAATGGCCCGAGTGGGGCAATCCGATCACCGATGCGGCGGCCTTCAATTATATCCGCTCCTACTCGCCCTACGACAATGTGACGGCGCAGCACTATCCGGCGATCCTGGCGATGGCCGGTCTCACCGACCCGCGCGTGACCTATTGGGAGCCGGCCAAGTGGGTCGCGCGGCTGCGCGCGACCATGACCGGCGGCGGACCGGTGATCCTGCACACCAACATGGGCGCAGGCCATGGCGGCGCCTCGGGCCGCTTCTCCCGCCTCGACGAGGTGGCGATCGGCTACGCCTTTGCCCTGGATACCGTTGGCCTTGCGGGAGCTAAGCCATGAAAACGCGCATCGATACGATCCTGAACGACGCCGTGCAGCGCGGCGACGTACCCGGCGTCGCCGCCGTCGCGACGGATGGGAACGGCACGATCTACGAGGGTGGCTTCGGCAAGGCGATCCTGGGACAGGACGCCGACATGACGCCCGACACGGTCGTCTGGCTCGCCTCCATGACCAAGGCCGTCACCGGCGCGGTGGCGATGCAGCAGGTTGAACGCGGCACGCTGGAGCTCGACGCGCCGGCCAAGAGCGTGATTCCTTATCTCGGCGAGGTGCAGGTGCTGGAAGGCTTTGACGCAGCGGGCCAGCCCCGCCTGCGCAAACCGGTCCGCGACATCACCCTGCGTCACCTGCTGACGCACACGGCGGGCTTCGGCTACGATATCTGGAATCCCGAGATCCTGCGGTATCGCGAAGTCATGGACGTGCCAACCATCGGCACCGGCCTCGACAGGTCGCTGACGACGCCTCTGCTGTTCGATCCCGGCGCGCGATGGCAGTACGGAATCGGCATCGACTGGGCCGGTAAGATGGTCGAGGCGGTGACGGGTCGTAAACTTGGCCAGGTGATGCACGACGATCTGTTCGCGCCGCTCGGCATGGACAGCACCGCCTTCCGAATCACCCCGGCGATGCGCGCCCGCATGGCCCGCGTCCATCACCGCAAGGCCGACGGCAGCCTCGTCGCCGACCTGAAGCGCGAGATCCCGCAGGAGCCCGAATTCGAGGCGGGCGGTGGCGGCCTTTACTCGACGGCCAACGACTATCTGAAGTTCGTGCGCATGGTGCTGGACGGCGGCAAGTCGGCCCACGGCGAAATCGTCATGAAGCCCGAGACGGTCGATGCGATGGCCGGCAACGCGATGGGCGATTCGACAGTGAGCCTGCTCAGGACCGTGATGCCAGCTTTGTCCAACGATGCCGAGTTCTTTCCCGGTGTGGCCAAGCAATGGGGGCTCAGTTTCATGATCAACAACGCGGAAGCCCCGACCGGCCGCTCGCCGGGCAGCCTCTCCTGGGCCGGCCTGCCCAACACCTACTACTGGATCGATCGCAAGAAACGCCTGGGCGGCGTCTACATGACCCAGATCCTGCCCTTCGCCGACGTGAAGTCGCTGCCCCTCTTCCACGCCTTCGAGAGCGCCGTCTATGGGCGATGATTTCTGTCGGCCTGAGCGCCGCGAAGGATCTGGCGAATCGACCAGCCGACCCTGCTGCTAGCGGGAAATCCACACCCATGGCGAACACCACCCCCACACATAAGCCACTTCGCCAGGACGAACTTGATGCAGGGCTGGAGGCGAGCCGCCTCTTCGAGGCCGTGGCTTTTACGGCTGCCGTCACGCTCGACGAACTCAACCTCACGGAGTGTCGCTTCATCGACTGCATCTTCGAACCGCCTTCCATCCGCGGCGCCGATTTCTCAGGAGCCCACTTCAAGGGGTGCCGCTTTTCGCCGGTGCGGTTTGCGAGTTGCAAGCTTGCGGGAGTCCGCGTCCATGACAGCAGCTTTTTCGACGCCGATCAGAAGAAGGGAAGCACCTTCGCCTTCTGCGATCTGCGCGGCGTCGAGGCGGAGAAGTGCAACTTCGCGGTCAACAGCTTCGAACGTTGCGACATGCACGATTTCGGTGCACGGGAATGCAGCTTCAGGGGCGTACGCTTCCACAGCTCGACGTTTACCAAGGCGATCTCGAAGCGGGTGATCGTGACGCGGGCACGTTTCGAAGCCTGCAACTTCACCTTCACGGACTTCTCCGGCGTGTCGCTCGAAAGCTGCGAGTTTCAGACCTGCAGGTTTCTCGACACGGCCTTCTTCGACGTCAACCTCACCGACGCAATCCTGCGCGACTGCTCGCTCGAAAAGGCCGAATGGGAGCGGGCCAATCTGACCCGCGCGGATTTTCGCGGCTCGACGATCTCCGGATTGAACCTGGCCGTTCTGTCCGGCTACGCCGGCCTGATGATCGGCGAAAGCCAGCAGACCGAGCTCCTCGAACGACTCGGCGTCTCGGTAAACCCCGACTGAGAGTCTATGCCGGCGGCGGCGTCATGGCCCCCTTGGGCAGCGCCGCGCAATGGTCGTAGATGTCGCTGGGCCGCGTGAACCAGACCTTGTCCTTCTGGGGGTGGTTCGCGATGTGCTGCAGCGCCTCGCGCAGCGCCCGAAGCCGGTAGGGCTGACCCACGATCATCGTATGCAGCGCGATGCCGCAGACCAGCGGCTGCTTCGCCGACTGCCGCAGCAGTTCCTCGAACTGGCCGATGATCATGTCGCGAAACTCCTCGCCGCTGTGATGGCGCACCAGGACCTGCGGACTGTCATTGACCTCGATCGGGTAGGGAATGCTCATCAGAGGGCCTGAGCGCGTCTTCATCCAGATCGGCTGGTCGTCGTTGGGCCAGTCCATCAGGAAGTCGTAGCCGGTCTCCTTGAGGAGGTCGGGCGTGACGCGGGTCGAGGCCATCCACGGCGCCATCCAGCCGCGCGGACGCTGGCCCGATGCCTTCTCGATGGAGTCGCTGATCTCCTGCAGGAAGCGCTTCTCGTCGGCCTCCCACATGCCGCCGTGGCGCTCGGCATTGGTGCGGCCATGGCCGATGAACTCGTCGCCGCGGGCCTTCAGCGCGTCGACGATCTGCGGCGCATAGTCGAACACCGTCGTGTTGATCAGGTGCGCGGCGGGCAGATTGAGCTCGTCGAACATTTCCAGCAGGCGCCACACGCCGACCCGGTTGCCGTAGTCGCGCCAGGCGAAGGTCCGCGGATCGGGCGGCGGATTGGCGACGGTGAGGAGGTGCCCTTCGCCCGCCCCGAAAGCGAAGTGCTCGATGTTGAGGCCGATATAGACCGCGAGCCGCTTGCCCTCGGGCCACGAATAGTCCTTGCGCTCGGTGATCGGCGAATAGGGATAGCGGTCGTGATACGGCAGCTTGATCGTGTGCATTCCTACCTCTTGACGACCGCAACCTTGTTGTCGGTCTGCTCGGTATTCATTCGTCGGAACCTGTCCACCGCCTCGGCGTGGAAGGTGCGCTCCTCCGGCCCCGCATCCTGCAACGGCCGGCGCTCGTCGTCGAAATGTCCGTAGCTATCCTCGCCGCGCACCAGCATGGCGCTGACACGAGTCGACGAAGTGCAGCGCGCCGAGGTCGGGATGTAGCTGATGCCCAGCCCGATGCGACGGTCGTTCGAGCGGTTGGGCCGCGAATTGTGCACGAGATGGGTATGGTGCAGCGAAAACTGGCCGGCCTTCACCGGCATGAAGGCCGTCCGGCTGCGGTCGAAGTCGCCCGCCAGCTCCTGGCCGCGCGACAACAGGTTCTCGGGGTCCTGCATCTCCGCGTGCGGCAGCTGGCCGAGCTTGTGCGACCCCGGCACGACTTCCATGCAGCCCGCCTCGACCGGCGCGTCGGAAAGCGCTACCCAGGCGGTGACGTGGCAGGCGGGTTCCAGCGCGAAGTAGGTCGCGTCCTGGTGCCAGCTCACAAAGGTGCCCGAGCCTGCATCCTTGGGCCAGACGCTGAGATGGAACAGCCGGATATCGGGGCCGATCAGGTCTTCGACCGCATCGAGCACCTCGGGCGAATGCACGATCTCATCGACCCACGGAAAGAGAAGATGCGGCTTGAAATTATGGCCCCGCGTCAGCTTCTGGCCCTGGGCGCGCTCGAAGGATTCGAGCCTGTCGCGCCACGCCCGTGTCCGTTCGGTCGAGAAGGCATCGACCGGGCAGACATAGCCATCGCGCGCATAGGCTTCGACCTGTTCAGTCGTGAGCTTCTTCGGCATGTCAGTGCGCCGTCCAGCCGCCGTCGACGAACAGCAGCGATCCCGTGGTGAAGGATGAGTCGGAAGAGGCAAGGAAGAGCGCCGCCTTGGCGACCTCTTCAGGCTGGCCGATGCGGCCCATCGGATGGCGCACCTTCCAGAAGGCGCGCGCCGCTTCCGGATCGGGCTGGCGCTTCAGCGAGCGCGCCGGCATCGGCGTGTCGATGACGCCGGGCATCAACGCATTGACGCGGATGCCCTGCGCCGCATGATCCACGGCCACCGTCTTGGTGAAGGACACGATCGCGCCCTTCGAGGCGATGTACGCCACGTTGGTGCCGAGGCTCGACTGCGCGAGTTGCGAGCCCAGGGTGACGATGGCGCCGGACTTCGCCGCGATCATCGGCTGGATGGCGTGATGAACCCAGAGGAAGGTGCCTTTCACGTTGATCGCGAAGGTGCGATCCCAGGTCGCCTCGTCGACTTTATCGACGGTGCCGCCGAAGGAGGCGCCCGCCGCCGTGACCAGTACGTCGACGCGGCCCCATTTCTCGAGGACCTTTGCCACGCCGGCACGCGCCTGGTCGTTGTTGCTGACGTCGGCCGGGATGACGAGAGTCTCGCTGCCGATCTCGGCGGCGACTTTCGCCAACCCCGCCTCGTCGAGATCGACCAGTGCGACCTTCGCGCCTTCGGTTGCGAACAACCGGGCGGTCGCGGCACCGATGCCGGATGCCGCGCCCGTGACGATAGCCACCTGATCCTTGAGCTTCATGGCGGAAGCTTAGCGCGCGCCTCCGCCCCTTGTCAGTGCGTCAGCGTGGCCGCTTACGCAACGGTCGTTTGCGCTGTGCGCGACGCACCATCATGTTCAGCCCCTCGATCAGGCCCGAGAAGGCCATGGCCGCATAGATGTAGCCCTTGGGCACGTGCACGCCCATGCCGTCGGCGATCAGGGTCATGCCGATCATCAGCAGAAAGCCCAGAGCCAGCATGACGATGGTCGGATTGTTGCCGATGAACCTGGCAAGACCGTCAGCCGAAGCAAGCATCAGGCCAACCGCCACGACGACGGCGATCACCATGACCGGGATATCGTCGGTCATGCCCACGGCCGTGATGATGCTGTCGAGCGAGAAAACCAGGTCGAGGATCAGGATCTGGCCGATGACGCCCGCCACGGTGACGCGCACGGCCTTGGCGACTGCAGCCTCCTCGTCTTCGTGCTCTCCCACGACATGATCGCGAATCTCGCTGGTCGCCTTGTAGATCAGGAACAGGCCGCCGGCGATCAGGATGAGGTCTCGCCAGGAAAAGCCATGGTCGAACAGTGAAAAGAGCGGCGAGGTAAGCTGGACGATGAAAGCGATGCTGCCCAACAGGCCAAGGCGCAGGAATACCGCCAGCCCGATGCCGATGCGCCGGGTGCTGGACCGCTTCTCTTCCGGCAGCTTGTTGGTCAGGATGGAGATGAAGATCAGGTTGTCGATGCCCAGCACGACTTCCATGACGATCAGGGTCGCGAGCGCGGCCCAAGCCTGGGGGTCGCGGGCAAGGGCGAGGAGTTCTTCCATGGCCGCAACATAGGTCATTGCTGCTTCCCGCCAAGAGACCTTTCTTTTACACAGGCGACCCGCTAAGCCCGCACCCGATGCCTTCCCCCGCCGCCCCGTCGCGGCCCTCCCCCGCCAGCCTCCCGCCTGCCGCGCCGACGATCGCCATCGTGCTGCTATCGGTTGCCGCCTTCGCGTCGGCCGCCAACATGCGCGTGATCGACCCGCTGCTGGTGCAGCTCTCCGCCGCGTTCGGGGTCACCGTCGGCGCCGCCTCGATCGCCGCCACTGCCTTCCTGTTCGCCAACGGCGTCTTCGTGCTGGTGCACGGCCCGTTCGGTGACCGCTACGGCAAGATGCCCGTCGTCGCCATCGCCTGCATCGGCGCGGCCCTCTGCTGCATGTTGAGCGCCGTCTCGGCGTCGCTGGGGATGCTCACCCTGGCGCGCTTCCTGACGGGCGTCACCGGGTCCGCGATCATCCCGCTCGCCATCGCCTGGGTCGGAGACAATGTAAGCTACGAGAAGCGGCAGGCGACCCTGGCCCGCTTCCTCACCGGCCAGACACTCGGTCTGATGACCGGATCGGCCCTGGGCGGCGCGATCGGCGACTGGCTAGGCTGGCGATCGGTCTTCTGGGTGCTGGCTGCGATCTACATTCTGGCCGGCGGCGCCCTGTTCGCCGTCATGCGCGCCCGGCCCGACATTGCCCGGCCGGGCGAGCGGGCGGCGGGCTCGATGATCGGCCAGATGGTCCGCGTTATCCGGCGGCCTTGGGCGCTCACGGTCATCCTGGTCGTGGCGCTCGAGGGCGGGGTTTTCTGGGGCGCCTTCACCTTCGTCGGCGCCGACCTCCACCAGCGCTTCGACCTTGGATTCGCCGCCATCGGTCTCGCCGTTGCCGCCTTCGGCGCCGGCGGCTTCCTCTACGTGATGATGGCGCACCATCTCGTGCGCATCCTGGGCGAGCGCGGCCTCTGCACCTGGGGCGGCACCGGCCTCGGCATCGCCTTCGCCGCGATGGCGCTGGCGCCGACCGCCGAAGTCGAGTTCGCCGCCATCGTCCTGTCGGGCGTGTCGTTCTACATGTTCCACAACACGCTGCAGACCAACGGCACCCAGATGGCGCCGGAAGCCCGCGGCGCCGGCATGGCGTTGTTCGCGCTCTGCCTGTTCGTTGGCCAGGCGATCGGCGTGCCCATCGCTGCACCGATCGTCGATCGCTGGGGCGCGCCACCCGTCTTCTGGGCGGCGGCCCTCGTGCTGCCGCTGCTGGCCTTCTGGTTCTCCGCCGCGATCGGCCGGCGGCCTCAGTTGACCGGCGAAACCCGGAACTGATAGGGCGCCTCGAGCTCCTTGCACTCCTCGGCGGTCAGAGAAATCTCGGTCGCCTCGGCGGCGGAGGTGAGCTGGTCGAGATCGGTGGCGCCGATGATGGGGGCGCCCATGTACGGCTTGTGCAACAGCCAGGCGAGCGCCGCCTGCGCCGGCGTGCAGCCCTTCACCGCGGCGAGCTTCTTCAACCGCTCGGCGATCTCCCAATCGCAGTCGCGATAGGTGCCGTCCTTCACGACCGTATCGTTCTTCGCCCGCTCGGTGGCGCCGCCACCCTCCTTGCTGCGATTGCCCGCGAGGAAGCCGCGCGCCAGCGGCGAATAGGGGATGAGCCCGACGCCCTGCTCGTGGCAGAGCCGGTTCATCTCATGCTCCTCCTCGCGCTGGATCAGGTTGTAGAGGTTCTGCATGGCAATCGGCCGTGCATAGCCCTTCCAGTCGGCGATCATGACCATCTGCGCGAACTTGTAGGCCGGCATGGTCGAGCCGCCGATGTAGCGGACCTTGCCGGAGCGCACGATCTGGTCGAGCGAGTACATGGTCTCCTCGATCGGCGTGTGCGGATCGAGCCGGTGGACCTGGTAGACGTCGATATAGTCGGTCTGCAGGCGCTTCAGCTGGGCGTCGACAGACGCCATCAGGTGCTTGCGGCCGGTGCCGACATCGTTCTGGTTCTCGCTCATGCGGATGCCGACCTTGGTCGACAGCACGAAATCCTCGCGCTTCGCCATCTTCATGAGCGTGGCGCCCATGATCTCCTCGGAGCGGCCGAAATTGTAGGTGTCGGCGGTATCGAAGAAGGTGATGCCGACGTCGAGCGCGCGCTTGAAATAGGCCGGCGCCTCCGACTCGTCGAACTTGCCCCAGCCCCGCCGGCCCTTGGCGCCCCACGAGTTTCCGCCGAGACAGATCCGGCTGACGATCAGGCCCGAACGGCCGAGCGGTCCATACTTCATCGCTACCCCCTCCAAAAAGTTGCGGCACCGGTCGCTTCCGACCGATGCCGCATATCCAGACTCCGCCTGTGTGCGGACTCCTAGCCCAGCACTTCCTTGTTCACGCAGTTCGCCGCATTGGGCCTGCCGTCGAACACGCTCAGGATGTTCTCGATGGCGGTGACGGCCATGCGGTCGCTCGCCTCCTTGGTGACGCCGGCCATGTGCGGGCTGAAGATCACGTTCTCCAGGGTGAACAGCTTGTTGGCCGGATCCGGCGGCTCCTTGTCGAGCACGTCGAGACCGGCGCCGCGCAGCTTGCCGGTGCTCAGCGCCTCGTAAAGCGCATCCTCGTTCACGATGCCGCCGCGCGCGGTGTTCACCAGGAACGCTTCGGGTTTCATGAGACCCAGCGTCTCCGTGTTGAAAAGGTTGATCGTCTCGGGTGCCTTCGGACAGTGGATCGACACGAAATCGACCTTGGGCAGGATCGCCTTGAGGTCGGTCACCTTGGTGGCGCCGGCCTTCTGGATATCGGCCTCCGAGATATTCGGATCGAGGACGAAGACTTCCATGTCGAAGGCGACGCAGCGCTTCACCGTGCGTGAGCCGATGCGGCCCATGCCGACGACGAGGATGGTCTTGCCCGACAGATCGGCCGGCAGGTCGGTGAGACGCTGCAGCCAGCCCTTCTCACGCACGAACCGGTCGTACTTCTTCACCAGGCGCGCCGAGGCCAGCAGCATGTACATCGCATGCTGGTCCACCGAGACCGAGTTGGCGATGCCGGTGGTCATCAGCGGAATCTTGCGCTTGTTCAGCGCCGGGATCTCAACGGCATCGAAGCCGACGCCGAGACGGGCCACCACCATCATGCCGGGTGCCGCGTCGAGCTCGGCCTGGCGGAACGGCGTGGCGCCCAGGGTCACCGCGTTGGCGTCGACGAGCTTGGGATGCAGCGACGGCACCGTGTCGTCGGTCAGGATCTCGTAGTCGACATCGTCACGCGCCTTGAGGACGGCAATTCCCGCCTCCGGCATGCGGCCGACGATCAGCACCTTCTTGCGGTTCTTGCCTGTATTCGGACCCGTATTCATCGTTTCCCCTGCGATCTTGTCATGCAAACGGGCGCGATCCTAAGGCCGGCCGGCGCAGGAGGCCAGAGCCTGCAACTAGGGCAGGTAATTCAGGGGCAACCGCGTCGTTGACTTGATCTCCTCCATCGCGAACATCGAGGTCACGTCGGACAGCTCGATCTTGGCTATGAGGCGCTTGTAGAAGGCGTCGTAGGCCTCGATGTCGGGCAGTGCGAGGCGGATGAGGTAGTCGATTTCACCGCTCATGCGATAGCAGTCCATGACCTCTGGGAACGAGGCAATCGCCTTGGCGAATCGGGTGAGCCACTGGGCGCTGTGCTGGGCGGTGCGCACCGCGACGAAGACGGTGACGCCCGCGTTGACGGCCTTGCGGTTCAGCAGCGCCACGCGCGACCGCACGATGCCCTCTTCCTGCAGGCGGTTGATACGGCGCCAGCAGGGCGTCGTCGACAGGCCGACGCGCTTTGCAACTTCGGCGAGCGGGATATCCGAATTGTCCTGCAGGCAATCCAGGATCTTCTTGTCGAAGGAATCGAGTACGAATTTTCCAGCCATGGGCTTTCCTGAGAATGACGTTCTCAAGTTTGGCTGCGGCGACGCAAAGGTAGCAAGCCGTTTCCGGGCCCCGCCGGTAGAATTCGTTCCATGATCCGCCGCTTCACCGAACATCCCGCCTCGGTCAACGAGACCTACCTTCAACACATGGGCATGGCCTTCGGCTTCGGCGCCAGGATGCTGGTCGGCTCGCTGGCCTGCTTCGTCCATGGCATCTTCCCATGGATGTGCCTGACCCGCGGCAGCGACACGGTCCGCACGCTCCATCATCGTATGGTGAGCCATCGCGTGGTGCGTCCGGCCAAGGACGACGCCGTCGTCGTCGCGGCGGAGTAGCTCCGGCCAGACGAACGCGGCGATCTCAAGGCGCAGACCTGCCCGGCCTGCCACCATCGGCTTCCGCAACTTCTCTCCGTCATGTTACGTTTCCCGAGTGGGGGAGTTAACAGCAGCGGAGGCTCGAATGGAAACACCCGTACGGATTACCTATCAGGGCGGCACGCCGAGCGAAGCGTTGAACACGCTTATTGGCGAACATATCGAGACGCTCGAAAAGCTGCACGGCCGGCTCACCTCCTGCCAGGTTATCGTGCAGGTGCCCGACCGGCACCACCGCACGAGCAACCTATTCAGCGTCAACATTCACATCGCCCTGCCGGGCCATATCGACGTGAACATCGACCACAGTTCGCACGACGACGAGCGGTTCGCAGATCCGACCTTCGCGGTGAACGACGCGTTCCGGAGGGCCAAGCGCCAGATCAAGGAACGCGCGCGCAAGCAACGCGGTGAGGTGAAGAATCTCCATGAGCGGGTCAACCGCGCACTGGATCGACCAGAGCCCTAATAGCGGCGCGGCACGCCTTTTTTGTCGAGTCTTTCTCTCAGGAGAAAGACTCGATCGCCGCCCCAGAAAATCTCGCCATCGAACACGAAGCTCGGGACGCCGAAGATGCCGGAGGCTTCGGCCTCGCTGCGAAGCGCGTCATGGCGGGCACCGCCTTCGCCGTTAAGGAAGGCGGCAAAGCCCGTTGGTGCGCCCGCCTGTTCGAGGACGCCACTGACAGCCTGCACGCTTTCGGGATCGAGATCGCGCCGCCAGAATCGCTCGAATGCCAGGTCGTTGTAGGCGCGGAAGACGCCGTGCTGCTGGGCATAGAGCATCCCGGTATTGATCGCGCGGGCGTAATAGATTTTCTTCGGGCCCATCAGGGTGAGGCCCTGCTTGTTGGCGAAGCGCCGCGCGTCCATGTAAGCATAGCGCACGCGGCGCCAGTGATGCGGATCGCGCTGCTCGACCGAGCCCTGGAACGAGGCGATGTCGAGCGTGTAGGGCCGCCAGTCGAGGTCGATCTCGTAGTCGGCCTCGAGTTCGTAAGCCCACGCCTTGGCCACGAAGGCATAGGGGCTGACATAGTCGCTCCAGAGGACGACCTTCGCGCGCCCCGTCACGGTGTGCGCGTCTCCCGCCGCCACAGCCACCAGAAGGCGCCGCCGACCGCGACGACCATCAACGTGCCGACCAGGAGCAGCATGGCGGAATCCTGAATCCACGCCACGGCCGGCACGGACACGGCGAGGAAGAGACCGACCAGACAGATGCGCCAGACCCGTGCGTGAACGCCCGCCACGAAGGTGCCGAGCGCCAGCAGGATCAGCAGCGCGAGGCTGGTCGCGTTGTCGTTCACCACGCCACGCACCTCAGGCAGGAACATCAGCCACATCGCGGCCAGGAAGGCGAGCCAGTGGAGCGCCTGTGTCACGATGAGCCGCAGGTGATCGGCGGTCTTGTCGACCTCCCGCCAACCCGACATCACGCAGGCGAGGCCGTAGATCGGCGCCAGCACCATCCAGTAGGCGTATGTCGTGGGCCCGCGAAATCCCGTCAGAATGATGCCGCCGACCGCCAGCGCCAGCATCGCCACATAGGGGAGTTCGCGGACCAGCCAGTGCCGGCTGGCGCCCTCGCCGGCGGTGCTCAACGCGGGTCCTTTGCCAGCCGCGTCTCGACCACGCGCGCCCACAGCGTCGCGCCCAGTGTGAGCGCCTCGTCGTTGAAGTCGTAGCTGGGATTGTGGACCTCGCAGCCGCCCTCGCCGCCACCGTTGCCGATGTTGATGAAGGCGCCCGGCACCTGCTCCAGCATGTAGGAGAAATCCTCCGAGGCCATGACGAACGGGCCTTCGCGGTTCATGTTCTCCGGCCCAACGATCTCCGCCGCCACGTCGGCGATGAACTTGACCGCGTCCTTGTCGTTCACGAGCGGCGGGAAGGTGATGCGCACATCGGCCTTGGCGCTGCCGCCCAACGTCTGCGCGATACCGCTGGAGATGGTCTCGATCCGCTCCTTGATCAGGGCCATCGTCTCATTCCTGAAGGCGCGGATCGTGCCGCGCAGCACGGCCTCCTGCGGGATCACGTTGTAGGCGTCGCCCGAATGCATCTGCGTCACCGAGATCACCGCCGAATCGAGCGGCGCCACGTTGCGCGACACGACGCTTTGCAGCGCCGAGATGATCTGAGTGGCGATGATCACCGGATCGATGCCGGTTTCGGGACGCGCCCCATGCGCGCCCTTGCCGGTGATGTGGATGTCGAACAGGCCGCCGCCGGCCATCTGCGGGCCCGAGCGGATGGCGAACTTGCCGACGTCGAGCTTCGGCCTGTTGTGCATGCCGAAGATGGTCTCGCAGGGAAACTTCTGGAACAGCCCGTCCTTGACCATCGCCTCGGCGCCGCCGCGGCCCTCTTCGGCCGGCTGGAAGATGAGATGCACCGTGCCGTCGAAGTTGCGGGTCGCGGCGAGATACTTGGCGGCGCCCAGCAGCATCGCTGTATGGCCGTCATGGCCGCAGGCATGCATGCGGCCCTTGTGCGTGCTGCGATGATCGAAGGTGTTGAGCTCGTCCATCGGCAGCGCGTCCATGTCGGCGCGCAGGCCGATGGCACGCGGGTTGTTGCCGACGCGGATCGTGCCGACGACGCCGGTCTTGCCGATGCCCGTCGTGACCTCGCAGCCCCACTCCTTCAGCTTCTGGGCCACGATCGTGCTGGTGCGCTCCTCCTCGAAGCCCAGCTCCGGGTGCGCATGGATGTCGCGGCGGATGGCGGTCAACTCGGCGGCAGCGGCGGCGATCAGCGGTTCGATCTTCATGGCGGTCAGGACTCCAAAAGGAAGGCGGTCATTACACGACGAAATTCTGCGCCGTGCACGTTCGGATATGCATGGCCGCCGTCCGGCAGCACATAGGCGCGCGCGCCGGGGACCAGGCGCACCAGCTCCTCGGTGAAATAGAGCGGCGTGACCGTGTCGTCGCGGGCGCAGACGGCCAGGGTGCGCGCCGTCACCCTCTGCAGCTCAGCACGCCGGTCGTGGGCCACGATGGCGGCGATGCGCGAGAGGACGATCTCGGGAACCGGAATGGTCTCCAGCGCCTTCGCCTCGGCGGCTACGAGAGCGGCATCGTGATCGCGCACCCAGGCCGGTGAATTCAGCGCCAGCGCGCTCGACTTCAGATAGGCCGCCGGCCCCAGCTCGCGCAGCATCAGCGACCGCATCTCGAACAGCCGGCGGAAGAAAGCATCGGTTTTCGCCCAGGTGGCGCTCAGTACCAGCCGGTCGATCCGCCCTGGATGGTCGATCGCGAGAATTTGCCCCATCGCGCCACCGGTCGAGTGTCCGCACCAGTGGACCTTCTCGTACCCCAGCCCCTCGATGAGCTGCCGCGCATCGTCGGCCATCTGCTCGACGCTGTAGTCGATCCGCGACAGGCTGCTGCGCGCGGTGCCACGATGATCGTGCACGACGACGGTGAAATTCTTCGCCAGCTCGGACACGTTGTCGCCCCACCAGCGGCCATCGCCCCCGAGGCCAGCGACCAGAAACAGCGCGGGGCCGGCGCCATGAACCTCGTAGTAGAGTTCGGCGCCGTCGCGCAGCTTGAACAGGGCCATTCCGTCTCCTCGGCGATTTGCTATGTTGCCCCGGGAGGTAAGCGCACCATGAAGCGCCTGTCGATTCTTGCGTTGATCCTGATCGGAGGCTGCGCTCCGAAGGAGCAGCCGTTGACCACCACGATTCCGCGGCCGTCGCCCGACGAGGCGACTCCGACCGGCATCGCCTATCTCTGTGACGGCCGCAAGGAAGTGTCGGTGGTCTATGCCAAGAATCGCGCTTCGGTGACGATGGGCGACCGGACCTGGCGGCTCGAGTACCAGGGCAGCGTGCCCGGCTTCCGCTACGCCAGCACGACGACCGAATGGGCGGGCCGCGACGATCTCGCCACGCTCCGGGAAACCGCCGGCAACCCCCTCGCCTTCAACTGCCGTCCGACCCGCCGCACGACCTGACGCGGCGGATTCCATGGCTGCAGGTGGCCCGCTTCATCAGGGCCAAACGGGCATACCGTCCAGCCCCGCGGTTTCCGGAAGGGCGCATATCAGGTTCGCATTTTGCACCGCCTGCCCGGCGGCTCCCTTGCCGAGATTGTCGACGACACCCAACGCGATCACCAGGTTGCGCTCCGGATCGGCCGCATAACTCACGAAAGCCAGGTTCGAGCCGGTTGCCCACTTGGTCTGTGGCGGCTTGTCGGTGACGCGGATGAACGGCCGCCCGGCATAGAAGCGCCGGGCCGCGTCCAGGCACTGGTCCGTAGTGGCACGGCCGCGACAGTAGATGGTGGCAAGCACGCCGCGTGTCATGGGCACCAGGTGAGGCGTGAACACCAGACCGTCGGCGCTGCCGCCCCTCAGTCGCTCGATCGTCCTGACCATTTCCGGCATGTGGGTGTGCTTCAGCAGACCGTAGGGCACCAGGTTCTCGTTGCTCTCGGCGTAGCCGAACCTGCTGTCGGCGCCGCCCCGGCCGGCACCGGAGATACCGGTCTTGGCGTCGATCACGATGTTGCCGGGCTCAATCAGCCCGTCGACGAGCAGCGGCGCCAGCGCAGTCAGGGTCGCGGCGGGGAAGCAACCGGGATTGGCAACGCGGGTCTTCCCGGCGATCTCGCCCGGCCAGACGTCAGCCAGGCCATACGCCCATCCCTCGACGTAGCGATGATCGCCGCCGATATCGACGATCTTCACGTCCTTCGGAACGCGCGCCAGTGCATCGGCCGAAGCGCCCGTGGGCAAGGACGCGAACAGCAGGTCGAGCTTCGGCAGCTTCTCGGGAACCCATTTCTCGATCGTCAATCCCGCCAGCCTCGCCGGCAGTCCGGGGAAACGGTCCACCAGCCGGCTGCCCGCACTGCCCTCGCCTGCGGCGTAGACCAGTTCGAAGAACGGGTGGCTCGCGACCAGGCGCAAGGCCTCGCCGCCGCCAAAGCCGCTGATCCCAACGATACCGACACGGATGTTCATGGTGATGTCCTCTTAGGTGCGGGCAAAACAAAACCCCCGGAGCCGGGGGCTGCGGGGGTTCGGGAACGAGCCGGGTCGTATCCGGCGGGACTTAGGGTGACGAAGTCACCACACCGACGGACGCAGATCGACGCGCAGCCCGAAGAGCCGCCGCTTTGATGAAGCGGCGTCGGCGTCGATCACAGAAGGTCCCGTTCCTGAGCATGTCATTCGACACTGTCGCCACACCCAGCAAGCGTCAAGCGGAATGTCCGCCGACCGGCTACTTCAGCCAGAGCTTGATCACGTAGCCGACCAGCGCCGTCACGCCGACGCCTGCAGCCCACAGGCCGACGAACCACAGCCACTGGCGCGGGCCCGGCATCTCAGTGATAGCCCTCGTGTCCGGTCTTGCCGCGGAACACCCAGTAGGAATAGCCGGTGTAGGCGAGGATGATCGGCACCATGATCAGCACGCCGGGCAACATGAACCTCAGGCTGTCATGCGGCGCGGCGGCATCCCAGATCGAGACCGACGGCGGCACCACGAACGGATAAATGCTGACGCCGAGGCCTGCGAGCCCGAGGCCGAACAGCGCCAGCGCCATCAGGAACGGCGTGTAATGGTGGCCGCGGCGCAGGCTCCAGAACAGCACGAAGGTAACGATCGCCACCAGCAGCGGCACCTGCGCGGTAAACAGGACCTGCGGCCAGGCGAACCAGCGCATCCAGTAGGCGTCGCGGAGGAAGGGCGTCGCGGCACTCACCGCCGCCATCGCCACGATGGTCGCGATACCCAGGCGGAAGGCCAAGCGGTGGCAACGCTCCTGAAGCGAGCCTTCACTCTTCATCACGAGCCAGGTCGAGCCCAGCAGCGCATAGCCGCAAACGAGGCTGATCCCCACCAGCAGGCTGAACGGGGTCAGCCAGTCGAACCAGCCGCCGGCATAGCTGCGGTTCTGGACGGCAATTCCCTGCAGCAGGGCGCCCAGGGTGATGCCCTGCGCCAGCGCCGCCACGATCGAGCCACCGGTGAACGCCATGTCCCAGAGAGGGCGATGACGCGGATCGCGCCAGCGGAACTCGAAGGCCACGCCGCGGAAGACCAGCGCCAGCAACATCGCGATGATGGGCGCATAGAGCGCCGAGAGGATCATGCCGTAGGCCAGCGGGAAGGCGGCCAGCAGGCCGCCGCCGCCCATTACCAGCCATGTCTCGTTGCCGTCCCACACCGGCGCCACCGAGTTGATGGCGCTGTCGCGCTCGCGGCCGACCGGCAGCAGCGGGAACAGGATGCCGACGCCGAGATCGAACCCGTCCATGACGACATAGGCCAGGATGGCGAAGGCGATGATGAAGGCGAAGAACATCGGAAGGTCGAACGGCATGATCAGGCCTCCTTGCCGGTCGCGAGCGACTCGGCCACCGCGGGAGCGGGCGTGATGCCCGCGGCCCGCACCGGCTGGTCGCGCCGTGGCCCCTCCTCGCCGAAATGCGGCGGGTGGGACATGAGCTTCAGGATGTAATAGGTGCCCGCGCCGAAGGCGAAGAAGTAGACGACGACAAAGGCAAGGAGCGACGCTCCGACGGCCGGCGCATCCAGCGCCGACGCCGAATCGACCGTGCGGAGCAGGCCGTAGACCGTGTAGGGCTGGCGGCCGACTTCCGTCGTCACCCATCCGGCGATGACGGCGACGAAGCCCGCCGGTCCCATCGCCAGCGCGAGGCGATGCAGCAGCGGCCAGTCGTAGAGACGCTTGCGCATCCTCGCGAGCAGGCTGAAGGCTGCGAGTGTCAGCATCAGCATGCCCATGCCGACCATGATTCGGAAGGACCAGAACACGACGGGCACCGGCGGCCAGTCCTTGCGGTCGACCGTGTCGAGCCCCTTCAGCGGCGCATCCCACGAGTGCTTCAGGATCAGCGACGAGGCTTTGGGAATCTCGACGGCGAACAGGTTCTTGCCCGCGGCTTCGTCCGGCCAGCCGAACAGAACCAGTGGCGCCCCGTCGGGATGGCTCTGGAAGTGGCCTTCCATGGCCATGACCTTGACCGGCTGATGTTCCAGCGTGTTCAGCCCGTGCTGGTCGCCGGCGAATATCTGCAACGGCGCCACGACGGTGATCATGCCCATCGCCATCGAGAACATGACGCGCGCGCCCTCGTTCGCACCCTTTTCGGCGGGCCTGGCGCGCAGCAAGTGCCACGCGCCGACCGCACCGACGACCAGCGCCGTCGTCAGATAGGCGCCGAACACCGTATGCACGAGGCGGTACGGGAAGGACGGGTTGAAGACGATCGCCCACCAGTCGGCCGGGACGAACTGGCCGCCGGCGTTGATCGCGTAACCGGCCGGCGTCTGCATCCAGCTGTTGGCGGAGAGGATCCAGAAGGCCGAGAAGAAGGTCCCGACCGCGACGGCGAGGGTCGCCGCGAAATGCAGTCCCTTGCCCACGCGGTTCATGCCGAACAGCATGACGCCCAGGAAACCCGCCTCGAGGAAGAAGGCCGTCAGCACCTCGTAGGCCATCAGCGGGCCGACGATCGGTCCCGCTTTGTCGGAGAAAACCGACCAGTTGGTGCCGAACTGGTAGGACATCACGATGCCCGAGACGACGCCCATGCCGAAGGCGAGCGCGAATATCTTCAGCCAGTACTTGAAGAGATCGAGATAGACCTGTCGTCCGGTCCACAGCCACAGCCCCTCGAGCACCGCGAGATAGCTCGCCAGACCGATCGAGAAGGACGGGAAGATGAAGTGGAACGAGACGGTGAAGGCGAATTGCAGTCTCGCGAGGAAAATGGCGTCCAATCCCTCGAACATCACGTCCTCCCTAAACGATGCGCGACGCGTATGCGGGCGACTTCAGCGCAACGACCAGTACATCCAGCGCCGCCACGAGGTCCGAGCGACTGCGCGCCGCGCCCAGCGCGATGCGAATGGCGTGCTCCGGCTCTCCGTCGACGCTGAAACTGTCGCTCGTGACCACGGCAAGTCCCTGTCGCTGAACATGTGCCGCGAATTCGGCGCGGGTCCACGTCTTCGGCAATCTCAGCCACACGTGAAGCCCCTTCGGGTGAGCAGCATAACTCTGGCCGGAAAGCGCCTTCGTCGCCAGACCCTGTCTCGCCGCAGCCTCTGCCGCGACGGCCGACACGATGGCGTCGGCGCTTCCGTCCGCAAGCCACCGTGAGACCAGCGCGACCATCAGCGGCGCCGGCATCTGCGACACCGTGCGCAAGGCATTGGCGACGCCCGACGCGGCCGCACGATCGGGCGTTAGCACATGCGCCACGCGCAATCCCGGCGCCATGCACTTCGACAGCGTCATGGCGAGGTAGCTGCGCTCGGGAATGAGCGTCGCGATCGGCAGGGCCTTCGGCTCGAAATTTCCATAGGCATCGTCCTCGATCAAAATCAGATCGTTACGACGAATGACCGCCGCAAGTTCTTCGCGACGTTGTGACCCGATCGTTGCTGTCGTCGGGTTGTGAATGGTCGGCAAGAGATAGACGGCCCGGGGCGCGTGCAGGCGACAGGCTTCGGCAAGCGCCTCGGGATTCATGCCCTCGTCGTCCGACACCACGCCCACGAGGCGCACACCGAGCGATGCGGCTGCCGACCTGAAGCCCGGATAGGTGAGCCGGTCGGTGAGCACGACATCGCCGGGCCGGGTCACTGCCAGCAGGAGCGCCACCAGCGCGCTCTGCGTGCCGGGCGAGATGACGAGCCGGTCGGCCTCGACCGTGGGGACGCGCCGCCGCAGCCACTCGGCCGCAATGCCGCGGTCCACCACACTGCCGCCCGCCTGCTGGTAGCTCATGAGATCGGAGAAGCCGTGGTCACGCTGCAAGGCCGCCAGTCCCCGCACGATGCGTCCTTCGAGATCGGCCTCGATAGGCGACGGCGGGAGGTTCATGGACAGGTCGACGTCTATGCCGGCGGCAACGCGGCTGGCCGGCCGGGTGCGGTTTTCGGCGACGAAGGTGCCCTGCCCCACTCTGGCATCGGTGAGCCCCCGGCGGCGCGCCTCGTTATAGGCGCGGGTCACCGTCGTGAGGTCGACGTTGAGCGAATTCGCCAAGGCCCGGTGGGTCGGCAGGCGTTGCCCACGATGCAGTCGACCGGAGGCGATATCGCGCTCGAGCGCCTCGACGATCCCCTCGTAGACCGGCCCGTCGGCGTCGAGTGTAGGGCTCCAATCCATACAATATCACTCCTTGTCCTTGAATGTATGGCCAACTGTATGGATATACAAGCTCGACAATTCAGGAGGGAATGATGGCTGAGAAAGGTGGTCTCTATCTTCTGCGGGGCATGCTGGGTCGCTGCCCGGCCTGCGGCGAGGGCAAGCTTTTTCGCGCCTTCGTGAAAGTCGCCGATCGTTGCCCGGCCTGCGGCGAGGACCTGCACCATCACCGCGCCGACGATTTCCCGGCCTATCTGACGATCTTCCTGGTCGGCCATCTGGTGGTCCCGATCGCCATGTATGTGGAGATCGTCTACCAGCCGTCCTACTGGCTCCATACCTTCCTATGGGCGCCAATGGTGATCATCCTGTCGATCGGCCTGCTGCAGCCGATCAAGGGCCTGATCGTCGCCCTGCAGTGGCACATGGGCATGCACGGCTTCGCTGCGGCGAAGCAGGCGCGCGCCGAGCCCTGTTAGGCGAAAGCCTCGAAGACCTCGGCGATCGCGGCCTTTTCCAGTCCGGCGCGCAGACAAGTCTGAAGCAGCACGCGCGCCTTGAGCGGATTGAGCCGGCCGCCCCAGATGAGGCCGGCCTCGCGGAGCGCAATCTCGGAGCTCGGACCGCCATAGGTCTGATGCAGCAGGGGGCCGCCGCCGGCCCGCGGCGACACGACGGTCGGAATGATCTCGGCCAGTTGCCCGACCAGAGAGGCGACCCGCTCGGGAACGTGGCCGCCGCCCATCGCGCCCACGACGACGCCGCGATAGCCAAGCTGGTCGCGATGATCGACCATCGCCTCGAGAATGTAGCCGGGTTCGTCCAGTCCCTGCCACAGCAGCGCCACCGGCTGCTCCCGGCCCCCGGCAGCCGCACCCAATCGCTTGCGCGCCGCTTCGATCGGCGCACGGACGGGCAGCGACAGCGGCACCACACGGTCCTCGACCAGTGCCGCGAGCGGTCCGGTCTGCGGCGAGGCGAAGGCATTGATCCGGGTCGGATGGACCTTCAGCACGTCGGACGCGGCGTAGATCTCGTCCAGCATGACCACGACGACGCCGAGCGCCTTCGCATGGGCCTTCACCCAGGGATCGCAGGCGACGCGCACCGCGGCGAGCAGGTTGCCCGGCCCGTCCGGCGAGGTGAGCGCGGGATTGCGCATCGCTGCCGTCACGATGACGGGGATGTCGCGTTCGACCAGAAGGTCGAGCAGGAAGCTCGTTTCTTCCAGCGTGTCGGTCCCTTGAGTCACCACCACGCCGTCGACCTCGAGGCTCATGATCTTCTGCGCGAGCGCATGGATCTGGTCGAAGGACAGCGAATGGCTGCCGACCCGCGACACCGTCTCGGCGCGAATGTCGGCCAGCTTGGCCAGCAGCGGCACGGCGGCGACGAGATCGTCGGCGCCCAGGCCCATCTGCATCGCGCCCGATGCGTCCGGCGCCGTCGCGATGGTGCCGCCAAGGGCCAGGATCTGGATACGCGGAAGGGTCATGACAAAAGCCTCAGGGAACGAAAGAAACGCTCGGCCTCGGGGGCGCGCATGGCATCGGCCGGCGCGAGATAGCCGAGCGAGACGTAGCGACTGCCCTTCAGCAGGACCAGCTGGCGCAGCGCGTTGCCGCCGGCGAGCGGGCCGATAGATTCGACTGCCGGCGCGCCCTGCACCGTCTTCCAGTCGACGCTGGTCCATTTGCCGCCGGCGAGACGCTGCGCGCGGTCATCGAGCGCCGATTGAAGATTGAGTTTCGGCTGTCGTACATCGACGTCGGCCGGATAGAGCGCACTCTGCGCCACGAAGGACAGGCGCCGATATTCGAGACTGTAGGAGTGATAGACGAACGGCGTGCCACCGGGCGAGACCGTGTCGAGCACCTTGTAGACCGGTGCGCCGGGCATCTCGACAAAGAAGGACTTGTCAGCCCCTTCGACCGGGAACCACGACGCCGACTGCGCCGCGGCATCGGCCGCGAGCAAGACCACCGGCAGGGCGAGGAACGCGCGTCGACGGGCGCTCATTCGGCAGCCTGTGCCCGGGCGAACTTCTCGCGCGCTTCCGCCGCGCTGTAGTAGCCGCGCGCCACGTCGCGGGCGACCGCCTCGGCGTTGCGCTTCGCGGGATCGCCGAAGCCACCGCCTCCGGGGGTCGAGACGCGCACCACGTCACCGACGCAGATCTCGATGTCCTGGTCCTTGGAAATGTGCGGCGGGTGATAGGCCTTGCCGCCCTGGTCGATCTGCACCGTGTTGGTGCCGCCGGCACTGCCGCCCAGCACGCCCTGCGGGCCGGTGCGGCCATGATCCATCACCATGGAGACACGCGCCTCGCCGCGCCGCAGCTTGATGGCGTAGTTGATGCCGAACCCGCCGCGGAACTCGCCAGCACCGCCGGAGCCTTCGCGCAGCGAGAACTCCTCGAACAGCACGGGGTAGAACTGTTCCAGCACCTCGACCGGCGGCATCTTGGAAATGCCAATCGTCGAGCAGCCGTTGCTCAAGCCATCGCCGCCCTGAAAGCCGCCATAGCCGCCCCCGGTGAAGAGATACATGATGTAGTTGCGCTTGCGCTCCGGATCGTAGCCGCCGATGCCCAGGTTGCCCGAGGTTCCTGCGGGTGCCGCGAACAGCAGGTCGGGAATGGCCTTGGTCAACGCTGCGAACACGGCCTCGGCGATACGCTGGCTCACCTCCGCCGCGCAGCCCGAGACCGGCCGCGGATACTTCGCATACAGGAACGTGCCTTCGGGCTCGACGATGTGCAGCGGCTCGAAGGTGCCCGCATTGATCGGCACGTCGGGAAACACGTGCTTCACCGCGAGATAGATCGCCGACTTGGTCGTGGCGATGACGCTGTTCATCGGGCCGCGGCAGGGCGGGCTCGATCCGGTCATGTCGAAGGTGAGCTCGTCGCCCTTCTTCGTGATCTTCATCTGGATGGTGAGCGGCTCGTCGACGACGCCGTCGCTGTCGACCTGCGAGGTACCTTCATAGAGACCGTCGGGAATGCCGGCGATCTTGGCACGCATCTGCCGTTCGGCGCGGTGGCGCATTTCGGCGATCGCCGCCCGCACCACGTCGGCGCCGTAGCGGTCGACCAGCTCGGTGAGACGCACCTCGCCGGTGGTGAGCGCGGCGGCCTGCGCCTTGATGTCGCCGATGCGCTGATCGGCGATGCGGATGTTGGACATGATGATGGACAGGATCTCCTGGTCCATCTCGCCCTTCTTGAAGAACTTCACCGGCGGCAGGCGCAAGCCTTCCTGCTCGACCTCGGTGGCGCTGGCGGAGAAGCCGCCGGGCACCATGCCGCCGACGTCGGGCCAGTGGCCGGTATTGGCGAGCCACGCGAAGAGCTCGCCCTTGTAGAAGAACGGCTTCACGAACCGCACGTCCATCAGATGGGTGCCGCCGAGATAGGGATCGTTGACGATGAACACATCGCCCGGATCGACCTTGCCCGCATAGTGCGTCTTCACTCGCTCGATCACGGCACGGGTGGAAAACTGCATGGTGCCGACGAACACCGGCAGGCCGAGTTCCCCCTGGGCGATCAGCGAGCCATCGACCGTGTCGTAGATCCCGTCGGAGCGGTCCATGCCTTCGGAGATCACCGGCGAGAAGGCCGCTCGCACGAAGGCCAGGTCCATCTCGTTGCAGACCTGGACCAGGCCGTTCTGGATGACTGTCAATGTGACGGGATCGAGGTTCGACATATCCGAATCACTAGCACAGCCCGTGCCTTGCTGCGCTATGATGGCGGTCAAATCCCCCACTTTTCGAAGCGGAATTCCCATGAACGCGCCTCTCGATGCGGACAATCTCGATTTGATGAAATTCGGTGTCGGCCAGCCGGTGCCGCGCCAGGAGGACCCGACCCTGCTCAAGGGCCAGGGCCGCTACACCGACGACATCAACCTTCCGGGGCAGGCCTATGCGGTGATGGTCCGCAGCCAGGTGGCGCACGGACTCCTGAAAGGCGTCGACACCGAGGAAGCGCGCGGCATGCCGGGCGTACTGGGGATCTGGACCGGGGCCGATCTCAACGCCGCAGGCTACGGCGCGCTGAAGACGGTGATGATGGTGCCCAACCGCGACGGCTCGCAGATGAAGACGCCGACGCGCTATTCGCTGGCCACCGACAAGGTGCGCTTCGTCGGCGATCCGGTGGCCTTCGTCGTCGCCGAGACCCAGGCGCAGGCCAGGGACGCCGCCGAAGCGGTCGTGCTCGACATCGAAGCACTGCCCGCGGTGACCGAGGCGCGCGCCGCCGCCCAGCCCGGCGCGCCGACCGTATTCGACGACGTGCCTGACAATGTCTGCGCCGACTTCCAGTTCGGCGACAGCGCCGTGGTCGCCGACGCCTTTGCCAAGGCCGCGCACGTGACGAAGCTCCACATCGTCAGCAACCGCATCGTCGTCTGCGCCATGGAGCCGCGCACGGCGATTGGCCACTACGACAAGGAGACCGATCGCTCGACCCTCTATGCCGGCTGCCAGGGCGTGTTCGGCCTCAAGAACCAGATGGCGGCCCTGCTGGGCATCAAGCCCGCACAGATGCGCGTCGTGACGGGCAATGTCGGCGGCTCCTTCGGCATGAAGGGCTCGCCCTATCCGGAATATGCCGGCCTCTTCCATGCCTCGAAGATTCTCGGCCGTCCGGTCAAATGGACCGACGACCGGTCGGGCAGCTTCCTCAGCGACCAGCATGGGCGCGACCATGATTTCGACGCCGAGCTGGCCCTCGACAAGGACGGCACCTTCCTCGCCGTCCGCCTCAAGGGCTACGCCAATCTCGGCGCCTATCTCTCGAATGTCGGCGCGGCCATGGGCGCGCTGGGCGTCTCGCGTAATCTCGCCGCGGTCTACCGCACGCCGCTGATCGAGGTGCAGACCAAGGTGGCCTTCACTCACACCTCGCCGATCGGCGCCTATCGCGGCGCCGGCCGCCCCGAGGCCAACTATTTCATGGAGCGCCTGATCACCACCGCCGCCCGCGAGATGGGCCTCGACCAGATGGAGATGCGCCGACGCAACCACATCAAGCCCGAAGAGATGCCGTACAAGACCGCGTCAGGCACCACCTACGACAGCGGCGAGTTCACCGTCCTGCTCGACAAGGCGCTGGAGCTGGCGGACGTGTCGGGCTTCGAGGCGCGGAAGGAGGAGAGCGCACGGCGCGGCAAGCTGCGCGGCCTCGGCATCGGCGACTATCTCGAAGTGACGGCGCCGCCCACGAACGAGATGGGCGGCCTGCGCTTCGAGGAGAACGGCGACGTCACGATCATCACCGGCACGCTGGACTACGGCCAAGGTCACTGGTCGGCCTTCGCGCAGGTGCTCACCACCAAGCTCGGCATCCCGTTCCACCGGATCAAGCTGAAGCAGGGCGACAGCGACCTGCTGATCGCCGGCGGCGGCACGGGCGGCTCCAAGTCGATCATGGCCTCGGGCGCGGCGATCGTCGAAGCGTCGGACAAGGTGATCGAAAAGGGCAAGGAGATCGCGGGCGTCGTGCTGGAAGCCTCGGCCGCCGACATCGAGTTCAAGCTCGGCCGCTTCGAGATCGTCGGCACCGACCGCGGCATCGGCATCCTGGAGCTGGCAGCCAGGCTGCGCGGCGGCCTGAAGCTGCCCGAGGGCATGCCCAGCACGCTCGACGTCAGTCATGTCCACGAGGCGGCGCCGTCGGCCTATCCCAACGGCACCCATGTGGCGGAGGTCGAGATCGATCCCGACACCGGCCATGTCGAGGTCGTTAAATACACGATGGTCGGCGACTTCGGGACGGTCATCAATCCGCTGCTGGTCGAGGGTCAGAGCCATGGCGGCGTGGTCCAGGGCATCAGCCAGGCGATCTTCGAGCATGTCGTCTACAGCGAAGAGGGCCAGCCGCTGACCGGCAGCTTCACCGACTATGCGATCCCGCGGGCGGGTGACGCCCCGTCCTTCAAGATCGACTATCACTCGGTGCCGGCGAAGACCAACGTGCTGGGCGCCAAGGGCTGCGGCGAGGCCGGCTGCGCGGGCTCCCTGCCGTCGGTGATGAACGCCATTTCAGACGCGCTGGGCGGCAGGCACATCAACATGCCGGCAACGCCCGAACGCGTTTGGGAGGCGCTGAACGGCTGACAGGCGCGACAATACCGTCCTGTTGGAGAGACGCCATCGATCGGCTATGAGCAGGGCCGATGAAGCACAAGCGTCTCTGGTTCTCAGCCATTTTCGCGGCCCTGCTCGTGGCGATCACCCTGGCCGGGCTCGAGATCCTCAGCTCCTTCGTCGTGCCGCCGTGGCCGGCCCGTGAATTGCGCCCGATCGAGGTGTCCAAGAACGCGGTTGCGAGCACCCTCGGCGGCGCGCCGGCGGTCCCTGAATACAATAGCTGGGGCTTGCGTGACCGCGAGCATCCGCTGCAGAAGCCTGCCGGCATCTCCCGCACCGTCCTCGTCGGCGACAGCTTCCTCGAAGGTGCCTTCGTCGGAAAGTCGGTTGGCGCGCGGCTCGAGGAGATCTGGCAAGCGGAAGGCCACCGCGACTGGGAAGTGATGAGTCTCGGCATCTCGGCAACCGGGCCGCCGCAATACTACTACCGCATCCGCAACATCGCGCTGTCGCTGCAGCCCGACGCACTCGTGCTGACGTTCTACTCGGGCAACGACTTCGTGTCCGATGCCCTGTCGCCTTGGCGGATCTCACCCCCCATCGCCGAGCGTCCGCGGCCGTCGTGGCTCGGGGCGGTTGCGCCCCGTCTCACCTGGCTGCTGGTCAACCGGCTTGGCCTGTCGGAGTTCGGGCGCGCCAACAAGGGCACAACCGACGCGGCGCAAGAGATCATGAAGAAGCCGCGCGCCGAACGGCTCGACGCCATGGTCCGGCTCATCAAGACCCGCTACTACCCGGAAAAGGACGAGAAGGTGATTCGCGAGATCCTGTCGCGCGGCGGCGACAAGTTCTGGGACCGGTTCGAGCCGCGCGATCGGGACCAGGAGTATCTCCAGGCCTGGTGGCTCGCCGGCATGGTCGACTGGGAGACCGCCACGTGGACGGTGCCGGTGACACCTGCGGAGATCGAGCAATCGATGGACAAGCGACAGGTCGCCGCGACCATGACCTGGCTGTTGGGCGCCCGCGACCTGGCGCGCGAACGCGGCATCAAGTTCCTGATCGCGCTGGCGCCGGTGGGCGTGGTGGATCCGAGTTACGCCGAATTCTGGCGCCCGTGGCCGCGCTATATGAGCTATCCAAGAGAGAATGAGGCCAAGCACCGCCTGTTGCGCGCCGCGCTGGAGGCCCAGGGCGTGACGGTCGTCGACCTCGAGGACGATCTCAAAGGCGTGCCCGGCACCTACCGGGTCTCGGACGGACACTGGACCGAACTCGGCACCGAGATCGCCGCCAAGCGTCTCGCCGCGGCGCTCCAGAAATTGCGGGAGGCTCGCTAGAGCCTCCCGCAATCGAGCGTCAGGCCGGCGTGAACATCGGCAGCGGCGGGCCGCCATCGGTCGGCTTGAAGACCAGTGTCACCGCCTGATCGCACTTCAGCTTGTCGAAGTCGCAGTCGACGATGTTGGTCAGCATCCGCGGACCTTCGGCCAGGGTGACATAGCCGATCGCGTAGGGCACCGGCGCGCGACGCATCACGCTGTAGGAGTAGATCGTCCCCTTGCCCGACGACTCGACCCATTCGGTCTTGTCGCTGAAGCAGAACGGGCAGATCGTGCGTGGATAGTGATGCGCCTGACCGCAGCTCGTGCACTTGCGCACCAGCAGCTTGCCCTTACCGGCAGCGTCCCAATAGGCCTGCGTCTCTTCGCTGATGGCGGGAGGCGGCAGCTTGCGTTCCTTGGTCTCGGCCATGGTCTACTCTCTCTCCAGAATGACGGTCGCGCTGCCGTGGCGCAGGCCGAGCGATCCGCCCGTGCCGTGCGCGATCGCCAGATCGCAGTTCTTCACCTGCACCTTCGGGTGCGCCTCGCCGCGCAACTGACGCACGGCCTCCAGCACCTTGGTGAGGCCGCCACGATTGGCGGGGTGATTGCTGCACAGGCCGCCGCCATCGGTGTTGAACGGCAGCTTGCCGGTGCCCGAGATCAGGTTGCCGTCGGCCACGAAAGCGCCGCCCTTGCCCTTCTCGCAGAAGCCGAGATCCTCGAGCTGCATCAGCACCGTGATGGTGAAGCTGTCGTAGATCGAGGCGTACTTCATGTCGGAAGGCTTGACGCCCGCTTCGGCGAAGGCCGCCGCGCCGGTGAAGCGCGCGCCCGAATAGGTGAGATCGACCTTGCCGCCCATCTGCGTCTTGATGAATTCCGACGCTCCCAGCAGCTTGACCTTCGGCCGCTTGAGCTTGGCCGCGATCTCCGGCGCCACGACGACGATGGCACCGCCGCCGTCGGTGATGACGCAGCAGTCGAGGCGATGCAGCGGATCGGAGATCATCGGCGAGTTCACGACCTCCTCGACCGTGACCACGTCCTTCAGCAGCGCGTGCGGATTGTATTGCGCGTGGTGCGAGGCCGCGACCTTGATCCAGGCCAGCTGCTCGGAGGTCGTGCCGAACTCGTACATGTGACGCATGGCGCAGTTGGCGTACATGTTCACGACCGTCGGGCCGTAGGGGAACTCGAACGGATCGTCGGGCGTCGGCGTGCCGCCGCGGCTGCGCGGCACGGTGCCGGTCGCCATGCCCTCGGCGCGCGGCCGGCCGGCCAGGGTGATCAGGGCCACCTTGCACTTGCCCGAAGCGATCGCTTCGGCAGCGTGGCCGACATGCAGCACGTAGGAGGAGCCGCCGGTGTCGGTCGAATCGACGTGACGGACCTTCAGGCCCATGTACTCGACCATGGACATCGGGCCGAGGCCCGGCGCATCGCCGGCGCAGAAATAGCCGTCGACATCGTCCTTGGTGAGACCCGCATCCTCCAGCGCGCCCTTGGCGCACTGCGCGTGGATCTGGGCCAGCGAGATATCCTTCGCGAGGCGCGTCGGATGCTCATAGATTCCCGCGATATAGGCCTTGCCCTTGATGCTCATCGGCGAGCCATCCCCCTTGTCGATTGTGCAGCGCACATCGTGGGGGATCGGAGCCTCACAGGAAAGTGCGCACTTTCGCTCCGAAGAACGATGCTAGGCTCTGCGAAACGAACGGGGAGCAACGCCACGTGGTCTTTCGTCTTCTTTCCGTCATCCTGGCCGCGGTCGTCGCCTCCGCCGGCGCCGCACAGGCGCAAGGCAAGGCCGAGCTTCTCTGGTACAGCCAGGCCGCCTTCAAGCTCACGACCCAGAGCGGCAAGGTCATCATGATCGATCCCTGGATCATGGGCGCCACGAGGATCCCGCCGGAGCTGAAGGATCTCGACAAGATCGGCAAGGTCGACCTGATCCTGGTGACCCACGGCCATGGCGACCATCTCGGGGACGCGATGGAGATATCGAAGAGGAACAATGCGCCCATCTGGGCGCCGGCCGGCCTCAACCAGACTCTCGCGACGCTCGGGCTGATGCCCGCCAATCTCGTGCCCCGCATGAGCAAGGGCGGCGCGATCGAGCCCTTTCCCGGCGTGAAGATCACCATGGTCCATGCCGACCATTCCTCTGAGATGATCCTCAAGGACCCGGCGACCGGCAAGGACACGAGCTTCGCCGCCGGCGAGCCGTGCGGTTTCATCATCGAGCTCGAGAACGGCTTCAGGATCTACCACATGGGCGATACCGGCCTGTTCGGCGACATGAAGCTGATCGGCGAATACTACAAGCCCGACCTGGTGCTGATCCCGATCGGCGGCCACTACGTGATGGATCCGAAGGCCGCCGCCTATGCCACCAAGGAGCTGATCAAGCCCAAAATGGCGTGGCCCATGCACTATGCCAGCAACCCGTTCCTCCGGGGCACGCCGGCCGAATACAAGGCAGCGCTGGGCCAGTCTTCGATCGAAGTGATCGACGCCGTGCCCGGCACGAAGAAGCAGTTCTGAATCGCAGGAGGCTTCCTATCGAAGGAGCAGATCCTTCGAGTTGAGATTATACCCGACCAGCACAGCCTTCTTACCCGAGACGGCAAAGCCAAACTGTTCGGTGCCTTTGCCATTCGCGAAAGTGGTGGCATAGGCAAGCGAGACCAGCGTGCCTCCGGCGCTATAGTTCAGGTTGGAGTTACCTCTTTTGGCCTCTTCCACCTTGCCCAGCTTGCGCTGCACGGTCTCCATGAAGGCGATGAATTCCTGCCTCGTTGCCCCCTTGCGAAACGCATCTGCCGCCTTGTCGTAAATCTCGCCGAACTGCCCTTCGTCAAACGCCTTGTGGAATCGTTCGACTTCACGTTCTGCCGCCGCCAACTGCTCGGCACTGGAGCACGCTGCCGTTAAGAAGAGTGCGCAAGCGAGGAACACATTCAGAAAAGCACGCATTTCAGGTCACTCGTTTTGAAGCCACCATTTTTGAGGCCACCATTCCGATCAATCAGTCCCCCGCCACGTCGCGTGCGCCGGGCGTGCGGTTTCGGAACTCCTCGGGGGCCTCGCGACCGGCGTCGGTGAAGGCCTTCTTCACCGCGGCGACGTTGGGACCGAAGATGCCCTTGCGATTGTCTTTCGCCCACTGGTTGGAATTGACGATCGTGTCGAGCGAGCCCTGGAAGCGCGGCATCACGTAGCGCGCGAACAGCTCATAGGAACGCAGGATCTGCTCGCGCGTCGCCCATTCGTGGGCGCGGAACAGGACGCCGCCGAAGCCGCCGTTGGAGAAGCCCAGCAGCCGCTCGATGCCCTTGGCCACCGTGTCGGGGCTGCCGACCAGGGTCGTGCCCATCTTCACCCCATCGCGCAGCGGGTCGTCGGCCCGGCCCGGCGGACGGCCGAGCGTGTCCTCGAAATAGGTCACGGTCTCGCGGCGTTCGCCGGCATGGACTTCACGCAACGCCTGCTCGTCGTCCTCCGTCACATGGCAGTTCACAACCACGCGCCACTTGCTGCGATCCGCCGTCTTGCCGTGCTTGGCGGCGGTCTCCTCGTAGATGCCCCACTGCTTGCCCAACATCTCCGGCCCGCCCGGGATGCCGGCGCCGATCGACAGGACGCCGAGCCCGTGCTTGCCGGCGGCGATCATGCCCGAGGGCGTGATGGTGCTGGCGCAGGCGATCGGGAAATGCGGATAGCTGTAGGGTGCGAGATGCAGGCGCGCCTCCTTCAGCTCGAACCAGTCGGTCTTCATGGTGACCGGCTCCTTGCATTCGAGCAGGCGCATGATCGCCTCCAGCGCCTCTTCCATGCGCGGGCGCTGGGTCGAAGGATCGATACCCATCATGTAGGCGTCCGACGGCAGCGCCCCGGGACCGCAGCCCAGCATCGTGCGGCCGCGCGACATGTGATCGAGCTGCACGAAGCGGTTCGCCACCATCAGCGGATGGTGATAGGGCAGGCTGGTCACGCCGGAGCCGAGGCGGATGTAGCGCGTGCGCTCGATGGCGGCGCCGATGAACACTTCCGGCGACGCGATCGTCTCCCAGCCGGCGGAATGATGCTCGCCGATCCAGGCTTCGTCGTAGCCCAGCTCGTCGATCCACTCGATCAGCTCCATGTCGCGCGCCATCGCGAGAGTGGGATTCTCGCCGACGCGATGGAACGGCGCCAGGAAGATGCCGAACGTAAGTCCCTTGTGATTACCGGTCTGTGCCATAGAAGTCCTCCGTCACCCGCGACGGTAGCATGCGCGCGACGTTGACCGCAGCACCGGCTTGCGCAGATCATCGCGCAATGACCGAGGCTTCTTCCCGACCGCTCGCGCGCTTCACGATCATCGAGGTGAACGACGCAAAAATCCCGCTCTGCCTGCGTCTTGCGACCTCTCTCGCGGCCAAGATCGCGGCCGATCTCGGTGCCGACGTTCTCAAGATCGAGCCGTCGGGCGGCGATCCGGTGCGTCGTGCGCCGCCCGTGCTGCCGCAGGGCGGAAGCGCGCTGTTTCAATTCCTCAATACGTCGAAGCGCTCCTTGATGCTCGATCTGGCGAGCGAGTCCGGCCGCACCGCGCTCACGCAACTCGTCGAGAAAGCCGATGTCGTGCTGTTCGAAGAGCCGGCTTCCATCGCCTCGGCACTTCGCGCGGGCAAGGCAACGCCGGTCGAGATCGCGGCCTTTCCACTCGAGACGGATGCGGCGCAACGTCCCGTCAGCGAACTGGCGATCCAGGCGCTGGGCGGCCTGATGCACATGGTGGGCGAGCCGGCACGCAAGCCGCTGAAGCTGGGCGGCCATCAGGCCTCCTACGCCGCAGGCCTCACCGCCTTCACCGGGCTCATGACGGCCCTCGCTGCGCGCGATGCCGGGCGCCGGGCGCCCCCGGTGCGCGTGTCGCTCGCGGAAGTCATGCAGTGGGTGAACTGGAAGGCTGCGTCCGGCGCCGCCGCCTCAGGCATCTCACCCGGTCGCGAGGGCAGGAACTCGGAATTCCAGGTCCTGCCCTGCCGCGACGGCCATGTCGCCCTCGTCTACACGGTCACCCAGTGGCCGGCGACGCGCACGCTGATCGGCGATGCGCGGCTCGATGATCCGAAATTCAGTACGCGGGCCGGCCGTCGCCAGAACATCGCCGAACTCTATGCAGCGCTCGCGCCCTGGTTCGAAGACAAGACGCGCGACGAGATTCAGAAGGTGGCGCAGGCCAAGGGCGTGCCGTTCGGCCCGATCTTCTCGCCGGCCGAGTTGCTGCTGACGGAGCAGTACGTGGCGCGCGGCTTCCTGGCCGATATGACACATCCGACGCAAGGCCGGCTGCGCCTGCCGCAACTTCCCGTGCAATGGAACGGCCGCTCCTTCACGCCGCGGCCTGCGCCGGAACTCGCGCCATGAGCGAGCGTCCCCTCGCCGGCATCCGCGTCCTCGATTTCGGCCTGCTCACAGCCGGCGCGAACACCTCGGCCATGCTGGCCGATCTCGGCGCCGACGTAATCAAGATCGAATCCGGCGCCTATCTCGATCCCTTCCGCGTGGTCGGCAAGATCGACAGCGACGAGGGATGGTGGAACCGTTCGCCGCAGTTCCGTTTCACCAACCGCAACAAGCGCGGGCTCGCGTTGAACCTGAAGGACCCCGAGGGTCAGCGCGTCATCCGCGAACTCGCGGTGCACTGCGACGTCGTGGTCGAGAATTTCCGGCGCGGCGTGCTCGATCGCGCAGGCCTGGGCTACAAGGAGCTGAGCGCGATCAATCCGCGTCTCGTGTTCGCCGCCATCTCGAGCCAGGGCGACACGGGACCAGAGCGCATGAACGTGTCGTTCGGCAGCACGCTCGACGCCACATCGGGCATCGCCTCGCTCACCGGCTACGAAGGCGAGGAGCCGCGCATCTCGGGCATGGACGTGAACTATCCCGACCAGATCGTATCGCTGTTCGCCACCGGCGTCGTAATCGCCGCCGTCACCGAGGCGCGCCACACCGGCAAGGGCGCGTTCCTCGACTTCTCCCAGCGCGAGGTCGCCTCGTTCACGCTCGGCGAAGAGATTCTCGCCGCGTCGGCCGATCCGGCACACCTGTTCGTGCCTCGGGGCAACAGCGAAGCCGGCGTGGCACAGCAGGACGCCTACCGTTGCGCCGACGGCAAGTGGCTGGCGGTCAGCCTCGACACACCCGATCCATCGATGGAAGCCTTCTGTGCGAGCAAGGATCGCGACACCGCAGTGGCGATGCTGCTCGACAAGGGTATTGCCGCCGCGCCTTGCCTCGATGGCAACGACCTGCTGCGCGACACCCGATTGCAGGGCGTCACGCTTGTCCGTGACGAAAGCGGCGGCCTCGTGAAGGGCCTGCCCTACCGGCTCGACGGCAAGGGTCTCGCCATCGAGCGCCCTGCCCCCAATCTCGGCCAGCACACCGACGAAGTGCTGCGCGAACTGCTGGGCTACGACGACGCCCGCCTGAAAGAATTGAACGACAGCGGCGTGACGTCGACCACGCCCACCATCGGAGAGGTTTGATCCATGCCACGCGCCGAAGTGCACAAGTTGATGGAGCGCATGGCGATCCCCGCCATCGCCGCCCCCATGTTCCTGGTCTCCAATCCCGCGCTGACCCTGGCGTGTTGCGGTGAGGGCCTGATGGGCAGCTTCCCGGCCCATGGCACGCGCAGCCGCGAGGAATTCCAGGCCTGGCTCGACGAGATGGTCGAGGGGATGAAGCGACTCGAGGATGCCGGCAAGAAGCCTGCGCCCTGGGCCGTGAACCTCGTCGTCCATGCCTCGAACCCACGCTACCAGGGCGATCTCGAACTGGTCGAGAAGTACAAGGTGCCGGTCGTGCTCACCTCCAAGGGCGCGCCGGGCGACGCCATCAAGCGCATCCATGGCTGGGGGGCCGTCGCGCTGCACGACATCGCCAACCGGCGCCATGCCGAAAAGGCGCTGGAGGCCGGCGTCGACGGCGTGATTGCGGTGGCGGGCGGCGCCGGAGGGCATACCGGCACCATCAATCCGTTCGCGCTGATGAACGAAGTGCGACAGCTGGGCGACGGTTTCGCGGTCGTGTTGGCCGGCGGCCAGACCACGGGCCGCGACGTGCTGGCGGCCGAGGCGATGGGCGCCGACCTCGCCTATATCGGTACGCGCTTCATCGCGACCCAGGAGGCGATGGCGGCGCAGGCGCACAAGGACATGATCCTCGGCACCCGCGCGACCGACGTGTTCCTCACCGCCTCGATCGACGGCGCGCCCGCCAACTGGCTGACGCCCAGCCTGCTGGCCGCCGGCATCGACCTCGACGTGCTGCGCACGACCCTGCCTGGCAAGATCGTCGGCGCGCAGGAGAACAAGAAGCGCTGGAAGGATATCTTCACGGCGGGTCACGGCGTCGGCAACATCGAGGACGTGCCGGCGGCCGCCGATCTCGTCCGGCGCCTTGTCAGCCAATATCGCGAGGCGAAGTCTGAAATGGCACGTGCTCTCGCCGGCCGCGCCGCAGCGTAGACGGTGGGCGCCCCCCTGCTCTAGGTTTCGGCTCCAGAGTTTCGAGGGGGTATCCGCGTGAAGACAAAGGCAGCCGTCTGTTTCGAGGCCGGCAAGAACCTCGAGATCGAGACCGTCGATCTCGAAGGGCCGAAGTTCGGCGAGGTCCTGGTCGAGATCAAGGCGTCGGGTGTGTGCCACACCGACGAGTTCACGCGGTCCGGCGGCGATCCCGAGGGCCTGTTCCCGGTGATCTTCGGCCATGAGGGCGCGGGCGTCGTCGTCGATGTCGGGCCCGGAATCGTGTCGCTGAAGAAGGGCGACCACGTGATCCCGCTCTACACGCCGGAATGCCGCCAGTGCAAATCCTGCGTCTCGGGCAAGACCAATCTCTGCACCTCGATCCGCGCCACCCAGGGACAGGGTGTGATGCCCGACGGCACCTCGCGCTTCTCGATCAAGGGCAAGAAGATCCATCATTATATGGGCTGCTCGACCTTCTCGAACTACACGGTCCTGCCCGAGATTGCGCTGGCGAAAATTCGCCCCGACGCGCCGTTCGACAAGGTCTGCTACATCGGCTGCGGCGTCACCACCGGCATCGGTGCCGTGATCAACACCGCCAAGGTCGAGGCCGGCGCCAATGTCGTGGTGTTCGGCCTGGGCGGCATCGGCCTCAACGTGCTGCAGGGTGCGCGCATGGTCGGCGCCAACATGATCGTCGGCGTCGATCTCAACCCGGCGCGCGAGGCGCTCGGCCGCAAGTTCGGCATGACGCACTTCGTCAATCCCTCGACCCTCGGGGACAAGGATCTGGTCGCCCACCTCGTCGAGTTGACCGACGGCGGCGCGGATTACAGTTTCGAATGCGTCGGCAGCACCAAGCTGATGCGCGAGGCGCTGGAATGCTGCCATCGCGGCTGGGGCAAGTCGGTGATCATCGGCGTCGCCGGCGCGGGCCAGGAGATCGCCACGCGCCCGTTCCAGCTCGTCACCGGGCGGACCTGGATGGGCACCGCCTTCGGCGGCGCCAAGGGCCGCCGCGACGTGCCGAAGATCGTCGACTGGTACATGGACGGCAAGATCGACATCGATTCGCTGATCACCCACACGATGCCGGTCGAGAAGATCAACGATGCGTTCGACCTGATGCACAAGGGCGAGTCGATTCGCAGCGTCGTCACGTTCTGATCGTTCCCTTCTCGCTGCCGCGTTCCGGAGGAAGCCACGCCATGACCGTGCGAAAGCTGGGCGGAGCCACCATCGAGAAGGTCGAGGAAATCTGCGGCCCGGGCTTCAAGCCCGGCCGCATGTTTCCCAGGTTCGACCAGGAAGCCTTCGACGCCCAGAAAGGCTGGATGGTACCGGAGCACGTGCAGGAGGGCAGCGACCGGCTGATCGGCTCGGTCCATACCTGGATCGTCCGGACACCGAAGCACACGATCCTGATCGACACCTGTCTCGGCAATCACAAGCAGCGGCACAATCCCGGCTGGAACAACCTCGATACGCCGTTCCTCGACAGGTTGAAGGCCTGCGGATGTCCACCTGAATCCGTCGACTTCGTGATGTGCACGCACCTGCACGTCGACCATGTCGGCTGGAACACCAAGCTCGAGAACGGCCGCTGGGTGCCGACCTTCCCCAATGCGAAGTACCTGTTCGCCAAGCGCGAATACGCGCACTGGGAAAGCGAGCGAAAGTCTCAAGGCGAAAGCCAGGTGAACGACGGCTCGTTCGACGATTCGGTTCTGCCGATCGTCGAGGCCGGCAAGGCCGTGATGATCGAGAGCGACCACCAGCCCGATCCGCTGCTCACCATCAGGGACTATCCCGGGCACACGCCGGGCTCGATCGCGATCAACCTGAAGGACGAGGGCAAGCAGGCCTGCTTCTCGGGCGACATCATGCACCACCCGATCCAGGTCTATCATCCCGACTGGTCGAGCCAGTTCTGCTGGGACCAGGCGATGTCGGCCGTCTCGCGCCGCAAGCTTCTCGAGGATTGCGTCGAGAGCAACGCCCTGCTCTGCCCCGCCCACTTCCCCGGCGCCAATGCGGGCTACGTCAGACCCGAGGGCAATTCCTTCAGGATCGAGTGGGATCGATGACGCGTATCTTCGCTGGGGGCGCGCCACTCCAGTGGCGCGATCGTCTCCTGAACCGACAAAGACGCGCGACTGGAGTGGCGCGCCCCCGGCAGGACGCATCATGAAACTCGAACGTCTGCTCGCCGGCCTCTCCTTCGGCGAAGGCCCGCGCTGGCGCGACGACCGGCTCTATTTCTCCGACTTCTATGTCCACCAGGTGCGGACCGTCGACGAGAGCGGCAGGACTGAAACGATCGTCGAAGTGCCCGGCCAGCCGTCCGGACTGGGTTGGCGCCCCGACGGCACGATGCTGATCGTCAGCATGACCGACCGCCGGCTGATGCGCTTTGCAGGCGGCAAGCTCGCCGTCGAGGCGGAACTGGGCGCGATCGCGACCGGCCTGTGCAACGACATGATCGTCGATGCCAAGGGTCGCGCCTATGTCGGCAATTTCGGCTTCGACCGGCACGCCGGCGAGAAGCCGCGCCCCGCCGTACTGGCCCGCGTCGATCCCGACGGCTCCGTCCATGCCGCCGCCGACGAGCTGATGTTCCCCAACGGCACCGTCATCACGCCCGACGGCAGGACGATGATCATCGGCGAGACCTTCGCCAAGCGGCTCACGGCGTTCGACATCAGGGAGGACGGCACCTTGTCGAATCGGCGCGTCTGGGCGGAGACGCCGACCTGTAATCCCGACGGCATCTGCCTCGATGCCGAGGGCGGCATCTGGGTCACCGGCGCCTTCACCCATCACATGATCCGCGTGCTCGAAGGCGGCACGGTCACCCACGATCTCGATCTCGGCGAACGTGCCGCCTATGCCTGCATGCTGGGCGGCCGTGACCGCCGCACCCTGTTCGTCGTGACCAACAGCGGCAGCGGCCCCGCCATCGCCGAGAAGAAGGACGGCCGCATCGAGACGATGCGGGTCGACGTACCCGGCGCCGGCCTGCCCTAGGGAGGAATTCATGAAAGGCCCAGAGGACGATGCCGGGCTGGCCGGCAAGGTGGCGATCATTTCCGGCGGCGGCGCGGCCGGGGACGGTATCGGCAATGGCCGCGCGGCAGCGATCCTGCTGGCCCGCGCCGGCACCCATGTGCTGGTGGCCGACCGGGACCTGAAGCTGGCGCAGCGCACGGTCGAAATGATTCAGGCCGAGGGCGGCCAGCATGCCGCGGCTCATGCCGGTGACATGACGCAGGAGACCGAGTGCAAGCGGCTGGTCGATGCCGCGGTCGATCGCTGGGGACGGCTCGACTTCCTCGACAACAATATCGGCATCGGCAGCCGCGGCTCGGTGGTCGAGGAGAAGCCCGAGGACTATCGCCGCGTGATGCAGGTGAACGTCGAGACGATGTTCCTGCTCTCCAAGCATGCCATCCCGGCGATGATCAAGACGGCCAAGGGCGGCTCGATCGTGAACATCTCGTCGATCTCGGCGCTGCGGCCGCGCGGGCTGACGACCTATACGACCTCCAAGGCCGCCGTCATCGGCCTCAGCCAGGCGATGGCGGTCGACCATGGCCGCGACAATATCCGCGTGAACTGCATCTGCCCCGGCCCGGTCTACACGCCGATGGTCTATGCCCGCGGCAACGGCATGAGCGAGGCGGCGCGCGCCCAGCGCGCCAGGGCCTCCGTCCTCAAGACCGAGGGTACGGGCTGGGACGTCGGTCACGCCGTGCGTTTCCTGCTGAGCAACCATGCCCGCTACATCACCGGCCAAGTTCTGGTCGTCGACGGCGGTGTGACGCTGCAGGGGCCGGAGCGCGATTCACAAGATCACTGAAGCAACCAACCAATAAGGGAGAACAACCAAGATGGCCCGCCTGCCCTACCTCGAGCCCGACCAGGTCGCGCCCGAGTATCGCGACATGCTCAAGCGAAACACCAACCTGCACAAGCTTCTGGTCAACTCGCCCGACATGGCGCGCGCCTTCAACGGCCTGGGCGGCTACATCCGCTTCAAGAGCAAGCTCGATCCTCGCCTGCGCGAGCTGGCGATCCTTCAAGTCGGCTGGCTGGAGAAGTCGGAATATGAATTCACCCACCATGTGAAGATCGGTAAGGAATTCGGCGTCACCGACGAGGACATAAAGGGCCTGATGGCCGAGACCGAGGGCAAGCCTTCCCAACTCGAGCCGCTCACGAAGGCGATCCTCAAGGGCGCGCGCGAGATGGTGAAGACTCTTGCCATGTCCGACGCGACCTTCGCCGAGATCAAGAAGGATCTGTCGGACGAGCACATGACCGACCTGGTGCTCACCATCGCCTTCTACTGCGCCGTCGTCCGCGTGCTCGCTACCATGCAGATCGACAACGAGCCGCAATACAAAGAGGTACTCAAACAGTACCCGATCCCCGGAGTGAAGTGACATGCGTCTGAAAGATCGAGTCGCCATCGTCGTCGGCGCCGGGCAGAGCCCCGGCGAAGGCATGGGCAACGGCCGCGCCACCGCCCTCACCTTCGCACGCGAGGGCGCCAAGGTCCTGTGCGTCGATCACAATGTCGACTCGGCGAAGGAAACCGTCGAGATGATCGGCGTCAATCAGGGTACGGCGGCCGCCTTCAAGGCCGATGTGACCAGCAACGCCGACCTCAAGGCGATGGTCGACGACGCCCATGCCCGCTGGGGCCGGATCGACATCCTGCACAACAATGTCGGCGTGTCGCTCTCAGGCGGCGACGCCGAGCTGCTCGACATCACCAGCGAGGCCTTCGACCGCTGCGTGGCGATCAACCTCAAGAGCTGCATCTTTGCCGCCAAGCACGTGCTTCCGATCATGCGCGAGCAACAGAGCGGCGTGATCATCAACATCTCGTCGATGGCAGTGATCACCACCTATCCCTACGTCGCCTACAAGGCGACCAAGTCGGCCATGGTTTCCTTCACCGAGCAGCTCGCCTACCAGAACGCGCAATACGGCATCCGCGCCAACGTCATCCTGCCCGGTCTGATGAACACGCCCATGGCCGTCGACACGCGCGCCCGTACCTTCAAGAAGAGCCGCGCCGAGGTTGAGGCCGAACGCGACTCCAAGGTGCCGCTGCGCAAGAAGATGGGCACCGGCTGGGATGTCGCCAATGCCGCTCTCTTCCTCGCCTCCGACGAGGCGAGCTTCATCACCGGCGTCACCCTGCCGGTGGACGGCGGCGCCAGCGTGCGGCGCGGCTAGGGCACGATCCTTGCGTCGGGTGACGCCATGAACCGACTTGCCGGCAAGACCGCCCTCATCACCGGTGCCTCCTCGGGCATCGGCCGTGCCATCGCCAAGAAGTTCCATGCCGAGGGGGCGACCCTCCTGCTGATGGACGTCACCGAAGCTGTCGTCGAAGGCGGCGAGCCGACACACAGGATCCTCGACGTGCCCTTCTTCCAGGGCGACGTCTCGAACGAGAAGGATGTCGAGGAAGCCGTCCGCCGGGCGGCCCTGCCGACCGGCCGGCTCGACATCGTGGTCAACGACGCGGCCATCCGATCGGCGAAGAAGCTCACCGACACCAGCCTAGAGGAATGGAACCGGGTGATGGAGGTGAACGTCACCGGCGTCTTCCTGATGTGCCGCGCCGCCGTGCGCCGGATGCTGACACAGGAAATCCGCAACGAGGCGCGCGGGCGCATCGTCAACATCTCCTCACAGCACGGCATGATCTCCTCGCCCGAGGATTTCTCCTACGGCGTCTCCAAATCGGCGGTGGTCTACATCACGCGCCAGATCGCCTCCGACTACGGCCGCGACAGCGTCATCTGCAATGCCGTCGCGCCGGGCAAGATCCTGACCGGCAAGACGGGCCGCGCGATCGAACCGCGCTGGATCGACTATTCCCACGCCCGCACGCCGCTGCCGCGCCTCGGCCGATCGGAGGACGTCGCCAACGCCGCCTTGTTCCTCGCCTCCGACGAAGCGAGCTTCATCACCGGCGAGAATTTGATGGTCGACGGCGGCTGGATGGCGAACTGACCGGCAGCAGGCCGGTGAGCACCTGAAGGAAGGCGTGCACGAGGCGCGCCTTCTGCCGCTCCTTCAGATGAACGACATGGGCGTAGGTATAGATCTCGGCATCCGCGATCGGCAGCTTCCGGATGCGCGGATCGGGGATGAACTCCGCCTCCGACACCACGCCCATGCCGATCCCCTTGGCCACCGCCTCGCGGATCGATTCGCGGCTGCCGATCTCCATCACGACCTTGGGCCGTACATCGGCCTCCCGCATCGCCTGGTCGAAGGCACGGCGCGTCGTCGAGCCCGCCTCGCGAACGATCAGCCGCTGCCCCTCCATGTCGCGCGCGCGGATACTGCGGCGCTGCGCGAACGGATGGTCGGCGGGGCAGAAGGCGATGACCCGGTGGCGGCGATAGGGAATGGCGACCAGTCGCGGATCGGGATCGACATGGGCCAGCACCGCCACGTCTGTCCGGTAGTCCAGGAGGTCGCGTAGCGTGTCGCGCGAATTGCCGACGGTGACCGAGACGTAGAGGCCGGGATGGCGCGCGTTGAAAGCCGCCAGCATGTCGGTGACATGATAGGGACCGACGGCACCAACGCGCAGGTGGCCGGTCTTGAGGCCCCGCGTTTCGTTGAGATAGTCGGCCGCTTCCTTCTCATCGGCAAAAAGCCGGCGTGTGATCTCCAGAAGGCCGCTGCCGGTCTCGGTCAGTTCGATGCGGCGGCCGCGACGCACGAACAGCTCGACGCCGAATTCCAGCTCCAGCGACTTCACCTGTGTGGTGATGGTGGGCTGGCTGACGCCCAGCTCTCGCGCGGCGGCGGTGAAGCTCGATCGTTGCGCAACCGCGTGGAAGGAGCGGAGCTGCGTATGCCTCATATTGATTTTCTCAATGTCACTTCGAGAATGTTTGAATTGGTTAAATGTGAGAAGCGGCCGGAAGATTGTCAAAAGGACGACAAGTCCAAGCCAGTGAGCCATGGGAGTAACGCGCGGATGTGGCGCTACCGTAATCCGGTCGACGTGAAGTTCGGTGCCGGCGTCTTCGAGACGCTGGGCAAGATATTGGCCGGCCGGGCCTATTGCCTCGTGACCTACGACGACGCCAATGGCGGTGGTGTCTTCGCCGACCTCGCGCGGCGCGTCGTCGCCCAGGCCGGCGCGCCGGCGGTGACGGTGAGCAACATCGGTCCCAACCCTGACTTCGTGGGACTCACCGAGTCCTGCCGCACCTATGCGACGGCCCCACGGTCCGTCGAGGCCATCGTGGCGCTGGGCGGCGGCTCGGTGATGGACGCCGCCAAGGTTCTGGCCGCGGCCTCGGGCGATTTCGAAAGGGTCAGGCGCCATCTCGAAACCGGCAAGGGCGGCGATACCCTCGGTCGCACGCCGATCATCGCCATTCCCACGACGGCAGGAACCGGCAGCGAAGTCACGTCATGGGCCACGGTCTGGGACACCGTGGCAATGAAGAAATACTCACTGGCCCGCGAGACGCTTTACCCCGAAGCGGCGCTGGTCGATCCGCTGCTGACGCTCGGTCTGCCGCGCGCCATCACGATCAGCACCGGCCTTGATGCGCTCAGCCATGCGCTGGAAAGCATCTGGAACGTCAACGCCAACCCGGTGTCTGGTTCGCTGGCCGAGGTCGCCGCGCGTGAGGTGATCGAGGCCTTGCCGCTGCTCGCCGACGATTTGAGGAACGAGGCGCTGCGCACGCGCCTGGCGCGCGCCAGCCTCTTCGCGGGCCTCGCTTTCTCCAACACGCGTACGGCACTCGCCCATTCGCTGTCCTATCACCTCACCCTGCATCATGGTGTCCCGCACGGCATCGCCTGCTCGTTCAGCCTGCCCATGGTGATGCGGGCCGTGGCCGGCTGCGACGCCGCCTGCGACGCCTCGCTGCGACGCATCTTCGGCAACGACCTGCTGGCGGGCGCCGCGCGCCTCGAGGCCTTCCTGACGAAACTCGGCATCTCGCCCGATGCCACCGATCACGGCATCGCCGCCCGCGACTGGGCGCGCCTCGTCGACGACGCGCTGGCAGGCGACCGCGGACGCAACTTCATCGGACGCCGGGAGGCGCTGTTGGCCGAAATGGCCGCTTAGACGTCAAAGAAAAGAAACAACGGAGGAAACAAAGATGACCAGGATGACGCGTCGCGATTTCGGGATTTTGACCGCCGGCTCGCTGCTGGCGGGAGGAACCGTCGGCAGCTGGGGCGCGGCTCACGCGCAGGCCCAGCAGGTGCTCAAGGTCGGACTGATTCCCTCCGAGGATTCGCGGGCGATGCTCGCCCAGAGCAAGGACATTCTCGACGCGGTCGAGAAGAACTCCGGGATGAAGGTCCAGGGCTTCGTGGCCACCGACTATAACGGCGTCATCGAGGCACTGCGCGCCAAGCATCTCGACATCGCCTATCTCGGGCCCTTCTCCTACGTGCTGGCCACCACCGTGACCCCGGTCGAGGCCTTCGCGATCGCCGAGACCGCCAAGGCCGGCCGCACCTACTATCATTCCAAGATCATCGCCCTGAAGTCGAGCGGCATCAAAACGCTCGAGGACCTCAAGGGCAAGAACTTCGCCTTCGTCGATCCCGCCTCGACCTCCGGCTACGCCTTCCCGCTGGCGGGCCTGCTCAAGGCCGGCATCGAACCCAAGCGCGACTTCAAGACCGTACTGTTCACCGGCGCGCACGACGCCAACGCGCTGGCCGTCGCCAACGGCAAGGTCGATGCCGCCACCATTGCCGACCGCATCCTCGATGCCGCCATCGCCAAAGGCCACATCAAGGCCGACCAGATCCAGGTCGTGTGGGAATCGCCGCCGATCCCGGAATCGCCGATGGTGTGGCGCAAGGACCTGTCGCCCGAGACGAAGGCCAAGGTGAAGGCCGCCTTCCTCTCGATCAAGAATCTCAACTGGTCCGACCAGGGCAAGCTCAACGGCTTCAAGGAAACCAACGACCAGGCCTACGACATCGTTCGCGAGACAGCGAAGCTCGCGAATATCGATCTCAAGAAGCAGAAGTAGCCCCACGCCTGCTCTCAGGGAGATCGACCGATGATCGAAATCCGCGGCCTCGCCAAATCCTATGGCGACCACCAGGCGCTCCAGGATGTCAGCCTATCGATCCGGCCCGGCGAGTTCGTCGTCGTGCTGGGACCGTCGGGCGCCGGCAAGTCGACGCTCTTGCGCTGCATCAACCGGCTCATCGAGCCGACGGCCGGTGACATCGTGGTCGACGGCACGTCGCTGTCGTCCAACCGCCGCGACCTGCGCCTGCTCCGGCGCAACGTCGCCATGATCTTCCAGCAGCACAATCTGGTGAAACGCCTCAGCGTGCTGAAGAACGTGCTGGTCGGCCGCATGGCCGACCTCTCGCCGATCCTCAGCAGCCTGCAGCTCTTCCCCGAGGCCGACGTGAAGATCGCCCTGCATTGCCTCGAGCAGGTCGCGATGTCCCATAAGGCCCGCAACCGTGCCGATGCTCTCTCGGGCGGCGAACAGCAGCGGGTCGGCATCGCCCGCGCGCTGGCGCAGCAGCCCAAGTTCATGCTGGCCGACGAACCGGTCGCAAGCCTCGATCCAAAGACCTCGCGCACCGTGCTCAATTACCTCAAGAAGAGCTGCAAGGAATCGAACATCGCTGTCCTCTGCAATCTTCACCAGATCGACTATGCACTCGAATTCGCCGAGCGGGTCGTGGGTCTCTCGGCCGGCCGCGTCGTCTATGACGGTGCGCCGGCAGGCGTGAGCGGCGACGTCATCCGCAGCATCTATCCTGGCCTCGACGACCCCAACGTCCTCGACGCCGCCCAGCGGCTCACCGAGCGCCGCCGCGCCGCAGCGGAAGCCGAGGCCGTCCTCGCTCTCGAAGGGAGGGCTTGAAAAATGTCCCTGCAATTCGTCGTCAACAAACCACGCGGTCCGCTCGGCTGGTGGATCATGGTTCCAATTCTCGGTGCCACGGTCGCCGCCCTCTGGTGGTCGGCCGTCGGCACGCATCTCAGCATATCCGGCTTCATCGATGGGCTGCCGTGGATCGCCGACTTCGTCGGCCGCATGCTGCCGCCCAACTTCGCCTTCATGGAGAAGCTGGTGAAGCCCGCGATCGAGACAGTCCAGATCGCGTTGTGGGGCACCCTGCTCGGCATCGTGCTGGCACTGCCCGTCTGCTTCTTCGCGGCGCGCAACCTCTCGCCCTACGCCTGGGTCTTCCACGGACTGCGTCAAGTGCTGAACGTGATGCGCGGCATCAACGAGATCATCCTGGCCCTGATCTTCGTCGCCGCAGTCGGCCTCGGTCCCTTCGCAGGCGTGCTCGCCATCGCTCTGCACGGCGCCGGCATGCTGGGCAAGTTCTTCGCCGAGGCGATCGAGGAGATCGACGAGGGTCCGCTCGATGCGTTGCGCGCGGCCGGCGCAGGCACCCTGCAGCGCATCGTGTTCGGCGTGCTGCCCCAGGTCCTGCCCGCCTGGATCGGCGTCGTGCTCTATCGATTCGAAACCAACATCCGCGTGTCGACGGTGCTGGGGATGGTCGGTGCGGGCGGCATCGGTTTCGAGCTGATCAGCTCGATGAAGCTCTTCGCCTACGAGGACACGGCGGCCTGCGTCATCGTGATCCTCATCCTCGTGCTCGCCGCCGACCTGATGTCATCGAAGCTGCGTGCCATGATCCGATAAGACAATTCGCTAGCCGGACGGGCGCTCTCGACGCGGAAGCCACACCACGCCATCCTCTCTGCAATTGGGTTTGGGAGGATTGGGTTCATGCGTTTATCGATCGGATTCCTCGGTGTGGTGGCGGCGCTCGGCCTGTCGGCCGCGCCGGCGCTCGCGCAGAAGAGCGGTGGCACTTTGAAGATGTACATTGCGGACAATCCGCCGAGTACCTCGATCCACGAGGAAGCGACGACCTCGACGGTCGTTCCCTTCATGGGGCTCTACAACAACCTCGTCGTCTTCGATCAGCAGATTCCGCAAAACAGCCTCGAGTCGATCCGTCCCGACCTGGCCGAAAGCTGGTCGTGGAGCGAGGACGGCAAGAAGCTGACCTTCAAGCTGGTGGGCAATGCCAAGTGGCATGACGGCAAGCCGTTTACTTCGGCCGACGTTAAGTGCACCTGGGACATGCTGACGGGCAAGAGTGAGACCCAGAAGCTGCGCAAGAATCCGCGCACCTCCTGGTACTGGAACCTGAAGGAGGTCACGACCAACGGCGACCGCGAGGTGACCTTCCATCTCGGCCAGCCGCAGCCCTCGCTGCTGATCCTGCTCGCCTCGGGCTACAGCCCCGTCTATTCCTGCCACGTGCCGACGGCGCAGATGCGCACCAAGCCGATCGGCACCGGTCCCTTCAAGCTCGGCGAGTTCAAGCAGAAGGAAATCGTCAAGCTCGTCCGCAACCCGGACTACTTCAAGAAGGGCAAGCCCTATCTCGATGGCATCGATATGCCGATCGTGCCGGCCCGCGGCACCGCCATGCTGGGCTTCGTGTCGGGCCGCTACGACATGACGGCGCCCTACGCCGTCACCATCCCGCTGCTCAAGGACATCAAGGCCCAGGCCTCAAGCGCCGTCTGCGAGGTCGCGCCGATGAACAACAGTACCAACCTGATCGTGAACAGCGCAGCGCCGCCATTCGACAACCCCGACATCCGCCGCGCGATGCTCCTCACCATCGACCGCAAGTCGTTTATCGACATCCTCGCCCAGGGCGCCGGCGAAGCTGGCGGTGTCATGGAGCCCGCGCCGGGCGGCGTCTGGGGCATGCCGAAGGAGCTGTTCGACAAGGTGGAGGGCTATGGACCCGACGTCGCCAAGAACCGGGCCGAAGCGCAGGCGATTATGAAGAAGCTGGGTTACGGGCCCGACAACAGGCTCAAGCTCAAGGTCTCGACCCGCAACCATCTGCTCTATCGCGACCCGGCGGTGATCCTGATCGACCAGCTCAAGGAGATCTACATCGACGGCGAACTCGACCTGGTCGACACCGCCCTGTGGTTCAACAAGGTCGCGCGCAAGGACTACTCGGTCGGCCTCAACACGACCGGAAACGGCGTCGACGATCCCGACCAGACCTACTTCGAGCACTATGCTTGCAAGTCGGAGCGCAACTATGTCGGCTACTGCAATCCCGAGATCGAGAAGCTCTTCCCGATCCAGTCGGCCGAGCGCGACATCGAGAAGCGTAAGAAGCTGGTCTGGGAGATCGATAAACAGATCCTCGAGGAGGGCTTCCGTCCCATCATCATGTGGAATGCCTCGGGCACCTGCTGGCATCCCCACGTGAAGGGCTTCCGCCCGATGGTGAACAGCCTCTACAACGGCTCACGCTTCGAGGACGTCTGGCTCGACAAGTAGCCGACGCAAAGCCGCAGAACTGCCGAAAGCCGCGCCCCGTGCGCGGCTTTCGTGCGATGGGACCTGACAGCGAAGCGGCCTTGAGGGTACTGTCGAGACGAATGGAGGCTGCGAGCAACGCCGCCCCGTGGATTCCCGGGAGGGACATACATGAAATCATCACGCCAGATTCTGACACGCCGGCACGCCCTCGCGGGGACGCTGCTCCTCGGCTCGACGATGCTCGCAACCGGCACGGCGATGGCGGCAGAATGGCCGGACCGCCCAATCCGGCTGATCATCCCCTTCGCCGCGGGCTCCGGTGCCGATACGGTCGGCCGGACGTTCGGTGAGCAGCTCGCGAAGGCGCTCGGCCAGCCGGTCGTCATCGACAATAAGGGTGGCGCCGGCGGCCTGCTGGGCACCGCCGAAGGCGCGCGGGCTCCGGCCGACGGCTACACGCTGCTGCTTACCTCGCAGGGCGCCACCGTCTTCAACATGGGTCTCTACAAGGCGCCGGGCTACGATCCCCTGAAGGATCTCATTCCGATCGCGACGACCGGCATCCTCACCAACGTCATGGTCGTCTCGACCGCAAACCCCGCCAAGACCGTCGCCGACGTGATCGCACAGGCGCGCGCCAAGCCGGGCGAACTCACCTACGGGTCGAGCGGCGTCGGCAGCAGCCTGCACATGTCGGGCGTCATCCTGGAGCAGCGCACCGGCGTGAAGCTGCAGCACGTGCCCTATCGTGGCGCGCCGGCCGCCGTCCTCGCCGTGATCAATGGCGAGGTAACGACGGGCTTCTTCAATGCGCCAACCGTGGTGAGCCAGATCAAGGCCGGCAAGCTGAAGGCGCTAGCCGTCACCACGAAGGATCGCTCGGTTATCCTGCCCGACGTGCCGACCATGATGGAGACGGGCATCCCGGACTACGTGGTCGCCACCTGGCTGGGCTTCGCGGTACCGGCCGGCACGCCCGCGCCGATCGTGGCCCGCCTCAATACCGAGATCGGCCGCATCGCCCAGATGCCGGAGGTCAAGGAGAAGCTCCTGGTTCAGGGCTTCGAGGTGCTGCCGCCCGACACGCCGGCTGCCGCCCGCAAGCTGATCGCCGACGATCAGGCGCTGTGGCTGCCGATCATCAAGGCGTCGGGCGCGACGGCGGAGTAGTCAGTCCCCCGCCGCCAACTCGTTGCGAGGCAAGCCCGCAATCTCCTGGATCAGCTTCTTCGTCATCGACCGGCCGAAGGCTCCGTGGTTCTCGGCGACGATGGTGAAGGCGCCGGGGCCGCCAATGACATTTTCCTGAAAGTACTTCTCCAGGCCGCCCGGCGGGTTGGTGTGTTCGGGACGGAATGCCTCCTCGATGGGCGTCAGGATGACCAGCGCGTTGATCGTGACGTTCTTCGCCAGTGCATCGTCACGCGCGTCGGTCACCAGCCGCCCCGCGATGTTGTTGCCGTCACCGGAGACGTCGATCACCCGCCGGTCGGAGGCGAAGGGCGCGCGCTCGAATTGACTCACGGCGAAGTCGATCGCGGCGCTGATCGAAGTGCTGCCAGCGAAGGAGCGGGGAGATTCGATCAGCCGGTCGCCGAACCGACGGGCCGAGGCGCCGTCGCCGATTGCGACCCAGTCGATGACGACGTTCTGCATGTTGGCCGACGCCCATTCGACGAAGCACACGGCGATGCGTCGATGAGGCCCCGACGTGATAGCTCGGACGACTTCGGGATGGGTGATGGCGGCCGCCGCGCCTTCACGCTGTAGCCTGAACTTGGGATCGGTCACGCTGCGCGACACGTCGGCGGCCAGCACCAGCAGCATGTCGACCGGCTCCGCGGCCCGAAGCGCCGACGGCAGTAAGGTCAGCATCGTCCCCAGCAGCGCAACAATGAGCCTCATCGCCCGAGACCTCTCTCACCGGTTCGCCCGAGTATAGGGCTCCCGCACCAACCCGCGAGCGACCGCTGGCACGCGACATTTCTGCTATTGCGAATTACTCGCGCATCTGGCTATTTTTGCTGCACTGCACTATATCCAGTCGCATCCGGCGTCTGGCCGGCCCGTTGCGTAGGAGCGTTTAGCGTGAGCGCGTTGAGGAACGAGACCGTTTTGTCGGTGCATCACTGGACCGACGAGTTGTTCAGCTTCCGGACCACCCGCGACAAGGGATTCCGCTTCGCCAGCGGCCAGTTCACGATGATCGGCCTGAAGGTCGAGGGCAAGCCGGTGCTCCGGGCCTACTCGATCGCCAGCCCGCACTATGTGGACGAGCTGGAGTTCTTCTCCATCAAGGTGCCGGACGGCAAGCTCACCGCGCATCTCAAGAACCTGACGCCGGGAGATCCGGTGCTGGTGGGTGCCAAGGCGGTCGGCACGCTGCTGCTCGACAGCCTGACTCCGGGCCGCAACCTCTATCTGCTGGGCACCGGAACGGGCCTCGCCCCCTTCCTGTCGATCGTGCGCGATCCCGACGTGTACGAGCGCTTCGAGAAGGTCATCCTGGTCCACGGCTGCCGCCATGTCCGCGACCTCGCCTACCGGTCCACCCTGGCCGACGAGCTGCCGGCCGACGAGATCCTGGGCGACATGGTGCGCGACAAGCTCGTCTACTACCCGACCGTGACCCGCGAGCCGTTCAAGTATCGCGGTCGTATCTCGCACCTGATCGAGAACGGCACGCTGGCGAAGGATGTCGGCCTGCCGCCGCTGTCGCGCGAGAATGACCGGTTCATGCTCTGCGGTTCGGTCCAGATGCTGGCCGACATCCGCGCCCTGCTCGAAGGCATGGGACTTGCTGAGGGAAGCACCACGACGCCCGGCGAGTTCGTCGTCGAAAAGGCCTTCGTCGAGTAGACGGTTCCGCTTCGCGAGCCTCTTCAAGTAGCGTGCGACGGGCGTCGGCGGCTAGGATGCCGGCGACGAACGCATGCCGTCAGGCTCGGGAAGAGGATTGCAAGTGACACTACCGCTCGAGGGAGTTCGCGTCATTGAGGTGGGCCAGGCGCTGGCCGGTCCGCTGGCCGGGGTGATTCTGGCCGACATGGGCGCCGACGTGATCAAGATCGAGAAGCCCGATGGCGGCGACGATGCCCGCATCTGGGGCCCTCCGTTCGGCCCGGACGGCAAGACCTCGCTCTACTTCTACTCGCAGAACCGCAACAAGCGCTCGGTCGTGCTCGACCTCAAGCTCGCCGAAGACGTCGACAAGCTCCATAAGCTCTGCGAGACGGCCGACATCCTGATCCAGAACCTGCGCCCCGGGGTGGTCGATGAGGTCGGCATTGGTCCCGAGACCATGCTCGCGCGCCATCCGCGCCTGATCTACTGCTCGATCTGGGCCTTCGGCTACCAGGGGCCGCTGCGCATGAAGCCGGCCTTCGATCCGCTGCTGCAGGCCTATGGCGGCATGATGAGCGTGACCGGCCGGCCGGAGGATCCGCCGACCTTCTGCGGCGCCTCGATCAACGACAAGGCGACCGGCATGTTCTGCACCATCGGCGCCCTGGCCGCCCTGCGCCTGCGCGACAAGACCGGCAAGGGCTGCCTGGTCGATACGTCCCTGTTCGACTCGGCGGTGCACTGGGTCGAGGGCCAAGTGAACAGCTACATCGCCAACGGCACCGTTTCCCAGCGGCACGGCACCGGCAGCCCGGTGATCGTGCCTTACCAGACCTTCGACACGGCCGACCATCCGATCTGCCTCGCTCCCGGCAACGACCGTCTGTGGGCACGCTGCGCCAAGGTGCTGGGCCATGACGAGTGGGCCAAGGATCCAAAGTTCGCGAAGAGCGCGCAGCGGGTCGCCCACAAGGCCGAGTTGCTGCCGATGATCGCCGAGGCGCTCAAGGCCAGGCCGCGCGCGGAGTGGCTGGACGCCATGGAGAAGGCCGGCGTGCCCTGCGCCGCGGTGAACGACATCGGCGAGCTGGCTCGCACGGAGCAGATGGAAGCATCGAAGCTCATCCAGCAGTTGCCGGGCGGCCCGAAGGTGGTCGGCCTGCCGATCGCGTTCGACCATGTGCGGCCGCATTCGCCGCGATCGGCGCCGACCTTGGGCGAGCACACCGACGAAGTGCTGGGAAGCCTCCTGAAGTGACGGCTCCCGCCTCGCCTCCCGCCCTTCTCGCCCCCTGGCGCATCGGCGTCGATGTGGGCGGCACCTTCACCGACATGGTGCTGCGCGACGCCGCCGGCGCCGTGCGCATCTTCAAATCGCCCTCGGTTCCGGCCGATCCCAGCGAGGGCGTGCTGGGTGTGCTGCGGCTGGCTGCGCAGCAACTCGACATCACCCTCACCGCGCTGCTGCGCGACTGCGCGCTGTTCGTGCACGGCTCGACAGTGGCAACCAACACGATCCTCGAAAAGAAGGGCGCCAAGGTCGGCATGCTGACGACCGAAGGCTTCCGCGATTCGCTGGAGATCCGTCGTGGCATCCGCGAAAATCAGTGGGACCATCGTGCGCCCTTCCCGCAGGTGCTGGTGCCGCGCTATCTGCGCCTGCCCGTGCGTGGTCGCATCGCCGCCGACGGCGCCGAGCTTGCGGCGCTCGAGGTCGAGGATGTCGATGCCGCGGCCAAGGTCTTCGCCGAGGAAGGCGTCGAGTCGGTCGCGGTCTGCCTGTTCAATTCCTTCCTCGATGGCGCCCATGAACGCGCCGTGGGCGGCCAGCTCGCAAAATCCTGGAACGGCAAGTGGGTCTCGCTGTCGAGCGAGGTCATGCCGACCATGGGCGAATACGAGCGCGGCTCGACCGCCGTCGTGAACGCCTATGTGGCGCCCAAGGTGACGAGCTACCTCCGCGCGCTCGACGAACAGTTGCGCCAGTTCGGCCTGCCTCGCTCCCTGCTGCTGCTGCAGAGCAATGGCGGCGCCGTCTCCGTCGACCAGGTTGCGACGCGGCCGGTGATGCTGGTCCTGTCGGGCCCGGCGGCCGGTGTCGGCGCGCTGAAGGGCTGCGCCGCGCCCGGCGAGAAGGCCAATCTGATCTCGATGGAGATCGGGGGCACGAGTTGCGACGTGATGGTCATGGCGCGCGGCGACGTGCCAGTCACCGACGAACTCACCATCGACGGCTATCACCTCACCACGCCGTCGGTCGAGATCCACACGGTCGGCGCCGGCGGCGGCACGATCGCCTGGGTCGACGATGCCGGCCTGCTGCATGCCGGACCGCAGGGCGCCGGCGCCCGCCCCGGCCCCGCAGCCTATGGGCTGGGCGGCGAGAACCCGACCGTCACCGACGCACAGCTCGTGCTGGGCCGCCTGCGCCCGGGCCCGCTGGCCGGTGGCGCCGTCACGCTCGACGCCGAGCTTGCCCGCAAGGCCATCGAGACAAAGCTCGCCAAGCCGCTCGGCCTCTCGGTCGAGGACGCGGCGGCGGGCGTCATCCGGCTGCTCGAGCAGAACCTGCTGCACGCCGTCGAGCGACTCAGCATCGAGCGAGGCCACAATCCCGCGACCTTCACTTTGGTCGCCGCAGGCGGCGCCGGACCGATGCACGGCACCGCCGTCGCGCGCGCGCTGGGCAGCCGCCGCGCGCTGCTGCCGCGCGCCGCCGGTGCCTTCTGCGCCATGGGCATGCTGCAGTCAGACGTGCGGCAGGATTACCTGCAGGTCTTCCTGGCCGATCTCGACAAGGTCGAGACCGCCGCACTCGAAGCAGGCTTTGCCCAACTCGAAGCGCGCGCCCGCGAGGCGCTGGCCCGCGACGGCTTCGGCGCCGACGAGGTCGCGATCGAACGTCAGCTGGACCTCCGCTATGACGGCCAGCAATGGCCGGTCCGTGCGCCGCTTTCCGCCTCGGGCTTCGATGCCGCCGCCGCACGCAAGGCTTTCGAAACCGAGCATCAGCGGCTGTTCGGTCACATCCAGCCGGGCGGACGCATCGACATCACCGCATTGCGCGTCGTGGGCCGCGGCCGCCTCGACTGGACGCCGCCCGCGGCGCGCTCGCCTCAGACCGATACGCCCAAGCCGCGCGAGACCCGCAAGGTCTGGATCGATCCGGCGACCGGCTGGCGCGACGTACCGATCTACGACGGCGCCGACCTGCGGCCGGGCTGCCGTCTCGACGGCCCGCTGCTGGTCGAGGAGCGCACGACGACGGCGTTCGTCGGCCCCCGCGACGTGCTCGAAGTCGACGAGCGCGACGATTTCCTGGTGCATGTCGGAGCCCTCGCATGAGCGCCGCCTCTCTCGATCCCGTCACCCTGGCGCTGGTGCAGAACCGGCTCGACCATATTTCGCACCAGATGGGTTGGGTGATGACGCGGACCGCGCGGTCGCCGATCTTCAGCCAGAGCCACGATTTTTCCTGCTTCATCGCCGACGCGCGCGGCACGCTGATCAGCCAGGCCGACGGTATCCCGATCCACACCGGCGGCGGCGGCTTCGCCGTGCGCGCCATCCTGCGCGACTTCAAGGATGCCATCGCCCCCGAGGATGTATTCCTGCTGAACGATCCCTACACGGCGGGCGGCAACCACCTGCCTGACTGGGTGATCACGCGGCCGGTGTTCGTCGGCGACAAGCTGGTGGCCTTCGCCTGCAACCGCGCCCACCAGGCCGATATCGGCGGCGGCGCGGCCGGTACCTACAATTCGGCGGCGACCGAGATATTCCATGAAGGCATCCGCCTGCCGGTGCTGAAGCTGATCGAAGCGGGCAAGGTGCGCGACGATCTCTGGCGCCTGCTGATGCTGAACACCCGCCTGCCCGACGCGCTCGACGGCGACCTCCGCGCCATGATCGGCTCGACGCGCATCGGCGCCGAGCGCCTGGCCTTGCTGGTCGAGGAGCTGGGCGTCGACCGCGCCGACGAATTCTTCGAAGGTGTGCTCGATCATGCAGACCGGCGGTTCCAGACCTGCATCGATCGCCTGCAACAGGGTGTGTGGAAGGGCGAAGAGCCGGTCGACAATGACTGCTTCGAGCCGATCGACGCGAAGATCGCCGTCGCCATCACGGTGAAGGACCGCAAGCTGGTCGTGGATTTCGCCGGCACCTCGCCGCAGGTGCGTGGCTTCAAGAACAGTTCGATCGCCAACTCGACCTCTGCGGTCTTCATGTCTCTGGCCTCCTTCTTCGAGCCCGACCTGCCGAAAAACGAAGGCGCCTTCCGCAGCGTCGAGATCAGGCTGCCGGAAGGCACTCTGGTGAATGCGCGCATGCCGGCCCCCATGACCATGAACACGGTGTTCGTGGCGCACGAGATCATCCACGCGATGTGGAAGGCGCTGGCCCAGGCCCTGCCCGAGCGCGCCTCGGCCGGCTGGTCGAAGGCCGTGCATGCCGTCACGGCGGGCCTGCGCGAGGATGGTGGGCGCTACGTCATGTATCAGTGGGCCGGTGCACCGGCCGGCGGCGGCGTCGAGGGCCGCGACGGCTTCCACCTGATCGGCCACCTCATCACACTGGGCGGCCTCACCCTGCCCAATCTCGAGACTTACGAGCAGCTCTACCCGGCACGTTTCCGCCGTCAGGAGCTGCGCTGCGACACCGCGGGTGCCGGCCGCTTCCGCGGCGGCGCCGGCTGCGATTACGAGGTCGAGATCTTCACCCCGGCCGACTATGCCTTTCGCGGCGAGGGTGCCGGCGCGCCGTCGAGCTTCGGCGTCGCGGGCGGACGGGCAGGTGCAGGCGGCAAGGTCATTCTCACCCTCGCCGACGGCACGCGCATCCAGGCACCGAAATACGGCGTGGAACGGCATGGCGCCGGAAGCTACCGCGCGCTCTCGCCCGGCGGCGGCGGCTATGGCGACCCCACGGCGCGCGATCCGGACCGTGTGCTGCGCGACGTCCGCGACGGCATCGTGAGCGTCGAGAGCGCGGAAAAGGATTATGCCGTCGCGATCGCTGCGAATGGCCGCAGCGTCGATGCCGCACGCACGGCGAAGTTGCGCACGACCCTGCCCTGAAACCGCCATCTGCCGTTCGGCTGGCGGTCGGAGGCATCGCACTCGTCTTGCCGCGAAGCGAACTCCCGACCTAGTTTCCTCCCCGATAATGAAAACAATCAGGGAAGGACTTCACATGATCCAGCGCCGTAGTTTCGTGGCCGGCACCGCCGCCGCCCTCACCCTGCCCTCGATCGCCTTCGGGCAGAGCGGCCAGATCCGCCTCGTCGTGCCCTATGGTCCCGGCGGCTCGACCGACACGGCCGGCCGCGTCCTGGCCGAGCGCATGTCGGCCGACACCGGAAAGAACATCGTGGTCGAGAACCGGCCCGGCGGCGGCACGATGGTCGGCATGGTGAACGTCGCCAAGAGCAAGCCCGACGGCACCAGCCTGATGATCCTGACGACCACGGCGGCCCTGCAGCCGGCTTTCGACATCCCGATGCCGATCGACCCGCAGAAGGACCTGGCGATGGTGGCGCAGCTCGCCGACATTCCCTGCGTGCTCGCGGTCAATGCCAACAACCCGGCCAAGACCTTCGCCGAGTTCATCGAGTGGGTGAAAGCGCAGCCTGGCCCCGTGCACTACTCGACCTCGAGCTCCGGCGGCCTGCCTCATCTCTGGGGCGAGGTGATCTCCACGCGCACCAACGGCAAACTCCAGCACATCCCCTACAAGGCGGCGGCCGAGGCGCTGCGCGACGCGGTCGCCGGCCACGTTCCCGCCTTCGTCGACGTCACCACCCCGGTCGACGGGCAGATCCGGGCCGGCACGATGCGCGGCCTGATCTGTGGCGCCAAGAGCCGCGTCGCCAACATCCCGACCGTGCCGGTGGCGAGCGAACTGGGCATGCCGGAACTCGAAGCTGCGGTCTATTTCGGCGTAGCGACGACGGCGGGCACGCCACGCGAGACGATCCAGGAGATCAACGCCGCGGTGAATGCCGCGCTGAAGGCCGAGGCGGTACGCGAGCGGCTGACGTCACTCGGCTTCATCCCGACCGGCGGCACGCCGGAAGCCTACGCCAAGCGACTGGCGGACGAGACCGTGCGCTGGCGCAAGGTCATCAAGGACGCGAAAATCCCGGCGCCGACCTGAGCGGCGGGACCTTACGGCTTAAAACGACCCGGTGAACTCGAACTCGATCGAGTTCCTCACATTGTCGATCTTCCACGAGCTGAGGCGGCGCAGGAAGCTCTGCCCCAGCAGGGCCCGGCTGCGCGCCGGACTCACCGAGGCCATGACGTTCTCCATCGTGCGCTCGCCGATCCGAATCGAGCGCAGCCGCACGATGCGCTGCTGAAGGCCGCTGCCATCAGCTAGCGTAAAGCGACGCTGGCCCAGCGAATCGGCCTCGGTGAGCGTGCCGTTGCGCTTCAGTTCCTCGGCGAGTTCCTCCGGGATCTGGACGTTGGCCGCGCCGGAATCGACGATGAAGTACGCAGTCGAAGTGCCGTTCACCGTCGCCGGCAGAACGAACACGCCGCCCATCCTCTGGAACTGTTGCGTCGCCCGCGCCAGCGCCGCGTCCTCGAGCGCCTTGGTGCTCGGCTTGCCCGACGCGGGGTCACCGCCGCACGGCGTCCAGCCCGCCGGGGCCGCCCCTTCGCCCGGGCCATAGCAATAGTTCGAGGCCGACAGCAGCTTCGAATAGGTGTCGCGCTGCTCGCAGGCGGCAATCGATTCAAGGGCGGGTGTGGCCGGCGCGCGGCAGGTGGCATTGCTGCTCTGCCACTGCGCGATGAACTGCGCCGCCTCCTGTGGCTGCGCCTGCAGTGCTCCGGCTTCGAAGAACAGCGTCACAGCAAGCGTCGCCAGGAAGAGTGTCTGTCTCATCGTTTCCATCCGATCACTATTGCAGCCGGTTGGACACTCCCGCGCTCAACCTGTACGAAGTCTATACCATCGCTCACCAAATGGTCGGCCTGCGATGGCTGAGAGATGCATGTGCTCCCGCCCGTGAACCGAGGCGACCGCATCTAGACCGGCCCGAGTTGCCGGTCTCGCTCTAGAGCTTCCTCGTTCTGTCGAACGCCGGCTGTGCAATCCCGCGCGCGCCGAGCTGACAAGGGCCGCATGGCCCCGGAAGGACATTCCCATGGAAATGCCAAAGAACATCTCCACACTGATCTGGACCGCTGTCGGCGGCGCCGTGCTCTGCGCGGTCGTCGGATTCACCTGGGGCGGCTGGGTCACTGGCGGAACGGCGAGCAAGGAGTCTGCCGCGGCCGCCCGCGACGCGGTCGTCGTTGCCCTGGCGCCGATCTGTGTCGACCGCTTCAACCGGCAGCCCGACGCGGCAACGAAGATCACCGAGCTCAGCAAGGCCAGCACCTGGGACCGCGGCAACGTGATCGCCAAGAGCGGCTTTGCCACCATGCCCGGTGCCAAGGATGCCGATTCCGACGTGGCGCGCGCCTGCGCCGAAATCCTGGCAAACCCGCCGACGCCCAAGACCTGAACGATGAGGACGCCGGTCCCGCGGGCCGGCGTCTCTCCTACGATTTTCTCTGCGTGCGGGCCCGGCGGGCCTCATAGGCTTTGAGATGAGCGTAAGCCAACCGCAGCATAGGCAAACCGTCCGCCGTGCCGCTGCGCTTCAGCAGGTCGCCAAACATGTGATCGACTTCGACGGGCCGGCCGCTTTCGACGTCGCGCAACATCGACGCGGTGAACGGCGAACCAGCGGTCGTGAGCATCGCCCTGGCGCGCTGCGCGGAAGCCGGCCTTGGCGCGAAGCCCTGTGACGCGGCGATCGACGAGATCTCGTCGAACAAGGCCAGCGTGCTGTCGGCGGCTCCCGCCGCCACGATATCCCCCACTGCGGCGCGCATCAGGCAGGTGATGCCGGCAGCCGTGGAGATGAACACCCACTTCTCCCACATCTCCTGGAGGATGGTTTCACTGGTGCCGCCTTGGACCTGGGCGGCGGCGAAGACCTCTGCGACCGCATCGATGCGTTCGGTCCGCAAACCGGAGCGCTCGCCGAAGGAGATCGTGCCGCCATCGTTCAGGTGCAGCACCCGCCCCTCGGGATCTAGCACCAGCGAGATCGCACACTGACCGCCCAGCACGGCGCGCTCGCCGAAGCGCGCCACCAGCGAATCGAGATGGCTCATGCCGTTCAACAGCGGCAGGATCGCCGTGTCCGGCCCAACGGCCGGCGCAAATGAATCCATCGCAGTGTCGAGATCGAAGGCCTTGCAGCTCAGCAGGATGAGATCGTAGGGCCCGGCCAACTTGTCGGCTGTAACCGTTGGCGGCGGCGGAAGGTCGAGATCGCCCAGCCTGCTCTTCACCACCAAGCCGGTCCCGGCGAGCTGCGCCGCCCGGCCCGGCCGCACCAGGAAGGTGACGTCGCGCCCCGCCGCCAGCAGCCGCGCGCCGAAATAGCCGCCGATCGCGCCGGCGCCGACCACGAGAACACGCATGTCCAGATCCCTCAGGCTTCGATGCGCCTGACCTTAGGGAAGGCGCGACCTGGCTTCGCGCGACAATTCCTCGGCACTGGCCTAGCGATCTTTTGCCATCTCGGCCTTTTCGAGCGCCGCCGCCGGGTCCTGCGTCAGGTCGGCGTGCAGGAATTCCCGTGTTTCCGGGATCGCGAGGTGGAGATTGTCGAGGTCGTGGACCTGGACGTCGAGCGACACCGCCTTGACCCCCAGCACGTGACCGCCGCTCTTGCGATCTTCGGTGAGGAAATGCAGATGCCATCCCGCGACGCCGATCGTTCGCGAATAGGCCGGCGTCCAGAAGCCCAGCATCGTGCCCCTGACGTCCTTCTGCCGGAACTCGGCCTGGGCATCGGTCGCCTTGTCGAGATGCACGCCCGCCTCGACCTTGCAGGCAACCCGCCAGTAGACCTCGTCGAAATGACCGTCTATGCGCACCGCGAAGAAGAGATTGTCCGACCGCCGCAGCCCGTCGAGCGCGGCGATGAGCGACGACATGGATTCGATGTTCTCGATCTTGCCGCGATGCTGCGGATGGAAGTTGGTGAGGGTCGCGAACGGCACGGACGCGTTGTCGGAGGGCAAGGTTATGCGGCCGTCGGCATGGGCCTGGTAGAACTTGCCGTCGAGCACGACCATCTCGCCGTCCAGCCCCTCGAACGTGCCGAGGCCGAAGTCGCCGTGCGGCCTGAGCCCGCCCACCGTGACGGCCTCGTTGTAGACGCCCTGCACCAGCGCGCCCGTCGTCGAAACCTGAAACAGGGTCGAATGGTCGAGGCCCAGTGCCTCCGACAGCGCCCGGGACACGAAATGGCGCAACGGTTCACCGGTCTTCTCGCAGTGCGCCATAAGCGCATCCATGAGCGATTGATACACTTCGGTCGTCAGCCTCGGCATTGCGCCATCCTTTCGTCGCGGGCGACAAGGGTTGCCCGGACGTGCATGATCGCCCGGACGCGGCCCGGAATCGAGAGCGGAGCAACGATGAACGATCCGAAGAACGGCGCACACCTTCTGGTGCGCAACCTCGAAGCCCAGGGCGTCGAGTACATATTCGGCATTCCCGGCGCCAAGATCGACCCGGTCTTCGATGCGCTTGCCGATTCGAAGATCAAGCTGGTCGTCTGCCGGCACGAGCAGAACGCGACCTTCATCGCCGGGGGCCTCGGCCGGCTGACTGGCAAGGCCGGCGTCGTCCTCGTGACCTCGGGTCCCGGCGTGTCGAACCTCGCCACCGGCCTTGCCACCGCCAACACCGAAGGCGATCCCGTGGTGGCGCTGGGCGGCGCCGTGCCCATCGCCGACCGGCTGAAGCAGGCGCACCAGAGCATGGATACAGTGGCGCTGCTGCGCCCCATCACTAAATACGCCGCCGAGATCGATTCGCCGTCGGCGATCTCCGAAGCGACTGCCGCCGCGTTCCGTGCGGCCGAATCCGGCCGGCCGGGCACGGCCTTTCTCGGCCTGCCCAAGGACGTCATGAAGGCGCCTGCGCCCGGCCCCGTGCTGACTCCGGCGACCGTCCCGATGATGGGCGCAGCCGCAACCGAAGCGATCGCGGCCGCCGCCGCCATGATCGGGGCGGCGCAACGGCCGGTGATGCTGCTCGGCATGCTGGCGAGCCAGGGCCCTGTGGCGCAGGCCGTGCGTGCGCTGTTGGCCCGAACGAGGCTCGCCGTCGCCGGCACCTATCAGGCCGCGGGCGTCGTGCCGCACGACAGGCTCGACTGTTTCGGCGGACGGGTCGGCCTGTTCCACAACCAGCCGGCCGACCGCCTGCTCGACGAAGCCGATCTCGTGATCACGGTGGGCTTCGACCCCGTCGAATACGACCCCGCCCTCTGGAATGCCGGTCGCACGCGCAAGCTGGTCCACATCGACTGCATTCCGGCGGACTACGACCGATACTATCGGCCGGACATCGAGCTGATGGGCGACAGCGCCGCCACCCTGCGCGCCCTGTCGGCGCTCCTGCAGCCGAAGGACCGACCGACGCAATCGGAACTGCTGGCCGAGATCCAGCGTGAGCGAGGGACCGTCGCCGCCGAGGCCGCCAAACGCACGGGTAGCCCGGTCCATCCGCTGCGACTGGTGCACGAACTCCAGAAGCTGATCGACGAGGATGTGACGCTCTGCTCCGATATGGGCTCCTTCCATATCTGGATGGCGCGGCATCTCATCAGCCATCGGCCGCGGCAGATCCTGATCAGCAACGGGCAGCAGACCTTGGGTGTCGCCCTGCCCTGGGGCATCGCGGCCTGCCTGGCCGAGCCCGGTCGCAAGGTCATCTCCATCTCTGGCGACGGCGGCTTCCTGTTTTCCGCCGTCGAACTCGAGACGGCGGTCCGACTCAAGTGCAACTTCGTGCATGTCGTCTGGATCGACGGCAGCTACAACATGGTCGGCATCCAGCAGGTCGCGGCTTACGGCCGCGATTCAGGCGTGCATTTCGGGCCCGTCGACCTGGTGAAGTTTGCCGAGTCGATGGGCGCGCAGGGCCTCATGATCAAGGACGCCGACGATGTCGGGCCGACGCTGCGCAGGGCGATGGCGATGGAAGGCCCCGTCCTGGTCGGCGTCCATGTCGACTATCGCGACAATCCCAGCCTGATGGCCGCGATGCACGAGGACGTCATCATCTGACGTCCCCTTGCGTCACGGGCTGCAATCAGCGCAGACCGTAGGACCGGCGGCCGGCCGACGTGAGATCGACCGCCCAGGCGCCGAGCAGGCAGAGGAAAGCCAGGATCGCACCGAGCGCGCGAACGTGGTTCCACGACGCCCACGGCACGGAGAAGTCCTTCCAATAGCTCGCGGCGTTGGCATCGGCGCCGGCCACGGTGGCGAGCGTCTCGTTCAAGGGTACGTTGACCTGCAGGGTAACGCCGATCACCGCGGCCGCATGGATCAGCGCGGCAAGGGCGGCGAGCCGCGCCGCATTGCGATGCCCGGCCGAGCGGGCGCCCAGCGCCGCCAGCAGCGGCAGGATCAGGGCGCCGAAGAAGACGATGGCGAACACGGGGCTGCGCACGATGGTGTTGATGCCGTGCATCGAATTCACGGCCGACATGGCCCCGCCGAGATCGAGGCCCGGCATGACGATGGTCGAGAAGGAATAGAATATGCCCGCGCTCAGCGCGGTGCACAGCAAGGCGAGGACGAAGAAGACGTGGCGCATCCTTGAAACTCCGCTGACCCACCCTACGAAGCTGCAGCCCTAGCCGAGGCCGTTGCCGCCGTAAAGCCACTCCAGAGAGTCGAGCCACTGATCCTGCGTCCGGGCGCCCATCATCGCGTTGCGCAATGCCGCGTGCGGGCCCGCCGGATGATAGACGTGATCGCCCATGGCGCGGGACATCAGCTGCGTTCTGGCCGTGCGCAGGACGCGGCGGTCACGATAGGTGACGAGGCCGCTCTCGACGGAATCGCAGCGGGACAGCGAATCGGCGAGGCAGACGGCATCCTCCATCGCCATGCAGCCTCCCTGTGACATGTACTGCAGCATAGGGTGTGCAGCGTCTCCCAGCAGCGCCACCCGCCCATCGACCCACCGGTCGACCGGCTCACGGTCACAGAGAACCCACATGTGCCAGTTCCGGCCACGGCCTATGATGTTCTGCGCCCGTTCGCAGACATGCGCAAAGCCCTTGCTCACCTCATCCGTATCGACGGGCCTGCCGGCCACGGGTTCGGGCGCATGGTTATGATAGGTCACGACCAGGTTGAAGAGCTTCCACCCCGAGAGCGGATAGTGGACGATGTGACACTTCGGCCCGGCCCACAGGGTGGCGGCATTCCAGCGCAGATCCTCGGGCATCTGCTCGGTCGGGATCACCGAGCGATAGGTGGTATGTCCCGACACGCGTGGCGGGCCGTCGTGGGTCACCTGCGCCCGCACGTTCGACCACAACCCGTCGGCCCCGATCAGAGCGCGGCCCGTGACCCTCTCGCCGTTGCGGAGCCGGGCGACCACCGAGGTGCCATCCTGATCGTAGCCGGTGACTTCGGCGCTGGTGCGCAACGCGATCAGCGGATGGTCCTCGCACCCTTTCAGCAGCACGCCATGAAGGTCGCCGCGATGGACGACGGCGTAGGGATTGCCGAAGCGCGCGCGGAACCTGTCGCCGAGATCGATATGGCAGATCTCGCCGTCGGCCTGCGCATCCATCAGACGCAGCTGGTCGATATAGACCGCCATGCCGCGCGCCGCCTCGCCGACACCGAGCCGGTCGAAGCAGTGGAAGGCGTTGGGGCCGAGCTGGATCCCCGCGCCGATCTCGCCCAGGCGGCTGGCTTTCTCCAGCACCTGCGAGGCGATGCCCTTCTGGGCGAGCGCCAGAGCCGTCGCCAGTCCGCCGATGCCGCCGCCGGCGATGAGGATCCTATCTGGGGCCACCGATAACCTTGTCGTCGTGCAACCGGGCGATCTCGTGCCCGGGCAGGCCAAGGATACCTGAAAGGATCTCGTCGGTATGCTGCCCCAGCACCGGCGCCGGTTGCGGCGGCTGGCGCGGCACGGCGCCGAATTGCATCGGCGAGGCGGCCACCGGGTACCGGCCGATGCCAGGCTGGTCGAGGATCGTGAACATCGGATTGTCGAGCACGTTCGCCTTGTCGGCCGCGAGTTCGCGGAACGTCTGGTAGGGCGCCCACAGGGCACCGGCCTTCTTCAGAGCCGCCGACACATCCGCCGCATCGTGGGCCGCGACCCACGGCTCGATCACGGCGATGAGCTGCTGACGCGCATCCCAGCGGCCGGCATCGCTCTTGAGGTCGACGCCCGTCTCGGCCTCGATCTTCCTGAAGGCGTCCACGAATCCCCCCGCCGCCGCCAACGCGTCGACATGGCGATCCGAAAAGATGCAGATCATCACGAAGCGGCCGTCCTTCGTACGGAAGTCCCGGCCGAAAGTGCCGAAGATTTCGTTGCCGAAGCGCGGCCGGTCGACGTCGTTCACGACCGCTTCGCCGATGTAGCCCAGCGCCGAGGTGGTCGCGAGCGCCATGTCCTGCAATGGCAGAACGATCTTCTGCCCCTGCCCTGTCATCCGGCGATGGCGCTCGGCGGCCAGAAGCGAGAGCGCGCCGGCATAGGCGGCGGCGAGATCCCAGGGCGGGCAGACCGCATTCACCGGTCCCTCATGGCCGACCGGACCGGTGACCATCGGAAAGCCGGTAATGGCGTTCACCGTGTAGTCGACATGGGCCGAACCGTCGCGCGCACCGATGATGTTCAGCGCGATCAGGTCGGCACGCTTCTTCGCCAGCTCCTCGTAGGCCAGCCAGCCGCGCGCCGGCATGTTGGTAGTGAAGATGCCCGCGCCCTCGCCCGGCGCGGTGATCAGCGCCGTGAGCAGCTCGCGCCCCTTGGGATTGCGCAGGTCGACGGCGATCGAGCGTTTGCCCTTGTTGAGGCCGGCCCAGTAGATCGAGAGGCCCTCTTCCGTGACCGGCCAGCGCTCGTTGTCGAGGCCGCCCTTGATATCGTCGAAGCGGATCACGTCAGCGCCCATCTGGGCGAGCGTCATGCCGCCCAGCGGCGCAGCGATGAACGCCGAGCCCTCGACGATGCGGAGGCCCGCGAGAATGCCTGTCATGAACGTTTCCCGTGTCTGTTGTTTATCTTGTTACTTTCGGCCAAGCGTGTGCTCGCGCTTCTCCAGCCACCAGCCGTATTCCGGCGTCCATAGATCGAAGTCGGGATCGCAGCCCAGCGCCTGAGCGGCGTGCAGCGGCCAGAAGGGCTCGTAGAGCGCCTGGCGGCCGATCGCGATCAGGTCGGCATCGCCGGCCTGCAGGATCGCCTCGGCCTGCGGCCCGTCGAGGATCAGGCCGACCGCCATCGTCGCGATGCCTGCCTGCTTCTTCACGGCCGAAGCGAACGGCACCTGGAAGCCGAGGCCACGCTTGACGCCGGCTGCGGTCGCGGCACCGGCGATTCCACCGGAGGAGCAGTCGATCACATCGACCCCGATCGCCTTCAGCTCCTGGGCGAACGCCACCGTGTCGTCGACGTCCCAGCCGCCGCCGCCATCGACGGCCGAGACTCGCATGAACAGCGGCTTGTTCTCGGGCCATGCCTGGCGCACGGCCCGCGCCACGTCGAGCGGGAAGCGCATGCGGCCGGCGCGGTCGCCACCATACTGATCGTTGCGCGTGTTGCTGATCGGCGAGAGGAACTGCGCGAGCAGGTAACCATGCGCGCCATGGACCTCGAGCACGTCGTAGCCCGCCGCATCGGCCCGCTTGGCCGCGGCCGCGAACTTCTGCACCAACTCCTCGATCTCGTCGACCGACAGGGCGCGCGGCTTCAGCCAGCCTTCAGCCGCGGCAAGATCAGTCGGGCCGACCACTTCCCATTTCTGCCAGCCGGCGCCTTCCGGCCCGAACTGGCCACGCTTGTCGAAGGTGCGCGGCGTCGAGCCCTTGCGGCCGGAGTGGGTGATCTGCGTGGCCGAGAGCACGCCCTCGCCGCGAATGAAATCGGTCAGCCGCTTGTGGCTCGCGATCTGACCGTCGTCCCACAGGCCGAGATCGCCCTGGGTGACGCGGCCGCGCGGTTCCACGGCACAGTTCTCGGTGAACACGGTGCCGAACCGGCCCAGCGCGAACTTGCCGAGGTGGACAAGGTGGAAATCGTTCACCAGCCCGTCCGTCGCGCGGAACTGGACCATGGGGGAAACGACGCAGCGGTTGGGTGCGGTGACGCCGCGCATCTGGAGTGGCGTGAAGAGAAGCGGTTTCTGCAAAGGTCGGTCCCCCGGACGGGATGGCTATCAGGCGACCGAACATAGACCGGGGCGGCCAGCCCGGCCTATCCTCCTGGCCATGTTTGACCTCGTCATCCGAAACGGAACCGTGATCGACGGCTCGGGCGCCCCGCGCCAGATCGCCGATGTTGCAGTGCAAGGTAATCGCGTCGCGGCCGTTGGCCCCAAGCTGGGACAGGCCAAGCGCGAGATCGATGCCGAGGGGCTCATCGTCGCCCCGGGCTTCGTCGACATCCACACGCATTATGATGGCCAAGCGACCTGGGACCCGTTCGTCACGCCGTCCTCCTGGCATGGCGTCACGACCACGGTGTTCGGCAATTGCGGCGTCGGCTTCGCGCCGGTGCGGCCCGGCGCCTCGGGTTACCTCATCAACCTGATGGAAGGCGTCGAGGATATTCCAGGTACCGTCCTCAGCGAGGGCGTGAAGTTCAACTGGGAGTCCTTCCCCGACTATCTCGACGCGCTGGCCTCGATGGACCGCGCGGTCGACGTGGCGGCGCAACTGCCGCACGGTGCGCTGCGCTTCTACGTGATGGGCGATCGCGGCGCCGAACACGCCGAAGTCCCGACCGAGCGCGAGATCGAGGAAATGGCCCGCCTCACGGAGGAAGCGCTGCATGCCGGCGCCATGGGCTTCACGACCTCACGCACCACCAAGCACAAGGCTCGTGACGGCCGGTTCACGCCGACGCTGAGCGCCCGCGAAGCCGAGCTTCTCGGCATCGCCCAGGGCATGAAGCGCGCCGGCCGCGGCGTACTGCAAGTTAACTCCGATTTCGGGCCGGGCGAATTCGAAGCGCTGGACGCGGCCGCGAAGCTGGCGGGCCGTCCCCTCTCCTGCCTGCTGGTGCAGGTCGACGCCCAGCCCAGGCTGTGGCGCGAGACACTCGATCAGATCAACGCCGTGCGCCGTTCGGGTCGCGTGGCCAACGCGCAGGTGGGCTCCCGGCCGATCGGCGTCATCATGGGCCTCGAGACGACGGCTCATCCGTTCGCCGGCCATCGCGCCTGGCTCGACATGCGCAAACTGTCGCCCGAGGAGCGCTACCAGCGGCTCATCGCCGACGCCGAACTGCGCAAGGCGCTCACCGACACGCAGCAGGAGCCCAACCCGCGCGCCTTCATGGCAGAAGCCTTCCATCGGATGTTCCCGATCGGCGAACGGCCCGACTACGAGCCGGACAGCAAGGATTCGATCGCGGCGATCGCGCAGCGCACGGGCCGCACGCCGCAGGCGGTGGCGCTCGAGGAGATGATGTCGCGCGGCGGCAAGGGCCTGCTCATGCTGCCGTTCGAGAACTATGCCTATGGCAGCCTCGACGTGGTGCATGAGATGATCACCGACCCCGCATCCGTGCTGGGCATCGCCGATGGCGGCGCCCATGTCGGTGTGATCTGCGACGCCTCCTCGCCGACCTCCCTGCTGACCCTGTGGGGCCGCGACCGCACCCGCGGACCGAAGCTCGACCTCGAATTCCTGATCGCCAAGCAGACGCGCGGCACTGCCGAAGCCTATGGGCTGACGGACCGCGGCCTGCTCGCGCCGGGTCACAAGGCCGACATCAACATCATCGACTTCGACAACCTCACCCTGAAGCGCCCGGAGGTGGCCTACGACCTGCCGACCGGCGGCCGCCGCCTGATCCAGCGCGCCTCAGGCTACAAGCACACGTTCAACGCCGGCGTCGAGACGCTGCAGAACGACGAGCTGACCGGCGAACGCCCGGGCCGGCTCGTGCGGGGCGCGCAGACGGCGCAATAATCCCCCGACGTCTCTCCACTCCTCCCCTTCGGGGCTCCGGACGAGACGACGGGATTTCTACACCGTCATGTGCTTGCGCACGGCCTCGACGTCGAAGGTCTCACGGGTGCCGGACATCACGACTTCGCCGCGGTCCATGACGGCGAAGTCGTCGGCGAGTTCGTGGGCGAAGTCGAGATACTGTTCGACCAGCACGATCGCCATGTCGCCGCGCTGCCGCAGGTAGACGATGGCACGGCCGATATCCTTGATGACCGAGGGCTGGATGCCTTCGGTCGGTTCGTCGAGCAGCAGCAGCTTGGGCCGCATCGTGAGCGCGCGGCCGATCGCGAGCTGCTGCTGCTGGCCACCCGAGAGATCGCCGCCGCGCCGCTTCAGCATCGACTGCAGCACCGGGAAGAGTTCGAATACCTCGTCCGGCACCTTCTTGTGCTCGCGGCTGACCGGCGCGAAGCCGGTCTCGAGATTCTCCTTCACCGTCAGCAGCGGGAAGATTTCGCGACCCTGCGGCACCAACGCCACGCCGCGGCGCGCGCGCTCGTAGGGTGGCAGCTTCGAGACTTCCCGACCGTCGACCGAGATCGTGCCCGAGGCGACGGACTGCAGGCCGGAGATGGCGCGCAGCAGACTGGTCTTGCCGACCCCGTTGCGGCCCAGCAGGCAGGTCACGCGGCCGATCGCCGCCGATAGCGATACGCTGCGCAGCGCCTGCGCGGCACCGTAGTAGAGATTGACGTTCTGGACTGAAAGCATCGTCATCGCCCGAGATACACTTCCACGACGCGCGGATCGGCGCTCACCTGGTCGAGGGTTCCCTCGGCCAGCATCGATCCTTCGTGCAACACCGTCACCTTGACGTCGAGCGCGCGCACGAAGCTCATATCGTGCTCGACCACGACGACCGAGCGCGTCTTGTTGATCTCGCGCAGCACCTGCGCGGTGGTCTCGGTCTCGACGTCGGTCATGCCCGCGACCGGCTCGTCGACCAGCAATAGCTTGGGATTCTGGGCGAGCAGCATGCCGATTTCCAGCCATTGCTTCTGGCCGTGGCTGAGACGGGCCGCCGGCATGTGCTGCTGCGCCTCCATTCGGATGATCGACAGGATCTCGTCGAGGCGCTGGTCCTCCTCCCGCGTCGGTGTGGCGAGCAGCAGCTTGTACCAGCTGCGCAAGCCGGCCAGTGCCAGCAGGAGGTTGTCGCGCACCGTGTGGCTCTCGAACACGGTCGGCTTCTGGAACTTCCGGCCGATCCCCAAGGTGGCGATGCTGGCCTCGTCGAGCTTGGTGAGATCGGCCGTCCCGTCGAACACGACCTCGCCGGTGTCGGGCCGGGTCTTGCCGGTGACCACGTCCATCATGGTGGTCTTGCCGGCGCCGTTGGGACCGATGATGGCGCGCATCTCGCCGGGCTCGATCAGCAGCGACAGGTTGTTCAACGCACGGAAGCCGTCGAACGAGACGGTGACACCACTGACGTAAAGCAGCGCGGACGTGCTTCGCATGGTCGGGGTGTTCATGCCGGCACCCTCGCCTTGCGGGCGTGTGCCCGGTTCTTCATCTGGCCCCACAGACCCACGATGCCCTTGGGCAGCAGCAGCGTCACGACGATGAAAAGCGCGCCCAGCGCGAACAGCCAGACTTCCGGCAGGGCGCCGGTCAGCCAGGTCTTGCCGAAGTTGACCAGGATCGCGCCGATGATCGGGCCGACCAGCGTGCCGCGACCGCCGACCGCCACCCACAGTACGGCTTCGATGGAGTTGCCCGGCGCGAACTCGCTCGGATTGATGATGCCGACCTGCGGCACGTAGAGCGCGCCCGCGACGCCCGCCATGGCGGCCGACAGCACGAACACGAAGAGCTTGAAGCCCTCGACCCGGTAGCCGAGGAAACGCATGCGGCTCTCCGCGTCGCGCACCGCCGTCAACGCCTTGCCGAAGCGCGAGCTGACGACCGCGGCCGAAATGATGAGACCGACGGCGAGCGCGACGGCCGAGGCGAAGAACAGAACGGCGCGCGTCTCATTCGCCTGGACCGAATAGCCGAGGATGTCCTTGAAGTCGGTCAGGCCGTTGTTGCCGCCCAGCCCCATGTCGTTGCGGAAGAAGGCCAGCATCAGCGCGAAGGTCATCGCCTGGGTGATGATCGAGAGATAGACGCCGGTCACACGGCTGCGGAAGGCGAACCAGCCGAGCGCAAAGGCGAGCACGCTGGGCACCAGCACGACCATGATGGCCGCGAACCAGAAATGGTCGAAGCCGTGCCAGAACCAGGGAAGCTCCTTGTAGTTCAGGAACACCATGAAGTCGGGCAGGATCGGATTGCCATAGACACCGCGGGTGCCGATCTGGCGCATGAGATACATGCCCATGCAGTAGCCGCCCAGCGCGAAGAAGGCGCCATGGCCCAGCGAGAGGATGCCGCAGAAGCCCCAGACCAGATCGACCGCCAACGCGAGCAGAGCATAGCAGAGATACTTGCCGAAGAGCTGCAGCACCCACGACGGCACATGCGCCGGATTGGTCGCGGCCAGGATCAGGTTGGCCAGCGGCAGCGCGATGCCGCCGGCCAGGATCAGCAGGACGCACAGGCGCAAGTTGCGGTCCATGCCCTGCCAGAGAAAGCGCGTGATCATTCGACGGACCGCCCCTTCAATGCGAACAGGCCGCGGGGGCGTCGCTGGATGAACATGATGATGAAGACGAGGACGAGGATCTTGCCCAGCACGGCGCCGGCATAGGGTTCCAGGAATTTGTTCACGACGCCGAGCGTGAGGGCGCCGATCAAGGTGCCGAACAGGTTCCCGACGCCTCCGAACACCACGACCATGAAGGAGTCGATGATGTAGCCCTGGCCGAGATTGGGGCTGACATTGTCGATCTGGCTGAGCGCGACGCCAGCCAGGCCAGCGATGCCCGAGCCCAAGCCGAAAGTCAGCGCGTCGACCCGCGGGGTGCGGATGCCGACGGCCGAGGCCATCGGGCGGTTCTGCGTGACGGCACGCATATAGAGACCCATCGGCGTCTTGCGCAGGAGCAGGATCAGCGAGGCAAAGACGACCAACGCAAACACCACGATCCAGAGCCGGCCATAGGTGATACTGAGCTGGCCGAGTTGGAAGGCGCCCGACATCCAGGACGGCGCCCCGACTTCGCGGTTGGACGAGCCGAAGATCGAGCGCACCGCCTGCTGCAGCACGAGCGACAATCCCCAGGTCGCGAGCAGCGTGTCGAGTGGGCGACCGTAGAGGAAACGAATGATCGTGCGCTCGATCACGATGCCGATCGCGCCCGAGACGAGGAAGGCGAGCGGCAGGGCGATGACCAGCGAAACGTCGAACAGATGCGGCGCCGAGGTGCGGATGATCTCCTGGACGACGAACGTCGTGTAGGCTCCCAGCATGACCATCTCGCCATGCGCCATGTTGATCACGCCCATGGTGCCGAAGGTGATGGCGAGGCCGATGGCGGCCAGCAGCAGCACGGAGCCGAGCGAGATCCCGTACCAGACATTCTGTGCCATCTGCCAGGCAGCCAGTGTCTGCTCGATCGAGGCGGCGGCGGCCAAGGCGGCCGCCTTGACCTCGCCGTCGGAGCCGGCGGCAACGGTGTTCAGCACGCCCAGCGAATCGCGGTCCGCCCGGTCGCGGACCACGGCGATCGCGGCGAGCTTCTGCGCTGCAGGAGAATCGGGCGTCGCGAGGATGATGGCGGCCCGCGCCTCGCTCATGGCGCGCTTGATGCGCGCATCCTTTTCGACGGCGAGCGCCTGGTCGAGAGCCGCCAGCGCCGACGCGTCGCGGCGCTTGAAGAGGGAATCGGCGGCATTCAGCCGGACCCGGGCATTGGGACTCATCAGCGTGAGCGAACCGACGGCGGCTTCGATGGTGCCGCGCAGGCGGTTATTGACCCGCACCCTTTCGAGGTCGGCTTCGGCAGCCGTGCCGGCCGGACTGCCGGTGACCGCATCGGTCAACGCCAGCCTGTTGCCGTCGGCCGTGGCGATGACAGCCAGCTTGTCTGACGTGCGAATATAGAGTTGCCCGGCCGCCAGGGCCTCAAGGATCGGCGCGGCACGCTCCTCACCGGAGGCTGCCAGTGCGGTGATCGAGGCCTCGCGCTCGCTCAGGCCGCCGGACGTGAGGTTGCCCACGAGGGCGGCGAGGTCGGCGGCGAAGGCCGCTCCGGCGAGCGCCAGCGACGCGAGCACCGAGAGCAGGACCGAAACCGGTCGAAGAAGAGGCATGGGCTGTGACTTGATCCGGGAGATGGAAACGGGGCGACCTTCCAGCCGCCCCGTCCGTTTGAGTCCTGCGTGTCGGCTACTTCGCCGCCTTGCCGATGCACTTCTTGGCAACGGTGTCGTAGTTTCCGCAGTTCATGGGCTTCGTCCAATCGGCCTTCAGGTTCTTCGAGTCGTCGAGGATCGGCGACCAGGCCTCACCCGCGACGAGGCCAGGGGTCTTCCAGACCACGTCGAACTGACCATTGCCCTCGATCTCGCCGATCAGCACCGGCTTGGTGATGTGATGGTTCGGCAGCATCTCGGAGATTCCGCCCGTCAGGTTCGGGACCTTGATGCCGACGAGCGCGTCGATCACCTTGTCGGGGTCTGTCGTGCCGGCCTTCTTGACCGCTTCGACCCACATCCGGAAGCCGATCACGGAAGCTTCCATCGGATCGTTGGTCACGCGCTTCGGGTTCTTGGTGAAGGCCTGCCAGGTCTTGATGAACTCCGCATTCGTCGGATCCTTGACCGACTGGAAATAGTTCCAGGCCGCCAGATGGCCGACCAGCGGCTTGGTGTCGATGCCGGCGAGCTCTTCCTCACCCACCGAGAAGGCCACGACCGGGATGTCCTTGGCCTTGATGCCCTGGTTGCCGAGCTCCTTGTAGAATGGAACGTTGGCGTCGCCGTTGATCGTCGAGACGACGGCGGTCTTCTTGCCGGTCGAGCCGAACTTCTTGATGTCGGCCACGATCGACTGCCAGTCGGAATGACCGAACGGCGTGTAGTTGATCATGATGTCTTCCTTCGGAACGCCCTTCTGGAGCAGGTACGCTTCGAGGATCTTGTTGGTCGTGCGCGGATAGACGTAGTCGGTACCGGCCAGGACCCAGCGCTTCACATTGCCGCCGTCCTTGCTCATCAGGTAGTCGACCGCCGGAATCGCCTGCTGGTTCGGCGCGGCGCCGGTGTAGAACACGTTACGCTGGCTCTCCTGTCCCTCGTACTGGACCGGGTAGAACAGGATGCCGTTCAGCTCCTCGAACACCGGCAGCACCGACTTGCGGCTGACAGAGGTCCAGCAGCCGAACACCACGGCGACCTTTTCCTTCTGCAGCAGCTCGCGCGCCTTCTCGGCGAACAGCGGCCAGTTCGACGCCGGATCGACCACGACGGGCTCCAGCTTCTTGCCCAGCAGGCCGCCCTTCTTGTTCTGCTCTTCGACCAGCATCAGCACGACGTCCTTCAGGGTCGTCTCGCTGATCGCCATCGTGCCCGACAGTGAATGGAGGATGCCGACCTTGATCGTGTCCCCCGCCTGCGCAAACGCGCTGGTCGCCGCGCTGGCCATCAGGCCGGCGGCGACGAGGCCCGTCCGCATGAGTGTTCCCAATTTCATCCCGCTCTCCTTGTCTTTCGACGGACTCTCCCCGCCGAAATTCAAGGAATGCGAAAGTCGTGCCAAATTGCCCCAATACCCTTGGGATAAGGATTAGTTGGCGATCAGGACGAGCGCGCCCCCGGCCATGACCGCGCCGCCCAGGGCCCGCAATCCCAGGTCGCCGACGGCTCGGCGTGCAACCCATCCGAGCCCTAGACCGGCAGCGTGCAGCAATGCCGTCGCGGCGACGAAGCCCAGGATGTAGAGGCCGGTCCCACTGGTCGGCGCTTCGATGGCGTGAGCGTAGCCGTGGAACACGGCAAATAGGCCAACGATCGCCATGGCCACCCCAGACGGCAGACGCACTGCAGCTATGATGAGTGCGCCTAACAGCAGCACCGATGCGACGATCCCCGCCTCCACCATAGGCAGTTTAATGCCCGCGAATCCGGCAGCTGCTCCGACAAGCATCATGGCGATAAAGGAAGCCGGCACGAGATAGGCGGCGGCTGGGCGCTTCACCGCCAGCAGTGAAGCCCAGACACCCACGCCGACCATGGCCAGCAGGTGATCGAGCCCGGTGAAAGGATGGCCGAAACCCGAAGTCTCGTGTCCGGGGTGGGCCAGTACGGGGCTTGCCACCATAACGAGCAAAGCCGCCAGGCGGATGGTCCGAATGTTCATGTAAGTGCTCCTGTACTCTGGTTCAGCCGCGACGGCAGGCCGCCTTGCCGCACGATGAAGGCCGCGATGTCTTCGACACCCTTATTCTCCTTGAGATTGGAGAAAAGAAAAGGCCGCTGGCCTCGCATCCGGCGGGCGTCGCGGTCCATGACGTCGAGGTTTGCGCCGACCAGCGGCGCAAGGTCGATCTTGTTGATTACCAGCAGATCCGACCGCGTTATGCCCGGACCGCCCTTGCGCGGGATCTTCTCGCCCGCCGAGACGTCGATCACGTAGATCGTGAGGTCGGCCAGTTCCGGCGAGAAGGTCGCGGCGAGATTGTCGCCGCCGGATTCGACGAAGATGACCTCGAGGTCCGGCCATTTGCGCACGATGTCGGAGACGGCCGCGAGATTGATCGAGGCATCCTCGCGGATGGCCGTGTGCGGGCAGCCGCCGGTCTCGACGCCCACGATGCGCTCGGGGGCCAGCGCGCCCGCGCGCGTCAGGAACTCGGCATCTTCCTTCGTGTAGATGTCGTTGGTGACGACCGCGATGTCGTAGAGATCGCGCATGCGCTTGCAAAGGCGTTCGACGAGGGCCGTCTTGCCGGATCCGACGGGGCCGCCGACCCCCACTCTCAGCGGACCACGCAGGCTCATATGTCCATTTCTCCCGCCACCAGGGCGATATATCCCACGCCGAGCAACAGGCAGTAAGGCGAATAGTAGCGCCTGTTGCGGGTGGCGAACGGTTCTATCGTGAAATGTGCACGCCAGCGATGGCTGAAGCCTGCGATCCCACGTGCGACGAAGATACCGGCGATCATGTAGGTGCCGGCCAGCACCGCGGGTTGATCGATACGACCCAGCACGTACCAGGGCCATAGTGCCATCACGGCAAGAACCAGCGCCACCAGGAAGCACTGCCAGGAAGGCGGCATGCGGCGGCGCCCATCGCCGACGACGCTCCGGGCCAGCGCTTCCTCGCTGGCTTCCGGCCAGTGGCTGCCGAGGCCCCACATCACATGGATCACGGCGATGGCGCCGACGCCGATCGTCAGGAGGATAGCCATCAGGGCGGTCATGAGCGGAAGAGCCGTGTGTACTGGGTTTCGTGACGGAGCGAGCACCAGTCGAGGAGCGGCGTCGCCGTCCCGACATCGTCCAAAGATTCGACCGCGATGGCGGCCTCGGTGGCATCGTTAACCGAAGCTTCGAGCGCGGCCAAGGCGATCTGGCCGTCGGTCTGGCCGAGCGGCACGGCGCGCAGCGCGGCCGAAATCAGGTTGGCCGTGAAGGCGTGGAGATAGCCCGCCAGCGCCTGTTCGAGCGCGATGCCGTGGGCCGCGGCGGCGAGCGCCACGGCGACCGGCAGGGCTAGTTCGCCATCGAGGCGCCGGTGCGCCTCATCGAGGCGGGGATGCGGCCAGGCCGTGCGGGTGATGGAAAGGAACGAGCCGCCCTGCTGGCGCGATTCCAGCGCCATTTCCGAGGTGCCGCGCCAGGCCGCGGCGCGCTGGGCAATGGCCTCGAATGCGGGCCAGTCGACCTCGCCGGCTGCCCGCCAGCCCGCCGCGAACAGAGCCCCATCGACGGCGCCGGTGCCGCGCCGCAAGACGCTGTCGAGCCAGGCGACCAGGGAGGTTCGGTCCCGGATCAGACCCTCCTCCACCGCCGTCTCGACGCCATGACTGTAGCTGAAAGCGCCGACCGGATAGGCCGGCGAAAGCCAAGCAAGCAAACGGTACAGCGGGTCACTAGCCATGACGCTCCGCATGGAGCTCGCCGTGCCGGTGGCCGGTATCGTGATTGTGCTGCCCGTAGGCGCCGCCTTCCGGATCGAAAGGCGCGCGGACCTTGCGCACGTCGGCGCCGAGGCCTTTCAGCATGTCGACGATGACGTGATCGTCGCGGATCAGGATGCGATCGCTGTCGATCTGGGTCGGCAGGTGGCGATTGCCGAGATGCCAGGCCAGCCGCGCGAAGGATGCGGCGTCGCGGCCGCGCACTTCGACGAGGTCCTCGTCGGCCGCCTTGACCTCGACGAAGCCGCCCTCCTCGAGCCTGAGCCCATCGCCGGTATGCAGCACGACGGGTTCGACCAGATCGAGCAGGAAGTCGAGCCCCTCGTCGCCCAGCATGCGCAGGCGGCGGCGGTAGCGATCGTCAAACAGCAGGGTGACGGTGTCGGTGCGCTCGGAGGCCGGCCAGCTGCCGGCACGCACGACTTCGATGGCGCGCTTCATGGTCAGAACAGGAAGTAGCGCTGCGCCATCGGCAGCGACGTAGCGGGCTCGCAGGTCAGGAGTTCGCCATCGGCCCGCACCTCGTAGGTTTCGGGATCGACGTCGATCTTCGGGCAGGTCGAGTTGTGGATCATGTTCTTCTTGCCGATCTTGCGCGTGCCCTTTACCGGCAGCAGCGAGCGGGTGAGGCCCCACTTCTCGGCGATACCCTTCCTGATGGCGGCCTGGGATACGAACAGCACCGGGCTGGTCACCAGGCTGCGGCCAAAGGCACCGAACATCGGCCGGTAGTGAACCGGCTGCGGCGTCGGGATCGACGCATTGGGATCGCCCATGGGGGCAGCGATGATGGAGCCGCCGATCAGCACCATGTCGGGCTTGGCGCCGAAGAAGGCCGGCGACCACATCACGAGATCGGCGCGCTTGCCGACCTCGACCGAACCGACATGCTTGGCAATGCCGTGGGTGATGGCCGGGTTGATCGTGTACTTGGCGACGTAGCGCTTGACGCGGAAATTGTCGTTGTCGCCGGTCTCTTCCTTCAGGCGGCCACGCTGCTTCTTCATCTTGTCGGCGGTCTGCCAGGTGCGGATCACGACCTCGCCGACCCGGCCCATCGCCTGGCTGTCCGACGACATCATGGAGAAGGCGCCGATGTCGTGGAGGATGTCCTCCGCAGCGATGGTCTCCTTGCGGATGCGGCTCTCCGCAAAGGCCACGTCCTCGGGGATAGCGGCATCGAGATGATGGCAGACCATCAGCATGTCGAGATGCTCGTCCACGGTGTTCACCGTGTAGGGCATCGTCGGATTGGTCGAGCTGGGCAGGACGTTCTTCTCGCCCGCGAGCCGGATGATGTCGGGCGCATGGCCGCCACCGGCGCCTTCCGTGTGGAAGGTCGCGATGGTGCGGCCCTTGAAGGCGGCGCGCGTCGTCTCGACGAAGCCCGACTCGTTCAGCGTATCGGTATGGATCGCGACCTGGACGTCGTAGCGGTCGGCGACGCTCAGGCAGTTGTCGATGGCCGCCGGCGTGGTGCCCCAGTCCTCGTGCAGCTTGAGCCCGCAGGCGCCGCCCTCGATCTGCTCCTTGAGGCCGGCCGGCTTGCTGGTGTTGCCCTTGCCGAAGAAGCCGAGATTCATCGGCAGGCCTTCGGCGGCCTGCAGCATGCGGCCCATGTGCCAGGGGCCGGGCGTGACCGTCGTGGCAAGCGTGCCGTGGGCCGGGCCGGTGCCGCCGCCCATCATCGTCGTGACGCCGCTGTAGAGCGCGTCGTCGATCTGCTGCGGGCAGATGAAGTGGATATGGCAGTCGATACCGCCCGCGGTAATGATCTTGCCCTCGGCCGCGATCGCCTCGGTGCCGGGACCGATGACGATGTCGACGCCCGGCTGGACGTCGGGATTGCCGGCCTTGCCGATGGCGACGATCACCCCGTCCTTGAGGCCGATATCGGCCTTCACGATCCCCCAGTGATCGACGATCAGGGCGTTGGTGATGACCGTGTCGACCGCGCCCTGGGCCCGCGTCTTCTGGCTCTGGCCCATGCCGTCGCGGATCACCTTGCCGCCGCCGAACTTCACCTCCTCGCCGTAGATCGTGTGGTCCTTCTCGACCTCGATGAAGAGTTCGGTATCGGCTAGCCGGACCTTGTCCCCGACGGTCGGACCGAACATGTGGACATAGGCCGAGCGCGAGATGCGGGTCGGCCCTTCGTTGGACGGACCGACCTTGGCGATGGGCCCCAGCTTGCCGCCAACCCGTCCCTGGAAACCATGGCTCTCGCGGCCGCCCATGTAGGGCGTCAGCCGCACGGTGCGCGACTGGCCGGGCTCGAAGCGCACGGCGGTACCGGCAGCAATGTCGAGCCGCATGCCTTTGGTCCGCTTGCGGTCGAACTTCAGCGCGTCGTTGGTCTCGAAGAAATGATAGTGGCTGCCGACCTGGATGGGCCGGTCGCCGGTATTGGCGACCTCGACCGTGATCGGGTTGCGGCCCTTATTGAGTTCGAGCTCGCCGTCGGCCGGGAGGATCTCACCTGGAATCATGGCGTCTTCTCCTCAGCGAATCGGCGCGTGGACGGTGACGAGCTTGGTGCCGTCCGGAAAGGTCGCCTCAACCTGAATCTCGGCCAGCATGTCGGCGATGCCGTCCATGACCTGGGCGCGCGAGATCACGTGTGCCCCGTCGCGCATCAGGTCGGCGACCGAGCGGCCGTCGCGCGCGCCCTCGACGACGAAGTCGGTGATCAGCGCCACGGCCTCGGGAAAGTTGAGCTTCACGCCGCGCTCAAGGCGCCGGCGCGCCACGATGGCGGCCATGGCCACCAGAAGCTTGTCCTTCTCGCGCGGCGTCAGATTCATCGACCGTTTCCCCCTGCCGGTTGGTCCCGACTATAGCGCGACCGGATTTGCATCAAACATGCCAAACACGCGGCAGGCGACGGCCGCGAAACTCGGTCAGAAACCGGATCGTCGCATGGCGCACCGCGGTCGCCTCGCCCAGCACGCGCGCGACCAGGATGCCGTTCACCACGGTGACGCCGGCCCGCACCTCAACTGCAGCGTCGAGCAGGGCGCGCGCCTTCTCGAAATGCGGTTGGGGCGCATCCCACACGCCGATCACGGTGGCCAGCGCATTGGCGGTTCCGAAACCAGCGCCGTCCGGTGTCTCGCCTTCGACGCGCAGCGTATCGGTCCAGATCAGACGACCGGGGCGGCGCACCGACCAGGCGTCGAGCAGCAGGCCCGAGGTGAAGCGTTCGCCCGAGGCGCCGCGGCCAAGGACCACCATCTCGCAGGCGAGCAGCGAACCGCCCTCGACCACTTCGGCCACCGTCCGGCGCTTCAAGCGCGCGCCCTCGAAAACGATGGTCTCCTGCGGCAGCCAATCGAGCGCCGCGCCCTCGGCCACCCGCACGTCGACGTCGATCGTGCACGGAGCGCTACCCCGCGAGGCCCGATAGATCTTCTCGGCCGCCTGCGTGGTCGCGAGCGCCTCCGCTCCGGGTCCGATCTCGACCGACATCCTGAGGGCATCGCCGCCCGTCACGCCGCCCGACGTCGTGATCATCACGGCCTGCGGCGGTTCGCCCGGCTCGGGTTTCGGGAACAAAACCCGGCAGGGGTCGCGTTGATAGAGATCGCCCAGGCGTGTCTTGCCATCCCGCAGGTCGAAGGTGACCCGGCTTTCGCCGGAGGCGCGCTGCATGCGGGGGGAGAGACTGGTGGTCATCGGCCCCGACTTGATAGATTAAGGATTGAAATGAGCAAGGCCTTCACCAAGGAAAGCGACGACGGCGACGAGGACGACCTGCCCGACGATGTCGGCGGCTTGCCTCCCGGCGCCAAGAACTACATGACCCCGCAGGGCTTCGAGCGCATGCGCGAGGAGCTGATGACGCTCATGCGCAAGGAGCGACCCGAGGTCGTGCAGGTCGTGTCGTGGGCCGCCGCCAACGGCGACCGCTCGGAGAACGGCGACTATCTCTACGGCAAGAAGCGGCTGCGCGAGATCGACCGCCGCATCCGCTTCCTCAGCAAGCGGCTGGAACGCTCCGAAGTCGTCGATCCAGCCAAGCGGCCCAAGACTGACCAGGTATTCTTCGGCGCCACCGTGACCTACGTCAATTCGAAGGACGAGGAACGCACGGTCAAGATCGTCGGCGTCGACGAGGTCGATCCCGGCCGCGGCCATGTCAGCTGGATTTCGCCCATCGCCCGTGCCGTCATGCGCGCCCACGAGGGCGACGCCGTCCGCATGAACACGCCCGGTGGCGAGGAAGAGATCGAGATCCTGAAGGTGGTGTACGTCTAACAAAATCTCCGTCATCTCGACCGGAGCGCGGAGTGGAGAGATCTTCTCTCCACGAATTGCCAGCTTTTGGTGGCGCGAAGGTCTCTCCGCTCCGCACCTTCGGTGCTCCGGTCGAGACGACGGGCCTTTGCAATCGTTACATCGCCACCAACGCCAGGTCCTGGAACCAGCTTTGCGCCTGGGTGTACGACTTGATCCGGGACGACAGGGCGCGCGGTGTCCTGTCGTGATAGACCCAGATCATCACGGCATCGTCCACGGCCTTGGCATGGATCTGGGCGGCCAGGGCGTCCTGCTTTGCGGTGTCGAACGTGTTCTGAAGTTCGACGACCAGCCGGTCGACGTCCGCATTCTTGTAGCTGCTCCAGTTGACGCCGACCGGTGCCACCTGGTCGGACGCGAAGAAGCGATTCACCGCATAGAAGGGATCGGAGGTGACGTGGGTGACGTTGATTGCCGTCACGTCCTTGTTCACGTCCGCCTTGGCACCGCTGCGCCAGCCAGTCATCAGCGCTTCGAGTTCGACCGGCTTGAAGTCGATAGCGATAAAGCTCTCCTTCATCATCTCCTGGATGGCCTCGTTCACCATCTGGTTGGTGCCACCCGCCTGGATGGTGATCCTGGCCTTCATCGGATTGGCCTTGCCGTAGCCCGCCTCGGTCATCAGCTTGCGCGCCGCATCGGGCGCATACTTGATCTCGAAGCCGGGCTTGCCGAACCACGGGCTCGTCCGGTCGACCTCGCCATAGGCCGGCTGCACGAGCCCGTTGAGCAGCTTCACGATCGCGTCGCGGTCGATCGCGAGATTGGCCGCCTTGCGCACCCTGACGTCTGTCCAGGGCGAGCCCTCGACCAGCGACGGATGGTAGTTGAAGACATGCGGCGTGACGTTGGTGCTGATGCGCGCGCCGCTCTGCTTCAGGCGGTCGATCATGTCGGGCCCTGGCGCATCGATCATGTCGAAGGCACCCGATAGAAGCGCCGCGCTTCGGCCGGAATCCTCGGGCGCGCAGATCAGGACGATGCGATCGACCTTGGGCTGACGCTTGGGGTTCCAGTGCCCCTCGTTCTTCACGAGTTCGGCCCGCTCCCGCGGCACCAGCCGGGCGAGCTTGAAGGGACCGGTGCCCGCGGGCGCAGAGGCGAACTTGTTCCAGTCCCGGCCGACGCTCTCCCACTGGGCCGGGCTGGAGACCAGGAACCACAGCAATTGATAGGGGAAGAGCGAGTCGACGGACTTGGTCTTGATCTCGACTTCCATTGGGCCGGTCTTGCGATAGCTGGCCATGCTGGGCAGGCGCGGGCGCACCTGGGCAGCCTGGCGCTGGTCGAACTGCGGCGCCTCCTTGTTGAATATCTTCTCGAAGTTCCAGATCACGGCATCTGCATCGAAGGGCGATCCGTCATGGAATTTCACGCCTTCCCGCAGCTTGAAGAGCCACAGTGTCTTGTCGGCGTCGCTGACCTTCCACTCGGTCGCGAGGCCCGGGATCATCTTGCCCGGCCGGTCCGACACGTCGAGTTCCCAGGCGATCAACGGGTCGTAGAGGGTGAGACCGGTATACTGATACGCGTTGGCGCCGCGATCCGGCTGCCCCGTGGTGAGCGGGATGTCGGTCATCGGGATGCCGTAGCGAACGACCCTTTCCTGCGCCCAGGCAACCCGTGGCAGGGAAAGCGCTGTCGTTCCAGCCAACAACGAACGGCGCGAGAGCTTCATGGTCGCCTCCTGACGGGGAAATGCCTGCCATGGGCATGCGACTCCCGTGCCAGAGTGGGCAGCACCGCCCGGCCGTTACCTCCGCTTCAGGTCCGCCAGCAGTCGATCGACGAATTCAGGCGAGTAGCCGAGGAGAGCCGCCCGGTCGGCCAGCTCGGTTTCGAGCCGACCGAGCGCCTGGGCGAAGGATCCGCCCTTGGCGAGCGCCTGCTCGACCAGGGCATGCGCCTCCCGCTTGCCCATCGTTCGGGCGAGCAGGAACGTCGCGCGCTCGGCCAGGACGGCGGCCTCGGCGGCGTCCATGTTGGCCAGCAGAGCGTCGGAATCGATGGTGAGGCCCGACGCGACCTCTGCCATCACCTCGACGGCCGATCCCAATGCTTCGACGAGCGACGCGAGCGTCGGCCATTCAGCCTGCCAGCCGCCCAGTGCACGCTCGTGTTCCTGAGGCATTGCCGAGACGATGGTTGCCGCCAGCATCGGCGCCCGCGTCGCGGCCGAGAGCACGAGGGCTGCGCCGACCGGATTGCGCTTGTGCGGCATGGTCGAGGAACTGCCGCGGCCGGGCCCCGATGGCTCGGAAGCCTCGCCGACTTCGAACTGCATCATCAGCGCGATGTCGCGCGAGGCCTTGGCCAGCGCCCCGACGACCAGGGCGCAATCCTGCGCGAAGGCCGCAACACGGACGCGCTGCGTAAACCACGGGCCCGGCGGCAGCGCGAGCTTCAGCTGTTTGGCCAGCACCTTCATGACCGGCTCGGCCTCCGGTCCCAGCGCCGTCAAACTTCCCGAGGCGCCGCCGAATTGCACGATCTGCGTTTCACCGAAACTCTCGCCGAGGCGCCGCCGAGCGCGGTCGATGTCGGAGGCCCAGCCGGAGATCTTCTGCCCAAGAGCCAGTGGCGTCGCCGGCTGCAGCAAGGTGCGGCCCAGCATCGGCGTTGTACGATGTTTCCTGGCCAGACGCGCAAAGGCCGAGACGATGCCGTCGAGCGCCTTCAGGAGCGGCGGCACCGCCTCGCCGAGTTGCAGCACCATCGCGGTGTCGAGGACATCCTGGCTGGTCGCGCCCCAATGGACATAGTCCGCGGCCTTGGGGTCACGCCGCGCGACTTCCTGGGTCAACGCCTTCACCAGAGGCACGGTCAGCGTCGCCGTCCTGCGCGCCGCCTCGCCGAGCGGTGCCGGATCGTAAAGCGAGGCGTCGCACGCCGTCACGATCACGGAGGCCGCACGCTTCGGGATCAGACCGGCCGCCGCCGTTGCCATGGCAAGCGCCGCTTCGAAGCGCAGCATGTGGCGCAGGGTGGCTGTGTCGGAAAAGGCTTCCGCCGTCGCAGATGACGAGCCCAATGCATTGACGAGACGGCCAGCCATGCGCTCAGCAGTCGAAGAAGACGGTTTCGTGTGCGCCACCCAGATAGAGGGGCAGTCGCCAGACACCTGCATCATCGCGGGTCGCGATCAGCGTTGCGCGACGCGCCGGCTCGACCAATGCGAGAACCGGGTCTTCGCCCAGCGCTGGATCGCCTTCGAAATAGAGCCGAGTCGCGAGGCGATTGAGGACACCGCGCGCGAACACCGAGACGTTGATGTGCGCCGCCTGCAGGCCGCCCGCCGGCCACGGCACGCGACCGGGCTTCACCGTGCCGAAGCGCGCGCAGCCCGTCGTGTCGGTCGACGCGCGACCAAAACCTTCGAAGCCGGCATTCAGGGGCAGGTTGCGGCGATCCTCCGGGTGATTGTAGCGGCCGTGGCTGTTGGCCTGCCAGATCTCGAGCAGGCCGTCCGGCACGATTGCGCCCTCGGCATCGTGGAGAGTGAGCGCGATCGCGATCTTCTCCCCCGCAACGCCGGGCCCCGCCAGGTCCTGGCGATAGGCATTGGTGACCGTGCCGAAATAGAACGGACCGATCGTCTGCGACGGCGTCAGCGCGCGGCTCATGGGTTCTCCATCGGCGTAGCGTCACGGCCGCGCAGCACGATGTCGAAGCGATAGGCGAGCGCCCAGGCCGGCTGCGTCGCATCCATGTCGAAGGCAGCCTGCAGCCGCTCCCGGGCGCCTTCGGGCACCGAGTTGTAGATCGGATCGAAGGCCAGCAGCGGATCGTTCGGAAAATACATCTGCGTGATCAGGCGCGTGGCGAAGGCCGGCCCGAACAGCGAGAAATGGATATGCGCCGGCCGCCAGGCATTGTGGTGATTGCCCCACGGATAGGCGCCGGGCTTGATGGTGATGAACCTGTAGTTGCCGTCGGCATCGGCGCGGGCGCGACCGCCGCCATAGAAATTCGGATCGAGCGGCGCGTCGTGCTGGTCGCCGGGATGGTGGTAGCGGCCGGCGGCATTGCACTGCCAGATCTCGACCAGGGCCTCGGGCACTGGCCGGCCCTCCTCGTCGAGGACGCGGCCCTGCACGATTATGCGCTCGCCCAGGGGCTCGCCCATGCGCCGGCGCGTGAGATCGTTCTCGCCCGCATCGAGCCGCTCCTCCTTCAGCAGCGGCCCGGTGATCTCCGACAGAGTGTGCGGCAGCACGATCGCCGGCTTCGAGGGCGATCGGCTGACCGTCGACTTGTAGGCCGGCGAGAGATTGGGCGGGTGATGCCCCGCGGCAGGACGGCGGTACGTTTCCTCTTTCATACCGCCGAGCTTAGCGCCGGCTCAGGCCGCGCGCACCTCCAGCCCCTGCGGCGTGGCGCGATAGCCGGTGAGGGTGCGCTCGGCATAGCCCAGCCGCCAGTCCAGCATCTTGCGGGCATAGTCGGCGACCGTCGCGGCATAGGCCGGATCGGCGGCGCAATTGACGAACTGGCCGGGGTCCTTCGCGAGGTCGAACAGCAGCGGCGGCAGTGCGGCGAAGTGCACGTACTTGAACTTTTCGTCCTGCACGACGGCCAGCGAGCATTTATCCATCGGCACACCCAGCGCCGATTCAGGCTTGGTGTAATGGAGGTCGCGGAAGTCGAACTCGTAGTGGACCTCCGTCCGCCAGTCGTCCGGCACGACGCCTTCGCAGAAGGACAGCAACGAGCGCCCGTCGCACTGGCGCGGCACCGGCAGCCCCATCCATTCGAGAAGGGTCGGCATCGTATCGATGGTCTCGGTGAAGCGATCGACGATCGTGCCACGCGTACCGTTTGCCTCGGCGCGCGGATCGCGGATGACCATCGGGATGCGATAGGATTCGTCGAAGTAGCCGATCTTGCCCAGCAGGTGATGGTCACCGCCCTGCTCGCCGTGGTCGCAGGTGAAGACGATCAACGTGTCGTCCCACTGCCCGGTCTCCTTCAGATAGTCGAAGACACGGCCGAGATGATCGTCGATCTCGGTCATCAGGCCGCAATAGGTGGCGCGCATCTGCGCCACCTCGGCCTCGGTCATGTCCGACCCGAGCGCCTGACCGTCCTGGAAGAAGCTCGCCTGCTTGATGTTGCGCACATAGTAATCGAGCAGCTCGTTCTGCTTGCCCTCTTCCACCGCGGACGAAGCACGGACCGGCTTCGGCATGTCCTCTGGGCGATACATGCTGTTGTAGGGCTCGGGCGCGATGAAGGGCGGATGCGGCCGATAGTAGCCGAGATGCAGGAACCACGGCTTGCCGCCGCGGCCGCGCAGATAGTCGAGCCCACGCTCGGTAAACCACGCCGTATCCGACAGTTCCTTCGGAATGACCGCCGGTCGCCCCGTCGCGCCGGCCCCTGGCGCGCCTTGCGGCAGCCAGATGTCCTCGCGGGTCTTCGGCAGCTCGAAGCCCCGGCTGGCGACCCAGCCGAAATAAGCATCGCGGTTCTCGAACGCCCCAACCGAATGGAAGCCCTCCATGATGTCGCCCAGCACGAAGAAGCGCGGATCGTTGGGTGCGGTCTGACGCGGATCGGGGGTCGTGGTCGTGTAGCCAACGAGCGCGGGATCGTAGCCGCCGCGGCGCAGCTCGTGCGCCAGGTTGGTGAAGCGCGAGGACAGCGGAATCGTGTTCTGCACCGCGCGGTGATTCATCATGTACTGGCCCGTCAGCAGGCTGGCGCGCGCCGGGCCGCAGGGCACGGCCTGGGTGAAATGATTGCGGAAGGTGACGCCTTCGGCACACAGCCGGTCGAGATTGGGCAGCTTCAGATAGTCCGCCCCGAGCTTGGGCAGCATCAGCCCGCGCCACTGGTCGACGACGATCAACAGGACATTCTTGGACGCAGGCATGTTCATTCACCGAGGTTGGACGGCGGCTGGATTGCGATAGAGTGCCGCCAAATCGACGGAGGAGACAACACGTGGCGCGTTTCAAGATCGTGACGACGGGACCGGGAAAAACCGATCATTCGCTGGAAATGGAGACACTGGGCCCGATCGGCGCGGAAATCGTCGAGGTTTCGGGGGATGAGGCTGAGCTCATCAAGGCGGTCGCCGATGCCGACGCCATCTACGGCAAGGGTCGCCCGCGCATCACCGCCAAGGTGATCGAGGCGGGCAAGAAACTGAAAGTCGTGTCGCTGGGCAGCGTCGGCGTCGATTCAGTCGATGTGGACGCGGCTACCCAGCTCGGCATCCCGGTCACCAATGTGCCCGACACCTTCATCGAGGAAGTGGCCGACCATGCCATGACGCTGATCCTCGCGAGCTGGCGTCGCCTGGTGGTGCAGGACCAGATGGTGCGCAAGGGCGAATGGGCCAAGGGCCGCCCGCATCTCTACCAGTTCCCGCGCCTCATGGGCATGACCCTGGGCTTCATCTCATTCGGCCATGTCGCTCGCGCCGTCGCCAAGCGGGCCGCGCCGTTCGGCTTCCAGATGCTGGCCTACGATCCGTATATCGAGGAGCTGGTGATGTCCGACTACGGCGTCCAGCCGGTCAGCTACGACGAGCTGCTGCAGCGTTCCGACATCGTCAGCATGCACGCGCCCGGGACCAAGGACGCCCATCACCTGATGAAGGAACAGCATTTCCGCCAGATGAAGAAGACCGCGCTGTTCGTGAACACCGGCCGTGGTTCCACCGTGGACGAACCAGCGATGATCAAGGCGCTGCAGGAAGGCTGGATCGCCGGCGCCGGCCTCGACGTCCTGGAGACCGAGCCGGTCGGCCACAACAATCCGCTGCTCGGCATGGACAATGTCATCCTGACGGCGCACGTCGCCTCGGCCTCGAGCCGTTTCGATCCCGCACGCAAGCGTCGCGTCGGCGCCGAGCTTGCTCTGGTGCTGGGCGGCAGGTGGCCGCGCGCCTGCGTCAATCCGATGGTGCTGGAGAAGTCCCAGCTGCAGCGCTGGCAGCCCTTCTCGATGGAGCGCGGGCCGGGCAACTGAGCCCGCGCCCGCCCATCCGCGGCGGCTCACAACTTCTGTTGCTGCAGCCGGTCGCGGATCGCCCCGTCGCATTGGGCAAGGCTCTCGAAGGGGCCGAGGATGACGTGGCCGCCGTCATCCATCGCATACCAGCCGGTCTGGGTGAGGTTGTAGTCCCCCAGATCCTCGGACGGGACATGGACGGCGATCAGATCCTTCGGGGTGCGCATTCACAGCACATGCGCCCCCCGACAGGGCATTTCAACCCCGACGGGTCCAGCTCGAAAGATTGACCGCGCTGGGCGGCACCTCGCCCTTCACCAGCGCCTCGACCTGGCGGACCGTGTCCATCGCCTGGCTCTCGCTGGCGGGCGGCGTCAACCCGCCGATATGCGGCGTGGCGATGACGTTGGGCAGGCATGCCAGCTCGGGCGACGGCATCTGGTCGGGCGCGCGGCCGACATCCATGGCCGCACCGGCAATGCGGCCCTCGGTCAGGACCTTCGCGAGCGCTCCCTCGTCGACCAGGTTGCCGCGCGACATGTTGATGAAGAAGGCGGCCGGCTTCATGCGGGCGAAGGCCGCCGCATCGAGCAGGTTCTCGGTTTCTTCGCTGGCGATGGCGAGGCAGATTACATAGTCGGCCCTGGCAAGCAGCTCCTCCATCGGCAGCTTCACGAAGCGCGGATCGTCGACCTGGGCATAGGGATCCGATACCAGCACCGTCATGCCGAGCTGGGCCAGCAGCGGCGCCAGCGCGCGCGAGATCCGGCCGTAGCCGATGAGACCCACGGTGGCGCCGCCAAGCTGCCGGCCAACCCTGATCTCGGGCTTCGCACCCTCGTGGTAGGCCGTCGCCGCTCGCGTGACTCCGCGCGACAGATCGATCAGGAATCCCAGCGTGAGTTCGACCACAGACGGGACGAAGCCCGCCTCGGCGTGATTCACCAGCACGCCCGCCTTCGTCGCTGCGTCCACGTCGATGTTGCGAATGTCGATGGCGCTGCGCATCACCGCGCGAAGTCCCGGCAGGCTCTCGAACACGACCGCCGGTATCGCCGTCGCCCGATCGGCAACGATGAAGTCGACACCGCGCGCCATCCCGATCACGCCCTGAGGATCGAGAGGCGCCTCGCCCTCATGCAGCACGACCTCGACCAGCCCCTGCAGCCGTGTGAGGGCGCGGGTCCCGTAGTACTGCCGCCGCGCGAGCGGAGCGTGGGTCAGGAGAAGACGGAGCACAGAGGTTACTTCCTTCAGTTCAACTTCGACAATTGCTCGTCGAACCAATCAGGCGAGGCGCCTAATTCAACTACGATGCCTCGGCCCCTCCTGAGCGCATCACGCGCCTCCTCCGCAAGCCCTTGGCGCGCTAACACCATCCCCAGCGCAAGCAAACTGTTAGAGACGCGCATCTGCCACGCGGGATCCTGCGGATGCAACGCGAGCACGCGCTGCTGAGTGGCAAGCGCGGCACGGAAGGACTGAACGGCCTGCTCCAGATTGCCCCAGCGAAGAGAGGTACGCCCTAGGAAATCCTGTACTTCGCCAAGCGCGAGAAGCCGACCAATATCTTTCTGGTCTTCCCTCACCAACCGCTCTGCAATCATCAAACTCTTGTCGAAATACTCCCGGGCCGCCTGCACGTCACCCTGCGCCAACAATGCCGCGCCGACACGAGCATACATCGCAGAAAGGTCCCCTTGCCGGTGCGCATTGCCCTTCGCACCCACTTCCTCCGCAATCGCCAAGGCTTCTCGGTACGAAGCTTCCGCATCGGCGAAACGGCCGCGCTTCATCTGCGCAGAGCCGAGATTATGCAGTGAATACATCAGATTGGTCCGAGCGCGAGCGTCTGACGGCGCCGCCTCGGCGAGATGCCTGCGAATCGCCAGCTCGGCATCAAACGCAGACAAGGCTGCCTCCCCTTGTTCGTCGGGGATGCTGGCCAGGCCGATCGCCGACCAGAACATCGCCATCGCTTCCTGCCAACGTATGTTCGCCGGCTCGATCTCGACCAAACGCTCTACGACCGCCTTTCCTTCGTTCAACGACACAAGGGCGTCCGACCGCTCGCCCACCATTTCCTGCGCTTCGCCGACGGCCAGGCAGGATACCCACAGTGCATTTAACCAGGCGATGCTCGCGGGTTCCCGCTCGAGGCCTCGTCTCGCAATCTCAAGCGCCTTCTGATTTTCGATCAGCCGATCGGCGGGATGCCCAGGTCCACGCCCCCGAACATTGTGCTCCTTCCACTGCTCTTCCGGCCGACCGCCGCCCTCGGGTATCGACGTCTGAGCCCATGCCATCCCGGCGCCGGACATAGCAAAAACAGCCGCGACCAGGCTCAATCGCCGCGCGAACAGGGACGTTGTCGAAGGCACGCTACGAAAGTAACAGCAAAGCGCCCTGGAAAGGCAAGCTTGCGACTGTCGCGATCAGCTCTTCATCGGGGTCGCTTCGCCCACCAGCGAGACATGCGCGGCGACGATGCGCCAGCCCTCGGGGGTGCGCATCCAGGTGTGGCTCTGGCGGCCGGGCTTGGCCGCGCCGTGGCGCTGGAACTCGCAGTTGGCCGTGCCGAAGTCGCGACCGTAGGTGACGATCCAGAGTTTCAGCAGGTCGCGGTTCGGCACGAACTGCGGGTTGCGGCCCGAGCGGAAGGCGGCGATCTGGTCGTGGCCATAGAGCTGCTCGCCGACGCCGTAGCGCAGCGTGTGCGGGCTCTTCCAGAAGAGCTCGTCCAACACTTCCACGTCGTTGCTGTTCAGCGCCGCCTCGTAGCGATTGAACGCGGCCGTCACCTCGGCGACGACTTCCGGGATGTTGATTTCCATGAATACTCCTTACGCAGGCGGCGCGGCGGCGACGCCGAGCTTCTGCAAATGGGCGGCCACGCGCAACGCGGCCTGTTCGTTGTAGGGCTTTGCGATCAGCTGCACGCCGATCGGCAGGCTACCGGGCCGTTGCAAGGGGGCCACGGCGACCGGCAGGCCGATGAAGGAGATCGGCTGGGTGTAGATGCCGAGATTGGCCCGCACGGCCAGCTCGACGCCGTCCAGCGTCATCATCGTCTGGCCGAGCTTCGGCGCCGTGCAGGGCGTCGCGGGCGCCAGAATCACGTCGACCTCTTCGAACAGCTTGAGCACGTGGGCGCGATACTGGCGGCGGAAGCGCTGGGCCTTCACGTACCAGGCGCCGGGCAGCAGGGCGCCGGCCATGAAGCGCTCGCGCGTGTCGGGATCGAAATCCTGCGGCCGCGTCCGCAGCCGCGGCAGGTGGAGCTGCGCGCCTTCGATGGCAGTGATCACATACGCCGCCGCGCGCGCCGCGGCCGCCTGCGGCAGCACGACGGTCCTTGTTGCGCCCAGCGCCTTGGCAACAGTCGCCACGGCCTCGAACGCCTCGGGCTCGCCACCTTTGGCGAAATAGTCGCCGGCAATGGCGATGCGCAGCCCGTCGACGCCTTCGATCAGGCGCGGCAGGGTCGGATCGACTGCCCGGTCTGTGCAGACCGGGTCGTCCGAATCCCAGCCCTGCATGGCGTCGAAGGAAAGTGCCAGGTCCTCCGCCGAACGAGCGATCGGACCGAGATGGTCGAAGGAATCCACGAAGGGGAAGGACCCGGCGCGGCTCAACCTTCCATAGGTCGGCTTCAGCCCGAACAGGCCGCACAGCGAGGACGGAACCCGGATCGAGCCGTTGGTGTCGGAGCCCAGCGCCAGCGGGACTTCTCCGGCCGCCACCGCCGCTCCCGAGCCGCCGGAAGAGCCACCCGACATGCGCGTCGGGTCGTGCGGATTGCGCGACGGCCCGTAGTGGGCATTCTCGCCGGTGAAGTCGTAGGCGTACTCACCCATGTTGAGGCCGCCGACCAGGATCGCGCCGGCCGCTTCGAGCTTGCGCACCAGCGCGCCATCGCGCGCGGCCTTGAGGCCGTCGATGTTGATCTTCGAGCCGGCGCGCGTCGGCAGGCCGGCAATGTCGAACAGGTTCTTCACCGCGAAGGGCACGCCGATCAGCGGCCCGCGATGCAGGCCGGCGTCGATCTCCGCCGCACGCTGGCGGGCCCGCGCGGCGACCACATCGGTGAAGGCGTTGATCGTGGGCTCGGCCGCCTCGATGCGCTTCAGGGTCGCGTCGATCACGGCAGCGGCCTTGACCTTGCCGCTCATCACGGCGCCCGCGATCTCCGTCGCGGTCGCGGTCTTCGACAGGGGATCGGTCATGGCCGGAACACCGGCGCCGACATCAGATCGTCCTCGAGGTCCAGGTCGAGCAACGGTCGCGCGATCATCAGCGAACGCTCGACGTTCAGGATCACGTTGGGGAGGTACTCGGGCGCGATCGTGAGGCCTGCGGTCTTCGCGCCCTCCTCGACCATGCGCGCCACGTCACGCTTCTCTTCGGCCATGCGCTTCCTTCTTTCATTCAACCGGGATGACGGTCTTCAGAGGACATTCTTCAGAGGACATGGAGATCGCGGCGCATGAGCCGGTAGCTCGCGCCCAGTTCCGCCCGAAGTTGCCGAAGAACCTGCAGGATTGCCAGCCCGGCCACCGTTTCAGCCAAGCGACGCTTCATGGCACCCCCTCGCCTCCGTGTTTCCCGCTCGGCCAAGGAGGCAAGGACCGTGCCAATGCCTGCGCGAATCTGGAGGCTGCATTCAATGCATGGGTTGTCTAAAACCCTCACATGACAGCTTTTCTCGACCTCGGGGTTCACGCGCTGCTCGGCGCTTATCGCGCCGGTACGCTCGACGTACGGCAGACCATCGACGAGGTGCTGAACCGCATCGCCAAGGCAGGCGACGACAAGGTCTGGATCTCGCGCGCTTCCGACGCCGACCTGCGCGCACAAGCTGCCGCGCTCGACGCGCGGCGCGACGAGATCGAGCAGCTGCCGCTCTATGGCGTGCCCTTCGCGGTGAAGGACAATCTCGATGTGGCCGGCATGGTGACGACGGCGGCCTGTCCGGGCTTTGCCTACGAAGCCAAGACCTCGGCCGAAGTCGTGCGGCGCCTCGTCGACGCCGGCGCGATCGTGATCGGCAAGACCAACCTCGATCAGTTCGCCACCGGCCTGGTGGGCGTGCGCTCGCCCTATGGCGTACCGCGCAATCCCTTCGACGCCTCGTACGTCCCGGGCGGATCGAGTTCGGGATCGGCGGTTGCGGTCTCGTCCGGCCTCGTCAGCTTCTCGCTGGGCACCGACACGGCGGGATCGGGCCGCGTGCCGGCCGGCTTCAACAACATCGTCGGGCTCAAGCCGACGCCGGGCCTGCTCAGCAACGAAGGCATGGTGCCGGCCTGCCGCTCGCTCGACTGCACCTCGGTATTCGCGCTCTCGTGTGCCGATGCCGACGCCGTGCTCGCGGTCGTTGCCGAGCCGAGGATCACACCGGCCATCGGGCGGACCTTCCGCTTCGGCATCCTTGCCCCGAAGGACGCGGAGTTCTTCGGCGATACCGCCTACGCCGCGCTCTACGCACAATCGATCGAGCGGCTGAAGGGACTGGGCGGCACGCCGGTCGAGATCGACTACGCCCCGTTCCGCGATGCCGCACAGCTTCTTTACAACGGCCCCTGGGTCGCCGAGCGCACCGCGGCGGTCGGTGCCTTCATGGAGGGCGCCGACGACACGGCGGGCGTCTGGCCGACGACACGACAGATCGTGCTCAGCGGCCTCGAGTACAGCGCCGTCGATGCCTTCGAAGGCCAGTACCGCCTCGCCGACCTCAAGGCGCGCGCCTTCGCGCAAATGAAAGACCTCGATTTCCTCGTCGTGCCCACCGCCGGCACGGTCTACACGCTGGCCGACCTCGAACGCGAGCCGGTGCTCTACAACTCGCATCTCGGCCACTACACCAACTTCGTGAACTTCTTCGGCCTGTCGGCGCTCGCCGTGCCGGCGGGCTCCCGGCCCGACGGCATGCCGTTCGGCATCACCCTGATCGCCCCTGCGAATGCCGAGCGCGCCCTGCTGGCCTTCGGCGCCCGCTGGCAACGCACGGTGCCCTTGCCGCTCGGCAAGACGATGAGCCGGCTGCCCCAGCCCGAGAAGGATCCCGTCGTTGCGGAGGATCGTATCCCGATCGCCGTGGTCGGTGCGCATATGAGCGGCCTTCCGCTGAACCGCCAGCTTCTGGAACTGGGCGGGCGCCTGCAGAGTGCCGGCAGGACCGCCCCGGCCTATCGCTTCTATGCCCTGCCGGGCGGCCCGCCCCACCGTCCAGGACTGGTGCGCGTCAGCGACGGCGGCGGTGCGATCGAACTGGAGGTCTGGAGCCTGCCGGCCGAGCGGATCGGCGACCTGCTGCGCCGCATCCCCGCCCCGCTCGGCCTCGGCACGGTGAGCCTGGCCGACGGCACTGACGTTCTCGGATTCCTCTGCGAGGCGCACGCAACGCAGGGCGCGAAGGACATCACGTCGCTGGGCGGCTGGCGGGCCTACATCCAGACGCTGCCGTAACGTACCGCGCTTCAATAGCGGGGCGCCGGTCTGCTAGGGTCCGCTCCTTCGAGGAGGAAACGAACCCATGAGTGGAAAAATCGCAGTCGTCACCGGCGCGGGCAGCGGCATCGGCCGCGCCTCTGCGCTCGCCCTGCTAAACAACGGCTACAAGGTCGCGCTGGCGGGCCGCCGCAAGGATGCGCTGGACGAGACGGCCTCGATGGCCGGCAACAATGCGCCGAACGCGCTCGCCGTGCCGACCGACGTCAGCAAGCGCGACGACATCGTGGCGCTGTTCGCCAGGGTGAAAGCGACCTGGGGACGTCTCGATCTCGTGTTCAACAATGCCGGTGGCGGCGCCCCGCCCGTGCCGCTCGAAGAGCTGCCCTACGAGACGTGGTTGAACGTCCTGGCGGCGAACCTGACCGGACCGTTCCTGTGCACCCAGGAAGCCATCAAGATCATGAAGGACCAGACGCCACGCGGCGGCCGCATCATCAACAACGGCTCGATCTCGGCGCACGCGCCACGGCCCTTCTCGGTGGCCTATACGTCGACCAAGCACGCCATCACCGGCCTCACCAAGTCGACGTCGCTCGACGGCCGCGCCTACGACATCGCCTGCGGTCAGATCGACATCGGCAACGCCGTATCGCCGATGACCGACCGCATGACCAAGGGCGTGCTGCAGCCCAACGGCACGACCATCGCCGAGCCGCGCATGGACGTCTCCGCGGTGGCCAACGCCATCGTCTACATGGACAGCCTGCCGCTCGACGCCAACGTGCAGTTCATGACCGTGATGGCCACGAAGATGCCGTTTGTAGGAAGAGGTTAAGTCGCGAGAATTTTTCAACGGAGCGCGGCACACCAGGTGCGGAAAAGCAAAATAGAGCCACAGGAGTTGCGCGCGCCAAATATAGATAGAAGAGGGCTTTGTTACCCA